>NZ_JAPVQY010000070.1 GCF_027257875.1 Burkholderia sp. IMCC1007
GCCGACGTGCGCGCGAGCAGCCACGCGCCGCGCCCGGTCGGCGCGGCGGACAGGCGCGCCGCATAGCCGAGCGCGGCGAGCGTCGCGCGCACCTGGCGGCACAGCGACGGCAGGCCGCCGAACAGGCGCAGGCTCGGGCCGACGTCGACGATCAGCGTGGCTTCGTCGTCGAGTGCGACGCACGGCGAGAAGCGCAGCAACGCGAGCGCGACCGCGCGCAGCGCATCGGCCTCGCGCGCCGGATCGCGTTCGACGAGCCGCGTGCCGGGCGCGAGCGTCAGCACGCCGCCGCGTTTCATGCCCGCGCGCACGCCCTGCCGGCGCGCCGGTGCGTCGGCAATCAGCACCACGCCCTGTTCGAGCACCGCGCAGCCGGCATCGCTGGCCTCGCCGGCCGCTGCGTCAGACGGCGGCGGGGCGCACACGTCGAGCGGCAGGCGCGGCAGATGGATGCCGAGCAAGACGCGCATAGCGGCTCTCCACGATGGGCGACGGCAAATCGAGCGTCAGCGGCTCGCTGCGCGCGGGCCCGCGACGCTTGACGATGTCGAGCGACACGCCGCCCGGCACCGGATACAGCGCGACGCGCAGCACGGCCGGCGACGGCTGGCGTGCGGCCGACAGCGGGCGCAGCATCACGAACAACGTGTCGCCGGTGCGCGCAGCCGCGAGATGCAGGCGCCGCAACGCATCGGGGCGCGCGTCCTGCCAGAGCAGCAGCGCGCCGCAGCAACCCGTCTTGAGCGCCTGCTCGGCGGCCCACAACGCATCGGTGCGGTTGCCGGCGCGCAGCCACAGCAGCGCGTCGGACGGCACGCCGAGACTGGCGAGCGCGACCGCATGCGGCGCGTGCGGCGGCGCGACGAGCGCGAGCGGACGCCGCGCACTGACGGTGCGCGCGAGTGCCGGCGCGAGCAAGCGCATCTCGCCGCTGCCCGGCTGCGCGGCCAGCAGTTCGACTAAGCCGCCGACCGGCCAGCCGCCGCCCGGCAGCTCGGCCGACAGTGGTGCAAAGCCCGTGTCGATCGTGCGCTGACTGCCGCGCGCGAGCTGCGAGCCGCGCCACAGCGATGGATGAAGGGATTCGGGGGAAATGGAGGATGCGAGCATGACGCCACCCACAACTGTATGGATATACAGTATATGGCAATGCACTCGCGCCGCACAGTACTAGTACGAAAACCCGCTTTTCGTCAGATGAAACGCCGAGGAAAAGCCGGCGTGTTCGTCATATTACGGCGAACCGGCCCGGCGTGGCCGGCTCGCCCCGGCCGAACACCCACGCCAACCATCCGGCCCGGGGCCGGCGCCGGCGAAACCGGATCGCGCTGCCGGAACCGGCAAGCAAACCGGCACGATGCCCGCCCCGCACACCGCGCCGATCCGCCTGTCGCACATCAGCCGAGCAGCAGCGCGTCGTCGTCGAGCTGCTCGTGCCGCACCTTCTCGAACATCTGCAGCAGATCCGGCACGTCGAGCCCGCGGCGCGCGTCGCCCGACACGTCGAGCACGACCTGCCCCTGGTGCAGCATCACCGTGCGGTCGCCGTAGTCGAGCGCCTGCCGCATGCTGTGCGTGACCATCATCGTCGTCAGCTTGCTCTCGGCGACGATGCGCGCGGTCAGCTCCAGCACGAACGCGGCCGTCTTCGGATCGAGCGCGGCCGTATGCTCATCGAGCAGCAGGATCCGCGACGGGCGCAGCGACGCCATCAACAGGCTCACCGCCTGCCGCTGCCCGCCCGACAACAGCCCGATCCGGTCGGTCAGCCGGTTTTCCAGCCCGAGGTTCAGCAAACGCAGCTTGTCGCGGAACAGCTCGCGCGACGGGCGGTCGAGCGCCGCGCGAAAACCGCGCCGCGTACCGCGCGCCATCGCGAGCGCCATGTTCTCCTCGATCGTCAGCGCCTCGCAGGTGCCGGCCATCGGATCCTGGAACACGCGCGCGACGAGATGCGCGCGATCCCACGCGGCCTGGCGCGTGACGTCCGTGCCGTCGATCGCGATGCGCCCCGAATCGACGCGCTGATCGCCGCTGACCGCATTGAGGAAGGTCGACTTGCCGGCGCCGTTCGAGCCGATCACCGCGACGAACTGGCCGTCGGGAATGTCGAGCGACAGCCCGCGCAGCGCGCGCGTCTCGATCGGCGTGCCGGGATTGAACGTGAGTTTGAGATCGTGTGCGGACAGCATGTCATGCCCCCCCGTTCTTGCGCGCGAACAGCTTCTTGCGCGTCGCCGGCAGCACCAGCGCGATCGTGACGAGCGCAGCCGTCACGAGGTTCAGGTCCTGCGCCTTCAGGCCGATGAATTCGCTGTTCAGCGCGAGCGCGATGAAGAAGCGGTAGACGATCGCGCCGAGCACGACGGCGAGCGTCGTCAGCACGAGCCGGCGCGCCGGCAGCAGCGTCTCGCCGATGATCACCGCGGCGAGCCCGATCACGATCGTGCCGATGCCCATCGAGATGTCGGCGCCGCCCTGCGTCTGCGCGAACAGCGCACCGGCGAGCGCGACGAGCGCATTCGACAGCGCCATCCCGGCGAGCGTCGCGCGGCCCGTCGCGATGCCCTGCGCGCGCGCCATCCGCGGGTTCGCGCCGGTCGCGCGCATCGCGAGGCCGAGCTGCGACGAGAAGAACCAGTCGAGCCCGAGCTTCGCGACCACGACGACGATCGCGAGCAGCGCCGGGCGCAGCACGTAATCGGGCATCCAGTCGGGCTGCAGCACGGTGAAGAGCGTCGGCTCGGTGATCAGCGGCACGTTCGGCCGGCCCATGATCCGCAGGTTCACCGAGTAGAGCGCGATCATCATCAGGATACTGGCGAGCAGATCCATGATCTTCAGGCGCACGTTGAGCCAGCCGGTGACGAAGCCGGCCAGCGCGCCCGCGACGATCGCGATCAGCGTCGACGTGAACGGATCGTGGCCGGCGGAAATCAGCGTCGCGGCGACGGCGCCGCCGAGCGGAAAGCTGCCGTCGACGGTCAGGTCGGGGAAGTTGAGGATGCGAAACGAGATCAGCACCCCGAGGGCGACGAGACTGAAGATCAGGCCGATCTCCAGCGCGCCCAGAAACGAGAACAGAGACATGATGGGAAATCCTGTTGCTTCCCGGCCGAACGTGTACGGCCGGGCGAAGCGGACAGGCGGCCCCGGGTGGGAGCCGCCCGTCCGGCGATGTCGTCGAGGCCCGGATCGGGCCTGCAGGCGCGGCGCTCGGGCCGCTTACTTGATGACCGTCTTCGCTTCCTTCACGAGATCCGGCGACAGCGTGACGCCCTGCTTCGCGGCCGCGCCCGTATTGGCGAACAGTTCGAGGTTGCTGCTCGTCTCCGATGCGATCGCGCCCGGCTTCTCGCCCTTCAGGATGCGCGCGACGACCTTGCCCGTCTGGCGGCCGAGGTCGCCGTAGTTGATGCCGAGCGCCGCGATGCCGCCGCGTTTCACGCTGTCGGTGTCGCCCGCGACGAGCGGAATCTTCGCTTCGTTCGCGACCTTCACCAGCGCTTCGTACGCGGACACGACGTTGTTGTCGGTGTTCGTGTAGATCACGTCGACCTTGCCGATCAGGCTCTTCGCGGCCGGGCCGATGTCGACGGTGCGCGGCGCGGCCGCTTCCTTCAGCGTCATCCCCTGCTTCGCGAGGATCTCCTTGAGCTCCTTCACGACCACGACCGAGTTCGCCTCGCCCGGGTTGTAGACCATGCCGACCGTCTTCGCATTCGGCACGACGCGCTTGATCAGCGCGACCTGGCGGTCGAGCGGCAGCTTGTCGGACACGCCCGTCACGTTGGTGCCCGACGGGCCCCAGCCCTTCACGAGCTGCGCGGCGACCGGGTCGGTCACGCCCGAATAGACGACCGGCACGCTCTTGGTCGCCGCGACGACCGACTGCGCGGCCGGCGTCGCGATCGCGACGATCACGTCGGGCTTGTCGCCGACGAACTTGCGCGCGATCTGCGCGGCCGTGCCCGTGTTGCCCTGCGCACTCTGGTATTCCCACTTGAGCTTGTCGTCGCCGTAGCCTTCCGCCTTCAGTTCGGCGCGCACGCCGTCGCGGATCGCGTCGAGCGCCGGATGGTCGACGATCGACAGCACCTTGACGGTCTGTGCGTGCGCGGCGCCGGCCAGCGCGAGTGCGGCGACGCCGGCCGTGATCGAACGAATCGCGAAAGTCTTGAATCGCTTCATGGGTGAGTCTCCCCCGTATTTATGTCGGTTCTGGATGATGGATTCCCGCCGCCGTCGTGCAGGGCCGGCGCGCGCAATGCAGCGGCACCGGCCCCGCGCGGGCCCCGGGAAGGCGCGCGGCGGCGAACGCATGAGAATACCATTTCCGCAGACCACCGCCTGACGTCGTGCTTTCGCGCGCCCGGCCGATGCGCGGCGCTGCCGCGCCGTTACGAAATGCCCGGGTAGCCCGGCTGGCGGCGCTCAGCGCCGGTTCCAGCGCAACGCGTCAGCCGCGTTGACAGCTTTACGTTATGCTGTCCGCCGACCCGATCCATACCATCGGAGGGGACATGAAACGAACGATTCGTGCGATCGCATTCGCAGCCGTCGCGCTGGCACTGCCGGGCGCGGCATTCGCGCTGACCGACGGCAATGCGCCATACGACGACTGCATGCTCAACGCGCTGCGCGAGAGCCGCAACGGCGCGGCGGCGCAGTTGATCCAGCGCTCGTGCGACGCGCTGTACCGCAACAACGCGATGCTGCTGCCGCGCGAGCGGCGCTATCACGAGTGCGTCGTGCAGTCGCTGCCGGGCGTGCGCGACAACTACGCGATCCAGCAGATCATGGCGATCTGCTCGCGGCGCGGGGAGATGTGAGACGGCGGCGCGGGCTGGGTGCCGCTGGGCCAATCGGCCTTCCAAAGGGGCTGCGCGATGCAGCGGTCAGGACGCAAACCAATACGATCCCGTGATCAGTCAGCTATAGAGCCAGCGTCCTGCCTTGGCCGATGCGATCAACATTCGGACGTTCAGATCCGGAACTTGATGAACGACTTTTTTTCTGAACGGATTGAGGAGGTCAAGAAACGAAAAACTGTCTTCCGGGTAGTATTTCTTAATGTCGAACCCGCTCATATCGACATTAAACTCTTCCGAATACTCCCTCATCAGCTCTTCGACCTCAGCGGCATCGAAGTCCAGGTCGACATCCAGATCGCTGTCCTCCGTGATATCCGCACCTCTCGGCGTCACCGAAAAACCCACTTTCCTCCTCACAAAATCAATCACCCTGTCATCAACATTTACCATAATCTGCCCGCCTCCCTCGCAATCCGATTATAGTGACTCACTGCTTTACGAGTGATGATGTAAATGTCACTCGCGAGAATTACCCATCCTAGCACGGGTACTTCCCACAAAAGTCCCGATGTTGCTCACCATTCTGATTTTCAGATTTTTCACCGGGCCGCCCATCAGCGTGGGTAGTTGAAGGCCAAACGGGAACTGTGCCTTCTGAAAAACTCTTCTCGAATATTGGCTCGCACGCGATGTCCCCTTGATCGCTCCGCCAGGCTTCGTTCGGGTCGATAAATTATTTTTGCCAAGTAAAATCATGCCAACCGACACCGCGTCATCAACGCCGAGTTGATTCATTGTTTCGTCAACCATGATCCAGAAGAGCAGCTCTCCTGCGGACAAATTGACCATCCCGTAATAATGGTAAGCCCCATTCAATTCCTCGACAGCACCCATTCGACATCCTCGCGTGTGGTTTTCGACTGATTTTTCAGTCTAACGAAGATATACGACTGCCATGCAGACAAACTCCTGCTGATCTGTTGATTATTCGCCCCGCGGCGATAGTGAAATACCTCGGGACATTTTTGGTATTTGGCTCAGCATGAACAATGAACGGGGCACAGCGGGATGCCGGAGAGAAAACGTGCATACCGATTCTGCATTTAAGCAGCGGCGCGCAGGCTCGATGCCAACGTAACAGGCCGTTACGAAACCGTGTTGATTGGTGAACAGAAATGCACTTGTGATGTGGGATCTTCGCGTCGCTCCCGGAGCTCGAAAACATATTGAAGAGGGACGCAACGCATGCGCAGCGGCAACGGGACGCCGCCTGTCACCCATAAAAAAGGCCCGCACAGGTGCAGGCCTTCGTTCGGTCAACCGATGCCGCTCAGAACGACGCGACCATCGAGCCCTTGAACTGCTTCTTGATGAATTCCTTCACTTCCGGCGACTGGTACGCCTTGACCAGCTTCTTCACCCACGGCTGATCCTTGTCCTTCGCGCGCACGGCGATCAGGTTCGCGTACGGGCTCGTCAGCGCTTCGAGCGCGATCGCGTCCTTGGTCGGCTGCAGGTTCGCAGCCAGCGCGTAGTTCGTATTGATCACGGCCGCGTCGACGTCCGACAGCACGCGCGGCAGTTGCGCGGCGTCGAGTTCGGAGATCTTCAGCTTCTTCGGGTTCTCGGCGATGTCGAGCACCGTCGCGTTGTTGCCGCCGGTGCCGGCGCCCGTCTTCAGCTTGATCACGCCTTGCGTCTGCAGCAGCAGCAGCGCGCGGTTCTCGTTCGACGGATCGTTCGGCACCGCGAGCTTCGCGCCTTGCGGCAGATCCTTCAGCGACTTGAACTTCTTCGAGTACACGCCGATCGGCGAGATGTAGGTCAGGCCTGCGCTGACGATCTTGTAGCCGCGCTGCTTCACCTGGCTGTCGAGGTAGGGCTGGTGCTGGAAGCTGTTCGCGTCGAGGTCGCCCGAATCGAGCGCCGCGTTCGGCTGCACGTAGTCGTTGAACTCGATGACCTTCACGTTCAGGCCTTCCTTCTCCTTCGCGACCTTCTGCACGACTTGCCACACTTCCGAATCCGGACCGGCAACCGTACCGACCTTGATGACCTTGTCTTCGGCGTGTGCGCCAGCCGACAGCGTCAGTGCGGCACCGGTGGCCAGCACGGAAAATACCTTTAGGAGACTGCGGCGCTTCATCTGTTTCTCGCTTTCTTGCTAACTGAAAATAGGGGCGCGATACGGGTAAGCCCCGACTCGCAGGAAGGGGCAAATGGTGTCACAGGATGAGCCGGAAGTGAAATACATCCCGCTCATATGGGTATGCACCGCGACGGTGCTGGTGGGAGCCGCGCTGCCTCTAGTCGATCTCGATGCCGGGAATGCGCGCGCGATGGTTTCGGGCGCGCGATGCACCGCACGACACGCCACGGCCGCTGTGCTACAAAGACCGGCTGACCGGCACGCACCGGGCCGGCGACATTCCAGGGCCATCCATGTACGTCATCGACATCCACTACACCGCGTCGCTCGAGCGCATCGACGACGCGCTCGAACGCCATCGCGCGTATCTGCAGCCGCTGCTGGAGCGCGGCATTTTCATCGCGGCGGGGCCGAAGGTGCCGCGCGAAGGCGGCGTGATCCTCGCGGCCCGTATCGATCGCGACGAACTCGACGCGATCCTGAAGACCGATCCGTTCGTGACCGAAGGGCTCGCGACCTATCGCGTGACCGAATTCAGGATCACGCGCGCCGCGCAGGGCTTCAACGTACCGGCGCTGCCGTGACGCGCACGGGCGCGAAGGTGCGTGCGCATGCACGCCGCGCGCCGCGAAGCGGTGATGGCAATTCGAGGGAGAGCAGGAAGAATGCGTGACGGCGCGGCGCGGCCGTCACGCGTATCGCCGGGCGAGCGCCCGGGCGATCATGCGGCGCGTGCCGCTCAGTCGACCAGCAGTTTCAGGTCGTGGACCCACGGGCCGGGGCCCTGGCCGTCGCGCACGAACAGGCGCAGCTTGCCGTCGCGATCGAACACGTAGCTCGCGGCGGTGTGATCCATCGTGTAGCTGCCGGGCGTCTTGCCGGGCGCCTTCGCGTAGTACACGCGGAAATCCTTCGTGACCTTCTTCAACTGCGCTTCGTCGGCCGGCCGCAGGCCGATGAACGACGGATCGAACGCGGGCACGTACTGGCCGAGCAGCGCGGGCGTATCGCGCTCCGGATCGACGGTGACGAACAGCACCTGCACGCGCTTCGCGGCATCCGGCCCGAGCTGCTTCAGCGCCTCGGACAATTCGGCCATCGTCGTCGGGCACACGTCCGGACAGTGCGTATAGCCGAAGAACATCACGACGGCACGGCCCTTGAAGTCAGTCAGCGTGCGCACCCTGCCGGTCGTGTCGGGCAGCGAGAAATCGGTGCCGAACTGCGTATTGCCGGTGATGTCGAGATTCTGGAATTTCGGCGCGTTGTCGCATCCGGCGAGCAGCAGCGCTGCCGCGAATGCGCACGCCAGCATCCAGCCTTGGCGCGCGCGGCGCCCGAACCGTGAATGGAGCATTGCGTTCAAACCGTGCGGTTACACGCCGAGCAGCGGACGTGCATAGTGATCGACGAGTAGCGCGGCGAACAGCAGCGACAGGTAGACGATCGAATAACGGAAAGCCTTGCGCGCGAGTTCGTCCGAGTAATCGCGGTAGATCTTCCATGCATACGCGAGAAACACCGCGCCGAGCAGCACCGCACTCGTCAGGTAGACGGCGCCGCTCATCCCGGAGATGAACGGCATCAGCGTGACCGCGAACAGGATCACCGTGTACAGCAGGATGTGCAGCCGCGTGAACTTCTCGCCGTGCGTGACGGGCAGCATCGGCAGGCCCGCGGTCTCGTAGTCCTTGCGGCGATAGAGCGCGAGCACCCAGAAATGCGGCGGCGTCCACACGAAGATGATCAGCACGAGGATCCACGCGTCGCCCGGCACCGCGCCGGTGACCGCGGCCCAGCCGAGCGCCGGCGGCATTGCGCCCGACGCACCGCCGATCACGATGTTCTGCGGCGTCATCGGCTTGAGCAGCAGCGTATAGATGACCGCGTAGCCGACGAACGTCGCGATCGTCAGCCACATCGTCAGCGGATTCGTGAACGTATAGAGCGTCCACGCGCCGAGGCCGCCGAGCACCGCGGAGAACAGCAGGATCTGCGGCGTCGTGATCTCGCCACGCGCGGACGGGCGCCACGCGGTGCGGCGCATCATCGCGTCGATCTTCTGTTCGACGAGGCAGTTGATTGCGAACGCGGCGCCGGCCAGCAGCCAGATGCCGACCGTGCCGCCGATCAGCACATGCCACGGCACCATGCCCGGCGTCGCGAGAAACATGCCGATCACCGCGCAGAACACGGCGAGCTGCGTGACACGCGGCTTCGTCAGCGCCATGTACTGCGAAAACCGGCTACCGGGCGATTGGGAAAGGGTGCTTTGCATGGGAACGGTCACGCCGGGGCGGCGTCGCGCGCGGGCTGCACGACACGGCCGGGGCGGCTTGAAAGGATGCGAAAGTTTAACATGACGACGAGCAGCAGCAGGATCGCGGCGCCGCCGTTGTGCGCGACGGCCACCGGCAGCGGCCACTGCAGCACGATGTTGGTCAGGCCCGTCACGAACTGCAGCAGCACGACCAGCAACACGCCGTTCGCGGGCCGCCGCAGCGACGCGAAGCGGCGCATCTTCAGCGCGAACGCGACCAGGTACGCGACCACGGCGAACGCGAACGTGCGGTGCGTCCAGTGGATCGCGACCAGCGCGTCCTGCGTGATCGCGTCGCCGTCCTTCGTCATCCCGAGCGCGCGCCACAGATGGAAGCCCTGGCCGAAGTTCATCGGCGGGATCCACTGCCCGTTGCAGGTCGGGAAATCGGTACACGCAAGCACCGCGTAGTTGGTGCTCACCCAGCCGCCGAGCGCGATCTGCACGACCAGCAGCGCGAGCGCCGCGAGCGCGGCCGCGCGGTAACGGCCGGCCTCCGGATCATGCGACGGCAGCGGCGTCTGCCGCGCCGCGAGCCAGCCGAGCGTGCCGAGCAGCGCGAGGCCAAGCAGCAGATGGGTCGTGACGATCACCGGCTGCAGCTTCATCGTGACGGTCCACGCGCCGAACACGCCCTGCACGACGATCAGCAGCAACAGGCTCGTCGGCCACCACGGCGACACATGCAGCGGCCGGCGGCGCAGCCGTGCGGACCACGCGATCACGACCTGCGCAATGATCAGCACGCCGATCGCCATCGCGAAATAGCGATGGATCATCTCGATCCACGCCTTCGTCATGCTGACGGGGCCGGTGGGCATCGCCTGGTGCGCGGCCGTGATCGCGGCGTGCGCGATGAACGGCGACGACGTGCCGTAGCAGCCGGGCCAGTCGGGGCAGCCGAGGCCCGAATCGGTCAGCCGCGTGAAGCCGCCGAACATCACCAGGTCGAGGGTCAGGAATGTGGTGATCCACACCAGCTTGCGGAACTTGTTGTCGTCGGCCTTCACCCACACGTACGACAGCGGCAGCAGCGCGATGCACAAGCCGATCAGGCCGAGTTGCAGTAGATACGACATCGAATGTTTGCCTCGTTGTGTCGCCTTAACCGATGCTCGACCACTTCAGCAGCTTCGTGACGTCCGACTTGATCTTGCTGGGGTTCGGGTTCTTCGGGAAACGCATCATCAGGTTGCCGTTCGGGTCGACCATGTAGAGGTGGTCGGTGTCCTTCGTGCCGGCCTCGGCCGGCAGCCACGCGGCCACCGCGGCCGGATCGGCGACGAGCCGGCGCGTGTCGGGATAGGCTTCCAGCACCTTCGGCGGAATCGCGGCCGCATCGCTGCGCAGCCACACCATCGTGATCCGGTGCCGCTCGCCCGCCTGCGTGACGCGGATCTGGCGCATGAAATAGAGCTTTTGCGCGCATGCGTCGTCGCACGCGCTGTTGTCGGTCATCACGAACAGCCACACGCCGCGCAGCGACGACAGCGGCACCGTCTTGCCGGTTTCGTCGGTGACCTGCAGATCGGCCGGAATCGGCCGCTGCGGCTCGATCAGCGTGCCGTAGTTGGTCGACCCGCCCTTCGGCTTGATCACGTAATAGGTGAAGTACGACGCGAGTATCGGCGCCGCGCACACGAGGCCGAGCAGCACGAGCATCCAGCGGCCGCGCTTGCGGGCCGCCGGAGAAACCGGCGCGGTGGCCGAACCCTGACGGGAAGATTGCATGGACAAATCAAACCTCTCGAAACGAACCCGCGGCACTGCGGCCGCGTCCTGGCATGACGCTCACGCGCCGGCCGACTTCTTCGCCGCACGCCGCGCGGCGTACAGGCCGAAACCGAGCGCGGCCGCCGCCATGCCCCACCACTGAAACATGTAACCGTAATTGCGCTCGACGCCGGTCGTCGCCGCCGGCCAGTCGCGCACGAGCTTGTCGCCGTCGTCGCTCGTCTGCTGAATCACGAACGGCTGCAACGGCAGCCCCGTTTCCTTCGCATACGCGGCAACGTCGAGGTTCTGCCGGATCTTCTGGTGCGCGGCCGAGCCGCCTTCGCCGAGCTCGAACGCACGCGACGCATCGGCGCGCGCGATGCCCTCGATCTCGATCTCGCCAGCGGGCGTCGGGAACGGCTCGATTGCCGTGCGATCGGAGATGTTGCGCGGCAACCAGCCGCGATTGACCAGCACGACGCCGCCGCCCGTGAGTTTAAACGGCATCACGACGTAAAAACCCGGCTGATCGTTATACGGCCGATTGTCGAGGAACACTGCATGCTCCGGCATGAAGCGGCCCGTGGCCCGCACGCGGTGAAACTCGATCGACGCGAGCGGCACCGGCTGCGCGCCGACATCGACGGGCGCCGCATGCTCGTAGCGGACGATGTTCGCCTGCAGCGCTTCCTTCTGGTGCGCGCGGTCGCGCTGCCAGAAACCGAGACGGATCGCGCCCGCGACGACAACGAGGACCAGCAGCGCAGGCAGCAGACGGATCTTCATCATGCCACCCGCCAGGCGCATTCGCGAAAGCGAAGTGCGATAATTATCCTCTTCCTTTCGAATTGCCGTCGTCCGGTTCGTGTCATGCACATACTCGTTCCTATCGCCTTCGTCCTCATCATCGCCAGCATGGGCTCGGCGCTCTACTTCATGATGCACGACCGCGGCCACACGAAACGCATGGCCTGGTCGCTCGCCACCCGCGTCGGGCTGTCGGTCTCGCTGTTCCTGTTCATCCTGTTCGCGAACTGGATGGGCTGGATCCATTCGACCGGCCTGCCGATCGGCCGTTGATGCACGCGCCGCGGCCGCGGCGGCGACCGCTGTGACATTTCGCCGCACAGCCGCACCACCAAGCAAAAGCGCCGCCTGACTGAGTCGCGGCGGCGCCGGGGTGGCGTTGGGCGCAAGCAGCCAGCCGCTGCTCCGCCCCGCCAATGAAAACGGCCCGCGCATCGCTGCGCGGGCCGTTGTTGCATTTACAGCCAGTAGACGACGACGTACAGGCCGAGCCAGACGACGTCGACGAAGTGCCAGTACCACGCGGCACCTTCGAATGCGAAGTGATGATCGGGCTTGAAGTGGCCGCGGATCATCCGCACCAGCACCACCGCGAGCATCGTGCCGCCGAGGAACACGTGGAAGCCGTGGAAGCCCGTCAGCAGGAAGAACGTCGAGCCGTACACGCCCGAATTCAGCGTCAGGTTCAGTTCGTTGTACGCGTGGTAGTACTCGAAGCCCTGCAGGAACAGGAAGCAGATACCGAACACGAGCGTCGCGGCGAGCCACGCGATCGCCTTCTTGCGATGATCATCGCGCAGCGCGTGGTGCGAGATCGTCAGCGTCACGCCCGACGACAGCAGGAACGCGGTGTTCAGCGTCGGGACCGGCCACGGGCCCATCGTCTTGAAGTGACCGGCGAGCGCGGCGGGGCCTTCGTTCGGCCACACGGCGGAGAAGTCCGGCCAGATCAGCTTGTAGTCGAGGCTGCCGAGCTGATGCAGCGCGATTTCACGCGCATAGAACAGCGCGCCGAAGAACGCACCGAAGAACATCACTTCGGAGAAGATGAACCAGCTCATGCTCCAGCGGTACGACTTATCGACGTTCTTGCCGTAATGACCGCCTTCCGATTCGGAAATCGCGTCGCCGAACCAGTGATACAGCGTGAAGAGCAACCACAGCAGGCCAACCAACGCCGTAAACGGCGCCCAGTCGTGACCGTTGATCCACAGCGCCGCCGATCCGAGCATGACGAGCAGGCCGATGGCCGCACTGATCGGATGGTGCGACGGATGCGGCACGAAATAGTACGGGGTCTGGTTTTGACCGCTCATGCTTGATTCTCCACTTCAGTCCAATTTGTGTACCGGAAACCGCTCCGGCTTATTTCTTGCGCGGCGCGACCGCCGCCGCTCTTTCCCGCGCGCAGCGCCGAGGCGCTGCGCACTGCATTCTTTCGTGGCCGCGGGCTCAGCCCACGACCGCTCGCACGATCAGGATCAGCACGCCGATGAACACGCCGGCCGCGATCAACGCGACGATCAGCACGTGCAGCGGATTCAGCTGCGTCGCATCGGCCTCCAGGTCGCGCCGCTTGCGCACACCGAAGAACGACCACAACACCGCGCGCAACGCCTGGCCAAACGACCCGCTCCGCCTGGGTTCCGTCATCGCTCCGCCTCCGTCGTCATGCGTCCGGCTTCGCCGCGCCCTGCTCCGCCGTCTTGCGCGGTGCGGGCGCCGGCCCGGCCGGCGTATTCAGCTCGAAGAACGTGTACGACAGCGTGATCGTCTTCACGTCCTTCGGCAGTTTCGGATCGATCACGAACACCACCGGCATCTTGCGCGACTCGTTCGCGGCCAGCGTCTGCTGCGTGAAGCAAAAGCACTCGATCTTCTTGAAGAACTCCGTCGCCTGCTTCGGCGCGTAGCTCGGAATCGCCTGCGCCACGACCGGCCGGCCCTGACCGTTCGTCACGTCGTACACGATCGTCGTCAGTTCGCCCGGATGCACGTCGAGGCTGTTGTGCTCCGGCCTGAAGCCGAGCGGCCCGCGCGCGTTCGCATCGAACTCGACCGACACGGTGCGGCTGTAGTCGACCTGCGAGTTCTTCGCCTCGCGCTCGCTGACGTCGCGCTGCACCAGGTTGTTGATGCCGGTGATCTGGCAGATCGCCCGATACATCGGGATCAGCGCGAAGCCGAAGCCGAACATCAATGCGGCCACGACGAAGAGCTTCACCAGCATCGAACGATTGAACGCGCGATCCGCGGCGCCCTCTTCCGGCTTCGACATACGACTGCTTCCTCGCTACTGCGTCAGTTACTGCATCAGTGGGTGGACAGCCACCACTGCTTGATCACGACACCCACAAAAAAAACGGCGGCGATGACGAGCAGGATGAGGCCGAGCCGCTTGTTGCCCGCGCGAATCTGCTCGGGCGTACGTCTTTGTTGTGGATTCCGGTTCATCTGAAACTTCGCTGAAACTTCAGTTCGGCGCCCGCCGCGCCTGCCTGCGCGGCAGGCAGCGGCGGAGCGCACGGTGAAACTTATTCGACGTGCGGCGGTTGCTCGAACGTATGGAAGGGAGCCGGGCTCGGCACCGTCCACTCGAGGCCCGTCGCGCCATCCCACGGCTTGTCCGACGCCTTTTCCAGATCGCCGCCGCCACGGTAGGCCGGCAGCGCGACCGCGAACAGGAAGTAAACCTGTGCGAGGCCGAAGCCGAATGCGCCGATCGTCGCAACCTGGTTGAAGTCGGTGAACTGCGCCGGGTAGTCGGCATAGCGGCGCGGCATGCCCGCGAGACCGACGAAGTGCATCGGGAAGAACGTCAGGTTGAAGAAGATCATCGACGCCCAGAAGTGGATCTTGCCGCGCGTCTCGTTGTACATCCAGCCCGTCCACTTCGGCGCCCAGTAGTACCAGCCCGCGAACAGCGCGAACAGGGACCCGGCCACCAGCACGTAGTGGAAGTGCGCGACCACGAAGTAAGTGCCGTGGTACTGGATGTCGAGCGGCGCCATTGCCAGCATCAGGCCCGTCAGACCGCCGAACGTGAACACGAACAGGAAGCCGATCGCGAACAGCATCGGGGTTTCGAACGTCATCGAGCCGCGCCACATCGTCGCGAGCCAGTTGAACACCTTCACGCCCGTCGGCACCGCGATCAGCATCGTCGCGTACATGAAGAACAGCTGACCGGTGACCGGCATGCCCGTGGCGAACATGTGGTGTGCCCAGACCATGAACGACAGGATTGCGATCGAAGCCGTCGCGTACACCATCGAGCTATAGCCGAACAGCGTCTTGCGCGCGAACGCCGGGATCACCTGCGACACGATCCCGAACGCCGGCAGAATCATGATGTACACCTCGGGGTGGCCGAAGAACCAGAAGATGTGCTGGTACATCACCGGGTCGCCGCCGCCTGCCGCGTTGAAGAACGACGTGCCGAAGTGGCGGTCGAACAGCACCATCGTGATCGCGCCTGCCAGAACCGGCATCACGGCGATCAGCAGGTATGCGGTGATCAGCCACGTCCATGCGAACATCGGCATCTTCATCAGCGTCATGCCCGGTGCGCGCATGTTCAGGATCGTCACGACGATGTTGATCCCGCCCATGATCGACGATGCACCCATCAAGTGGACCGCGAAGATCGCGAAGTCCATGCCCGGGCCCATCTGCGTCGACAGCGGCGCGTACAGCGTCCAGCCGGCAGCCGTCGCGCCGCCCGGCGCGAAGAACGAACCGACCAGCAGCACGGCTGCAACCGGCAGCAGCCAGAAGCTGAAGTTGTTCATCCGCGCGAACGCCATGTCGGATGCGCCGATCTGCAGCGGAATCATCCAGTTCGCGAAGCCGACGAACGCCGGCATGATCGCGCCGAACACCATGATCAGACCGTGCATCGTCGTGAGTTCGTTGAAGAACTCCGGACGCATGATCTGCAGGCCCGGCTCGAACAGCTCGGCACGGATGCCGAGCGCCATCACGCCGCCCGACAGGAACATGATGAACGAGAACAGCAGGTACAGCGTACCGATGTCCTTGTGGTTGGTGGCGAACAGCCAGCGCCGCCAGCCGTGCGGTGTTTCGTGCGCGTGGTCGTCGTGCGCGTGGTCCGCGGCTACGTCGTGCCCGATGCTAGACATGAGAATCTCCTAATGCGAATACGTCGACTAACTCAGCGACACGTCAAGCCGCCGGGCCGATCTCGACACGCCGGGCTTCCTTCGCGTCCGCCCCGCCCGTGATCGTTTCCGGCTTTTTGAGAATAATGTGGTCTTCCGCCACGCCTGCTGCCTTCAGCGCGTCGCGCACGGCTTGTGCACGATGCTTGGCGAGTTCGGCATTCGCGTCGGCCGAGCCCGTCTTGTCGGTGAAACCCGACAGCGCGAGCTTCGCGTCCGGATGTGCCTTCGCGTAATCGGCCGCTGCGGCGATCGCTGCTTTCGCATCGGCCGGCAGCACGCTCTTGCCCGTTTCGAAGTAGATCGTCGACAGTGCCGCCGTGGCCGATGCCGACGCTGCCGCCGGCTGCTCGGCTGCGCCCGACGCGGCCTGGGCCGGCGCCGCTTCTGCCGGCGCTGCTGCGCCTGCCGTGTCTTCCGGCATCTTGCCGTTGCGCGCGTCAGTCACTTGCTTCGGCTGCAGCAGATCGTTCTTGTGGTTGCCCCACGAATTGCGCTCGTACGTGATGACCGATGCGATGTCGAGGTCCGACAGCGACGCCCACGACGGCATTGCACCCTTGCCGTGCAGCACGCGCTCGAGGTGGCCGGCGATCGGGCCGTTCACGATCGCGCTGCCGTCCATTGCCGGGAATGCGCCGAGACCCTTGCCGTTCACCTGGTGGCAGGCCGCGCAGTTCGCCTTGTAGACGTCCTCGCCGTGCGACACGAGTTCGGCCATCGTGTAAACCTTGTTCGGATCGACCGCCGCGCCGGCCAGCTTGGCCTTCTGCGTCGTGACCCACTTCGCGTAGTCGTCTTCCGACAGGACTTCGACCACGACCGGCATGAACGCGTGCTCCTTGCCGCACAGTTCGGTACAGAAGCCGCGGAACGTGCCGACCTTGTCTGCCTTGAACCACGTGTCGCGCACGAAGCCGGGGATCGCATCCTGCTTCACGCCGAACGCGGGCACATACCACGAGTGGACGACGTCGTTCGCGGTCGTGATGATGCGGATCTTCTTGTTGACCGGCACGACGAGCGGGTGGTCGACTTCCTGCAGATAGGTGTCGCTGATCGGCTTCTGGCCCATCACTTCGTCACGCGGGGTGGTGAGCGTCGACAGGAAGCTGATGCCCTCGCCCGGGCCCTTCACGTAGTCGTAGCCCCACTTCCACTGGTAGCCGGTGACCTTGATCGTGAGGTCGGCGTTGGTCGTGTCCTTCATCGCGACGACGGCCTTCGTCGCCGGCAGCGCCATCAATACGACGATGATGAACGGCACGATCGTCCAGATGATTTCGACGGTCGTGCTTTCATGGAAATTGGCGGCCTTGAAGCCCTTGGACTTGCGGTGCGCGAAGATCGAATAGAACATCACGCCGAACACGCCGACGAAGATCACCGTACACAGGATCAGCATCATCGTGTGGAGGTCGTAGAGCTCCTCGGCGATCTTCGTGACCGGCGGCTGAAAGTTGATCTCGTTGACGCGGGGGCCGCCCGGGCTATCACCGACCGCCAGAGCAGCGCCGGCAAAGAGCAATCCACTGCATGCCAGCACGCCCGTGAGGGCTCGCTTGATTGTTTTCATAGCATCCTTACCCAAAATTTCCATTCAAACCCTCCCCCGTCGCCAGACGCCGGCCGCTCTGCGGCCGGTGCCCGCGCCTCGTCAGCCGCAGCGCCTGAGCGACACGCGCAGTTCGTCGGCGAACTGCGCACGCTTGTACTGCGCGAGATGCTGCCCGATTACGACGGTCTGCCCGCGCGATACCAGTCGAATCGGATCGCGTGGCGTCGCACCCGGCTCGACCCGCACCCAGCGCGGGTTGAATTCGATCTGCGTGAGCCGTTCCGCATCCATCCGCTCGATCACGAGCCGGTGCGGAAACAGCTTGATGCGCTCGTAATCGACTGCGTGGCGAGCATAGATCGCGAATGCGACACCCACCACAAGCAACTCGATTCCGGTGAAGGGCATGACGAGCCAGGCCCCACGCCACATCAGCAATGCCGCGATCACCAGCGAGAAGCCCGCGAGCGACGCGTAAAACAGCACGAACTGGCGCGGCGACACCGAACAATTGCGTTTCATGAGCCAGTCTGCGATGACCGGTTCGTCGTTCGTCGTCTCCGCCAAAACCCTCGCTGCTTTCATCGCCGCCTCACGCGAATGGCATGCGATGCATGCCTGCATCGGACTCGCCGCCCCGTATTGCGGGGACCCCAGGACGACAAGCTGACGCATTATAGGCGGGTTCAATGGCATCCACAAGCAAGCGGCTATCGGCCCGCGAGCCAAGCGCCACAAGCTTCCCGGCCATTTTTGCCGCTATTTCGACCCCGCTTCGCGCCGCTAATTTCAGACATAACAAAACACCTCTTTACCGCTTTACCGATTCTTCGGACGCCCCTTGCCGATATCTTCGATACGCACGATCCCGTGCCCCTCGGCGGTCGTACGCGGCACGGCCTTCCACGCATGGCCGTAGACCACCTCGAACGTCAGCGCAATCGTGCCGTCCGCGCGCCGGCGCGCCTCCAGCGCGTCGCCGAGCGCCGCGCGAAAGCGCCGCGTCGCATGCTGCGGCGCCGTCCGCTCGAACGGATAGGCGCCCCAGCGGCGCACGTCGGCCAGCAGGGAATCGGGGGTCTTGTACGTAACGGTCAGCACTTCCTGGTCCATCACCGGAATCTCGAAGCCGCTCTCGACGAGCATGTCGCCGAGGTCGTGCATGTCGACGAAATCGATCACGCGCGGTGCGGGCGGCGCAATGCCGAGCGCCGCCTCGGCGTCCGCGCAGGCCGCGCGCAACTCGCGCAGCGTGTCGGGGCCGAACGTGCTGAACATCAGCAGGCCGTTCACGCGCAGCACGCGCTGCCATTCCGGGAACACCGTATCGGGACGCGAATGCCAGTGAAGCGCGAGATTCGACCAGATCAGGTCGAACGCGCCGGCCGCGAACGGCAGCATCGAGAAGTCGGCCTGCGCGACACGCGGGCCGCGCTGGCCCAGCGCCCGGCCGAGCGAGGCCGGCAGCCAGCGGCGCCAGCTCGTCTGCTCGACCTCGCGCTGGCCGGCCTGCACGAGCATCGCGCCGGACAGGTCGACGCCGAACACCGGGGCCTCGGGAAAACGCGCGCGCAGTGCCGGCAGGTCGTCGCCCGGCCCGCAGCCCGCATCGAGCACGGCGGCCGGGCTCACCTTGATGTACTCGAGGCGTTCGTTCATGCGCTGCGCGATCTCGCGCGGCAGGAACGCGACCGCGTCGAACGAGGCGGCACGGCGATCGAAGATCCGCCGCAAACGCCGGGCGTCATTGGCCGGACGGCCGGTTGAAGTCGAAGCTGGGGACATGTCGGGCACACTGGCGAAGAGCCCGAAGTATACTCGCTCGCCTCGCAGCCTTCATCGAGGCGGGCCATCTGGAGTGTTTCCGATGGATCGCAGTTCCGCTCCGCAGGCAGCGCGCGTCGTTTTGTCGCAGGTCGGTGTGTTGCTTGCACGCATCGTCGCGTACGCGCTGCCGAATCGATGCGCGCTGTGCGGCAATTTGTCACACAGCGTGATTTGCATCGCCTGCGACGCCGCGTACTGGAATGAAGCGCGCTTGCGATGCGACGTCTGCGCCGTGCCGCTCAGCGCCACGCGGTCGCGGCCGTGTTTGCGTTCACGCGCGGCGGACTACCGGTGCGATGCGTGCCGCACCGCGCCGCCGCCGTTCGACGCGACGCTCGCGCTCGCCGATTACCGCGCGCCGCTCGACGGGCTCGCGCGCGGCCTGAAGTTTCACGCGCGGCTCGCGCTCGGTGCGGAATTCGCGGCGCGGCTCGCGCAGCGGATCGACGATACCGACGCGATGCAGCGCACCGGCGGTTTCGACGTCATCGCGCCGGTGCCGCTGTCGCACGGGCGGCTCGTCGCGCGCGGCTACAACCAGGCGTGGGCGATCGCGCGCCCGCTTGCGCGCCGGCTCGGCGTGCGCGCCGACGCGGCGCTGCTCGCGCGCGTGGCCGAAACCGCGCCGCAGTCGCGGCTCGACCGGCGCGCGCGGCGGGACAACATGGTCGCGGCGTTTGCGGTGGCGGGCGACGTCACGCGTCGCCACGTGGCGCTCGTCGACGACGTGATGACGTCCGGCGCGACGCTCGCGGCCGCCGCGCACGCGTTGAAGGCAGCGGGCGCCGCACGCGTGACGAATCTGGTTGCGCTGCGCACCGCCAGAGATTAATTAGATAGAGAGGTCGGCCGCCCGAATGCGGCGCCGGCCGTCACGAACCGGCCGGCCGGGAAGGAGCGCACGTCGCTCCGTCCCGGCCGGCCCAGCCAGACCCAACCATGTTCAACGTCGTCCTCGTCGCTCCCGAAATTCCGCCGAACACCGGCAACGTGATCCGCCTGTGCGCCAACACCGGCGCGCGCCTGCATCTGATCGAGCCGCTCGGCTTTCCGCTCGACGACGCGAAGCTGCGCCGCGCGGGGCTCGACTATCACGAATATGCGGAAATGCGCGTGCACCGCGACTGGGACGCGTTCGTCGCGGCCGAAGCGCCCGATCGCGCGCGGATGTTCGCGTTCACGACCCGCGGCTCGGGCCGCTTCCACGATCACGCGTTCGTGCCGGGCGACTGGTTCGTGTTCGGTTCGGAGACGCGCGGGCTGCCCGCCGACGTGCTCGAGCGCTTTGCGAACGAACAGCGCGTGCGCCTGCCGATGCGGCCCGGCAACCGCAGCCTGAACCTGTCGAACACGGTCGCGGTGGTCGTGTTCGAAGCGTGGCGCCAGGCCGGCTTCGAAGGCGGCGCCTGACGCGGCAGCCGCGCACACGCCGCCGGCCTGCCTCGCTAGATGCGCGCGAGCCGCGCGCGATACAGGTCGTAGATGTCGGAAGAAAAGCACGCGAACACCACGCGTGCGAGACTCGGCGCGAGCGGCAGCGTTTCCACGACCGTGCCGACCGCGATGTCGACGGCCTCGTCGGCCGGATAGCGGTATATCCCGCAGCTGATCGCGGGAAACGCGATCGACGTCGCGGCGACGTCCTCGGCCAGTTCGAGCGCGCGCCGGTAGCACGACGCGAGCAGCTCGGGTTCGCCGCGCGCGCCGCCGTGCCATACCGGGCCGACCGCATGAATCACGTAGCGCGCCGGCAGCCCGTGACCGCGCGTGAGCTTCGCGTCGCCGGTGTCGCAGCCGCCGAGCGTGCGGCACTCGGCCAGCAGGCCGGGGCCGGCCGCGCGATGGATCGCGCCGTCGACACCGCCGCCGCCGAGCAGCGAACCGTTCGCGGCATTGACGATCGCGTCGACGTCGAGCGTCGTGATGTCGACGAGTTGCGCGTCGAGCGTGGTGGAACCGATCTGCAGCATGACACCCTCCCGAAACGCCGGAGACTGTTCAAGCGTAGTGCGCTTTGGCGCCGCGCGCATTGCGCGAGTGCACGCGGCCGCAAAAAGCGGCGCGATGCTCGTCAACCCAAGCTGGACGCCGCCCCCGTCCGGAACCCCGGCCCTGACGGCTGCGGCACCGATCCGCGGACCGGGATCCGTCGCGTCTATTCGGCGCGCGCGTCGCGCCGCAGCAGGCCGCTGACCGCGTCGCGCGGCGCCACGCCGTCGAACAGCACGCCGCACACGGCCTCGGTGATCGGCATTTCGATCGATTGCGCACGTGCGAGCGCGAGCACGGCCTGCGCGCAGCGCACGCCTTCGGCCACATGGCCGAGCGCGCCGAGGATGTCGTTCAGCGAGCGGCCGGCCGCGAGTTGCAGGCCGACCGTGCGATTGCGCGACAGGTCGCCCGTCGCGGTGAGGATCAGGTCGCCGAGGCCCGTGAGCCCGGTGAAGGTTTCCGCACGACCGCCGAGCGCGACGCCGAGGCGCGACATTTCGGCGAGGCCGCGCGTCACCAGCGCGGCGCGTGCATTCAGCCCGAGCCCGAGCCCGTCGGCGATGCCGGTCGCGATCGCGAGCACGTTCTTGACCGCGCCGCCGACCTCGACACCGACCACGTCGTCGCCCGTATAGATCCGCATCGCGCCGTGATGGAACGCGGCGAGCGTGCGCTCGCGGCATTCGGCCGACGCGCTCGCGACCGTCAGCGCGACCGGCAGCGCGAGGCCGACTTCACGGGCGAAGCTCGGCCCCGACAGCACGCCGTTGCTGTGCTGCCCGGGCAGCTCGGCCGCGATCACCTGATGCGGCAGCAGATGCGTATCGGCCTCGAAGCCCTTGCAGACCCACACGACGTGCGCGGGCACGCAGCCCGCGTCGCGCATCGCGCCGAACAGCGTGCGCAGCCCGGCCACGGGCGCGGCGATCACGCACAGCGCGTCGCCTGCGGCGCCGTGTGCGAGCGCGACGCCGAGATCGGCGTCGTAGCGCAGCGCATCGGGCAGCGCGATGCCGTCGAGATAGCGGGAGTTTTCGTGCCGGGCCTGCAGCCCGGCGATCAGCGCGGCGTCGCGCGCCCAGAGAAGCGTATCGTGCCGCGCGGCCAGATGGCCCGCGAGCGCGGTGCCCCAGGCACCGGCGCCGAGAACGGCTACTTTCATACCCAGCACCGGTCCGGAGTGAAACGTCAGTTCAGCGTCGTGCCATTCGGCGCGCCGTTCGGCGCGCCGGCTGCACCGGCCTGCTGCTGAAGCTGCGCGAGACGCTGCTCGTACAGCGCCTGGAAGTTGATTTCCGCGAGGTGGATCGGCGGGAAGCCGGCACGCGTGATCGCGTCGGCGATGTTCGAGCGCAGGTACGGGAACAGGATCGTCGGGCACGCGATGCCGACGAGCGGGTCGAGCTGTTCGTCGGGAATGTTGCGAATGTCGAAAATGCCGGCCTGCTTCGCTTCGATCAGGAACGCGACCTTGTCCTTCACCTTCGCGGTGACGGTACCCGACACGACGACTTCGAACACGCTTTCGGCAAGGCGCTCGGCCTTGACGTCGACTTCGACTTCAACCGACGGCATGTCCTGCTCGAGGAAGATCGCCGGCGAATTCGGCTGCTCGAGCGACATATCCTTCAGGTAGACGCGCTGGATGTTGAAGAACGGTTGGTTTTCGACGTCGGACATGGTGTTTCCCTAAAAGTGGTGACGGGGCGGCCCGGCTTCACGCCGGCCGCCTCGGTTGAATGCTGCGCGCTCAGCCGCAGCGCGGCCGGCGGCCATTCTGCCCTAATCAGGCCGCTTGCAGAAGCGGCAGCAGGCCGCCTTCGCGGTCGAGCTTCGACAGATCGTCGTAGCCGCCGACGTGCGTATCGCCGATGTAGATCTGCGGCACCGTGCGACGGCCCGTGCGCGACATCATTTCCTCACGGCGGGCCGGATCGCGGTCGATCAGCACCTTTTCGATCTGCTCGACGCCACGCAGCTTCAGCAGGCGCTCGGCCTGGATGCAATACGGACACACCTGCGTGCTGTACATCAAAACCTTGTTCACTTCGCCACTCCTTGTTTGACGACCGGCATCCCGGCCTGCTGCCAGGCGGCGACGCCGCCCTCGAGCACGTGCACCTCGGCATAGCCTGCCGCCTGGACCTCGCGCGCCGCCTTCTGCGACTGCTGGCCGTTCTGGCAGACGAGCAGCACGGGGGTGCTCTTGTTCTTCGCGACCTGCGCAATTTTCGCGCCGATCTCGCCGGCGGCGACCTGACGCGCCGACGGCAGGTGGCCGGCAGCGAAGTCGGACGCGGCACGCAGGTCGATCACGACCGCGTTGCGGCGATTGATGAGCTGCGTCGCCTCGGCAGCCGACAGGCCGCCGCGGCCGCGGCGCAGCACGGGCCATGCAAGCAGGCCGCCGGAAACCACCAGGATCGCGATGAGGGCCAGGTTCGTGTAATTGGTAAAGAACGTCACGGAATTCCGCCGGAAAAAGAGAAATCGGAAAAGGACAATCCCGCCATTATAAAATAACCGTCTTGCGCGATGGCGGGCCCCGAACCGGGGCCTGTGCGACGCGCCCCGCTTCCCTTCACTACCGACCGCAAGATCCATGTACAAACTCGTTCTCATCCGCCACGGCGAATCGACGTGGAACAAGGAAAACCGCTTCACCGGCTGGGTCGACGTCGACCTGACCGAACAGGGTCGCAACGAGGCCTACCAGGCCGGCGAATTGCTCAAGGAAGCCGGCTACACGTTCGACATCGCGTACACGTCGGTGCTCAAGCGCGCGATCCGCACGCTGTGGCACGTGCAGGACAAGATGGACCTGATGTACCTGCCGGTCGTCCACTCGTGGCGCCTGAACGAGCGCCACTACGGCGCGCTGTCGGGCCTGAACAAGGCGGAAACGGCCGCGAAGTTCGGCGACGACCAGGTGCTCGTCTGGCGCCGCAGCTACGACACGCCGCCGCCCGCGCTCGAGCCGACCGACGAGCGCGCGCCGTTCAACGACCCCCGCTACGCGAAGGTGCCGCGCGAGCAGTTGCCGCTCACCGAGTGCCTGAAGGACACGGTCGCGCGCGTGCTGCCGCTGTGGAACGAGTCGATCGCACCGGCCGTGCGCGCCGGCAAGCAGGTGCTGATCGCCGCGCACGGCAACTCGCTGCGCGCGCTGATCAAGTACCTCGACGGCATCTCCGACAGCGACATCGTCGGCCTGAACATCCCGAACGGCGTGCCGCTCGTGTATGAACTCGACGAGAACCTGAAGCCGATCACGCACTATTACCTCGGCGACCAGGACGCGATCGCGAAGGCGCAAGCCGCCGTCGCGAAGCAGGGCAAGGCGGGCTGACGCCCGTCGGGCGGGGCCGGGCCGCCTTCGGTGCGCCCCGCCCCGCCCGCCCTCGCGCGGCCTTTCCGCTGCGCGGCGCGAACCTTCGCGGCTGCGGTGCTGTCGAATCCGCTTCGCATCCGTCGCGCGTCCGGCGGCCCCGCCGGGGCTCGAGACCCGCGCACGGTAGCTTTTCGCACCGTTCCACAGAGCAATCGGACGAACAGTTATACTTGTCCGCTACATCCCCGCTACCGCCACGCGCTTCCCGACCGCACCAGACTCTCTATGCGAATGAAATTGAAGAACATCGGCCTGATTGCCGCGGGCCTCGCCACGGGCGTGTTCGCCACGCTGCAGATTTCGGCGTCGGCCGAGCAAACCGCCACGGCACCGCTTCCCCTCGACCAGCTCCGCCTGTTCGCTGAAGTGTTCGGCCAGATCAAGCGCGAGTACGTCGAGCCGGTCGACGACAAGAAGCTGCTGACGGCGGCGATCAAGGGCATGGTGTCGAGCCTCGACCCGCACTCGTCGTTCCTCGACAAGACCGACTATGACGAACTGCAGGAGCAGACCAAGGGTCGCTTCGCCGGTCTGGGCATCGAGATCTCGCAGGAAGACGGCCTCGTCAAGGTGATCTCGCCGATCGAGGACACCCCCGCGTTTCGCGCCGGCATCCGTCCGGGCGACCTGATCACGCGCATCAACGACAAGCCGGTGCGCGGCATGACGCTCGACAAGGCCGTCAAGCAGATGCGCGGCGAGCCGGGCACCAAGGTCACGCTGACGATCTTCCGCAAGAGCGACGACCGCACGTTCCCGGTCACGGTCACGCGCGCGATCATCAAGGTCCAGAGCGTGAAGATGAAGATTCTCGACCCGGGTTACGCCTACATCCGGATCACGAGCTTCCAGGAGCGCACGACGCCCGATCTCGCGGCGCGGCTGCAGGACATCGCACGCCAGCAGCCGAACCTGAAGGGCCTGATCGTCGACCTGCGCAACAACGGCGGCGGCCTGCTGCAGAGCGCGGTCGGCGTCGCCGGCGCGTTCCTGCCGCCCGACTCCGTCGTCGTGTCGACCAACGGCCAGATCCCGGATTCGAAGCAGGTCTACCGCGACACCTACGACAACTACCGCCTGCCGTCCTTCGACGGCGATCCGCTGAAGAACCTGCCGCCGGTCTTCAAGACCGTGCCGATGATCGTGCTGACGAACGCGTATTCGGCGTCCGCGTCGGAAATCGTCGCCGGTGCGCTGCAGGATGCGAAGCGCGCGCAGATCATGGGCAAGACGACGTTCGGCAAGGGTTCGGTGCAGACGGTCCGCCCGATGACGGCCGACACCGCATTGCGTCTGACGACCGCGTACTACTACACGCCGAGCGGCCGTTCGATCCAGAACAAGGGCATCACGCCCGACGTGCCGGTCGATCAGTACGCGGACGGCGATCCGGACGACGTGCTCGTGACGCGCGAGGTCGACTACACGAACCACCTCGCGAACACGCAGGATCCGAACGAGAAGAAGGAACAGGAAGAGCGCGAGCAGCGCCGGATGGATCAGTTGCGCGTCCTTGAAGAGCAGAACGACAAGAAGACGCCGGAGCAGCGCCAGAAGGATCGCGATCGCAAGCCGATCGAGTTCGGCAGCACCGACGACTTCATGATGCAGCAGGCGCTCAACAAGCTCGAGGGCAAGCCGGTGCAGGAATCGAAGTCGCTGCTCGCCGAGAGCACGACGAAGAGCCCTGCGGCCAAGGCTGCGACCGCCGCGAAGGCGTCGGGCACGAAGGCGTCGGGCACGAAGGCCGCCGCACCGAAGCCGGCGTCGGCACCGCAGTAAGCGCCGGCCGGCATCCGACGGGCCATCGCGGGAAGACCGCGATGGCCCGTTTTTCATGCGCGTCTAGAATAGCGAGCAGATCCGCCTCGCCCACGACTTCCCCATGAACGACGATCAACTCCTTCGCTACTCCCGTCACATCCTCGTCGACGAAATCGGCATCGAGGCGCAGCAGCGCTTCCTCGACGCGCATGCGATCGTCGTCGGCGCCGGCGGCCTCGGCTCGCCGGCCGCGATGTATCTCGCCGCGTCCGGCGTCGGCACGATCACGCTGGTCGACGCCGACACGGTCGACCTCACGAACCTGCAGCGGCAGATCCTGCACGTGACGGCCTCGGTCGGCCGCAGCAAGGTCGAATCGGGACGCGACGCGCTCGCGCAGCTGAATCCCGAGGTGACGGTGCACGCGGTCGCCGCGCGCGTCGACGATGCGTGGCTCGACGAGCACGTGCCGCGCGCGAGCGTCGTGCTCGACTGCACCGACAACTTCGCGACGCGCCACGCGATCAACCGCGCGTGCGTCGCGCACGGCGTGCCGCTCGTGTCGGGCGCCGCGCTGCGCTTCGACGGCCAGATCAGCACGTTCGATTTCCGCGATCCGGCCGCGCCGTGCTACGCGTGCGTGTTCCCGGAAGACCAGCCGTTCGAGGAAGTCGCATGCTCGACGATGGGCGTGTTCGCGCCGACCGTCGGGATCATCGGCGCGATGCAGGCCGCCGAAGCGCTGCGCGTGATCGGCGGGATCGGCACGACGCTCAACGGCCGGCTGATGATGCTCGATTCGCTGCGGATGGAGTGGACGACGATGAAGATCGCGCGCCAGGCCGACTGCCCGGTGTGCGCCGGTCGGCACTGACGCGCGTCGGATGCATGCGCCGGACGGCGCCTGCGTGACGTTTCGCGACTATTTCGCGACTATTTCGCGGCCAGGGTTTCGCGGCGCGGCCTGCGCCGCTGCCGCTCAGGCGGCCTCGTCCGCGCGCGGCTCGGCGACTGCCAGGCGCTTGAGCGCCGCCTGCACTTCTTCCGGCTCGAACGCGGCAAGCACGTCGGCCGTCGGCTTCTCGAGCGACTTCAGGTGCGCGCGCAGGATCTCCTGCTTCACCACCAGCAACTGGCTCGGGTGCATCGAGAATTCGGTGAGCCCCATCCCGAGCAGCAGGCGCGTGAGCGCCGGATCGCCCGCCATCTCCCCGCACACCGACACCGACACGCCCGCGCGCTTCGCTTCGCGCAGCGTATAGGCGATCAGATGCAGCACCGCCGGATGCAGCGGGTCGTACAGGTGCGCGACCGCGTTGTCCGCGCGGTCGATCGCGAGCGTGTACTGGATCAGGTCGTTCGTGCCGATCGACAGGAAGTCGAAGCGCTTCAGGAACAGCGGCAACGCGAGCGCGGCAGCCGGGATCTCGATCATCGCGCCGAGACGCACGTTCGGATCGTACGCGAGCCCCGCGTCGTCGAGCTGGCGCTTCGCCTCGCGGATCAGGTCGAGCGTCTGGTCGATCTCCTGCGCGTGCGCGAGCATCGGGATCAGGATCTTCACCTGCCCGAACGCGGACGCGCGCAGGATCGCGCGCAGCTGCGTGAGGAACATCTGCGGCTCGGACAGGCTCCAGCGGATCGCGCGCAGCCCGAGCGCCGGGTTCGGCGCCGTCTCGTAGCCTTCGTCGAGCGCCTCGAGCGGTTTATCGGCGCCGACGTCGATCGTGCGGATCGTCACCGGCATGCCCTTCATCCACTCGACCGCGCGCTTGTACGCGGCGAACTGCTCCTCCTCTTCCGGCATCTCCTTCTGATGCATGAACAGGAACTCCGAGCGGAACAGGCCGACACCGACCGCGCCGGCGTCGACGGCCGCCTTCGCGTCGTCGGGCAGCTCGATGTTCGCGTACAGGTCGATCTTGGTGCCGCACAACGTCTGCGTCGGCGAGAACTTCAGGCGCTGCAGCTTGCGCTGCTCGAGCAGTTTCTCGGACTGGCGGTACGAATATTCCTCGAGGACGATCGGCGCCGGATCGACGATCACGATGCCCTGGTCGCCGTCGACGATGATCAGGTCGCCCTGGCGGATCAGCGCACTCGCGTGCTGCACGCCGACCGCGGCCGGAATGCCGAGGCTGCGCGCAACGATCGCCGTGTGCGACGTGCGGCCGCCGAGATCGGTGACGAACGCCTGGAACGATTGCGACTTGAACTGCATCATGTCGGCCGGCGCGATGTCGTGCGCGACGACGATCATCTCGTTCGTGCCGTCCTTCGCCGCGCCATCGAGCGCCTGCGACGCGGACGGCGCGCCCGCGAGCGCCTTCAGCACGCGCTCGACCACCTGCTCGATGTCGGCCTTCCGCTCGCGCAGGTATTCATCCTCGATGTCGTCGAAGTGGCGCGTGAGCAGTTCCAGCTGCTCGGTCAGCGCCCATTCGACGTTGTAGCGCCGCGTGCGGATCAGGTCGATGGTTTCCTGCACGAGCATCGCGTCGCTCAGGATCATCGCGTGCACGTCGATGAACGCGCCCACTTCGGTCGGCGTGTCGTCGGTCAGGTCGGCGCGCAGCGCCTCGAGTTCGTAATGCACGGTTTCGCGCGCCGTGCTGAAACGCTCGACCTCGGCATCGATCTGGTTCGCTTCGATCAGATAATGGGCGACGTCGAGCGCCGCCGGCGCGATCAGGTACGCTCGCCCGATCGCGATACCACGTGAGACGGGAATGCCATGCAGCGTGAAGGACACGCGCACCTCCTCTGGACAAGTAAAGCCGCGGCACACTGCTGCGATGCGCTTATGACCCCGGTTAGGATTATAAATTCCGTCCCTTCATGCTGACTGCATGCAGCGCAGCATTACGCGTTACGTATCCATGCTTCAGGCGAAAAAAAAGCCGCGACAAACGCGGCATTCCGATTCGAAACGGCTGTGATCCCGCGCGGAATCATTGACCTTCGCCGAACTTGTCCGCGATCAGCTTCAGCAGTGCGTCCATCGCTTCGCGTTCGTCCGGCCCCTCGGTCTCGATCGTCACCGTACTGCCAATGCCCGCCGCCAGCATCATCACGCCCATGATGCTCTTCGCATTGATCTTGCGTCCGTTGCGCGTCATCCAGACTTCCGACTGGAAATTGCCGGCCAGTTGCGTAAGCTTGGCCGATGCGCGTGCATGGAGCCCCAATTTGTTGACGATGGTGGTTTCTTGTTGAAGCATGATTCTCGGTCGGGTCGGTCGAGGCCGCCGGCGACGGGCGTCGGCGGGTCAGTCTAAAACGGAAAACGGGGCAGTCAGTGCGATTCGGTGCGCGGTTGCGGCTCGGGCGGAATCGGCGCGCACTGGCCGCAGCCGGTTTCCGACGGCGGCGGCGGCGTGCCGGACGACACCTCGTGGACGCCCTTCGCGCCGCCGGACAGCGCCTTGTCGACGAGCGTGTCGAGCGGCACCGTGCGGTAGCAGACGGCCCGCACCAGCATCGGCAGGTTCACGCCCGCGAGCACGCGCACGTTCTCGAGCTTCGCCAGCTGGCCCGCTATGTTCGCGGGCGTCGCGCCGTACATGTCGGTCAGCACGACGACGCCGTTCTCTTCCCTCAGGCGCGCGAGCTCCGCGTGCGCGAACGCCATTACCTGGGCGGGGTCGCTGTCCGCCATCACGTCGATACAGCCGATGCGCGCGGGCACGCCGCCGTAAATGTGCGCGATACAGTCCCGCAGCGCGGTGGCGAGCGGGGCATGCGCGATGATCAGGATCCCGGCCATGTCAGATGGCTCCTAGCCGCGCCTGGCGGACCGATACCCCGCGGCGGGGCAATGAGCGTAGCGAGTGTGGGAAACGTTTCATGTTCAGCCTTGCAACGGTTTCGGCCCGACCGCCGGGCCTTCGGCGCTTGTCGCAGCACCGGGCAAGCGGGCATTGTAGCAGGCCGATCGAACCGCTCCGGCGACGGGGGACCTGCGCGGCCGCCGCCGGAGTTACGCGCAAAACGGGCTACGCGGCCGCCCGCTCCAGCGCGTCGATGAACATCGCGGCGACGTCGAAACCCGTCTGCTCCATGATTTCGCGGAAGCACGTCGGGCTCGTCACGTTCACCTCGGTCAGCCAGTCGCCGATCGCGTCCAGCCCCACCAGCAGCAGCCCGCGCGCGGCGAGCACGGGGCCGAGCGTCTCGGCGATCTCGCGATCACGCGGCGTGAGCGGCTGCGCGACGCCGAGGCCGCCGGCCGCGAGATTGCCGCGCACCTCGCTGCCTTGCGGAATCCGCGCGAGCGAATACGGCACCGGCTCGCCGCCGATCAGCAGGATGCGCTTGTCGCCGGCCTTGATCTCGGGAATGAACTTCTGCGCCATCACCGAGCGCGTGCCGTCGTGGCTCAGCATCTCGACGATCGAGCCGAGGTTCATGCCATCCGGCTTCACGCGGAACACGCCCATCCCGCCCATTCCGTCGAGCGGCTTCAGGATCACGTCGCCGTGCTCGGCGTGGAATGCGCGCAGACGCTTCGCGTCGCGCGTGACGAGCGTCGGCGCGACGAACTGCGGAAACTCGCCGATCGCGAGCTTCTCCGAGTGATCGCGGATCGACTGCGCCTTGTTGAACACGCGGGCGCCCGCGCGCTCGGCCAGCTCGAGCAGCCACGTCGACGTCACGTACTCCATGTCGAACGGCGGATCCTTGCGCATCAGCACCGCGCCGAACGATTCGACGCGGCGCGCATCGACCGGCCCCGCTTCGAACCACGTGTCGCGATGCAGGTCGTCCAGCTCGCCGACGAACGTGATACGCCGAACGTCGGCCTCGACGGCCGAGCCCGTCCACGCAAGGTGGGCCGGCTCGCACGCGTACACCGTATGCCCGCGCCGCGCGGCCTCGGCCATCATCGCGTAGGTCGAATCCTTGTAGATCTTGAAGCGCTCGAGCGGGTCGGCGATAAAGAGAATGTCCATGCGGGTCCTGTACGTAGCGAAGCCGTTACACCTGGATGGCTTCGGGATCGGTCTTTTCCAGTTCGATCGACGACGCGATCAGCGACAGCCGCGCGACGACGCCGTACATGTAGAAACGGTTCGGCGGCGCGGCGCCCGGCTTGGCGCCTGCATCCGGCAGCGCAGTGTGCTCGAAGCCGAGCGGCACGTAGTGCATGCCGGGCGCGTTCAGGTTCTGGTCGCGCTCGCGGCCGCCGTGCGTGCGGTAGAAGCCGCCGACCACGTAGCGGTCGATCATGTACACGACCGGCTCCGCGACTTCGTCACCGACCCGCTCGAACGTATAGACGCCTTCCTGCACGATCACGTCGCGCACCGCGAGGCCGGCCTTCGACTCGGCCATCTGCGCACGCTCGGCCTTCGTCATGCGGCCGATCTCGGCCGCGTCGTGCACGGTCATCACGCCGCGCCCGGCGGTGCCCGCGTCGGCCTTCACGACGACGTACGGCTTCTCGCTGATCCCGTATTCGCGATACTTGCGCGCGATCTTCTTCAGCACGCCGTCGATCGCGTCGGCGAGCGCCTGCTCGCCTTCATGCGCCTGCCAGTCGACGCCTTCGACGTGCGCGAAATACGGATTCACCATCCACGGATCGACGCCGACCATCTTCGCGAACTTCTTCGCGACGTCGTCGTAGCACGAGAAGTGCGTCGACTTGCGGCGCACGGCCCAGCCCGCGTGCAGCGGCGGCAGCAGGTACTGCTCGTGCAGGTTTTCCAGCACGGCCGGGATCCCGGCCGACAGGTCGTTGTTCAGCAGGATCGAGCACGGATCGAAATTCTTCAGGCCGAGGCGGCGCTGCGAACGCTCGAGCGGCTCGAGCACGATCTTCTGGCCGTCGGCCAGCGTGATCGGCGTCATGTCGGTGATGCTCGGGTCGAGCGAGCCGAAGCGTACGTTCAGGCCGGCCTGGCGCATGATCGTCGCGAGCCGCGCGACGTTTTCCAGGTAGAACGCGTTGCGGGTCGGCAGCTCGGGAATCACGAGCAGATTCTTCGCGTCCGGGCAGATCTTCTCGATCGCGGCCATCGCGGCCTGGACGGCGAGCGGCAGCACTTCGGACGGCAGATTATTGAACGCGCCGGGGAACAGGTTCGCGTCGACGGGCGCCAGCTTGAAGCCGGCGTTGCGCAGGTCCACCGAACAATAGAACGGCGGGGTATGTTCCTGCCATTCGAGCCTGAACCAGCGTTCGATCGCAGGCGTCGCGTCGAGGATCTTCTGCTCGAGTTCGAGCAGCGGACCGTTCAACGCGGTAACGAGGTGGGGAACCATGAATCACTCGCGAGCGGGAGAATGAAGATTGTAGAGCAATTGCCCTGCCCATTTGGGGATTGTTCCCGGCTTCACAAGGATTTGGAGGAAGTTTTCGGCTATTGACCCGATAGTGCGCAGGGTTATCGGCTACGGCAGTGGGTGGCAGGAGAAAAAAAGCCCGCCGGGTGGGCGGGCCGAAGTCGCTGCGCTCATTCGGAGCGGGCGCCGTCGTCGCGGCGGCCCGCCGTTCATTCGTGTGACTTATTCCACGTGCTCGCCGTGCAGCACCACGTCGAGCCCTTCGCGCTCTTCCTCTTCGGTCACGCGCAAACCGATCGTCAGATCAATCAGCTTCAGCAGCACGAAGCTCAGCACGCCGCTGTACACGAGCGTGATCAGCACGCCCTTGGCCTGCAGCAGCAGGCTGCCGTCGGCGCCGCCGATATCCTTGACCGCGAACACGCCCGTCAGCAACGCGCCGAGAATCCCGCCGATGCCGTGCACGCCGAACGCGTCGAGCGAATCGTCGTAGCCGAGCTTCGACTTGAGCCACGTCGCCGACCAGAAGCACACGACGCCGGCGGCGATGCCGATCACGAGCGCGCCCGTCACACCGACGAAACCGGCGGCCGGCGTGATCGCCACCAGCCCCGCGACCGCACCCGACACGATGCCGAGCAGCGACGGCTTGCCCTTCGCGATCCATTCGGCAAACATCCAGCCGAGCGCCGCGCAGGCCGTGGCCACTTGCGTCGTCAGCATCGCGAAGCCGGCACGGCCGTCGGCCGCCACGGCCGAGCCCGCGTTGAAGCCGAACCAGCCAACCCACAGCATCGAGCCGCCGATCATCGTCAGCACCAGGTTGTGCGGCGCCATCGATTCACGACCGAAGCCAACGCGCTTGCCGAGCATCAGGCACGACACGAGGCCCGCGATACCGGCGTTGATGTGCACGACCGTGCCGCCCGCGAAGTCCAGCACGCCGTCGGCCGACAGCCAGCCGGTCGGCTCCCACACCATGTGCGCGATCGGCACATAGACGACCAGCGACCAGAGCGCCATGAACACGAGCATCGCCGAGAACTTCATCCGGTCGGCGAACGCGCCGCAGATCAGTGCCGGCGTGATGATCGCGAACGTCATCTGGTAGACGAAGTAGACCGATTCCGGAATCGTCGTCGCGAGGTGGCTGACGGTCAGCGTGGTCGCCTTGTCGCCCTTGATGTAGTTCATGCCGTGCAGGAACACGCGCGAGAAGCCGCCGATGAAGCCGTTGCCCGGCGTGAACGCGAGGCTGTAGCCGACCACCGTCCACAGCACCGTGATCAGCGCGGTGATCGCGAAGCTCTGCATCACGGTCGCGAGCACGTTCTTCTTGCGGACCATGCCCGCATAGAACAGCGCGAGGCCGGGGACCGTCATGAACAGCACGAGCGCGGTGGACGTGAGCATCCACGCGGTGTCGCCCGCGCTGATCTTCGACGAATCGACCGAGAACGGCGCGGTCGGCGCAGCCGGGGCGGCCGGGGCGGAGGCGGCGGCGGCAGCCGATGCGTCGGCGGCGCCCGAAGCCGGTGCGGCTGCAGCGGCGGTGGCAGATGCGTCGGTGGCGGCCGGCGCGGAAGCAGCCGGCGCTGCGGCAGCCGATGCGTCGGCCGGTGCCGAAGCGGCGGGCGCGGATGCAACCGCGGCGGACGCCGCGTCGTCCGCGAGCGCGGAGCCGACGCCGGTCGCGATCAGCGAGCCGGCCATCAGCAGGGACATCAGAAGTTTGCGCATCTTGGGTTTCCTCTTATCGCTCGTCTTGTATTACAGCGCGTCCGCGCCTGTCTCCCCGGTCCGGATCCGGATCACCTGCTCGATCGGCGTGACGAAGATCTTCCCGTCGCCGATCTTGCCGGTGCGCGCGGCCCGCTCGATCGCTTCCACAGCCTGATCGACGAGATCGTCGGACACGGCCGCCTCGATCTTCATCTTCGGCAGGAAATCGACCACGTATTCCGCGCCGCGATACAGCTCGGTGTGCCCCTTCTGGCGCCCGAACCCCTTCACCTCCGTCACGGTGATGCCCGAGACGCCGAGCGCGGAGAGCGCTTCGCGCGTCTCATCGAGCTTGAACGGCTTGATGATTGCGGTAATCAGTTTCATGGAGTCCTCTCGCTGGAGTGTCCCGTCGTATTGGTTGGAATGGTGTAACCGTGCTCTTCTCAGCAACTCGCATGCCATGTTGGCAAGAACGCCGTCTCGAATGGCCCGCGAGCAGGGTCGTATCGCACGCTGTAAGGCGCGCGAGCCCGGCCGAATGGCCAATGTGGGCCCGGTTTGCTGGCGCGGCGAAAGGATCGTTGCTAGAGTGCTCGCACGTCCCGGATCACCGGGCCATTCACCCATGCGGGCGCCATGCCCGGAATTCGCGCCACCGGCGCACCATTTCCGGTCATGCGTGCATCATGGGCACGTACGCAACTGAAGATGCACATTTTTTGTGCAAGGAAGGGGAATCATATGAAGCAACCCAGCGACGTTTTCAACGACCTGCAGTCGCGCGTCAGCGATCTGCTGAAAAACTCGCCGGCCAAGGACGTCGAGCGCAACGTGAAGGCCATGCTGTCGCAAGGCTTCTCGAAACTCGATCTCGTCACGCGCGAGGAGTTCGACACGCAGGCCCAGGTGCTCGCCCGCACCCGCGTGCGTCTCGAGGAACTCGAGAAGCGCGTCGCGGAACTCGAGCAGAAGCTCGCGGCGCCGCAGGCCTGACGCCCCGCCCGACCGACTGGTCCGGGCGCGGGCCGCCTCGTGCGGCTCGCGCCCGCCATTCCGAAGTCGCTGCGCCGTTTCGTCGTACCCCGCTCTTCGCTGTTCTTCGCTCTTCGCTGTTCTGCGTTTCAGCAGACCCTCGTTCTTTCCCCGCGCCACGCCGGCAAGCGCGCACCGATTCCTCCGATTCCCGCGGCATGCGGCCTCGTACGGCCGTTGCCGTCCGATGCCTATACAGGAGCCTCGCCATGTCGCTTGCCGTGGTGCGCAGTCGCGCGCCGGCGGCCGGCCGCGCGCCGGACGTCACCGTCGAAGTCCACCTCGCCAACGGGTTGCCGTCGTTCTCGATCGTCGGCCTGCCGGACCTCGAAGTCCGCGAAAGCCGCGAGCGCGTGCGCGCCGCGCTGCAGAACTGCGGATTCGAATTTCCCGTCAGGCGCATCACCGTCAATCTCGCGCCGGCCGACCTGCCGAAGGAGTCGGGCCGCTTCGACCTGCCGATCGCGCTCGGCATCCTTGCCGCGAACGGCCAGATCCCGGCCGACGCGCTGGCCGGCCGCGAATTCGCCGGCGAACTGTCGCTGACCGGCGCGCTGCGGCCGATGCGCGGCGCGTTCGCGATGGCTTGCGGCGCCGCGCGCGACTGGCGTGCGGGTGACGCGCGAGCAGGCTTCGGCTCGGGTCTCGGTTCCCGTCCCGATTCCGCGCGTGGGTCCGGCCTCCATTCCAGCCGGGATCACGTCGCGATCTCCGGCGCGACCGCGCTGTCGCGCACGCCCGAGCTGTACCTGCCGCTCGACAGTGCCGCCGAGGCCGCGCTCGTGCCGGGCGTGACCGTTTTTGGTGCACCCGACCTGCCGGCGCTGTGCGCGCATCTCGCCGGTGCGCCGGACGCGCGGCTCGCGCCCGTCGCGGCGCCGTGCCTCGCCGGCGTGCCGACGCCGGCCGCGCCCGATCTCGCCGAGGTCGTCGGCCAGCGCGGTGCC
>NZ_JAPVQY010000071.1 GCF_027257875.1 Burkholderia sp. IMCC1007
GCCAGCAGCGGCGGACGCGCGATGGCGGGCCCGACCGGCGTGGCCGGCGACGGCGGCGCCACGTCGCCCGACGACGTCGCGCCATCCGCCGCCCGCACCGCGCCGCGCGCCTGCTGTTCGGCGGCCGCGGCCCATTGGCCCGATCCGACGCCGCTCGACATTGCCCATAGCAGCAGCCACAGCGCGCTGCGCGCCACGGGCGCGCGCCAGTCGGCACGCGCACGCATCGCGATGAGCGCGCGCTGCGAAATGCACATCTTGTGGCGCGTGCTGCCGTGCCGTCGCGACGCCGTCGTCATGCTGTTCGCCTTCACGTGACCTTTTTGTCCTTGTTTCGATCGCCGCGGCCGCGCACGCGCATATCCGCGTACAGGCGCGCGATCACGCGAAGCAGACCGTACACGCCGACCTTCACGAGATGCAGGAACGCGCGCGGCGGCGAATCCGGCCGGCGGCCGTCCGTCCAGTCGATCCATGCGTCCGCGCGCGCAAAGGTCGAACTGACGAGATCGAACTCCTGCCGCTGCGACAGGCTCTCGAACCGGATGCCGACCCGCCCGGGCTCGACATATTCGATCGTTGCCGGAAACGCGCTCTCGTCGATGCCGCGAAACAGCGACACCGTCACCGCCTCGCCCGCCGGAATGCGTGCGTCGTCGGGAACCGCCACGCCGATGCCGCCCTCCGAGTAGTCGCGCGTCTCGCATGCCAGTGTCCGGCCGTTCGCAAAGCGCAGCATGACCGGAATCCGCGCCGCGACGCGATGCGACACGCGCGTCTGCCGGCGTTCGTTGGCCGCCGCGACGGCGAGCCCCAGAATCAGGATGTTGTAGGTCGTCCACGCGAGGTTGAACGCCGTCGTCTGGACTTCGCTGCCGACATGGCGGTTGAGAATCAGGTTCAATGCGCCCATCGCGAGGCCGATCACGTTCAGGATCACCAGGCTCAGATACGGTTTCGACACGGCCCAATCGAAGTAGCCGCGGTCGATGCGCCCGCCCTTCGCCGTCACGTTGAACTTGCCCAGCCGCGGATTGATCATCGCAAGCAGCGTCGGCAGCGCGATGTACGACGCCAGCACGGCCTCGTAGACCTCCGCCCAGAACGAATGCCGGAACCGGCTCTGCATCCGCGAGTTCGTCACGTTGGCATGGACGACGTGCGGCAGCGCATAGAGCGCGAGCATCGTCGCGGAAGCATGGATCACGTGGGCGTCGAAGAACAGGAACGACAGCGGTGCGGTCAGGAACACGAGCCGCGGAATCCCGTAGAAGAAATGCATCATCGCGTTCAGGTAGCACAGGCGCTGGCCCAGCGTCAGTCCGCGCCCGAACAACGGGTTGTCGATGCGGAATATCTGCGTCATGCCGCGCGCCCAGCGGATCCGCTGGCCGATGTGGCCGGTCAGGCTCTCGGTCGCGAGCCCCGCTGCCTGCGGTATCGCGAGATACGCGGTCGTATAGCCGCGGCGATGCAGCTTGAGCGCGGTGTGTGCGTCCTCGGTCACGGTCTCCGTCGCGATGCCGCCGATTTCTTCCACCATCGAGCGGCGCAGCAGCGCGCACGATCCGCAGAAAAACGTCGCGTTCCAGAGATCGTTGCCGTCCTGCACCAGCCCGTAGAACAATTCGCCTTCGTTCGGCACTTCCCTGAAAATGCGGAGGTTGCGCTCGAACGGATCCGGCGAAAAGAAGTGATGCGGCGTCTGCAGCATCGACAGCTTCGGATCCCGAATGAACCAGCCGAGACCGATCTGCAGGAACGAACGCGTCGGCACGTGATCGCAATCGAAGATCGCGACGTATTCGCCGTCGGTGATCTTCAGCGCTTCATTGAGATTGCCGGCCTTTGCATGGCGATTGTGATCGCGCGTCGTCCAATGCACGCCGACCGACTCGCAGAATGCGCGGAATTCCTCGCGACGCCCGTCGTCGAGCACGTGGATCGACAGCTTGTCGGCCGGGTAATCCAGCGCGAGCGCCGCATAGATCGTCGGCTTGACGACGCTCAACGGCTCGTTGTACGTCGGGATCAACACGTCGACGCTCGGCCAGTGTGCGCGCGACGCGGGCAACGGCAGCGGCTTGCGCCCGAGCGGCCACGCGGTCTGGAAGTAGCCGAGCAGCAGCACCGCCGCCGCATAGGCTTCGGCCGCCACGAGCAGCGTGCCCCACGCCGCGTCGAGCGGATGCGACCATTCCAGCGTCTCGGACAGTCGCCAATACATGTACCGGCCGGTGGCCGCCACCGACAGCACGATCATCACGAGCGTCGCGTAGCGTCCGTCCAGGCGCCGGATCAGGAGCGAACAGGCGATGCAGTTCGCGGCGAACACGAGTTGCCCGACGTTGTCGAGCGGGACGGTACACACGAAGTACAGCGCCAGCAGCGTACAGGCCGCCGCCGGCAGCACGACGATCCAGCCGCTGCCGGGCAACGCATCGACGAACCGGTCGAACGCTGCGGGACGCGCCGCCTCACCGCGGGCGCTCAAACGACGCTCCGCGCGATATCGCGCCGATCGAGCGCGCGCTCGAGCCATGCACCGCACGCGTTCAGGTCGGCAGCGGCCTGCGAACGCGGGTCGTAGCGATTCACGGTCGTCCGGCACGCGAGCGATTCCGCGACACCTTGATCCGCGTGAATCACGCCGCCGAACCGTATCGCGCCGAGACTATCGCACAGCACGCGCAACACGTCGCGGCCCAGCTCGCGGGACTGATCGACCTGATTGACCACATAGCCGTCGCCCGCGAAATCGGCGCGGGCCGCCGCATACGCGTCGATCATCCGCCGCATCTGCGGAATCGACGCGTACGATGCCGCATCGGCGAGCACGACATGCAGCACGAAATGCGCGGCCGTCAGCGCCGCGCGCATGTATACCGAGGTGCCCGGCGGCGTATCGACGATCACGAGATCGTCGCCGCCGAGCCCAAGTGCCGCGAGACCGCGCGCGAGCCATGACGGGTCGTGGTCCAGCAGCCGCTCGAAGCGGCGCTGATCCGTTTCGCTCACCACGCCGAACGGTAATACCGTAATCTCGTCGGCGACCGCGGCCGGCCAGCTCAGTCCGTTGAGTGCGGCATGGGCCAGCCCGTCGGTCATGTCGAACGGCACGCCGAAATGCAGCTTCAGCGCATTCTGCGGATCGAGATCGACCACGCTCACGCGATGCTTTCGCGACGCGGCCATCACGGCGGCGAGGTTCGTCGCGAGCGTCGTCTTGCCGACGCCGCCCTTTGCCGACGCAATCGCGACGATCTTCATGAACGGCCCTTCCACGTGGGCGGCAGATCCTGCCGGTCGCCCGTCGGCGCGGTTCGCAACCGCTCGAACACCCGAACCAGCGGCTGCGCCGGACCTTGCGCGCCCGTCCCGTGCGGTGCCACCTGCCGGCCGACCAGCTTCTTCAGCGGAGCGGAAGTTTGATCGCGCCTGTCGGCATCGGCATCCGGTGGGACTGCCGCACGCGTGTCGGTCGTCACGATATTGCGCAGGCCGTGCCCGTTATCCGGCGGCGCCGAATGCGGCTGCGGCTGCGGCGCGTGCTCGCGCAACTCGACACCGTCGAGCAGCGGCCAACGCGCGCGCGCCGCGTCGGCATCCGCTTCGGCACGGACTTCCTGATAGCGTCCGGCATCACCGCCAAAGCGCTTGAACAACGATTCGATATCCCGTGAGGTCGACATAGCGTGCCCAATTGTTATCGCGGATCTTCCGGTCGACCGGACCGCTCAGTTCTGTGCCCGCGCAATGCGCAGTTCGATCCGCGCGTCGTCCAGCGACGCGACGTCCTGCGTCACGCGCAAGCCCGTCGCGCCGACGCTGTCGAACCAGCCCTGATACGCGCCTTCGAGGAAGGCAGAGGACCATGCGAGATGACCGTTGCCGAGCGCGCGCAACGGCGCGGCGTAATGGACGATGCGCAGGAAATCGCGTTCGTCGGACAGTTCGGCGTAGCCCCACTGCGCGTCGCGCCAGCGCGCATTCAATGCGGCCGTCAGATCGTCCGTCGATTCGCATGGGCCGAGTGGATGGGCCGCCGCGAAGCGCATGCCGACGCGCGCCATCAAGTGCCTCAACTCGTTGCGATCGAGCTGATCGGTGAACTCTCCCGCCAGTGCCTCCAGGAATCCGCGCCATTGAAGCGACACCTGACGCTCGAGAAAATGCTCAAGAATTCCCTGCATGGACGACGAATCCCCGGTGAAAAATATCGATCTGCGCGACCGCATCGGGTGTTTCGCGTGCGGGCATCGCTGCAACAGCGTTTTGGCGCATCGTAGCGAATCAGGGCACCCGAGCGGGGCCCGACATCTAGCCGAAAACCGCCAAACTGGCAGACATAACCGACACCGCGAACCGGCGAGCGGATATCAGGTCGTGTTGGCGCCGGTACGCGCACGCGATGCGCGATGCAATCGATGCGTCGACGTATCAGGCCAGACCGGCGGAGGATTCCGGGCGAAATTCGCAGAACAGTTCGCGGCGTTCGGCGAGCACGTCGATCTGCGCCGGCGTCAAGGCGGCCACGATCGATGCGGTCTCTTCCGACATGCCCAGTTGTTGCTTCGCCGCTTCGCGATCCGCCTGCAGCAATCGCTGAGCGAGTGTCAGATAGGATCGGTTGAATTCCGTAATCGCGTCGAAGATATCGTCCTGTTCGGCCATGATCGTTCCTGATTCCGGGCGGCGATTGGATTCAGCCGGCCGCTGCGCGCGTCTTGGCAGCGCTCGGCGTTTTCGGCCAGATACTTTACGGGTTGGGCACATCGGTTTGCGGACAAAGGCTAGCCGCAATCCGCCAGATTCTTGATTTCCGTTCGCGAATAGGCAGTAGTCGGGCTTACGTGTCCGGAGGTACCGCCGAAACAACGCCGCTTGCCGCCTAAGGTTGCGACCGGCCATTGATCAGTGCTTCGATCTCACTTGGCGTCAGCGCGATGATCCGGGACGCGATCTCGTTTGAGATACCCAACTCGCGCGCCGCTACCTCGCAATCGATCTTCAACATCTCCTGCATCAGCTCGAGATAGGTAGGATTGAGTGTTCCAAACACTTGGTCGATATCATCCTGTTCCATCATCATGCTCTCCCGATAACACGCAGCGTTGAATCCGATGCGCGGACATCCACACCAATCCGGAAATTTCATCCGGATTCCGTATCTTCCGCATCAGACTGCATACCAGACACGTGATCGCCTGCCGGCGGACGACAGTCGCAATCTGCTATATAACGCCGAGTCAGCGACATGCATACCGTTTCAAAATAATTGTCGTGATCTTGCAATGGCCTGTCGGATCCGCCCAGGATTCAGTCGCCGCATCAATCCCGAACACCCCTAGGATTTCCGGAATCGCACGTGCGAGCCGCTGCAATTGCGTTCCGTGCGACGCCAGATATGTGTCGCGCCCGGACACCGACATCGGACATCGACGTTGTCCGCTTTTCATTCCAAACCCATGGAATTACCACTATGTTGAAAGTGACGAAAGCTGTCTTTCCGGTCGCCGGCCTGGGCACGCGGTTCCTGCCGGCCACCAAGGCGAGCCCCAAGGAAATGTTGCCGGTGGTGGACAAGCCGTTGATCCAGTATGCGGTGGAGGAAGCGATCGAAGCGGGCATCACGGAGATGATCTTCGTGACCGGACGCAGCAAGCGGGCGATCGAGGATCACTTCGACAAGTCGTACGAGATCGAAGCCGAGCTCGAGGCACGCGGCAAGGACAAGCTGCTGTCGCTCGTACGCAGCATCAAGCCCAGCCATGTCGACTGCTTTTACGTTCGCCAGGCCGAAGCGCTCGGGCTCGGTCATGCCGTCCTGTGCGCGGAGAAACTCGTCGGCGACAATCCGTTCGCGGTGATCCTCGCCGACGACCTGCTCGACGGTCCGACGCCGGTGCTGCGCCAGATGATCAACGTCTTCGATCACTATCATGCGTCGGTCGTCGGGGTCGAGGAGATCGCCCCTGAAGATTCGAAGTCCTATGGCGTGATCGACGGCAAGCGCTGGGAAGACGATCTGTTCAAGGTGTCCGGGATCGTCGAGAAGCCCGAACCGGCGAATGCGCCGTCGAACTTCGGCGTCGTCGGCCGCTACGTGCTGAAGCCGAAGATCTTCGAACATCTTCGCGCGATCAAGCCCGGCGCGGGCGGCGAATTGCAATTGACCGATGCGATCCAGTCGCTGCTCACCGACGAACAGGTGCTCGCATACCGCTACGACGGCACGCGCTTCGATTGCGGCAGCAAGCTCGGGTACTTGAAGGCCACGGTCGAGTTCGCGCTGCGGCATCCGGAGGTGGCGGGCGACTTCGAGCGGTATCTGCTCGCGCGCCTCTCCGAGGCGATGGTCGCATGACATGAACGCGAGACGACGATCGGCCTCGATTACGCTACCGATGCGATCGTTGCAGCGCATGACGGCGCCCGTCCTGCCCACACGAACAGGCGGCGCCCGGCATGTGGACATCGATTAGCCACCTTGGCGACGCAGCACTGACCGGCCCGCTCGCAGCGGTTTGCAGCGCATGGCTCGCGACGTCGCTGCATGGCTGGCGGATCACCGCATCTTGGTTGATGCTGCTCGGCGGCGGCATGCTGGCGGTCGGCCTGACGAAGATCCTGTATGCGGGCTGCGGCATCGAGATTCGTACGATCGACTTTCGCATGATCAGCGGGCACACAATGCTCGCTGCATCGGTATGGCCGATGGCGTTCCTGCTCGCGCTGCACGATGGCTGGCATGTACGCGCCCATATCGCGTTGCTGCCCGGCTCGGCGCTCGCGGCGGCCGTCGCGACAGCCCGCGTGTTCGATCATGCGCACACCGTATCCGAGGTGGTGGTCGGCTGGATCGTCGGCATGCTTGTCATGCTGACCCTGCTGCGCTGGAATACCGCACCCTTGCTGCTTCCCTGGCGCCGATTACCCGCGGCCGCGTCGATGCTTGCCGTCTCGGCCATCGCTTACGGATACCGCTCGCCGATCCAGGCCGCGATCGAGACTTACTCCCCGTTCCTGTGCGCGGCATTTCGATGAGGCGGCGGCACACCTGTACCCCATGTCGGGATCGCGAGGCCGTCGTCGTATCGACCCGCCGCTTCTTACACGTTATGCCCGACGCACCGGGGTGGCGGCCCGCGCCAACATTCTGTCGGACCGATTCGACGAGCGCTCCGCACAATGCTGCTATTTCGCACCGCACCATTTCCCCCGAAATCACGTGTCAATTCGATGAAAATCCTCGTCTACGGAATCAACTATGCTCCCGAACTGACCGGCATCGGCAAGTACACGGGGGAAATGGCCGAAACGCTCGCCGCCAAAGGTCACGCGGTACGCGTTGTCTGTGCGCCGCCGTATTACCCGGAATGGCGCGTAGCAAACGGATATCACTCGGCGCGATATGCGACCGAGCACCGCAACGGCGTCAGGCTGTGGCGAGCGCCGCTGTGGGTTCCGCGCCGCCCGCGCGGCGTCCTGCGCATCCTGCACCTCGCAAGCTTTGCGCTGACGAGCTTTCCGCTCATGCTCCGCCACGCTCTCTGGCGACCGGACGCCATCATCTGCGTCGCGCCCAGCTTGCTGAACGCGCCCGCCGGGTGGCTCACGGCCAAGCTGAGCGGTGCACACTCGTGGCTTCACATTCAGGATTACGAAGTCGATGCGGCGTTCAATCTCGGTATGCTCGACGGCTCGCTGTTGCGACGCGCGGCGCTCGCATTCGAGCGGATGCTCATGAAGCGCTTCGATACCGTCTCGACGATCTCCGGCAAGATGGTCGAACGCGCGATGCATAAGGGCATTCCTCGCGCCAAGCTCGTCCATTTCTCCAACTGGGCAGACACGCGCTCGATCTACCCTCTGGGGCGCCCAAGCGAGCTGCGCGCCTCGCTCGGTATTTCTCTCGCCGCGACGGTCGTGCTCTATTCCGGCAACATGGGCACGAAGCAGGGGCTTGACGTACTCGCGGATGCAGCACAACGTCTTGCATCACGCGACAACCTCGTGTTTGTCTTCTGTGGCAACGGCCCGGCGCGTGACGACCTCATCGCACGCTGCGGCACGCTGCAGAACTGCAGATTCATGAATCTCCAGCCCGCCAACCGACTGAACGAACTGCTGAATCTGGCGGACATACACGTACTCCCCCAACGCGCCGACGCCGCGGACCTCGTCATGCCCTCGAAGCTGACCGGCATGTTCGCGAGTGGCCGGGCAGTCATCGCGATGGCCAATGCGGGTACCGAACTGCACGACGTCGTGTCCCCGCGCGGGGTACTGGTCTCGCCAGGCGACCCGGAAGCACTGGCAAACGCCATCGATGCGCTCGCTGCCGATGCAAGGAAACGGATGAATCTCGGGCGCGCAGGTCGGGATTTCGCAGAAGCCGTACTATCACGCGAAGCGGTATTGCGCGAATTCGAGGCGAGATTGTCCGCATTGCGTCGAACGTCGCCCGGTACCTGACGGTGTGAACGGTAACGGCGGCTTCACTGGCGTCGCCGCGATGGCAGGCGGCCCTGTCGCCGGCCGTTCGCAATATCCGTCTTCCGGTTCGCCATGCAGAAGCTTGCTCAACGACGGCCGTCTGACCGCTGAAGTTCAACGGCTTTCACCGATATCAGATATTCGTAGACGCATTGCAGGAACGTGTAATGCCATCCTGCGCGCCCGTCGAGAAACGACCGACGAACAGCCATCATGTAGAAAAATTTGAACAAGGGCCGACACGGCATCCTGTAGAACATCGCCTTCTGATGAAAACGTCGAATATTGAAGTCGCGATCGAATAGCGCCTTGATGACCGAAAAATCGGCCTGCCGCCGGCGAAGCAACTCGCCGGCTTCCATCGACGAATATACGTTGTGCTTGCCGATCCAGTGGGCCATGCCTTTCGAGAAAGGAAAGTGATCCAGCGGCCCGGCAAGTTCGTGAATATCGCCGTCGACGATCAGAACCTCGTTGACTTCGCGTTCGTAATGCACACGCGACGGACGCACGAATCGAATAAAGAAAGGCGAGATTTGCGCATGCTTCAACCATCGCCCCAGGAAGTAGTCTCTACGGCGCATCCTAGCCGCGCCGATTTTGTCGGGCGCACGGGAAACAAAGCGGCGGAGTTCATCCAGCAGTTCTGGGGAGGGTCGCTCATCGGCATCCAGGATCAACAGCCATTCGTGCCTGAAGCTGAAATTCCGTAATGCATGGTTGCGCTGCGCGGCAAAACCGTCGAATTCCCTCGCCACGACATGCGCACCGAATGCGTTCGCAATCTGCACGGTGTTATCTTCGCTTATCGAATCGAGAACCCAGATGTCGTCCACGCCATCGATGCTCTCCAGACATCCCGGCAGGTCCGCTTCCTCGTTCTTCGTCAGGATCAGGACCGAGAATCCGTAGCTCATGCCGCCCCTCTGCGCACGCGCGAGTTGATTCGACGGGCAGGCATACCGGCATACACCGCCCACTGCTCTTCGAGCGGCCGCGACACGACGGCCCTCGCCCCCACCACGGCACCCTCGGGTACCACCGCCCCCGGCGCAAGAAAAGCCTCGGCACAGACCCACGCGTGATCACCCACTGTAATGGGACGCGTCACGAGCTGGAAATTGCGGGAATGGATATCGTGCGAACCAGCACACAGATGCGCGCCTTGCGAAATCACGACATAGTTTCCGATCTTGATATTGGCCATGTTGTAGAGGGTCACGCCATCCGCTATGCCAACATGCGAACCGATTTCCAGCATCCACGGCGCCCAGATCCTGACGCGCGGATACACATGAACATGCGGGCCCAATTTTGCACCGAACGACCTGAGCAACAGCGACCGCCATCCATGCAGCGGCCTGGGACTGAACCTGAACAGCAAGACATAGGCCACGCCCCAGAGAGCGCGGCGCAGCCGATTCGAGAAATTGAATGACGGCTCGGTGAAGGGATCGTTACCGTCAATAATCATACGATCGAGAAATGAGCGAAAGGCGAATCCGCGCCGATCGGCACGGAAACAAATCACGTTGGCGCTCTGTTGCCGCCAACAGCCACCGGTACGAACATGCCGAGACCTAAGTCTACCGCCCCGCGTGCCCGTTCAAGTCGCATCATTCCGCCAAAATCTAGTCGTTCACGCACATTGCTCCCGGTCCTCGCGGGCTGCGAGGCTATCATCGAATCGATCGAATTACGTTTCGACGCGTTTCAATTTTCCCGAGAACCGAATCATGAAGGTTAGCGTTGCGGTGTGCGGTCGATTTCACTTTCACAACTACATCGATCGGCTCGACGAGCTCGGAATCCTGGACACGTTCTACTATTCTCACAGAGCGCGTGCCTCCTCGTTCTCGCTGGCTCATGGCCGGGCAGTCAATATCTGGGCGAAGGAATATGCGGTTCGTGCTCACGCGAAGCTGTTGAAGGGCCGGCTGAGCGATCAGCTCTTCCCGGCATACCACGACCTGTGGCAGTTCGGTGTGCAATTCAACTGGCGCCCGACACCGGTTCTGCATGTCATGGCGCATGGCACTTCACGACACATCGTCACCAGGGCAAAGCGCGAAGGTTCGATCGTGATCGGGGAGGTTGTCAACACGCATCCACTGTATCGCGATCGGCTCCTTTCGGAAGAAGAGGACAGGCGCGGACTGCCACGCGTGCGGCGGATCAATCGGCAACAGCGGCGTCTGATCGATGAAGTGAATCTTTACGACTATGTCCTGGCACCGTCGTCGATCGTGCGGGAATCGTTTATTCAGTATGGAGTTCCCGCTAACATCATCAAGGTGATTCCCTATGCGGCCAATGTGAAGCGATTTCGCCCGCTGGAACAGCGCGGTCTCGATGCAAGCCGCTTCGGTATCCTTTGCGTTGGACAGGTCAGCCTGCGCAAGGGGCAGCTCTATCTGCTGGAAGCCGTCAAGCGGCTCGGCGACAAGCGCGCCCATGTCACGTTGATCGGACAGATCGATCCGACGGTCGAGCCGCTGCTCGCTCCGTATCGCCACCTTTTCACACACATTCCTCGCGTAGACAACGCGCAACTCAACGACTACTACAACGCGGCGGATCTTTTCGTCCTGCCGTCTCTTGAAGAGGGGCTCGCCGTCGTTCTATGCGAGGCGCTTGCGACCGGCCTGCCAATCGTGGCGACAAGGGAATCCGGCGCCGCCGAGATCATCGAGGATGATCGCAGCGGCACGATCGTCCCCGCCGGATCAGCCGAACGGCTGGCCGATGCCATCGGCGAGATGATCGGTTCGCCCGACAAGCGCGTGGAATTCTCCCGTCACGCGCGCGTCGCGGCAGCCGGTACGCACAATTGGACCCAGTATGTCGACAAGTTGCAGCAGGTCTATGCCGGCTGCCTCCAGCCGGGCATATAACGGCTGCCCGCTGTACGCATTGATGCGCTGATCCTATCGGCTGAGCCGCGATGCGGCGCCGGGAATCCCCACCGATAACCCCTGCACACCCGGTAGCATGCCGGCGACCGACTTTCCCATCCCGGCACGCCGCGCAGAGCGAAGGCTCGATACCGAACCGGCGCCCGTTCCCGAATACATGCTGCCGCGAGCGTACCCCATCCGTTCCACGTCATCCGCGTACGGATTCGTCGCGACGGCGGCCGCCGTCGCGAAAGTCCGCAATTCGCTCGCATCCGATACGGATTGTCGATAAGTTCCCGAGTTGCCTTTCAACGTGTTTCCGACCGGATCTCCATAGATCACGTTCGCCTGCGCCGCGGCACCACTAGATCTCGGCTGCCCGTGACACCCGGGCAATGCGCAGGTTGCAAGCGACGTTGTCGGCGCCATTGCTGCCGCTATCGACACGGCGCATAGAAGCAGTATCGTTTTTCGTCCATTGAACATCGCGCTTGGCTCATCCATCTCGATTCACCTCATCGGTCAGCAGAATTTTGATTCTCACGTGCGTCGCCAGAGCCGAACGACCGGCATTGCATACGACTCTCAATCGCACGATTCGGACGTTCGGCAAAGTAGCGAGCTGGTCGCGCGACATCCCCAGCACCTGGTGCTCACCGATCGTCCGTATCCCCGGCGCCGACATGTCGATGACACCTCGCCACACCGGGCGGCCGGTGTAATCCAGTCCCGTCAGCATGAGCGTTGCGCTGGATTCGCCTGCCGAGGTCGCGTGCGCGTCGCCGATCTCTACGGTCAACGCGCGTGCTCGTCGATGGATCGTAAGATCGAACGGACGTTGACGAGCGCTACCGCCGAAGTCGAATCCGGCATCGATGGCGTCATCGTCGTGGTGAGCGTCGCGAATGCGCGCGTCGTCGACATTCAATTGAACGGCAACATCGAACGACGCGTCCGAGGTACTTCGCGGGCTCGAAAATCGCGCTGCCATATCGGATTGCGCGCCGACGACAACCGGATCGACGATCGTCAAACGCTTGCAGATGTTGGCTATCAATACCTGATTGACGCGCGCCGTCACCGCGACGTCTCGCGCCTTGACACCGATTACCGTGCGGCCGCTCTCGAGCCATATTCCCGTCACATCGAATTGCGGTTGACCGCTTTCGTTTCGAAGCACGGAGCCGATCGTCAATCCGCGAGGCACCGGGTCGTTGATTCCGGAGAAATCCGTATACAAGACGCCCGATCTCGTTCCGGTCACCTTGATCCTGACGACGCCGCCTCCCGTTGTCAGCGGCAAGAGAGTGCCCTGAGCGGAAACGAGCCTGGGGCGATTGAACACGACCGACTCCATCGGTGTAGAGAAACTCAGCGTCACGAACGCGCTCGCTGCCCGTCTCGCTCCAACGAACGTGACGTCATTGAACTCGACGTTTCGGCAACTGACGATCGGAATCGGTTCTTCTATCGTCGAATCGTTCACGACAATCCGGTTAACCGCCGGGCCGTTTGAAAAGAAACCGATCCGGCAGCGGTTGTATTCGATCCTGTCAACGAGTTTGTCGTTCTCGACGAAGCGGATGTACGAGTCATTGACGACGATGGTTCCACTGGCGGACGGATAGAAATAACCATTGACCCGAACGCGATTGCATACGATCAGGTCTGAGGAGAATGCGTACAGACTGCCGTCGAGGGAACTGACATCGGCGTCACGATGATCACGTGACGACACGAATTCCAAATCGTCGAGCACGACGCGCGTGGCGACGCGAAAACCGGCCCTGTCCAGGCTCAGGATGCGAGCAGCCCCCGTCGCACCGGCGGCACGATCCGTCTCGTCGCCGTTCTGCACGATATCGGCCCAGCGCGCGTCGTAGGTGTTCCGCAGCGGCACGGCGAGCTCGACGCTGTCGGCACCGACTTTCGCGACCGTGTTCCGCTCAAAATATCGAATCGACGGCGGATAGCCCTGCGAGTCCTGGTTGAAGCCGTAGATCAATACCGGCATGCCGGCCCGATATTTCGACGCGGCACCGGCGCTCGACAGCCGAACGTGCGATGTACCGGCGGCCACCGATCCGATACGGTCTCCGTTGACGAACTCTCCGAATCCGGGTACCGAACCGGCGCGATCAAGAAAGTAATCCTGATTGATAATGAGCGGTACACGTTCGGTCGTCGATTGCGACGTCCCGACGTTGCACAATTGCGTGCCTCTTCCACCTCGTACGTGCACGTCCGCGACACCTTGCAACCACCTGCCGGTCAGGATATTCAGCCTCCCGTCCGGCAAGATGAGATCGAATGCGGTGTCTGCGCCCCGCATCTTCTCGCGAATCCTCAATAGTCCCCTGGAGTTCTGTTCCGCGGATGCATCTGCTGATACTCCATATGCTGCGGCATCGATCACTTCACGGACCGATGGCTCTGCCCCCTGCTCGAATGCACCGGCGTCACCTAGAACCGCTTCCGCACCCGCGGCTGATGCAATCAGCTTCAGGAACGCACGTCTGGATTGCTTCACGATGCTGACTCCGGTATCTGAGTCGCGGCCATGCCCGGACGTACCGCGCCCGCATTGGTTGCCGGCGCTTGAATTCGCGCCATTCTAATCTTGCCCGCGGTCACCAGAATATAGACGGCAACGAACGAGAACCCGAAGAAATACGCCATAGGCACGCCACCATCGCGGAACAGCGTCGAGATATAACCATTGAAAATCCAGTACGACGCAAACAGTTTCGGACTCGCCGTATAAGTGACGCGGTGATGAAACCGGTACAGGAAAAGGCCAACCAGGAACATTCCGCCGACCAGTGACGGGAATCCGAATATCGAATACAGGTCGGCGTGCAACGACCAGGTTAGCGCAAAGAAATTCCCATATTGCAGAAGGTTGATCCTTTGCGTCGTCGTCGGCTTGTCAGGCCAGATCGCGCGAGGAATCGGCCATACGAGCAGCCGCAGATACTGCGTTCCCCAGTTGAACCCCGTTCGTTCCGGTACCAGCTCGTAAATTGCCGACGACACGTCGAACTCCTGGAAGTCGCTCGTTCCGGCGCCAACCGCTCTCGACTTCTGATATCGATCCACGATCTCAGAAATGCTCGTGTCGCCGGTCAGAATCTTCCGCGCCGCGAGGCGATCCGACCCGACGACGTCGAATAGGAGGATCAGACAAGCGCCGATAATGATCGTCTTCATCGCGAAGCTGCGGCGACCACGCCGCATCAACCCGATGGTCAACGCGCTCAGCACGACGATGACGAACGACAGGCGCTGTGCGCCAACCAGTATGCGCAACAGCACGAACGCGCCGATCCCCGCGACCATCGGCGGCGTCACGCCATAAGCGAGGATCAGGATCAGCAGCGCCGCCGGAATGAATTCCGCAAACGCCATCAGATAGCCGGACACGCCCACCAGGCGTTGCCCGCCATTCGAATCGACCTGCACTTCGAACGATTGGACCGAATCGATACCGGCCGTCCCGTACGCGACATGCGTCGAATACAAGCCGAGCGCAACGAGAACGAGCAAAGCCACGAAAAATCGTACCTTGTCGGTGATCACGAGGCGGGTCGGCGGAATCCTGAGCTGCCGAAGATTGCGCGGTTCCGCAAGCGCCGGCAGGATGACCGCCGCGAGCAGCGCACAGTTGATATTGAGGCACGTGAGCCAGAGCGTTCCGTCCGACGGGGTTAACCCGATGGTGTTCCACAGTAGGGATTTGCCGATCAGATAAATGTTGATCGGGCGTATGACATATCCCAGGAAGTGATAGATCAAGTACAGGAAAATCGGATGATAAATAGGCATGCGCATCGCCATGACGAACGTGAAGCACATGCCCCAGCACAATAGATTGATTACCGCGATATAGCCTATGATTTCCATGTCATCTCTTCGCCGGTCGGATACTCACTCGATGACGCAAGGCGGCTTCTCGCGAAGCCCCATCAGCCAGCCATAAACGTCCGCCATCTGCGTGGCAACGACATTCCACGTGAAATGACTTTCGACCAGCGCTCTCCCCCCATTGCCCATTGCCACGAGCCGTGCGTCGTCAATGGCATGCAGTTCGTCAAGAAAGGCCCGCAACCCCTCGACCGAATTGAGAATCTCGAATGCGGCATGTCGGGAAAATCCGATCGACAGATTGCATTCGCGCGTCAGCGCGACCGGCTTTCGGAACGACCATGCCTCGAGCGGTACCATCGGCAACCCTTCGCTGAACGATGGCAGGATCACGCAATCGCAAGCCGCGTAGGTTTTTTCTTTGTCCTTGGCGAATTGCGGGCCGATGAAATGAACACCGTCGCCGTTCACGCCTTCGCTGACCATGCCGCGCAATTTCGCGATGTAGGATGGATCCCCCCAGCCACCGACGATCAGATTCCAACGGGCGTTGATCGAATCCGTCATGACGTGATTCTTCCAGGCGCTCAGTAGATTCTCGAGACCCTTCTTGGGATGCAACCGACCGAAATAAAGCAGCAGCTTCCTGGATGCCAGTTCGCCGGTCCACCAGGACGGCAAACCGGGGCTGTCCAGTTCCGGAATCGCCACACCGTTATGCACGACGGCGATCGGCTGTTTCAGACCCACGGCCCTGATCGCATCCGCCTCTTCACGATTGAGCGCATGAAAGCAGGCAGCGCGATTCAAATGGCTACGTTCATACGCGGCGAGCGCAACCCATTTCTTCAGTTTCGAACGATTCAGGATCCATTGATCGAGCATGCCGTGCGGCGAAATGACGTAGGGCTTGCGTCGACGCCGATGCCACGCTACGACATCAGCCGAAGGGTGCATCCAGATTCCGTGCGTGTGGACGATGTGGGCATCGGATGCCAGCAGCGAAGTACGCAAGGTCGGAGAGTAGCCGAGCATCGCGGGACCGACCGCGTCGCAGGTCGTCACCTGCGTCCCGCGCCATTGCGGAAGATCGCTGTTGGTGTTCGCATCGTTCAGTGCGAATACGCGCGGGATGAACCCGTTCGACGGAAGCGCGAGTGCAAGGCCACGTACCGCGTCGAACAGGCCGCCACCGGTCCTGGACGCGGACGCCGTTACGAATCCGACCTGATAGCCCGGAGCCTGCTCATGATGGAGGTCGACCGTCCGAGTCACGCAGCCTCCCGCAGGAGATCCGCAAACCGCGGATACAGTTGACGATAGCGCTCTACCGCGCGGTCGATTTCCTCCTGCCCCCGGGAGGGCGCCCGATAGTCGGCGATCATCGTCCTCGCGACCTCGTCCACATTGAAACCGTCGATGTCATGAACGCGGGCGCTCAGGCCCAGGTCCGTCATGATGCCGCTCGTCTTGGGCAGGTAGGAGAGCGCCACGAGCGGCCGCCCTGCCAAGAGGCCGAAGATGCATGAATGAAAGCGGCTACCGAGAAATACCGAGGAGCCGGCGATGATGCTCCTGACGTCCGCCACGGGTCGATCCTTCTGGTCCAGGATGACAAATCCGGGACACAGTTCGGCGATCTGGCGGCCTACCGGCAGATCGGCCGCGACCTGATTGACAATGACAATCCGGACGCCCAGCGTGTCGTGCAGGACATTCAGCAGCTCACACAGGTTGCGCACATATCGCTCCTTGGCCTGCGTCTGGTCAGCGGCCAGCGGAAACGCCCATTCGATCACCGAGACCGCGATATAAGGCTCGTCCGGTTTGATTCCGAGTTCCGCTTTCATCGATGCGGTCGCGGCCGGCGTCGCGGCATGCCAGAAAGCAAGATCGCCCGTTCTGGCCACTCGCGCTGCCGGCAACGCGAGCGTCTCGACGACAAAATGGTACGACTCGCTTTCCCGCACGCAGATGAGAGACGCTTTCGCGAGCACCTTTGCAGCAAACCACCGGCCGCGCCTGGAGCGGATCGGCCCGACGCTCTGCGGCGCCAGAACCACGGTGGCACCGAATTTAGAAGCCGCCCAGATCTGAATCAGATTGGCGTAGTACGACGGATTCGAATCCTCAAGGTACCCACCCGGACAACTGACCACGACATCGGCTTTCCCGAGCGCATCAATCGCACGTCGTTGCTCGACCGGAATCAAACGGCCGAGCAGCCACGGTCGTCGCAACGATACGTAGCAGATCGTGATGCCCTGGCGAACGACATTGCACAGACGGCGGCGCCACACGTGCTTCGATACGCAGTTCCCGAGCCGCTCGTGCCACGTCACCCGCGGCAGATGGGCGCGTTGCGTCGACGGCTGGTATGCGATACCGCTGAGAGATGCGTGCGGATAGGCTTCGAGGATTTCGTCGATACACACCTCGATGAGCGCCGCATCGCCTTTGTTCACGGCGCCAAAGACGTTGGCCACAACGACATTATTCACTTGCATTTCGAGAACCCGTTCGCGAAGTTCAACACATTTTCGGAAAACCGCTGCAAATTCCAGGCATCGAGATTCCACGGAAAGTTACGCCTGAGCGCGGAGAGCTTCTCGTCGTCAAGCAGTGTCGCGACGCCCCGGTCGATGTCTTCATCCGTTCCATCCGTGACGAAACCGTTCTCGCCGTGTCGGACCAGTTCGTGTGCGGCCCCGCAGCCGTCGCTGCACAAGACGGGCGTCCCGCATGCGAGCGCCTCGTTCAGACACAGGCCCCACTGGTCATAGTCACTCAAGAGCATCATGAAATTGGCAAGCGACAGAAAAACCGGCATGTCCTGATTGGGAACCAGCCCTTTGAACACCACGTACCGCGCGATTCCGAGGCGCTCGCAGCGTGCGCGCAACGATGCCTCGAGTTCACCGGCGCCTATGATCAGCAGCGAAACACCGATCGTCCTTGCCCGCGAACGCGCGTACGCATCGATGACTTTGTCGACACGCTTGCGAGCCACCAGCCGCGACACGCAAACGATGTACTTTTCCGGCAATCCCATTTGCGCTCGAAGCTCAGCGGGCCGGACGCGGGCCGCGGCGGCGGCCGTCGTGAACCGGCTGTTGTCGACCACGTCGTAGCCGACGTGAACGCGCTCCCCCGGGATGCCGAGGAACTGAAAGTACTGACGCTGCCGACGCCCTGCCACTATCGCGCCGTCATAGAGGCACGCAAGCCTGGCCTTGAGCAGCTCGCGGCCCGGCCGGCGCACACCGTCGTCGAACTTGCTGTCGGCGCAAAACACGATTTTCGTACGGCGCGCCAACCACCGGTAGATCAGCCCGACGATCGAATATGGAAAGTTGTACCCGATCGTCACGATCATGTCCGGCTTCTCACGAACGATTTCCCTGAACAGGCACGCGAGAAATAACGGCCGCGTGTACCGCGTGTTTTCCTTCGTCACGTACCGCCAGCCGCTTGCCAACGCATCGCGCCCGGGGCGCTGCGCGTCCCGATGCAGGTAATCCGTCGATTTGCGATTCATCACGAGCACGCGAAATTCGACGTTCGCCTGCACGAGACGGCGCTCGGCATCGTTCAAGCGCGCGGTATGGTAATCGCCGATGCTACCGATCAAGAACAGAACCTTCATATTCCTTCTCGCGATACTCTTGAAATACCTCGTATTCGCCGAAGAGAACCAGGAACACGTCGAGCCCCAGCAGACAGATCGCGACGGATACGAGTCCTCCATGGCGCACGGCGAACAGTCCGGCGACGATCGCAATGCTGGCGGCGAGCAGATAGGCGAATGCAAAGCGGATATGGCGATTGATCGCAATCACGAAGATGGAAGCGGATTGCCACAGTGAATTCGCGACCATCGAGAGCAACAGGATGTCGAACAGCGTTGAATCGAAAACGACGTGCTTGCCCGTCCAGGCTGCATAAAACCGCTCTCCGTATGCGCTCATCGCGATACCGACCGTGCCCGCGACAGCCATCGTGACGATCGTCAGTCTGCGCTTGATACGTGTGACGTCGCCCTTTCTGCCGACGGCGGCAAGCTTCGACACTTCCGACCAGACCGAGTTTGACAACAGGTTCATCATTTGCACGGCTACGCGCGTAAGCGTTCGCATCGTGGAAAACGCCGCCACCTCCGCCGGACCGAGTGCCGTCCCGATCACCCAGAGAATCCCCTGGAAATTCAGTCCGTTGCTGAGTGGAAATCCGAGGAACGCCAGGGACGGAACCAGGGATTTCCTGAGCCACCCCCAGTCGATCGTCAACGGAAGCAGCGTGGCCCAAGGGCAATAGCGCCTCTTCACGATCTGCTGCGCAGCGAAGCCCGCACAGCGCGCGACGAGCATGCCGGTGGCAACCGCAATGGGTGTCTTGAATATCACCAGCGCGAGCAACCCGAACGCCAGCGCGACAAAGCGCGTCACGTTCAGAATACCGACGGACAGCGCATAGCAATTGGCACTTCGCAACGCGGCTGTCTGGGGGCCATACATCACGCTCAGGCATACGTCTCCAATCAGAATCAGCGCAACGAATCTGACCTCGTCCCCCGACATGTACCGAAATACGTGGCCGCCCGCGCCCAGGATCCACCACGCCGCGCCCGAGACGATCAGCACGGTAAGCACGAACATGGCGACCGTGGCAGCGAGCGTCCGGTAAATCACCTGAAGTCGTTCGTGATCTCCGACTGCCGCCCGCTGGTCCATCTCGTTCGCAGCAACAGTCGACAAACCCAAGTCACTCAACGCGAGGTAGGTGGGAATCGTCGAGATGAGAATCCATTCTCCGTATTTCGCCGCACCCCATACTGACAGAAACAGGGGAACCGATACGATCTGGGCGAAAACACTCACGGCCTGTCCGAGACCGTGAGCGACAAATGCCTTGATGATGCGTTGTGCCGACATGGTGGGTTCGAATCGATAGCCGGGCAAGGCGCGTCGTCCGGGCCCGGTCTTGAAATCATTGCCGCGGTGCGTATTCGTACTGGTACGCGTACTTGTATTTCCCGTATGCGTACCCCCCTGTGTTCAGCGGCAGATCGTTAAAGATCACGCCTTTCAGCGTCCCGCCCCCCTGGCGCAACTGCTTGATTGCCATTTCCACTTCTCGCGGCGGATTCGCACCGAAGCGCAACACCAGCAGCGTCACACCCGCGTAGCGACCGACGATGGCGGGGTCCGTGACGGCCAACACCGGCGGGGTATCGACGATGACACTGTCGTAACACGACGACAGATGATTCAACACCTTTTCGAAGTTGGGATGCAGGAGCAGCTCGGCCGCATTCGGCGGCAATTCGCCGGTAGGCATGAAGTCAAGGCCCTTCACGAGCGTGTCGCGCTGGATGAATTCGCCGGCATCTGCGCCTGACCGGATCAACTCGGTCAATCCGTGTCCTCGCTCTGCCCCGACATAGCGATGCAGATAGCCTCGACGGAGATCGCCATCGATTAGCAGCACTCTCTTTCCCGTACTCGCCATCAGTGCAGCGAGGTTGATCGCAATGAACGATTTGCCTACGCCCGGCGCGGGGCCGGTCAGCATCAAGATGTTGTTTTTGGCGTCGAATTGCGCGAACTGCAGTGCGGTGCGCAAACTGCGGATGGCTTCGACAGCGAGGTCGGTCGGTGCGGCCTGGGCCAGCAACGGCGTATCGCTGCCGCCCGATCGCTCGATTCGTCCGAAGGTCGATTGTTGCTCACTATGCGGAATCGTCGCATAGACAGGAATTCCGAACTGGTCTTCCACTTCGGTCGGATCCTCGATGCCGCTGCGCAACGCCTTGAGCGCGAAGGCGGTGACCAACCCGAGGAAAATGCCGAGCGTCGTGGCCACGAGGATGATCAGACCGGGACGCGGCCATACCGGCACTGTGATCAGCTCGGCGCCGTCGAGCAGACGGACGTTACCGGTCTTGCCCGCCTTCAGTACCCTCAATTGCTCAACGTTGTTGAGCAGCGTGGTATAGATTTCCTGAGCCACCATCGCGTCACGAGCGAGGCCGACGGTATCCTGCTCATTGGCCGGAATCGCTTTCAGTCGCTGATTGAATCCCGCGATCTGAGCGTTGACGGTATCGAGCTGTCGATTGACGGCGTCGACGTTCGGATGCTGCGGGGTGAAGCGCTGAAGCAGTTGATCACGTTGAAGCACGAGCTGGCTCTTCTGAACCTCCGCCTGCACGATCTGATTCAGCAAGCTCTGCGCCTCGACGGGCAGATCGACGATGGTATTTTTCGTCCTGTAATTGTTGTACTTCGTTTCCGCCTTGGTCAGATTGTCCTTCAACCCTGGCAACTGGCGGTCGAGGAACCGAATCATGTTGTCCGCCTCCGCCGACTTTCTGTCGACGTTCTGCTTGACATACAACCGCGCGATCTCGTTAAGCACCGCCTGGGTCTTGTGCGGATCGTCGCTGCGCCAGACCGTGGTGATGATGCCGGAATCTTTCCCTTGCTCCGAGATGTTGAGCGACTTCTGAAGTCGCGTAATGACGTCGAGGCGCTTCGAGTGAACGAGCTCAAATCGCGCCCCTGGCCGGCCGACGAGTCGCTCGACTGTGACCGTAACCATGCCGCCCGCGACCGACGCACGGCACACCTTGCCGACATCGCAATGGTCGACCACAGCCTGGTCGTCGGGCGAACGCAGGCTGTACTGGCCGTTCGACAGTGCAGTCACCGTCCAGATGCGACCGTTGTACTGCGACGGCACCTCCATCTGCGTGACGTCGATCGCCTCGTTCCCCCACGCGAAGGACGGCAGATTCAGGCGTGGCGCTCCATCGACGGGTGCAGGCAGCCGTGACGCGAGGAAACGACCAAACAGCGGGAAATAGGTTGGTTTCGCGTCGATATCCAGATGCACTGCATCCACGGTGGGACCGAGGATCATGCGCGACCTCAGAATCTCGATTTCCGTCGTAGCAGCCGTCTTCAGTTCGAACATGCTTGCCAGATCGCCCAGGGCCGATCCGATCGAATTGCCGTTCTCTTCGACCTGAACCAGGATGTTCGACTCGTACGTAGGTCTGGTGATCAACGCATACACGGCGCCCAGCAACGCTGCACCGAGCGCGAACGCGAGAATTACGTTCCTATATTCCAGCAGCGCGGCCAGGTGCTCGCCGAGACTTGTGCTTTCCTCGGCTGAGGAACTGCGTTGCCTGGACAGGAAATCATCTGCTTCTTGCATGGGCTTGGTTCAATTGGTTGAGTTGCTGAAACGTGTCCGAATCGGGGCCTTTCAGTCCCTTCACCGGCCTTGCCGGGATGCCAGCCGCTCAGCGCGTCTGCAGTGCATCCGGTTCCGTGACGCGCCGGCCGGATGTCGCAATCCTTTCCGACCACGCGCTCACGCCTTTTTCGATCGAGTCGAGTGCCATCTCGAACGCCTCCCGACCGCGCCTGAACGGATCTCGAATATCGGCATCGCCGAATTCCCCCAGGCGAAACACCCGCCCCCTCGACAGCGGGTTCAATCTTTCGACATAGCGCTTCTGCTCCATGTCCATGACGAGCACCAGATCGGCGTGCATGCAATGCAAGCGCAGCAGTTGCCTTGCACGATGACCTTCAATGTCCAGGCCTCTCGCCCGCATTAATTCTCTGGCGACCGGGTCCGCCTGCTCCCCGATCAGCGCGCCCACCCCCGCGGATTGCACAATGCAATCCGGTAGCTCGCTCGCCAGCATGGCCTCAGCCATCGGGCTGCGACATATGTTTCCGATACAAACAACCAAAATGGACCGAATCATCGATATTTCCCGGTATCGTCCTGGGTTAGCCGGACGCCCACTGCGACACGTCAGCGACATCAAAATGAAAATGCTCCGAGCCAACCGGAGGCGCATGATGTCATGCGACCTTGGCCATCCCGACACGCTGGCCGCACGCTGCGTTCTACGACGTCGCGAATTCCGCATATCTCGCCTGATAGTCGGCGTACGCGATAGCCAGCCCCTCTTCGAGGCCGGTCGTCGCGCATATCCCGAGCGAATGCAGCTCGCCCACATCGAGAAGCTTCCGGGGAGTGCCATCCGGCTTGGACGTGTCGAAGACGATTTCACCGTCGAATCCGACAACCTTGGCGATCGTCCGAGCCAGCTCCGCAATCGACAGGTCCACGCCGGTGCCAACGTTGATATGCGCGGTCGGCGGCCGTCTCGCCTGCTTCCACTGATCAGCCGGAATCTGCATGATGGCCACGGCGGCGGTCGCGAGATCGTCTACGTAGAGCAGCTCGCGCTTCGGGCGCCCACTGCCCCAGACCGTCACCGATGCGCTGCCGCCTGTCTTGGCTTCATGCATCCTGCGTATCAGCGCCGGCACTACATGGCTGTTCTCCGCGTGGTAGTTGTCGCCCGGACCGTACAGGTTGGTCGGCATGACGCTGCGAAAGTCAGTGCCATACTGCCGGTTATAGCTCTCGCACAGCTTCAGTCCTGCAATCTTGGCAATCGCGTACGGTTCGTTGGTCGGCTCGAGATACCCGGAAAGCAGCGCGTGTTCCGGAATCGGCTGCTCGGAGAACTTCGGGTAAATGCATGATGAGCCGAAGAACATCAGCCTATGGACGGATGCGCGATACGCCTGGTGAATGACGTTCGCCTCGATCATGAGATTGTCATAGATGAAATCGGCCGGATACACCGCGTTGGCCTGGATTCCGCCGACCTTTGCCGCCGCCAGGTACACGTGGTCGATCGCCTCGCTCTGGAAGAACGACTCGACCGCATCGCCATCCGCGAGATCGAGTTCCGCGCGCGTGCGAGTGACGACCGTGCACGATTTCATTGCCGACAGCCGGCGGACGATCGCACGTCCGACCATGCCATTGTGGCCCGCGACGAATACTTTGATGTGTTCGCCCATTTCGTTACTCGTTGTATGCGAAAGCCGTGAAACCGGCCAGTTTGATCAATGCATCGCGCTTTGCCGCCTGATAGTCGGCACGGACCATTTCCTTGACCAGATCTTCGAATGCAATCTTCGGCGTCCAACCGAGTTTCTTTCGCGCATTGGTGGCATCGCCGAGCAAAGTTTCGACTTCCGTCGGACGGAAGTAGCGCGGATCGACACGCACGATCACGTCACCTTGCTTGACCTTGAGATCGGCATTCTCGACCGCATCCACGATGGCGATCTCGTCCACGCCCGACCCCTCGAAGCGCAGAACAATTCCCAATTCGAGCGCCGCGCATTCGACGAACTTTCGGACACTGTGCTGGATTCCCGTCGCAATGACGAAGTCTTCCGCCTGTTCCTGCTGGAGCATCAGCCATTGCATCTCGACGTAGTCGCGCGCATGCCCCCAGTCGCGCAGGGCGGACAAGTTGCCGAGATACAGGCAATCCTGCAGGCCCACCGCGATTCGCGACAGTGCGCGCGTGATCTTTCTCGTCACGAAAGTTTCACCACGCACCGGGGATTCGTGATTGAAAAGAATGCCGTTGCATGCATAGAGGCCGTACGCTTCGCGATAATTCACGGTGATCCAGTACGCGTAAAGCTTGGCGACGGCGTACGGGCTGCGTGGGTAGAACGGTGTCGTCTCGCGCTGCGGAGTCTCCTGGACCAGTCCGTAGAGCTCCGATGTCGACGCCTGATAAAAGCGCGTCTTTTCCTCGAGAGACAGGATGCGAATCGCCTCGAGCACGCGCAGGGCGCCGATACCATCAGCGTTCGCCGTATACTCGGGTTCCTCGAACGACACGGCGACATGGCTTTGTGCGGCAAGGTTATAGATCTCGTCGGGCTGAACGCGCTGGACGATCCGCACGATGCTCGTCGAGTCCGTCAGATCGCCGTGGTGCAGCACGAATCGACGATCCGATACATGCGGATCCTGGTAAAGGTGGTCGATACGATCGGTATTGAACAGCGACGCGCGGCGTTTGATACCGTGCACCTCGTAACCTTTTTCCAGCAGAAGCTCCGCCAGATACGATCCGTCCTGTCCCGTCACACCGGTGATTAGCGCTACCTTTCGTGTCATGTTTTCACTCCACATCCCCTGTTCGCCGCCGGGGGGGTTGCAAATGTCCTGCTGAATTTCAGAACCGCTCGCTCGATGAAGTGCCGCGAACGGCCGCCGCATCCGTTCGGCTCCGTGTCCATCACTTCGTCACCACCGCCGCCGTCAGCCCGGCATTCACAGCCGGCAACAGCAGACTGAGCACCCGGTTCAGGCGAACCAGACCGTTGCCGTCGACATAGACGACATCATTCGGCTGAAGCTGAAACTGGTTGGCCAGAACCATCGCAACAGGCGAACGTGCGTCGAGATGAAAGACGTGCGGCTCGGCATTCAACGCGCCACGAATCACATACATTTGGGCGGCGTCGGCGGTGTTGACGTTGATGCTGCCCGCCTGCGAGATCGCGTCGCTGAGCGAAAGCGACCCGTCCCGCATTGGCAGGGCCGTCATCGGCTTGTTGACCTCGCCCATCACGTACACGCCGTTCTGATCGCGCGGCAGCACGCGCAGCAGATCGCCATTGCGCAGAACGACGTGCGCCGGATTCTCCCCGCTTGCGAGCATTGCCGTCAGATTGATCGGATAAGACTTCGCGCCACGCACGAGCACCATTCGACTCTGGTCGGCCGTGGCGCTGAATCCGCCGGCCCGCGTGACAGCCTCATACAATGTCATCGGCACATCGTTGACCGGAACCGCCCCGGGCGTATGCACTTCACCATCTACATAGATCTGCTTCGACCGGAACGATGCGACACGTACCGTCACCTGCGGATCGCGGAATACGCTCGCGAGGCCGGCTGTCAGTTTTTTCTGAACCTCTTCCGGTTGAAGCGAGGCGACGTGCAGCTTGCCGATATACGGAAACTGAAGATCGCCGTTCTGATCCACCAAGTGCCCCGGGGCGGGATCGAACGGCCGCGAGCTCGGCGTGGAAAGCTGGGGCCCTTGCGATTCGACAAGCTCCGGGTGATCCCATACCGTGATTTGCAGGACATCCCCCGGACCGATCACGTACGGTGCAGGCTTCGAAAAAAGCGCGGCATATTCGGGGGTGCCAGCCCCCTGACGCTGCTCCCTGACCTGCCTGATCAGATCGACCGTAATTTCGGTGACGGGTACGTCCGCTCGCGCGGCCGGATGCTGGTTGTCGGCTGCGCTGACCGCAATCGACGCTGGCGCTTGCATGCGCATGCCGGGTGCGAACGTGCAAGCCGACAGTGCGGCGCATGATGCGACCAGTAGCGTCGCCGGCATGCGGCCGATCCGATACCGATACCTATCACGCTCGCTGCGCGTCCTTGTCGTCATCATCAAAATACTTTCCGCAAGTTTCATCCGTTTGCCCTGGACGCACGTCGTTGCACGACGTACGTTGAAAATTTCGAAACCCTCTGAACGCGCGAACTCCGGGATATCAGCTCAGTAAGCATTCGCATTCACCAACCCCTTCGCCACCGTCGCCAACACGATCCGCATATCCAGCGCAAACGACCAGTTCCTCAGGTAATAGAGGTCATACTCGACGCGCTTCTGCATCTTCTCGAGCCGATCCGTTTCACCGCGATACCCGTTCACCTGGGCCCATCCGGTAATCCCCGGCTTGATCCGATAGCGATGGATGTACCCGTCGACAACCTTCTGATAAAGCCGATCGTGCTCGATCGCATGCGGCCGCGGCCCGACCACCGACATCTCGCCGCGCAGTACGTTAAGAAACTGCGGCAACTCGTCGAGGCTGGTACGCCTGAGAAAGCGCCCGACGCGCGTGATGCGGGAGTCGCTCTTCGTCGCCTGCGTGACCACGCCGGCCTGTTCGACGTGCACGCGCATCGTGCGGAACTTCAGGATCTGGAACTTGCGCCCGTCGGCACCCTTGCGGTATTGCTTGAAGAACACGGGCCCACGTGACGACAACTTCACCGCGATCGCGATCACCACCATCAACGGCATCAGCGCCACCAGCGCGATCGCGGCGAACAGGCGATCAAACACCTCCTTCTGCCACATCGCATGACGCGGCAGCGGGGACGCGACAAGATTGATCGCCGGCGCGCCGATGAGGTCGATCATCGCGCCGTCGAATAGCGCGACGCTGCGCACGTCGGGAATAAAGCGGATATTCACCAGATCGTCACCGAACGTATTGACGAACCGCAGGACGGTCGCCTCCTCGGACAAAGGCAGCGCGAGCCAGATTTCCTGGACACCGTTCTCCCGGACAAACTGCGCGAACGCATCGAGCTCCGTGAATACCGGCACGCGATGCGAAGCGTTCGCGGTAATCGGGCGCAGGTCGAATACAGCTGCCGGCCGGAATCCGCTCGCAGGCGACTCCTCGATGTTTCGAACCACCTGTTGGCAGTGCTGATCGTATCCGACCACCGCAACACTGCGAAGGTTGATGCCTGCATGTCGAACGCTGCGCAGAAACAGATGCGTGCCGATTCGCGACGCGATCAGCGCGCCCCCGGTCATCGCGGTCCAGTACACGAACCACAGTCGGGAAATCACGTCCGAGCGATGGAGCGAGAACATCAACACGATCCCGCACGCCTGAACGACGATCCACGCGAGCGAGATTGTCCCGCTCAGCCTCAGCATCGAACGTCCCCGCCATGATTCGTACACGCCGAACACCGGAAACAGCACCAGCGTGAACGCGATCGCGAACGTGACGAGCGCGCTGTCGAAGTGGCCTTCGGAAGCCGTCTGATAGCGAAATTGCGACGCGAGCAACGACCCGGCGACGATCAACGCGATATCCACGAGTCGAGCCATCAATCCTTGTAGACCGAACATTTCAACCTCCCGTCTGACGCCAACGATCACAGTCGAATCGGCACATCACGCACGCCCGTATGTATCGTCGAACCGCACGATGTCGTCCTCGCCGAGATACGATCCCGATTGGACTTCGATCAGTTCGAGCGGCAGCTTTCCCGGGTTCTCGAGTCGATGCGTGACGCCGAGCGGAATGAAGGTGGACTGGTTTTCGCCGAGCATGAATTGCTCGTCGCCACGCGTCACGAGCGCGGTGCCACGCACGACGATCCAGTGTTCGGCGCGGTGGTGATGCAACTGGAGCGACAGGCGTCCGCCCGGATGCACGACGATGCGCTTGACCTGAAAGCGGTCGCCGTGATCGATCGAGTCGTAGTAGCCCCAGGGGCGTCGCACCTTCCGGTGCGCGTCGGCTTCCGGCGCCTGTTGCGCGCGAATCCGGTTCACGAGACCCTTCACGTCCTGGACGCGCGAGCGGTCCGCGACCAGCACCGCATCGGCAGTTTCGACGACCACGGCGTTGGTCATGCCCACACACGCGACGAGTCGACCTTCCGAATGCACGAAGCTCGACGTGGCACCCTCGAACACGACCTTGCCGCGCCCGACGTTGCCGTCTGCATCCTTGTCGAGTGCTTCCCAGACCGCATCCCACGAGCCCAGATCGGACCAGCCTGCATCAAGCGGCACAACCACGCCATCCACCAGGCTCGCGTCGGACACGAGGCGCTCCATCACCGCGTAGTCGATCGAATCCGACGGCGACTTAAGAAAGGCATCGTCATGCGGCCGGAAGAACGGACCATCGCTCTTGCCGTGCTCATATGCGGTGACGCAGGCGGCGTACATATCGGGCTGGAGCGTGCGCAACGTGTCGAGCCAGACGCTCGCGCGCACGATGAAAATGCCGCTGTTCCACCAGTACGAGCCCGACTGCACATACTGGGTGGCGAGTTCGGCAGCCGGCTTCTCGACGAATCGTTCGATACGATGCGCGCCCGAGCCGAGCACCTCGCCGAGGCGGATATAACCGAAGCCGGTGTCAGGCCGCGTCGGCGGCACGCCGAGCGTCGCGATCGCGCCGCGCCGCGCGTGGTCCACCGCCAGTGCGATCGCGCGGTGAAACGCGGCAGTATCGGCAATGGCGTGATCAGCCGGCATCGCGACAAGGATCGCGTCCTTCCCGCCCGCATTGGCAGCAGCTGCCGCCAGCGTCAATGCGGGGGCAGTATCGCGTCGCGCCGGCTCGACGATGATGGTGGCGTCGGTCGCGCTGGAACGAAGCTGCTCCGCCGTGACGAAACGATGCTCGTCGCCGCACACCACGATGGGTCGCGATACGTCGCTCTCGTCGATCGCGAACCCTGCCATGCGCTGGACAGTTGCCTGCAGGAGGGAATCGGCACCGAGTACGCCGATCAACTGCTTCGGATACTGCTCGCGCGACATGGGCCACAAGCGCGAGCCCGATCCGCCCGCGAGAACGACCGGCGCGACGCTCACCTTCACGTCGACTGCGTTCGGTGCCGTTTCTCCGCGCTCTGTCTCGATGGATGCCGACATGATCTGCACTCCTATTCTCTCAGGCAATGATTGCGATTCGAAAATCGTCGAGAATGCGCGCCGTCCCTTCTCCGAAGCGCATCCTGCCGTTCCTACAACCCTCGTTCCGTCTAGCTCGAGCGTGCGCGGAACCGGTATTCCGAGGGTGTCACGTCGAGGTGTCGCCGAAATATCTTGGCCAGGCGATCACCATTCCCCCATCCGCATTGCCGCGCGATCGTGCCGATCGGCAAATCGGTTTCCGCCAATAGCTGCACCGTGCGCTCAAGGCGAACCTGCAGCAGGAATTCGGATGGCGTCATGCCGATTTCCTGCTTGAAATGCCGCAGGAAGTTCCGCTCGCTCATTGCCGCAACGCGCACTGCATCGCTGACGGATATGGCTCGCCCGCAGTTCTCCCGCAACCAGCTCGCCGTCGACCGGACCCGATCGACAGGTGTGCCATTGCGCACATCGCCATCCTGCTCGGGCGGATTGAATGCGTCGTTCAGCGCGAGCCGCGCCACAATTCCACGCACCGCATCGCCGCCCAGGTCGCGTTCGATGAGCGCCAATGCGGCTCTTGCCGGCTCATAGCCGTCACAAGCAACGTGCATTGCATCCATCGCATCGGTCACATGCAAACCCATCTGTGCGGCAGCGACCAACATCCTGCCTTCGCCGATCGTCTCGACCATGCCCGCCTTCGGCAGCACGATCCGCAACCAGTCAATCACCCGCGCGTCGCGTGCAGCGCGCCGCGCACCTTCTCCGCCTGCAACGAATAACGCATCGAACGCACGCGCCGAGCCTGCATCACAGGCAAATGTCCGCACGTTGATGGCCGACGACCACACAATGTTTCCGCCTTTCGACGAATAGAACCGAATGTCGTACAGCGGATACCCGGACGCGCGCGGTGCGTAGATCTCGTTGGCTACCTCGAACACCTCGAATACCGCGCCCGCCGCAAACAACGAGAACCCTTCGAAAACGACAACGCCGATATCCCGATTCCTGCGTGACCGCTTCCCTCCAACCTCTGCTACCGCCTCATCTCCCGAATGATCGACACTCGTGTGCGCCATAGCGTGCCTTGGACATTCAGTCCATTCAACTTGTCGTTCCTGATCGACGTTTTGTACTCCGTTGCAACGCATCATACCGATGGCGCCGAATGGCGTTTAAACGCTGGCCGATTCGAACAGACACTCGTCGGATTAGTCTGCGGGATTTCCCTGATCGGCCAAATGTTGGCGGTTTCTGACTATGCGGCCGCAGCGAAACGAAGTGACGAAGAGCCTTCAAAAACAGCCAGGCTCGGATGACAAGAGGGTGATTGGAGACCGCGGCGATTCGGTGATCGCGGCATCGTGGTGTGCCCCGCGGGTGGCTCGACATTCGGTAAGATATGCTGCGGCTTCGCGCATTAATCACGATATCGCGCGAGGTGGCGCGACGCGATCTTGCGCCGGTGGGATTGACTTGAAGGAGTCGATTCGCCGCTGCAAGATTCGACAGCACGGCGGCGCTGCGCGATCGGCGTCGTTGACAATCAGCCTTCATCGATGCGTCATATTCGGCCAAGGCTGCCGCAGGAACCCGACTAGCCGGTACCCGCCATCCCGACGCCGCCGAAACGCGCCGACGATGTCGCGATGCAATCCGCTTCCTTGAGCTGCGCACACTTGTCGAGTTCCGGCTGACTGGCACGCTCGTCAGCCCCGTGGTGACGTACATCCGAAGGGGACGTCTACGACATCACCGCACTGGCAATGAGCGACGCGACAGCCGCGGGCAACGCGAACAAGGCCAACAGCGCCATTCTTTTCAAGATCCGTGCTCGCGCCACCTCACGCGAGCCGCGGGCGCGACGCGACTCAAATTCGAGCAGCAGTAGTGCCTGGCCATGTCGCGCGCCCGCCCAAAGACCCGACGCCGTGCTGAATGCCAGATAGACGAGGATCCACACGAAACAGATCCTCGAGAAGATCAGAAGAGCGACGTTCATATCGGCGATGCTCCGCAGTCGACAAGGTCTCGCGCATCAGACGGATCGCGAATCGATGACGCTAGCGTATTGCAATGCAGCATTCCGGACATGACAATCATTCCGCTGATTCCGCCATTCGCTTGATGCGTGCTTCGCAGCGGAAGCCTCGGGTCGCCAAGCGGGACGCGGAAGGAACCCACGCCCACGACGTCGGGCCGATTTAGCGTCCCATGCCCGTAGTGAAGCGAGACGCGCCCGAACGTCCGAATTCAGCGTCACGTCCGGCCCGACGACGACGCTTCTTGCAATACCCTTCGCATTACTGATTTTTTTATTGCGAGCGGTACGTATCTTCCTGCGACACGATTCGAACGACGGCGGCATACATTCGACGCACGTACGACTCGACCCGCGATGAATAAAAAGACCTGCGCACCAGACGGCGCGCAGGTAAAAGTTCCGAGGAGAGTTCCGGGGTGAACACGCCTCCTCGAAAGGCCTGACCGAAGACTAACGTCGAATCGACTGCTTCTGAACGAGATGGCGGCTCCGACCACGATCATGGCCGAATGAAAATGTATCGACGCATGCCCGCGCGTTTCCCGGCACGCATTGCGCCGTCACGCGCGATCCGCTTCGGGCAATTGGCGGATTGCTTCGGTGTTTTGGCCGACACGTGCAATCACGGCCAGCCATGATGAAATGCATGCAGACGGACACGCCGTCGCGCATCGACAAAGCCGGCACGTCACCGCGCTACGCGAGTCGCACGCGAATGTAGAAACAGTGTGCCGGTGCACTTCGACAGACTTCCAGGAGCCCATCCGCCATGCTTCCGCTGGACACCTTCTTGCGTGTCATCGACGCCACCCCACTGGTTGCGATCGACCTGATCGTCGCGAACGGCGACGGCGCATATTTGCTCGGCCATCGCGTCAATCGTCCTGCACAAGGTTTCTGGTTCGTGCCAGGTGGCCGGATTCGCAAGAACGAACGCCTCGACGAGGCATTCCAGCGTATCGCGCGCGACGAACTCGGATGCAGCGACCTGGAACGGGCTGATGCCCGACTTATCGGCATCTATGACCACCTCTACGAGGACAACTTTGGCGGCGAGCCTGGCATCTCGACACACTACGTCGTGATGGGATACAAGCTCCACGGCAAGTTCGACCTCGTGTCACTGCCGAATGCTCAGCACACCGCATATCGATGGGCGACTGCCGACGAGATCGTCGCCGATCAAATGGTTCATCCGAACACGCAAACCTATTTCGTCGCACCGTGAAGTCGGACATGCGTCGCCACGGCCGGACGCAAATGAATCGGCCGAGCGAGCGTCGGCCGTTACAGCGGTTTCAGACGCGACAGCACGCTCAGCGACGCGAGCTGCCGTTGCGCCATTCGATGGCGTCCGTCGACGCGAACATTTTGTCGCGAGCAGCCGCGCGATACTCGGTCGGCGACATCGACAGATGCTGGCGGAACAGCTTGGCCAGCCGATCCCCACTGCCGAGACCGACGCGCCGCGCGACCTTGTCCGCAGGCAAATCCGTCTCGACGAGCATGGTGCACGCCTTCTCGAGCCGTACCCGCAGCACGAACTCGGTTGGCGTCACGCCAATTTCGTTCTTGAAGCGCCGCAGGAAATTCCGCTCGCTCATTGCAGCAGCCTGTGCCGCATTGGCGATCGAGATGCGATTCGCACTGTTCGCCCGAAGGTGATGAGCGGCCGCGCGAATCAATTCGCTGGCTCGCGCCTCCTGCGCGCCGAACAGGACACTCGCAAATTTCCGGTTCGTCCCCGGCATCATGCATGCGACGATCTCTTGCGCGATTTCGTAGCCTGCATCACGCACGACGATCGACAACGCGGCCGCGAACATGCCTTCGTCGTCATCGTCGGACGACTCCGATTCGGCCGTACTGCAAGCGGCCAGCGTCGCTTGCATCGCGTGCGGGATGCCCTCCGGAAACTTCTGGTTCAGGCGAATCGCCGTCAGCATTCCCGCGCCGCCGCTATCGCCCTTGACCACGCGCGCGCGCTGATGGGCATGCTGCAGCCAGCCGATGAACGGATCGTCGAGGCCGCTTGCTCGCCCCTGGCCACCGAGCACGAACATCGCCTGCACATTGTTTGCATCGAGCGGACGAGGCGCGTCCGTCCAGATCTGGACGCCCGACGACGAACGAACAGCGCCGCCATGGCTGGAGTGGAGCCTGAGTTCGTAGCGGTCGGCAAATGGCGTATTCACACGCTCAAGCTGATTGGCGAGTTCGAATACTGCAGCCAGCCTGCCCATTTGCATAATCGAAAATCCGTCGAGCAACAGGATGATTATGCTGTCGCGTCGACGATCGATATTTCTTCCCCGATCGCCACCCACTCTTAACCCCGTTGTCGTTACATTCGGCACTGTTAGCATCGCCCCGGCCCCTTAACAATTTTTTGCATTTTCTGCAGCGCATCATATGCGGCTAAATCTGCGGCCGTTCGGTCAGTGTCCGATCTCACCTCATTGTTGACGGAATCAGTCAAGGCAGTGATACGGCACCAATTATTTGTTAAGAATCATTGAATAAGTGTCTCGAACGCGATACAACATCGGCCTCGTTTGATCTAGATCAATGCAGCAATATTTTTGTAACACTGTCCGTCTCCCTGCATCAGTTGAAATATGTGTACCTTGCGGTGCACAAGAACGTCGCTCTATTGCTGCCAGCCTCCGTAGGCTTCGAGTTCAACAGGGAGTGGCTGCACTCGTGGCATCGCATGCTGTGGTAATCGAAGCGCGTCCGGAGCACAGGCACAATATGGCTATTGCGCTGCGCACTATTCGTCAGCGTACCGAGTCTTCTATGAGTGATATATCGAGCCGTTGGATGAGTATCAGTGAAACGTTTGCGAGAATTTGTCGAATATTTGATAAGAGATTCAAGAAAACGTATTCATCGACCGCGTTCTTTGGCGGTCTCAAATCTGAAGTGCAACACTCTCGCCAGCCGGTAAATTCCGTGAATGGCAAAGAGAACGTACCAACAACTGCAACCTGAAGAACGTATGAGATTCGACTTCTGGCGGGATGAGGGATTGAGCTTGCGGGCGATCGCCCGCAAGCTCAATCGCGCACCCTCGACGTTGAGTCGCGAACTGGCCCGCAACACGCAGACCGACGGCCTGTACTGCCCACATGTAGCCCAAGCGTCCCGCAACATTCGACGGCAGGCCGCGCGCCCTGCGCTTAAGCTCGCTCCCGACTCGATTCTCTGGGGTGTCGTTTGCCAGCGCTTGCGCGAGCGACAGTGGTCCCCGCAGGAGATTGCAGCTACCCTGAAGCGCACCTTCCCCGACGATCCGAGCCTGCACGTGTCCCACGAAACGATTTACAACGCCATCTACGCCCAGCCCCGCGGCGAGCTGCGCCGCGAGCTGATTGCCTGCCTGCGCCAGCACCGCAACAAGCGCCTGCCGCGATCGCGCGGCACCGATCGGCGGGGGGCGATTCCCGACATGGTCAGCATTCACGTGCGACCGCCCGAGATCAACGACCGCCTCATG
>NZ_JAPVQY010000072.1 GCF_027257875.1 Burkholderia sp. IMCC1007
AGCTGATCGAGGATCGCCGGGTTCTCGAGCGTGGACGTGTCCTGCGTGATCGCCTCGCCCTTCGCGAGCGAGCGCAACAGGCGCCGCATGATCTTGCCCGAGCGCGTCTTCGGCAGGTTGTCGCCGAAGCGGATGTCCTTCGGCTTCGCGATCGGCCCGATCTGCTTGCCGACCCAGTCGCGCAACGACTTCGCGAGCGCAGCCGCTTCTTCGCCTTCCGGACGCGAACGCTTGAGCACCACGAACGCGACCACCGCCTCGCCCGTCGTGTCGTCCGGGCGGCCCACCACCGCCGCTTCGGCAACCAGCTCGTGCGAGACCAGCGCCGACTCGATCTCCATCGTGCCGAGCCGGTGACCGGACACGTTCAGCACGTCGTCGATCCGGCCCATGATCGTGAAGTAGCCGGTGTCCTTGTCGCGCACGGTGCCGTCGCCGGCCAGGTACAGCCGCCCGCCGAGTTCCTCGGGGTAATAGCTCTTCTTGAAGCGCTCCGGGTCGCCCCAGATCGTGCGGATCATCGCCGGCCACGGACGCTTGACGACGAGAATCCCGCCTTGCCCGTTCGGCACGTCCTGGCCCGTCTCGTCGACCACTGCGGCCATGATGCCCGGCAGCGGCAGCGTGCACGAACCCGGCACCGTCGGCGTCGCGCCCGGCAGCGGCGTGATCATGTGGCCGCCGGTTTCGGTCTGCCACCACGTGTCGACGATCGGGCAGCGCTCCTGGCCGACGTGCTTGTGGTACCACATCCATGCTTCCGGATTGATCGGCTCGCCGACCGTGCCGATGATGCGCAGGCTCGACAGGTCGTAGCTCTTCGGGTGGACCTTGTCGTCGGCTTCGGCCGCCTTGATCAGTGAACGGATCGCGGTCGGCGCGGTGTAGAACACGGTGACCTTGTGGTCGCCGATCATCTTCCAGAAGCGGCCGGCGTCCGGATAGGTCGGCACGCCCTCGAACACGACCTGCGTGCCGCCGCATGCGAGCGGCCCGTACGTGATGTACGTGTGGCCCGTGACCCAGCCGATGTCGGCCGTGCACCAGAACACGTCGTCGGGTTTCCAGTCGAAGGTCCACTTCATCGTCTGCGCGGCCCACAGCAGGTAGCCGCCCGTGCTGTGCTGCACGCCCTTCGGCTTGCCGGTCGAGCCTGACGTATACAGGATGAACAGCGGATGCTCGGCGCCGACCCATTCCGGTGCGCACGTGTCGGACTCGGCATCGGTCAGCTCGTGCATCCACAGGTCGCGCTCGCCGTGCCAGTCGATCTTGCCGCCGGTGCGGCGATAGACGATCACGCTCTTGACGGCCTCGCAGCCGCCCATCGCGATCGCTTCATCGGCGATGCTCTTGAGCGGCAGCGTCTTGCCGCCGCGCGCCTGTTCGTCGGCGGTGATCAGCGCAACGGCGCCGACGTCGACGAGCCGCTCGTTCAGCGATTTCGCGGAGAAGCCGCCGAACACGACCGAGTGCGTCGCGCCGATGCGTGCGCAGGCCTGCATCGCGACGATGCCTTCGACCGACATCGGCATGTAGATGACGACGCGATCGCCCTTCGCGATCCCGCGTTTCTTCAGCGCATTCGCGAAGCGCGACACGCGGGCGAGGAGGTCGGCATAGGTGACGCGCGTGACGGTGCCGTCGTCGGCCTCGAAGATCACCGCGACGCGCTGGCCGTTGCCGGCTTCGACGTGGCGGTCGAGGCAGTTGTACGACGCGTTGAGCTCGCCGTCGTCGAACCATTTGTAGAACGGCGCGTCGCTCTCGTCGAGCACCTTGGTGAACGGCTTGTGCCAGCTGAGGCCTTCGCGTGCAAGACGCGCCCAGAAGCCTTCGTAATCGCGCTCGGCTTCGGCGGCCAGCGTGCGGTAGGCCGGCATGCCGGAAATGGTCGCGTGCTCGCGCGTGTCGGCCGTCGGTTCGAAGATTCGGCGTTCCTGAAGGATCGATACGATGGCGGTCAAGGTGTTCTCCATGAAAATCGCGGGTTGTGGCTCGCCTGTCGAAACGCAACTTGCATGCCAATCGCATGCGGGCATCCGGCCGGAGTGGCGTTAGCGCCGTCCTAGCACGGTTTTCGTTATTCGATCGGGACTGCAAAGAATTGGGGAACCGAATGTCGAGCATCGTTGCCGCCGTGCGCGTTGCGTCGAAATGCAGCAACGGTGTTGCAGGCGTCAACATGGCGAGCAACGGGCAACGGGCAACGAGCAGCGAGCGACGAGCGACGAGCGACGAACCGCGAACCGCGAACCGCGAACCGCGAACGGCGAACGGCGAACGGCGAACGGCGAACGCCGCTCGCACTGCTACGCGATGAGCGACCGAAGCACGCCGTGCGTGTCCGACGCACGAAGACGATCGAGCGCCGATGCCTCGATCTGGCGCACGCGTTCGGCCGACAGGTTCAGATGGCGGCCGATGTCGCGCAGCGAGCATCCTTCGCCCGCATGCAGCCCGTAGCGCAGCCGCAGGACCATCGCTTCGCGCGGCGGCAGCCGGTCGATCGCGCACGCGACGGCCTCGCGCAGCTGCGCGGCACCCGCGGCGTCTTCGGGCGACGGCGTCGCAAGATCCGGCGCGACGTCGACGAAGGTCATCTCGCCGTCCGGCGATACCGGCACGTCGGCCGACATCGGTTCCTTCACGATCGCCATCAGGTCGCGCACTTTGCCGATCGGCTCGCCCATGTGCGCAGCGAGTTCAGCGGGCGTCGCGGGCGCGCCCGACCGCTGTCGATGGTCGCGCGCGAGCCGCTTCAGCTTGTTGAGCGCGTCGACCGTGTGCGTCGGTACGCGGATCGTGCGCCCGAGGTCGGCCAGCGCATGCGTGATCGCCTGCCGGATCCACCAAGTCGCGTAGGTCGAGAAGCGGAAGCCGCGCCGGTAGTCGTAGCGCTCGATGGCTTTCAGCAGCCCGATGTTGCCTTCCTGGATCAGGTCGGCGAATGGCAGGCCGCGATCGGGATAGCGCTTCGCGATCGAGACGACCAGCCGCAGATTCGCATCGAACAGCCCCGTGCGCGCCGGCTGCATCGCGCGTTCGATGGCCGCGAGACGTGCATCGAGCGACGCGGTTGCGGCGGGCGGCAGATCGTGGGCGCCGGCGCCGCGCATGATCGCGGCGCGCGCATCCATGAGCGCGGCTGCGCCGTGCGTCAGCGCGCGCTCGCTGGCAGGATGCGCGGCGATGCACGACGCCAGCCAGCCCGCGTGGTCGTCGTCGGCATGGGCGAACGACGATGGGACGCCCGCATCGGCCAGCATCCGCGCCAGCCGGCCCTGCGACGCGCGATACCGGCGTGCACGGGCGCGCAACGGCTCGCTCATCCGCTCGACCGCGCGTGCGGACAGCCGCAGCGTGCCGAGCAGCGCGGCGGCGGCGCGTACCTGCGCGCGATATGCGCAAGAAGCCGTGCCGCCGGACGCCAGCGCCGCGCGCAGCGCGCCGGCGAGTGCGTCGACGGGAGCGAGCCGCGCGACGACCGCGCTGCGCGCCGCGGAATCGTCGTGCTGCGTCTGCGCGTCGCCATCGTCATCGTCGCGGTTGCGCACGGGTTCGCCGGTGAACGCGGACGAATCGTCCAGCGCGGCATCGGCAGACGGCGCATCGTCGCACGGGCCGTCATCCAGAAAGGTCACATAGGTCGATGCGGCGGTCCGGTGCTCGGCGATCTCGCGGCGAATCGACACCAGCGCATCGAGCGCATCCGGATCGCCGCACAGCACCGCGACCGACGCCGCGCGGCCGCGCTCGATCCGTTGCGCGTACGCGAATTCCTCGTCGCGCGTGAGGAGCGGCGTCGTGCCCATCTCGCGCAGATACAGCCGGACCGGATCGGTGGTGCGCGGCGCGAGCAGGTCGGCCGCGGCGAGCGTGCCGCCGCCGTCGACCCATGCGCGCACGGGCGGCGCGGGCCGGAAGTAGCGCTCGAGCGTCCAGCCGCCCGCGGTATCGGCGTGGTCGCACACGGTGATGCCGAGTTCGCCGAGCACCGCGGCGGCCGCGTCGATGCCGCTGTCGTTCGCGTCTTCGTCGGGCAGCGCGTCGATGATGTCGCCGCGCGTGACGAACCCGCGCGCGAGGCCGGTCGCGATCAGCGCGTGCAGGTGCGCGACGGCATGCGGCAGCGTACCTTCGTCAGTCGACGCGACGCGTGCCGGCGCGTGCTGCGCTGGCATTGCGTCGCCCGGCACGTCACGCGCGCTTGGCATACACGTTGCACCAGCCGTCCGCCGCGACCGACTTGCCGCCGAACATCGGACACGTGCCGCTCGCGTCCGCCGCTTCGCCCTTGTAGAAGCGGCAATTCGCGCAGCGCTCGCCGGCCTGGTATTTCGGAAACTTCGCGGTGTCGACGCTCGATGCGTGGGCGCGATAGCCGAGCGTCTTCGCGGTGGCGTCGTTCTCGTCCAGGAGCGGCGGCGCCGCGAGTGCCGTGCGCGACGCGGCGAGCGCCGCGCACAGGCCGAGGGTGTTGATGATGAAAATTCTGCGGGAGGTAGGGTGCGTCACGGTCGTTTCCTGGTGAAGATGAAATCGTGGGGAAGGACGCGGCCCGCGTCATGTGGCGAGGCCGCTTGCCCGTGGTTACTGGCTCGCGTCCTTGCGCGCGGCGGGGCCGGCGATGAGCGGTGCGGTCGAGGCGCGCGCGGCATCGGCCGTCAGCTTGCCGTTGCCGGCGACATAGCCGTTCGACGCGAGCAGGAAGGCCATCAGGTCCGCGTATTCGTCGTCCTTCAGCTTGCCGGGCTGGTCGGCCGGCATGTTGGTCGCCATGTAGCCGAACACGCCGCCGATCGTCAGGTGCGAATGCGACAGCGGCGCGAATGACGGACCGCTCAACGCGGGCGCGGTATTGCCTTCGAGGTCGGCGCCGTGGCACTTCGCGCACGCATTGCCGTAGATCGCCTTGCCGTGCGCGGCCTGTGCGGCGTCGAATGCGGGCGCTGCGGCGCCGGTGCCCGCGGCGACGCGGATGAAGCCGCCGCCGGCCGGCAGGTTGCGCGCGCGAAGGATACCGCCGGCCGTGCGGCCGTTGACGGCCGTTGCGCCATCGGACCACCGCGCCGGTGTGCGCGACTCGTGCGCTTCGAGCGCATTACCGGGCAGCGCCCACTTGCGGGTCAGCGCCGCGAGCCGGCCGTCGCGCTTCATCTGCGTGAGCGTTGCGTCGATCTGCTGCTGCAATGCAGCCGAGCGCGACGCGAACGCAAACGTGAGCTGCCAGTCCGCATACGGGGACGACGTCGCACCGATGCGGAACGTCTGCTTCGGATGCGCGGCCTGATAGGCGACGACGGCCGGATACCAGACGATCGCGCGATGCGCGCGGCCGCGGGCAACCGCGTCGACCGTTTGCTCGGACGTATTCTCGAGATCGAAGCGCGCGCCCTTCTGCTGGACCGCGATCAGTTGCGCGGGGCTCGCGTAGGTCGCCGCGACGATTTCGTGGCCGGCGGGCGGCGTGCCCGCGTCGCGGCGCGTGACGCTGACATAGCCCGAACGCAGGTACCCCTGCGAGAACAGCAGCTTCGGATCGGATGCGTCGGCGATTGCCGAGCGCGGAAAGCCCGCGATCACGTCGCACTCGCGTTCGAGGATGCCCGCGAGTTCGTGTGCGGACACGCCGTCGTCGTCGCTGCCGCCGGCGTCGTGTGCGGAAAACGTCGCGGCGACGCCGGCCGCGCGGAACACGTCGCGCGCGACTGCCTTGTCGAGTGCGGCCGTCGGCGTGCCGGGCAGCGAGCAGATGCGTACCGGCGTCGCGGCCGTGGACAGCGCCGGGGCCAGTGCCGTGCCTGCCGCGAGCGCACTGGCCACGGCGAGGCGGGAAAGTCGAAGGTTCATGATCGTCGCTCGGTTGGAAACGGGGAGGCGCCCGCGCCGGCGGCGCGGACGCAATGCGGTCGACCGGACGTCGATCAGCCGCGGTTCAGGGCGAACACGTACAGCGTGCCGCCGCGCGGCACGTCGTCCGCCGCCTTGGCCATCGGGCCGCCCCAGATCGGGTTCGCGCCGCCGTAGCCCGCGAGTACTGCTACGTACTCCTTGCCGTCGACTTCAAACACCGACGGCTGCGCGATGATCCCGCTCGCGAGCTGAGGGCTCTCCCACAGAACCTTGCCGGTCGATACGTCGAACGCGTACAGGTGGCCGTCGAGCGAGCCGCTGAACGCGAGGCCGCCGGCGGTCGTCGCGACGCCGCCATTCCACGGCAGCTTGCTCCAGTGGCTCCACACCTTCTTGCCGGTGTTGACGTCGATCGCCTGCAGTTCGCCGTAGCCTTCGCTGCCCGGCTCCGGCTTGATCTCGAAGCCTTCGCCGAGATACGGCAGCCCTTCCATGTAGTTGACCGACTTGCCGGACAGGCTCATGCACGCATGCAGCGACGGCACGATCGCGAGATGGTGCTCGGGGTCGTACGACACGGACCACCAGTTCTTGCCGCCGAGGAAGCTCGGGCACGTGTCGATCGTCGTGCCGACCTTCGGATACTTCGCGGGATCCTGGATCGGCGCGCCGTCTTCCGTGTAGCCGGTGACCGACGTCGCCTTCACGAACGGCTCCGCGTAGATCAGCTTGCCGGTATCGCGGTCGATCGCATGGAAGTAGCCGTTGCGGTCGGCGTGGATGATCGCGTCGTGCTCCTTGCCCTTGTACTTGATCGTCGCGAGCACCGGCGTGTTCACGCCGTCATAGTCCCAGGTGTCGTGCTTCGTGTACTGGTAGTGCCACTTGAGATCGCCGTTCTTCGGGTCCAGCGCGAGCAGCGAATCGGAATACAGGTTGTCGCCCGGGCGCAAGTCCGCGAGCCACGGCCCCGGGTTGCCGACGCCCCAGTACAGCGTGCGCGTCGCCGCGTCGTAGGTGCCGGTCAGCCACGCCGGCGCGCCGCCGTGCGCCTGCATCCCGTCCGGCCAGGTGTCGGCGTGCTTCTCGCCCTGGCCGGGGATCGTGAAGCGCTTCCACAGCAGCGTGCCGTCGTTCGGGCTCAGCGCGGCAATGAAGCCGCGTGCGCCGTATTCGCCGCCGGAGCTGCCGACGACGATCGCCCCGTCGAGCGCGAGCGGCGCGAGCGAGAACGCATAGCCGAGCCCCGGTTCGAACATCTGCTTCTTCCACACGAGCGCGCCGGTCTGCGCGTCGAGCGCGGCGACTTCGCCGCTCAGCATCGCGACGTAGACGTTCTTGCCGTACAGCGCCACGCCGCGGTTCACGACGTCGCAGCACGCCGTCTTGAACGACTCCGCCCCGAGCTTCGGCTCGTATTTCCACAGTTGCGCGCCGGTGGCGGCATCGAACGCGTAGACGTTGTCCTTCGGCGTCGTCACGAACAGATAGCGGCCGTTGACGATCGGCGTGGCTTCGAAGCCCTGCTTCAATTCAGCGGGAAACTTGTAGCTCCACGCCTGCGTCAGCTGCTTCACGTTCGACTTGTCGATCTGCTTGAGCGGCGAATGCGCCTGGCCGTTGTACGTGCGGTAGTAGGTGAGCCAGCCCGGATCGCGCTGCGCATCCGTGAGCCGCTGGTACGTGACGGCCGGATAATCCGCGGCGGCATCCACGAGGCCGGGATTCAAGGCGATGGCGGCCGCCACCGCGATGCCGATCGTTGCCAGTCGGCTCGTCAAAGCCGGGACTTTCTTCATGGTTGTCTCCTGAGTCATTGTGGTCGCACCGCGGCCAACACGCGGCCGGGCCGGCAGGGTGGTATTCCGGGTCCAGTGCGCAGCCAGTCACGCAAATCGCATGCCATTGCCGCACGAGCCGCGCCACGCAACGCGCGGCGGCGGATTGCGCGCGCCGCGGGCGTCTGTGCGCGGCGTCGCGGGTGATCCGCGCCTGTTGCGTTCGGGGACAGCCGGCGGCGCAGTGTTGCGAAAGATGACAGTGCGCGCATGGGGGCAGCGACTACGTGAGCCGGTGGCGAGCGATGAATCGCGGCGTTCTTTTCGTTGAATGCGGTGGCTAGTTATCGCGGCAACGCGAGCGGCGTCGATGGATGGATCCGGAGCGTGTCGTGCGGTGCGCGTCGTCCATGCAGCGGACGATGCGCGCGCGAATGCGCGGTCGAGTGGAGCGCATCGCTTGCGCTGTGGCATGCGAGCCGAGCGGTTGATCCAAATTGACACAGGTGCAACAGGAGTGGCACGAACTGCAACAAGCGCGGGGCTTCGCGCCGCTGGGCGGGCGCGTCGGCCCTGTTGCACGCGCGAGCGAGGTCCGCATCGGCATGCTTCTTGCCGTTCGGAACGGGAAACGATTCCGCGCAGCGAGAGACCGTCATGCATGTTCCGATTTCGTCCGATGCCGGTCGCCGATCAGACCGCCGCCGTCTGGTCGCGCTGGCGTACGGCATTGCGCCGGCCGGGCCGCATGCGGCGACGATCACGGCGCCGTACGCGGCACGTTCGCGCGAATCGCTGAAGACCGTTGCGTTGACGGTATTCGTCGCGCATTCGGCAATCCTCGTTGCGCTCTGGCATGCGGTTGCCGTCGATACGCGATCGACGCTGCCTCGCGCGCCCGCAGTCGAAGTGGAGACGAGCGACGCGGTGAATGCGGCTCGCGGTTTGCAGCGTCGCGCGAACGTCGCGACCTCTGCGCCGTGGATGCATGCGCATGCGAATCGTGATGCGGCCGTACATCGGGATGTTCGATCGACCGGTCCTGCGCCACATCAGGTCGGTCACGCGAGGCCCGCGCAATCGCCCGCAACCGCATTCGAACAGCCCGACGGCGACGTCGCACGCACTATGCCCACGTCCACGTCCACGCCGACGTCCACGTCCAGATTCACATCCAGATCCACGTCCGCGTCTGCACCCACGCCCGCGCCCGCGCCGGCAACAGCACCAACGGCCGCTGCGAACGCATCGGCCGATACCGCACCGCCAGCGCCCGCACGCGCAACGCCGTCCGCCCCGCCTGCGTTCGCCCCCGCTGCGCCCGAACCCGTCACCGCCCCGCGCTTCACGGCGGCCTATCTGCACAACCCGGCGCCCGATTACCCGGATGTCGCCCAGCGGCGCGGCTGGGAAGGCACCACGTTCCTGAACGTGCACGTGCTGGCGAACGGGCGGCCGGACCGCGTCGTGCTGGCGGCGAGCAGCGGACACGACGCGCTCGACGACGCAGCGGTTGCGGCGGTGACCGACTGGCGCTTCGTGCCGGCGAAACGCGGCGCGGAATCGATCGACGGCTGGGTCCGGGTGCCGGTCGTGTTCAAGCTCGAAAACTGAGGAATCCGTCATGTCGGACTACATCCAGTACGCAGTCGTCGGTGCATTCGCGTTGCTCGCGATGCTGTCGGTGCTCACGTGGACGCTGATCGTCGCCAAGGTGCTGCTGTACGCGCGCATCGCGCTCGGCAACCGCCGCCATGCCGCGCGCCGAAGCGATCGCATGACACTGACGATGCCGACGGACGACGACGCGTCCGCCAGCGTGAACGCGCGGCTGCAGCGCGCCATCTGCGAGGCATTGCGCAACGTCGAAGCCGCCGAACCTGACGCGCCGGCCGCGCTCGTCGCGTGGGATCGCCGCGACATGCTCGAACGCACGCTCGCGCGCGCGATCCGCCGCGAGCAGCGCCCGCTCGAGCGCGGACTCACATTGCTCGCGTCGACCGCGAACGTCGCGCCGTTCGTCGGGCTGTTCGGCACGGTGTTCGGGATCGTCCAAACGTTGCAATCGATGACGGCGTCGGGCACCAGCGGTATCGATGCGATCGCGGGGCCGATCGGCCAGGCGCTGGTCGCGACCGGCGTCGGCATCGGCGTCGCGATTCCGGCGGTCGTTGCGTACAACCTGTTCCTGCGGCGGCTCAAGACCGTGACGGCCGCGCTCGACGAGTTCGGGCAGGACCTGATCGCACTGGCCGAGCAGCGGCAATTCCGGCTCGACGCGCCGGTGCACGCGGCGATGCCGGAAGTCCGCAACGCAGGTACCGCGCGGCGGGCGGCCGTATGAAGCCGGATTGCCGCGATGCCGATGCGGGCGAGCCGCTCGGTGAAATCAACGTGACGCCGCTCGTCGACGTCGTCCTCGTATTGCTGGTGATTTTTCTGATTGCCGCGCCGCTGATGACGCATGGGGTTCGCGTCGACTTGCCGAAGGCCGCCGCGGCGCCGCACGACACGGATGAGTCGACGGTGATCGTGACCGTCGACGGTCACGGCGCGGTCTACATCGACGGCCGGCCGACCGCACCGGCCGACGTCGAGTCCGTGCTGGCACGACACGTCGCGCGCGATCCGCGCACGCGCGTGAGCCTGCACGCCGATCGCGCCGAGCCGTTCGGCACGGTCGCCACCGTCATTGCGTCGATCGGACGCGCACGCGTCGCGCACGTCGCGATCGCGACGGCCGACGGAGCAAGCGGCACGACGCACTGAAGCGGTCGAGCGCCGCGTCGCTTGCCGCCCACGCATCACACAACTACAAGCAGACAGGAGACATGGAAATGCATGAAACCGATGTGGCGAAGCGCCGCTTCGTCGCCCGGCGCGCAGGCGTCACGCTGTGCTTCGGCGGCATGCTCGGCGGCTGGCTGACGCCCGCATCGGCGCAGGTCGAGCCCACGGCCAACGTCGACGCGCCGACGCTCGCGCCGATCGTCGTGGTCGGCACGACGCCGCTGCTGGGCATCGGCACGCCGCTGTCGCGCGTGCCCGCCAACGTGCAGACGTTTCGCGGCGGCGACGTCGAACACCAGCACGGCAGCGTATTGACCGACTTCTTCGAGAAGAACGTATCGAGCGTCGCCATCAACGAAGCACAGGGCAATCCGTACCAGACCGACGTGAACTACCGCGGCTTCACGGCGTCGCCGGTGCTCGGCACGCCGCAGGGCCTGTCGGTATTCGTCGACGGCGTGCGCGTGAACGAGCCGTTCGGCGACGTCGTGAACTGGGATCTCATCCCGCAGGCGGCGATCGACACGATGCAGCTGATTCCCGGTTCGAATCCGACCTACGGGCTCAACACGCTCGGCGGCGCGCTGGCGATCACGACGAAGAACGGCAAGACGAGCCCGGGCGGCTCGGTGGAGGTGTCGGTCGGTTCATGGGGGCGCAAGATCGCGCAGATCGAGCAGGGCGGACGCATCGGCGGCAACCTCGACTACTACGTGACCGGCAACGTCGCGAACGACAACGGTTGGGCCGATCACAACGGCAGCCGCGTGCGGCAGGGCTTCGGCAAGCTGCGCTACACGGACGCCGATACGACGCTGTCGATTTCGGCCGGCGGCGCGGACAACTCGCTGCAGGGCACGCAGACGATTCCGCGCTCGTTTCTCGACAATCGCGCGCAGGCGTATACCTACCCCGACCTGAATCGGAACAGCGCCGCATACGTGACGGTGTCGGGCGACCACGCGTTCAACGACCATGTGCAGCTCAGCGGCAACCTCTACTACCGGCACTACCGCAACACCAACGTCAGCAGCAACGTGAACGACGATTTCGGCAGCGTCGACGACGGCGTCACCGACACCGTGCAGGCCGCCAACGACCGATCGGTGGTCGCGACCGACAGCTTCGGCGCGAACCTGCAGTTGACGCTGCTCGGCAAGCTTGCGGGCATGGACAACCAGTTCGTCGTGGGCGCGTCGGCCGATCTCGCGAACTCGGATTTCCGGCAGTCGTCGCAGGATGGCGCGTTCACGGCTACGCGCGCGACGATCGGCATCGGCGACTTCACGCAGACGACGCACGCGAAAACGCGCAACGGAAACTACGGCTTCTATTTCGACGACACGCTGGCGCTGACGCGGCAGTGGTCGCTGACACTGGCCGGTCGCTACAACTGGGCGCGCGCGGCCATCGAGGACGTGAGCGGCCTGCAGCCGCTCCTCACCGCGCGCCATTCGTTCTCGCGGTTCAATCCGGCCGTCGGCGTCACGTGGAATCCGGTGCCGGGCTTCACCGCCTATGCGACGTACAACGAAGGAATGCGCTCGCCGACCGCGATCGAGCTCGCATGTGCGGACCCGGCCGCACCGTGCTCGCTGCCGAACGACTTCCTCGCCGATCCGGCGCTGAAGCCGGTGATCGCGAAGACGATCGAGCTGGGCGCGCGCGGCCGTGTCGGCCAGGCGACGACGTGGAGCGCGGCCGTGTACGACACGACGCTCGACGACGACATCCAGTTCATCAGCAGCGATGGCGGCGCGAGCACGCTCGGCTATTTCCAGAACGTCGGCAAGACCCGCCGGCAAGGTTTCGAGCTCGCCGCACACACGCGGCTCGGGCCGGTCGGCATTGGGGTGAGCTACAGCTACGTCGACGCCCGCTACCGCTCGACGTGGACCGAAAGCAGCGCGAGCAATTCGAGCGCCGATGCGCGAGGCAACATCGTTGTCCACTCCGGCGACCGCATTCCCGGCATTCCGTCGAGCACCGTGAAGCTGCGGCTCGACTATGCGGCGACGCCGAAGTGGACCGTCGGCACGAACATCACATATCGCAGCGGCGTGTTCGCGCGCGGCGACGAGAACAACCAGGACGCGAACGGCAAGGTGCCCGGCTATTTCCTGATCGATCTCGATACGACGTGGCAGGTCTCGAAGCATCTGCAGTTGTTCGCATCGGTCACCAACCTGCTCGACAAGCGTTATGCGAGCGTCGCGGTGCTCGGCCGGAACTTCTTCAACGGGCCCGGCCATTCGTTCGACGGACTCAACCCCGTCAACGAGCAGTTCGTCGGGCCGGGCGCGCCGCGCGGCGCGTGGATCGGTGCGCGCTATGCGTGGGATTGAGCGTGCACGCCGGCGTGCGGCGGCATGCGCGCCGTGACGGTCAGCATCTCGCGCACTGCACGCGCGACGCCCCGCGCCAGCGCGTCGTCGCTCGCGAGATGGCCGGCGGGCACGCACTCGACGACGGCGGCCGGCACGGCGCGCGCCAGGCGCTCGACGTTCGCGACGGGGCACACGCGGTCGTGCATGCCGTGCACGGCGTGCAGCGGCACGCCGGCTTGCGCGGCCTGTCGCGCGAGCGCGAGCAACCGCCGCTCGCCGAGCCAGCACGCGTGTTGCAGGTAGTGCGCCTGGATCCGGTATTTGTCGATGAGCCGGTCGACGGTTCGCTGCGTCGGGCGCGAATCGCGCGCCGGGCGCCCGGTCAGGATCGCGTCTTCGTACGCATTCCACGCGAGTGCGATCGCGCGCTGCCGGGCTTGACCGGCGCCCGGTTGCAGATGCCGCGCGCAGCAGGCGATCAGCCGGTCGGCACGCGTGCTGCCGGCGGCAGCCGTCAGGCGCAGCCATTCGCGCGGCGCGCGCGCACGTGCACCGACGAACAGTTCGCGCACTTCGCGCGACGACGTGAGGAACAGGCCGCGCAGCACGACGCCGGTGACGCGCGACGGATGCTGTCCCGCGTACGCGAGCGCGAGCGCCGCGCCCCACGATCCGCCGACGACCGCCCAGCGTTCGATGCCCAGTTGCGCGCGCAACGCATCGAGGTCGCCGATCAGCCGCATCGTGTTGTTGTGACGCAGCCCGCCGCGCGGCGTCGATGCGCCCGCGCCGCGCTGGTCGACCAGCACGACGCGCATCCGCGTCAGGTCGAACGGGCGCAGCATCGCGGGACGGCAGCCGCTGCCGGGGCCGCCGTGCAGCACGACGACCGGCGCGCCGTGCGGGTTGCCGGCTTCCGTCCATGCGATGGTGTGCGCGTCGCGGGACAGGTGATGCCGTGGCCAAGCACTGGAGACGGAGAGGGATTCGGATGGTCGGGTCATGTCGGCCGGGAATGGAGGGAAGCACGAAGGTCCGGCAGCAAAGCTGCAGCGGCCGGCTTGCATGAAGCGAAAATCGCGCCCGCGATGAGGATAGGGATTCGTCCGGGTGGCGGCGTACGGCTGTTCCGCGTTATCACGTCGGCCGCGCACCGCAGAAGATCCGCGAGACGGTAACCGTCTTGCATTTTCCTTTCAATTGCGATTGAGCGGCGATGCGACGAAACGGCCGCGCACGTCGCTCGCGTCGTGGCCCGATGTTTGCTTGTATCGATGGCAAAGAGTCCGGCAACTGACCGGAAGGATCCCAGGAGGAGACAATGCGCGATGACGTTCATCCGACAGCCACCGCACGGGCCGCGCATGCGCCCGGCTGGCCGACGCCGACGATCCAGAAATCCCATGAGCGGTCCGAGACGTTCGGGCTGCAGGCATCGGCACGTCCCGATTACGACGTGCTGTCCGGCACCGCGCTCGCGCTCAAGCGCGAGCAGAACCGCGTGCTGTGCGTGCATGCGATGCCCGTGATGGAGACGCTGCACGAGCAGATCGTCAATACGCAGAGCATGATCGTGCTCACCGATGCGGAAGGGCTGATCCTGCATTCGATCGGCGACGACGACTTTCTGCGGCGTGCCGAACGCGTCGCGCTGCGCCCCGGCGCGAACTGGGCCGAGAACCGGCAAGGCACCAACGCGATCGGCACCGCGCTGGCGGAGCTGTGTCCGATGGTCGTGCACGGCGACCAGCACTTTCTGGCCGCGAACCACTTCCTGACCTGCTCGAGCGTGCCGATTCTCGATCCGTACGGCGACGCGATCGGCGTGCTCGACGTGACCGGCGACCATCGCAGCTATCACCAGCACACGATGGCGCTCGCGAAGATGTCGGTGCAGATGATCGAGAACCACCTGTTCACGACGACCTTTCAGGAGACGCTGCAGGTGTCGTTCCACGGGCGTCCCGAGTTCCTCGGCACATTGATGGAGGGGATCGTCGCATTCACCGCCGACGGCCGCTTCCTGTCGGCCAATCGCAGCGCGCAGTTCCAGCTCGGGATGCCGCTTGCCGCGCTGCGCGCGCACACGCTGGCGTCGCTGTTCGACGTGACGAGTGCACAACTGATCGACCGGATGCGCGCGAGCACCGAGCCGCACGTGACGCTGAACCTCGGCAACGGCGCGGTGGTGTGCGCACGCGTGCAGTTCCGGCGCGCGCTGCGCGCCGAGGGCAGCCGCCCCGCGGAAGTGCACGACGGCGCAGCGCCGGCCGCGCGGCCGCACGCCGCGCAGAATGCGGCGAGCCTGTCGCGGCTCAGCTATCTCGACACCGGCGATCCGCAGGTCGCGGCCGTGATCGCGAAGGTCCGCAAGGTGATCGGCAAGGACATTCCGGTGCTGATCACCGGCGAGACCGGGACCGGCAAGGAACTGCTCGCGCAGGCGATCCACAACGACTCGCCGCGCCGCGACGGGCCGTTCGTCGCCGTCAACTGCGCGTCGATTCCGGAGACGCTGATCGAGTCCGAGCTGTTCGGCTACGAGGAGGGCGCGTTTACCGGTGCCCGCCGCAAGGGCGCGACCGGCAAGCTGCTGCAGGCCAACGGCGGCACGCTGTTTCTCGACGAAATCGGCGACATGCCGTATCCGTTGCAGGTGCGGCTGCTGCGCGTGCTGCAGGAGCGCATCGTCAACCCGCTCGGCTCGACGAAGGCGATCGGCGTCGATATCGCGATCATCTGCGCGACGCACCGCGACCTGCGCGACATGATTGCGCAGAACCGCTTTCGCGAGGATCTGTACTACCGGCTCAACGGCCTCGTCGTGCGCCTGCCGCCGCTGCGCGACCGCACGGACCTCGCGGTCGTCGTCCAGAAGATGCTGCAACGGGAGACGCTGTCGGGGCCCGGGCGCCGGCCGTTGAGCGTCGCGCCCGACGTGATGGCGCTGTTCGAGCGCTGCGCATGGCCGGGCAATTTCAGGCAGCTCGCGAACCTGCTGCGCACGGCGTCCGCGATGGTGGACGACGACTGCGAGATTCGCTGCGAGCATCTGCCCGACGACTTCTTCGACGACGTGCGCCGCGGCGGCGAGCCGCCGGCCCACGGCGGCTGCGGGTCGACGCTCGCGATGGAAGCGCCCGCGTTCGCCGCTGCGACCGGCGACGCACGGCTGCAGGACGTGGCCGCGTCGGCGATCGCGGCCGCGCTCGCGCGCCATGGCGGCAATGTGTCGGCCGCCGCACGCGCGCTCGGCGTGTCGCGCAACACGATCTATCGCAAGATGCCGGCGATCGGGCCGGATGCGCAGCAGCCGGACGAACCGTGAAGACGGCCGCGACTGTCACACCGGTGTGTCAGGTTGCAACAGCGGGTGTTCAAGGATTCAACACCTGTCACACCGGCCGCGCAGGCCCGCATCCATCGCCTGACGGTTTCTGAAATGTTTTAGTCGGGAATTCGTAATATTTCCTGCGTCATGACGATGCGGCGGTCATCGCACGCCGTCGCGCGCCTTCGCGCGCGCCGGCACGCCGCAAAACACGCCCCGGCACGCTCCTTGCTGGATACGTATCGGCCGCTCGATCGATGCGGTTCTTCGATTCACCTACTCAACAAGGAGACACATCATGCAATGGACGACCCCCGCGTATACCGACCTGCGCTTCGGCTTTGAAATCACGATGTACATCGCCAACCGCTGATCGACCCGCGCAGTGCCGCCCGCATCGATGGACGCGATGCGGGCGGCATCGGGAGCATACGCAGATGAAGATCAAGATACTCGGCTCGGGCGCCGGCGGTGGATTGCCGCAATGGAACTGCAACTGCCACAACTGCCGCCGCGCGCGCACCGGCCACGACGGCATCCTGCCGCGCACGCAATCGTCGATCGCGGTCAGCGGCGACGGCGTGGGCTGGGTGCTGATCAACGCGTCGCCGGACATCCTCGCGCAGGTGCGCGCCGATCCCGACCTGCAGCCGGCGCGCGCGATTCGCGACAGCGCGATCGTGGCCGTCGTGCTGTGCGATGCGCAGATCGATCATGTGACGGGGCTGCTGATGCTGCGCGAGCGCACCTCGGCGCTGCCGCTCTACGCGAGTGCGCCGGTGCTCGACGACTTGTCGACGGGCCTGCCGCTCGTGCCGTTGCTCGGCCACTACTGCGGGGTGGACGTGCACACCATCGCACCGGGCGAACCGTTCGCGATCCCGGGCGCCGGCGGCGTGCGATTCACCGCCGTGCCGGTCGACAGCAAGCCGCCGCCTTATTCGCCGCATCGTGCGGCGAGCGTGCCCGGCGACAACATCGCGCTGCTGATCGAGGACACGACGAGCGGCCGGCAGGCGTTCTACGCGCCCGGGCTTGCCGATGTGGATGACGGCGTGCGTGCCGCGATGCGCGACGCCGATCTCGTGCTGGTCGACGGCACGTTCTGGACCGGCACCGAGATGATCGACCTCGGCCTGTCGTCGAAGCACGCGGCCGACATGGGGCATCTCGCGCAATGCGGCGACGCGGCGCGGCCCGGGATGATCGAGCGGCTTCGGCTGCTGCCGGCCGGCACGCGCAAGGTCCTCACGCATATCAACAACACGAATCCGATTCTCGACCCCGGCTCCGCGCAGTGCGCGCAGTTGCACGAGCACGGCATCGAGGTCGCCCACGACGGCATGCAATTCGAGGTTTGACCACATGAACGCACCGATTCCCGCCGCCGCGCTGCACGCGACGCCCTGGAGCGCGCAGGAGTTCGAGGCGCAGCTGCGCGCGCTCGAAGCGCGCTACCACATTCATCACCCGTTCAACCGGCGCCTGAATGCCGGCGCGTGCTCGCCGGCGCAGATTCGCGGCTGGGTCGCGAACCGCTTCTACTACCAGGTCAGCATTCCGCTGAAGGACGCGGCGATCCTGTCCAATTGCCCGGACCGCGACACGCGCCGGCTGTGGGTCGAGCGCATTCTCGATCACGACGGCCACGGCGACAACGCAGGCGGGATCGAGGCGTGGGCGCGCCTCGGCGAAGCGGTCGGCATCGATCGTGCGGAACTGTGGTCGCTCGCACACGTGCTGCCCGGCGTGCGGTTCGCCGTCGACGCGTACGTCAATTTCGCGCGGCACGCGCCGTGGCAGGAAGCCGTGTGCTCGTCGCTGACCGAGATGTTCGCGCCGCAGATCCATCTCGACCGGCTCGCAGGGTGGCCGTCCCACTATCCGTGGATCGAAGCGGACGGGCTCCAGTATTTCCGCAGCCGCGTGCCGCTCGCGCAGCGCGATGTCGAGCATGGGCTCGCCGTGACGTTGAGCCACTTCACGACCGCGCAAGCACAACGGCGCGCGCTCGACATCCTGTCGTTCAAGCTGGATGTGCTGTGGTCGATTCTCGATGCGATTGAAAAGGCGTATCCCGTATGAACTCCAACGACGCCGTCAGCGGCGTGCCGCTGCGTCCCTCGCTGAGGGGCATGTACCGCCTCCAATGGGAGTCCGCACAGGATGCGTACGTGCTCCTGTATCCGGAAGGCATGGTCAAGCTCAACCCGAGCGCGGCCGAGATACTCGCGCGATGCGACGGCACGCGCGAGCTCGACGAGATCATCGACGAACTCGAGCGGCTGTTCAGCACGTCGGACCTTGCTTCGGACGTCTATCGTTTCCTCGATCATGCGCGACTGCGCGGCTGGCTCGACTGACATGAACACGACATTCGAAACGAATCGGCCGTCCGCGCCGCTGTGGCTGCTCGCCGAGCTCACCTACCGCTGTCCGCTGCACTGCGCGTTCTGCTACAACCCGGTCGATTTCGCGACGCACGGCGCCGAGCTCGATACCGATGCGTGGCGCACGGTGATCAGCGACGCACGCGCGCTCGGCGCCGCGCAGATCGGGTTTTCCGGCGGCGAGCCGCTGCAGCGCGACGACCTCGAAGTGCTGGTCCAGCACGCGCGGTCGCTGGGCTTCTATACCAACCTGATCACATCGGGCGTCGGCCTGAATGCCGCGCGCATCGAGCGGCTCAGGACGGCCGGACTCGACCATATTCAGTTGTCGTTGCAGGATTCGACGCGCGAGCTGAATGACTTCCTGACGAGCACGCGCACGTTCGAGCTCAAGCACGGCGTCGCGCGGCTGATCAAGTCGCACGGCTATCCGATGGTGCTGAACTGCGTGCTGCATCGCTACAACCTGCCGCACGTCGGGCAGATCATCGAGATGGCGCTCGACCTCGGCGCGGATTTTCTCGAACTCGCCAATACGCAGTACTACGGATGGGCGATGCTCAATCGCGACCAGCTGATGCCGACCATCGAGCAGCTGCGCGAAGCGGAAGAAACGGTCAACCGCTACCGGAAACTCGTCGGCGAGCGCTGCAAGATCCTGTTCGTCGTGCCCGACTATTTCGAGCAGCGTCCGAAGGCGTGCATGAACGGCTGGGGCTCGGTCTTCCTCGGCGTCGCGCCGGACGGCACCGCGCTGCCGTGCCATGCCGCGCGTGCGCTGCCCGGTCTCACGCTGCCGAACGTGCGCGACCGGTCGCTGAAGGAGATCTGGTACGAGAGCGACGCGTTCAACGCGTTTCGTGGCGACGGCTGGATGCGCGAGCCGTGCCGCACCTGCGACGAGCGGCATGCGGATCACGGCGGGTGCCGGTGCCAGGCATACATGCTGGCGGGCGACCCGGCGGAGGCCGACCCCGTGTGCGCGAAGTCCGCGCATCACGGCCGCGTCGAACAGGCGGTGCAATTCGCGCGACGGGCAGGGCGGCAGGACGAGCATCCGCTGGTGTTTCGGAGTGTCGCCAATTCGATGATGCGTTGAGATGCGCCGATCGCGGCGCGCGGCGCCGGGAGCCCGGCGCGTCACTTTCGCGCCGCTTTCTCCAGCAACGCGACGAACGCCGCTTCATCCACCCGCAATCCCCTCGGCGTGCGGCGCACTTCCAGCGCCGCGAGCATCCCGGCCTCGAACGTGTCGAGCACCACCGGATGGATGTAGCAGCGCCGACACACGGCCGGCGTGTTACGCAGTATGTCGGCGACGGTCCGCACCGTTTCGACGATCTGCTTGCGCGCATGCGTGACGCCCCGATGTGGGATGCGGCGCAGCAACGCCAGCGCCTGCACGCTGCCCGCCCAGGTCCGGTAATCCTTCGCGGTGAATTCCGCACCCGCCGCCTCGCGCAGATAGTCGTTCACGTCGGACGAGCCGACCGAATGACGCGTACCGTCGTCGTCCACGTACTGGAACAGCTCGTGCCCCGGCAATTCCGCGCAGCGCCGCATGATCCGGCCCACGCGCGGGTCGTCCACGGTCACGTCGTGTTCGATGCCGCTCTTGCCCTTGAAGCGCAGACGTACCTGGCCGGAGCGGATCGTCACGTGGCGCTTGCGTAGCGTCGTCAGCCCGTACGATTCGTTCTCGCGTGCATACTCGGCATTTCCGACGCGCGCGAGCGTCGTGTCGAGCAGCCGGACGATCGTCGCGACGATCTTGTCGCGCGGCATGCCGGGCAGCGCCAGATCGCGCGCGACCCGCGCGCGGATGCGCGGCAGCGCACGCGCGAACGCCGCCATCCGTGCGTACTTGTTCGCGTCGCGCGTCTCGCGCCACAGCGGGTGATAGCGATACTGCTTGCGCCCGCGCGCATCGCGGCCCGTGGCCTGAAGATGACCGAGCGGATCCATGCAGATCCACACGTCGGTGTACGCGGGCGGAATCGCGAGCGCGTTGATGCGCGCGATTTCGTCGGCATCGCGAATCCGCACGCCGTCCTGCCCGTAATACGCGAAGCCGTTGCGCAGGCGCCGGCGCGTGTAGCCCGGGCGACTGTCGTCGACATGGCGTAGGCGCGCGGCGGACGTGCACGCCTTCGCTAGCGGTAGCGTGCGCTTCGTCATGCTGCGATGCGTCGATCGACGCGCGTGCCGACCTGCATGTCGACACGCCAAGTTCCGGGCGGGCGCCGGGCGCGCATGTTCTTCTCCTGTTCGTTCGTGCGATCGAGCGCGTGGCAGCAAGAATCGTGCGCCGCGCGATGGCGACACGGCAATGCGCGGCAAAGCGCGGCACGGGCGGCCGGCGGGCGTCTTCAGGCGTTTGTTACGCGTGCGTGGACGAAACGGCGCAACGGCTGCGCGGCGCCGGGCGGCGCATCGGCCGACATCCGCGTCGAGTTCGCCGCGGTGCCGCTGCGCCGCAGCATCGCGCTTACGGATAATCGGTGACCCGCGACGTCGGCGTCGGCGGCAGCGTCGGTGTCGAATAGCCGGGCACGTTCGCGCGGAATTGCTGCTGCAGCCCGTTGTCGATGCGGCTGAGTCCGTTGAGTTGCAACTGCGCCGGCACGCGTGTGCCGGTCGTCGGCGACGTCGTCCCGTTTTAGTTGGGACAACGGTCCGGAGATGTCGACTTCTCGCGTCGGATTCGTGCGAGCGCATTTTGAAGAGACCTCAACATGCGCATTTTTCAATACGATGGCGGCTTACGCGATCCCTGTCGTTCCCCGTTCGCTGGTCCGCAAGATCTCCCGCCGCTATATCGCTGGCGAAACGCTTCGCGACGCGCGTGTGCGCATCGAGTTGCTTCATGCGACAGGCTTCAGGACTCCCGTCGATGTATTGGGTGAGACCGCGTCGTCGCCGGATCGGACGCCGCGATCTCATCGCAACCATTTGCTATCAACGAATCGTGATATGCATCTGCGCAATTCGACAAAGCGACCTTCTCATTGCCGTTCATAATTTGCGGTCGTCCTTTGCTAACGGGTCACCATGCAACCGCTTTCCCAAGCCGAGACCGATCAATTTTCGACAGTCCGATTCGTGCTCACGGACATGGACGAGACGTTGACCTATCAAGGGCGCCTGGCTGCCGAGACGTACGCTGCGCTGGCACGACTGGAAGCCGGCGGCATTCGCGTGGTGCCGGTCACCGCGGCGCCTGCCGGATGGTGTGACCAGATGGCTCGCATGTGGCCTGTCGACGGTGTCATCGCCGAAAATGGCGGCTTGTTTTTGCGGCGGAGTTCAGACGGGCACCGCATCGAACGACATTTCTGGCATCCGCCCGATGCCATTGAACACGTACGCGTGCAACTGCAGTCCATTGCGCGGATCGTCGAAAAAGCGGTGCCTCACGCACAGCAGGCTGATGATCAAGTGTTTCGGCTGACGAGCCTCGCCTATCGCCGCACCGGCACCGATGCCGATCACCGCATCGTCGATGCACTGAGACAAGCGGGAGCCGATGCGACGATAAACAACCTGTGGGTTCTTGGCTGGATAGGCGGCTACGACAAGTTGAAGATGTCATTGCGAGTGCTGGCCCGCACATACGGTGTCGACGCGGAGGCAGCCTGCGAGTGGGTGGCCTATTCCGGTGACTCTACCAACGACGCGCCAATGTTCGAGTTTTTCAAACACACGGCGGGCGTGAGCACGGTGATCGATTACCTGCCGCAATTGCCGATTCCCCCTCGATGGATCACGCGCGGCCCGGGCGGAGCCGGTTTTGTGGAATTCGCGAACGCCATTCTCCAGTCAGGTTCAACCAGCGCGCGCGACGTGTTCGTTGGATAGTCGTCGGATGGCTGCTTTCAGATTCGCAGCCGTCAAGCGGGAAGGCCTGGGCAGCGTGGGCGGCGGCGGAAACAAGTTGCGGAAGCTGGAATTCCTGATTGGCGACGCATTGCACGCCGGCGCCGATACGGTCATTACGGTGGGGTCGAGGCAATCGAATCACGCACGGCTGACCGCGGCTGCGGCAGCCCGCGCAGGCCTGCGATGTGAGGTCGTTCTCACTCGGTCCGTGCCGCGTGGCGATGCCGACTACGTCGACAGCGGCAACGTGCTGCTCGACAACCTGTTCGACGCACGCGTGCACGATTTGCCGGCTTCGGCGGATGCGATGGCATACGCGGTCGCGCGTGCGGACGAATTGCGCGCCGCAGGACATCATGTCTACGTTTGCCCGTTCGGTGGATCGAGTCCGGTCGGCTGCATGGCCTATGCCGCGTGCGCAGCGGAAATCGTGCAGCAGTCCAGATCATGCGACCTGCACTTCAATCGCGTCGTCGGGCCCAATGGCAGCGGCGGCACGCATGCCGGGCTGGTCGCCGGGTTCGCGGCGCTTGGAGCCGGCGCGATCGAGGTCGACGCTTACACCGTCTATGCCCCAGCCGAAGACGCTTGTCGCACTACGCTCGACAGCGCACGGCAGACGGCCCGGCTCATCAATTGCCGGACGGAGATCTGGTCCGATGCCGTTCGTGTCGACGCGTCGCGACTCGGTCCAGGCTACGGCATGCCGACGGACGCGATGCGGCGAGCTGTCCGGTGCGCATCCGTTCGCAGGTAGCGAGCGATGCCGCCATGGCTCGCGCGAACGAGGCGGCTATGCGGCGTCCGTTCCGGCGAACGCAGTCACGCAGCAACATCCTCGGAAGCGAGTGGGGCCACATCGCCTTGCCTCCCAAACGGACCGCTTGCGACACAGTTACAAGATAGCCATTGACTCCGCCATTCCCGGCAGTTACTGTACGCGTCGAAGTCCAAGAAGTCCGATTGCTGTTCATCAATTTCTCGCTCCCCCCAGCGGTATTCGTTGTCCACTCCCTCCTTGACGCTTCACGCGCTCTTCATCAGAGCAAATCTTCATATTTTTTATTCAAGGATTCCTCATGGATACCGGTATCGTCAAGTGGTTCAACGACAGCAAAGGCTTTGGCTTCATCACTCCGGACAAGGGCGGCGACGACCTGTTCGCTCATTTCTCCGAAATCCGGACTGAAGGCTTCAAGACGCTCGCTGAAAACCAGAAAGTGAGCTTCGAAACGAAGCAAGGCCCGAAGGGTCTGCAAGCGGCCAACATCCAGCCGCTGTAAGCAAGTTTGAAGGGCCCGGCTTTCCGCGACGGACGCCGGGTCGCAGCGACACCCTCACGGAGCGTTGTCTCCTAAAGTTGGCGCGTTTGCTCTTGGCTGCATCTGTTTGTTCAGCAGCGTGCCACGCGCCACATGCCTCGTTGCACTTCACTCTCCCCTCCGGCAGCAACGCCTTTCTCGCGCTTTCCGACTGCTTTAGATTCAGCTCGCAATGGCTTTGAATCGGTGCATATTTCGCACGGCACGGGCGCACCCGAACATCATTATTAAAATTAGAAATGCAAGACAATCGAATTCAACAGTACAACGGCTATGCCGTCCAACCCTCGGCGCATCGTTTGCCCGACGGTAGTTTTTCATCCAACCTGCTGCTCGAACGCCGCGGCAGCTCATGCGCCGAAGCCCGCTACCAGTTCTATTCGCTCGATTACTTTCCGAGCGAAAGACAGGCGCTGCAGCACTCGGCACGCTGGGCGCGCAACTGGATCGACACGCGCGGCTAACGGCAGTGGCCTGCCGACCGGAGCGCAAGCGCTCCGCGGCACAGTCGGACTCGAACGCCATCGCGTCGCGTCGGTAGCTGCCGTCGAACCAGATGGCACAGTGGCACTTGCTATTTCATGAGCCAGCTCCTTTAAGATGGAGCCTTCCTGAATCAGGCAGGCCACCGATCTCGCGAAGAAGAAGCCATGAACAAGACGATCAGCGTTGCATTGCTGCTGCTACCCCTTAGCGCACTGGCCGATACATGTGTCGGCAACGGAAACGTTCATCGCGATGTGTCGTGTGTCGACCGTTCTCTGGCTGAATCGAAGCAGGAACTCAACGCGATCTATCGAAAAATATACGCGGCCACGCAATACAAGAACGAGTTCGAGCAATCCGAGAAGGCCTGGCTCAACTACCGGGACAAGCAGTGCGATGGCTACATCGCAGCCGAGGCCGCGCAATCTCAAGGCGAGGGCGCTGGCTTGATCACGAGAGACTGTCTTCTCGCGATCACCCGGCAGCGAGTCGATTATCTGAAGACGCTGCTCGCGAAGTAACAAATCACGGGCACGAACCGAATTCGTGCCCGCAGCGACATGGCCCCGGCCGCACGTCACCCGACGTGTTTTCCCGATGCGGTTTCGGCTGCTCCACATCGAGCGCCGAACCCGACCACCCACGCCCAGATCACCGAGCGGTGCCGCGGAAAACCCGGCATCCCGGACAGCGACATTGTCGGATAGTATTCCGCGATCCGCGATGCCGCGATGCCGCGATGCCGCGATCGCGACGCCGATCGCCTTGTTCTCCGCCGCCATCCGCCGCTCCGCGACGCCGATATCCGGCCGCCGCTGTATCGGCGTCGACGGCACGCCGACCGGCGCGTCGGACAGCGCTGGGGCGTGCTGGCCCGGGGCCGATCGCCGCGTGCCGGGCCGCTCGAAGCATTAGGTGTTTATACGTATGCCGATACCGATATCGTTGCAATCCAATATTTCATTGGAAGGTTATCGGACTTGTACCTAGACTGATCCGGGGCGCACATACCGGCCAGCCGCACGCGTCGGCCGACGCTGCCCCGACCCGCATCCGCGCCACGCAGAAACAGAACAGCGCAGCACAGCACACCGCGCAACGCCGGCGCGCCGCGGCATACAACGACATCATAGGAGACAGACCATGACATTCATCAGGAAGCTGGCGGCCGGCGCGATCGTCGCCGCGGCGACGGTGCTGGCAAGCGGCGCGCACGCGCAGCAAAAGCCGATCACGCTCGGGTTCTCGCAGGTCGGCGCGGAAAGCGCGTGGCGCACCGCGAACACCGTGTCGGTGAAAAGCGCGGCGAAGGACGCCGGCATCAACCTGAAATTCTCGGATGCGCAGCAAAAGCAGGAGAACCAGATTCGCGCGATCCGCTCGTTCATCGCGCAGAAGGTCGACGTGATCGCGTTCTCGCCGGTCGTCGAATCGGGCTGGGAGCCGGTGCTGACCGAAGCGAAGGCCGCGCACATTCCGGTGATCCTGACCGATCGCGGCGTCGACGTGAAGGATCCGTCGCTGTACGTGACGATGATCGGCTCCGACTTCCTCGAGGAAGGGCGGCGCGCGGGCCACTGGATGGAAGAGCACTACAAGAACGACCCGGGCCCGATCAACATCGTCGAGCTGCAGGGCACGGTCGGCTCGGCGCCGGCCAACGATCGCCGCGCGGGCCTGCTCGAGGTGATCAAGAGCAATCCGAAATTCAAGGTGATCGCGTCGCAAAGCGGCGACTTCACGCTCGCGGGCGGCAAGCAGGTGATGGAAGCGTTCGCGAAGACCTACGGCAAGCAGATCAACGTCGTCTACGCGCACAACGACGACATGGCGCTCGGCGCGATCCAGGCGATGGAAGAGGCTGGCATCAAGCCCGGCAAGGACGTGAGCGTCGTGTCGTTCGACGCGACCAAGGGCGGCTTCCAGGCGATGGTCGCGGGCAAGATCAACGTCGACGTCGAATGCAGCCCGCTGCTCGGCCCGCAACTGATGACGGCCGTGAAGGACGTGGTCGCCGGCAAGCAGTTGCCCAAGCGCATCGTGACGAACGAGACCGTGTTCCCGATGAACGTCGCGGCGCAGGTGCTGCCGACCCGCAAGTACTGACCGCACGAGCAGCGATATCCGCGCGGGCGGCGGCATGGCCGCCGTCGCCCGGACACCTCTTCGAATCGAGGGCGCATCCATGACGAATCCGCCGGTGGTCGAGATGATCGACATCGACAAGGCGTTTCCGGGTGTCCGCGCGCTGCAGCGCGTGGGCTTCCGGTTGTTTCCGGGCGAGATCCACGCGCTGATGGGCCAGAACGGCGCGGGCAAATCGACGCTGATCAACGTGCTCACCGGCGTGCACGCGCACGATGCGGGGGAGATTCGCGTCGGCGGCGCGCCGGTGAATTTCGCCGCGCCGCGCGAGGCCGAGGCGGCCGGGATCCAGACGCTGTACCAGGAAGTGAACCTGTGCGCGAACCTGTCGGTTGCCGAGAACATCTTCGCGGGCCGGCAGCCGATGCGGCGCGGCGCGATCGACTGGAAGACGATCCATGCGCGAGCGCGCGACGCCCTCGCCGAACTCGACCTGTCGCTCGACGTCACGCGTTCGCTCGACGCATATCCGATCGCGGTGCAGCAGATGGTCGCGATCGCGCGGGCCGTGTCGGTCGACGCGCGCGTGCTGATTCTCGACGAACCGACGTCGAGCCTCGACGACGGCGAAGTCGCGCGGCTGTTCGACGTGCTGCGCCGGCTGAAGGCGTCGGGCATCGCGATCCTGTTCGTCACGCATTTTCTCGAGCAGACCTATGCGGTGTCCGACCGGATCACCGTGATGCGCAATGGCGAGCGCGAAGGCGAGTATCTCGCGCGCGACCTGCCGGTCGACGTGCTCGTCGCGAAGATGACCGGCCGCGAACCGATGTCCGGCACGCTGCAGGCCGGTGCGGCGGCCGTGTCGAGCGACGCGGGCGCCGCCGCGCCGTTCCTGTCGATGCAGCAGGTCGGCCGACGCGGGATGATGAGCCCGCTCGACCTCGACGTGCGGCCCGGCGAAATCGTCGGACTGGCCGGGCTGCTCGGCTCGGGGCGCACCGAAACCGCGCGGCTCGCGTTTGCCGCCGAGCGCACGGATACCGGCGCGATCGAGATCGACGGCGCGCGCAAGCGGCTCACGTCGCCGCACGACGCGGTGCGCAACGGCATCGCGTATTGCCCGGAGGATCGCAAGAAGGAGGGCATCGTCGCCGCGCTGTCGATTCGCGAGAACATCATTCTCGCGCTGCAGGCGCGGCGCGGCTGGTGGCGCCTGATCGGGCGTGCGCGGCAGCGCGAGCTCGCCGACACGTACATCGCGCGGCTCGGTATCAAGGCGCGCGACGCGGAGCAGCCGATCGGGCTGCTGTCGGGCGGCAACCAGCAGAAGGTGCTGCTCGCGCGCTGGCTCGCGACGGAACCGAAGCTGCTGATCCTTGACGAGCCCACCCGCGGGATCGACGTCGCCGCGAAATTCGACATCATGGAGCGTGTGCTCGCGCTGTGCGCGCAGGGGCTCGCGATCCTGTTCATCTCGTCGGAAATCAGCGAGGTTGTGCGTGTGAGCCACCGGATCGCGGTGCTGCGCGACCGACGCAAGGTCGCCGAACTGAGCGGCGGCGACGTGTCCGAGGAGCAGGTCTATCAACTGATCGCGGGAGGCCGGTCATGATGCGGCTTCGTACGTTGCTTCGTCATCCGCTCGTGTGGCCGGTGCTGACCCTTGTGCTGCTGTTCGCGCTCGATGTCGCGCATCGGCCGGGCTTCCTGTCGATCACGCTGCTCGACGGCCACCTGTTCGGCGCGCCGATCGACATCCTGAACCGCGCGGCGCCGCTCGTGATCGTGTCGCTCGGGATGACGCTCGTGATCGCGACACGCGGCATCGACATCTCGGTCGGCGCCATCGTCGCGATCGCCGGCGCGGCCGCGGCGATCGTGCTCGACGGCGATCCGACGCGGCTCGGCGCGGCGCTGGCCGCCGCGCTCGGCGTCGGGCTGTTCGCGGGCGCGTGGAATGGCGTGCTCGTCGCGTTCGTCGGGATGCAGCCGATCATCGCGACGCTGATCCTGATGGTCGCGGGGCGCGGCATCGCGCAGCTGCTCACCGGCGGACAGATCATTCCGATCGGCGCGCCCGGCTACCTGGCGCTCGGCGGCGGCTATCTCGCGGCCATGCCGTGCTCGGTGTGGATCGTGATCGCGACGATCGTGACGATCGCGCTGCTCGTGAATCGCACCGCGCTCGGCCTCTTCATCCGCGCGATCGGCGTGAACCCGGTCGCGACGCGGCTCGTGGGGCTGCGCGCGGGCGCCATCGTGTTCGGCGTGTATCTGTGCTCGGGCGTGATGTCGGCGCTCGCGGGGATCATCGCCAGCTCGAACGTGCGCAGCGCCGACGGCAACAACGCGGGGCTGCTGCTCGAACTCGACGCGATCCTCGCGGTGACGCTCGGCGGCACGTCGCTCCTCGGCGGCCGCTTCAGCCTCGCCGGCTCCGTGCTCGGCGCGCTGATCATCCAGACGCTCACCTACACGACCTACTCGATCGGCGTGCCGCCGGAGGCGACGCTCGTCGTGAAGGCCATCGTCGTGATCGTCGTGACACTGATCCAGTCGGACGCGGCGCGCGCACTCGCGGTCCGCCACGCGTCGCGGCTGCTGCCTTCCGCGCGTTCGCGCGCCACCACCGGAGCGACGCCGCGATGAACCGATTCCTCGCACGGCTCGCCGACCCGCGCACGCTGCCGATCGTCGTCACGATCGTGCTGTTCATCGCGCTGTTCGGCTTCGGATCCGTGATGTACACGGGCTTCTTCTCGATGCAGGTGCTCACCGGGCTGCTGGTCGATAACGCGTTCCTGCTGATCGTCGCGATCGGGATGACGTTCGTGATCGTGTCGGGCGGCATCGATCTGTCGGTCGGCTCGGTCGTTGCGCTGACAACGATCTTCTGCGCGGTCGGTGCCGAGCGCCTGCATTGGCCGGTGTGGGCGATCGTGCCGCTGGTGCTCGCGTTCGGTGCGCTGTACGGCGCGGCGATGGGCGCGCTGATTCATTACTTCCGGCTGCAGCCGTTCATCGTCACGCTGGCCGGGATGTTCCTCGCGCGCGGCGCGTGCTTCCTGATCACGACGCAGTCGATCACGATCAACGAGCCGGCGTTCCATGCGATTGCGGGCATCAGTGTGCCGGTCGGCGGTGGCATGCTGAGCGCCGGTGCGCTGATCGCGCTCGCGACACTCGCCGCCGCGATCTACGTCGCGCATTTCACGCGCTTCGGCCGCAACGTGTATGCGGTCGGCGGCAACGAGCGCTCGGCGTTGCTGATGGGGCTGCCGGTCGCACGCACGAAGGTCGGCGTGTATGCGCTGAGCGGCTTCTGTTCGGCGCTCGGCGGCGTGGTGTTCACGCTGTACGTACTGTCCGGCTACGGGTTGCAGGCGCAGGGGATGGAGCTCGACGCGATCGCCGCGACCGTGATCGGCGGCACGCTGCTCACTGGCGGCGTGGGGTACGTGATCGGGTCGGTGTTCGGCGTCGGCATCCTCGGCACGATCCAGGTGCTGATCACGTTCGACGGCACGCTGAGTTCGTGGTGGACGCGGATCGTGATCGGCGCGCTGCTGTGCGTGTTCTGCCTGCTGCAGCGAGTTATCGAGCGGCATGCGACGCGGCGGCGCACGGGTGGGACAGGGCTTGGGCCGCAACGCAGGAAGCGCGAGGTCGCGCAGGTCAGGCCGGCTGCGCCGGGGGACGATGCGGCGCTGGTATCGACGATGCGGCGGTTGTAGCGCGCCTCCCGTGCGCGAGGAGAACGGGATGAAGCGCGATGACGTGACGGCGGGAGTGGGGATGCGCTGGCCGTCGGGCATGGGCGTCGGCCGCTGCTCGTCCAGCGCATCGAGGGGCTCGCGCATTTCCTGCACGAATGGCGCAGGTCCGGCTCGTCCGCATACGGGCGACGAATTCCTCGATATCGGTCAGCCGGCCTTCGCGGGCGAGCGCGTCGGTGGGCGGGCAGCGCATCGCGGGCGCGGCGCTGGCCGGTTTCGCGTCGTCGGTGACAAGCCGGAGTGCGAGGCTTTTGGCGGGAAGTGTTGCGGCCGGCCCTCGGGCCGGCCGGGCTGGCAACCGCCGATGGCATCGACCCATCGGCGCTGCCCGCAGCGGGCGCCGCGTCAGTGTTTGATCATGCAGACGGCGACGATTTCGTATCCGGGGTCGGCATGCGCATTTGCCGCTCTTTCCGCGTCTTCATACGATGTAAACGACGCGGCATCTTCAACCGCGGGCGCCATGCCGATGTCGCCGTCCTCGGCGCAACAGAGGAACTGCTCTCCGGTCTTCACGACGTAGATGGACATCATGATTCCCTCCATCGTTTTGCAGGGGGAAGTTTCAGTCTAGCAGGCCGGAAGCGGGGCGGCAGTCCGCTTTCGGCATCGCGCGACGGGCCGGTTTTACGGCCGTTAGTCGATCCGGATCGGCCTGCATGCGACGGAAGCGGAAAGCCGTGCACAATACCCGCATGCGATCCGCCGACCTCGAATGCCTCGTTACCGTCACCATGCCCTTCGGAAAATACAAGGACCGACTCCTTGCCGACCTGCCGGGCAACTACCTCAATTGGTTCGCGCGCGAAGGGTTTCCGCGCGGTGAGCTCGGCCGACAGCTCGCACTGATGCACGAAATCGATCACAACGGCCTGCGGGGCTTGCTGGAACCGCTGCGCAAGCGCGGATAGTGCGGATAGTGCGGATAGTGTGCGGGCGGGGCCATCGAAGCCGTGCACTGCTTAGCTCGAGGTCGCCCGCGCGCGATCCGTGCAGCGCCTATGCCGGTATGGAATCGCCGACCGGCCGCCCATGACGCCTGCACGGTTTCCGCGGGAAAACTGTATGGATATACAGTTAAAAGCCGTCGAACGTCGAGCCGCACAGGCATGGCCTTTGCCGCAGGCGCGCCGCGCTTGCGGGCATTGCACCGCAGCATTCCGGCACCGTGAACTCCAGCTAACTCACTCAGCCTGGGCGGCAAATTGCATGGAGCGATCTGGTCCGCATTCGCCGGAGCACGCCAGCACAATCTCAAGAATCTCGATCTCAACCTGCGCGCCGGCGAAATGCCCGTCGTCACCAGCCCGTCGGGCTCCGGGAAGTCGAGCCTCGGCTTCGACACGCTGTACGCGGAAGGGCAGCGGCGCTACGTGTAAGCCTCGAGCGCGTACGCGCGGCAATTCCTCGACCGGATGGATCGCCCGGCTGCAGAACCAACACCCGGACGATCGCCGGTCTTGCCCGCGACCTGCAATGATGCTCAGAACCGATGGCGCAGGCCGAGATTGACGAGGCCCTGGTTCTTCGTGCCGTTGTAGCCGTATGAGCCGATCGACGCCTGTGCCGGCATCGCGCCGCCCGCCCCGTCGGCGGTCGTCCCGCTTGCATGCTGATAGGCGGCCGTCATGTAGATATCCGTGCGCTTCGACAGGTTGTAGTCGGCGCCGACGGACGCCTGGTGATAGTTCGCCGCGGTGTCGCCGCCCGACTTCGTGAAGCTGTAGCCGACTCCGACGAGCAGCGCCGGCGATGCCTGATAGTTCAGGAAGCCTTGTGCGGTGTTGTAGTGCTCGTTCTTCGCGAACACCGATGCGCCGTCGTGTCGATATTGCGCGTTGCTGTAGCCGGCGCCCACGGTGAACGCGCCGAACACGTATTGTCCCGCCGCGCGGGCGATGCCGATCGAATGCGCGGTCTGGTAACCCGTATTGATCGCGCCGTCGAACGTGCCGTCGGATGTGCTCGACCACGTCGTGCGATCGCCCGCGACGGGATTCGTATTCGCGGCATAGAAATAGCCGCCGGCGAGGCTCAGCGGGCCATTGCTGTATGACACGGCGGCCGAATACGACTGCTTCGAGCCCGTGCTGCCCGCGACGCCACCAAGCGAGTACATCGCCTCGAACTGCAGTCCGGCGATGGTGGGGGACGTGTATTTGACCGCATTGTCGACGCGGAAGCTGTTGTCGTAGTTGTCGACATCACCGGCCGTGGCGAACGCGCTGCCGAAGTAGTTATCCGCGGTAATCGGCTGCACGAGATCGATCAGCGGATCGTATTGGCGGCCGAGCGTGATCGAACCGAACTGATTGCTCGTGAGGCCGACATAAGCCTGACGGCCGAATATACGGTTACCCTGGCCGAGGGCGCCGGTGCTCGGATTGAAGCCATTTTCCAGCTGGAAGATCGCCGCCAGACCGCCTCCGAGATCTTCCGAGCCCTTGAGGCCCCAGCGGCTGCCCGACAGATTGCCGGCGCTGCTATTGCCGAGCGCCCAAAGGTTCTTGCCACCGTCGGCGCGACGCACATACGTCAGCGACGTATCGATCGTGCCGTACAGCGTCACGCTCGTCTGTGCGCAGGCTGCGCCGCTCGTCACCACCGACGCGATCGCCAGGATCGGAAAAGCTACGTGTTTCATGGTCTCTCCGCTGTATAAGGATGTCTGCGTTCAAAGGAACGGAAGCAGCCTACATCGAGATATTTTTCCTGGGAAATTCAAATCGAGAAGTGTCTCGGAAAAATGACGATGATCGATATTCGTGTGCATGCGTCACTCGACGCGATTGACGGCGTTATTGACTTGAATCCAGTGGCCATAGTGGGCGAATCGATGTCCATCTGTCGATTTATCGAGAAGACAACAGGTCGATATAGGGGAAATCCGTCAATCACTTGATTGAATCGGACTGTCCACGTTTTCGAGAGTAATGTGAGAATTTTTTTTGGCGAGTCAGGATTGAATGATGCGTGCTCAGCATCTCACCTGATATGCAAATCATCGCACAGCGCGCGTACAGCGTATTGTGGGTGACGTGCTTGCCGTGTGTCAGACGATCTTGCGGGCAATGTGCGAGGACGCGATGTCGGTAAGGCAAGCGTAATTGCGGGGTACTGACGCATGCCGTCCCTTGTTACGCTTCCCGCGAAATGGCGGTATATCATCGACCGATTAAAAATTCAATGCGGACATGATTGTTTCGTGCTCAGTCAGCTGAGTCACGGATCGGGAGATATGGGGATTTAAATGTGCGGCGTACATCATGGAATTTATCGGAAATGTACGTTGACAGGAAAGGTGCCAGCATTGAGCCGGTACTCCAATCAACTGTCCGGCGGGCGAACGATCATTTTGATTGGAGTTCCATCGGAGGACAGTCGATTCATTGAGCACGGGCATTAGATACAACTGCCGCGACCTGGCCGGCCTCAAGGCGCACGTGGTACGAAGCACACTCGAATCATACGGTCTGCTTAGTTTTCGTCCAGAGCCAGTTGTTCTGATTCATTGTCACTCGATCGTAGTGCCTGTGACGCGGGCACGAACCGGTATCTTCGATTGACGTGTCGTCGCGCACGTCAGCGGGCGCCGCTCGAGCATTGAGACGCAGATCCTGGCCAGCGTGGCGAGCGCATGCGTGCGTGACGGAACGGCGGGTGCCGCCGCAAAGATCTCCCGGCGAGGTGCCAGCATGTGTTTGGTTGTCGTATGCGTTTCGTCTGACTGAAGGTGCCGTACGCGCCACGGTCGGCTCATAACGGACCCTGTCTGCCGGAAGCGGCAGTTTTTGCCGATCTCGGTGTGCAGACGACAGCGCCGAATGCCGCGGTCAGTATTACGGCCGGTTACGAATGTCGTGGAATTGTTCTTAGGAAAGGCGGTTTCAAGAGCGAAGTGCAACACCTCGCGGGTTACTGAACAGGGACTCGGTCGGTGGGGTTAGCCAGGACCTGAGCAAGGATTTGCAGAGGCGTGTACCAGTTCAGCGTGGCACGCGGTCGTGTATTGAGCTTGTCAGCAATCTCGTCGAGGTCCTCTTGAGAGTAAATGGACAGATCCGTGCCCTTGGGCAAGTACTGACGCAGCAGGCCGTTGGTGTTTTCGCATGTACCGCGCTGCCAAGGGCTGTGCGGGTCACAGAAGTAGACGCGCACGTTGGTCGCGGCCGTCAGTTCGGCATGTCGGGCCATTTCGCGACCTTGATCGTAGGTCAGGGTTTGACGCAGCGGCTCGACGAGCGATTGCAGTTTGGTCGTGAAGGCGGCGAGCGCCGACGCAGCAGTCGCATCGGGCATCTTGGCCAGCAGCACGGCGCGGCTCATGCGTTCGACGAGCACG
>NZ_JAPVQY010000073.1 GCF_027257875.1 Burkholderia sp. IMCC1007
GCATCCTGGTCGTCCTTCCGGAACAAGCTCCGCTACAAAGCGATCGCGCACGGCGCACGGGGCCACGTTCGAGGAAGTCGACGAAAGCGGTTCCACCCAGTCCTGTTCGGCGTGCGGGTCGAAAGACAGCACGACGCGGCCGAAAGGTATCGCGGGACTGAGAATAAGAGAGTGGGCCTGCAGTGACTGTGGTGTCGAGCATGATCGAGATACCAACGCTGCGTTGAACATTCTCCGATGCGGACGTGCATCGCCAGGTGTGGGAATCCTCTGCCTTTAGGCGGACGAGGACGTCAAGAAGCGGAACTCCCGGAAAGGTCGCGCGCGCGCCGGGCGGTGACCCGCTCCGGCCGCGCGGCGGCGTCACGCAGCGGCGTCAGGCATTCCACCATACGTGCTCGGCGAACATGAAGCCCATCATCCCGCCCGTCGGGATCGAACCGAGGCCCGCGAGCCGCTTGTCGTATCCGTCGAGGAAGCTGATGAACGCCGGAATGCCGACCCGGCCCTGCTGCGCGACGATCACCTGCATCTCGCCGTACATCTGCTTGCGCTTCGCGTCGTCGGTTTCCGAACGCGCGGCGAGCAGCAGCTGGTCGAACTTCGCGTTCTTCCAGCCCGACTCGTTCCACGCCGCGTCCGACTTGAAGAACTGCGTGAACAGCACGTCGGCGCTCGAGCGCGGGTTGATGTTGCCGAACGTCAGCGGGTGCTTCATCCAGTGGTTCGACCAGTAGCCGTCGGGCGACGCGCGGTTGACCTGCAGGTTCAGCCCGATCTTCTGGCCGGCCTGCTGCAGCAGCACGGCCATTTCGATCGACCCGTTCGCGTCGGACGTCGCATAGACCGGCGGCAGCGCCGCGCCCAGCGCGCCCGCCTTCTGGAGCAGGAATTTCGCCTTGTCCGGATCGTACGGCCGCTGCGGCACCGACGGGTTGAAGTAGCGATGCCCCGGCGGAATCGGCTGGTCGTTGCCGACCACCGAGTAGCCGCGGAACACCGCCGAGCGGATCTGCTCGCGATCGAACAGGTACTTCATCCCTTCGACGAAATCGGGGTTCGAGACGATCGGGTTGTCGCTGCGCATGATCAGGTCGGTATAGAGCCCCGACTTCGTTTCCTTCAGCGCATAGCCGGGCGTCGATGAAACCCGCTGCGTCGAGCGCGGATCGATCGCGTTGATCAGGTGCACGTCGCCCGACAGCAGCGCGTTCAGGCGCGCGGCGCTGTCGCTGATGCCGATCAGCTCGATCTGGTCGAGGTACGGCATGCCCGGCTTGAAGTAGCTGTCGTTGCGCACGCCGACGGTCGACACGCCGGGCTTGAACGATTTCAGCTTGTACGGGCCGCAGCCGATGCCGGTCGCGAAGTCGGTCGTGCCGTCCTTCGTGATCACGAGCTGCGGCGTCGCGAGTATCACCGGCAGGTCCGCGTTCGCGGTGGCGAGCACGAGCGTGACTTCGTCCGGGCCGCTCGCCTTCGCGTCGCTGAACTGGTCGGCGAGCGCCTTGACCTTCGACGCGGTGGCCGGGTTCTTGTGACGCATCAGCGAGAACACGACGTCGGCCGGGCCGACGGGCTTGCCGTCGTGGAACGTGACGCCCTTGCGCAGCTTGATGATCCACGTCTTCGCATCGGTCGTCTGCAGCGATTCGGCGAGGTTCATCTGCGGCGTCAGGCTCGCATCGAGCTGCGTGAGGCCGCTGTAGAACATGAAGAAGCGGATGTAGTCGGCGCCCGTCGAGCCCTTGGCCGGATCGAGCGTATCGGCCGTCGAACTCGATTCGTTCGCGACCCGGATCTTGCCGCCGCGTTTCGGCGCGGGCGCGGCGAAGGCCGGCTGCGCGCCCATCAGCAGTCCGCCGCCACCGGCGGCCATCATGCCGCTCGCCGCCATGATCTTCATCATGTCGCGGCGCGTCAAGCCACCCGTGCCGCCGTTGTCGATATCGTCGCTCATCCGAACTGCTCCTGACTGTAGAAAGTGGGTCCTGGGGTCCAGCGTGGTTCTCGAATCCCGTCGCGCCCGCGTGCTGGTGGCGGGCGTAACGTCGTGCACATGCAATTCATTTAAGCATCGCCAAAATGCGGGTTGTCGCGATTCGAGGCGCCCGCACGATACGAATCGATCGTTTTGGGCCGCCTGCGCAGCATGATTTGCTGCGTGCGCGCACCTGTCGGCGTTTGCCCGATGCGGTGTCGCGGTGGCCGCGTAACCCGTGCCGATACAGGAAATCGTAAAGCCGCGGGTGCCGCAGATTGCGCCGACAAAATTGCCGGTTCGGCATCCGGCGCGCGTTTGGGTCGCGCAAACCGCATGTTTGTGTCGAATGCGGGCCGGCATGCCGGCGACGGGCGAAACGAGCCGCTCGTCGCGGCCGGCGGGCGCGCGCACTTGCGTCAGCGGACGCTCGTCGCGACGGCGCGTCGCGCATGAAAGCTCGGAAGAATGCCGCTCGATCGGAGCGGCTTTGCGGGAACGCAGGAAGATGACGCGGCTGCCCGGAAACCGGGCGCGCAAGCCGTCGAGACGTCACGAGTCGTGATCGCTAGCGGCGGCACGTCCGTCACCGGCTCGTCCGTCACCGGCATGTCCGCCACCGGCACGTGCGTCGCCGGCACGTGCGTCTCCGGCACGTCCGTCACCGGCACATCCGTCACCGGCATGTCGGCGCGCACGCCCGGCCGGTTCCGGCACGGCCCGAAGGAGGCGCGATGATGCGTTGGCTGCGTGCGAGCGACGCGAAGCCGTCAGTCACTCACGCAGCCAGCCGGAACACCGATACGGCGGCCCGCAAGCGCGCGGCCTGCTCGTCCAGCGACGCTGCGGCGGCCGCCGCCTGCTCGACGAGCGCGGCGTTCTGCTGGGTGACTTGGTCCATTTGCGCGACCGCCAGCCCGATCTGTTCGATGCCGGTGCTTTGCTCGGCCGATGCCGCCGAAATCTCGCCCATGATGTCGGCCACGCGGTCGATCGAGCGGACGATGTCCGTCATGCGCGCGCCGGCCGTCTCGACGATTCGGCTGCCGCTGCCCGCCCGCTCGACCGACGCGTCGATCAAGCCCTTGATGTCCTTCGCGGCCGCGGCGCTGCGTTGCGCGAGCGAGCGCACTTCCGACGCGACGACGGCGAAGCCGCGCCCTTCGTCGCCGGCTCGCGCCGCTTCGACCGCGGCATTGAGCGCGAGAATATTGGTCTGGAATGCGATGCTTTCGATGACGACCGTAATGTCGGCGATCCGCACCGACCCATCCGAAATCTGCCGCATCGTTTCGACGACCTCCTGCACCGCGGCGCCGCCGAGTTCGGTCGCCTCCTTCGCTTGCGTCACGAGCGCATTCGCCTGGCGTGCATTGTCGGCGTTCTGTTTGACCGTCGACGTGATCTGCTCCATGCTCGCGGCCGTTTCCTGCAGCGACGCGGCCTGCTGCTCGGTGCGCTGCGACAGATCGAGATTGCCTTGCGCAATCTCGCCGGTGCCGACGGCAATCGAGTGGGTCGTGGTCTGGATCTCGGCGATGGTCTCGGCCAGCCGCGCCTTCATGTCGCCCAGCGCGACGAGCAGGCTGCCGGGCGCGGCGTGGGTCGTATCGAACTGCACATCCAGTTCGCCGGCGGCGATACGGGCGGCGATCCGCGTCGCATGCGCCGGCTCCCCGCCGAGCGTCCGTTTGACGCTGCGCAGTACGCCCCACGCGATCGCCGCGAGCGCCGCGGCGATCACGAGCGTGACGGCGCCGAGCACCATCGCGAGCCGGGTAAACGCGGCATTGATGTCGTCGTAGAAGAATCCCGTGCCGATCCACCAGTCCCAGTCCGGAATCGCGACCACGCCCTGGAGCTTCGGCTCGACGTCGGCGTCGGGGCTGCGCTTGACCAGCACGTCGACGAGCGCGAAATGCGCTTGCGCCATGCCCGCGCGGTACGCTTCGCTATCCGTCAGGCCGCTGGTCGTGCGGTTGCCCTTCGCGCGCGTGCCGATGAAATTCGCGTTCGGATGCACGAGGTTGACGCCGTGGGCCGTCGTGACCCAGAAGTAGCTCTTCGAATTCGCGTTGAGCGCCGCCAGCGCGGCCTTGGCCTGCTGCTGCGCCTGCTCCTGCGTGAGCGTGCCGTTCGTCTGCATCGCGCGATACGAATCGACCAGATGCTCGGCCTTGGTCAGCAGGATGACGAGCTCTTCGCGGCGGCTGTCGATCAGCGCGTCGCGCAGCGTGTGCAGCGACAACGCGGCGAGCAATACGATGCCGAGCAGCGCCGCGGCGACGAGCATCAGCAGTTTCGTGGACAACTTCATGCGGGGGCCTCGCAATATTAACCGTTCGGTACAGATATCGGCCCCGGCGGCCCGAGCTTGAACGACTCAATATTGGTAATTACCCTCGTTTCGTCCGCTGATCGAACGCAAGAGGGGACGCGGCCATCCCGGCTGCCTCCCCTCGCGCATCTCGACGAATCGGCCGGCGCAGGCGGCTTACAGCCCGAGCTGCGTCGCGAGATGGCCGATGTCGGACACTTCGTAATAGTTGTAGAACGGCGTGCCCGGCTCGTGGCCGCGGTTCACGAACGCCTTGTGCTTGATCCCCAGATCCTCGGCGGTCATCAGGTCGTAGCGCAGGCTCGACGACACGTGCAGCACGTCCTCCGGCTTGCAGCCGAGCTTGTCGAACATGTATTCGAAGCCCTGCATGCGCGGCTTGTACGACTGCGCCTGCTGCGCGGTGAACACCGCATGGAACGGCGCGCCGAGCTTGTCGACGTTGCTCATGATCTGCTCGTCCATCGCGTTCGACAGGATCACCAGCTTGTACTTCGTCGCCAGCCGCGACAGCCCGGCCGGCACGTCCGGATGCGGGCCCCACGTCGGCACCGCGTGATAGAAACGCTCGGCCTCGGCTTCGTCGAACTTCACGCCGACCCGCGCACAGGTGCGGCGGATCGCGTTGACGACGACGTCGCGGTACGGTTTCCACGCGCCGAGCACCTCGTCGAGCCGATAGGCGGCGAACGCGCGCACGAAGTCTTCCATCGCGACGGGCGACAGCCGGCCCGCATAGATTTCGCGCGCCGTCTCGGCCATCCGGAAATGGGTCAGCGTGCCGTAGCAGTCGAAAGTGATGAACTTCGGTTCAAACTGGATCATGGTGCGTCCTGTCGGTGTGAAGCCCCGGCAGGGCCGGGGACGGGCTGGGTTCAACGACATTGAATCAAGGCAAAAAATCGTTCGGGCATCGTTCGGCGCCGCTCAAAACGCAGAATCGCCGCGTGTTGCCCGGCGCGTGCAGCACGATGTGCGGCGCGTTCCGTTCGGCGCGGCCGGGCCGGCCGGCGGGCTTGCCGCCACCCGGGCGGAGCGTGCCGGCCGGTGCGGCCTGCAGGCAAGCGGCAGCGACACCGTGCATGAATCGTAGTGCCGTTCCCACAGCAGGAGCTGTCGGATTGGCGGGCCGCGCCGGCACGTTCCGCGCGTTCGTTCGCGCCGATCGAGCGGGTTTGCATCGATCGCGCGCAAGCGGCCGCCGCGGCCCGAAAACAGGCGAATCGTCCTATCCGCGCCGCCGAGGCGCTGGCAGAGTCGACCTGTCATTCCCACCCATCCGGAGTCCGGCGTGTCCGACCTCAATCCTTCCCGCACGCTTACCTATCGCCCGTTCACCGAAACGGACCTGCCCGCCGCGCATCGTCTGTCGGAAGCCGTCAAGTGGCCGCACCGGCTCGACGACTGGCGCTTCGCGCTCCAGCTCGGCAGCGGCTTCGTCGCCGAAGATGAATCCGGCGTCGTCGGCACCGCGCTCGGCTGGCCCTTCGGCGACGCGCACGCATCGCTCGGCATGGTCATCGTGTCGCCCGAGCACCAGGGCCGCGGCATCGGCCGCGAACTGCTCGCGCGCGTCGTCGACAGCCTCGGCGCGCGCACGATCTTCCTGCATGCGACGCCTTCCGGCGAGCCGCTCTATGTGAAATTCGGCTTCGAAGCGATCGGCACGATCGACCAGCACCAGGGCGCCGCGTTCCAGCCGCCGCTGATCTCGCTGCCGCCCGGCGAGCGCCTGCGCCCGCTCGGCACCAACGACGGGCCGCGCCTCGCGGCGCTCGCGTCGCGTGCGGCCGGCTATCCGCGCGACGCCGTGATCGACGCACTGCTCGGCGTCGCGAACGGCATCGCGCTCGACCGCGACGGCGAGCTGCTCGGCTTCGCGCTGTTCCGCCGCTTCGGCCGCGGCCACGTGATCGGGCCGGTGGTCGCGCCCGACGCGCTGCGCGCGCAGGCGCTGATCAGTCACTGGCTCGCGCTGCACGAAGGGATGTTCGTGCGGCTCGACGTGCCAGGCGACAGCGGGCTGTCGGACTGGCTGCAAGGGCTCGGGCTGCCGCGCGTCGATACCGTCGTCGCGATGGCGCGCGGCGCGGCGCCCGCGCGCGATCCGGCGCTGCGCGCGTTCGCGATCGTAAATCAGGCGCTCGGTTGAGCGGTACGCACGATGAGCTTTCTCTACAAGGCCGACCCGGTGCGCGGCGCGCAATGGGCGCAGCGTTTCGCGCAACGCGCGCCCGATCTTCCGTTCCGGATCTGGCCGGACATCGGCGACGCTGAAGCCGTCCGGTATCTCGCCGCGTGGCAGCCGCCCGACGATCCGGTCGCGCTGCTGCCGAATCTCGAAGTCGTGTTCTCGGTGGGCGCCGGCATCGATCAGTTCGACCTGTCGTCCGTGCCCGTCCATATCCCGGTCGTGCGGATGATCGAGCCCGGCATCGTCGAAGGGATGGTCGAGTACGTGACGCAGGCCGTGCTGACGATCCACCGCGACCTGTTCGACTATGCAGCGCAGCAGCGCGACCAGGTGTGGCGCGACAAACCCGTGCGCGCGGCCGCGTCGCGCCGCATCGGCGTGCTCGGGCTCGGCTCGCTCGGGCAGGCCGTGCTCGACATGCTGCGCCGCTTCGGCTTCCCGTGCGCGGGCTGGAGCCGCACGTCGCGCTCGCTCGACGGCATCGACTGCTACGCGGGCGACGCGGGGCTCGACGCGTTCCTCGCGCGGACCGACATCCTGATCTGCCTGCTGCCGCTCACCGACAGCACGCGCGGGCTGCTCGGCGCGCGCGTGTTCGATGCGCTGCCGGCCGGCGCGTCGCTCGTGCAGGTCGGGCGCGGCCCGCAGCTCGACGACGCCGCGTTGCTCGCGGCGCTCGCGAGCGGCCGGCTCGACAGCGCGATCCTCGACGTGACGGACCCCGAACCGTTGCCGGCGGGCCATCCGTTCTGGACGCATCCGCGCATCCGCATCACGCCGCACATCGCCAGCGCGACGCGGCCCGACACGGCCGTCGACGCCGTACTCGCGAACCTCGCGCGCCATCGTGCGGGCCAGCCGATGATCGGCGTCGTCGATCGCGTGCGTGGTTACTGACGCACCGGCGCACGCAGACGGCCCCGCGGGGCGCGCAGCAGAAAATGCCGAAGCGCCCCGCACAAACGCCGCGTTCATACGTTTCAGACTGCAAATTGAAGACGCGTGCGGATTTCTCGCCCGGTAGCATGAACGCATCGCTGACACCCCGACGAGAGTCCCGCCCCGCCATGAACCAAGCCGCGCTGATCGAAGCCGATCGTCAACACCTGATCCACCCCGTCGTCAACTACCGTGCGCACGAAGCGCGCGGCGTCACCGTGCTCGAATCCGCCGACGGCGTGTTCCTGCGCGACGGCGCCGGCAACACGCTGCTCGATGCATTCTCGGGCCTGTGGTGCGTCAACGTCGGCTACGGCCGCGACAGCATCGTGAAGGCCGCCGCCGAGCAGATGGCGAAGCTGCCGTACGCAACCGGCTACTTCCATTTCGGCTCGCAGCCCGCGGTCGAGCTGGCCGAGCGGCTGGCGTCGCTCGCGCCGCCGTCGCTGAACCGCGTGTATTTCACGCTCGGCGGCTCGGACGCGGTCGATTCCGCGATCCGTTTCATCACGCACTATTTCAACGCGACCGGCCGTCCGTCGAAGAAGCAGATGATCGCGCTCGAGCGCGGCTATCACGGCTCGTCGTCGCTGGGCGCCGGCCTCACCGCGCTGCCCGCGTTCCATCGCCATTTCGACCTGCCGCGCGCCGACCAGCACCACATCCCGTCGCCCTACCCGTACCGCCATCCGCTCGGCGACGATCCGCAGGCACTGATCGCCGCGTCGGTCGCGGCGCTCGAAGCGAAGGTCGCCGAACTGGGCGCGGACAACGTCGCAGCCTTCTTCTGCGAACCGGTGCAAGGCTCCGGCGGCGTGATCGTGCCCCCGGCCGGCTGGCTGAAGGCGATGCGCGACGCGTGCCGGCGCCTCGACATCCTGTTCGTCGCCGACGAGGTCATCACCGGCTTCGGCCGCACGGGCCCGCTGTTCGCGTGCGAAACGGAACAGGTCGACCCCGACCTGATGACCGTCGCGAAGGGGCTGACCGCCGGCTATGCGCCGATGGGGGCCGTCCTGATGTCCGATGAAGTCTATGAAGGGATCGCGGGCAGCCGCGCCGATACGGCGGTGGTCGGGCACGGCTATACGTATTCCGCGCACCCGGTCAGCGCCGCGATCGGCCTCGAGGTGCTGAAGCTGTATCACGAAGGCGGGCTGCTCGCGAACGGCCAGGCGATGGCGCCGCACTTCGCCGCGGGGCTCGATGCGCTGCGCGCGCATCCGCTCGTCGGCGACGCGCGGTCGGTCGGCCTGCTCGGCGCGCTCGAACTGGTGGCCGACAAGGCGCGCAAGACGCGCTTCGATGCGGCGCTGAACGTGCCCGACAAGATCGCCGCGGCGGCGTACGCGAACGGCGTGGTGTTTCGCGCGTTCGGCGACGGCACGCTCGGTTTCGCGCCGGCGTTGAGCTTCACGGCGGGCGAGTTCGACCTGATGTTCGAGCGCGTGCGCCAGACGCTCGACGACGTGCTGGCCGACGCCGGCGTGCAGCGCGCGCTGGACGCCGCCCACGCGCTGCCGGCCTGACGGGCCAAGGGAAAGCCGGGCTTGTGGCGGCCATCGTTCGACTCTAAAGTAACCGGACATTCCATTTTTCCCTCTCACGTGAACATGACGGACAGCAAGCTGGATCGCATCGACCTGCGCATCCTTTCCCAGTTGCAGAAGCGCGGCCGGATGACCAACGTCGAACTGGCCGACGCGGTCGGGCTGTCGCCCAGTCCGTGCCTGATCCGCGTGAAGCGGCTGGAAAAAGCCGGCTACATCGGCGGCTACGGCGCGCACATCCAGCTCGAGAAACTCGGCGACGTGCAGGTCGTGTTTACCGAGGTCACGCTGGCCGACCACCGGCGCGAGGATTTCGACCGCTTCGTCGCGGCGATCCGCAACGTCGACGAGATCGTCGAATGCCACCTCGCGAGCGGCGGCTACGACTATTTGCTGAAGTTCATCACGCGCAGCGTGAGCCATTACCAGACGATCGTCGAAGGGCTGCTCGAGCAGAACATCGGCATCGAGAAGTATTTCAGTTACGTGATCATCAAGTCGCCGTTCGTCAAACGGCACTACCCGCTCGAATCGCTGTTCGGCGAACGTCACTGACGCACGGCGTGCGGCGCACGGCCCCCTCCAACGCGGCAGCATGCTCGCCTCGCGGGGTCGCCGCGCGCCCGCGCCGCCGCCGACCGGCTTTCTTCAAGGACCTGTCATGCCGCTTACGCTGTCCCGAACCGAACTCGTTCGCACCGCCAACCTGATCGACGGCGCATGGCGCGACGCGCTCGACGGCCGTCGCTTCGACGTCACCGATCCGGCGACGCTCGACACCGTTGCCCACGCACCCGACAGCGGCGCCGCCGACGCGCGCGCCGCGACCGACGCAGCCGCCCGCGCATTGCCCGCGTGGCGCGCGACGCCGGCCCGCGAACGCGCGGCGATCCTGCGTGCGTGGCATGCGGCGATCGTCGCGCATACCGACGATCTCGCGAAGCTGATGTCGCGCGAACAGGGCAAGCCGCTCGCCGAAGCGCGCGGCGAAGTCGCGTACGGCGCGTCGTACGTGCTGTGGTTCGCCGAGGAAGCGACGCGCACGTACGGCGACCTGATTCCGCAGCAGCAGCGCGGCAAGCGGCTGAGCGCGGTCAAGGAGCCGATCGGCGTCGTCGCCGCGATCACGCCGTGGAATTTCCCGCTCGCGATGATCGCGCGCAAGATCGCGCCGGCGCTCGCGGCCGGCTGCACGGTCGTCGCGAAGCCGGCGGAGGACACGCCGCTGACCGCGCTCGCGCTCGCCTTCCTCGCGCAGGAAGCCGGCGTGCCGCCCGGCGTGCTGAACCTGATCGCCGCGTCGCGCGAACGCGGTATCGAAGCGGTGGCCGACTGGCTCGCCGACGGCCGCGTGCGCAAGATCACGTTCACCGGCTCGACGGCGGTCGGCAAGCTGCTCGCGCGCGAATCGGCGGCGACGCTGAAGAAACTGTCGCTGGAGCTCGGCGGCAATGCGCCGTTCATCGTGTTCGACGATGCAGAGCTCGACGCCGCGGTCGACGGCCTGATGGCCGCGAAATTCCGCAACGGCGGCCAGACCTGCGTGTCGCCGAACCGCGTGTACGTGCAGGCCGGCGTGTACGACGCATTCGCCGCGAAGCTCGCCGCGCGCGTCGCCGCGCTGAAGGTCGCGCCGGCGACGGACCCGGCCGCACAGATCGGCCCGATGATCAACGCGCGTGCGGTCGACAAGATCGCGCGCCACGTCGGCGACGCGGTCGAGCGCGGCGCGCGCGTGCTGACGGGCGGCAAGCGCCTGACCGAGCTCGGGCCGAACTACTACGCGCCGACGGTGCTCGCCAACGCCACCGCCGACATGCAGTTGACCTGCGAGGAGACCTTCGGCCCGGTCGCCGCGCTGTTCCGCTTCGACACCGAGGACGAAGCCGTCGACGCGGCCAACGACACGCCGTTCGGGCTCGCCGCGTATTTCTACACGCAGGACGTGCGGCGGATCGCGCGCGTGTCGGCGCGGCTCGAAACGGGCATCGTCGGCGTCAACGAGGGCGCGCTCGCGAGCGAGGCCGCGCCGTTCGGCGGCGTGAAGGAATCGGGCTACGGCCGCGAAGGGTCGCGCTACGGCCTCGACGATTACCTGTCGATCAAGTATCTGTGCCAGGGCGGGCTCGACTGAAGCGGCGCCGCGTGCGTGCCCGCGTTCCCGTGACGTGTGCGGGCGCGGGCACGCGGGCGTGCGGGCGGGCGTGCGCCGTCGCCACGACCGCATGCGCGCCCGCGCGTGCACACCCGCCGTGCTCGGCCATCCGTCCGTGCCGTCGGCACGCGGGCCCCGCCGCACGCGTTGATGACACGGCCGCGGCCATCCCGCGACATGCCGGCCTCGATTTCCGCGCACATCTGCCGTTAACCCGGATTTGACCCGCGCCGCTGCCCTCGCGGCCGGCTTTCCTGCACGAGCGCGAGCATGCCTGCATCCACTTCGATCGAGAAAATTGCCGACTGGGCCGGGCGCCATCACCTGATCGTCGGCGCGATCGGCACGCTGATGTCGATCGCCGCACTCGGCATCAGCGCGGCAACGCTGTGGGCGGCGCGCAGCGAAGTCGTCGACCATGCGCACGAGACGTCGCGCAACGTCGCTGCGGTGCTGGTCAGCGAGATCGGCCGCACCGTCGAAACGTCGAACAACGCGCTCGTGTCGCTCGCGGCGAATCTCTGCAACCCCGCGATCGTGCGCATGGACGCCGGGCTGCGCCACGACGTGTTGTTCGAGCGCACGGCCGCGCAATACGTGACCGGCATGGGCGTCACGGACCGGTACGGCCACCTGATCGACGGCTGTTGCGGGCCCACCCACAACTGGGACTTCAGCGATCGCGACTACTACAAGGTCCATCGCGATGCGGACAACGTCGGCCTCTACGTGTCGGAGGCGTATCGCGCACGGTCGCGCGGCGGCACGGAATCCATCGCGCTGTCGCGCCGCCTCGAGCGGCCCGACCACACGTTCGACGGGATCGCGGTGGTCGCCGTCGACCTCGCCTACTTCGACCGGCTGCTGTCCCGCCTGGACGTCGGGCCGCACGGCGTCAGCGCGATCGTGCGCGCGGACGGCACGATCCTCGCGAGAAATCCGCCGCTCACCGATCACCAGATGGTGCGCCTGCGCCGGTCGAAGTCGTTCGAGCGGATGGTGAGCCAGGAAGCGGGCTTCTATGCGGCGCGCTCCAGCATCGACGGCATCGTGAGGCTGTATACATACCAGCGGGTGCCCGGCACGCCGCTGATCGCCGTCGTCGCGCCGGCCGAGCGCGACGTGCTGGCCGGCATCACGCGGCTGTCGTGGACGGTCGGCGTGTCGGCGTCCGTGATCGGCGCGCTGTTTTGCGCGGTCATGTGGCTGCTCGCGTTCGCGCTGCGCGACAACCTGCGCAAGCAGACGCTGCTCACCGACCTCACGCGCACCGATCCGCTGACGGGCCTGCACAACCGCCGCGCGCTCGATGCGGCGCTCGCCGACGAATGGGAACGGCTGCAGCGCGGCAGCGCAGGCAGCCTGTCGGTGCTGTTCATCGACGCCGACCACTTCAAGCAATACAACGACCGCTACGGCCATGCGCAAGGCGACACGGCGCTGCGCTTTCTCGCCGAATGCATCCGCGCGAACGTGCGGCGGCGCGGCGACATCGCCGCGCGCTACGGCGGCGAGGAATTCGTCGCGGTGCTGCCCGATACCGACGAAAGCGGCGCGGCGGAAGTCGCGGAGGCGATCCGGCGCGCCGTCGAACAGAACCGGCTCGACGACTTCGATGCGACGATTCCGCCGTTCACGGTCAGCATCGGCTGCGCGACCGGCCATCGCGCGCACCCGCGCTCCGTGCATGCGCTGTCGCATCAGGCCGACCTCGCGCTCTACGCGGCCAAACGCCAGGGCAGAAACCGCGTGTGCCGCGCCGAAGGCGAGTCGCTCGCAAACGTTCAGCAGCGCGAATTCACCAAATAGTGAGAATTCTGCGCCGCCGACCGCGGCCCGCAACAAATCCTTAACGGCTGCGTCACGAGCGACGCCGACAATCCGCCATCTTCGACCCTCAGGATGGAGTTTTGCATGCTTGCGTCACGAAGCCGTTTCCCGCTGCACGTCGCAGCGCTGTCGAGTGCGATCGTTCTTGCTGCGTGCGGCGGCGGCGGCGACGACGTCGCGTCGCCCCCCGCGACCAGCGCGGCCATGCCGGCACCGCCGGCGGACCCCGGCTTCGTCGACAGCGCGCCCGTGCCGAGCGTGCCGGCCTTCGTCGACAACATCGCGACCAACCAGCGCGGCGACGCACGCTATGCGACGCTGTCGACCAACGCTGCGGTGCGCGTGGTCAGCCGCTTTCTCGACCTGTGGCAGCCGTCGACGATGCTCGTCGACGCTGGCGTGAACGCGCCGGCCAACGGCGCGTTTCCCGCGATCGTGGCGTCGACCTGCTCGGGCCTGCCGACGAGCGGCACGCCGTGCGGCACGATCCTGAACGCCCCGGTGCTGAGCGCCAACGTGCAGTACGTGATCAATGCGACGACCGCACGCACGCAACAGCAGGCCGACGCCGCGTACTTCGACGACCGGCGCGGCAAGGGCTACAGCGTGACCGACGGCATGGGGCCGCTCACCGACGCATGGCGCGCCGCGGCTCGGCAAACGACGAGCATCACCAGCATTCCCGCCGATGCGACCACCGTGCTGTACAACGATGCCGGCAACAACGTCGGGGTCGGCAGCAGCACCAACGCGAGCTTCGGCAAGGTCGTCGACCTGCTCAACGAGATGGGCAACAACGCGTCGACCGAGCCGTCGAAGCGCTTCTACAAGTATGCGCGGCCGTACCGCTGGAGCACGAGCGTCGTCGTCGCGCCGACGCTCGTGCCGGCCGAAAGCACGACGCCCGCCACCGACGGCGGCTTCATCAGCGGCCACACGGCCGAAGCGATGCGCGACGCGACGACGATGGCGTGGCTCGTGCCGGAGCGCTTCCAGGAGATGGTCAGCCGCGGCCTCGAACTCGGCGAGAACCGGATCCTCGCCGGCATGCACGCGCCGCTCGACGTGATCGGCGGGCGCATGCTCGCGCTGGCTGTCAGCGCGGCGAACCTGACCGCGTACGCGAGCGACGCGCAGGCCGCCTACGGCCAGGCCCACCAGACGCTGCAGCAACTGACGGGGACGACCAGCTCGACGTTCGCGGCATACGCGCACTCCGGCACGACGGCCACCGACCGGTTCGCCGATTACACCGCGAACAAGGCCGCCTTCCTGCGCCGCATGACGTTCGGCTTCGGCACGATCGAATCGACCGACGCGCCGCCCGTGGTGCCGAAGGGCGCGGAAATCCTGCTGCAGACACGCTTCCCGTATCTGAGCGCCGATCAGCGGCGCGTCGTGCTGAAGACCACCGAAGTGCAGTCCGGCTATCCGGTGATGGATGATGCGGAGGGCTGGGGCCGGCTGAACCTGTTCGCGGCGGCCGACGGTTACGGCGCATTCAACGGCAACGTGAGCGTGTCGATGGACGCGTCGCAGGGCGGCCTCAATGCCGCGGACCTGTGGCGTAACGACATCGGCGGCGCCGGCAAGCTGACGTTGCAGGGCAGCGGCACGCTGACGCTCGCGGGCAACAACAGCTATACCGGCGGCACGCAGGTGAGCGGCGGCACGCTCGCCGCTGCATCGGCGAGCGCGTTCGGCACCGGCGATGTCTATGTCGGCTCCGGCGGCAGCGTCAGGATCGCGGCCGCGGCGCCGGTCACGATCGCGACGCGCTACACGCAGCTCGACAACACGACGCTCGAACTCGACATCGACGGCAACGGCGGCGGCCGGCTGCGCGTGGGCGGCGCGCTCACGGTCGCGGGCGGCACGCTGCACGTGAAGTTCGTGAACGGCTATGCGCCGAAGGCCGGCGACACGATCGCGCTGATCGACGGCGCGGCGGCTTCCGCGAAGTTCTCGACGGTGACGGTCGACGGGTTCAAGGCGACGCCGGTTTATACGGCGACGGGGGTGTCGGTCAGGTTGTCCGCGTCGTAATCGTGGGCTGCGCGGCGGGACGTTCATCGCTTCGGTTCGCGTCGAACGTCCCGCCGCGCCACCGTGCGAGCCCGTGTCAACGTGGCTCGAGGCCGCTGCGTTGCAGCGCGCAGCGGCCGGTGCGCTGTTGAGGAACGCGACGAACGCGCGCGACGCGGCAGCCGCTTGCGCGTGCGCGGCGATCGCCGACGAGATCACGCTCACCTGCTGCACGCCGACTGGCAGCGGCCCCGCGAAATCGATGCCGGGCGTGACCTTCAGTTCGCTGACCTGCTGCAGCCCGAGCTCGGCGTCGCCACGCGCGAGCGCGGTGCCGACCAGCTCCTTGCCGCGCACGCGCACGCTCTTCGATTTCATCTGCTCGGCGATTCCGAGTTTCTCGAACAGCGTGCCGACGATGTAGGTGCCGCGCGCGCCTTCCGAGAACGCAACCGATTTCGCATGCAACAGCGCGTCGCGCAACGCGTCGACCGTGCTCAGATCGAATGACCGGATGACCGAGGCAATGCGCGAGCCGGTAGCAGGCACGCGCATTGCTCGCTGCGACGGATCTTCAGCGGACATCCGGGCATCGACGTGACGGAAAAATCGGGCACGATTCACATCGGCATATCAGGCTGGCGCTACGACGGCTGGCGCGGCTCCTTCTACCCGAAAGGCCTGAAGCAGGCTGCGGAATTGCGCTATGCATCCGGCCGGATGCAGACGATCGAGATCAACGGCACGCATTACAGCCTGCAAGCGCTCTCGAGCTGGCGGCGCTGGTACAACGACACGCCGGAGGATTTCACATTCAGCGTGAAAGGCGCGCGCTACCTGACCCACATGCTGCGCTTTCGCGACGAAACGGCAACGGCCGCATGCGCGAATTTCTTCGCACAGGGACTTCTCGCGCTCAACGACAAACTCGGGCCGATCCTGTGGCAATTCCCGGCGTCGCTGCACTTCGATCCCGAGCATATGGAACGATTCATGAGCCTGTTGCCGCACGATACGCAAGCCGCCGTCGCACTAGCGGAACAGCATGACCGCCGGGTCAAGACGCCCTATCTGGAGATCGACCGCAAGCGCACGTTGCGGCACGCGATCGAAGTGCGTCATGCAAGCTTCGTCGACCCCGCGTTCGTGAAGCTGCTGCGTCGCCACAAAGTGGCGCTCGTCGTATCGGATTCGACCGAGCCGTGGCCGCAGTTCGACGACCTTTGCGCGGATTTCGTGTACATGCGGCTGCACGGCACCGAAACGAAATATTCAGGCGAATACTCCGACGCATCGCTCGAGCACTGGGCGCGCAGAATCGAGTCGTGGCGCCGCGGCGAACAGCCTGGCGACGCACGCCTGATCGCACCGGACCTGGCGCCGCCACACGCGCGAACGCGCGACGTGTACTGTTACTTCGACAACGACGTGAAAACGCGCGCGCCGTTCGACGCGCTGCGCCTGATGGAACGCCTCGACGTGGACGCGCACGACGCCGCGGCCTGAGGAAGCGACACGCCGTGTCGCGCAGGCCGCACGATTAACCCGAACCGCAAGGAGAACAACGATGACGCTGCTTATCTACCTGGTCGGCTGGATCATTTTCATCGCCGGTGTCGCGTGGGGCCTCGTGATGCTGCACGTGTCGCAGCACATCATCGAGATCGTCGCCGTCATTCTGCTCGGCATCGCGGTGATCACCGGCGCGACGCGCGCACGCAATCGCGACCGGACGTAGGCGACCGGCGCGTATCAATCGGGCGCGCTGTCACCGCGCCCGATTGATACGCGCCCGATCAGGCCGGGAGCACTCGCCGCGCGCGGCCCGCGCATCGGCACCACCGCTGCGGCCTGAACACCTTCGCCCCCGTTCCGCAAGCTGCCCTTCAACTCAAACACAACGAGTTGAACTTACTATTGCAAACACGTCTCATTTGCATTAAATTCCCGCGCAAATGTACTGTTTGGAACACAGACGTCGGCGCGAGGCCGTCCGCCGTGCCCGAACGAACCACACCAAAGGACGGGTATGAGCAGGAAAAACTGGGCGGCCGCACCGATGGCCATCGTCGTCGGCACGGCCGGCATGGGCTCTGCCGACGCACAGGAAACGTCGCTGCCCGCCATCGAGGTGTCCGCGCAACGCGCGACGGCGCCGTTTCGCACGCGCGAATCGACGAGCGCGACGCGCAGCGACGCGGACGTGATGGAGATTCCGTTCGCGGTCAGCAGCGTCGATGCGAAGCTGATCCGGACCATTGTCGCGACACGCGGCGACGATCTTTACGACTGGGTCGCGGGCGTGTCGCGGCAGAACAACTTCGGCGGCCTGTGGGACAACTACGCGGTGCGCGGCTTCGCCGGCGACGGCAACACGTCCGGCACCGACTACCTCGTCAACGGCTTCTCGTGGAATCGCGGGATGAGCGTGCCGCGCGACACCGCCAACCTCGAGCGGATGGAAGTGCTCAAGGGGCCGGCGTCCGCGCTGTATGGCCGCGGCGACCCGGGCGGGATCATCAGCTACACGACGAAGCAGCCGCAGTTCGCACGCGCGAACACCGTCAGCGTATCGGCCGGCAGCTACGGCGCGTTGCGCGAGACCCTCGATTCGACCGGCCCCGTCACGAAATCGCTGGCGTACCGCTTCGTCGCGATGAACGAGAACAACGGCAGCTTCCGCGATACGGTGTCGAGCAAGCGTTACCTGTTCGCGCCGTCGTTCACGTGGGACATCGGCGCCGACACCACGCTTCACTACGAGTTCGAGAGCGCGCGTCAGCGCGCGCCGCTCGATCGCGGCGTGCTGGCGGTCAACGGGCAGCTCGGCGTGATCCCGGCGTCGCGCTTTCTCGGCGAGCCGCGCGACGGCGACTACGACGTGCGCAACACGGGCCACCAGTTCACGCTCGAGCATCGCATCGATTCGAGCTGGTCGATCAACGCCGGCGTCGCACAGCGCGACACCGACCTGTCGGGGCGCTCGTCCGAAGCCTTCGCATTGCAGCCGGACGGCCGCACGCTGTGGCGCCGCTACCGGCAAGTCGCGTTTCATTCGAACGACCTGCAAGGCCGCGTCGAGACGACCGGCACGTTTCGCACGGGCGGCATCGGCCATACGCTCGTGATGGGCGTCGATGCGTATCGCTTCAACTACGACCAGTTCGTCACGCGCTCCACGCCGAGCGCCGCCGCGCCGTATGCGATCGACATCTTCGATCCGGTCTACGGCCAGCCCGCGCCGACGCCGCGCACCGCGACCGACCTGCTCGAACGCGACAACGGACAAGGCGTCTACGCGCAGGACACGCTCGCGTTCGGGCCGCACTGGAAGATCCTGGCCGGGCTGCGCTGGGATCGCTTCCACCAGTCGATCGACAACCGCCTGAAGGGCGTGACCACCAGCCAGTTGCAGACCGCGGTGAGCCCGCGTATCGGCGTCGTGTACGAAATGAGCCCCGCGTGGTCGTTCTATGCGAACACCGCGTATTCGTTCCGGCCGAACAACGGCGCCGACATCGACGGCAACGCGTTCGATCCCGAAAAGGGCCACGGCTACGAAGCGGGCGCGAAATGGGCCGGCGCGCGCTCGCTGACGACCGTCTCGGCGTTCTACGTGACCAAGCGCAACGTGCTCACCGCCGATCCGGCGAATGCCGGCTTCTCGCGCGCCGCCGGCGAAGTACGCAGCCGCGGCGTCGAATTCGAATGGAGCGGCGACCTCGGTCACGGCTTGCGCGGCATCGCGAACTTCGCGTACGTCGACGCGGAGGTCACGCGCGATTCCGTGCTGACGCCCGGTGCGCGGCTCGTCAACGTACCGCGGCTGAGCGGCAGCGCGCTGCTGATGTACGAGACCACCCTGCCGTTCGCGGACAAGGCCGGCGCCGGCGCCGGTGTGATCTACGTCGGGCGCCGCGCGGGCAACACGGCGAACACGCAGGACGGCTTCGAGCTGCCGGCGTACGCGACCGTCCAGCTCAACGGCTACCTTCAGGTCAACAAGCACCTGCGTGCGTCGGTCGTGCTGAACAACCTGTTCAATCGCACGACGTACGTCAGTTCGTACAACAGCCTGTGGGTCACGCCGGGCGCGCCGCGCAGCCTGTTCGCATCGCTCGCGTACTCGTTTTAGAACGACTGCCGCGGCAGCGGAGCGTCGATCGCGCGCCGGATCGCGACGAGCCGGAATATGCACGTCGCGGTGCCGCTCCCCCGCCGAACGTCGACAACTTTTCTGTTCTACGACGAGCGAGCGACAGACAGCACTTCACTGCACTGCCACGCCGCGAGCTCGCACCGCGTTCACGTGGTAGCCGATTGCACCTGCGGCTGCACGTGCGACGCGCGCCGCATCAGGGCGAGCATCGCGGCGCCAACGAACGCGATACAGGCGAGACTCAGCATGCCGGCGCGCGGGTCGGAGAATGTCTGCTCGGCCCAGTTCTTCAGATTCGGCGCGACGAAGCCGCCGACATTGCCGAGTGAATTGATCAGTGCGATGCCACCGGCCGCGGCGACACCGCCCAGGTAGTTGGTCGGCAGCGTCCAGTACAGCGGCTGCGCGGAGACAAAGCCACTCGCCGCGAAACAGAACGCGATGATCACCGGAACCAGGCTCGACGAGAGCGCCGACGCCGCGATGCCGCAGCCGGCGCAAACGAGCATGAGTGCGGCCAGCCCGCGATGCGAGCCGGTACGGTCCGCGAAGCGCGTCATCCACCAGGTCACGGCCAGTGCGCACAGCCACGGGATCGCGGTCATCAGGCCCACGGTCAGATCGACCTTGCCGCCGTGAAGTTCGGCAATGCGAGTCGGCAAATAGAAGACCACGCCGTATACGCTCATCTGGATCGTGAAGTACACGACACAAAACATCGCGAGCCGCGGGCTGCGCAACAAGTCGCGCAAGCTCGCCGGGCCGTGGGCGAGCTTGGCGACATCTTCCCGCGACAACGCGTCGATCAGCGCGCGGCGCTCGTCGTCGGCGAGCCATTTGGCTTTCGCGGGGGCGTCGCTCAGGTAGAAGAATGCAACCACGCCAACAACCGACGCGAGCAACCCTTCGACCACGAACATCCATTGCCACGGTTTGAGGCCAAGCGGGGCCTGGAGTCCGAGCAGCAAGCCCGACAGCGGGCCACCGAGCACCAGTGCGAGCGGCAGGCCGAAGTAAAAGATGCCCATTGCCTGCGAGCGCACGTGCCTGGGAAACCAGTAGGTGAGATAGAGGATGACGCCCGGAAAGAAGCCGGCCTCGGCCGCGCCGAGCAGCACGCGCAGCGCGAAGAACGTGGTGGCGTCGTGCGCGAATGCCATCGACGCCGACACGAGCCCCCACGTCACCATGATGCGAGACATCCAAAGCCTCGCGCCGAAGCGGTGCAGTGCGAGGTTGCTCGGCACTTCGAATACCGCGTAGCTGATGAAGAAGATGCCGGCACCGAATGCAAATGCGGCGTTCGACAAACCCGTGTCCGCCTGCAGGGTCGCCTTGGCGAAACCGACGTTGGCGCGATCGATGAACGCGATCACATACATGAGCACGAGGAACGGCAACAAGCGCACGAGGCACTTGCGGATTGCGGCTTTGCAGGTTGGCGTGGCACCCCGACTGGAACGCATGTGAGCTGTCTCCGAATACGTGTCGCCGATCGGGTCAATGCCCGATGGCGACGATTATGGTTTTGCACGGATCAGGCGCGGCGCCTGCTTCGGAGAAATATAAGAGCGGGCAGCGATAATATCGATTGACGATTTTCTATCAAACGATAACTTTTTTTGATACATACGCCTTTGATTGCTACCCTCCTATCCTCGTTCTGACTTCCGTCGTGCGCAGGCGGCCCCTTTTCTCCGGAGCTTCTCGGCGGTTCACGTCGACACCAGCGACATGCTCGTGCCGCTGCGTGTTGCTGCTTGTTGCCGCTTGTTGCACTTGAGCGTGATCCAGCGATCGGATCGGCCAGATCCATACGGTGCTTCCACCGGCTTGCCGATGATCCCCTCAGACCGCGCTCGTATCCGGATACCGGCAAGGCATCCGGCGCCGCGCATCACGCATGCTGCTGCGGCAGCCGATGATAAGCGCGCCCGTGATACACGAGGCCCGAGCACGCCGAACCAAGATGCACCGCCTGCACCGCGCAGAAGAAAACGGTATGCGTGCCGATGTCGATACTGCGCTCCACCGTGCAGTCGAGACTCGCAGCCGCGGTTGCCAGCACCGGCGCGCCGGTGACGAGACGGAGCCACTCGCCGTACGTGAAGCGCTCGCTCATCTGCACATCGCCCTTGCCCGCGAAGATCGGTGCAAGCTCCTCATGCGCGTGGGACAGCACGTTGATACAGATGATGCCCGCCGTGCTGAAGTGGCCATACTGGCGGCTGGACCGGCCTATGCAAACGAGCACCGTCGCCGGGTCGTCGGTCACGGAACACACGGCGGACACCGTCATGCCGACATCGCCGGAAGGTGTCGTGGTGGTAATGATATTTACCGCGGCTCCGATACGGGCCATGGCCTCGCGGAAGGTCGTGCGGTCAGGTGAAAGTGCTATCACGGCGGTACCTCTCTCGGTTGACGGAACGGCGGTGCGGCTTCATGGCGGAGCGCCACAGGTACTTCCACGAAGCAGCGTGGTGAAGTGCCCGTGGCGTTGCACCGGTCATGGCCCGCGCCGCACCGTCAATGGGTTCTCGCTGCCAGTTGCGCTGCCGGCGCGTGTTATTGCGGGTGAACAGAAGCTGGGGGCCCCGAACCGACAAGCTGCTCTTTGATCAACTGTTCTTCGGCATCGTCGTAAAGGCCGGCAATGATGTGCTCGTAACGCGCCATCAGCGGCTTGCGGCGTTTCTTGCGCGTTGCGGTCATCACGCCGTTTTCCGGTGTGAGCTCCTCGGGGAATAGCCTGAACGCCTTGATCTGCTCTGCCCGCGCCAACCTCGCGTTGGCCTTTTCCACTTCTTCGCGGATCAGGTCGATCACGATCGGCGACGTGGCCAGATCAGCGTAGCGCGTGATCGAAGGGTCGCGCGTCCTGGCCCAGTCCATCGTGAGCGTGCCGTCGACTTCGATCAACGCCGTCAGATACTTGCGCCCTTCGCCAATCACCAGTGCCTCCGTGATGTACGGGCTCTGGCGCAGTTCGTTTTCGATTTGCACCGGGCTGATCGTTTTGCCGGCGGCGGTGTTGATGAGCTCCTTCTTTCGATCGATCAGCTTGTACGAACCGTCGGCACCGACGTCGACGATGTCGCCGGTATACAGCCAGCCGTCGCGCAACGCGGCATTCGTTTCGGCTTCCTTGTTCCAGTAGCCGATGAACAGTCCCGGCCCGCGCACGATCATTTCGCCGTCCGGCAACACGCGTGTTTCCCATGCGGGGTCGTCGATCGGCACGCCGGAGTTGCCGGGCCTCGACCAGTCAGTGACCTGCGCGAGATTTCCGCCGACCATCTCCGTTTGCCCGTAATTCTCTTTCAGGTTGACGCCCCACAACTGGAACAGTGTGACGACCTCGGGCGGCACCGGCGCGGACGCCGTATACGGATAGCGCAAATCGTCGAAGCCGATTCTGGCCAGCAAAGGCTTGAAAACGAACTCGCGGCAGGTGACGTAGAGCTGCTCCTTGAACGGGTCGCTCGTGCCTGCGTCCAGTCGATCGGCCAGTACTTCACGAGCGATGCCAAGTGCGAGCTGGTAGTTTCTCTGCTCGACTTCACTGCTGCCGTTCACGTGGTTGATGAGCTGCGTCGCGAACTTCTGATAGAAGCGCGGCGGCGCCATGTAGGACGTCGGCCTGACTTCCTGAATGCACGTCGCGAAATCGGCCGACACGTCGACGAAGTAAGGTACCGTCTTCGCGATCAACGGCAGCGTCGTTCCCTGAAGGCGCGCGACCGTGTGCGACAGCGGCAGATGGACCACCATGCGCTGCGGTTCGGACAGTATCGCCGGACAGAAGGTGGGCCATGTGAACGCCCCCGCCAGCATCGACAGATGCGTGAGCATCGCACCTTTGGGCGCCCCCGTGGTTCCCGACGTGTAACCGAGGCTCACCAGGTCGGTCGACTTCGCAAGCTGCGACTGCTCGAGCAGATAGGCGACTTCGTCGCCGGCAAAATCCGACGCGAACTCGGCGAGCGAAACGACATTCGTGCCGGTTTCACCGGGCTTGCGCTTCCAGCCCGGATCGAGCACCACGATTTTGACGAGCCTGCGGGACGTATCGGCCGCTTCCACGATCCGAAGCTGTTCGGCACTTCCGGCAAAAGCGAGTCTCGCCCCTGAATCCTCCAGGTAGTAGCGGACCTCTTCGACCGATGCGGTGAAATAGATGCCTACCGTCACCGCGCCCGAGCAGATCGTCGCCATATCGGCGATGACCCACTCGCACGATACGTCGCCCATGATCGCAACCCGTTCGCCGCGTGCCACACCGGCCTCCCGGAGTGCTGCGGACACCGAACAGACTGCGTTCGCATAGCCTTTCCAGGTGGTGGGTATCCACTCGCCGGCACGCTTCTGGAAGAACGCGTTTGTGTCGGCGTCGTTCTTCACCCGCTCGATCAGCAACGCCGGAATAGTGGTGGTGGCGAATTGACTGCCGGAAGTCCACGGTGCCGCGCTCATTTTCAGTGGTCTCCAAAGCGCTTGCGCCGTTCGGCGAACGAAGCCACCGCTTCGCGGCGCTCGGGCGAGTTGAAAGTCAGCGTTTCCAGTGCGATCGACGTATCGAGCAGCAGGTGGGCATTCTGCTTGACGAGCTTGTTGACGCAGTATTTCGTCCAGACGATCGCATCGCGCGGGCCGCTCGCGAGCAGTTCCGCGTAATCGATCGTCGCCTCCAGCAGCTTGTCGCTTTCGACGATCCTGTTGATCATCCCCATCGCCAGCGCTTCTTCCGCGCTGACGAAGTCGCCCGTCATCAGATAGTGCCGAGCGCGGACCGGCCCGAGGAGAAGCGGCCAGATCACCGCACCGCCGTCGCCCGCGACGACACCGGCATTGACGTGCGTATCGGCGAACCGTGCGGTCGGGCTTGCATAAATCATGTCGCAGAACAGCGCGAGCGTGGCGCCCAGACCCACGGCCACGCCATTGACCGCCGCCACGATCGGCACCTCGACCTCGAGCATGTTTCTCACGAGGTGGCGGCCGCCACGCGTCGCCGACGGGATATGGCCGTTGTCGATCGACTTCTGGTCGCCGCCCGAGCAGAAACCGCGGCCGGCGCCGGTCAACACGATCGCCTTGACCGATTTGTCGTGATCCAGATCGACGAATACCTGTTCCAGCTCGTCGTGCATGTCCCAATTGATGGCGTTCAGGATTTCGGGGCGATTCATCGTGACGATCGCGACGCCGGACGACCGTTGTTCGACATTCAGATACTGATAGCGCGAAGACGTGTTCATACGTAGGTTCATCCTTGGCTTTGCTGCGGGTTGGCGGCCTGCGGGCGCATGGCGCGAATCTTCTCGAGCAACTCGTCGGTCGGGCGGACGATATTGTTGCGATCGTTGAAATGCGGAATCACGTAGCGGCCCACCATGTCGATCGTCGACATGATCTGCTCGTGCGGTACCGAGTCGATATGCAGCAGCACCTCGTCGATGCCGAGCTTCTCGTATCGCTCCAGCTGACGGATGACGGTATCGGGGCTTCCGCACACCGTGGTGGCGGATTCATTCAGCAGGTAGTCCCAGTCTTCGGCGGCGCGTTGCATCGCGGGCACGCTTTCGGCCATGTATGCGTAGTTGTCCGCGAGTTTGGCGAGCCGCGGATACGCATCGGTCGAGATGCGCGCGTAGTTCATGATCGCGCCGGCGTAAATGTCCTTCGCTTCCTGGTCGGTCTTGCCGATACCGATGAACAGCGGCATGCCGGCGCGCGGCTTGTGCAACGGCCCGGTCTCGTCGCGCTTCCAGTTCTTCCAGTAGGTGTCGAGCAACCCCTTCTGTTTTTCCCATCCCTGATAAATCGCATGGCTCATCACCGCAAGGCCTTCCGAGCCGGCCCACGCGTGGCTGTTCGCGCTGGTCGCGGCAACGCCGAGCACGGGATACGGTTTTTGCATCGGCTTCGGCACAAGCGACCGCGGCGGCACCTGGTAGTACTTTCCTTCGAAGGCGAACACGTCTTCACGCATCGCTTTGCGCAGCAACGCCATGCCCTCTTCCATCTGCGGCAGGGTTTCCTCCGGCGATACGTTGAACGCACGCATGGCGATCGTGGTGTTGGCGCGACCGCAATACATCTCCATCCGCCCGTTGGAGAGAATGTCGGTTGCCGCCAGCCGCTCCGCGGTACGCAGTGCGTGATTGATGGCCTTGGGCATCAACGCCACGGCGGGACGAAGCTTGATTCGCGACGTGACAGCCGCGAGATAACCAAAGACCACTTCAGGCGCCGAGCTCGACACGCCGCCAAGCGCAAAGTGTTGCTCCGACAACGCAACGAAGTCGAAACCCATTTGCTCCGCGAAAAGCGCTTCGCGAACCAGTTCGCGAAGCCTGTTCGAATAGCTATGCCCGACCTGCGTCTCCTGCTCGGACCAAAAACCGATTTTCAATGGCATTTTCTTTTCCTTGATAGTCGTAGTTTGCAAATTCACGGCGCGCGCGAACCGTTGCCCAGGTTCGGCCAGTGTCTCGCCGTAAAACCATGAACATTGTCCTTGCGCTCGATTTCGAAACATCTCAGCGACAGTCGATAGGGATACTTATCGATTCGTCTGCCGCTTCGGCTTTGAATCCTCGTTGTTCCCGTGAATAAATATTGCCGCAGATCTCGCAGCATTTTTTATTCATTTCATGTCGCTGCCTCGTCGATACCGGCAGATCATGCTGCCGGCGCGCGGGCCCTTCTACGTCCACGATTCGGCCGCAAATGTCGACGCGAGAAGGCTGGCCGTGGCACGCAGGCACGTCTCGCCGATCTCGCGCGACGATCCCCGCGCGTCGCCGAGCACGCCGTTTCGCGAGATCGACGCCACGCCCTCCTTCCACATCCGGTTCAATTGCTCGGTCGTCATCGCGCCCACATGACCTGCCACGAGTTGATCGTGTCGGACGCTGTCGGGGTGAAGATGGATCATGAGCGAGGTTTCGGCGATGTCGGCGTGTCCGCCCACGGATTCCGGATCGCCGCCGGCTGCCTCGACCGCCAGTCGCCATTCGCGCAGCCACGCCTGATGATCCGTATAGGCGAGCACCTGGACGTCCGCGCCGACAGCCTCTCTCAAGCCCGGCAACATCGCATGAAGCGCATTGAAGTTGCCGACGTGAGCGGAGAAAAGGTAGATGCGCTTGAATCCGTGCGTCGCGAGGCTCACACAGTAATCGTGGCAGAGCGCGGCATACGTGTGCTCCTGCAACGAGATCGTGCCCGGGAAGGCCATGTGGTGCTTCGAGCATCCCGCTTGGATCGTCGGTGCGATGAGGGTTCGCCCCAGCAACGTGGCGATTTCCACCGCCAGCGCGTCAGCATGATCGGCATCCATGCTAAGCGGCAGATGGGGGCCGTGCTGCTCGATCGCGCCGCAGGGAATGATCACGCGATCAAACTGCGTGGCCAATGCGGCCGCCACGTCCTCATACGTCATCCGCGCGAGATGCAGTGTTTCCGGTGGTTGGAGATTGCTCACGATCAGGCCTTCTTGTTGCGGGTCAGAAATCGGGATCTCGCGTCCGCGGTCCTCGCGTTGCCGAGATATCCACGCAGGTCATCGAGCGTCATCTGCAGCAGCGCTGCATCGTTCATCCGCGAGCTCTCGCGCAGCGTTCTCTTGATCGCGGCGAAGAGTTGCCGCTCCTTGCTGCAAAGCGCGCGGCATTTCGCAAGCGCGTCTCGCAGCACTTCGTCACGCGTGGATATCGCGTCCACCGCGCCCATCGCGAGCGCATCGCCGGCAGTGATCAGTTCACCTGAAAACAGCAGCGAACGCGCGGCACGTTGACCGAGCAGCGTCGCTGCGTGGCGCATGCCTTTGGCCGCGGGCAACAAGCCGTGATTGATCTCGGGAAATCCCAGCCGGGAATCGGCGGACGCGACGACGTAATCGGCATGCAGCACCATTTCGAATCCCGCGCCCACCGCGTAGCCGTTGACCGCGCACACGAGCGGGCTCGGATACTGCTCGAGTTGCGCCAGGAACGCGTGGAACGCTTCCATGCGCGACAGCGCGAGTTCATGGTCCGCCACTTCATTGATATCGCCGCCGGCACAAAAGAACTTCTCTCCGGCCCCGGTGAGCACGATGCCGGGTGGCACGCTTTGTTGCGCGAATTCGCTGAAGATCGAAATCAATGCAGTGATGAGCGGTTCGCTCAGCGCGTTCGCCGGCGGCCGGTTTATCGTCAGCTGCACGAGGTCCGCATCGATGTGTGTGCAAATCAGTTCGTCGGTTTTCATACCTGATGCCTCGTCATTTTTGATTGGGTCAGTGTAGGTGCAGCGGGGCCAAATTTAATTTTGATTTGCGGGCGCCATCGTTGATTCGGCGGATTAAAATCGCGTCACTCAGATGGCCCACCGAATGTTGCGCCGAGGGCGGCGACTCATGAACTCACCGAGGCCGCGCACGCGCAGAAAGCGAGTGAACCGTGGAACCCGAAACGCCTGAAATCCGTATGTCCGCGTCGCCAGCCACGACAGACGACGTGAAGATCAACTATCAACCGTTCGATCCGGACTCCGTCGATTTGCCGGTCATTTCCGTCCTGCTGGAGACGAGTGGAAAAGAGGATGAACTGCCGATGCACGTTCATCGCAAGGGGCAAATGGTCGTCGCGTTGAGCGGGTCGGTCATGTGCCGATCGCCGAGCGGATGGTGGATCGTGCCGCCCAACGGCGCGGTGTGGATTCCGGGCGGCGTTCCTCACAGCAATCATGCTTCCGACTTCGCGAAGCTATACGTCATCTTCATTGCGCCGGACGAAGCCGGTCTGCCCACCGACTGCCGCAGCTTCACGATCACGCCGCTCATCCGCGAGCTGATCCGTACTCTGGCCAGATTTCCACCCGACTATCCGAAGGACGGCCCGGTGGGTCGGCTCGCCAGGGTGTTGCTGGATCAGCTTGCGCAACTCGCGCCCGACGACGTCTTTCTCCCGATCTCCGACAATCCGCGGCTCCAACAGATCGCTTCGGCGTTGCTCGACAATCCCGCCGACCGCAGCACGATCGCGGAATGGGGGCGGCGGTACGCGATGAGCGAACGTACGCTCGCGCGGTTGGTGCGCAGCGAAACCGGCATGACGTTCGGGCGCTGGCGCGAACGTCTGCACATCATCATTGCGCTTCAGCGATTGTCGGCGGGAGCGTCGGTCCATGCCGTCGCGCTCGAACTCGGCTATGAAGGGCCCAATTCGTTCATCACCATGTTCAAGAAGACCATGGGACAAAGTCCCGGCAAATTCCGAGTGGACCAGAAGGACGCTTCTTCGCGTTGAACGAAGCGCGGCGGCTGGCGCTACACCGCCGCGTCTTTCACAGTTCGCGCGCTCGCTCCCGCAAGATGAATTTCTGGATCTTGCCGGTCGATGTCTTCGGCAGTGGCGTGAAGACAATGGTCTTCGGCACCTTGAAATGTGCGAGCCGCTCGCGGCAAAAAGCGATGATGTCCGCTTCGGTCACGACCGCATCGTCCTTCAGCGTGATGAACGCGCAAGGTGTCTCGCCCCACTTGTCGTCGGGACGCGCGACGATTGCCGCCTCCAGAACAGCGGGATGGGAATACAGCATGTCCTCGATCTCGATCGACGAAATGTTTTCGCCTCCCGAGATGATGATGTCCTTCGAGCGATCCTTGAGTTCCAGGTAGCCATCGGCATGCCACACCCCGAGGTCGCCCGTATGAAACCACCCGCCGGCAAATGCGTCGATCGTGGCGTCCGGATTCTTCAGGTAGCCCTTCATCACGTTGTTGCCGCGCAGAAAGACTTCGCCGAGTGTCTGCCCATTCTGTGGCACGGGCTCCAGCGTATCCGGGTTCGCCACCATCATTGCGTCGAGAATCGGGCCGCGTACCCCCTGGCGGGCCTTGAGTCGCGCTTTCGCATCGAGATCGAGCGCATTCCACGACTCGCGCCACACGCATTGCACGACCGGCCCGTAAGATTCGGTCAGCCCATAGGCATGCGTCACCTCCCAGCCCATGCGTTCCATGCCGGCGATCACCGCAGCGGGCGGCGGCGCACCGCCGGTCATGACCTTGACGCCGTGGCGAATGCCCGCTTTCAGCTCCGGCGCGGCGTTGTTGATCATGTTCAACACCACGGACGCGCCACAGAAATGCGTGACCGCCTCGGTGCGGACGGCGTCGAGAATCCGCTCGGCCCGCGTATGGCGCAGAAAGACACTCGTGCCGGCCACCAACGCCATGGTCCACGGAAAGCACCAGCCATTGCAATGAAACATCGGCAAGGTCCACAAATAGGTCGTGTGCTCGTCCAGATGCCACGATAGCGCATTCGACACGGCGTTCAGATATGCGCCGCGATGGTGATACACCACGCCTTTTGGATTGCCCGTCGTGCCCGACGTGTAGTTCAGCGCAATGGCCTGCCATTCGTCTTCAGGCATCGCGACAGAGAATTCCGTGTGCGCGGCCTCCTGCAGCAACGCTTCGTAGTCTTTCTCGCCGAGCAGATCGCCCTCTCGAAACTGCGGATCGTCAATGTCGATCACCTGGATGGCGCGGCCGAGACGCGCCAGCGCCTTCTTCACTGTCGGCGAGAATTCGCGGTCGGTGATCAGCAGCTTCGCGTTGCCGTGGTCGAGAATGAACGCGATCGTATCGGCATCGAGCCGCGTGTTGATGGTGTTCAGTACCGCGCCGCAAAGCGGTACACCGAAGTGCGCCTCGAACAGTTCCGGCGTATTGGCCGCGATCATCGCCACCGTATCGCCGGTGCCGATGCCGCGCCCGAGCAGCGCACCGGCGAGTAGCCGGCAACGTCGATACGTTTCGGCCCAGTCGCGGCGAATCGCGCCATGCACGATGGCCGTGCGCTCCGGCCAGACGGACGCGGCGCGTTCGAGAAACGTCAGCGGCGACAACGCGACGAAGTTCGCGGGGTCGCGCTCGAGTCCGATCGTATAGGGATTGTCTGCCGTTGTTTTCATGCGGGCCGCCCCATGGCTATGGCGCTCGCGCGCTCGCCGAAGATGCCCAGGCTTTCTGCGTGTCTCATCTCTCCTCCAGTTGCTTTTATGGTCACGAGACGCTCTGAAACGAGCGGCACGAATTCATTCGGAACGACGCCACCGTGACTCGAACGAGAGCACCCGATCTCTTCATCCGCACGGGGCACGGCTGAATGCCGTCAAACTTCCTGATAGTCGTGGATACGCTCTATTTTTCTCTGCTCCACCACGTTCAAACCGTAGCCCTCCAGGCCCACGATCGTTCGTTCGTGATTGGAGAGCAGGATCATGTTCTTCACGCCGAGTTCGGTGAGGATTTGCGCGCCGATTCCGTAGTCGCGCAGTTGCGGCTCGGCAGGCTTCGGATGCATCATTGAACGCACACGTTCCGACACGGCCGTGGCACGCGACTCGCGGATCACCACGATCACGCCGCGGTTCTCGTCCGCCAGCAAACGCGCGGCGCCGCGGAGAGACGCGAGGTGGTGACCGCCCATGACGTCGTTCATGGTGTCCATCGCATGCATGCGCACGAGCACGGGATCGGCGCCCTGCAGATCGCCCATGACGAACGCAATATGCTCGACCTGATCGATCCGGTTCCGGTAGACGACGATCCGCCAATGTCTTCCATTCGGCTCGGTAAAGCTGCCGTGTTCGACGGCCTCCACGAGCCGCTCCGTTCGTCGGCGATACGCGATCAGATCGGCGATCGTGCCCAGCTTCAGCTTGTGTCGCCGTGAAAAGGCGATGAGGTCGGGCAGCCTTGCCATGGTGCCGTCGTCGTTCATGATTTCGCAGATCGCGCCGGCCGGCGCGAGCCCGGCCAGGCGGGCGATATCTACCGCGGCCTCCGTGTGCCCTGCGCGCACGAGCGTGCCGCCGTCGCGCGCCATGAGCGGAAACACATGCCCGGGGGACACGAGCTCGTCGCGCCCCGTTTCCGGATTGATCGCAAGCGAAATCGTACGGGAACGGTCGGCCGCCGAGATGCCTGTGCTCACGCCGTCACGCGCCTCGATCGACACCGTGAACGCCGTCTCGTGCCGCGAGCCGTTGATCCGGCTCATCAGATGCAGGCCCAGCGATTCGCAGCGCGCGCGTGTCATCGCGACGCAGATCAAGCCACGCGCATGCGTCGCCATGAAGTTGACGGCATCGGGCGTCGCGAATTGCGCGGGAATGACAAGGTCACCTTCGTTCTCGCGATCCTCGTCGTCGACCAGGATGAACATGCGGCCGGCGCGTGCTTCTTCGATAATGTCCGATGCCGTCGCGATGTCGGCACGCGAATCCACCGGCTGGCGGATCGGTGTTGCGTTACTCATGAAACCACCTCGAGCGATGTAATCACGACGCCTGCGCCATGCCGTGAATCTGGATGGGCCGTGTCTTGTCGATAGGCAGCGTCGTCTTGTTGGCAAGCCGTTTGAGGACGACGTTCGAGCGAACGCTGGCCACGCCGGGAAGCGACGTCAGCTTGTGCGTGATGATGTGTTCCAGTTCGACGAGATCCCTCGCCACCACCCGCAGCAGATAGTCGGTTTGTCCGGTCATCATGAAACAGTCCATGACCTCGGTGATGCCTCTCACCGTATCGGCGAAACTCTCCCGCGCCTGCATGCCCTGCCGCTCCAGACTGATCTCGACGATGGCCATCACGCCCAGACCGAGCAGCGACGCATTGAGCACCGCGACGCGCCGGCTGATTACACCGAGACGCTCGAGATTCCTGACTCTGACGAGACAGGGAGACGGCGACAGGTTGACTCGAGCCGCCAGTTCGAGGTTCGTCAAACTTGAGTCCTCCTGAAGTTCACTCAGGATGCTAAGGTCTATTCTGTCCAGCGCAACGTTCATGGCCTGGGTCTCCTCTTTACCTAAGGCTGCGGTGCCCTGAGGTTCGAACGCTCGCTGTCGAGCGGAACATCGATTTCCGCTCCAGCACGCATTCGAACAACATCACCTGATGAACGAGTTTATGCCAGCCGACTCCGCGGAAAATTCCGATAAAAAGTCGAGTTATCACCAAAAACAGCCATTCTCGCGCCCGCTCGGGAAAACCCGCAATTCGTCATACTTACGACACGTAAGCCGGGATGGCGATCAGGCCTTTCTGGGCGGCGGCAGGTCCGTACAGACACCTTCGTACAACTCGGCGGCCATGCCGACCGATTCGCCGAGCGTCGGGTGCGGATGGATCGTCTTGCCGATGTCTTCCGCGTCCGCGCCCATCTCGACGGCGAGGCACACTTCGCTGATCAGGTCGCCTGCGTTCAGGCCGACGATCCCGCCGCCGATCACGCGATGGGTTTCCTCGTCGAAGATCAGCTTCGTGAAGCCTTCGTCGCGGCCGTTCGCGATCGCGCGGCCCGATGCGGCCCACGGGAACACCGCCTTGCCGTACTTGATGCCTTCGGCCGTGCACTGGTCTTCCGTCTTGCCGGCCCACGCCACTTCCGGATCCGTGTACGCCACCGACGGGATCTGCAGTGCGTCGAAGTACGCCTTCTCGCCGTGTGCGGCTTCCGCTGCGACGTGGCCTTCATGCACGGCCTTGTGCGCGAGCATCGGCTGGCCGACGACGTCGCCGATCGCGAAGATGTGCGGCACGTTCGTGCGCATCTGCTTGTCGACGTCGATGAAGCCGCGATCGGTCACGGCCACGCCGGCCTTGTCGGCGCCGATATTCTTGCCGTTCGGGCTGCGGCCCACTGCGACCAGCACGAGGTCGTAGCGCTGCGCTTCCGCCGGGGCCTTTTCGCCCTCGAACTTCACGTAGATGCCGTCTTCCTTCGCTTCCGCGCCGACCGTCCTGGTCTTCAGCATCACGTTGCCGAAGCGCTTCGCGTTGTACTTTTCCCAGACCTTCACGAGATCGCGGTCCGCACCCATCATCAGGCCGTCCATCATTTCGACCACGTCGATCTCGGCGCCGAGCGTCGAGTACACCGTGGCCATTTCGAGGCCGATGATGCCCCCGCCGATCACCAGCATGCGCTTGGGCAGCTGGCGGAGCTCCAGCGCGCCCGTCGAATCGACGACGCGCGGGTCTTCCGGCATGAACGGCAGCTTCACCGCTTGCGAGCCGGCGGCGATGATCGCCTGCTTGAACTTGACGACCTTCTTGCCGTTTTCGCCCTGCACTTCCATGTGGAACGGATCGACGAACGCGCCCGTGCCCGTCACGACTTCGACCTTGCGTGCCTTCGCCATGCCGGCGAGGCCCGTCGTCAGTTTCTTGACGACGCCGCCCTTGAAGTCGCGCAGCTTGTCGAGGTCGACTTGCGGCTTACCGAACGTGATGCCATGCGACGCGAGCGCCGCGGCTTCCTCGACGACGAGCGACGTATGCAGCAGTGCCTTCGACGGGATGCAGCCGACGTTCAGGCAGACGCCGCCGAGCGTCGAGTAGCGTTCGACGAGCACGGTCTTCATGCCGAGGTCGGC
>NZ_JAPVQY010000074.1 GCF_027257875.1 Burkholderia sp. IMCC1007
GCACGGCGTGCCGCTCGCCGACGGCGGGCTCGACGCGCATGCCCGCGCGTCCGACATGCTGCGCGCCGCGCTGCTGAAGATCGCGGCGGGCGTCGCGCCGCCGGACCTGACCGCGGCATGCGGCGCGCTCGGCGCGGCCCTCGCGCGGGCCTGACCGGCAACGGGGCGCATACACGGCGGCGGCCCTTGTCGCGCGGGCCTGCAACACGCTGCCGACAGTGCCCGCGCGCGTGTTAGAGTGCCGTGTAAACCGCGCGCGTCGTTGCCAGCGTCGTGCGGCGTTGCTTGTTGATCGCGGCCCGGTCAGGTCGCGGCGTCTTTGCTAAAATTCAAACCATGTCAAAGCCTTCCGATCGCATCAATCTCACCAACCAGTTCCTGATCGCCATGCCGAACATGGCGGATCCGACGTTTTCAGGAACGGTGGTCTATCTTTGCGATCACAGCGAGCGCGGAGCGCTCGGCCTCGTCATCAATCGTCCCACCGACATCGATCTCGAATCGCTGTTCAACCGCATCGACCTGAAGCTCGACATCGAGCCGCTGCTGCACATTCCCGTGTACTTCGGCGGCCCGGTCCAGACGGAGCGCGGCTTCGTGCTGCACGAGCCCGTCGAGGGCGCCAACTACAATTCGTCGATGTCGGTCGAGGGCGGGCTGGAGATGACGACGTCGAAGGACGTGCTCGAGGCGGTCGCGACGGGCACCGGCCCGAAACGTTTCCTGCTGACGCTCGGGCATGCAGGCTGGGGCGCAGGGCAGCTCGAGGAAGAAATTTCCCGCAACGGCTGGCTGACGGTCGCCGCCGATCCGCGCATCGTGTTCGACACGCCGGCCGAGGAGCGCTTCGAAGCCGCGCTCGGCCTGCTCGGCGTCAGCTCGTCGATGCTGTCCGGCGAAGCAGGGCACGCATGAGTGGCGCGAGCGCGCGCGATGCGACGCTCCTGGCGTTCGACTACGGCGAGAAACGGATCGGCGTCGCGATCGGCAACGCGCTGACGCGCTCGGCCCGCGCGCTCGTCGTGATTCCCAACCTGAATCGTGAGCACCGCTTCAAGGCGGTCGGCGACCTGCTGGCCGAATGGCGGCCGGACGCGCTCGTCGTCGGGCTGCCGATGCATCCGGACGGCACGCCGCACGAGATGACGCAGCAGGCCAAGCGCTTCGGCAACCAGCTGAACGGCCGTTTCGGGCTGCCCGTCACGTGGGTCGACGAGCGCTATTCGTCGGTCGAGGCCGAGGCCGGGCTGCGCGAGCGCAACGTGCGCGGCCGCGCGCGGGCCGAGATCCTCGACGCGGAAGCCGCGCGCGTCATCCTTCAACAGTATCTCGATCAATTGTCCGACCATGAGCACCATTGATGCCGACGCGCTCTATCGCGTCCTGCTCGACCAGATTCGCGGCGCATACGGCACGGCCTTCGCCGAACCGGGCGGCCCGCGCCTCGCCGGCATTCACAGCGGCGGCGCATGGCTCGCCGAGCGGCTCGCGCGCGATCTCGGCGCGCCGGCATTCGGCGTCGTGAACGTCGCGCTGCATCGCGACGACTACGCGAAGAAGGGGCTGCACAGCCAGGCGAGCCCGACGGCACTGCCGTTCGAGGTCGACGGCGCGCGCATCGTGCTCGTCGACGACGTGCTGTACACCGGCCGCACCGTGCGCGCCGCGCTCAACGAGCTGTTCGACTACGGCCGCCCGGCCGCCGTCGAGCTCGCGGTGCTCGCCGATCGCGGCGGCCGCGAGCTGCCGGTCGCCGCGCGCTTCGCGGGCGGCACGCTCGACGTGCCGGCCGATGCGACGCTCGTGCTTGCGCGCGACGCCGCCGCGCAGTTCACGCTACGCATCGAGGCGCACGGCGCCTGAGCGAACCGCGCAACCGTATCCCGGGCCGCCGGTTCGTACCGCGGCCCGTTTGCATAGTTGGAATCACGCACACCATGACCACCGACACCACTGGCCGCACCGGCAATCCCGCGACGGCCGCGAGCCCCGAGCGGTTCCGCTACGGTTTCCTGAAGGGCAACCCGCAGCTCACGAAAAACGGCGAGCTGAAACACCTGCTGTCGATCGAGGGGCTGCCGCGCTCGATCGTCAACCATATTCTCGATACGGCCGAGCAGTTCGTCAGCGTGACGGACCGCGAGGTGAAGAAGGTGCCGCTGCTGCGCGGCAAGTCGGTGTTCAACCTGTTCTTCGAGAACTCGACGCGCACGCGCACGACCTTCGAGATCGCTGCGACGCGCCTGTCGGCCGACGTGCTGAACCTGAACATCAATGCGTCGTCGACGAGCAAGGGCGAATCGCTGCTCGACACGATCAACAACCTGTCGGCGATGCATGCCGACCTGTTCGTCGTGCGCCACGCGTCGAGCGGCGCGCCGTACCTGATTGCCGAGCACTGCGCGCCGCACGTGCACGTGATCAACGCCGGCGACGGCCGCCACGCGCACCCGACGCAGGGCCTGCTCGACATGTACACGATCCGCCACTACAAGCGCGACTTCACGAAGCTGCGCGTGGCGATCGTCGGCGACATCCTGCATTCGCGCGTCGCACGCTCCGACATCCACGCGCTCACCACGCTCGGCGTACCCGAAGTGCGCGCGATCGGCCCGCGCACGCTGCTGCCGGGCGGCCTCGAGCAGATGGGCGTGAAGGTGTTCCACAACCTCGACGAAGGGCTGAAGGGCGTCGACGTGATCATCATGCTGCGCCTGCAGAACGAGCGGATGAGCGGCGCGCTGCTGCCGTCCGCGCAGGAGTACTTCAAGACCTGGGGCCTGACGCCCGAGCGCCTCGCGCTCGCCGCGCCCGACGCGATCGTGATGCACCCCGGCCCGATGAACCGCGGCGTCGAGATCGATTCGCAGGTCGCCGACGGCCCGCAATCCGTGATTCTCAATCAGGTCACGTTCGGCATCGCCGTGCGGATGGCGGTGATGGGCATCGTCGCCGGCAACAGCGACTGAACCCGCTTTCGCGCATCCTCGTTCAGGCATTCAACGCATTCAACGCATTCACAGACAGCGCATGAAGATTCATATCCAAGGCGGCACGCTGATCGACCCGGTCGCCGGCACCGAACGGCAGGCCGACGTATTCGTCGCGGACGGCAAGATCGCCGCGCTCGGCACTGCGCCGGCCGGTTTCAACGCGGACAAGACCATCGACGCGGCGGGGCAGATCGTCGCGCCCGGCCTCGTCGACCTGTGCGCGCGGCTGCGCGAACCGGGCTACGAGCACAAGGCGACGCTCGCGTCCGAGATGGCCGCGGCCGTCGCGGGCGGCGTCACGACCCTCGTGTGCCCGCCGGACACCGACCCCGTGCTCGATGAGCCGGGCCTCGTCGAAATGCTCAAGTTCCGCGCGCGCAACCTGCACCAGGCAAACGTGCATCCGCTCGGCGCGCTGACCGTCGGCCTCAAGGGTGAAGTGATCACCGAGATGGTCGCGCTGACCGAATCGGGCTGCGTCGGCTTCACGCATGCGAACGTGCCGGTGCGCGACACCCAGGTGCTGCTGCGCGCGCTGCAGTACGCGAGCACCTACGGCTATACGACGTGGCTGCGTCCGCTCGACGCGTTCATCGGCCGCGGCGGCGTGGCCGCGAGCGGCGCGCTCGCGTCGCGGCTCGGGCTGTCCGGCGTGCCGGTCGCGGCCGAGACGATCGCGCTGCACACCATCTTCGAACTGATGCGCGTGACGGGCGCGCGCGTGCACCTTGCACGCCTGTCGTCCGCGGCCGGTCTCGCGCTCGTGCGCGAGGCGAAGGCCGAAGGGCTGCCCGTGACGTGCGACGTCGGCGTGAATCACGTGCATCTGATCGACGTCGACATCGGCTACTTCGATTCGCAGTTCCGGCTCGACCCGCCGCTGCGCAGCGAGCGTGATCGCGAAGCGATCCGCGCGGCGCTCGCCGACGGCACGATCGATGCGATCTGCTCCGATCACACGCCGGTCGACGACGACGAGAAGCTGCTGCCGTTCGCGGAAGCGACGCCCGGCGCAACGGGCCTCGAGCTGCTGCTGTCGCTCACGCTGAAGTGGGCCGACGAAACCGGCACGCCGCTCGCGCAGGCGCTTCGCCGCATCACGGCCGCACCGGCCGACGTGCTGCAACTGCCGGCCGGCCGTCTCGCCGAAGGCAGCGCGGCCGACCTGTGCGTGTTCGACCCGCGCGCGCACTGGCGCGTGGAGCCGCGCGCGCTGAAGAGCCAGGGCCACAACTCGCCGTTCCTCGGCTACGAACTGCCCGGCTGCGTGCGTGCGACGCTCGTGGCGGGGCAAGTCGCGTTCGAGCGCCACTGAACCACGCCGGATCTTCGCCATGACCGCTCTTCGCAAGCTGCGTCTCGTCTTTCACCTGCTGCGCGGCATGGCGACCGTCGCGCTGTGCTTTTCGCGCGTCACGCCCGCGCGGCGCGCCGAGATGACGCGTCGCTGGTCGATCAAGATGTTGCGCATCTGCGGGATGCGCATCGTCGTCCACAACGACGGCGCGCGGCTCGATGCGAGCGCGCTCGTGGTCGGCAATCACGTGTCGTGGCTCGACATCTACGCGATCAATGCGTGGCGGCCGACGCCGTTCGTGTCGAAGGCCGAGGTGCGGCAGTGGCCCGTCGTCGGCTGGCTCGCCGAGAAGCTCGATACCGTGTTCCTGCAGCGTGAAAAGCGCACCGAGGCGATGCGGATCATGCACGAGATGGCCCAGCGCCTGCGCAACGGCGGCCTGATGTGCGTGTTCCCCGAAGGCACGACGTCGGACGGGCAGGCGCTGCTGCCGTTCCATGCGAACCTGTTTCAGTCCGCGGTGTCGGCTGGCTGCGCGGTGCAGCCGATCTGCCTGATGTACGAGGACGCGCAGCAGCGGCAGTCCGTCGCGCCCGCCTACACCGGCGACCTGTCGCTCGGGAAGTCGCTCGACATGGTGTTGCGCGGCGGCCCGCTGATCGCGCATCTGTACGTGTGCGATCCGATCCCGCCGGGCGGCGATCGGCGCAGCATGTCCGCCGCCGCGCGCGACGCGATCGCGGCCGCGCTCGAGACGTTGCAGGCGAAGGTCGGCAAGCCGTCGCCCGAGTCGCTCGCGGAGCTGGAGGCGCTAGCGTATCCGGCGACCGAAGTCGGCGCCGGCGCGTCGCACGACGCGGCGGCCGACCAGCCGGTGCCGGGGCGCGAGGGGTGACGCATCATTTCGCCCGCGCGTCGCGTGCGCGGGCTACTCGCCGCCCGGCGTGCGGCATGCGTCGCACTGTACCTGCGTGAGCGTCCGCTGCGCGGGATCGGCCGTCAGTCGCACGGCCGATAACTGATTTCCCCATACACACCCCGAATCGAGCGCGATTACGTTGTCGCGCAGCATCAGGCCCAGCGCGGCCCAGTGGCCGAACACGACCGTCACGTTTTCGGTGCGGCGCGCCGGTGCGTCGAACCACGGCAGGTAGCCGGGCGGCGCGCTGTCGGGGCCACCGTTCGTCTTGAACTCCATCGCGCCGTCCGGCGTGCAGAACCGCAAGCGCGTGAACGCGTTGAATGCGACGCGCATCCGGTCGCGCTTCTTCAGGTTCGGACTCCATTGATTCGGTTCGTTGCCGTACAGATGCTGCAGCGTGTCGCGCCAGTCGGGTGCGCGCAGCGCGCGCTGCAGTTCGTCCGCGAGTTCGAGCGCGAGCGTGGTGTCCCATTGCGGCAGCACGCCTGCATGGACCATCAGCATGTCGTGCTCGAAGTGCGCGAACGGACGGTGGCGGACCCAGTCGAGCAGCGCTTCGGCATCGGGGGCGTCGAGGATTTCGCCGATGGTGTCGCCCGGGCGTTCGGTGCGGATGCCAGCGGACACCGCGAGCAGATGAAGGTCGTGATTGCCGAGGACGACGGTCGCGCGCGGGCCCAGCTCCACCAGCGTGCGCAGCGCGGCGAGGGAGTCGGGGCCGCGGTTGACGACGTCGCCGGCGATCCAGAGCGGGGTGTCGGCGGGGGCTGAAAGCTTTTCGAATAATGTTTGGAAAGCTGAATGACAGCCTTGGATGTCGCCGATGGCGATGGGGGTGCGAATCATGGCAGAAGGAATGTTTCGAATTGCAGGGTTCCGGGGAGAATGATCCGCCAAGAGCCGTGGATCGGGATTTTTATTTCGACTTTTGCCACTGATGTGGCATGAAATTTCGATATCCCAAGGGTTCGAAGCGCTGTATCAAGTTGTTAGCGGCATGGCTTTTGCGAGGGGCGGCTCCCTATAATTGTCGTCTTCCCGAACAAAATTAGCATTTCATGACTTTGGCGGCCATGTCGACCGGTTAAAATTCCCGGTCTGAGGTGGCGGCCATCGCCCATTGCTTTGAATTTCTTATGCGGCGCGGCCCGTCGGCGCGCGCCGCGCATCACCTACAGAGGGAATCGCATGATCCTGGTTACCGGCGGCGCGGGTTTTATCGGTGCCAATTTCGTACTCGATTGGCTCCGCGGCTCTGATGAGGCCGTGCTCAATGTCGACAAGCTGACCTATGCGGGCAACCTCCGTACGCTGCAATCGTTGGACGGCAATCCGAAGCACGTATTCGCACGCGTCGACATCTGCGATCGTACCGCGCTCGACGCGCTGTTCGCCGAGCACAAGCCGCGCGCGGTGCTGCATTTCGCCGCCGAAAGCCATGTCGACCGCTCGATCCACGGCCCGGCCGATTTCGTGCAGACCAACGTCGTCGGCACCTTCACGCTGCTGGAAGCGACCCGTCAGTACTGGAATGGCCTGAACGACGCCGACAAAGCGGCGTTCCGCTTCCTGCACGTGTCGACCGACGAGGTATTCGGCTCGCTGTCCGCGACCGACCCGCAATTCTCCGAGACGACGCCGTACGCGCCGAACAGCCCCTATTCGGCGACGAAGGCTGGTTCCGATCATCTGGTGCGTGCCTACCATCACACGTACGGCCTGCCGACGCTGACGACGAACTGTTCGAACAACTACGGCCCGTACCAGTTCCCCGAGAAGCTCATCCCGCTGATGATCGCGAATGCGCTCGCCGGGAAGCCGCTGCCCGTGTACGGCGACGGCCAGAACGTGCGCGACTGGCTGTATGTCGGCGACCACTGCAGCGCGATTCGCGAAGTGCTGGCACGCGGCGTGCCCGGCGAAACGTACAACGTCGGTGGCTGGAACGAGAAGAAGAACCTCGAGGTCGTGCATACGTTGTGCGATCTGCTCGACAAGGCGCGCCCGAAGGCGGCCGGTTCGTACCGCGACCAGATCACCTACGTGACGGATCGCCCGGGCCACGATCGCCGCTATGCGATCGATGCGCGCAAGCTCGAGCGCGAGCTCGGCTGGAAGCCGGCGGAAACGTTCGAGACGGGCCTCGCGAAGACCGTCGACTGGTATCTCGACAACCAGGTGTGGGCCGACGAAGTTGCATCCGGCGAATACCGTAAATGGGTCGAAACCAACTACGCGAAACGCACTTGAGGAGACACGCGATGGCACGCAAAGGCATCATCCTCGCGGGCGGATCGGGCACGCGGCTGTATCCGATCACGCACGTCGTGTCGAAACAGTTGCTGCCGGTGTACGACAAGCCGATGATCTACTACCCGCTGTCGACGCTGATGGTCGCGGGGATTCGCGACGTGCTGATCATCTCGACGCCGCAGGACACGCCGCGCTTCGAGTCGATGCTCGGCGACGGCAGCCAGTGGGGGATGAACATCCAGTACGCGGTGCAGCCGTCGCCGGATGGCCTCGCGCAGGCGTTCATCATCGGCAAGGAATTCGTCGGCAACGATCCGTCGGCGCTGATCCTCGGCGACAACATCTTCTACGGTCACGATCTGGCGAAGCAGCTCGAACGTGCGGACGCACAGGACGCCGGCGCGACGGTGTTCGCGTACCACGTGCAGGATCCGGAGCGCTATGGTGTTGTCGAATTCGACAAGTCGTTCCGCGCACTGTCGATCGAAGAGAAGCCGGCTAAGCCGCGGTCGAACTACGCGGTCACCGGTCTCTACTTCTACGACAACCGCGTGTGCGACATCGCGGCCGACATCAAGCCGTCGCCGCGCGGCGAACTCGAAATCACCGACGTCAATTCGCGCTATCTCGACAGCGGTGCACTCAACGTCGAAATCATGGGGCGCGGCTACGCGTGGCTCGATACCGGCACGCACGATTCGTTGATCGAGGCAGCCAGCTTCATCGCGACACTGCAGAAGCGGCAGGGTCTCGTGGTCGCGTGCCCGGAAGAGATCGCCTACCGCCGCCGCTGGATCGACGCCGAGCAGGTGCTGAAGCTTGCGCAACCGCTGGCGAAGAACGCGTACGGGCAGTACCTCAAGAACATTCTCACGGATCAAGTCGCATGGCCATCCAAGTAACGGCAACGGCGTTGCCCGAAGTCAAGATCATCGAGCCGAAGGTGTTCGGCGACGCGCGCGGGTTTTTCTACGAAAGCTTCAACGGGAAGGAATTCGCGGAGCAGGTCGCACCCGGCATCGAATTCGTGCAGGACAATCATTCGCGCTCGTCGAAGGGCGTGCTGCGCGGTCTGCACTATCAGATCCAGCACGCGCAGGGCAAGCTCGTTCGCGTGGTCGAAGGCGAAGTGTTCGACGTGGCCGTCGACATTCGCAAGGGTTCGCCGAACTTCGGCAAGTGGGTAGGGGTTGTTTTGTCGAACGACAACCATCGGCAACTGTGGGTGCCGCCCGGTTTCGCACACGGTTTCGTCGTGCTGTCGGAGGCAGCGCAGTTCCTTTACAAGACGACCGACTACTGGTTTCCGGAACACGAGCGCAGCATCGTGTGGAACGACCCGGAGATCGGGATCGAGTGGCCGATCGATTTCGAGCCGCTGCTGGCGGCGAAGGACGCGGCCGGCAAGCGACTGAGCGACGCCGAGGTCTACGCATGAAGATAATCGTCACGGGGGCGAACGGCCAGGTCGGTTGGGAGTTGTCCCGCAGCCTGTCGGTACTGGGGCACGTCATTTCTCTGACGCGCGAAGGGGCGGATCTGACTCGCCCGGATACGCTCGCGCGCGTCATCGACGAAATCCGGCCGGATGCCGTCGTCAACGCCGCGGCTTACACCGCCGTCGATGCAGCGGAAGTGGACGCCGCAACGGCGAATATGGTCAATGCGGAGGCGGTCGGCGTGCTGGCCGAGGCAACGCGGCGTGTGGGTGGGGTGTTCGTTCACTATTCCACGGATTACGTGTTCGATGGAACCAAAGCCACGCCCTACGTCGAGTCGGATCCGACTTGCCCGATGAACGTCTATGGTGCGAGCAAGCTGGGCGGTGAGCTGGCGGTCGCGCACGCGGGTGGAGACTGGCTCACGTTCCGCACGACGTGGGTGTTCGCGTCGCGCGGGAAGAATTTCCTTCGCACGATGCTTCGCCTCGCGAAAGAGCGCCAAGAGATTAAGGTGGTGGCCGATCAATATGGTGCGCCGACGTGGGCGCGCTCGATTGCCGACGGCACGGCGCATGCGTTGGCCACCGCTATTCGCGAGCGCAAGGCCGGTACTTTTGAATCCGGTATCTACCACATGACATCGGCCGACCAGACTTCCTGGCACGGGTTTGCCGAGGCGGCAATTGCGTCGTGGCGTGCGGCCTCGGGCGCCGCATCGCTGGCGGTGGAACAGATTACGCCCATCCCGGCGAGTGCGTATCCGCTGCCGGCGAAACGCCCGGTGAACTCGGTGTTGTCGAATGCGGCGCTCAAGGATCGCTTCGGCATCGAACTTCCCGACTGGCGTACCGCCGTCGATCTGTGCGTCAAAGATCTACTTTCACAATAAGTCAAACGCGGTATTTCCGCATCAGGCAATGTCAATAATTCGTGGCTTCATCTCTGCACCGCGGGCTCTGCTGCAGACGCTCGTGGGGAATGCGTCGCTCATCTGGCAGATGACGAAGCGGGAAGTCGTCGGGCGATACAGAGGCTCGATGTTCGGCCTTGCGTGGTCGTTCTTCAACCCGTTGCTGATGCTTGCGGTGTATTCGTTCGTATTCTCTTTCGTGTTCAAGTCACGCTGGGGCGGCGGTGCGGAGGATCAAGGGCGCGCGCAATTTGCCATGATGCTGTTCGTGGGGATGACGATTCACGGATTGTTTGCCGAGTGCGCGAACAGGGCGCCGAGCCTGATACTGAACAATCCGAGTTACGTGAAGAAGATTGTGTTTCCGCTGGAGATACTCCCAGTCGTCGCGTTGCTGTCCGCCTGCTTTCACGCGCTCGTCAGCATGATCGTGTTGCTGCTGGGCTTTTTGCTATTCAAGCATTTCATCTTCGCGACAGTGCTGCTGCTTCCGATCATCATGTTGCCGCTGATGCTGATGTCGCTCGGTGTCGCATGGTTCCTGTCGGCTACCGGGGTTTTCGTTCGAGACGTGGGGCAAATCACCGGCCTCTTGACGACGGTGCTAATGTTTCTTTCTCCCGTGTTCTATCCTGCTTCGGCGCTGCCCGAGAAATATCGAGTCTGGCTCGAGATCAACCCGCTGACGCTGTTCATTGAGCAGGCGCGGGCGATACTCCTGGAAGGACATTTGCCGGATTTCGGTTCGCTTGGCCTTGCGATTCTGCTAGGGATTGCCGTCGCGTGCGTGGGCTACAAGTATTTTCAGATGATGCGGAAGGGGTTTGCGGATGTCCTCTGAAACACTCGTAATCAATGTCGACGACGTCAGCAAGCACTTTCGAGTTTTCGGGAAGCCGGCTGACCGGCTCAAGGCGGCCATGCGTCATCGCATGACACGCTTCGGGAAGCTTGTCCCGCAGCGGCTGCTGGCGGGAAGCGATGCGGCAGAATTCCACGCATTGCAGCATGTGTCATTTCAAGTGCGCAAGGGCGAGACGATCGGCATCATCGGCCGCAATGGCTCGGGGAAATCGACGCTGCTGCAGATTATTTGCGGCACCCTGACGCCGTCGAGCGGGCAAGTGTCGCTCAAGGGGCGTATGGCCGCGCTGCTCGAACTCGGCGCCGGGTTCAATCCGGAGTTCACGGGGCGCGAAAATGTGTTCATGAACGCGGCGTTGCTCGGATTGACGCGCGCGCAGATCGAGGAGCGCCTTGACAAGATTTTCGCGTTCGCGGACATCGGCGATTTCGTCGACCAACCGGTAAAGACTTACTCAAGCGGCATGTATGTGCGGCTCGCGTTCGCCGTTATCGCCCACGTTGACGCGGACGTGCTGGTGATCGACGAGGCGCTTGCGGTCGGTGACGCATTCTTTACCCAGAAATGCATGCGCTTTCTTCGCGAGTTCATGGAGCGGGGGACCGTCCTGTTCGTGAGCCACGACACAAATGCGGTCGTTAATCTGTGCAGCCGGGTCGTGTGGCTGGATCGGGGCGTCGTTCGTGAGATCGGGCCTGCGAAGGAAGTGTGCGAATCGTACCTTGAGGCGTTCTACGACGAGCAGCATCGCGCTTCCGGCAAGCAGGGCAGCAAGCCGGTCGAGCGCAGCAATTTCGTGCGCACGATCGCGGAAAGCGATGTTCGTGACCAGCGCGCCCAACTCATCAATGCGTCGAAACTGAGAAACGATGTCGAAGTGTTCGAATTCACGCCTGATTCGCGGCATTTCGGTCTTGGAGGCGCGACGGTCGAATACGCTTGCATCGAAGACCGTGACGGAGCACGGATCAACTGGGTGGTTGGCGGCGAAATCGTATGCATCCGTGTCGTGGTGAAGGCCGTGCAGGCGTTGTCCCGGCCGATTGTCGGGTTCATCGTGCGCGACCGGCTTGGGCAGAACCTGTTCGGCGACAATACGTTCCTGACGACGCATAACGAGCCGTTCGTCACGGGGGCGGACGAAACCTTTACGGCGAAGTTTATTTTCAGGATTCCGATTCTGCCGGTGGGCGACTATTCGATCACGGTCGCCGTTGCGGACGGCACGCAGAGCGACCATGTGATTCACCAGTGGGTGCATGATGCAATCATGCTCAAGTCCCACTCGACGAGCGTCAGCACGGGGTTGATTGGCATTCCGATGCAGGAGATTGCTTTGGAGCGGCATGTTGATCACGATGCGGGGGCGAGCCATGAGCTCTGAGCCCCCGACGACGGTTTCACGCGGCCTGGGTCGGGCCGTGCTCACTCACGTCCCGGACGCGGTGCATACGGTGCAGGATGCAACCGTCAAGACTTCGAACGATCGCCTGTCGAGTCACGACAACGGCTTCGGTCTGCTCCGTCTGATTTTTGCGACGATGGTGCTTTGGGACCACGCATTTCCGCTGGGCGGATTCGGGCGCGATCCGATGTGGCATCTGACGCTGGATCAGGATTCGATGGGCGGGATCTGCGTGTCGGGCTTCTTTGCGATCAGTGGTTTCCTGATCGCAAAAAGCGGCATGCGGGCTGATCTGCTGCAATTCGCGTGGCGTCGATGCGTGCGAATCTTTCCGGCGTATTGGGCAGTCCTCGCGATCACCGCATTTTGCGTGGGGCCCGTGATCCATTATCTGGACGCGGGTACGTTGCACGGATACTGGAATACCGTGGTCGGCGGTCCGCTGGGATACGTGGTGAACAACTGGAATCTGCAGATTGGCCAGTATGGGATCAACAGTCTGCTGCGCGATACGACGCCGTACGGCACCTCGGTGTCGGCGAGCGTGTTCAACGGATCGATCTGGACGCTGATCTATGAGGCGCAGTGTTACGTGATGGTAGGCATTTTTGCGGTCTTCGGTCTGCTTACCGCGCATCGGCGGGTCCTGCTCGGCATCACGGTCGCCGCATGGATGCTGCTGGCGCTTCAGATCATCGACCCGGCCTTCCCGGGCAAGGTCGTGCCGTGGCTCGGCGATCCGCATGCGGTCCAATACGGCGCGATCTTCCTGATGGGGTCGTGTGCGGCGGCTTATTCGAGGCAGTTGCCGATTTCGGACAAGCTCGGCGTGTTTGCGGTTGGTGTTTATCTGGTCAGCCTGTTCAAGGGCGGATATTTTGTGCTGGGCTATCCCGCTATGGTGTATTCGATCCTATGGCTCGCTTGCCGGTTGCCCGGCTGGGCTCGCCGCATCGGCGCGAAAAACGACTATTCGTATGGGATATACGTGTTCGGGTTCTTGGTCCAGCAATTGCTCGCGTATGCGGGCATTTACCGATACGGGTTTGCGGTGTTTCTCGCGGCATCGGTGTTTTTCACGTTTATTTGCGCGTGGTTGAGTTGGCATCTCGTCGAAAAGCGTGCGCTTGCGCTCAAGGACTGGGGTCCGGGACGTGGTTGGCAGTTCTTTTTGGCTGGATTGATTGTGAAGAAAGAGGAAAGGCAATGAGCGACGTAAAGGCAAACTGGATCGATGGAAAGAAGATTCTCGTTACCGGTGGTGCAGGATTCATCGGCTGCGCAATCTCACAGCGACTGGCGCCGCGCGCGAACCGCTATGTCGTGATGGACAATCTGCACCCGCAGATCCACGAGCACGCGACGCGGCCGAGTGCACTCCACGAACGGGCCGAACTCGTTGTGGCAGACGTCACCGATGCCGGCGCCTGGGACGCGCTCCTCGGTGATTTCCAGCCCGACGTCATCGTCCACCTCGCGGCGGAAACCGGTACGGGGCAATCGCTGACGGAGGCGAGCCGGCATGCGCTCGTCAACGTCGTCGGCACGACTCGGATGACCGACGCGCTGATGAGGCATGGCGTGACGGTTCAGCATGTCCTGTTGACGAGCAGCCGCGCCGTTTACGGCGAAGGCGCATGGCAGCGGCCGGACGGCACGATCGTCTACCCTGGCCAGCGTGGGCGGGCGCAGCTCGAAAGCGCGCAATGGGATTTCCCGGGAATGACGATGCTGCCGTCGCGTGCCGATCGAACGGAGCCGCGCCCGACGAGCGTGTACGGTGCGACCAAACTTGCACAGGAGCAGGTGCTGCGTGCATGGTCGCTCGCGACGAAGACACCACTGTCGATCCTGCGCTTGCAGAACGTCTACGGGCCGGGGCAGTCGCTCACCAATTCGTACACTGGCATCGTCGCGCTCTTTTCGCGACTGGCGCGAGAAAAGAAAGTCATTCCGCTGTACGAGGACGGACACGTCACGCGCGATTTCGTGAGCATCGAAGACGTCGCTGATGCGATCGCCGCGAGCCTTGCGCGCGAGCCGGAGACGCTGTCGTTGTTCGACATCGGTTCGGGGACTGCGACCAGCATCCTGCAAATGGCACAGACTGTCGCCGCATTCTACGGTGCGCCTGCCCCGACGGTCACCGGAGCGTTTCGCGACGGCGATGTGCGACATGCTGCGTGTGACATCGATGTATCGCTCGCGAACCTTGCATGGAAGCCGCAATGGTCGCTGGAAGAAGGGGTTCGCCAACTGCAGAGCTGGATCGCGCAAGAGCTTGATCGCAAAGACTAATCCAATCGTAGAGGTTACGAGTGCCGCTGCACGATACGACAGTTACCGGACCCGCATCTCTGCGGATTCAGTCAATTCTGTACAACAATACCCAGGAACACATCGATAGCGCGCTCGAGAGCATTGCGCGCGCGGCGGATCTCGCCATCGGTGGGGGCGTCCTGTCGTCGGTGGAGGTCGCGATCGGCGATTGCTCACCGAATCCTGTGTTTTCAGCCGAGGTGATCGAGGCGCGTGCCGTCAAGTATCGCCCGCAGGGCATTGGCCGTATCGACTACACATTTTTCGACGCCAATCTCGGGTCTGCCGCAGGCCATAACAGGCTGCTGGCGGATCTGAATACTGAGCTCGTGCTGATCCTGAATCCGGATGCATTGGTCGCGCCCAATATCTTCAGCGAACTGGTGCGGCCGATGCGCAAGCCGGGGGTGGGGATCGTCGAAGCAAGACAAGTCCCGATCGAGCACCCGAAGGATTACGACCCGACGACAGGCGAGACGAGTTGGGCTGCAACCGCTTGTGCACTCGTGTCGGCTGCGGTGGCGAAAGAGGTGAACGGGTTCGATTCGGAATCGTTCTTCCTCTATTGCGATGACGTCGATTTTTCCTGGCGGGTACGGTTGGCCGGCTACAAGGTGGTCTTCCAGCCATCTGCCGCGCTGTTTCACGACAAACGGTTGTCGACCGCAGGAACGTGGATCGTCGGTGGCGCGGAAGAGTATTATTCGGCCGAGGCTGCGATGATCCTTGCCCACAAGTATTCGAATGGCGCGCTGGCGGATCGAATCGAGCGCCAGTTGCTCGCTCATGGTAGCGCCGCCGAAAAGAAAGCCGCGCAGAAATACCGCGATCTCAAGAATTCCGGCAAATTGCCGTCGCCGATCGACCCCGATCACCGCGTGGCGCAGTTCATCGACGGAAATTACGCGAAACATCGATTCTAATCCCATGAAATCGGCAATTTATCAATTCGGCTATCGCGAGAATTCGGTTTATAGCAATGTGGTCGCGCTGCTTTCGGAATTCGGCGGGCGTGATGGCCTGCATCTGGATATCGGCTGCGGTTATGGGGCGATTGCGGAGCCTGTTCGTGATCTGGGACTGACGTATGTCGGTTTCGACGCGGATGGCGACGCGCTGCGGAGCATTGAGTCACGCGGGTTCTCGACCGGGCAAGTCGACCTGCAGCGTCTGGACGACGCGTTCGCGCAAATCGAAACCGCCGTCGCGGGTCGCCGCGTGACCTCGATTTCCGTCATCGATGCGCTCGAGCACATTACGAACGGTCCCGCGCTGCTAGAGCGTTTGCGGGCGTTTGCTGACAATCACGCGATCCTGCTCGTCGTCGCCGTGCCGAACGCGGGTCACCGCGACCTCGGTATCAAGCTGCTGACTGGTCACTGGGACTATACGGTCGCTGGCTTGCTCGATCACACACACGTGATTCACCATACCGACAGGCTGCTTGCCGGCATGGCCAAGCGCGCCGGCTGGCACGAAGTCGGCGCTCGTGACTACTACATGGAGGCGAGCGATCAGGCATTTCCGCGTGCGCATCCAATGCTGACCGGAAACACGCCGGTTTCGCGCTACTTGTGGCAGATCCGCGACTCTGCCGACGGTTTCGGCACAGTCAACGAGTTCGTGCGCGCCTATTTGCCCGGTGCAAGACACGATGAGGTCCAGTTGCTGGCGGAACACAAGGTGCAGCAGCCGTTTCTGTCGGTCGTCACGCGGACTCAGGGCAAGCGATTGGGCAATCTTCGCGATGTCCTGCTTTGTCTGTCCGCGCAGACCTGCCAGGATTTCGAAGTGCTGGTGATGGCGCACAAGGTCGAGGAGGAACCGCTCTTCGCAGTCAAGCGCATCGTGGAGGATCTGCCGGAATCCATTCGGATGCGAGTGCGCGTGATCCAGTGCGACCGCGCCGGGCGTTCGTCTCCGCTCAATGACGGGTTCATGGCGGCACGTGGTCGATACATTTCGATTCTCGACGACGATGAACTCGTCTTCGCTCATTGGGTAGAGACGTTCCGAAAGCTGGAAGAAGCGGCTTCGGGGCGCGTGTTGCGCGCAACTGCCGCGGAACAGGACATCGTTTCCACCGGAAAGCGGCCTGACGGTGCGCTGGCCTACCGGACGGTCTCGTCGATCACGAAGCCATATCCGTCGGAGTTCGATTTCTACGACCATTTGTCCCAGAACTATTCGCCGACGTTCTCCCTCGCGTTTCCGCGCGTCGCGTTTCAGGACCTCGGGATCCGGTTCGACGAGTCTCTCGATACGGCGGAGGATTGGGATTTCGAAATGCGGACCGTATTTATGTGCGGCGTCGAGAGCAGCCCCGAAATTACGGGTATCTATCGGAAGTGGCGTACCGGCGAGTCATCGTTCTCGGGACATTCCCAGGAAGAGTGGAGTCGCGATTACAACAAGATCCTTGCGAAGCACAACGAGCAGTACCACGTTTTCCCGCCGGGCACGATCAAGTTGCTGATCGATCAGCGCAACTGGATTCGCAAGCTTGAGCAAGACATCGCCGTGCTGCGGGGCCAGTCTCAGCTCGATCTGCTGAGACGATTCTTTATCAAGCATCCGCGTCTGTATCGGGTTGCGCGCATGGCTTATGACAATTCGCGAATTGTCGCCCGGAGAATCGTCCGGCGCTTGGGCTGACCTGAGCGCGATGACGGTATTCGTGATGGTCCGCGATGGCGGGAATGCAGATGCGGTTTGACATTTCCATTGTGTTGTATCGAGAAACCGAGGACACGCTGTCCGCGCTTCTCGATAGTCTTGCCGCACAAGCGCCGTGTCCAGGTGTGCAGATTCGTGTCTGGCTGCGCAACAACGATCCTGGCGATGCGAGTCGCTGGGATCGTTTCGTGCGCTCTACATCCTGGCCGTTCGAGGTTTCGGTCAGCCATTCCCCAGGGAATGTCGGGTTCGGCACAGCGCACAACGCCACCTTCGAAACCGGTGACGCGCCGTTCTTCTTCGTGCTGAACCCGGATGTCTGTCTGCATTCGACTGCAATTTCCGTTCTGACGGAGGCCATTTCGGCCGCGCCGCACGATGTTGCCGCATGGGAATTGCGGCAACTGCCGTACGAGCATCCGAAGCTTTACGATCCCGTCACGCTCCGTATCGACTGGACGACGGGGGCTGCGGTCGTGTTTCGACGCGAGGCTTACGCACAGGCAAACGGCTTCGAGCCGCGCATCTTCATGTATGGCGAGGATGTCGACTTGTCGTGGCGGCTGCGTGCTGCCGGATGGACGCTGTCCTACGTGCCGAAGGCAGTCGCGGTGCATCGCACGTATACGACACCGGGAGAGATCAAACCGCTTCAACTCGTCGGCGGTATTCAGTCGTCGCTGCAATTGCGTACGCGCTTCGGGTCGTGGTTCGACGTGCTGTGTGGTTTGGGCTGCTGGGCGGTCGAGTTCGCGAGACCGCCGCGCATTCCGCAGGCACGGCGTCAGTGCATCGCAATCCTGAGTCGGTATCTGCGGTCGATGTGGTATTTCCGTCGCACTGGAAAGTCGTTTCGCCGTGCCGGATTTCGTCCACATTTCCGCTTTTGGGGATACGGCGATACGCGCGACGGTGCATTCTTCGCCTTCGCGACCGACGAATCTGATCCGGCGGCGTTGCCCCTCGTATCCATTGTCGTGCGCACGCATCGCAGGCCGGCATTGCTGCGTGAGGCGCTGACGTCGCTGGTGAACCAGACCTATCCTCGCGTGGAAGTCGTCGTTGTCGAGGACGGACCGGCAAACAGCGCCGAGATGATTGAACGGGAATTCGTCGGTCGACTGAACGTTCGTTATGTTGCGACGGGCGTTCCGGTCGGGCGCAGCGCGGCGGGGAATCGCGGCCTTGCGTTGGCCACCGGTGAATGGCTCGGATTTCTCGACGACGACGACCAGTTCTATGCTGACCACGTCGAGACGCTGATGCAGGTTGCGCGAGCGGGTACGAATCGCGCCGTCTATAGCGCATCTCATGACGTTCCCACGACATTCGATCAGTTGTCGGACAATGTCGCGCAGTATCGTGAAGCGACGCCGATGGTCATGTACCGGCCGTATTCCCGTCTGTCGATGTGGCAGGAGAATCTCGCGCCGATCCAGGCCGTGCTGTTCCATCGCAGTCTTTATGCGGAATTCGGTGGATTCGACGAAGACCTCGATCAGCTCGAGGATTGGGTGCTATGGGTACGCTACTCTTGCGCAACCGACTTTACGTCAGTGATGCGGGTCACGTCGAGGTACCGTACGCCGATGTCGAGCAAGGTCGCGCTGACGCGGCAAGCCAAGCTGCACGATGCGTACGAGCAGGCCGTCGAGCGGCAGCGATCAATGCGTGTCACCTTGAGTCCGTTCGACGTGATGGATATGGCGGAGGAGCAGGCGCACCGCCACGCGATCGTCTATTTCTCGAGACGCGCCGCACGCAATTTGCTCGTTCGGGTCCCGTTCCTGAGACCGATACTGTCGACTCAGGCTTCGTGGCGCCGCAATCTGCGCGTGCTGCTGCGTCGCATGACGCCGGGTTCGCGATGATCGGACGCCGGCCGCGCACCAGGCGGGCGGCGCGCACATTCCCGCCAATGAGACTTCAAGCGTGATTTGTACCGAATTGAATGATTTGTCGGTGTCGATCGTGGTCTATCGGCCCGATCTTGTTCAGCTGGAGCAGACACTGACGAGCCTTGCGGTTGCTTGCGAGCGGCTGCATGCCGCACGGCCGGACCTGTCGGTGAAACTCTACCTGATCGATAACGGTGGCCTGCCCGCCGCGCAGACGATGCTCGACGCGCTTTCCTGGCGCGGCGTCGACTTGGAGGTCGTGTCGGGGCACGGAAACGTTGGCTACGGCCGCGGCCACAATCTCGCGATCGAGCGTGTGGTCAGCCGCTTCCATCTGGTGCTGAACCCGGATATCGATGTCGGTCGGGATGCGCTGTCGGCTGCGCTGGATGCTTTCGACGCGGAACCGGCGCTCGGCTTGCTGACCCCGTGGATCGGCGGCGACGACGGACATCAACAGTTTCTCTGCCGACGCTTTCCCGCCGTCCTCGATTTGCTCGTACGCGGCTTCCTGCCGGCTCGCATCCGGCAATGGTTTGCCGGCCGCCTTGCACGCTACGAAATGCGCGACGTGATCAACGACACCGACATCGTTTGGGATCCGCCCATCGTCAGCGGCTGCTTCATGCTGTTCCGTACCGATGTGCTGAGGAAACTCGGCGGCTTCGACCCGCGCTACTTCCTCTACTTCGAGGATTACGACCTCAGTCTGCGCACGCACGACGTCGCCCGGGTCGCATACGTCCCGGCAGCTCGCGTCATCCACCACGGCGGCGGCGCGTCCCGCAAGGGCTTCGCCCACATCCGCATGTTCGCCGCGTCAGCTTTCAAGTTCTACAACCGTTTCGGCTGGAGGCTGTGGTGACCCACATCATCGTGACCGGTGCAAACGGCTTCGTGGGCCGCGCGGTCTGTCGCCGCGCGCTGGCTGCCGGGCACACCGTGACCGCGCTGGTGAGGCGCCCGGGCGGATCCATCGAAGGCGTGCATGAGTGGGTCCACGACGCCGCCGACTTCGACGGCCTCGACGAAGGATGGCCAACGGACCTGACCGCCGACTGCGTGATCCACCTCGCCGCCCGCGTGCACGTAATGCGCGACGAGTCGCCCGATCCCGACGCCGCGTTCGACGCGACCAACGTCGCCGGTAGCTTGCGTCTCGCCAAAGCCGCGCGCCAGCATGGCGTGCGCCGCATCGTCTACGCGAGCAGCATCAAGGCGGTTGGGGAAAGCGACGGCGGCGCACCGTTGTCGGAAGCCGTAAGTCCCGACCCGCAGGATGCCTACGGCCGCTCGAAACTGCGCGCGGAGCGCGAGCTCGCACAATTCGGTGCGTCGAACGGGCTCGACGTCGTGGTCGTGCGCCCGCCGCTGGTCTACGGTCCGGCGGTCCGCGCCAACTTCCTGCGCATGATGGACGCGGTTGCACGCGGGATGCTGCTGCCGCTCGGTGCCATCGCGGCACGCCGCAGCATCGTCTACGTCGACAACCTGGCCGACGCGCTGCTGCAATGCGCGATCGATCCGCGTGCGGCCGGCGAATGCTTCCACGTCGCGGACGACGATGCGCCGTCCGTTACGGGCCTGCTGCGCCTGGTCGGCGACGCACTCGGCAAGCCGGCCCGCCTGATCGCGGTGCCGTCCGCCGTGCTGCGGGCGCTCGGTACGCTGACCGGCCGCCGCGCGGCGATCGATCGCCTGACCGGCAGCCTCCAGCTCGATACGGGCCGGATCACGCGCGTGCTCGGCTGGCATCCGCCCTATACGACGCGACAGGGCCTCGAAGCGACCGCCGCATGGTATCGTTCGCGCGATACACAACAATAGCCGACATGCATTTCCCGATATCCACGTGGCCCGAGGCGGCTGCGGTGGCGCTGGCCGCTGCCATCGCGTCGACGGCCATCCTGCGCATATTGCTCGCGACCGGCCTCGCATGGCACCTTGCCACCGACATTCCGAACGACCGTTCGCTCCACACGCTGCCGACGCCGCGCGTCGGTGGCTGGGGCATCGTGCCGGTCTGCGTCGTCACGCTGCTCGCGCTGGCGCCGCACTTGTGGCTGATCGCGGCCGCCGCCGCCGCGCTTGCCGCGATGTCCCAGATCGACGACCGTCGCGGGCTGCCGGCCCGCGTGCGGTTTTCGGCACACCTCGCGGCGGTCGTCGCGCTGATCGCCGTGTTTCCGGCCGACGCGCCGTGGTGGCTGCTGGCCGGCATCGGCTTCGTGATGGTGTGGCTGACGAACCTGTACAACTTCATGGACGGCGCCGACGGCCTTGCGGGTGGCATGGCGCTATTCGGCTTCGGCGCGTATGCCGTCGCAGCGCTGACCGCTGCGACACCGTCGTCGGATCTGACCGTCGCCGGCGCCGCCGTCGCGGGGGCGGCATTCGGCTTCCTGCTGCTGAATTTCCATCCGGCCCGCTTGTTTCTCGGCGACGCAGGCTCGATTCCGCTCGGTTTCCTGGCTGGAGCGCTCGGTTACTGGGGCTGGAGAGGCAGCGTCTGGCCGATCTGGTTCCCCGCGCTAGTGTTCGCGCCCTTTATCGCCGACGCATCTGTAACACTTTTGAGACGTCTGTTACGTGGCGAAAAGTTCTGGGAAGCCCACCGGGAGCATTATTATCAAAGGATGGTCCGGGCCGGGGTAGGTCACCGCCGGACCGCTCTTTATTGGTACCTCATCATGCTCGCCGGCATCATCGTTGCCGTGTGGGCGAGGGGCCGCCCGGAGCTGCAGCAATGGCTGTCGTTCTTTGCGTGGTACGGCGTCCTGGCATGTCTCGGACTGGTGGTCGACATGCGCTGGCGCCGCTTTCAGTCGGCCGCCGAAAATAACTCTTGAGGTTTCCTGCCGATGTTGCGATCCAAAGCGTCATGGCTTTCGCTGAGCGCTTTTCTGTTTGACCTGACGGCGGTGAGCGCCGCGTGGTTGTCCGCCTATCTCCTTCGATTCAACGGCAGCGTTCCGTCCGATTTCATGGGCGGCGCGCTGACGGCGCTGATGTGGGTGCTGCCCGTCTACGCGCTGATGTTCCACGTGTTCGGCCTGTATCGTGGCCTGTGGGTGTTTGCGAGCCTTCCCGATCTGATGCGGATTTCGAAGGCCGTGGCCAGCGGCGGCGTGATCGTGATGATCGGCGCCGTGATGTTCCAGCCGTCGCCGATCATTCCGCGCTCGGTGCTGCTCGTATCGCCGCTGATGCTGTTTCTCGTGATGGGCGGCGCGCGCGCGCTGTACCGCGCGACCAAGGAGTTCTACCTGTACGGCGGGCTCGTCGGGCAGGGCAAGCCGGTGCTGGTGCTCGGCGCCGGCACGGCCGGCGCGAGCCTCGCGCGCGAACTGTCGCGTTCGGGCGAGTGGCGCCTCGTCGGCCTGCTCGACGACGACGTCACCAAGCAGGGCCGCGAAATCTACGGCTACAAGGTGCTGGGCTCGTTCAACGACCTGCAGCACTGGACCGAGGCGATGAAGGTCGAGTACGCGATCATCGCGATACCGTCGGCGTCCGTCGAAACGCAGCGCCGCGTCGCGACGCTGTGCGTGCGCGCGGGCATCAAGGCGATGGTGCTGCCGTCGCTGACGGCGCTGATGCCGGGGCAGGGGTTCCTGTCGCAGGTGCGGAACATCGATCTCGAGGACTTGCTCGGCCGCGACGCGGTGACGATCGACACGCCGCACGTCGAGGCGCTGCTGCGCGGTCGCGTCGTGATGGTGACCGGCGCGGGCGGGTCGATCGGTTCGGAGCTGTGCCGGCAGATCCTCCGCTTCATGCCGGCGCAACTGGTCGCGTTCGATCTCTCCGAATATGCGATGTACCGGCTCACCGAGGAACTGCGCGAGCGCTTCCCCGACCAGCCGATCGTGCCGATCATCGGGGATGCGAAGGATTCGCTGCTGCTCGACCAGGTGATGTCGCGCCATGCGCCGCATATCGTGTTCCACGCGGCCGCTTACAAGCACGTGCCGCTGATGGAGGAGCACAACGCATGGCAGGCACTGCGCAACAACGTGCTCGGCACGTACCGCGTGGCGCGCTCGGCGATCCGCCACAACGTGCGCCATTTCGTGCTGATCTCGACGGATAAGGCCGTCAACCCGACCAACGTGATGGGCGCGAGCAAGCGTCTCGCCGAGATGGCGTGTCAGGCGCTGCAGCAGACGAGCGACGGCACGCAGTTCGAGACGGTGCGCTTCGGCAACGTGCTCGGCAGCGCCGGCAGCGTGATCCCGAAGTTCCAGCAGCAGATCGCGAAGGGCGGGCCGGTGACGGTCACGCATCCGGAGATCACGCGCTTCTTCATGACGATTCCCGAAGCCTCGCAACTCGTGCTGCAGGCATCGAGCATGGGGCACGGCGGCGAGATCTTCATTCTCGACATGGGCGAGCCGGTCAAGATCGTCGACCTCGCCCGCGACCTGATCCGCCTCTACGGTTTTTCCGAAGGACAGATCCGGATCGAATTCACGGGCCTGCGGCCCGGCGAGAAACTCTACGAAGAGTTGCTCGCGGATGACGAGACGACGACGCGCACGCCGCATCCGAAGCTGCGCATCGCCCGAGCACGCGAAGTGCCGGATCATTTGCTCGACGAACTGTTGCCGTGGCTGATGCAGCATCGCGTGCTGAGCGATGACGAAGTCCGGCGCGACCTGCGGCGCTGGGTTCCGGAATACCAATCGGCCGTCGCCCCCGTGCTGCAGAGCGTGCCCACGATGCGGGCGGCGTCGAACGAGTAAGCCGCCGATACACGAAGCAAAAGCGCCCTTGACGGGCGCTTTTTTTTCGTTCGGCGATAGCCGGCAAGAGCCGTCGCTCAGAGGCTGGGCCGATGCCTGCGTACGACGACTCCCTCGGGCACCCCAAACCGCACGCCCCATCCCCCAACGCCCCCAAGCATTCCGGCGCCGATCTGCTGACAGAGCTCATGCCGTTTTCCGATTCGCGCGGCGGACACGATACGGGATTGTGTGACGCCGCACTGTCGCTCGCCATGTTGTCCGGGAAGATCACGTCAATGCACGAAAGGCAACGTTGCGCTTGGCCGACATGCATTTCCACTGCGACAGGCGTCGGTTCTTCGAAGGTTTTGATCAAGGCGGATGTTCAGATGAAAAAGGCAATCATCACGGGGATTACAGGGCAGGACGGTGCTTATCTGGCGCAGCTTCTGCTCGAGAAGGGATACATCGTGTATGGAACGTATCGTCGCACGAGTTCCGTCAACTTCTGGCGCCTCGAAGAACTGGGGATTGCACAGCATCCGAACTTGCGGCTGGTCGAGTATGATCTGACGGACCTCGGCTCCAGCATCCGATTGCTGAAGGACTGCGAAGCAATTGAAGTCTACAATCTTGCCGCGCAAAGCTTCGTCGGCGTTTCGTTCGATCAGCCCGTCACGACGGCGCAGATCACCGGAATCGGCGCGCTCAATCTGCTCGAGGCGATCAGGATCGTCGACCCGAAGATTCGTTTCTATCAGGCGAGCACCTCGGAAATATTCGGCAAGGTGCAGGCAATCCCGCAGGTCGAAAGCACGCCGTTTTATCCGCGGAGCCCGTATGGCGTCGCCAAGCTCTATGCGCACTGGATGACGGTGAATTATCGCGAAAGCTACGACATCTTCGGGTGCAGCGGGATCCTGTTCAACCACGAATCGCCGCTGCGCGGTCGCGAATTCGTGACCCGCAAGATTACCGACGGCATGGCGAAGATTCTTCTGGGCAAGCTTGACGTGCTGGAGCTCGGGAATCTCGACGCGAAGCGCGACTGGGGATTCGCGAAGGAGTATGTGGAAGGCATGTGGCGTATGTTGCAGGCGGACAAGCCGGATACTTACGTGCTGGCGACCAATCGGACGGAAACGGTACGCGACTTCGTGACGATGGCCGCGCGTGCGGTCGATATCAAGCTGAACTGGACAGGCAGCGCCGAACAGGAAGCCGGGTATGACAGCAAAAGCGGCAAGGTGATCGTGAAGGTCAATCCGCGCTTTTATCGCCCGGCGGAAGTCGAATTGCTGATCGGTAATCCCGCGAAGGCGCGCAACGAATTGGGCTGGGAGCCGAAGACCACGCTCGAGTCGCTCTGCCAGATGATGGTCGAAGCGGATATACGCCGGAACAACGCGGGTTCTTCGTTCTGAATACCATGTCGAAGGTACTTATCACGGGGATTCGCGGGTTTACGGGCCGGCACCTGTTGAGCGAACTGCAGGCCGCTGGGCACGACGTATGCGGACTGGCAAATGTCCCGGCGCCCGAACTTCCGGTGCCGGTTCATGTGTGCGATTTGCTCGACCGCGATCGCCTGACGCAGGTGCTGGCGCGCGAGCGGCCGGACGCGGTCGTGCATCTGGCTGCGATCGCGTTCGTCGCGCATGACGATGTCCGGTCGATCTACGATACGAACGTGGTCGGTACGCAGTATCTGCTCGATGCGATTCACGCGGCGGGCTGCCATCCGCGAGCCGTATTGCTGGCGAGCAGCGCCAACATCTATGGCAATTCCGATCGGGAAGTCATCGACGAATCCACGATTCCGAATCCGGCGAACAACTATGCCGTCAGCAAACTCGCGATGGAGTATGTCGCGCGGCTATGGGCCGACACATTGCCGATCACGATCGTGCGTCCGTTCAATTACACGGGGGTCGGTCAGCCGTCGAATTTCCTGCTGCCGAAGATCGTTGCGCATTTCCGGGAGGGCAGGGAGGTGCTCGAACTGGGCAATCTCGAGGTCGTCCGCGATTTTTCTGACGTGCGCTACGTCGCCGCGGTGTACCGGCGGTTGTTGAGTGGAAAATTCGCCGGCCAGGTTTTCAACGTATGCTCCGGAACGGGCTATGCATTGCGTCGCGTTCTGGAAATGGTGGGTGCGCTGACGAGTCATCATCCGGAGATCCGGGTGAATCCCGCATTCGTGCGCGCCAGCGAGGTACGCATACTGATCGGTTCGACCGAGCGGCTGCACGATGCGATCGGCGTACTGCCGATCATTCCGCTCGAAGACACGCTTCGCTGGATGCTGGACGCGCCGGCGACGGCGTCGCTCAGTGCCCCCGCTTTTGCTTCCTCACGACCATCCAGCGCGGCACCCGGAACCGCACGATGCTGACGTACAGCCACACGTAGGTGAGCGCGAACAGCACGACGAACACGAACAGGTGCACGGTGTGCCGCCAGAACAGCGTCGCGGGAATCACGGCGATCAGGCACAGCAGCCACAGGTACGGCGACGTCAGCGAGTTGCGGCGCGTGAGATCGTGCGCGTGCTTCGTGCCGACGGCCCAGCGCATCAGCCGCTTGTACACCAGCATGTGCAGGTGCACGCCGTCCGGAATGCCGGGCGACATCCCGCGAATGAATTTCTTCCGGTAGATCGAGAAGCAGGTCTCGAAGATCGGGTACATGAACAGCAGCACCGGGTACCACGCGGACACTTCGCGGTTGCGCATCACGAGCATGATCGCGAGCTCGGCGAGCATGAAGCCGATGAAATACGCGCCGCCGTCGCCGAGAAAGATCAGCCCGGCCGGGAAATTCCACAGGAAGAACCCGAGCACCGCGCCCATCATGATGATCGATGCGGACATCACGACCGGATCGTTGACGTGGAAGGCCACATACGCGAGCGACGCGAACATCATGAAGCTGACCATCGACGCGAGCCCGTTGAAGCCGTCGATGATGTTGATCGCGTTCGCCAGCGCCGCGACCGCGAGCACCGTGATGAACGCCGAGATGGCCACGTAGCCGAGCAGGAAATCGAGCGGCGGCACGCTGATGCGCTTGACCGCGATGCCCAGCAGCCAGAACGCCAGTGCGGCCGCGCCCATCGTGCACAGCAGCCGCGCGCGCGGCGACACGCGCTTGGTGAGATCTTCGACGAGCCCCGACAGGAACGCCGGCATCCCGCACGCGACGATGCCGAGGATGCTGCCGGCGATCGTCGGGTAGCGCTGCGTCAGCAGCAGCGCCGACGCGACGACCCCGGCGAGGATCCCGATGCCGCCCACGCGCGGCACCGGCCGCACATGGAATTTCTGCACGCCGGCCAGGTCACCGTCGATCGAGAATCGCTCGTGCAAATGCGCATAGCGCACGATGAACAACGTGACGAGCAGGGAGACGATGAAGCCGGACGCGAAGCTGAGCATGGGATCGCTCGAAAAATGGACAGCGGATTATACAAAACCGCGCGGGTTCCCCTGCTGCCATTTCCAGTGGTCGGCGCACATCTCGTCGATGCCGAGCGTCGCACGCCAGCCGATCAGGTCGGCCGCGGCCTGCGGATTCGCGTAGCACTCGGCGACGTCGCCCGGACGCCGCGCGACGAGCTCGTACGGCACCGGGCGGCCCGATGCCTTTTCGAACGCGCGTACGACTTCCAGCACGCTGTAGCCCTGGCCCGTGCCGAGGTTCACGACGAAGCTCGCGTCGCGCTTCGCGAGCGCGTCGAGCGCGGCGATGTGCCCCTTCGCGAGATCGACGACGTGAATGTAGTCGCGCACGCCGGTGCCGTCCGGCGTCGGATAGTCGGAGCCGAACACGCGCAGTTTCTCGAGCTTGCCGATGGCGACCTGTGCGACGTACGGCATCAGGTTGTTCGGGATGCCGGCCGGATCCTCGCCGATCAGCCCGCTCGCATGCGCGCCGACCGGGTTGAAGTAGCGCAGCGTCGCAATCCGCCACGACGGATCCGATACCTCGAGATCGCGCAGGATCTGCTCGGCGATCAGCTTCGACTGGCCGTACGGGTTGGTCGCGGACAGCGGGAACGATTCGTCGATCGGCGAGCGCTCCGGCACGCCGTATACGGTCGCCGACGAGCTGAACACGAACTGCCTGACGTTGCGCTCGCGCATGACCTTGAGCACGGCGAGCAGGCCGCCGAGGTTGTTCTGGTAATACTCGATCGGCTTCGCGACCGATTCGCCGACCGCCTTGAGCGCCGCGAAATGGATCGTGCCGGTGATCGGATGCGCGTCGAATACCTTCGCGAGCGCGGCTTCGTCGCACACGTCGACCTGGTGGAACGCCGGCTTCCTGCCGGTGATCTGCTCGATGCGCCGCACGGACTCGGCCTTGCTGTTCACGAGATTGTCGACGATCACGACGTCGTAGCCGTTGTCGAGCAGCTCGACGGCCGTGTGCGAGCCGATGTAGCCCGCGCCGCCGGTGACGAGGATGGTGCCTTTAGCAGTCATTGCTGATGTGCTCCTTCAAAGTGTGATGCCCGTCAACGAATGGATGGTCTGTCGGTAACGTTCGACGACGTGCTGCTCGTCGAATTGTGCCGCGACTTTTTGTCGGCCGCGTGCACCCATGGCCTCGCGCCCGGCCGCGCCGAGCTCGACCATGCGAATCAATTGCTCCGCGAGGCTCGCGCTGTCGCGCACGCGGCACAGGAAGCCCGTCTCGCCGTCGGCGACGACGTCGCGGCAGCCCGGCACGTCGGTCGCGACGATCGGGCGGCCCATCGCGGACGCCTCCATCAGCGTGCGCGGCACGCCCTCGCGGTACGACGGCAGCACGACGCAGTCGGCCGCCGCGATGTGCGGGCGCACGTCGTGCGCCTCGCCGAGATACTCGACGACGCCTTCGCGGACCCACGCGTCGACATCCGCGCGGCCGATCGCGCTGGGGTTGTCGACACCGAGCGGGCCGAGCAGCTGGAAGCGCGCGTGCGGATAGCGCTGGCGCACGACGCGCGCGGCTTCGACGTATTCGCGCACGCCCTTGTCCCACAGCAGCCGGCCGATCAGCACGAATACCGGCGCGTCGCCGGCCGGCAGCGGCACCGGCGCGAACTGCTCGAGATCGACGCCTTCGCCGTGCAGCAGCCGCGCGCGCTCGGGGTGGGCGAGCAGCTGCTCGCCGGTGAAGGTGGCGAGATCGTCGCGGTTCAGGAACCAGACTTCACGCGGGAAGCGGAACGCGAACCGGTACAGGCGCTTCGCGACGCTCGCCGCGCGGCTTTTCTGGATGAACACATAGCCGAGCCCCGTCGTGACCGCGATCGACGGCACGCGCGCGAGCCACGCGGCGATCGACCCGTAGATGTTCGGCTTGATCGTGTAGTGAAACACGAGATCGGGTTTCAGCGCGCGGTAGCGGCGCGCCAGCGCGGCGAGCGTGCCGAGATCCTCGCGCGGGCTCGTGCCTTTCGACGCGACCGCGAGCGCGACGTAGCGGCAGCCCATCTGCTCGAGCAGCGGCACGGTGCGGTCGTGCGGTGCGATCACGATGACCTCGGCGCCGCGCGCGACGAGCGTCCGGATCAGCCCTTGGCGGTAGGTGTAGATCGCCCAGGCCGTGTTGCACACGAGCGCGATGCGCAGCGGGGAGGTAGCGGACATGAAAAAAGAAAAAATAAAGCGTCGAAAATGCCGGATACCGGCTAGGCGGACGGCCGCGCGGCGAACAGCGTCTGCTTGATCCGCTGCAGCGTCCGGTACGGCGTCACGAAATGCAGCAGGTTCTTGGCGAGGCCGGCCCAGTCGTACGGGTTCAGCGCGTTGAAGTGGCGCAGCAGCAGCGACAGGGTCGACATCAGCTGGCGGCGGCGCTTGGTCGCGCTGATCCCGCCCTCGTTGAGCTCGTAGTAAAGGCCGAGCTCCGGCAGGTTCGCGCAATCGTAGCGTTCCATTAACCGTAAAAAAAGATCGAGATCCTCGGCCGCGCGGTACTTCGCGCGATAGTTGCCGACTTCGCGCACGGCATCGATGCGCAGCATGACCGACGGATGCACGAGCGGCGAGCGCAGGAAGCGCGTGCGGCGCAGCGCGCGCGGATCGGCGGGCGGCGTCAGCATGAAGCGGGGCTCGCCGGCGCGCGACACGACCTGGGTCCACATGCCGACGCACGCCACGCGCGGGTGGGCGTCGAGATACGCACGCTGCTTCGCGAGGCGTTGCGGCGCGGCGAGGTCGCCCGCGTCGATGCGGGCCGCATAGCGGAACCCGCGCGCGGCGAGCGCGTCGATGCCGGCCTGCAGCGCGCGCTCGATGCCGCCGTTCTGCGGCATGCGCAGCACCTCGATCCGGAGGCCGGGCAGTGCCGGCGCGACGATCGGCGGCGTGCTGCCGTCGTCGACGATCAGCACGTGAACCGGTGCGTCCTCGCGAAACGACGCGAGGGTGCGGGCGACGTCGTCGTGCCCGTTGTAGGCCGGCATCAGCACGGCCACGTCGTCGAGCGGGAGCGGGCAATCGGATGACGTCATGAGCGCAGCTTGAAACGAATGTAATAAAAATTAACGGCGGCGGCCGCGACATAGCCGGCCGCGAGCCCGACGAGCGCGCCGTACAGGCCGAGCCGGGGGATCGCGAACACGTTGACGAGCGCGGCGATCGCCAGCGCGAGCAGCCATTTCGCCAGCAACACGAATTTTGCTTGATATTTGAGAACGATAAGATTGCCTATCGCCTCGATGCCGGCCGGCACGGACAGCCAGACGGCCCAGCGGAAGATGTCGACCGACGCCTCGTAGCCGCGGCCGAACACCTTGCCGACGATCGGCGGGGCGGCCGCGTCCAGCACCAGCGCGCCGGCCGTCATCAGCGCGGCGGTCATCGCGATCAGCCGGACGATGTTGCGGCGCAGCCGCGCGACGTCCTGCACGCGGTACACGAACGCGGGCGCGATGGTCTGCGCGAGCATCAGCGCGAGCGTGATCCAGTTCTCGTTGAGCTGCTGCGCGGCCGAATAGCGGCCGAGATCGGCGAACGACACGTGGCGCTCGAGCATCAGGCGGTCGAGCTTCAGGAACAGGTACATGCAGATCAGGCCGAGCCAGAACACGGTGCCGGCAGTCGCAAAGTGCCTGAACAGGGGCTTGTCGAACGTCCAGCCGAGCGTGCCGCCGTTACGATGGCGGTAGTAGAGCAGCAGCGCGAAGCCGATCGCGGCGGCCTCCAGCGCCCACAGCCACGCGAAGCGTGCCGGGCCGGCGGCCGCGCGCACCAGCAGCCACACGAGCAGCGCCTTCGCCAGCGCCGTGACCATGCTGGTCACGAGCTGCGGCTTGCTGTAGGTCATGCTCTGCAGCCACGCGTTGATCACGCCGACGAACGGCTCGCGAAACACCATCGTGACCGCGAGGCCCGCGAGCATCGCGCCGACGAGCGGATCGAACGCGCCGGCGCCGATGGCGATCCAGGTCGCGACGAGCGCGACGGCGGACACGCCGATGCGCAGCACGAACGCGCTGCCGAGCACCGCGCCGAGCTGGGCGGGCGGACGCTGGACGATGGTCGGAACCAGGATTTCGGCGCCGCACACCCAGGTGAGCGGTGCCAGTACGAGGAGAAGCGTATTCGCATACTGCCATTTGCCGAACACGTCCGGCCCGAAATAACGGGCCAGAAGACCACTGATCGCGATCGCGACGCCGATCTGCGTGAGCCGTTCGAGTCCGAGCCAGACGAGGTTCGCGACGGCCTTCGCGACGTCCGGGTTGCCGAATCGTTTCAGCATGCGGGACAGCCGTACGCGCGCGATGCGGCCGGGAAGGTGCGCGGGCGCGGCGGATGGGCGGCGGCGAAACGGCTAGGCATTAAAATGGGCGTAATACGCGTCATCAAAACCCGCGATTATAAGTGGGATCGGGGCCGCTCCCGCCGTCCCGTTCCTCGTTGCACGGAGCCCGCATGTATGATGCCGGGCACACGCAAGAGGCGGCCAGATTACTTTTCATGCACGCAACCGAGAGAGAATCGATGATCTCCCAATCCATCTTCAAGGCATATGACATTCGCGGTGTGGTCGGCAAGACGCTCGACGCCGACACGGCGCGCGCGATCGGCCGCGCGTTCGGCAGCGAAGTGCGCGCGCAGGGCGGCGATGCGGTCGTCGTCGCGCGCGACGGCCGCCTGTCGGGGCCCGAGCTCGTCGGCGCACTCGCCGATGGGCTGCGTGCGGCGGGCGTCGACGTCGTCGACGTCGGCATGGTGCCCACGCCGGTCGGCTATTTCGCGGCAAGCGTGCCGCTCGCGCTGAAGCAAGGCGAGCGCCGCATCGATTCGTGCATCGTCGTCACGGGCAGCCACAACCCGCCCGACTACAACGGCTTCAAGATGGTGCTGCGCGGCGCGGCGATCTACGGCGAGCAGATCCAGGCGCTGTACCGCCGCATCGTCGACGCGCGCTTCGAGACGGGCAGCGGCTCGTTCGAAGAATTCGACGTCGCCGATCAGTACATCGCGCGCATCGTCGGCGACGTGAAGCTCGCGCGCCCGATCAAGCTCGTCGTCGATGCCGGCAACGGCGTCGCGGGCCCGCTCGCCACGCGCCTGTTCAAGGCGCTCGGCTGCGAGCTCGTCGAGCGCTTCACCGACATCGACGGCACGTTCCCGAACCATCATCCCGATCCCGCCCACCCGGAAAACCTGCAGGACGTGATCCACGCGCTGAACGACACCGACGCCGAACTCGGCTTCGCGTTCGACGGCGACGGCGACCGCCTCGGCGTCGTCACGAAGGACGGCCAGATCATCTATCCGGACCGCCAGCTGATGCTGTTCGCGGAGGAAGTGCTGTCGCGCAACCCGGGCGCGCAGATCATCTACGACGTGAAGTGCACGCGTCACCTCGCGCAATGGGTGAAGGCGAAGGGCGGCGAGCCGCTGATGTGGAAGACGGGCCATTCGCTCGTGAAGGCGAAGCTGCGCGAGACGGGCGCGCCGCTCGCGGGCGAGATGAGCGGCCACGTGTTCTTCAAGGATCGCTGGTACGGCTTCGACGACGGCCTCTACACGGGCGCGCGCCTGCTGGAGATCCTCACGAAGACGGCCGACCCGAGCGCGGTGCTCAATGCGCTGCCGGATGCGATGAGCACGCCCGAACTGCAGCTCAAGCTCGACGAAGGCGAGAACTTCCGCCTGATCGAGAAGCTGCAGAAGGAAGCGAAGTTCGACGGCGCGGACGAAGTCGTGACGATCGACGGGCTGCGCGTCGAATATCCGGACGGCTTCGGTCTCGCGCGTTCGTCGAACACGACGCCGGTGGTCGTGCTGCGTTTCGAAGCCGAGACGCGCGAAGGGCTCGAGCGCATCCAGGCGGACTTCCGCCGCGTGCTGACGGCCGCGAAGCCGGACGCCAAGCTGCCGTTCTGAGTTCGCGCGGCCTGCGGGCCGCGGCCGGCGCGACGCCCGAGCCGACAGCCGGGCGATCCGTCGCGCCATTTCCGAAAAGCGGCGCACGCGTACTGCGTGCGCCGCT
>NZ_JAPVQY010000075.1 GCF_027257875.1 Burkholderia sp. IMCC1007
TGGTCGGCCGCGCGTTCGCCGCGCCGCCCGCCGCCGGCGCCGAACCCGCGACCCCGCGAACGGCCGCCCCGCGAACGGCCGCCCAGCGCACGGGCGCCCCATTCGAAGTGACCTACAGCGACGCCGAATGGCGTCGCCGCCTGACGCCTGCCCAATACACGATACTGCGCGACGCCGGCACCGAGCCGCCGTACAGCAGCCCGCTGAACGACGAGCACCGCCACGGCACGTTCGCGTGCGCCGGCTGCGGCCTCGCGCTGTTCTCGTCGGGCACCAAGTTCGACAGCCATACCGGCTGGCCGAGCTTCTGGAAACCGCTCGACCACGCGGTCGCGACCGAAGTCGATACGTCGTTCGGGATGGCCCGCACCGAAGTGCACTGCCGCCGCTGCGGCGGCCATCTCGGCCACGTGTTCGACGACGGCCCGCCGCCCACCGGGCTGCGCTACTGCATGAACGGGCTCGCGCTCGTGTTCCACCCGGCCGCCGCCTGAGCGGCGGCCGCCTTCCTGAACGACCGGAGACCGCTCCATGCTGCTCATCGTCCTCGCCTATCTCGGCGGCGTGCTCACGATCCTGAGCCCGTGCATCCTGCCCGTGCTGCCGTTCGTGTTCGCGCGCGCCGACCAGCCGTTCGTGCGTACCGGACTGCCGCTGCTCGTCGGCATGGCGCTCACGTTCACCGTCGTCGCCACGCTCGCCGCCATCGGCGGCGGCTGGGTCGCGCAGGCCAACCAGGCCGGCCGCTGGCTCGCCATCGCGCTGCTCGCGGTGTTCGGCCTGACGCTGCTGCTGCCGCGCGTGGCCGACCACCTGACGCGCCCGCTCGTCGCGGCAGGCAACCGGCTCACCGGCTTCGCGCAGCGCGACGGCCGCGCGGCCGGCCCCGTGTCGTCGCTGCTGCTCGGTGTCGCCACCGGCCTGCTGTGGGCGCCGTGCGCCGGCCCGATCCTGGGACTCGTGCTGACCGGCGCCGCGCTGCGCGGCGCGAGCGTCGGCACGACGGTGCTGCTCGTCGCGTATGCGGCCGGCGCGGCGACGTCGCTCGGCATCGCGCTCCTGATCGGCGGCAAGGTGTTCGCCGCGATGAAGCGCTCGCTCGGCGCCGGCGAATGGATCCGGCGCGGAATCGGCGCGGCGCTGCTGGCCGGCGTCGCGGCGATCGCGCTCGGCCTCGATACGGGTGCGCTGGCACAGTTGTCGACGGTCACGACCGGCGGGCTGGAGACGAAGCTCGTCGATCGGCTCGGCGGCCACTCGAACGGCACGCCGGCGGCAATGGCTGCGGCCGGCAATACCAGCAACGCCGGCAGCACCGGCAGCACGGGCAGCCCCAGCGCCAGCGGCGCCGCAGCGAACGGCGCGATGATGGCCGCAACGTCCAACGACGCACCGGCCGCAGGCGGCGCGATGGCCGGCAGCGCGATGATGCGCGCGGCCGACACGACACCCGCGGCGCATGCACCGGCCGCGTTGCCCGTCGAAGGCACGCTGCCGTCGCTCGACGGCGCCGTGCAGTGGCTGAATTCGCCGCCGCTGACGGCGGCCGGCCTGCGCGGCAAGGTCGTGCTCGTCGATTTCTGGACGTACTCGTGCATCAACTGCCTGCGCACGCTGCCGTACACGACCGCCTGGGCGCGCAAATATGCGCCGTACGGGCTCGTCGCGATCGGCGTGCACGCGCCGGAGTTCGCGTTCGAGCGCGACCTCGGCAACGTGAAGAAGGCCGTGCACGACCTCGGCATCGACTACCCGGTCGCGATCGACAACCGCTATGCGATCTGGCGCGCATTCGGCAACGAATACTGGCCCGCGCACTACTTCATCGACGCGCAAGGGCGGATCCGCCATCACCACTTCGGCGAAGGCGAATACGCGCAGTCGGAACGCGCGATCCAGTCGCTGCTCGCGGAAGCCGGCCACCCCGACGCGCTGAACGTGCCGCTGGGCGTCGCCGGCGCGCCGGCGAAGGGCGCGCTCGCGGCAGCCGACAGCGCGGACGTGCGCTCGCCAGAAACCTACGTCGGCTATGCGCGCGCCGAAGACTTCACGTCGCCGGGCGGCGTCGTGCGCGACGCGACGCACCGCTACGACGCGCCCGCGCACCCCGAGCTGAACGACTGGGGCCTCGCCGGCGCGTGGCAGGTGGGCGCCGAGCGCGCGACGCTCGCCGCGCCGGCCGGAAAGATCGTCTACCGCTTCCACGCGCGCGACCTGCACCTCGTGCTCGGCCCGGGCGCGAACGGCAAGCCGGTGCGCTTTCGCGTGACGCTCGACGGCGCGGCGCCCGGCGCCGCCCACGGCACCGACGTCGACGCGCAGGGGTACGGCACCGTCACGGGGCAGCGTCTGTACCAGCTCGTCCGGCAGACCGGCGCGATCGCCGATCGCACGTTCTCGATCGAGTTTCTCGATCCCGGTGTCGATGCGTATGCGTTCACGTTCGGTTGAGCACGCGCGCCGCCTGATCACCATCTTCCGTCCCGTATTCCTGAGGAGCAAACAATGATCCCGACATCCATTCGCGACTGCCCGCCTCGGCGGCGGGCCGTCGTGCTGCGCCGCATCGGCGCGATTGCCGTCGCGGCCGCGGCCGTGTTCGGCTACCAGCGCGTGGTCAGTTCCGCGGAACCGATGCATGCGGTGCCCGCGCCGACGCTCGACGAAACCCCGGGCGCGGCGCACGAGGAAACGGCGGTGCTGGCTGGCGGCTGCTTCTGGGGCGTGCAGGGCGTGTTCGAGCACGTGAAGGGCGTGAAGCAGGTCACGGCCGGCTACGCGGGCGGCGCCGCCGAAACCGCGCACTACGCGCTGGTGGGCACCGGACTCACGGGCCATGCGGAATCGGTACGCATCGTGTACGACCCGACGCAGATCACGTACGGCCGGCTGCTGCAGGTGTTCTTCTCGGTCGCGCACGACCCGACCGAGCTCAACCGGCAAGGCCCCGACGACGGCACGCAATACCGGTCGGCGATCTTTCCGACCACGGCGCAGCAGCGCGCCGTCGCGACCGCGTACATCGCGCAGCTCGGCGCCGCACACGCATTCGCGGCGCCCGTCGTCACGCGCGTCGAAGCGTACAAGGGCTTCTATCCGGCCGAGGCGTATCACCAGAACTACCTCGAACTGCATCCCGACGCGCCGTACATCGCGTTCAACGACCTGCCGAAGGTCGCAGGACTGAAGCAGCACTTCCCGGCGCTGTACCGCGCCGATGCGGTGCTGTGGCGCGACGCGCGGATGTGACGGAGTGCCGAGCGTGCGGCGCGGCGCGAACACCGCGCGCCGCCGCCCTGGTTTGCGCTGCATCACGGAAACCCGCGCCGCGCCGACCGGGCAAACCCGCATCGCACCAGCTTCGCGTGCCAACTTCGCGTAGACTGCTTGAGATTCGCGCCGCGTCCCGCGGCGCTCGAAACCCAGTCCAGCCAGGAGGCGTACGCATGCGCGCAGTGCCTTTGTCTGACAGCGGCACCCTTGAACAACCGTCCACCGGCACGGTCGTGCGCGACCTGCGCCGCGTGCCCATCCACCCCGATCACTGGTATCCGCTCGCGTGGTCGCGCGAACTCAAGCGCGGCAAGACGCTCGGCGTGCACTTCGCCGGCGACCCGATCGTGCTCGTGCGCACCGAATCCGGCGCCGTGTATGCGCTCGAAGACCGTTGTGCGCACCGCCAGGTGCCGTTGCATGCAGGCGTCGTCACCGGCGAAACGCTGCGGTGCTGCTACCACGGCTGGACCTACGCGTGCGACAGCGGCCGCTGCGTCGACGTCCCGTATCTCGGCCGCGATCGCCTGCCCAACGGCGTGCGCGCGTATCCGTGCCGCGAAGCGCACGGGCTGATCTTCGTCTTCCCCGGCGACGCGACGCTCGCCGACGCGCGCCCGTTCCCCGCGCTCGAATCGGCGGACAACCCCGCATACAAGACTCGCCGTTTCGGCCGCGAGGTCAAGTGCCACTACTCGTTCATGCACGAGAACCTGATGGACATGAACCATCAGTTCCTGCATCGCAAGCAGATGGGCCAGATGCGCGCGCGCAGCGTCGGCCGCCGCCGCGGCGACGACTGGGTCGAGGTCGACTACACGTTCTCGCGGATGGAGGGCAAGCAGCCGGTCGGCGAGGCACTCGTGTTCGGTTCGAGCAAGAAGCCCGGCGACCAGGCCGACAAGAGCGTGATGACGGTCCGCACCGGCTACCCGTATCAGACGCTGCAGATCCGCTCGAGCGAAGGCACGCTCGTGATGGATCTGTGGATCGTCTACGTGCCGCTCGACGCGGCGCAGCGCACCAACCGCACGTTCGGGCTGCTGTCGATCCACAAGCCGGGCATTCCGTTCGCGCTCGATCTCGCGTGGCCGCTGCTCGTCTGGTTCACCGAGCGGATCTTCCGCGAGGATCGCTGGATCGTCGAGCGCGAGCAGGAAGCGCACGACCGGCAGGGCGCCGACTGGAACCACGAGGTGTTTCCGGTCATCAACGAACTGCGCGACCTGCTGCGCGAATGCGGCGCGCGCACGGTGATCCCGATCCACCCGGCAGGCGCGGGCGACGCTCGCTAGCCACCGCGGCGAACGCGCCCGCCCGGCGGCCGGTCAACCGGCGCGTTCGACCGGGTGCGGCTCGCGCAGCCGGTTCGCGATGCGGGCGGCCTCGTAGTAGCCGGCAGCAGGCGGCCGCTTCAGATAGCGGCCCGCACCGCGCTGCGCGCGCAGCTCGCCGTCGGCCCACGCGAGCGCGCCGCGCGTGAGCGTGTGCGTCGCGACGCCCTGCACCGTCATCCCTTCGAACACGTTGAAGTCGACCTGCTGGCGATGGGTCTTCGCCGAGATCGTCTTCGTCGCGGCCGGATCCCACACCACCAGATCGGCGTCGGCGCCGACCTGCACGGCCCCCTTGCGCGGATACAGGTTGAAGATCTGCGCGGCATTGGTCGACGTGATCCGCACGAACTCGTTCGGCGTGATGCGGCCGTGGTTCACGCCGTGATGCCACAGCACCGACATGCGGTCCTCGACGCCGCCGCAGCCGTTCGGGATCTTCGTGAAGTCCTCGCGGCCCATCGCCTTCTGCGATGCGCAGAACACGCAGTGATCGGTCGCCGTCGTATGCAGCTGCCCCGCCTGCAGCCCGCGCCACAGTGCCTCGCGGTGCTCGGCCGAGCGGAACGGCGGGCTCATCACGTGCGCGGCCGCGCGCGTCCAGTCCGGGTCGCGATACACCGCCTCGTCGACCACCAGATGGCCCGGCAGCACCTCGCCGAACACGCGCAGCCCTTCGCTGCGCGCGCGCGTGATCACGTCGACCGCATCCTTCGCCGACACGTGCACGATGTACACGGGCACGCCGAGCACCTGGGCGATGCGAATCGCGCGGTTCGCGGCCTCGCCCTCGACCTCCGGCGGCCGCGACAGCGGATGCGCCTCCGGCCCCGTCATCCCGCGCGCGAGCAGCGCCTTTTGCAGCTGGAACACGAGCTCGCCGTTCTCCGCGTGCACGGTCGGCAGCGCGCCGAGTTCCAGCGAACGCGTGAAGCTGTTCACGAGGACCTCGTCGTCGGCCATGATCGCGTTCTTGTACGCCATGAAGTGCTTGAAGCTCGACACGCCGTGCTCGCGCACGAGCGTGCCCATGTCGCGATGCACCGATTCGTCCCACCACGTGACGGCCACATGGAAGCCGTAGTCCGCCGCCGCCTTCTCGGCCCAGCCGCGCCACTCGTGGAACGCGGCCATCAGCGACTGCTTCGGGCTCGGGATCACGAAGTCGATGATGCTCGTCGTGCCGCCCGACAGGCCGGCTGCCGTACCCGAATAGAAATCGTCGCTCGCGCGCGTGCCCATGAACGGCAGTTCCATATGCGTATGCGGATCGATGCCGCCCGGCATCACGTACTGGTCGTGCGCGTCGACCACCGTCGCACCGGCCGGCGCGTCGATCTTCTCGGCGATCTGCAGGATCGTGCCGCCGTCCTGCGGGTCGGCACACAGGACGTCCGCACGATAGGTTCGGTCTGCATCGACCACGGTGCCGCCACGAATCAGGATTGCCATTTGGTTGCCTCCTCGTTGACTGTCGGGTGCCGCATGCGGCGCTGATGCCGGATGTGCCCGCGCATCGGGCGCATCGGGTACATCGGCTGCATCAGGCGGTCGCGATCTGCGCGCGCTGTCCGCCGCGCCACTTCATCCAGATGCCGTACACGCCGGACGCCAGTACGAGGCCGACGAACCACGCATACGTGTAAAGCGTGTTGAAGAACGCCGGCACGTTCGCGAACGATGCCGGAAATGCCGTGTGCAGGAAGCCGGGCAGGTTCGGCAGCACGCCGATCGCCAGCGCGACCAGCGCGGCCGGGTTCCAGCCGCGCGTGTAGCTGAAGTCGCCGCGCTCGTCGAACAGCGCGCGCGTATCGAGCCGCGTGCCGCGAATCAGGAAGTAGTCGACCATCAGGATCCCCGCGACCGGCCCGAGCAGCGCCGAATACCCGACGAGCCAGGTGAAGATGTAGCCGTCGGTCGTCGCGAGGATCTTCCACGGCATCATCACGATCGCGATCGTCGCAGTGATCATCCCGCCCGCGCGGTACGAAATTGCCTTCGGCCACAGGCTCGAGAAGTCGTACGCGGGGCCGACCAGGTTCGCCGCGAGGTTGCAGCACATCGTGTCGAGCGTGAGGATTACCAGCGCGATACCGACGCCGATGCCGGTCATCCGGCTCGTCAGGTCGATCGGGTCCCAGATCGCGTTGCCGTAGATCACCACGGTGGCCGACGTCACGACGACCGACACCACCGACAGCAGCGCCATCGGCACCGGCAGCCCGATCGACTGCCCGATGATCTGGTCGCGCTGCGAATGCGCGAAGCGCGTGAAGTCGGGGATATTCAGCGCGAGCGTCGCCCAGAAGCCGACCATCGCGGTCAGGCCCGGCCAGAACGTCGCCCAGAAGAGCCCCGCCTTCTTGCCGCCCGCCGCGAACTGCGACGGCGCCGACAGCATCGAGCCGACGCCGCCCGCGTGCGACGTCGCCCACCACACGAGCGCGATGCACATCACGACCTTGATCGGCGCGGACCAGCTTTCGAGCCAGCGGATCGAATCGGTGCCGTGCAGGATGAAGTAGATCTGCAGCGCCCAGAACACGAGGAAGCACGCGAGCTGCCCGAGCGAAATGCCGACGATCGGCAGCGCGGCGCCGTGCAGTGCGTTGCCGGTCAGGATGTTCAGCAGCGTATAGATCGCGCTGCCGCCGAGCCAGGTCTGGATCCCGTACCAGCCGCATGCGACGATCGCGCGCAACATCGCGGGCAGCTTCGCGCCCTGCGTGCCGAACGACGCGCGCACGAGCACCGCATACGGAATCCCGTGCTTCGCGCCCGCATGGCCGATCAGCAGCATCGGCACGAGCACGATCAGGTTGCCGAGCAACACGGTCAGCACCGCCTGCCACGGCGACATGCCTTCCTGGATCAGCCCGGCCGCGAGCATGTACGACGCAATGTTCATCACCATCCCGACCCACAGCGCCGCGAAGTGATACCACCGCCACGTGCGCTGCGCCGCCGTCGTCGGCGCGAGGTCGTCGTTGTACAGGCTGCCGGCCGGCGCCGCGGCGCTGTCGGCATCGGCGGGAATCGCTGCTGGTTTCATTGAAGGCGCTCCACGTAAACGTCAGCGCCGGCATCGCACGATGCCGGCCGAACAGAACAAAAGCAGCGGCGCGGACCATCCCGCGCCGCCGGCCGCCGGTCAGGCCGCCTTCGCGTGCTTCTCCGGTTGCGCGGGGCTTGCGCCCGCATCGACGCGCGCCGGGTTGTTCGGATGCGTGGTCCAGTTCGCGTAGTCGCCCGCGTCGACCCGCTCCATCGTGATGCATTGCTCGACCGGACACACATGCATGCAAAGATTGCACCCGACGCATTCCGAATCGACCACTTCGAAGTGCCGCACGCCGTCCTTCGTCGCCGTGATCGCCTGGTGCGACGTGTCCTCGCATGCGATATGGCACAGCCCGCACTGGATGCAGCGGTCCTGGTCGATGCGCGCCTTGATGTCGTACTTCAGGTTCAGGTATTTCCAGTCGGTGACGTTCGGCACCGCGCGGCCGCGGATGTCGTCGAGCGTCGCGTAGCCCTTCTCGTCCATCCAGTTCGACAAGCCGTCGGCGAGATCCGACACGATCCGGAAGCCGTAATGCATCGCGGCGGTGCAAACCTGCACGCTGCCGGCACCCAGCACCATGAATTCGGCCGCGTCGCGCCACGACGAAATCCCGCCGATCCCGGAGATCGGCAGGTTCGGCGTTTCCGGATCGCGCGCGATCTCCGCGACCATGTTCAGCGCGATCGGCTTCACCGCCGGGCCGCAGTAGCCGCCGTGCGTGCCCTTGCCGTCGACCGTCGGCATCGGCGCCATCTGGTCGAGGTCCACCGCGACGATCGAGTTGATCGTGTTGATCAGCGACACGCCGTCCGCGCCGCCCTTGTACGCGGCGCGCGAGCCCATCCGGATATCGCTGATGTTCGGCGTGAGCTTCACGAGGCACGGCAGCTTCGTGCCTTCCTTGACCCAGCGCGTGACCATCTCGACGTATTCCGGCATCTGCCCGACGGCCGAGCCCATTCCGCGCTCGCTCATCCCGTGCGGACAGCCGAAGTTCAGCTCGACCGCATCGGCGCCCGTATCCTCGACGAGCGGCAGGATCCACTTCCAGTCGCGCTCGTTGCACGGCACCATCAGCGACACGATCAGCGCGCGGTCCGGCCAGTCGCGCTTCACCTGCGCGATCTCCTTCAGGTTCACGTCGAGCGGACGGTCGGTGATCAGCTCGATGTTGTTCAGCCCCGCGATCCGCTGCCCGTTCCACTGCACTGCGCCATAGCGCGAGCTGACGTTGACGACGTGCGGATCGAGCCCGAGCGTCTTCCACACGACGCCGCCCCAGCCGGCCTCGAACGCGCGGTTGACGTTGTACGCCTTGTCGGTCGGCGGCGCGGACGCGAGCCAGAACGGATTCGGCGAAGTGATGCCTGCGATGGTGCAGCGAAGGTCGGCCATGTTCGGCTCCGTGAGAATGGGGACGTTTATCGTGATGCGTGCCGCGTGCGTGGCGTGCGCGGTGCGTATGCCGCGCTCACGCGGCCTTGGCGTCGCGCTGCGCGAGCGCCGCATCGATCGCGGCGGCCGCGCGCTTGCCGTCCTGCACGGCCTGCACCGTCAGATCGATGCCACCCGTCGCCGCGCAGTCGCCGCCGGCCCATACGTCGGGCAACGCCGTGCGTCCGTCGGCATCGACCGCGATGCGCGTGCCGTCCGCCGTCAGCAACGCGGCGGCGACGCCGTCCGGCACCAGCGTCTGGCCGATCGCCTTCAGCACCATGTCCGCGTCGACGGTGAAGCGCTCGCCGGACGCCGCCTCGAATTCGACGCCCGTCACGCGCCCGTCCGCGCCCGCGATACGCACCGGCTTCGCATGCGTGACGAGCGTGACGCCGCATTTCTGCGCGAACTCGCGTTCGGCCCAGGTCGCGCTCATCGCGTCCACGCCGCGGCGATACACCATCGTCACGCGCTCCGCACCGAGCTTGCGGCTCTGCACGGACGCGTCGATCGCGGTATTGCCGCCGCCGATCACGACCACGCGCCGCCCGACCGGCACGTTCTCCAGCGCGTCGGCCTGCCGCGCCTGCTCGATGAAATCGACCGCGTTCATCACGCCGGCCAGTTGCTCGCCGTCGATCGCGAGCGAGCGCACGCCGCCCAGGCCCATCGCGAGAAACACCGCGTCATGCCGCTCGCGCAGCGCGTCGAGCGTCACGTCGCGGCCGAGTGCGACGCCGGTCTCCAGCGTGATGCCGCCGACCGACAGCAGCCAGTCGACTTCGCGCTGCGCAAAGTCGTCGACGGTCTTGTACGCGGCGATCCCGTATTCGTTCAAGCCGCCCGCCTTCGGCCGCGCGTCGAACAGCGTGACACGATGGCCGGCAAGCGCGAGCCGGTGCGCGCATGCAAGCCCGGCAGGCCCCGCACCAACCACGGCGACCTGCCGCCCCGTATCGGGTGCGCGCGTGAAGCGCACCGCGCCGGATTCCATCGCCCAGTCGGTCGCGTGCCGCTGCAGCGCGCCGATCGCCACCGGCTGCGCATCCTGGTGATTGCGCACGCATGCGCCTTCGCACAGGATCTCGGTCGGGCATACGCGCGCGCACATCCCGCCGAGCGGATTCGCGGACAGGATGTCCATCGCCGCGCCCTTCAGGTTGCCGTTGCCGATCTTGCGGATGAAGCTCGGGATGTCGATCTGCGTCGGGCACGCCTGCACGCACGGCGCGTCGTAGCAGTAGTGGCAGCGGCTGGCCGCGGCCGCCGCGGCAGTCGGATCGAGCAGCGGCGCGATATCGGCGAATTCGCACGAGAGTTGCGTGGACGACAGGCGATGCGCGGCGATATCGCCGGTTGGCTTGGTGGTCATACACGTTCCTTCGACTGGGTGGAGACAAAGCCGTCCCGCCGGCTGCGGATGCACAGTCGGGGCGGTTGTTCTTAGGAATGCTACGGTCCGGTGCCGGGCAGCCTTCCGGCTGCGTTACGTGTGATGCGTCATGAAGCCGGCTCGCATGCGCGCGACAGCATCGCGTGCAGCAGCACGTTCGCGCCAGCCTCGATCCATGCAGGCGTCGCGTCCTCGATCTCGTTGTGGCTGATGCCGTCCACGCACGGCACGAACACCATCGACGTCGGCGCGACCTGCGCCAGATAGCACGCGTCGTGGCCCGCGCCCGACACGATGTCGCGATGCGAGTAGCCGAAGCGGTCGGCCGCGGCGCGCACGGCCGCCACGCAGGCCGGATCGAACGCGACAGGCTCGTAGTAGAAAATCTGCTCGAGTTCGGTCTCGAGCCCGATGTCGGCCGCGATGCGCGCGACGCCGTCGCGCAGCGCGGCGTCCATCTGCGCTAGCACGGCGTCGTCCGGATGCCGGAAATCGACGGTGAAGAACACGCGGCCCGGGATCACGTTGCGCGAGTTCGGGTGAATCTGCATCATGCCGACCGTCGCGCAGCCGAACGGCGCGTGATCGAGACCGATCCGGTTCACGAGATCGACCACGCGCGACGCGCCGAGCAGCGCATCGCGGCGGCGCGGCATCGGCGTCGGGCCCGCATGCGCTTCCTGCCCGGTGAACGTGATCTCGTACCAGCGCTGCCCCTGCGCGTCGGTCACGACGCCGATCGTCTTGCACTCCGCTTCGAGAATCGGCCCCTGCTCGATATGCAGCTCGAACGCCGCGTGCAGCTTGCGCCCGCCGCACGGCACATCGCCCGCGTAGCCGATGCGTGCGAGTTCGTCGCCGATCGTCTTGCCGTCGACGTCCTTGCGCGACAGGCCGTATTCGAGCGAGAACACGCCCGCGAACACGCCCGAGGCGACCATCGCCGGCGCGAAGCGCGACCCTTCCTCGTTGGTCCAGATCACGACCTCGATCGGGTGCTCCGTCTCGATGCCGCGATCGTTCAGACTGCGAATCACCTCGAGGCCGCCCAGCACGCCGTAGATGCCGTCGAAACGGCCACCCGTCGGCTGCGAGTCCGCGTGCGAGCCGGTGACGACGGGCGCCGCATCGGCCACGCGGCCCGCGCGGCGCATGAACACGTTGCCCATCGTATCGACCGTCACCGTGCAGCCGGCGGCCTTCGCCCAGCCGACGATCAGGTCGCGCCCGGCCTTGTCGAGATCGGTCAGCGCGAGGCGGCACACACCGCCCTTCGGCGTCGCGCCGATCTTCGCGACCTCCATCAGGCTGTCCCACAACCGCTTGCCGTCGACCTTGATCGACGTGTCGAATGCTGCCCGTTTCACTGTTTCCGATACCGTGTCCATTCGTATCGCTCCTGTGGGGTCGTCATGTCGTCATCCCGGTCGATGCCGGTGCGCGCATTGCTTGCGTCGGTGCAAACCCGCACACGCAACGTGCATGTGCGCATCGTGCGCGCAATTCGTCCGATCAAGCGGCGGAAACATTGGCACTCCGTTCCGTCACGCGTCAAATCCTGTCCGATTGGACAGGTTTTAGACGATCAAAATGTGCAATGCAATGTCTTTCTTTCGTGAGCTTCACCGAGCGAGAAACGTGCCACCGCGTCGCAGCATTGCGCGCACTGCAGCGACGCGAGCACGTGCGTTCAACGCAAGCGAGCGGCTAGAATGAAGCCCAACGCGGCATCCACGCCGCGCGAGGGCAACGATGAGACATGACGAAGCGGGCGCCGAGGCGACCGGCACCGACGACGCGCGCGCGCCTTTGCGGCGACGCAAGGCACACATCCGCGAGTCCAACGAAGCGCATTTGCTGGCCTGTGCGGAAGCCGTATTCGCGGAGCGCGGGCTCGACGGCGCGAGCACCGCAATGATCGCCGAGCGTGCGGGCCTGCCGAAGGCGAACCTGCATTACTACTTCCCGACCAAGCTCGCGCTGTACCGCCGCGTGCTCGAAGACCTGTTCGAAGACTGGCACCACGCGGCCGGATCGTTCGACGCCGGCGACGATCCGGTGGAGGCGATCAGCAGCTACGTGCGCGCAAAGATGGATCTGTCGCGGCGGCGCCCGCTTGGCTCGAAGGTGTGGGCCAACGAGATCATCCACGGTGCGACGCACATGCAGGACATCCTGTCGGAGCGCGTGAAGCCGTGGTTCGACGAGCGTGTGTCAGTGGTCGAAGGCTGGATCGCGCGCGGCTTGCTCGCGCCGATCGATGCGCACGCGCTGCTGTACCTGGTGTGGGCGACCACGCAGCACTATGCGGATTTCGATGCGCAGATCCGCGCGCTGAGCGGCAAGCGTGCATTCACGCAGAAGGGGTTCGACGAGAAGACGGAGCAAGTCGTGCAACTCGTGATCCGTGCATGCGGGGCGGTATCGTCGGACGCAAAGCGGTAGGTATCGACACGTCCGCATGCGCCGCGTGGCAATCCGGTTCAGCGCTCGGCCGACACATGCATCTTCGCAGGCCGGACGGCTTCAGAACGGAACCATCTCCAGGAAGTGGCTGCTGGACCAATCGGATTCGTTGTCGACGACCTCGAGCGACGCATCCGGGATCTCGGGCTCCAGCTCCAGTTGCAACGCGAGCCGGCTGCCCGTCGCCGGCTCGCCCTGCTCCAGCACGACGATGCCCCTGTTCGGATGCAGGCCGGCTTTGGCGGCCTGCTCCGAAGGTCGCTGACCGGCATGTTCGACACTGCCCAACGCAACGGGCCTGCCGTCCAGGCTCGCATCGCCGGCCACCACGGAAAGAACGCCCCGCAGGCCGAACCGGAACGCGCTGTGATCCAGCGCATCGCCGCGCAGGAAAATCGCCATGCGCACCGGCACCTTGCAGACGACGTTCACGGAAACCAGGCGTTTTCCCAACGAGCGTCCTCGGGGCGATGCGGGTTGCCCCAGAACCGACTGCCGATACTGAGCGCCGTAGTCCAACTGCGCAGGCACCGTATGCAGCTGGCAATTTTCCGCCGCTGTATCCGCGACCGCCGCGCCGGCGATACTCAATCCCGCGCACATTGCCCATGCACGCCATCTACAAACAATCTGCTTTCCTAACATATCTTCTCTTTAGTCCAGGGCCTCATTGGAGCGTGCAACGGGCATCGGCGCTTTCGAACAGGACGCCAGGACCGGCTCGCTCGGGCAACTCATACTGCAACCGGCACTCCCTGCCGTCCGGCAACGCCACGGTCAACGCGTCCGTGCCGGCTCCGTCGTTGAGAAAGACCTGCCCCTGCTCGAGCACCGTGCCGACATACTTCTGACGACCGTCCAGCACATAGGCGCCGGAAGGCAACGGATTACCCTCCGAGTCGCGCGCATTCAGCATCACCCGGCGCACACGGGTCAGTTCGAAGTCGATCCGGTTCACCGACCCGCGCCCGGGGTCGACCTGATGGAAGCCATTGCCGATGTCGACGTTGCGCGGCAAGGTGCTGGTCATCACCTCCACACGATTGCTGCTGTACGCGGACAGACGCGGCACCACGGCACGCCCCCAGCGGTCCGTCCATACCGGCCCCTGCGGGGTGTTGATTTTCACGTTCGACACACCCGATGCCGACACGATGCCGAACGTGTCCTGTACCGGGTACGGCGAAAGCGTCACCCCGTTGGCATGCAGCACCACGCCGCCCGATGCCCCGCCGTAATACGAGCGGGCACGATTGCCCGTATCGGAAAAACCCAGGTTGACCTGGGCGATGCGCGACATCGCGGCCGCCTGGCCCGACACGGCGTTGCTCCGGTCTCGCGTGTTGCGCTCCGCGTTCAGCGAGTAGTTCAGACGATCGCCAACCCGTTCGCTGTAGTTGGCGCCGAAGCGCGTATAACCGCTCGTGTTGCTCGCATAGCTGCGGACGCTGCGCTTGCCGAACGGGATGCTCAGCGACACGTAATAGGTGTTGTCGGGCCTGTCGTAAGCTCTGCTGCCGTAATACCGGGCGTCCCGTCGAGGGCTGAGGTCGCGCTCCACGTTCAGCGACACGGTGCCGAAGCGAAAGCTCTTTCCCCAGGAAAAATTCAGCCGCTGGGTGCGCTCGCCGTTCTGTTGATTGGAGAATGCGTAGCCGAACGTCACACCGCCCAGCCTGGCATCGGACCAGGCCAGCGCCGCGGTATGCCGGCTCCGAAAGCGCGACGCAGCAAACCCGGGCTGGCCCGCATCGACGGTGAAGTCGTCCAGCGTGCGGTAGCCATTGCTCTGATACGCACTGCTGAAGCTCATGGTGAGGTTCTCGTGCAGGCCACCGAAAATGCCCGAGACCTCGATCTGCGTGCCCGACTTCATGGCCTGCAGCGACGCACGCTGCTGCAACTTGATACTGCTCGACCGCGACACGCGCATATCGACGCCCCAACTCGCGGCTTGGTATCCGGGAGCGAACAGCGCGGCGGCACCGACGTTGCCGCGCTTGCCGAGCGCCCAGTTACCGCTCGCGCTCGCCACCCAGGGATTGCGGGCCTTGTTGCCGTCGAGATTGCGACTCTTGCCGAACGCGAACGCGTAGCCCTGCCGCTGCCCGAGGGCCCCCGCGCTGATCGACGCGGCGGGCACGATGAAGCTGCGCCGCGCGCCGTCGGATTCGATGACGGTCACCTCCAGGTCGTTGCTGTTGTTGAGCAGCGGCAAGTCCGTGAGCGCGAAGGGGCCGACCGGCACGACCGTCGTATAGATCAACCCGCCCGCCTGGCGCACCTCGACGCGTGCTTGCGATTGCGCCACGCCTTCGACCATGACGATGTTTCGCTCCTGCTTGCTCAGCGCGGCATCGGGAAACACCTGGATGCCGGTCAACGGCGCGCCGGTCAGCACGGAGTTGGCGATGTTGATCTGTCCGGCCTGCAGCGTGGCGCCCCAGCGCACCCAGGTTCGCTGGCCGTACGCGTATAGGTGTCTACTTTGGAATCCTGTATTGTCCTGACGTTGCGAATAGGCGCGGCTACGCAGGATCCAGTCGCCGGCATTCACGCCGAGTTCGGAATTGAGCGACAGGAAGTTCGAGCCCGGCATGCCGCTCGCTTCGCTGCGCATCGTCATCAATTCGTAGTTGAACAGCGCCGCATTGCCGCCCCGGCTGTAGCCGGAGAAGTCGGCCGAGGCGAGACGAAGTGCCGTGGTCGGCACCACGAGCCGCACTTCTTCGCGTCCCGGCTTGAGCGTCACGTCCGTGCCGGGGAATGCCCGCGCGAAGTCGTAGCAGGTGTCGGGGCCGGAATTGCCGTCCATTGCATACTTTGTGTCCGGCACCACCAGGCCGGCTGCGTCCAGAAAAGCCTGGTCGAAGCACGGTGCGCCGTCCTCGTCGAAGCGCGTGTTGATCCGCCCTCGCCGAATGTCGTTGACGTAGACGACAACGCGGCTGCGACCGGGCCGATAACGCGGCGCGGCGCGGAAATAATCGGCGATCTGCGGATCGAGCCCGCGCTGCTGCAGGATGCTCGTGTCGAAGTTGAACGCCGCATCGACGGGCGCCGGATCCGACGTGGTCTGTGCGGCCGTCGCTTGCGCGGCGGATGCCGCGTCAGGCGGCGTGGCCGCCTGCGCGTGCGCCCGCGGCGGATAGGCGCCGGCCAGCAACATCAACAGCGATGCGGCCGTGCCGTTGCGATACACGTTCGATTCGCGTTGGCGCCGCACTCGGCGCATGGCACGCTCGCGCCGCATTACGGTTGCGTCGCGGCGTTGACGAGCGGGGCGTCGTAGGTGTCGACCTCGTAGCCGTAGATCGTCGCGGGCGACAGCTTGACGCCGGTTGCCCGCGCACCGGCCCCCTTCGGCAACGCGACTTCCACGGTGCTTTCGGGCAGCACATAGGTCTTGCCCAGATCCACGGCGGTCTTCTCCGGCAGGAGTTGCACGCCTTGCCCCAGACGCACCACATACGGGCTGTCGTTGCGCACGCGCAGCTTGCCGTCCGCGACCGACCACTGCAGCAGCGTCCAGGGCGACGTGTGCTTCGCGAGCGTGGCGGGATGCACGATCAGCGGCAGGTTCTGGCGGATCGTCATGCTGATGCGCGCCTTCCCGTCCGGGCCTTTGGGCGGTATGCCCTCGAACGTCACGCGCTTGAGCCGCTGCACTTTCAGCGGCGCCGGGCTCTGCAGCAGGAAACGCACCAGCTGGGTGTCCTGACCTTCCACCCGGCTCACCGGCGGCACCGCCACGACCAGCAATTCCTGATCTTCCGGTGTGTTCTGTATGGTCGTATGCAGCAGCAGCGGAATCGACTCCGTGTTCTTCACGTTCATGGTGGCTTCGCCGTCTGCTTCGTTCAGGATCACCACGGAAGATTCGGGGAGAACGCCCGAAGCCTGGGCAATGGTCGGCACGCTCAGGAGGAGCGGCAGTCCCACCGTCAGAACGATCTTCGTCAATGCGTGCCGGCACGACGACAAAGACTCGAGATGGGACGATAAACATACAGCACGTCTAAACATGATTAGCAATACGACTTAAATTTATCTGACGGAAAAGAATGCCCATTACGCACGGGTGGTGAGGAAATTCCAAGAGGGCAGCGGAATAGATCGCTGCGTCGGCGCGGCGGCTAACGGCAGGCGCGATATGGGCGATATTCGTGACGCTCGGACGTTACAGGGCCGCGGGCGCCCCAACGCAACCCGATCCGGTTTTCGTCGTTGAGCTGCCTGCCGAAAATGAGTGTTGGAGAAAAAATAGGCCGAACGTCATCCGTCCGGCCCGCTCCGACCGCGCGCTTTTACAGATAGGTCAGATCGAGGGTCGCCGAACCATCCAGATCGACATTGCCATTGGAGAGATCCAATTCCGACAATTTGTTGATCGTCGGAGTCGCCCCTAGAACGATTGCGATGGACTTGTATGCGCCGGGCGCCGAGCTACCCGGCTCCGCAAACGATTTGCGCGCGCTGTCTTTCGTCATCAGCCCCGCCTTATCGTGAGCCCACGCGTCGGACCCAGCTGGAGCAGACACGACATCCAGCCAGGAGTCGCCGTCACCCATGGCGCTGGAAACAGTCAGTGTGTAGTAGCCGACTTTCCCCTTGCCCAGGCCAAACTCGAAGTCTTCGCCCGTGCCGCCGGCAGCCGTACCCGCGCGGTTGTCCCGCACGCTCAATGCGACCTTGGTGGCCGCATTGCAGGTGACGGCCGCGGTCTCCCACTTAGCAGCAAATTGCGTCGTCTTATTCTGGTGAAGGTTTTCCGATGCGATGGTGCCGAAATCATAGACGCCGCCGTTGCTGATCGTGAGGTTACACGCACCGTCGGGCACGATCTTGCCGGCGACCCTGACGTCCACCGATTTGTCCGCCTGCGCATGACCGGCAACGACCAACGCACCGGCAACGAGCCACAGTCCTGCGAGTTTCTTCTTCATCGCCTTATTCCAATAAAAACGAACCAAAAAATGAAGGCCGGCATCAAGCGTTGCACATGCCTATATCGGACAAACCGTCACGCCGCCACGCGAATACATTGACAACTCCGGTGCCCGTTATCTCCGAACCCTCTCCACCATCACCGGTCTGGGGTACTTCCCTCCGAACGCAGCGGGCCGATAAGCGGAACCGCCGCTCACTGGAGGAGTCACATGTGAAATGAGAAGTGCGCTACAGATAGACCAGTTCCAGGGTCGCGGAACCGGCAATCTCCATCTCGTCGGTAAACGGACCGTCTTGGGGATTGAAAGTGACGGAGATCCGCAACCTGTCTTGCATCCACCTGCCCGCCGTCGGGCTCGAACTTGCCACGCCCCACGAATAGGTATCTCCGAGCTTCACATTCCATCCGCCCCAAGAAGCGCTGTTCCAATTGTCGCCATAGGAACGGTTAAGCGACCAAGCGTTTTTTCCGTCGACCACGCGGTAGTCATCGGTACTTAATCCCATGGAGTAGTAACCAATGTCAGGATTGCTCAGGCCAAACGAGAATTCGGAGAATTGGTCGCTTGCACCGACGTTGTCGATCAGCACGAATCCAACCTTGGTCGGGTGCGGACAACTCACATAAAACGGCATACTGCGCTTAATCGTAAAGTAGGAATTCTTAGGAAAATCCTCTTGCGTCAGATTGCCGATGTCAACAACGCCGCCGTTTTCCAGCGTCAAGTCGCACGCGCCGACTGATCGGATTTGACCGGTGAGACTAAGATCGGCCTGGCCGTTGAACTTAAGATCCTCCGCCGACACCACGCCTGTGCTCGACAATGTGCAGACCAGCACGGAAAGAACACACCACTGCTTCAAGCTCATCTGAATATCTCTCTTATTTGGAATGGGGTGGGCTTCGACCTGCCGGATTGTCATTCGAATCGTTCGTCGCTACGCGCATCGTGTCGACGATCCGATTCGCCCCATCCCGACGTGCATCTCTCGCAAGCGAGATCACCCGACGCTCGCAGTAACGTGCCCCCGGCGCCCATGCATCGGCAGCCGCCACGCCGATACCACTCCCACACGAATGGCAGCAACACGGCCCGATGCTCGTCACTCACGCAGCGGCCGAAAGCAGCGCTCAGTAGAAGCGGCCCGAACGTCAGCCGTCGCAGCGGTCCGACATCCTGGCCCGCTCCGGATCGCACCTTTTTACAGATACGTCAGCTCTACAGTCGCCGAGCCATCCAGATCGACACTGCCGCCGGAAAGATCGAGTTCCGACAATTTGTTGATCGTCGGGATCACGGTCAGATTGGCCGTGACGGTCTTGTATGCGCCGGGCGTCACGTCGCCCGAGTTCGCAAACGATTTGCGCGCGCTGCCTTTCGCCATCAGCCCCGCCGCGTCGGACGCCCACGCGTTGGACCCGGCCGGAGCGGCCACGATATCGACACCGTTGCTGTCGCCAGTGGCACCACCGAGACTCAGCGTGTAGTAGCCGACCTTCCCGTTGCCCAGGCCGAACTCGGTGTCGTCGCCCGTGCCGCCGGCGACCGTCCCCGAACGATTGTCCCGCACGTTCAACGCGACCTTGGCGGCCGCATTGCAGGAGATGGACACCGTCTGAAGCTTGCCCGGGAGTTGCGTCGTCTTATCCTGGTGAAGATTGGCCGACGCGATGGAGCCGAAATCATAGATACCGCCGTTGCCGATCGTGAGATTGCACGCATCGGGCAAGATCTTGCCGGTGATCTTGATCTCCGCGGAAGTTTCCGCCTGCGCATGGCCTGCGACGGCCAACACACCAGCAACCAGCCCCAAACCCGCGAGTTTCTTCTTCATCGTCTTACTCCAATAAAAATGAACCGAAAAATGATGGCCCGCACTACGCGTGCTAACACCGGGTAAACCGTTACGCCACCAGCGCCGACGAATTTACCGCCCCGGCCCCTATTCAGGCCATTCGGAAGAGTCTGTTTTTCAGCGGGAAGTATCTGACCAGCCACTCAGCTCATTCGCGATCAATCCGCGTTCAAGTATGGTTAGCAGCAATATCACCGGAGCGCACGCTCGGTAGCCCGAATGGTCCCTTCGGGGAAACCGGTTCCATCCCGGCAACGGCATCAAGCGAAAACCAAAATGGCTGCCTGGTTATTGATGATTCGTTTAGCTAAATAAATATCCATTGAGCAGAGCGACCTGTGAAACCTCGTATTGTGATCGTGGACGACCATCCGCTGATTCGAATGGCGCTGCGAGCAATTTTGGAGCGTGACGGTTATGAAGTCGTCGCAGAGTGTCATACGGGCGTGGACGGCGTTCAGGCCGCTCGCACGCACGAGCCCGATCTGGTGATCCTCGACCTGATCATTCCCGGACTGGACGGATTCTCGGTCATGGAGCGCCTGCGCGGCGCCAAGCTCGCCTCCAGCATCCTGGTGCTTACCTCCGGCGACACGCGCAATTACGCGATGCGTTGCCTGCAAGCCGGCGCGGCCGGCTTCGTCTGCAAGGACGGCGGGCTGAATGAAGTCTCCGAGGCCGTGAAAGCGGTGCTTGCCGGCTATTCGTACTTCCCGCGAGTGGTGACCGACATGCTTCGCGAAAATCTGCAGGAGATCGCGACGAACGAAGGTAAAACCCCCGTCGCGGGGCTCGATGGGCTCACCGACCGAGAGATGACGATCCTGGGCATGCTCGTCAGGGGAATGAACAATCAGGAAATCGGACGTACCCTGATGCTCAGCCACAAGACCGTGAGCACCCATAAAATGCGGCTCATGAGCAAACTCAATGCACCGAATATGGTCGAGCTTTTGAAGATCGCGCAACGCAATGGCATAGCGACTTCGTAGTCTCTTTCGTGCCGACTACTTGGGCGACACACGCAGAAAAGTGAGCAGAGGCCAGAATTGCGCATGTCTGCCCGCGCCGCTCGACACGCGTGTGCTTGCGTATCTACGATCCACCAAACAGGAACGGGCGACGGGCGGTGCGCAGGGCTCCCCGCGCTCCACCCGTCGCCCGCTTCGCGGCGTACGTGAAAAACGTTACGCGACCCGCTCGATCGCGATCGCCGTCGCCTCGCCGCCGCCGATACACAGCGATGCGATGCCGCGCTTCTGGCCATATGTTTCGAGCGCGGCCAGCAGCGTCACGATCACGCGCGCACCCGATGCGCCGATCGGATGCCCGAGCGCACACGCGCCGCCGTGTACGTTCACCTTCTCGTGCGGCAGGTCGAGATCGCGCATCGCCGCCATCGGCACCACCGCAAACGCTTCGTTGATCTCGAACAGGTCGACGTCGCGCAGGTTCCAGCCGGTTTTCTCCGACAGCTTGCGCAGCGCGCCGATCGGTGCGGTCGCGAACAGGCCGGGCTTGTTCGCGTAAGTGGAATGTCCGACGATCACGGCCTTCGGCGTGAGGCCGAGGCGCTCGGCTTCCGAGCGACGCATCATCACGAGCGCAGCGGCGCCGTCCGAAATCGACGATGCATTCGCGGCCGTCACCGTGCCGCCGTCGCGAAACGCCGGCTTCAGCGTCGGGATCTTGTCGAGTTTCGCCTTGCCCGGCTGCTCGTCGATCGACACGACACTGTCCGTCTTGCCGGCCTTCACGGTCACCGGCGCGATCTCCGACACGAAACGGCCTTCCGCGATCGCGCGCTGCGCACGCGTCAGCGACGCAATTGCGAACGCATCCTGCTCCTCGCGCGTGAATTGGTAGGCCTGCGCGCAATCCTCGGCGAAGGTGCCCATCAGCCGGCCCTTGTCGTATGCATCCTCGAGCCCGTCGAGGAACATGTGGTCGAGCACCTGCCCGTGCCCCATGCGCATCCCCGCGCGCGCCTTCGGCAGCAGGTACGGCGCATTCGACATGCTCTCCATCCCGCCCGCGACGGCGACGCTCGCCGAGCCTGCCAGCAGCAGGTCGTGCGCGAACATCGCGGCCTTCATCCCCGAGCCGCACATCTTGTTGACCGTCGTCGCGCCGGCGCCCAGCGGCAGCCCTGCCTTCAGCGCGGCCTGCCGTGCGGGCGCCTGCCCCTGGCCGGCCGGCAGCACGCAGCCGAACACGATTTCATCGATGCGCTCGGCCGGTACGTTCGCGCGCTCGAGTGCCGCGCGGATCGCCACCGCGCCGAGGTCGCTTGCGCTGGCGGCGGCGAGGTCGCCCTGGAAACCGCCCATCGGCGTACGCGCCGCCCCAACGATTACGATCGGATCCTGTGTCGTCATGATTGATTTCCTCCAGTGTCAGCGCGGTGCCATGCGCAGCGCGCCATCGAGACGGATGACTTCGCCGTTCAGCATCGTGTTCTCGGCGATGTGGCGCACCAGCGCCGCAAATTCGTCCGGGCGGCCGAGCCGCGGCGGGAACGGTACGCTCTTGCCGAGCGCATCCTGCACATCCTGCGGCATGCCGCTCATCATCGGCGTCGCGAAGATGCCCGGCGCGATCGTCACCACGCGAATGCCGAACCGCGCGAGTTCGCGCGCGATCGGCAGCGTCATGCCCACCACACCGCTCTTCGACGCCGCATAGGCGGCCTGCCCGATCTGTCCGTCGAACGCCGCAACCGACGCGGTGTTGACGATCACGCCGCGCTCGCCTTCCGCATTCGCGTCCTGCTTCGACATCGCGTCGGCCGCCAGCCGGATCATGTTGAACGTGCCGATCAGGTTGATCGACACCGCGCGCGCGAAGCGGTCGAGCGAATGCGGACCTTCGCGGCCGACGACCTTCTCGCCCGGCGCGACGCCCGCGCAATTCACCAGCGCATCGATCCGGCCGAACGCGTCGCGCGCGGCAGCGACGGCCGCCTGACCTTCGGCGTCGCTCGTCACGTCGGTCTTCACGAAGCGCGCGGCCGCGCCGAGCTCATGCACGAGGCTCGTGCCGGCGTCTTCATTGACGTCCAGCAGCACGGCCTTGCCGCCTTCGGCGACAACCATCCGCGCAACCGCGGCACCCAGGCCCGAACCGGCGCCCGTAATCAGAAAAACGCGATCCTTGATATTCATTCCCAGTCCGTATTCAGGGTTCAGGATTGAGCGGCCTTCTCGGCTTCCATCTTGCGGAGCACGAAGCGCTGGATCTTGCCGCTCGGGGTTTTCGGCAGCGTGTCGACGAAGTCGATCGCGCGCGGATAAGCATGCGCGGACAGCCGCCGCTTCACGTGCTGGCTCAGTTCGTCGGCCAGCGCGGGCGTGCCTTCGAAGCCCTTCGACAGCACGACGAACGCCTTGACGATCTCCGTGCGCTCCGGGTCCGGCACGCCGATCACGGCCGCCTCGCTGACGGCCGGATGCTCGATCAGCGCGCTTTCCACGTCGAACGGGCCGATCCGGTAGCCGGACGACGTGATCACGTCGTCCGCGCGGCCGATGAAGCTCACGGTGCCGTCCGGCTCCAGCTCGACGTTGTCGCCGGTCCGGTAGTAGCCGCCTGCGATCGCCGGCGTGTCCTGCTGCCAGTACCCGTGGAACCACAACAGCGGTGAGCGCGCGATGTCGATCGCGAGGTTGCCGGGCTCGCCGGGGCCGAGCTCGCGGCCTGCGTCGTCGAGCACCGCAACGCGGTAGCCGGGCATCGCGAAGCCGGCCGAGCCGGCATGGACGACGTGCGCGAGCCCGTGATGATTGTTCACGACCATCCCGAGTTCGGTCTGGCCGTAGTGATCGTAGATCGGCGCGCCGAGCGCCGCGTCGAACCAGCGCACGACTTCCGGATTCAGCGGCTCGCCCGCGCTGCTGACGACGCGCAACGCGCCTTTCACGCGCGCCGCCGCTTCGGTGCCGGCCGCCATCAGCATCCGGTATGCGGTCGGCGAGCCGGCGAGACTCGTGATGCTGAGCCGTTCGATCACGTCGTAGGTGCTGTCGACGGTGAAACTGCCTTCGTACAGCGTCGTCGCATGGCCGAGCAGCAGCGGGCCGGTGATCGCGTAATAGAGACCGTAGGCCCAGCCCGGATCGGCGATGTTCCAGAAGCGGTCGCCTGCGCGCAAGTCGACCGCGTCGCGCATGTATGCGCCGAACGCGAGCAACGCGTATAGCGGCACCGGCACGCCCTTCGGCAAGCCCGTCGTGCCCGACGTCGACATCATCATGAACAGGTCGGTGCCCTTGCGCAGCACCGGTTCGAACGTCTGCGACTGCGCGTCCAGCGCCGCGCGGAAATCGATGTCGCTTGCCGGCAGCCCTTCGCCCGGCTCGCGAACCGTCGCGACCTGCGGATAATCGGCGATCTCGTCGAGCTTCGCGCGATTCGCGACGTTGGTCACGATCAGTCGCGCATCGCTCATGCGCAGCCGGTGCTCGATCGCCTTCGGACCGAACGCGGTGAACAGCGGCTGATAGACGGCGCCCGCCCGCCACGTGCCGAGGATCGTCGCGACGAGCTCCGGCGTGCGCGGCAACAGGCCGGCCACCACGTCGCCCGGCTTCACGCCCTGCGCGACCAGCAGGTTCGCGACGCGCGCCGACAGCGCCTGCATCTGCGCGAACGTGAAGCTGCGGTGCTGGCCGCCGGCGTCGATCCAGTCGAGCGCGATCGCGTTCGCGTCGGCCGCTGCATGCCGGTCGCAGCATTCGATGCATGCGTTCAGGCCCCGCTCCAGGTCGCCCTGCAACTGCGCGGCGGCGGTCTCGATACGGAAGCCGGCCACGGCGTCGGCGTAGGCCGGCACCACCCGGGCGTTTGCTCCATCACGCATGCGTGTCTCCTGTTCGTTATGACCGCGGGCGAACCGGCGGTATATCGATGATGGTAGACAGCCGTCACATTGCAATCAATGACAAACCGAATCTAGAATCGTGATCGCTTTTGCCATGTCAGGAGGGCATGAAGAAATGGGGCCGCAGATGATCTCGCCGGGTTTCGTCGACGATGCGCTCGAGAGCCTGCGCCGGCAACGGATTCCGGTCGGGCCCGTGCTGCGCGCCGCGGGCTTGCCGGATAGCGTGCGCGAGCCCGTCACGCCACAACAGTACGGCCGGCTGTGGCTCGCGATCGCCGGTGAGATCGACGACGAATTCTTTGGCCTCGCCGCCCGCCCGATGCGGCGCGGCAGTTTCACGCTGCTCTGCCATGCCGTGCTGCATGCGGGCACGCTGGAGAAGGCGCTGCGGCGCGCGCTGCAATTCCTGCGCGTGGTGCTCGACGAGCCGCATGGCGAACTCGTCGTCGCCGACGGGCAGGCGCAGATCGTCCTGACGCAGTCGGGCGCGCCGTATTCGGCGTTCGCTTACCGGACGTTCTGGCTGATCCTGCTCGGCGTCGCGTGCTGGCTGATCGGGCGCCGCATTCCGCTGCAGCGCATCGATTTCGCGTGCCCGAGCCCCGATCAGCGCAGCGATTACCACCAGTTCTTCGGCGTGCCGGTGCATTTCGACCGCCGCGACAGTCGGCTCGCGTTCAACGCCGCGTATCTCGCGCTGCCGACGATCCGCTCCGCGCACGCGCTGAAGACGTTCCTGCGCGGCGCGCCCGGCAATCTGCTGGTCCGCTATCGGCACGACACGGGCTGGGTCGCGAAGACGCGTGCGCATCTGAAGGCGCGGCCGGCCACCGAGTGGCCGGATTTCGACACGCTGGCCGCGCGCCTCGGCACGACGCCCGCGACGCTGCGGCGACGTTTGCGCAGCGAGGGGCAGAGCTTCGCGTCGATCAAGGACGAACTGCGCGGCGCGCTCGCCCAGTCGCTGCTGCGCGCGCACACGCTCAGCGTCGCGGAAATCGCGGCCGAGCTCGGTTTCACCGAGCCGAGCGCGTTTCATCGTGCGTTCCGCAAATGGACGGGCACGAGCCCGGGCGCGTTTCGCCGGGACGTCAATGCGGCGCAGCCGGAGCATTGACGCGCGGTGCGGTGCAGCCCGGGCATGCTGCGTGGTCAGCGCGACGTGCCGTCGATGCTCGGGGCAACGTCATGCAGCGGTCGGGAGAACAGCTTGCAACCCGCGTAGTAGACGAGCGACGTCAACGACAGCCCGACGATCCACGAGATGTCCGCACCGCCGAGCCGGTTTGCCAGCTCCCCGGTGTAGAGATCGGTCGCCATGAACGGCGCCTGCGCGACGATGCCGATGAAATACGACCCGACCGCGATCGCGTTGAAGCGCCCGTAGATGCCGCCGTCCTGCCGGAAGAACGAGTCGACGTCGTATTCGCCATGGCAGACGAGGTAGTAGTCGACGAGATTGATCGCCGTCCACGGCACGAGCACGTACAGCAGCAGCAGGATGAAGTTCGTATACCCGGCGAGGAAATTGTCCTGCCCGAACAGCGCGATCGCGAGCGCGATGCAGCACAGCACGATCGCCGTGATCGCCCGTGCGCGGGCGCGGCCCGACCACGACGGAACGAGCGTCTGCAACACGGTGATGGCCGACAGCGCACCGCAATACAGCTCCATCGCGTTGCTGGCCGCGATGCCGAACGACAGCACGACGATCACGAGCACGCTGATGCCCTGCGTGAGGCCGGTGAGGCCGTTCACGACGTTGCCGTCGGGCGTGGCGAGGCCCACCAGGCAGCCGAGCAGCATCGGAAAGAACGAACCGAGCACGCAGCCCCAGTAGCTCGACCAGAACGCCGTGCGGGGCCCCGTATCGGGCGGCAGGTAGCGCGAGTAGTCGGACACGTACGGCGCATACGCGATCTGCCACAGCGCGGCCACCGACATCGAACCGAGAAAGCCCGACAGGTTCAGCGAATGCTTCGAGAACGTATCGCCCGGCAGCCCGTGCACGAAGATGATCCACACGAATGCAAGCACGAGCACGGTGCCTGAGCACCAGCTGAGCAGCCGTGCATACGCGTGGATCAGCTTGTATCCGTAGATCGATCCGAGCAGGCTGATCAGGCCGATCACCACCACGCCGGCGTCGAGCGGGATGCCCGAGTCGAGGCTGTGCAGCGCTTGCCCGCCGAACACGCAGTTCGACGCGAAGAAGCCCACGTACATCACGACGACCAGCGCGACTACCAGTAACGCGCCGAACGAACCGAACTGCCCTCGCGTCTGGATCATCTGCGGCACGCCGAGCTGCGGCCCCTGCGCGGCGTGCAGCGCCATGAAGATCGCGCCGATAAGGCTACCGACGAGCGTCGCGAGCGCCGCCCACCAGAACGGCTGCTTGAACACCGTCGTCGCGAGCGACCCGGTGACGATCGTCAGCATCATGATGTTCGAACCGAACCAGATCGTGAACAGGTCCTTCGCGCTGCCGTGCCGCTCCGTCAGCGGAATCTGCTGGATCGTGCTTTCCTCGAGATGAGCAATGGACTCGCCCTGACTCATTTCGTCTCCTTGTCTCTATTGTGATGTTCGTTGGCTTGCGGAGGATCGGAGCGGGTCAATTGCGCAAGCAGCGGAGAGGTTCGTCTGTATTGCCACGAAATGCATGTTTTCATGCATTGCATATTCAATTCGTATTCCTACATTACAACCAGACGAATACCTATCGCCGATGTGCTTGCTACCGTCCGTCGATCCGGTCAGGTCCGCTCCGGACCGCCACTTTCCGGATCACGCGCATTCGTGCGAGTTCCGGAAGCGGCGCCCGTCGCGAAACGCGATTCCGCCCGTGTTGCACCGAGCGGAAATCGCGCCATGCGACCGGTCAGCAGTCGATCCCGAGTACTTCTCTGGCGGTTGCATCCACCGCCTTGCGCATCGTGCCGACCAGTTCGTCGATTTGCGCATGGTCGATCACGAGCGGCGGCGCAACGATCAGCCGGCCGTTCGTCGAACGCACGATCGCGCCGAGTTCGAACCCGACCGTCCGGCTGTGCCAGGTCAGATCGGCCTCGTTGGCAAAGCGCTCGCGCGTCGCCTTGTTCTTCGCGAACTGGATCGCACCGACGGCGCCCGCGCCCTGGATTTCGCCGACGAGCGGATGGCCATCGAACGCATCGCGCAACGCCTGCTGCAGGTACGGGCCCGTATCCGTCTTCGTCCGCTCGACGAGACGCTCGCGCTCGAGCACGTCGAGGTTGGCCAGCGCGACGGCGGCCGCGACCGGGTGCCCCGAATAGGTCAGCCCGTGCGCATAGACGCCGCCCTTCTCGACCAGCGCATCGCCGACGCGCCGGCTCATGATCAGGCCGCCCATCGGCACGTAGCCCGACGTCAGCCCCTTCGCCATGCAGATCAGGTCCGGCTCGAAGCCGAAGTGGCGATGTGCGAACCATTCGCCGGTACGGCCGAAGCCGCCGATCACTTCGTCCGCGCACAGCAGCACGTCGTACTGGCGGCAGATGCGTTCGATCTCCTGCCAGTAGCCGTCCGGCGGGAAGATCATGCCGCCCGCGCCCTGGAACGGTTCCGCGACGAACGCGGCGACCCGCTCCGCACCGATCTCGAGAATCTTGCGTTCGAGCGACAGCGCCGCCTGCTTGCCGAATGCCTCGGGGCTCAGGTCGCCGCCGTTCGCGTACCAGTACGGCTCGTCGACGTGCGTGATGTTCGGAATCGGCAAGTCGCCCATCTCGTGCATGAACGCCATGCCGCCCAGCGACGCGCTGCCGACCGTCGAGCCGTGATAGCCGTTCACACGGCCGATCAGCACCTTCTTCTCGGGCTTGCCCATCACGTCCCAGAAGCGGCGCACGGTGCGAATCAGCACTTCATTCGATTCGGATCCCGAATTGGTGTAGACGACATGACTGAAGCGGTTGCCGAGCAGCGCGAAGAGTCGCTCCGACAGTTCGATCACCGACGGATGCGTCGTATGAAAAAACATGTTGTAGTACGACAATTCCTTCATCTGCCGCGCGGCCGCATCGATCAGCTCCCGCCGGCCATAGCCGACGTTGGTGCACCACAAGCCCGACATCCCGTCGAGATAGCGGTTGCCGTCGTTGTCCCACAGGTAGACGCCTTCGCCGCGCACCATCACGCGCGCGCCTTCCTGGTTCAGCGCCTTCTGGTCGACGAACGCATGCAGGTGATGCGCGGCGTCGCTGCGTTGATAGTCCTCGGTCGTGCGGTGCGGAAAGTTGGGCGCATTCATGTGCGAGTCTCCGGTTTCGTTGTGTGAAGCAAGGGGATGGTGCGCTGCCGGCGGCGCAGGCTACGCCTGCCTGGCAGCGGTATGAGCTGATGCGTGCGAGTCGCCGCGCTGAATCAGTAGCTGATCCAGGTCGTCTTGAGTCCCGTGTACTTGTCGATCGCATGCAGCGACAAGTCGCGACCGAAACCCGACTGGCGGAACCCGCCGAATGGCGTCTGCGCGCTCAACGCGTCGACGGTATTGACGGACACGGTGCCGGCACGCAGGCGGCCCGACACGCGATGCGCGCGCGACAGGCTGCCGGTCCACACCGACGCGGCCAGCCCGTAGATCGAATCGTTCGCGATACGCACCGCTTCGTCTTCGGTATCGAACGGCATCACCGACAGGACGGGCCCGAAGATCTCGTCGCGCGCGATCGGGTCGCCATGCTCGACGTCGATGAAGATCGTCGGCTCGACGAAGTAGCCTTTGCCATCGATGCGCGGCGCGCCTCCGCCGATCGCGAGCGTTGCGCTCCTGCGGCCGCGCTCGATCCAGTCGCACACACGACGATGCTGGTGTTCGTCGACGATCGCGCCCATGCCGCTTGCCGGATCCAGCGGATCGCCGGGCATGAACGCGGCCGCATGCGCGATCAGCCGATCGACGAACGCATCGTGAATCGAGCGCTGCACCAGCAGCCGCGAATTCGCGGAGCATACTTCGCCCTGGTTGAAGAAGATGCCGAAGCAGGCCTTGCGGGCCGCGAGATCGAAATCATCCGTATCGTCGAAGACCAGATTCGGGCTCTTGCCGCCGCATTCGAGCCACACCTGCTTCATGTTCGACTGCGCGGCGTACTCGAGGAATTTCTTGCCCACGGCCGTCGATCCCGTGAACGCGAGCACGTCGACGTCGGGATGCAGGCCGAGCGCTCGCCCGGCGGTCTCGCCATAACCCGGCACGACGTTCAGGACACCGGACGGCAAGCCGGCCTCGAGCGCGAGTTCGGCGAGACGCAGCGCGGACAACGGCGACTGTTCCGCTGGCTTCAGCACGACACTGTTGCCGGCCGCCAGCGCCGGCGCCACCTTCCACGCAACCATGTCGAGCGGGAAATTCCACGGCACCACCGCGCCGACGACACCGAGCGGCTCGCGCGTGACGATCGCGAGGTTGCCCGGATCGGTGGAGGCGACCTCGCCGTTCCGCTTGTCGACGGCTTCGCCGTACCAGCTGAAGAGACCGCCTGCGGCCGGCACGTCGATGCCGATCGCATCCGCGACACGCTTGCCCATGTTGAGCGAATCGAGCAGCGCAAGCTCCGCGCCATGCGCGACGATCAGTTCGCCGAGCCGGCACAGCACACGCTTGCGTTCGGCCGGCGCGCACCGCGACCACACGCCCGATTCGAATGCTTCGCGGGCCGCACGCACGGCATCGTCGATATCCGCCGCGTCGCACGACGCGATTTCCGCGATGACGGCTTCCGTGGCCGGATTGATCGCGGCGAACGTGCGGCCGCTGCGGGCCGGCACGTTGCGGCCGGCGATATGCGCGAGCGTTCGCGGCGTGATCTGCGCGGCGAGTTGTCTCCAGTCCGCGTGCCGATAGTTTTCTGTTGAAGTTGGGTTCATTCGAAACTCCGTTGTGACGACCAGGCGCTTGTGCGTTGTTCTCCGCCTGGACTCGAGCCGGCGCGAGATGCCAGCGGGCACGACCGATGTCGGTGACCGCCGTGAATCGCAGCAGTCGTTCGGTTGTCAAACTGTCGGTCATCAAAAAGAGATCTGAAAGAACAGTTTTTCTTCTCATTGAAGAGGTTATTTCTATTCATTCGACCGTCGTGCAGTCGGTTTTCCTGTGACTGCGCGATCGTCGGCTGGTTTGTTTGGGTTCGACCGTTTCGAGGTTCGACAGCGAAGCACCGCGCGACTCGCGGCCCCAAATACCGGCGCGGCGTTGCACATCGTCCGGTCCGACCACATACTGGTCGGCCCATACGAACAAGGCTGCTTCGATGGTGACCGTCGGTCAGGATGCTGCTTCGGTACTGGGTGTGATCGGATCTGCCGTGTCCCTGCTGGCAGCGATTCCGTACGCGCTCGCGGTCTATCGGCGCACCGTCCGTCCGCATCTGTTCACGTGGCTCGTCTGGTCGATCGTCACGGCGATCGCGGCCGCCGGCCAGTTCGCTGCAGGCGCCGGACCTTCGGCATGGTGTACGGCGGCGATTGCCGTCACCTGTTTCCTGACCTTCGTCGCGAGCATTTTTCGAGGCGAGCGCGGCTGGACGCGCGTCGACTGGTTTTTTCTGTGCGCTGCGTTGTCGGCGATTCCGCTCTGGATACTGACCGCCGATCCGACCATCTCGATCTGTCTCGTCACGCTGATCGAGCTTGCCGGCCTCGGCCCGACCGTGCGCAAGACGCTCCGCGATCCGTGGAGCGAGAGTCTCGCGTATTTCGCGCTGTGCGTGCTCAAATATGCGCTGGCGCTGCTGGCGTTAAGCACATGGAATGTCGCGGTCGCGTTCTATCCCGTCGTCAACCTCCTCGCGTCGATCGGCATCTGCTCGCTGATGGTGGTGCGGCGTCACGCGCTGTCGAAAGCGGAGTAGCCTCTGTCGCGTAGGCGTGATGCCGGAGTGCCTGGGCCACCGCGATCCGCATGCCGCGTCGTGCGCGAAAATCCTGATTCTTCGAACTGATGCGAGGCACCGATATGGACGCAGTTCGTGCAGTCACCGAACCGTATGAAGCCGCCCTTCGCGCGGCGATGCTGGCCAACGACGTCGACATGCTCGACGCATTGCTGGATGACGATCTGATCTTCACTATTCCGAGCGGCCAGGTCATCTCGAAGCACGACGATCTCTCCGCGCATCGCGCGAAGCTGCTGCGTCTCGACGCACTCGATATCCACGAAATGCAGGCACGGGCGATCGACGCGTTGATCGTCACCACGACGAAGGCGATGCTTGCCGGCCGCTTCGACGGCGCGGCGTTCGACGGCACGTTCGTCTATACGCGCCTGTGGCGCCGCTCGGGCAATGGCTGGCGTGTCGTTGCGGGACATGCGTCGCAGATCGGTTGAGCCGCGACATACCGGCGAATCGACCAGCTTCGCAGTCCCGAGGTGAGCCGATGCCGCTACTTCCGCGCACCGTCACGCGGATCCCCCATGCATTTCCGCCGCGCCAATGCAAAAACCCCCGCCTTTCGGGCGGGGGTTCTTGGCTTAGGGAGCCTGACGATTACCTACTTTCACACGGGAATCCGCACTATCATCGGCGTAGAGTCGTTTCACGGTCCTGTTCGGGATGGGAAGGGGTGGGACCGACTCGCTATGGTCATCAGGCAAAGGGGGTTGTTCTGCTGGCGTGGCCAACAGAACCAATCTTGGAAGAAGCAGTAATTTAGGTTGTGAGCTGTATCTCACACATACGCGGTACTTCAACCGCAGTACGTCGAGTGCCTCGCACTCGACGCTCGATATCCGTAAGCGCTGAAGCGCTAACGGCTATCGAGACAGACTTGTTATAGGATCAAGCCTTACGGGCAATTAGTATCAGTTAGCTGAACGCATTACTGCGCTTACACACCTGACCTATCAACGTCCTGGTCTCGAACGACCCTTCAAGGAGGTCAAGCCTCCA
>NZ_JAPVQY010000076.1 GCF_027257875.1 Burkholderia sp. IMCC1007
TGCACGGCCGTCACGCCCGCGCGGAAACCGACGCCGAGCGCGACGCGCATCAGGCGCCGCCGCCGAGCGCGGCGCGCACGGCCGGGTCGCCGGCGAGCGCCGCGACGCGGCCGATCACGACGATCGCCGGCGAACCGATGCCGGTCGCAGCGACGCGTTCGACCACCGTATCGAGCGTCGCGAGCACGTGCCGCTGCCCGTCGCGCGTCGCATTCTCGATCGCCGCGCACGGCGTGTCGCCGGCCAGCCCGCCGTCGCGCAGCGCGGCCGCGATCGCGTCGAGCCGGCGTATGCCCATGTAGATCACGATCGTCATCCGCGTGGCGGCCAGCGCGCGCCAGTCGGGCTCGTCGGTGCCCGCGCCGTGGCCCGTGACGAAGATCACGCCCTGCGCGTCGCCGCGATGCGTGACCGGAATGCCGAGCGCGGCCGGCGCGGCGATGCCGGCCGTGATGCCGTTGACGACTTCGACCGGGAAACCGGCCGCGCCGAGCGCCAGCAATTCCTCGCCGCCGCGGCCGAACACGAACGGATCGCCGCCCTTGAGCCGCGCGACGCTGCGGCCCGCGCGCAGGTGCGCGAGCATCGCGGCGACGATCGCGTCCTGCGGCGTCGACGCATGGCCACCACGCTTGCCGACATGCTCGATGCGCGCATCGGCACGCGCGTGGCGCAGCACGTCGGGATTCACGAGATCGTCGACGAGCAGCACGTCGGCCGCGCCGATCGCGCGTACGGCCTTCAGCGTCAGCAGATCGGCGTCGCCGGGGCCGGCGCCGACGAGCCACGCGCGGCTCATCGCGGGCGGCACGGCGCGCACCGTGTCGAAACAGTGGAAAGGGAAAAGCGGGCGGCACATCGGCGGCCGACGGACAGGCAAGACATGATCGATCGAGCGAAGCCCGCGCGAGCGCGGGCGGAATGCGCACCCCATCCGTCCCCCGCGGATCGGGCGTTCGGCGAGCGTCGGGCTCACCCCTTGCGTCGGCCGGTATCCGGGCTGGCCGCTTGCCAGGCCGCAGCCTTCCCGCCCGCTGAAGGGCAGTGGCATCGCGGGCGGCCTGCGCGCGGGCGGGGGAACCGCGTCGCGCGGGCGGCGTACCGTTGCGGGGACAGCACAGGCCGGGCGGATGTCCGCCTCCTGTTTCCCGTTTAACTGCAAGCGCGGAATGCGCATGCGAGCACCGAACGCGGCGCATACGATAGCACAGGCGCGCAACGCGCAAGCCGCCCGGCGGACCGGCTGCGCGGGGCGTCGGCGCTGTCCCGAGGTCAGAACTTGTACGCCGCCGTCAGCGTGAACGTGCGTGGTGAACCGGGCATGATCTGCGCGAGGCCCGTCGCATTCGCGTAGTAGTCGCGATCGGTCAGGTTGACGGCCGCCAGCGTCACCTCGAAGTCGCGCGTGCGATATCCGGCCTTGGCGTCCCAGCGGACGTAGGCGGGCAGTTCGAGCAGGTTGTCGCGATCCGCGTAACGCGCGCCTTCGTACACGAGCCCGAGTTCGGCGAAAAATCCGCGCAGCGGCGCATGGCTGACGAACAGGCTGCCGTTCGCCCCGGACACGCCCGCCGAACGCTTGCCCGCGTACTTCGGCTCAGCGTCGACCACCCGCGCGTGTTGCCAGCCGATGCCGCCGCGGACGAACCAGTCGCCCGTCAGCCGGCCGGCGACGCCCAGTTCCAGGCCGCGATTGCGCTCGAGGCCGGTGAGGTCGAAAAACCCCGGCCGAACCGGATCGGCGACGCGGCGGTTGTACAGATCGAGCTGAAACAGCGCGAGCGTCGTGCTCAGCGCGCCGTCGCGCCAGTCGCTTTTCACGCCGATCTCGTACTGGCGGCTGTATTGCGGGCCGAGATCGTTGGCGTTGCCGCGCGCGTCGGGCGTGATGCCGATCAGGTCGCCGCCGACGGGCGAGAAGTTCTTGCTGTACGACGCATACACGCTGTGCGCGCCGACGGGCGACCACACGATGCCGAGCCGCGGGCTCCATGCCGTCGTCGTGCGCCGCGAACGCAGATCGTTCAGCACGTTGGTCGAATCGACGTCGAAACGTTCGCCGCGCAGGCCGCCGAGCAGCTTCCACGCTCGCCCGAGGTCGATGCGATCCTGCGCGAAGATCGCATAGTCGCTGACGCGGTGGCGGTTCATCGCATACGGGCGCGGCGCCGAGCCGGCCAGTGCGAGACGATCCGGTCCGGTAATCGGGACCGGCGCCGCGTCGTCCTGCCAGAGCGTCGGGCTGCGTTTCTGCCAGCCGTATTCGACGCCGAACAGCAGATGATGCACGCCGGGCCCGGTCGCGACCTTGCCGCCCAGTTCGACGCCGGTCTGCACGTTCAGATGCGTCATGTCCTGCAGGTAGCGCGCCCGTTGCACGCGCCGGTAGTCGCGCGGCTTCGTGATGTAGCTTTGCGTGACGTAGGTATTGTCGAAGGTGCTGCGCAAGTCCAGCACACCCAGCGTATGACGCAGTTCCCAACCGCCATCGAACGCATGCGTGAAGACCGATCGCCAGTTCATGTTTTCGTCGCGGATGGTGTCGCGGCCGGCCGCGCCGAAGAAGGTCGCGCGCGGCGCGGACGGCAGCGAGAACGCGACCGGCTTGCCTGCCGCGTCGACCGCGGCGACCGGCGCCGGCATGCCGCGATCGGGCACGCGTCGGTACGCGTCGTATTCGAACTGCAGCAGCCAGCTGCGCCGCGCGTCCCGCCATTTGATCGACGGCGCGACGTACTGGCGCGTGCCGTCGACGTGGTCGCGGAAGCTGCCCGCGTGTTCGCGTCCGGCATTGAGCCGCACGCTCCATGCGCTCGACAGCCTCCGGTTCAGATCGACCGACGCGCCGAGCCGTCCATAACTGCCGGTCGCTGCCGACAGATGTCCGAAGTTCTCCGGCAACGGCTGCTTGGTGATCCGGTTGATGACGCCGCCGCCGCTGCCGCGCCCGTACAGCGCCGCCGCCGGCCCCTTCAGTACTTCGACGCGCTCGATGTTGCCGAGACTGCGCACGTATTGCGCGTCGTCGCGCATACCGTCGAGCAGCAGGTCGCCCGCGGCGGAAAAGCCGCGGATACGGAACGAATCGAAGCGCGTGTCCGACGTATTGGACACACCCGGCACGCCGGCCAGCGCGTCGGCCAGCGTGCGGCCGCCATAGGACAGCGTTTCCTCGACCGCGACGCTGTCGATCGTTTGCGGTACGTCGCGCGGATCGCTCGCGGTGCGGGTTGCCGTGCTCACGCTTTCGGCGCGCGGATCGTTCGGATGACGGCGGCTGCGCACGTCGACCGCGGGCAGTTCGTCGTCGAACTCGGCCGCCGGGGCAGGGACGGACGCAACGCCGGCGATCGAGCACAGCGACAGGGCCAGCGCAGGAAAGCGCCTCCCGGATATCTGTCGTTTCGACATGGAATCTAAGGATGACTGAGTGATTGCCTCACATTGCCGTTGCGTGGTAGTTTCGTTGTTGTCGGGTGAAGTTTATCTCGATCAGTTGAAAACGACAATCATTCGCATTCGCTGCGCGTTGTTCGCCTTGATGCTCGCCTTGACGCTCCCCGCCCCGCCGCCTACACTCGCACGCGTTTTGGTGCTCGCGCGCGCCGCTCCGGCGCACGCAGTTAAACGGGAAACAGGGCGCGCGACTGCACCGCAGTCGAGCCAACCTGTGCTGCCCCCGCAACGGTAAGCGAACGCGTCGCGCGCAGCGCGATGCAGCGCCGCTTCGCCGCATGCCTGCCGCATGCGGACGACCGCCACTGGATGCCGCGCATCCGGGAAGGCGAAGCGGCGTGTTCGCCAGCCCGGATACCGGCCGAAACGTTGGGGTTCAGCGCCGCGGGGAGGCGGCGCATCGTCCACGGCCGCAGCACGCCCGACGCCCGATGGTTTCCCGCTTTCTCCGCCGATTTGCCCGCCGCGCGTGCGCGCCCGGGCCGGCGCGACGAACGGCAGGCGGCGCGGGCAGGGCCGGCGACGGCCGTGTTGGCATCCACCATGTCGACCGTTTGCAAGGAAGCGTCATGTCCGATTCGTCGTTCCGTCCGTTCAGCGGCCGTCCGTCCGGACTGCGCCGTGACCTCCCCGCGATCCGCCAGATGACATGCCGCGCCGCATTCGACGCGACGATCCCGGCCTGATTCCATTTCCGCCACAGGACCTACCATGACCCTACGCAAGCTGCCCGTCACGATCGTCACGGGCTTTCTCGGCAGCGGCAAGACCACGCTGATGCGCCATATCCTGCAGCACGCCGAAGGCCGCCGCATCGCGGTGATCGTCAACGAATTCGGCGAACTCGGCATCGACGGCGAAATCCTGAAGGGCTGCGGCATCGGCTGCGACGATGCCAACGGCGCACAGGGCGAAGCGTCGGGCCAGCTGTACGAACTCGCGAACGGCTGCCTGTGCTGCACCGTGCAGGAAGAGTTCTATCCGGTGATGGAAGCGCTCGTCGAGCGCCGCGCGGATATCGACCACGTACTGATCGAAACGTCGGGCCTCGCGCTGCCGAAGCCGCTCGTGCAGGCGTTCAACTGGCCGACGATCCGCAACAGCTTCACGGTCGACGCGGTCGTGACCGTCGTCGACGGGCCGGCCGCCGCGAGCGGCCAGTTCGCGGAAAACCCGCAGGCCGTCGACGCGCAGCGGCGCGCCGATCCGAACCTCGACCACGAATCGCCGCTGCACGAACTGTTCGCCGATCAGTTGTCGTCGGCCGATCTCGTGATCGTGAACAAGGCCGACCTCGTCGGCGATGCGCAGTTCGCCGAAGTCGAAGCCGCGATCCGCGAAGAAATCCCGCCGCAGGTGAAGATCGTGCGCGCGACGCGCGGCGAGCTCGATCTCGCGATGCTGCTCGGGCTCGAATCGGCGTCGGAGGAAACGATCCATCTGCGTCACGACCATCACGGCTCGGCCGACGACGGCGATCACGACCACCATCACGACGATTTCGATTCGGTCGTCGTGTCGGGCGACGCGGGTTCGCGCGAAGCGACGATCGCCGCGCTGCAGCGCGTGGTCGAGACGCACACGATCTATCGCGCGAAAGGCTTCGCGGCGCTGCCCGATGCGCCGATGCGGCTCGTGATCCAGGGCGTCGGCCGCCGCTTCGACAGCTATTTCGACCGCCGCTGGCAGGACGGCGAAACGCGCGCGAGCCGCTTCGTGCTGATCGGCGAGGAGCTCGACGCAGCCGCGCTGCAACGCGCGTTCGACGCCGCGTGCGCGGCCCAGACGCAACAGGCGTAACGCACGATGCATTTGCTGCGCACCACGCCGGGCGGCTTCGTCGACGATACGCAGGGCGTCGTCCGGATCGACCAGCAGCCGGCCGACATCGTGATCCTGAGCTCGGCCGACACGACGCTGTCGCTGCTCGCGAGCGTCGTGCCGACGATGCCGGCGGGTTTTCCGAGCGTACGGCTCGCGAACGTCACGTTCCTGCGGCAGCCGGCCTCGGTCGACTTCTATGTCGACGACGTGCTGCGCCACGCGAAGACGGTCGTGATCGATCATCTCGGCGGCGAAGCGTACTGGCCGTACGGGATCGAGCAGGCCGTGTCGCTCGCGTCGAAGCAACGGCAATGGCTCGCGATGTTCTCGGGCGACCTGCAGGAAGACCCGAACCTCGTCGCGAAGAGCACGGTCGCGCCCGCGCTGTGCCGGCTGTGGTGGCGCTACCTGCGCGAAGGCGGACTGCACAACGCCGCCGCGCTGCTGCGCAGCATTGCATTCCATACGCTCGGTTTCGGCGACGAACCCGAGCCGCCGCGGCCGCTGCCGGCCGCGGCGCTGTATCACCCGGCGCGCGACCGCGCGAGCGTCGACGACTGGCGGCCGCGCTGGACGCCGGGCGCGCCGGTCGTCGCGATCCTGTTCTATCGCGCGCACTGGCAGGCCGCGAACACGGCCGTGTTCGATGCGCTCGCCGACGCGCTCGTGCGCGAAGGGCTCAATCCGCTGCCGATCGCGGTCACGTCGCTGAAGGACGCGGTGAGCCGTGAAGTCATCACGCAGCTCTGCGACACGCACGGCGTCGCGCTCGTGCTGAACACCACCGCGTTCGCGGCCGGCGCGATCGACAGCCCCGAGCCCGACGTGCTGGCCGGCGACGCGCCGGTGCTGCAGGTGATCCTGTCCGGCGGCAATCGCGACGCGTGGGTGGCGGACAACCAGGGGCTGCATGCACGCGATATCGCGATGCACATCGCGCTGCCCGAAGTCGACGGGCGCATCGTCACGCGCGCGGTGAGCTTCAAGGGGCTCGCGTATCGTTGCCCGCACACCGAAGTCGACGTCGTCCGCTATCAGCCGGATGCCGAACGCATCGCGTTCGTCGCGGCGCTCGCGCGCGGCTGGTGCCGGCTGCGCACGCTCGACAATGCCGACAAACGCATCGCGCTGATTCTCGCGAACTATCCGCAAAGCGAAGGGCGGATCGGCAACGGTGTCGGGCTCGATACGCCGGCATCCGCACTGCGCGTGCTTGCCGCGCTGCGCGACGCGGGCTACACGGTGGCCGACCTGCCACCCGACGGCGACGCGCTGATCGCGCAACTCACCGAAGGCGTGACCAACGATCCGGCCGTGCACGCACGGCGCCCGGCGTTCCAGAGTTACGCGCTGGCCGACTACGTCGCGCGTTTCGCGCAGTTGCCGGCCACCGTGCGCGACGCGCTGAACGAACGCTGGGGGCCGCCCGAAGCGGATCCGACGCTGCGGCAGCGGCGCTTCACGATCGCGGGCTGGCGCGCGGGCAACGTGTTCGTCGGGATCCAGCCGTCGCGCTCGCGCGACGAGAACGACTACGCGAGTTACCACGACGCGGACCTCGTGCCGCCGCACGCGTATCTCGCGTTCTATTTCTGGCTGCGCGATGCATTCGGCGTCGACGCGGTCATCCACCTCGGCAAGCACGGCAACCTCGAATGGCTGCCGGGCAAGAGCGTCGCGCTGTCCGACGCGTGCTGGCCCGACCTGACGCTCGGGCCGCTGCCGCACCTGTATCCGTTCATCGTCAACGATCCGGGCGAGGGCAGCCAGGCGAAGCGCCGCGCGCAGGCCGTGATCGTCGATCACCTGATGCCGCCGCTCACGCGCGCGGAAAACTACGGTCCGCTGCAGGATCTCGAGCGGCAGGTCGACGAGTACTACGAAGCGTTGATGGTCGACGCGCGGCGCGCGAAGCTGCTGCGCAAGACGATCCTCGCGACGATCGCCGAGCATCGGCTGCACGACGAGCTGAGCGTATCGCCGCCGCGCGACACCGGCGACGAGGACGCGCTGCTCACGCGCGTCGATGCGTGGCTGTGCGAACTGAAGGAAGCGCAGATTCGCGACGGGCTGCACGTGTTCGGCGCGTCGCCTGTCGATCGTCAGCGGCGCGACACGCTGCTCGCGCTCGCGCGCTTTCCGGTCGGCGACGGCAAGCGCGAACGGGCCGGGCTGATCGGCGCACTCGCGCGCGATCTCGCGCTCGGCGACGCGTTCGATCCGCTCGCGGCCGACTGGGCCGCACCGTGGAGCGGGCCGCGGCCGGCCGTGCTGCAGGCGCTCGATGCGTCGCCGTGGCGCCATGCGGGCGATACGCGCGAGCGGCTCGAATGGCTCGCGCAACGGTGGCTCGACGGGCTGTGCTCGAGCGCTTGCGACGACGGCGGTCATGCCGGCGCTTCCGGCATCGACACGGCACCGCCCGGCGAATGGCCGCACACGCTCGCGGTGATCGAACGCGTGCGCTCGACGCTGATTCCCGCGCTCGATGCCTGCGGCGGCGAGGAAATGCGCCAGCTGCTGCGCGGGCTCGACGGCCGCTTCGTGCCGCCGGGGCCGAGCGGTTCGCCGTCGCGCGGGCGCCCCGACGTGCTGCCCACGGGCCGCAACTTCTATTCGGTCGACACGCGCGCGGTGCCGACGCAGGCCGCGTGGTCGCTCGGATTGAAATCCGCGCAGCAGCTGATCGAGCGCCATCTGCAGGATCACGGCGACTATCCGCGCGCGATCGGGCTGTCGGTGTGGGGCACCGCGACGATGCGCACCGGCGGCGACGACATTGCGCAGGCGTTCGCGCTGATCGGCGTGCGGCCGAAGTGGGCGCACGGCAGCCATCGCGTGACCGACTTCGAGATCCTGCCGATCGAGATCTTCGACCGGCCGCGCATCGACGTGACGCTGCGCGTGTCGGGCTTCTTCCGCGATGCGTTCCCGAACCTGATGCATCTGTTCGACGCGGCCGTGCAGGCGGTTGCCGCGCTCGACGAGCCCGAGGCACTGAACCCCATCCGCGCGCGCATCGAGCGCGAACGCGACAAGTGGATCGCGCAGGGCGTGGCGCCCGACGAAGCGCGGCGCCGCGCCGGCTGGCGCGTGTTCGGCGCGCGGCCGGGCAGCTACGGCGCGGGCCTGCAGGATCTGATCGACCAGCGCCGCTGGCAGACCGACGCCGATCTCGCCGACGCGTACCGGCAGTGGGGCGGCCACGCGTACGCGCAGAACAGCGCGGGTGATGCGGCGCCCGAGGTGTTCGGCGAGCGGCTCGCGACGATCGACGTCGTCGTGCAGAACCAGGACAGCCGCGAGCACGACATCCTCGATTCGAACGACTACTACCAGTTCCAGGGCGGAATGACGGCGGCGGTGCGGCACCTGTCCGGCCAGCAGCCGAGCATCTATCACGGCGACCATGCGAACCCCGTCGCGCCGAAGATGCGCACGCTGCGCGAGGAAATCGCGCGCGTGATCCGCTCGCGCGTCGTCAACCCGAAATGGCTGGACGGCGTGAAGCGTCACGGCTACAAGGGCGCGGCCGAAATGGCCGCGACCGTCGACTATCTGTACGGCTATGACGCGACCGCGCGCGTGCTGTCGGATCACCAGTACGCGCTCGTCGCCGACGCGTACCTGTTCGACGACGCCACCCGTGCGTTCCTCGAACGGCACAACCCGAACGCGCTGCACGGCATCTGCGAACGCTTCGTCGAAGCGATGCAGCGCGGGCTGTGGCAGCAGCCGGGCGACTATCGCGAGCGGATCGAAGCGGTCTGGCTCGCGAGCGAACAACACCAGGAAGGAGGACGGCGATGACCGATCCGACGACGCATCGCGCCCGCGCGGTGTTCCCGTTCGCGGCGCTGGTCGCGCAAGAGCCGCTGCAGCAGGCGCTGCTGCTCGCGGCGATCGACCCGTCGCTTGGCGGCGTGCTCGTCAGCGGGCCCCGCGGCACCGCGAAATCGACCGCCGCACGCGCGCTCGCCGAATTGCTGCCTGAAGGCGAATTCGTCACGCTGCCGCTGTCGGCGAGCGACGAGCAGGTGACGGGCACGCTCGATCTCGCGCACGCGCTCGCCGAACACGGCGTGCGCTTCCGGCCCGGGCTGCTTGCCCGCGCGCATCGCGGCGTGCTGTATGTCGACGAGGTGAACCTGCTCGCCGACGGGCTCGTCGATACGCTGCTCGACGTCGCGGCGAGCGGCGTGAACGTGGTCGAACGCGATGGCGTGTCGCATGCGCACGATGCACGCTTCGTGCTGGTCGGCACGATGAATCCCGAGGAAGGCGAGCTGCGCCCGCAACTGCTCGACCGCTTCGGGCTGATGGTCGAGCTCGAGAACTGCTTCGATGCCGCGCAGCGGGAACGGATCGTGAAGGCGCGGCTCGCGTTCGATCTCGACGCCGACGCGTTCCGTGCACGTCATGCGACTGCGCAGCACGCACTCGCCGATGGGATTCGCGCGGCGCGGGCACGGCTGGCCACGCTGGATTTCGGCGATGCGGTACATGCGCGCGTCAGTGCGCTGTGCATCGATGCGGCCGTCGACGGGCTGCGCGCCGACCTCGTGATGCTGCGCGCCGCACGGGCCCTCGCCGCGCTCGAGCAGGCCGATGCGGTGACGGTGTCGCATGTGGAGCGCGTGGCGGACGCGGTGCTGCGGCACCGGCGCCATGCCGGTGCGCCGCCATCTTCCGGCGCGTCGCAGGCGAATGGTGAGCGCAACGATCACGACGATCGATCGCCGCCCGACACGCGCCGGCAGCCTGACGAACGGCCGGGCGCGGCGAACCACGACGCCACCGCATCGCGAGGCGACTGGGGCTACCTGCCGCCCGAGCCGGCCGGGCTGCGCGACGTGAAAAGCGTCGTGCCGCTGCCGCTAAAAAAACGCTGAGCCATCGAGCCGACGCCGCCGCGAACGCCGTTCGCGGTCCTCGATGGCACTCAGGCGCGACCGCGCGCGTGCCGGGCACCGCACGGGCAGGCATGGCCGTCGCGTGGCCCGCGACGCTCGCCGCGAAGCGCGGCGGCCCGCTGCAGGCGACGCATCTGCGCTTTCGCAAACAGGCAGGCGCGCCGCGCGCGCTGCATTGCTTCGTGCTCGACTGTTCGGCGTCGATGCTGTCGCACGAACGGCTCGCGCTCGCGAAAGGGTTGATCGTCGCGTATTTCGACCTGGCCGCGCGCGCGCGCATGGAAACCGCGCTGATCTGCTTCGGCGGCAACGGCGCCGCGCGTCGCTTCGGCCCGGCCGTGCCGCGCTGGTGGAATGCGCGCTGGCTCGAACCCGTCGACGGCGGCGGCGGCACGCCGCTCTCGGACGGCATCGCGGCCGCCGCGCAGTTGCTCGCGCGCGACGCGCGGCGCACGCCGGCGCCGGACAAGCAGCGCTGGCTGTGGGTGCTGTCCGACGGACGCACGCGCGAGACGCCGCCGAAACCGGCGGCCGCCGATCACGTCGTGTTCGTCGACTTCGACGCTGCGGCCGTGCGGGTCGGGCAGGGCGAGCGGCTCGCCGACGCATGGGACGCGCAATGGGTGACGGCCGAATCGCTGTGCCGCGGACTGGCCGGTTGAATGACGGCAGCGGCCGATGGTCGGCGCTGCGCTATGATCGGCGTTTCTGCTCACTGGAATGCCTGCCATGCAAGTACTCGTCGATGCCGACGCGTGTCCCGCCGTCATCAAGGACATGCTGTTTCGCGCCGCGCGTCGTGCCGAGATCTGCGTGACGCTGGTCGCGAACCAGTTTCTGCGCACGCCGCCGTCGCCGTTCATCAAGGCGCTGCAGGTGCCGGCCGGTTTCGACGTGGCCGATGCGCGGATCGTCGAACTCGTGGAAGCGGGCGACCTCGTGATCACCGCCGACATCCCGCTGGCCGCCGCCATCCTCGACAAGGGCGCGCACGCGCTCGACCCGCGCGGCAACTGGTTCAGCCGCGAGAACATCGAGGAACGGCTGTCGACGCGCGCGATGATGGACCAGCTGCGCAGCGCGGGAATCGATACCGGCGGCCCGGCGCCGTTCAGCGCACGCGACGGCAAGGCGTTCGCGTCGCAGCTCGACCGCTTTCTCGCGCGCCACGGCAAGCCTTGATGCACGCGTTGCACGCCGCGCGCCGCATGCGACGCGTCGGCGTGACCCCCGACACATGCGCGCGCAGCGTCGAGCGTCGGCAGGCTCGCATCGCCCTACTACGCGTCGATGCGTCATACCAACGGCCTGCGCGGCTGCGGGGCCGCGATACGTCACTGGTTTCGCGCCGGCGCATCGACGGCGGCAGGGTGCGGATTTTCGCCGACGCTGATATCGTGACGCGAACGCCTACACGGAGTGCAAGGATGTCACCGACCCAACTGCTCGTTCCGACATTGACCCAGATGCTGCGCGCGCAATCCGCGTGGCTCGACAAGGCGGCCGCGCATCGGCAGGCCGCTGGCGACGCGCCCGATGCGCTGCTGACGCTGAAGCTCGCGCCCGACATGTATCCGCTCGCCGCGCAGGTGCGCTTCTCGTGTTTCCAGGCGATGGAACCCGTGTACCGGCTGCGCGGCGAGCCGCTGCCGGCCGCGCTGCTGGCGTTGCGGGAAGCCGGCTGGAACGCCGATGCGCAGCCCGGCACGCTGGACGACGCGCAAGGCATCGTCGCGGGCACGATCGCGTTTCTGGGCGAGCTCGCGCCCGATGCGCTCGACGGCGGCGCTGCGCTGCCGATCGCGCTCGAACTGCCGAACGGAATCGCGTTCGACATGACGGGCGAGCAGTACGTGCGCGACTGGGCGCTGCCGCAGTTCTACTTCCACACGATCGCCGCCTACGCGATCCTGCGCCATCACGGCGTCGATCTCGGCAAGGCCGATTACGTGCCGCACATGCTCGCGTACGTGCGGCCGGGCACGATTCCGCAAGGTTGAGCCGGCCTCCCGGGTGGCCGCGAAGCGACATGACACGGGCACTGTTCATTAGTTGCTCCGAGAAACCTCGCCAACTGCAGCCGCAACCGGTTGCGCAGCCCGACAGCCGAAGCGGTGTTCGCCGCGTAGCCCGGCATCGAAACTGACTCCGCAGGCCTCGCGCCCGACGCGGACGTGCGGCTGTCCGTCGAGCAGCTCGACTGGGCCGAAATCGTGTTCGTGATGGAGCGCGCGCACCAGGCGCGACTGTCGGTGCAATTCGGTGCGCATCGGAAGCATCGGAAGATCGTCTGCCTCGACATTCCCGACCGCTATGCGTTCATGCAGCCCGAGCTGGTCGCGCTGCTCGAACGCAAGGCCGGCCCGTTTCTGCGCGCGTGAGCGGGTAACCGGCGCGGGCGCGTTCAACGCAAACGCAGCGGCCCGTCGGCGGGCGTCGAATAACGATCGAGGTGCAGCAACTCGATGATCGTGCGGGTCGGCACGCTCGCGCGGAGCGTCTCGAGCCGTTCGACGTCGAACCACTTGCAGCGGGCGATCTCGTTGCTGGCGCGCGGCGTCAGGTGTCTGGGCACATCGGCCACGAATACGTGATGAAGCTTCGTGAGGCCGCCGAACTGCACCGCATAGTCGAGCGAGAGCCCCTCGAGCCGCGTTTCTTCCGCCAGTTCGCGTTGCGCGGCCTCGAGCGGCGTCTCGCCGCGCCTGATCGTGCCGCCGGGCAGCGACCAGCGCGCCGCGCTGCGGGCGACCAGCAGCACGCTGCTGCGCCGGCGGCAGACGATCGTGGCGCGTTCCTTGATGACGGCGAGGGTATCGGGCCCGGTACGCATGTTCGGCAAAACAGGTGCTGGATCGTGGAGGAAATGCGCGCCGGCCGGTCGTGGCCGGCCCGTAGCCCGTAGCCCGTAGCCCGTAGCCCGTAGCCCGACGCTCGGGCGCGACGGCATGCAGGCAAGCATGCCGCGCCGATCTTACCGGGCGTTCATGACAGTTCCGTGCACCGTGCCGCGCACCGGCTCCCGCGTCACGCGTGCGTGTAGATCCCCGAGCGCACGGACTTGCCGGGCCGCACATGGCGCCGCTCATGGACGGCGCGCCGGTGATGTGACGGCGGTGCCACATGCCGCCGCGGCGGCGCCGGCCGTGCGGTGGGCGACGCAGCGCCAGGCTGTAGCTGTCCTTCCCCGAAATGGAATGTCTGGGTTTGCGCGTGGGCGACGCCCATCGTCGACGCCAGCACGAGAGCCGCGAGCAGCATGCGTTTCATGAATCTTCGCCTTTCTTTAGTTTGAGCAATGCCCGCCAGCTTAGCGAACGGCGGCCCCGCGCGGCAACCGGCCTGCGTTCGGTGTCGCTTTGCGGCGCGCGGCCGCTTGATAGGCCCGTCGGACGGGACATTTCCAGCTTGACAATAAAATTCCTGAGTGTGAATATAAATTCACACACAAGAATTATTATTCCAGCCGGAGAAACCGCGCCGCAGTGCCGGCGCGGCGGAGCCGGCGGTCCGATCAACCGCAAGCAGGAGCGAGACGCATGACGGAACACGAGCAGCAGGGCGCGCTGGCGGGGTTGCGCATCATCGATCTGTCGCGGGTGCTGGGCGGCCCGTACGCGACGCAGATCCTCGCCGACCACGGCGCGGAAGTGATCAAGGTCGAGCCGCCGTCGGGCGACGAGACGCGCACCTGGGGGCCGCCGTTCGACGGCGACACCGCGTCGTACTTCCTCGGCGTGAACCGGAACAAGCTCGGCATCGCGCTCGACCTGACGCAGCCGGAAGACCGCGAACGGCTGCTGAGCCTGCTCGAGCACGCCGACGCGCTGGTCGAGAACTTCAAGATCGGCACGATGGAGCGCTGGGGCCTCGGTTTCGACGCACTGCACGCGCGCTTTCCGCGCCTCGTCTACTGCCGCGTGTCGGGCTTCGGCGCCCACGGCCCGCTCGGCGGGCTGCCCGGCTACGACGCGGCCGTGCAGGCGCTGGCCGGGCTGATGAGCGTGAACGGCGAGGCGGGCGGTGCGCCGCTGCGCGTGGGTGTGCCGATCGTCGATCTCGTCACCGGGCTGAACGCGGCGCTGGGCGTGTTGATGGCGCTGCGCGAACGCGATGCGAGCGGGCGCGGCCAGTTCGTCGAATCGACCTTGTTCGACTGCGCGCTGTCGATTTTGCATCCGCATACGCCGAACTTCTTCCATTCGGGGAAGGCGCCGGTGCGCACCGGCAACGCGCATCCGAACATCACGCCGTACGACAGCTTCCCGACCGCGGGCGTCGACATCTTTCTCGCGGTCGGCAACAACGGACAATTCGCGGCACTCTGCGACGTGCTCGGCACGCGCGACTGGCTCGACGATCCGCGCTTCGCCGACAACCGCGCGCGCAGCGCGAACCGCGCCGCGTTGCGCGCGTTGCTCGAAACGGTGCTGGCCGCACACGACGGCGCCGCGCTCGCCGACCAGCTGATGCGCCGCGGCGTGCCGTGCGCGCCGGTGCTCGGGCTCGATGCGGCGCTCGACCATCCGCACGTCGCGCATCGGCAGATGAAGGTGGCACTCGGCCGGCATCGCGGCATCGCGTCGCCGATCAAGCTCGGCCGCACGCCGGCCACGTACCGGCGGCCGCCGCCCGCGCTGAACGAACATGCAGCGCAGGTCTTCGCCGACGTCGAGCACCGCGACGGCAACGACAACGACAGCGGCAACGACAGCGGCAACGACGACCGCCGGCGCTGACCGGCATCGCGACGGGCGGCCGCGCGACGACGCACGGCCGCACCGCGCGCGCCCCTTCGGACACCCGCCGCGCCGCGCAGCACGCGCGCCGGCGCAAGAGGAGACACATCATGCTCGCATGGATCGGCGCGATCGCGATCGTCGCGCTGTTCGGCCTGATCATCACGAAGCGGCTGGCGCCGCTCGTCGCGCTGATCATCGTGCCGGTGGCCGCATCGCTTGCGGCCGGCTTCGGGCTTCAGACCGGCACGTTCATCGTGCACGGCGTGCAGAACATCGGCCCGATCGCCGGGATGTTCGTTTTTGCGATTCTATTTTTCGGAATCCTCGCCGACGCAGGGATGCTCGATCCGATCATCGCGGGCGTGCTGCGCGTGATCGGCTGCCATCCGCCGCGCATCGTGATGGGCTCGGCACTGCTCGCGCTGCTGATCCATCTGGACGGCTCGGGCGCCGTCACGTTTCTCGTCACGCTGCCCGCGATGATGCCGCTCTATACGCGGCTCGGGATGGACCGGCGCATCCTCGCGTGCGTCGCGTCGATGGCGGCCGGCGTCAATTTCCTGCCGTGGGTCGGGCCGATGCTGCGCGCGTCGGCGGCCTTGCACATTCCCGGCTCGGCGATCTTCATGCCGATGATTCCGGTGCAGATCGTCGGGCTCGCGTTCGTGTTCGGCACCGCGTATGTGCTCGGCGTGCGCGAGGCGAAGCGGCTCGGGCTCGATCGCGCGGGCGCCGCGTCGCTCGCGATTGCGCCGCGCGAGCTGACCGACGCCGAACGCGCATTGCGCCGGCCCGGGCGTTTCAGGATCAACCTTGCACTGACGCTCGTCGTGCTCGGCACGCTGGTGTCGGGCATCGTCGATCCGATGGTGATGTTCATGCTCGGCACGGTGGCCGCGCTCGTGATCAACTATCCGGACGTGCACGCGCAGCGCGAGCGGATCGACGCGCATGCGAAGGCCGCGCTGATGATGGCGAGCGTGCTGCTCGCGGCCGGCGCGTTCACCGGAATCATGTCCGGCACCGGGATGCTCAAGGCGATGGCGGAGGTCGTCGTCGCACACGTGCCCGTCGAGCATGCGCGGCACATGCCGTTCGTGCTCGGTCTGCTGTCGATGCCGCTCAGCCTGCTGTTCGATCCCGATTCGTTCTACTTCGGCGTGCTGCCGGTGCTCGCGGAAAGCGGCAAGCTGCTCGGCGTGCCGCCGATCCAGATGGCGCAGGCCGCGCTGCTCGGCCAGATGACGACCGGTTTTCCGGTCAGCCCGCTTACGCCCGCGACGTTCCTGATCGTCGGTCTGACCGGCGTCGAACTCGCCGAGCACCAGAAATTCACGATTCCGTTCCTGTTCGCCGCCACCGTGCTGATGGTGTTCGCCGCGGTCGCGACGGGCGTGTTTCCGTTGTGAGCGCCGCCGGCCCCGACGTGTCGCGCCGGAGCCCCGAACGGGACGCCCGCCGACGAAGCGTGCGGCGCGGCGAACGGTTTGGCGCGTCCCGGCGTCGTCTCGAGAACGGCGCGGCCGTTCACCTTTTCCTGGAGGACCATCCATGCAGTTCGACCTGACCGACGACCAGCGCGCGATCGAAAGCGCGATCGAGAAAATCTGCGAACGCTTCGGCGACGATTACTGGCTCGAGCGCGATCGCGCGGGCGGGTTTCCGTCCGACTTTCACGCGGCGCTGGCCGAGGCCGGCTGGCTCGGCATCGCGATGGACCCGGCGCACGGCGGCGCCGGGCTCGGGATGACCGAGGCCGCGCTGATGATGCGCACGATCAGCGCATCGGGCGCCGGGCTGTCGGGCGCGTCGGCGGTGCACATGAACATCTTCGGGCTGAACCCGGTGCAGGTGTTCGGCAACGACGCGCAGAAGGCGCGCTTCCTGCCGCCGCTGATCGCCGGGCGCGACAAGGCGTGCTTCGCGGTGACCGAGCCCGACGCGGGCCTCGACACGACGCACCTGACCACGCAAGCGCGCCGCGATGGCGACCACTACGTGCTGAGTGGCCGCAAGATCTGGATCTCGACCGCGCAGGTCGCGAACAAGATGCTGATCATCGCGCGCACGACGCCGCTCGATCAGGTCGCGAAGCCGACCGACGGGCTGAGCCTGTTCTACACCGACCTCGACCGTTCGCGCGTCGAGGTGCGCGAGATCGAGAAAATGGGCCGCAAGGCCGTCGACTCGAACATGCTGTTCATCGACAACCTGCGCGTGCCGCGCGACGACCTGATCGGCAACGAGGGCGACGGCTTCCGCTATCTGCTGCACGGGCTGAATCCCGAGCGGATCCTGATCGCCGCCGAGGCGATCGGCCTCGGTCAGGCCGCGCTGCGGCGCGCGACGCAGTATGCGTGCGAGCGCGTCGTGTTCGGCCGGCCGATCGGGCAGAACCAGTCGATCCAGCATCCGCTCGCGCAGGCGTGGATGCAGCTCGAGGCTGCATGGCTGATGGTAATGAAGGCCGCCACGCGCTACGACGCGGGCCAATCGTGCGGCGCGGAGGCGAACGCCGCGAAATACCTCGGCGCGGAAGCCGCGTTCCACGCGTGCCAGACCGCGATCGCGACGCACGGCGGGATGGGCTATGCGAAGGAATACCATGTCGAGCGCTACCTGCGCGAGTGTATGATTCCGAGGCTCGCGCCCGTAAGTCCGCAGCTGATCCTGTGCTACATCGCGGAGAAGGTGCTCGGGCTGCCGAAGTCGTACTGACCGTACCGACCCGGCGGCTCGCCCGGCGCGCGGCTTCCCGTTCCGAATCAAGCGCTCGTCATGGACGTCAAACTCGTTGCCCGCACGCTCGACCTGTTCGAGCTGTTCGCCGCCGAACGGCGGCCGCTGCCGCTCACCGAACTCGCGCGCCTGCTCAACGTGCCGGCGTCGAGCTGCCTGGCAATGGCGCGCACGCTCGTGAGCCGCGGCTATCTGTACGAGGTGCGCAAGCGCGGCGGCTACTACCCGACGCGGCGCCTGCAGACGATCGCCGCCGCGATCGACGCGACCGACCCCGTCGTCGACCTCGTGCATCCGCATCTCGTCGCGCTGCGCGACGCGAGCCGCGAGACGGCCGTGCTCGGCAAGATCCAGGGCGCGGCGGTCACGTATCTCGACGTCGTCGAATCCGAGCAGGCGATCCGCTATACGCGCCAGCCGGGCGAGCTGCGGCCGCTGCATGCGAACTCGATCGGCAAGGCGATCTTCGCGGAGCTTGCCGACGATGCGCAGCAGGCGCTTGGCGCGCAGTTGTCGTTCGAGCGCTTCACCGACGCGACCGTGGCCGACCTGCCGGCGCTCGTCGCGCAAACCGCGCGGTTTCGCGAGCTCGGCTGGGCCGAGAATTTCGGCGAGAGCGCGCCCGAGCTGTCGGCGATCGCGGTTGCGGTGACGCTCGACGGCGACTGGTACGGGCTGTCGGTCGTCGGGCCGACCGAGCGCATCCGCCAGCATCGCGACGCGCATGCCGCGCTGCTGGTCGATGCGAAGGCGCGGTTGCTGGCCGAGCAGGGGCGCGGGTAGCGTTATCGCAACCACCGCATCACCGTACCACCGCACCGCACGCCGCACGCCGCACGCCGCGCGTCAGCGACTCAGCGACTCAGCGACTCAGCGATACCAGCGCGGCGTATAAACCCACTCGCGGCCGCCATCGATCGCAAAGCGCCGCGTCGTCGACGAACCGACGATCACCATCGTGCGCATGTCCACCTGATCGCTGCGCAGCGCCCCGAGCGTCGTCGACGTGAGCGTCGCGCCGGGGCGGCCGATGTCGCGGCCGAGCACGACGACCGTATCGGCCGCGCGATGCGCGCGCACGATATCGAGCGCGCGGTCGAGCTGCCACGGCCGCGCACGCGAGATCGGGTTGTAGAACGCCATCACGAGATCAGCTTGCGCCGCATGCCGCAAGCGCGTCTCGATCACGTCCCACGGTTTCAGGTTGTCCGACAGCGAGATCGCGCAGAAGTCGTGGCCGAGCGGCGCGCCGGCCTGCGCGGCCGTCGCGAGCGACGCCGAGATGCCCGGTTCCACGCGCAGGTCGACTGCCGCCCAGTGCGGGTCGCGCGCTTCGTCGAGCGCTTCGAGCACGGCCGCGGCCATCGCGAACACGCCCGGGTCGCCCGACGATACGACCGCGACACGCCGGCCCTGCGCCGCGAGTTCGAACGCATGGCGCGCGCGCTGCATCTCCTCGCGATTGTCGGTGCCGTGCACGCGCTGATCGGCGCGAAACGGGCCGGCCATCGTCACGTAGGTCGTGTAGCCGAGGATGTCGGTGGCTTCCGCGAGCGCACTGCGTGCGGCAGGCGTGAGCCATGCGGCGCCGCCCGGGCCGAGGCCGAGCACCGTCAGGCGGCCGCGTGTGCGACCGAGCGTGGCCGGATCGATCGGGTGCGAGGTGACGACGCAGGCAAGACCGTCGACGGTTGCGCGCAGCGTATGCGCGACGCGCAACGTGCCGCCGAGCAATGCGGCGGCATCGGCGTCGTTCGCGTGACCGTGGCCGTGAGCGCCCTCGACATCGCCATCGGCTTCGACATCGGCAAAGCGCAGCGGCACGCCGAGCGTTTGCGCCGCGTCTTCCAGTCGAACATTGCCGAGCAAGGTTGCGGGCGCAACGAGTGCGGCGAGTGCCAGTCGCGCGAGACCCTGCGCGTCGAGCAATGCTTCGACCCGCGCGGCAAGCGACGGCGACGCGTCGGCCCGCGCACCCTGCGCGTCGATGCCGATCACCACGCTACGCGGATGAATCACGAGTTCGTCGCGCGCGCCGCGCCACGCGTCGGGCGTCACGCGGATCGCATGCGCTGCCGCCGCATCGCGCGGCAGCGCGACGTCGTCGAGCCACGGTGCCGCGCCGTCGATGCGCGTGGCTGCGCCAGCCAGCAGATCGGACACGAAGCGCTTGCCTTGTGCGAGATCCGCAAGCGCATAGCCTTCGGGCGGATTGAGCACGCAGGCGCCGAAGCGCAACTCGCCGCTCGTCGTGATCGCCGGCGCGACGCCGACGCATTCGGCGATTTCCCGCGCGATCACGTTGACGCCGGTCAGCCCGCCGAGCAGCGGCACGACGGCCGAGCCGTCTTCCGCGACGGCGAGCACGGGCGGCTCGACCCCCTTGTCGGCGAGCGCCGGCGCGATGCAGCGGATCACGATGCCGGCCGCGCACAGCGCGACGATCGGCTGGCCGCGCGCGTAGAGTTCGCGCAGGTGCGTGCCGAGTTCGTCGAACGGCACGTCGGCGTCCACGCGCGATGCGAGCCCGTGCACGCGCGCGCCCGGATAGCGTGCCTGGATGCGCCGTGCGGTATCGAGTGCACCGGCGCCGAGAATCACGATCGCGGGCGGGGTCGTCATCCTTGCCATTTTTCCCCCGGCACCACGAGCAGCGAGAAATACGGCGACGCCATCGGATCGACTTCGTCGAGCGGCACGATCCGCTGGGTCGCCATCGTCGCGCGCTCGACGTACAGCGCGCGCTTCGCGAGCCCCAGATCGTCGAGCACGCGCCGCACCTTGTCGAAGTTGCGGCCGAGCTTCATCACGACGGCCGCGTCGGCCTGCGCGAGCCGCGCGCGCAATTCGTCCTCCGGCAACACGCCGGACAGCACCGACAGGCTCTGGTTGCGATACACGAGCGGCTGGCCGAGCACGGCCGTGCCGCCGAGCATCGCGCATACGCCCGGGATCACCTCGGTGTCGTAGCGCGGCGCGAGCCGGTCGTGCAGGTACATGTACGAACCGTAGAAGAACGGATCGCCTTCGCAGATCACCGCGACGTCGCGCCCCGCATCGAGGTGCGACGCGACGATCTCGGCGGCCGTGTCGTAGAAGTCGGCGATCACCGTTTCGTAGCACAGCGGCGGCGGCAGCGCCTCGGTCGTCACCGGGTAGACGAGCGGCAGTTGCGTCTGCGTATCGACCAGGTGCGCCTCGACGATCCCGTACGCGTTGCCTTTCTTGCCCTTCGCGACGAAATACGCGACCACCGGCGCGGCCTGCAGCACGCGCAGCGCCTTGATCGTCATCAGTTCCGGGTCGCCGGGGCCGACGCCCACGCCGAACAGTCGTCCGCGCGCGGCCGTCATTCGACCTCCGTCGCGAGCGCATTGACCGCGGCGGCGGCCATCGCGCTGCCGCCGCGCCGGCCGAGCAGCGCGACGTACGGCACGCCGCGGCTGTCCGCCGCCAGCATCGCCTTCGATTCGGCCGCGCCGATGAAGCCGACCGGAAAGCCGAGGATCAGCGCGGGGCGCGGCGCGCCGGCGTCGATCATGTCGAGCAGGTGGAACAGCGCGGTCGGCGCATTGCCGATCACGACGACGCTGCCGGCCAGGTACGGGCGCCACAGTTCGAGCGCTGCGGCCGAGCGCGTGTTGCCGAGTTGCCGCGCGAGATCGGGCACTTCCGGCTCGCCGAGCGTGCAGATCACGCGATTGCCGGCCGGCAACCGCGCGCGCGTGATGCCTTCGGCGACCATCTTCGCGTCGCACAGGATCGGCGCGCCGGCCGCGAGCGCGGTGCGGCCCGCCGTGCCGGCACCGGCCGAGAAGCGCAGGTCGTAGACGACGTCGACCATCCCGCACGCATGGATCACGCGCACCGCGAGTTTCTCGAGATCGGGCGGAATCCGCGACAGGTCGGCCTCGGCGCGGATCGTCGCGAACGACTGGCGGTAGATTTCCTGCCCGTCGCGAATATAGTCAAGCATCGGTGGTGTCCTGGCTGTGCCGCGCGTCCGTCAGTCGGGCCGCGGCCTGGTCAATCGTCAGATGGCGCGCGAGCGGGGCGCCGAGGCCCGCGGCAGCGTCGCGCCGGTAAAGGTCGTAGCGCTCGGGCGCGACCGCGACGAGCGTGTGCGTGGCCGCGTGCGGCAGCGCGCAATGGCGTTCGCAACCGGTCAAGTGCACGTCGAGCGGACGGCCGATATGCGCGGCCAGCGCGAGCGCGTCGCGTTTCGTATCGGCGCGCGATTTCGCGCAGCCGGCGCTGCCCGTGCACGCGACGAGCGACGCGAGCGGATCGGTCATCGCGCACACGAGGCCGAGCGCCGCGAGCGCATCGAGCACGGCCGGCGCGCGTTCGTGCAGCACGCCATGTACGAACACGCCTTGCCACGGCGTCATCGACAGCGTGCCGTCGCCGTCGGCTTCCGACACTTCGGCGAGCCGCTCCAGTTGCGTCGCATCGAGCCGGCCGAGCGCGAACTGCGCGCCGACGCTGCAGCGCGCCGCGGCGAGCGACGGCCGCGCGCCGAAACGCAGCGCGGCAGCGGAGGGCGCGCGTCGCCAGCCGGCGAGCGCCGCATCCGCCGCGAGCGGGAACGGCAGATAGTGTTGCGCGCGTTCGAGCAGCGCGCGTTCGCCGCAGGTCGCGAGCAATGCGCGCATCCGCGCGACGTCGGCCGGCGCGAGATCGAGGAACGCGAGCAGCAACGCACGCACGAGCGCGACGGTCTGGTCGGGCGAGACGTCGAGCGAAGCGGGCGTGTCGCCGGGGGCGACCGGCGCGCAGCCGGCCAGGCCCGCGGCGATGCGCAGCACGCCGTCGGCGCGACGCCATGCGGCCAGCCAGATGTCGTGCGGATGATCGAGCGCCGCGACCGCTTCGCCGCCATCGAGCTGGATCGAGAATTTCGGTGACAGCTCGCCGCGACGCGGCTCGCGCGCCAGCATGTCCAAGAGGGGCGTCGCGAGCGCGCGGCTGTCGAGCAGCGCGTCGGGGTCGCGCCCGGCGAGCGGGCTGAGCATCAGGTTGCGAACGTCGTCGCTCGCGGCGAGCGCGGTCCAATCGTCGGCGGAATCGGCTGGATCGGCTGGATCGGCTGAGTCGGTGGCGCTCGCGCGCGGGCCGAGGCCGGCGTCGAGCAACGCGTTGGCCAGCGGACCGGCCGCGCCGTCGCGAATGCCGCGCAGCTGGAGATTCGCGCGATTGGTCGCGTCGATTGCGCCGGAGCCGTAGGTGCGCGCCGCAGCGGCGATCGCGCGCGCCTGTCGCGCGTCGAGGCGGCCGCCCGGCAGCTTGATACGGCACAGTCCGCCATCGGCGGCCGCGACGACGCGCAGGAGCCCCGGGCAGGCCGACGGGCGCACGGCGGGCGAGGCAGGAATCGAAACGGGGGCGGAGCTCAATGCAATACGGGACAGTGTCGCGCCGCGGCCAACGCATCGGTACACCCCGCCCGACGCCGACTGGCACGCACGCACTTTCAGGCCGGCAGGTCTCCTGGCTGACAGGTCGGCGCCTGCTCTCCCGGCCTTCCCGGTGAAACCAGTGGCATGAAGGGGAGATCGGCTCGCTGTCTACAGTTGCGGGGGCAGCCACGGCGGCGCGATGCGCGCCCCGTGTTCCCTCTTCGGCCCCGAAGGGCACCGGCGATCGAACGGCCGTAGGATACCCGATTTCGACGGCGCTTCGCGACCGCCCGGCCATGCGCCGCCGCCGGGGCAACGGTCGGGGCAGCCATGCCGCCGCGAGGTCCGGAGATGCGTGGTACGCAGCGCAACGCCGCTATGATCACTGCGCAGAGACGGACTTCCGACGCATGGTGCGGTGCGGCGTCCCGGCAGATGAAACGCGCGGTGGAACACGGTACCATGCCGACTTTCGCAGTGCGGACGGCCGCACCGGCGCCTTCACGGCCGCCGCGCGGCGACTCGATGGAATTCGAACGATGGGGAACGGTGCATGACGGCGTGGCTGACGGTAGTGGGTATCGGCGACGACGGCTACGCGGGGCTCGGACGCAGCGCGCGGCGCGCGCTGCTCGACGCGACGCGGGTCGTCGGCGCGAAGCGGCACCTCGACATGCTGCCCGCACGGCTGCCGGCCGCGCGCGAAGCGTGGCCGTCGCCGTTCGACGTGTCGGGCTTGCTCGCACGCCGCGGCGCGCCCGTCTGCGTGCTCGCGAGCGGCGACCCGATGCTGTTCGGCGTCGGCGCGACGCTCGCGCGCGAATTGCCCGCCGACGAGTGGCGCGTGCTGCCCGCGCCGTCGTCGCTGTCGCTCGCGGCGGCACGGCTCGGCTGGGCGTTGCAGGACGTCGGCGCGGTGTCCCTCGTCGGCCGCCCGCTTGCGACGCTCGCGCGTCACCTGTTGCCGGGCCGGCGCCTGTTCGTGCTGAGCGCGGACGGCCGCACGCCGGCCACGGTCGCGGCCGAACTCACGGCACGCGGCTTCGGCCCGACGCGCATCAGCGTGTTCGAACATCTCGGCGGCCCGCTGGAGCGGCGCATCGACGGCCTCGCGCAAGACTGGCACGTCGACGCAACGGCCGCGCTCAATCTCGTCGCGCTCGACTGCCAGGCCGGCCCCGATGCACCGCGCCGCGCGCTGACGCCCGGCCTGCCCGACGACGCGTACCGCCACGACGGCCAGCTCACCAAGCGCGACATGCGCGCGCTCACGCTCGGGCGCCTCGCGCCCGCACCCGGCGAACTGCTGTGGGACGTCGGCGCGGGCAGCGGCTCGATCGGCATCGAATGGATGCGCGCGCATCCATCGTGCCAGGCGATCGCGATCGAATCGCACGCCGAGCGGCAGCGCTTCATCGAACACAACCGCGACGCGCTGGGCGTGCCGGGCCTGCAACTCGTCGCCGGGCGTGCGCCCGACGCGCTCGCGGGGCTCGCCGCGCCGGACGCGATCTTCATCGGTGGCGGTGCGACGGCGCCCGGCGTGCTCGACGCGTGCTGGTCGGCGCTGAAGCCCGGCGGCCGGCTCGTCGCGAACGCGGTTACGCTGCAGGGCGAAGTGGCGCTCGCCGCGTGGCGCGATGCGCACGGCGGCACGCTCACGCGCGTGTCGCTCGCGCACGCGGAGCCGCTCGGCCGCTTCGACACGTGGCGACAGCCGTTGCCCGTCACGCTGTACGACGTGCGCAAGCCGGATGCCGCAGACATGTCGAACATGTCGCATACGTCGAACGCAACGGACGCGTGATGCGCGACGAAACCCCCGAACGACCGGCGCCGCTGCGGTTCGGCTACACGACCGGCAGCTGCGCGACCGCGACGTCGCTCGCCGCCGCGCGCCTGCTGCTCGCGGGCCGCGCCGACGACGCGGTCGAAATCGTGTTGCCGAAGGGGCAGCGCGTGATGATGCGGCTCGAGTTCTGCCGCACCACGGCCGACGGCGCCGAAGCCGGCACGCTGAAGGACGCCGGCGACGATCCCGACGTCACGCACGGCGCGCTGATCTTCGCGCGCGTCGCGCTTGCCGCGACGCCGGGCGTGCGCTTTCATGCGGGGCCGGGCGTCGGCACGGTCACGCGCGCGGGGCTCACGCTGCCGGTCGGCGAACCGGCGATCAATCCGGTGCCGCGCCAGATGATGACGACCCACCTCGACGCGCTCGCCGCCGAATACGGCTATGCGGGCGGCTTCGACGTGACGATCGGCGTCGAGGGCGGCGAGGCGCTCGCGTTGAAGACGATGAACCCGCGCCTCGGCATCGTCGGCGGGCTGTCGATCCTCGGCACGACCGGCATCGTGCGGCCGTTCTCGTGTTCCGCGTACATCGCGTCGATCCACCAGGGCATCGACGTCGCGCGCGCGAACGGCATCGCGCACATCGCCGCGTGTACCGGCAACGCGAGCGAGGACGCGATGCGCGCGCACTACGGCCTGCCCGACATGGCGCTGATCGAAATGGGCGATTTCGCGGGAGCGGTGCTGAAGCACCTGCGTCGCGCGCCCGTCGCGCGCCTGTCGATGTGCGGCGGTTTCGGCAAGCTCAGCAAGCTCGCGGCCGGCCATCTCGACCTGCACAGCCGCCATTCGAGCATCGACCTGCCGCTGCTCGCGCAGTGGGCCGCGGAGGCCGGCGCGAGCGCTGCGCTGCAGGCCGCGATGCGCGCGGCGAACACGAGCCAGGAAGCGCTGAAGCTCGCGCAGGCCGACGGCGTGCCGCTCGGTGACATCGTCTGCGCGCATGCGCTGCGCGTCGCGCGCGACATCGTGCCGGCCTCGGTTGCCGTCGAGATGTTCGCGATCGACCGGCAGGGCCGCTTCGTCGGACACGCGCGATGAATGCCACGAACACCATGAACCCCCGCGTCCTGTTGCTCGGCGGCACCGGCGACGCGCTGAAGATCGCACGCGCGCTGGGCCCGCAACACGTGTACAGCCTCGCGGGCCTCGGCAAGGTGCCCGACGACTTGCGCTGCGACGTGCGCGTCGGCGGCTTCGGCGGAGCCGCGGGGCTTGCCGGTTACTTGCGCAGCGCCGGCATCGGTCTCGTGATCGATGCCACGCATCCGTATGCCGCACAGATCAGCGCGAACGCGGCCGCCGCCACGCGCGACGCCGGCGTGCCGCTGTGGGCGCTGCGTCGCGCACCGTGGACGCCCGGGCCCGGCGACGACTGGCGGATGGTCGACGACTGGGCCGGCATCGAAGCCGCGCTCGCGCCGTTCCGGCGGCCGCTGTTCACGCTCGGCCGCGAACCGCTCGCGCATCTGGACGAGATCCCGCCGCACCAGTTCTGGCTGGTGCGCTGCCTCGATCCGCATCCCGGCAACGCGCACGCGCAGGTCGTCGCCGCGCGCGGGCCGTTCACGCTCGACGGCGAACGGGCGCTGTTCGCGCTCGCGGGCATCGACGTCGTGGTCAGCAAGAACAGCGGCGGCGCCGCGACCGAGGCCAAGCTCGACGTCGCGCGCGAACGCCGGCTGCCGGTCGTGATGCTGCGCCGGCCGGCGCTGCCCGACGCCGATCGCACGTTCGAGTCGGCCGCCGCGCTGCTCGATGCGCTCGATCCGGCCGCGCGCGCGTGATGCGGCGCGACCGGCTGCACAATGAATTGACGGAGAATTTTCGATGACGGTGTATTTCATCGGCGCAGGCCCCGGCGACCCGGAGCTGATCACGGTGAAGGGCCAGCGCCTCGTGCGCACGTGCCCGGTGATCCTGTATGCCGGTTCGCTCGTGCCGCCCGCCGTGCTCGACGGCCATCGCGCGGCGCAGGTCGTCAATACGGCCGAGCTCGACCTCGATACGATCGTCACGCTGCTCGCCGACGCGCATGCGAAAGGGCAGGACGTCGCGCGCGTGCATTCGGGCGATCCGTCGCTGTACGGCGCGATCGGCGAACAGATTCGCCGGCTGAAAGCGCTCGGGATTCCGTATGAAATCGTGCCGGGCGTGACGGCCACCGCCGCGTGCGCGGCGACGCTCGGCGTCGAGCTGACGCTGCCCGGCGTCGCGCAGACGGTGATCCTCACGCGCTTCGCGGGCAAGACGACGATGCCCGACGGCGAGGCGCTCGGTTCGCTCGCCGCGCATCGCGCGACGCTCGCGATTCATCTCGGCGTGCGGCATCTCGCGCGGATCGTCGACGAAGTGCTGCCGCACTACGGGCCCGAATGCCCGGTCGCGGTGATCTATCGCGCGAGCTGGCCGGACGAGGAGCGCGTGACCGGCACGCTGGCCGACATCGTCGGCAAGGTGCGCGGCACGCAGATCGAGCGCACCGCGCTGATCCTGATCGGGCGCGTGCTCGATGCGCAAGGGTTCGCGGATTCCACGCTCTATGCGAGCGCGGGCTGAAGCCGCGGAGCTCGACCGGGCACACGTCGGTGTCCGACATATTGCCGGCCGGAACAGGACCCTGTTGCGGCCGGCAATGCGCTGCGCGATCACGTGACTTTTTGCGAGCCGGTCAACTGGACGGCGTCCAGGGCCGATCGACAGTGACAGGGCTGCCCGCCGAGCCCGACACGGCGCGGGCTCGCATGATCATGTCGAATCCGTCATCTACCACATCCGACGTGCACTACGCACGCGCTGCGCGGCGCGCAAACTGCGGCGCGAATCCCGTCGCCAGCGCGAACAGCACGACACACAGGCACGCCATCGCGATCCATGCGGGCGACAGATCCGCGAGATGCTGGCGCACGACGCCCGCCGCGAACGGAAACAGCCCGGCGATCAGATAGCCGATACCCTGCACGAACCCGGTCAGCGATGCTGCATCGGCCGGCGTCGCCGCGTGATCGACCGTGACGATCAGCGACAGCGGAAACAGCGCGCCGATTCCCGCGCCCAACATCAACGCGGCCGGCAACGCGAGCGCGTGCGGTGCGGCCAGCATCACCAGCAACCCGGCGAGCAGCGACGCGATCGCCGCGTGCAGCGCAGGCCGGCGATCGGGCAGGCGGTCGATCGTTGCCGAGATCGTCAGCCCGGCGACCACTTCCGCGAGCGTCACGCCGCCGAGCAGGGTGCCGGCCGCCGTCGGCGACCAGCCGAGCCGCATGTAGTAGGGCGGCAGCCATGCCAGCACCAGCGTGTATGCGCCCGTCGCGATCCCGAAGAACATCGCGAGCCGCCATGCATGTGGCGAGCGCGACGGTTGCGCATGCGCGGCCAACGCAGAAGCCGAAGCCGCTCCAAACCCTGCCGCATCAGCGCCGCGGCTGGCCAGCGGCCACGCGAGCGCCGCGACCGCGGCCGGCACCGCCCAGCCCGCAAGTGCCGCAAGCCAGCCCCAACGGGCCGCGGCAAGCGGTGCTGCGACGCTCGCGAGCACCGCGCCGCCCATGATCGACGTCGAATAAACGCCCATCGCGCCCCCGATGCGCGTCGCGAAATGCGCCTTGATGAAGCCCGGCAGCAGCGCCTGCACCATCGCGATCCCGAGGCCCGCGCAGCATGCGCTCGCCAGCAGCAGCCACGCATGCTGCGCGCCGATGCGTGCCGCGCACGCGAGCTCGATCAGCGCGACACCGAGCCATACGCCGCCCGCGATGCCCGTCGCGTGCTGCAATCGCCGCGCGCTCAATGCGCCGGCGCCCATCAGCAGGATCGGGATCGTGGTCAGCAGGCTCGCCGCGCCGTCGCCGATGCCGGTCGCGCGCTGGATCATGTCGAGCAGCGGACCGACTGCGGCCAGCGCCGGCCGCAGGTTCAATCCGACCAGCACGATGGCGGCCAGCCGCCATCCGGGGGAAGTCAAGCGATTCATCAAACGGCCCTCGATCTCGATGCACGAGCCTCCATCGAGGGGCGCCGTGCGTTTTCATGTAAAGTATCTCGACATCAAGATAAATGCGGATTTATCTCGACGTCAAGATAACCGGTGAGCCGAGGAGGGTTAATGGACCGAGCCGCGCATGCGCTCGCGCAATGGCGCGTCGAGCGTCCGGATCTGGATGCGTCGCCGATGCTCGTGATGGGGCGGCTGCAGGAGGCTGCGCTCGTGATCGCGCGCGATGGCCTCAATCCGCTCTTTGCGCGCTACGGAATGCAGCCGGGCGAATTCGACGTGCTGGCGACACTGCGGCGCAGCGGCGCGCCGTTCGCGCTGACGCCGACCGCGCTGTACGACGCGCTGATGATGTCGTCGGGCGGGATGACGGCACGTATCGACCGGCTGCAGAAGGCCGGCTGGGTCGAGCGCCGGCCGAATCCGGCCGACGGACGCGGCACGCTCGTCGCGCTGACGGACGCCGGCCGCGCGCTGATCGACGACGCGGTGGTCGCGCACATCGACAATCAGCGCGCGCTGCTCGCCGCACTGTCGGAGGCGGAGCAGGCGCAACTTTCAACGTTGCTCGAGAAACTGCTGGCGGGATGGGGAGAACAGGCGTCGGCCGCGAAATAGCCGTGCCGGGTCGTCACGCCGAACGCAACGGGCGCGAGCCGTGCATGCCGAGTGGAAGCGGGAAAACCGCCCGCCGCGCGATGCGGCGGGCCGTGCAGGCAGCGGGCAGCGCCCGCCGCGCGGCTCAGTCGCGTGCCGGGATATTGAGCCCGCGCGCGACGGCCGGACGCGCGACGAACGCCTCGAGCGCGCGTGCGACATGGCGGAATTCGCTGAAGCCGACGAGATCGCCGGCCTCGTAGAACCCGACCAGGTTGCGCACCCACGGGAAGATCGCGATGTCGGCGATCGTGTACGTATCGCCCATCACCCACTTGCGGTTCGCCAGATGCGCATCGAGCACGCCGAGCAGGCGCTTCGATTCGGCGACGTAACGGTCGCGCGGACGCTTGTCCTCGTAGTCGCGGCCGGCGAACTTGTGGAAGAAGCCGACCTGGCCGAACATCGGGCCGATGCCGCCCATCTGGAACATCACCCACTGGATCGTCTCGTAGCGGCCGGCGAGGTCCTGCGGAATCAGCTGGCCCGTCTTGTCCGCGAGATAGATCAGGATCGCGCCCGATTCGAACAGCGGCAGCGGCTTGCCGTCGGGGCCGTTCGGATCGATGATCGCCGGGATCTTGTTGTTCGGGTTCAGCGACAGGAATTCGGGTGACAACTGGTCGTTCGTGTCGAAGCGCACGAGATGCGGCTCGTACGGCAGGCCGGTCTCCTCGAGCATGATCGACACCTTGACGCCGTTCGGCGTCGGCAGCGAGTAGAGCTGGAGACGGTCGGGATGCTGGGCCGGCCATTTTTTCGTGATCGGGAAGGCGGACAGATCGGGCATGGAGGTTCGCTCGTCAACGTGGACAACGTTAAGGATCCGCGCTCCGGCCGGCCTGCCGCGCTGCGCCGGCCGCCCCCGACACGGCGGCAGGGACGCGACGATCGCATCGGCATGGCGGGCGGGGCGCGCCAAAAAACGCCCACTGTAGCCGATCCCCGCGATCGCTGCAGACGGCGAGCGCGCGTCGCGACCCGGCGCCGCGGCATGCACTGCACCGCACTGCACCGCACTGAACGCGTCGTCAGAAGTTGTGCCGCAGCCCGACCATCGCGGCCGTCGTGCCGACCCCGGGCGCGACCGGCTGCCCGTACACGAGCATCTGGTCCATCGTGCCGCGGTTGTTCACGTGGCCGACCTGCGCATAGACCATCGTCCGCTTCGACAGGCTGTAGTCGGCCGTGAGCACGACGGCCGTCGAGCGGTTTTCCGAGCGGTTGCGGTCCTTCAGGTAATACACGGCGGACGTGACCTGCAGCGCCGGCGTGAAGCGATAGCCGACACCCGCCGACAGCATGTCGAGGTTCGCCTGGTCCGCATGCGCGGGATTGCGGCCGTTGCCGTACGACGCCGACACCGAGAAATCGCGGATCGTGTATTTCGCGCCGACGTAGATGAAGCGGTTGTTGTCGACGCCGGTCGGCGCGACACCCGGCGTCGGGTTCGTGTCGTGGCCGTTGTAGTAGACGGCCGCCGCGTTGAGCCCGTAGTTCGCATACCTGAGCACGACGGATTCGCGCGTGCCGCCCTGGAACTGTCCGGCGACGCCGCCGGGCGCGTATTCGAGCGCGATCGACGCGCCCGCGAACGTCGGCGACTGATAGACGAGCGCATTGCTGTCGTACAGCGCGCCGATCGCGCCGTTGGTGCTCGTCCCCGGCCAGCCGGCCGCGGTGTTCAGGCCCAGCCATGCGGTCAGCACGCTGCCGAAGAACTGCGCGTTGCGCACGTCGGTGTCGGCCATCGCGTAGATCATCGGCACGATCTGGCGCCCCGCCGTGAACGAGCCGAACGGCCCCGATACGCCTAGCGACGCGACCTGGTTGAAGATCGACGCGGCGCCCGGCGCGTCGCTCAGCTGCATCCTGCCGGTGCCGCTGTCGAACGAACCCTGCAGCTTGAAGTTGACCTTGTAGCCGCCGCCGAGATCCTCGCTGCCCCGGATGCCCCAGAAGCTCGAATAGATGCCGCCGTCCTTCATGCGGAACACCTTGCCGGTGTTCGGCGCGCTCGGGCTGAACGATGCGGCCGACGTGCTTTGATACAGCAGCCCCGTGTCGACCACGCCGTACAGCGTGACGGAGGATTGCGCATGCGCGAGCGCCGAGCAGCCGGCAAGCGCCGCGAGCACGGCCAGTTTCGTCTTCATCGAAGTCTCCAGGATCGTAATGGACCGCACGGGATCGAGCCCGCGCGGGTGAAGCAGGACAGCAAAGCAGGGAAAGCGTCATCGAGGCAGGCGGGAAGGCGCCGGATGCAACGCCACTGCGAGCCGTGCGGAAAGACTACGCAACGTCGCGCGGCCGCTCCCCCCCACGCGCGGGGGGCAGGGTTACGGAGAAGCGAAAGGGGGAGGCGACGAGGTTGCCGTCAACGGGCGGGCAGCAGGCCCGGCACCGGCACGCGCTAGACGGAACTCAAGGCGCGCTTTCGAGCAACCCGAGCACCAGCGCGCGGCGCACCGCATGCTTGCGCGAACTGGCGTCGAGCTTGCCGAACAGGTTCTTCAGGTGCCACTTCACGGTTTCCTCGCCGACGGCGAGCGCCACCGCGATCTCCTTGTTCGACAGGTTGCGCGCGAGCAACTCGAGAATCGCGCGTTCCTTGGGCGTCAGCACGACGCTCGGCACCGCGCGCGGGCTGGCCGTGCTGCGCGGCGCGGGCGGCACGATGCGCGGTTGCGGCTGCGCGGGCCGCGCAGCGCTGTCGCCCGCGGG
>NZ_JAPVQY010000077.1 GCF_027257875.1 Burkholderia sp. IMCC1007
GGTGCGGCGGCGGGCGCGGCGTTCAACGGCGGCAGCGGCGCGGCGGTCGGCGCGGGCGCGGGGCTGCTCGCCGGCAGCGTCGTGGGCTCGGGCGCCGCGCAAGGCTCGGCGTACGACATCCAGCGTCGCTACGACTATGCGTACCTGCAGTGCATGTACGCATCCGGCAATCGCGTGCCGATGCCGGGCGGAATGAGCGGCGGATACGGCGGCAGCGCGCAGCGCTCGGCGCCGCCGATGCCGCCGGCGGGCATCCAGCCGCCGCCCCCACGTTATTGACGACACGACCGCGTGTGCCCCGCGCGCCGGCGCGGTGCGCATCGCAGCGATCGTCGTCATCCCGTTCGTCGGCGGAGCGCGTTCGCACCGCCGCGGCGCGCCCCCGAGCCGCCCCGGCGCGCGCCGCACGAATTGCGTACACTCTCAGTCTCGTTTCGGCAGGGCCGGGCGCATCGGTTCCGGCTCGCGTTTACTCAAGGCACAGCGATGATCGATTTACGCAGCGATACCGTCACACGTCCGAGCCAGGCGATGCTGGCCGCAATGACTGCCGCCGAAACCGGCGACGACGTCTGGGGCGACGACCCGACCGTCCTGCGCCTGCAGGCGGTGACAGCCGAGCGCGCGGGCAAGGAAGCCGGGCTGTTCTTCCCGAGCGGCACGCAGAGCAACCTGGCCGCGCTGATGGCGCATTGCGAACGCGGCGACGAATACATCGTCGGCCAGCTCGCACACACCTACAAATACGAAGGCGGCGGCGCGGCCGTGCTCGGCAGCATCCAGCCGCAGCCGATCGAGAACGCACCCGACGGCACGCTGCCGCTCGCGAAGATCGCCGCGGCGATCAAGCCGCTCGACAATCACTTCGCCCGCACGCGCCTGCTCGCACTCGAAAACACGATCGGCGGCCAGGTGTTGCCCGAAGGCTATATGGAGGAAGCCGTCGCGCTCGCGCGCAGCCGCGGGCTCGCCGCGCACCTCGACGGCGCGCGCGTGTGCAACGCGGCCGTCGCGTCGGGTCGCACGATCGCCGAGCTGTGCGCACCGTTCGATACCGTGTCGATCTGCTTCTCGAAAGGGCTTGGCGCGCCGGTCGGTTCGGTGCTGGTCGGCAATCGCGCGCTGGTCGAGCGCGCGCAGCGCTGGCGCAAGGTGCTCGGCGGCGGGATGCGGCAGTCGGGCATACTCGCGGCGGCCTGCCTGTATGCGCTCGACCACAACGTCGAGCGGCTCGCCGACGATCACGCGAATGCCGCGCATCTCGCGCAAGGCCTCGCGCGCATCGAGCAGGTGAAGGTGCTGTCGCACGCGACCAACATGGTGTTCGCGCAATTCCCCGAAGCAGACTGCGCGCCGCTCGAGGCGTGGTTGAAGGAGCGCGGGATCCTCACGCAGATGCTTTATGCGTCGCGCTTCGTCACGCACTGCGACGTGTCGCGCGACGACATCGACACCTTCATCGGCGCGGTCGGCGCGTATTTCGCGCAGCGTCGCGCGTAACGCGGAATGCGCCGGCCGGTGGGGCAACGGCCCGACGTCGCGCGAAGCAGGGCGTGAACGATGGGGCGACGCTGCAGGCCGTCCGTCGATACGGGCCGTGCCGGCGGATTACGCTTGCCGGGGCGCGTCGACGGGTGGCGTGCCGTCGTGGAATAGCGCTTTCAACTGGGTACGCAGTTCGGCGCTGTCGGTGTGCTGGTGGACCGAGCATGCATGCTGCACGGCGGCCTCCAGCAGTTCGTTGTCGGAGTCGGCGGAAATCGCGACCGAGCAATTCATCGCGCTGGGAAACTCGCGGCAATCGATATAGCGGCGGGACATGATGTTCTCCTCACAGGACAGGGAACGGCCGGCCATGCATGATCGGCCGCGCGGCGCCGGCGCGGGGCCGATGAAACGAGTATAGGCGGTGCGATCGGTTTTCTCGCCGCCACGCATGCCGCGCCGCGCGCGCCATAGCAGCCGTGTCGGCCGTCAGCCGTATCGATCACGCGTGCGTCACCGCAGCGGCGCGAGCAACCGGCGCGCCGCTTCGACGACCCGCGCGGACAGCGATGCCATCGTCGGCGACTGCACGGTCCATGCGTGCCAGTAAAGCGCGATGTCGGTCGGATGCGCGGGCGCGAGATCGACGAGCCCCTGCGCGTCGAGCGGTGCGCCGCCGATCAGCGGCTCAGGCACCATCGCGTAGCCGAGCCCGTGCCGCACCGCCGCGAAATGCGCGTGCGTGCCCGGCACGTAGTGGCACGGATACGCGCCTTCGGGCAACCCGAACTTCTCCTTCAGGAACGCGGACTGCAGCGTGTCGCGCCGCGAATACGCGACGACGGGCGCATCGCGCGCGCTCGTGCGATTCAGGCCGCGCGGAAACCAGCGCCCCGCGAAGGCCGCGGCCGCGAGCAGCCGGTAGCGCATCGTACCGAGCGGCGTCGCGACGCAGCCGCGCATCGGCTTCGGCTCGGTCGTCACGCAGCCGACGGCCATCCCGCTTTCGAGCAGCGCGAACGTATGGTCCTGATCCTCGACGATCAGCTCGAACAGGATGCGCTCGCCCGCGAGCACGGACGTCAGCGCGGGCAGGAACCAGGTGCCGAGGCTGTCGGAGTTCAGCGCGATCGTGACCGAGATCGGCGATTCGCGCTCGGTCGCGAGCGTGCTTTGCAGGTCGGCCTGCAGCAGCGCGACGCGGCGCAGGTGCTGCAGCACGCGCTGCCCGGCCAGCGTTGGCCGGCACGGCCGCGTGCGCAGCACGAGCGGCGTGCCGAGGCTCGCCTCCAGCGCGCGGACCCGCTGCGTGACGGCGGACGCGGTCACGTGCAGGCGCACGGCGGCCTGCTCGAAGCTGCCGGTGTCGGCGACGGCCAGCAGTGCAGCGGCCTGCTTCGGATCGATCGTCATCGACATGTCGACGCAATTCCTGTGAACGTAAGACGAGAAGAGCCGGTAGTGTAAGGCAGCGTGCGCGCCGGGCCGGGCGCGGCATGGCGCGTCGCCCATGCAACGATGCGGGTGGCGTGCGCGTTTTGCACTACGCTGTATGAACGCGCGCTCCGCGCTCCGCGCTCCGCGCTCCGCGCGCCGGCGCCGCCGCCACGGCGGGTTGCGCAACCGGCACCGGGCGCACCGCCCGTACCCTCCACCCACCCCGCACGCCCAGCCGACGGAGCGACTTCGCGATGATCTTCCGCCAACTCTTCGACCCGCAATCGTCGACCTACACGTATCTGCTCGCCGATCACGCATCGCGCGAAGCGCTGCTGATCGACCCGGTATTCGAGCAGGTGCGCCGCGATGCGGCCCTGCTCGACGAACTGGGCCTGCGGCTCGTCGCGACGATCGACACGCACGTGCATGCCGATCACGTGACGGGCGCGTGGCTGCTCAAGCAGCGCACCGGCAGCGCGATCGCGATCTCGGCCGCGAGCGGCGCGCAGGGCGCGGACCGTTATCTGAACGACGGCGACCGCTGCACGTTCGGCACGCGCTACCTGACGGTGCGCGCGACGCCGGGCCACACGAGCGGCTGCATCAGCCTCGTGCTCGACGACGAATCGATGGCGTTCACCGGCGACTGCCTGCTGATTCGTGGCACCGGCCGCACCGACTTCCAGCAGGGCGACCCGCGCGCGCTGTATCGCGCGGTGCATGGCCGGCTGTTCACGCTGCCGGCGGCGTGCCTGCTGTATCCGGCGCACGACTATCGCGGGCTGACGGTGACGAGCGTCGGCGAGGAGCGGCGCTTCAATCCGCGCCTGGGCGGCGATCTCAGCGAAGACGATTTCGCGGGCTACATGCGCAACCTCGGCCTCGCGCATCCGCGCCAGATCGACGTCGCGGTGCCCGCGAACCTGCAGTGCGGCGTCGCCGAGAACGCGCCCGATGCGCAGCAATCCGCCGACTGGGCGCCGCTCGTCTATACGTTTGCCGGATTCTGGGAAATCGACCCGCAGTGGCTCGAGGATCACCTGCCGGCCGTGCAGGTCGTCGACGTGCGCGAGCCGGACGAATTCACCGGCCCGCTCGGCCACCTGCCCGGCGCGACGCCGATTCCGCTTGGCGAGCTGGCCGCGCGCACCGCCGAGCTCGCGCGCGACCGGCCGATCGTGACCGTGTGCCGCGCGGGCGGCCGCTCCGCGCAGGCGACGGTGATTCTGCTGAAGGCCGGTTTCGACGCGGTCGCGAACCTCGGCGGCGGGATGCTGCGCTGGCGCGGCGAAGGGCGCGTCGTGAAGGACGGCCGGTCGTAACGGCAGCGCGATACCGCGCAACGAAAAAAATCGTCGGGTCGATGTCGAATGGGCCGCGTGCCGTTCGTCGTCAAGATATCCGACCACGTGGCGCTGCACGACGCGGCGCCGAAACCCGAGAGACCCCGCGATGAAGCCGACGCTATACGCCCATCCCTTTTCGTCCTACTGCCAGAAAGTGCTGACCGCGCTGTACGAGAACGGCACGCCGTTCGACTATCGCGTGCTCGCGCACGACGATCCGAAGCCGATGCAGGAATTGGCCGCGCTCTGGCCGCTGAAGCGGTTCCCGGTGCTCGTCGACGCGGGGCGCACCGTGATCGAGGCCACCATCATCATCGAGTATCTCGGCCTCACACATCCGGGCCCCGTGCGCCTGCTGCCCGACGATCCGCGCGCGGCGCTCGAGGTGCGGATGATGGATCGCTTCTTCGACAACTACGTGTCGACGCCGCAGCAGAAGGTGGTGTTCGACGCGCTGCGGGCGGAGCACGAGCGTGACCCGCGCGGCGTTGCCGATGCGCGCGCGATGCTCGACACGTCGTACGCGTGGCTCGACCGCAAGATGGCCGAGCGCGAATGGGCGGCCGGCGACCGCTTCAGCCTCGCCGACTGCGGCGCGGCACCGTTCCTGTTCTACGCGGACTGGACCCACCGGATCGATCCGTCGTTCGGGAACGTGATCGCGTATCGCAAGCGGCTGCTTGCGCGGCCGTCGTTTGCGCGGGCGGTCGACGAGGCGCGGCCGTATCGTTCGTTCTTTCCGCTCGGCGCGCCCGATCGCGATTGACGTACGCGGGGACGGGCGCGGCGTCACGCGCACCGCGCGACGTCGCCGCGCAGGGGCGGCAGCGCGTGCGGGTGCGTCGTGACCACAGCAGCGGAAGCATGGCGGCGCCGTCCCGTTACATCGCCGTGTGCTTGACCGACTGCGCGAGCGTCAGCAGTTCGTCGAACTGCGTGATCAGTTCGAAGCACAGCAGGAACGCGAGCGTGTAGGCCGGCGCCGGAAAGCGCCGGATCGCGTCGAGCAGCTGCGGCGCGAAGCGCGAGCGAATGGCGTCGCGCGTCAGCAGCCATGCGATCGCGATGCCGATCGCGGCACCGGCGATCAGGTCGCTCGGATAGTGATAGCCGAGATACGCGCGCGGCAGGCAGATGAACACGACCGCATACAGCAGCGCGAGCACGCCGACGCGACGCGTGATGATGAAGATTCCCGCCGCAATCGCCATCCACAGCATCGCGTGATCGCTCGGAAACGAGCTCCATGCCTGCAGCGTCGCTGCACGCAGTTCCTCGGACGGAAAGTGCAGGTGCAGATCGGGGTTGTAGATCGGCCGCACGCGGAACGGCAGTACCTTGGCGAGCAGGCGGCCGAACGCGAGTGCGACGAGCCCGCTCGCGACTGTCGCGACGACCAGCTCGCGTTGCCGCTCGCGGTGCGGCCCCGGCTGGAACCACAGCCAGCACAGCACGGGGATGAGCACGAAGCCCTTGAACGTGTAGAGGCCGGCGACCACGCGGATTGCATGATTCATCAGGGGGCCGAACGTGATCTGGGTCAGGAAGATCTGGATCGTGGTGTCGAAATTGTTCATGTTCTGCGACGCCGGCGGACGCGCGGCGCATGACGTGCGGCCGGCCGGACCAGGAAGCGCGCTCGCACTGCAGCGCAACGGGGGGCAAGTATGTCATCGGTAATTTCGAAGAAAATTGGGAAAAAATACCGGGAATCCCCTGAGAAAACCCCACTTCCTGATGGGGCCGGATTGATGAAGGCCGTGTGACGCGGCGATGTCGAATCCTCTGACGGTTGTGCACGGCGCTCGCGGCATCGGCAAAAAATAATCGGTTGAACTAGCTAACCGCGAAGCGATATTACAAACCTTGCATCGGATGATCGAATGCCGGCCGCGCGCCGCGCTGATCTGCCGCGCTGCGCCCGGCCGCGCCGCATCGAACGAAAACAAAAAGAAAAGGCGGGCAAGCCCGGTGGGCCTGCCCGCCTTTGGGTTGCGACGCCAGCGATTACCGGCGCCACATGCGCACGCCCAGCGCCGCGAGCGACGTCGTGACGGCCAGCACGATCACCGCATTCCAGCCCAGTTGCGCGAGCAACGAACTGCCGAGCGCGGCGCCGGCCGCCATCCCGATGAACATGCCGACGAACAGCACCGCGTTGAGGCGGCTGCGCGACGCCGGATCGATCCGGTAGACGATCGCCTGGTGCGCGATCAGCGTCGCCTGCACGCCGAGATCGAAGCCGATCGTCGCGACGGCCAGCAGCGCGAGTTGCGCATGCGGCGTCATCAGCGGCGCGGTGGCCATCGCGGCGAACGACACCGTCGTGATCACGATGCCGATGCGCGTGATACGTTCGGGGCCGTGATGATCGGCGAGGCGCCCTGCGATCGGCGCAGCCAGCGCGCCGGCCGCACCCGCGAGGCCGAATGCCCCCGCGGCCGCGCTCCCCAGGTGGAACGGCGCGCCGTGCAGCATCACGGCGAGCGTCGACCAGAACGCGCTGAACCCGATCGAGAGCACGCCTTGCGCAAGCGCGGCGCGACGCAGCGCCGGATGATGGCGCCACAGGCCCACGAGCGAGCCGATCAGCGCGCGGTACGACAACCGCGTGGTCGGCTCGAAGCGCGGCAACCCGCGTGCAGCCACGACGCCGATCGCCGCGACGCTGGCGGCCGCCAGCGCGAACATCGCGCGCCAGCCGGCTGTTTCCGCGACGAAGCCCGCGACGACGCGCGACAGCAGGATGCCGAGCAGCAGCCCCGTCATCACCGTGCCGACGATGCGGCCGCGATGCGTGTCGTGCGCGAGCGTCGCGGCGGCCGGCACGACGTCCTGCGCCATCGTCGCGGTCAGTCCGATCGCGAAGCTCGCGGCCAGCAGCAGCCCGAGCGACGGCGCGACCGCGGCGAGCAGCAGCGCGACGACGAGCGCGGCGGCCTTCGTCACGATCACGCGGCGCCGGTCGAAGCGGTCGCCGAGCGGCGCGAGCAGCAGGATGCCGAGCGCATAGCCGAGCTGCGTGAGCGTCGGCACGAAACCGATCGCACGCGCCGACGCGCCGAGATCGGGCCCGAGGGCGGCGAGCATCGGCTGCGCATAGTAGAGCGGCGCGACGCCGAGGCCTGCTGCAGCGGCGAGCAGCAGCACGAGCCGGCGATCGGGCATCGATGCGGCCGGTGCATGGCCGGCATGGGCCGGTGCTTTGGCCGCGAGGGCCGCGCGCGGCACGGCGTCGAGACGGGTCGGGGTAGACATGGCGTGCATCCTTGTTGGGGGAACGAATGGACGCCAGTGTGCCGACCGCCAGCCGGGCACGGTAGTACCGTCCGGTGCAGATTTGTTATACGCTCCGCGCATGACCGATAAAACTTCCGATCTGCCCGCTGCTGGCGCATCTGCGCGCATTCAGGCGGTGCCCGTCGACGGTGCCGGCTATCGTTTCGAGCTGATGGAAACCTTCGTACGCATAGTCGAGGCCGGCAGCCTGTCCGGCGCCGCCGCGCATCTGCAGACGACGCAGCCGACCGTCAGCCGGCGGCTGCAGGCGCTCGAGCGCTCGCTCGGCATGCGGCTGCTGCAGCGGACGACGCATGCGATGCGGCTGACCGTCGATGGCGAGCGCTGCTTCACGCGCGCGAAAGAGCTGCTCGCGACGTGGGCGGCATTCGAGGCCGACCTGCGCGGCGCGCAAGAGGAGCCCGACGGCCTGCTGCGGGTCGCGGTGCCGCATGCGTTCGGGCAGGAGCGCTTCGTCGCGCCGCTTGCAGGGTTTCTGCGCGACTACCCGCGCGTATCGGTGGAATGGCTGCTGCAGGACGAGGTGCGCGATTTCGTCGGCAGCGGGATCGACTGCGCGATCCAGGTCGGCGAGCCCACCGATCCGGGCGTCGTCGCGATTCGTCTGACGAACGTGCCGCGCTTCGTGGTGGCCGCGCCGTCGGTGCTGGACGGCGTCGACGCGCCCGCCGATCCCGACGCGCTCGCCGCGTTGCCGTGGCTCGCGCTGCGCACGTATTACCGCACCGAGCTGACGCTGACGCACGCCGCGACCGGCGCCACGCAACGCATCGCGATCCGGCCGCGCTTCACGACCGAGAACCTGTATGCATTGCGTAGCGCGGCGCTGCTCGGGCTCGGCGCGTGCGTCGGCTCGTCATGGCTGCTGGCGGGCGATCTCGCGCGCGGCGAACTCGTGCATCTCGCGCCCGAGTGGCAGGCGGCGCCGTTGCCGGTCTACATCACGTATCCGCACGCGCAGTTCTATCCGTCGCGGCTCGTGCGTTTCGTCGCGATGATGCGCGAGGCCGTGCCCGCGCTCGTCGAAGGGCGCGACACACAAAAGCGGTAAGCGCCGCGGCGCGGGTCGTCAGCCGCGCCGGATGCCTTCGGGCAGCGCGCTGATGCGGCGCACTTCGGGCGAATCGAGCCATGCGCGGGACGTCGCGCAGTCGACGAACATATCGGTCGCGTCGTCGCCCCAGAACAGGTCGCCGTCGAGTGCGAAGGTCGGCACGCCGAACACGCCGTCCGCGATCGCCTGATCGGTGTTCGCGCGCAGGGTGTCCTTCACCGCCTGGGTTTCGACGGCCGTCACGCCTTCGGGAAAGCCGACCGCGTCGCACAGCGCGGCGAAGCCGTCCGGCGTCGACACGTCGTTGCCGTCGCGCCAGATGTGCCGGAAGATCCGCCGGATCGCGGCGGGCGTGCTGCCCATCGCGATCGCGAGACGCAGCGGGCGGATCGGGTTGAACGGATGCGCGGGCGGCATCCGGAACGGGATGCCGAGCTTGTCCGCGCGATATTGCGCGTGGCGGTAGGTGAACACGCGCTTCGCCGCGATCTCGGCCGGCGCCTTCTGGCCCCAGTGCGTGAGCAGCGCGCCGAGTACGATTGCCTTCGGCTCGAACGCCACGGCGGGCGGCAACTGATCGAACCGTTCCTGCTGCAGGTACGCGAACGGCGAAACGAAATCGAAATACCAGGTGGCGGTGCGCGCGGCGTTCATCTCGGGGCTCCTCGTGCGGGTCCGGGCTGCGGTGGCGAGTGCCGCGCCGCAGGGCGGCGCGATTCGTTGCGTCGGCGGCCAGTGTCGCATGCGGCCGCGGTTTGCGCAGCCGCGCCGTCGGGCGTGACCGGCCGGCTACGGCCGGGCGGTATCGTCCGCCTGCGCCGCGAATCGCGCGAGACTGTCGCGCACGGCGTGCGCATCGTAGCGCGCGCCCGCGCCACCGAGCGCGACGGTCGCCTTCTGCGCAAGCGGCAACAACATCGCGAGCGCCGCGGCCATTGCCGGCGCGGCGGCAAGCCGCGTTTGCGGACCGGAGACCGTCAGCGCGCCGACGCAATCGCCGGCCGCACCGAACACCGGCACGGACGCCGACGCCGTTTCCGGGTCGCGCTCGCCGTACGACGCGGCCCACAACTGTTCGCGTACGGCGTTCCACCGTGCATCGTGCGGGTCGGTGAACGCGAGCAGCACTTTCCCGGACGCGCCCTGGTGAACGGGAAACTCCTCGCCGACCCGGATCGACACGCGTACCGTGCGCGCCGGTTCGACGCGGTAGAGCACCGAGCGCATGTCGCCGTGGCGCACGTAGAACGATGCCGTTTCACCGAGTTCGCGGCTCAGCGTCTCGAGCAACGGTTCGACGACCGGGCCGACCCGGAACGAGCGCTGATACAGCGCGGCGAGCCGCAGCGGCTCGTGTCCGACCGCGTACTGACCGTCGTCGAGCTTGCGCATGAAACCGCCGTGCTCGAGCGCGGCGAGCAGACGCAGGATCGTGCTCTTGTACAGCCCGGTGCGGCGCGACAGTTCCGCGAGCGACAACCGGTCGTCGGTTTGCCCGAATGCACGGAGGATCGCGAACGCGCGATCGAGGACGGCGACGCCGCTGGAAGCGTCGCCCGGCGTATCGGGCGCTTCGTCGGTGTGATCTGCGGGAGTCGAGGTCGAAGACACGGCTTGCTGTTCCTTGGGATGACGGTTGATCGACTATATCGTTCTGCCTGATAGAACGCAAGTTCCAAAAAATCGCGATTTCACGGGTATACCCCGCTTACCGTCGATTCCATGCGCACCTAAAGTTCCATCAAACAGAACGATGTTCTTTCAGATAGAACTTTGAGGTGTCGAATGAATGGTTCAGGAACCCGGAAGGTGCTGGTGAGCGAGGTCGGTCCGCGTGACGGCCTGCAGAGCATCAAGGCCGTGATGCCGACGGCCGACAAGCTGCGCTGGATTACCGCGCTTGCCGCGGCGGGTCTGCGCGAGATCGAGGTCGGATCGTTCGTGCCGGCGCGGCTGTTGCCGCAAATGGCCGACGTGCAGGAAGTGGTCGCGCATGCGCTGGCGATTCCCGGGCTGCACGTCGCTGCGCTCGCGCCGAATCTGCGCGGCGCCGAAAGCGCGTTCGAGGCGGGCGTCCACAAGCTGACGTTGCCGGTGTCGGTGACCGAAGCGCACTCGCTGGCGAACATCCGCAAGACGCCGGCGCAGATGATCGACGAGGTGCGCGCGGTCGTCGCGCTGCGCGATGCGCGGTTTCCGTCGGTGCAGATCGAGGCCGGCGTGTCGGTCGCGTTCGGTTGCACGATTGCCGGCGCGGTCTCCGACGACGACACGATCGCGATGGCGGTCGCGATGGCCGACTGCGGCGTCGACGAAATCGGCCTGTCCGATACGAGCGGCTACGCGAACCCGGCGCAGGTGCGCCGGTTGTTCACGCGTCTGCAACGCGAAGTGGGCGACAAGGCCGGCGGTGCGCACTTCCACAACACGCGCGGACAGGGGCTCGCGAACGTCGTCGCGGCGCTCGACGCCGGCGTGACGACGATCGACGCGAGTCAGGGCGGCCTCGGCGGCTGCCCGTATGCACCCGGCGCGACCGGCAACATCGTCACCGAGGACCTCGTGTTCCTGCTGGAGTCGATGGGGTACGACACGGGCGTCGACGTCGACGCACTGCTCGCCGCGCGCGCGATCCTGCACGCGGCGCTGCCCGCCGAGGCGCTGTACGGCCACGTGCCGGACGCCGGGCTGCCGAAGGGCTTTCGTTATGCGGACGGCCGGGCGCCGACCGCGGTTCAGCCGGAAGGCTGTGTGGTGGGAGTCGCGCAATGAACGATCGCCAACCGGCTTCGCCGCTGCCGTACGAAGGCGTGCGCGTGATCGAGATGACCCACATGGTGATGGGTCCGACCTGCGGGATGCTGCTCGCGGATCTCGGCGCGGAAGTCATCAAGATCGAACCGATCGCGGGCGACAGCACGCGCGCGCTGCGCGGTTCCGGCGCGGGCTTCTTCGGGATGTTCAACCGCAACAAGAAGAGCCTCGCGGTCGACGTGAAGGACCCGCGCGGGCTCGAGATCGTGCGCCGGCTCGTGGCGACGGCGGACGTGTTCAGCGAGAACTTCAAGAGCGGCACGATGGACCGGCTGGGCCTCGGCTATCCCGCGCTGTCGTCGCTGAATCCGCGCCTGGTGTACGTGTCGCACAAGGGTTTCCTGCCGGGGCCGTACGAGCATCGCACCGCGCTCGACGAAGTCGTGCAGATGATGGGCGGTCTCGCGTACATGACCGGCCCGGAAGGGCGCCCGCTGCGCGCGGGCTCGAGTGTGAACGACATCATGGGCGGGATGTTCGGTGCGATCGGCGCGATGGCGGCGCTCGCGCAGCGCGAACGCACCGGCCGCGGCCAGCAGGTGCAGAGCGCGCTGTTCGAGAACAACGTATTCCTCGTCGCGCAGCACATGATGCAGTTCGCGGTGACGGGGCAGGCCGCATCGCCGATGCCGAGCCGGATCTCCGCATGGGCCGTCTACGACGTGTTTTCCGTCAAGGATGGCGAACAGATTTTCCTTGCGGTCGTGTCCGATACGCAGTGGGCGTCGTTTTGCGACGCGTTCGGCTTCTCCGCGCTGAAGGACGACGCGCGCCTGGCGACCAACAACCTGCGCGTACAGGCCCGCGACTGGCTGCTGCCGGAATTGCGCGCGCGCCTCGCGACGCAGTCGGCCGCCGAGATCGCCGCGATCTTCGAATCGATCGGGCTGCCGTATGCGCCGATCACCAAGCCGCAGGACCTGTTCGACGATCCGCATCTGCTTGCGACCGGCGGGCTCGAAGCCGTGACGCTGCCGGCGGATGCGAGCAGCGCCGGGCGGCCGGTCGATACGCGCACCGCGCTGCTGCCGCTCACGCTCGCGGGCGAGCGCCTGCGGCTGCGCTCGGCGCCGCCCGCGCTCGGCCAGCACACCTGCGCGCTGCTCGGCGAGCTCGGCTATGCGCCGGACGACGCGCGCGCGCTGATCGATGCCGGCGTGGTTGCGGGACGCTACGGCATGGTCGACGCGGCGCCCGGCGAGGGGCCGGGCGGCGCGCCTTCGCCGAACGAAGCGGCGAGCGCGTAGCGCGGCCACGATCCATCGAACGAACAACGGCAGCCCGGCCCGCGCACGCGCGGCGGGACTGCCGCATCCCTGGAGACAACCATGACATCCGCTTCCCCGGCGCTGACCGCCGATCGCGAAACCGACGCGTTGCTCGAGCAACGGGCCGTGCGCAAGGCCGCATGGCGCTTCATTCCGCTGCTCGCACTCGCGTACTTCTTCAACTACCTCGACCGCACGAGCGTCGGGTTCGCCGCGCTGACGATGAACCGCGATCTCGGCTTGACCGCGACGCAGTTCGGCTGGGGGGCGGGGATCATGTTCGCGGGCTATTGCCTGTTCGAGGTGCCAAGCAATCTCGCGCTGTACCGCTTCGGTGCACGGCGCTGGCTCGCGCGCATCATGATCACGTGGGGGCTGATGGCGGCGGCGACCGCGCTCGCGACGGGGCCGACCAGCTTCTATGCGATCCGGCTGCTGCTCGGCATCGGCGAGGCGGGATTCTTTCCGGGCGTGATCTTCTTCCTCGCCGTGTGGTTTCCGGCGAGCTACCGCACGCGGGTACTCGCGTGGTTCACCGTGTCGACGCCGCTGTCGTCGCTGATCGGCGGTCCGCTGTCGACGTGGCTGCTGCAACTCGATGGCGCGCTCGGTCTTGCCGGCTGGAAGTGGATGTTCATCGTCGAAGGGCTGCCTGCCTGTGCGCTCGGTTTCCTCGTGCTGAAGATGTTGTCCGATTCGCCGGCAAACGCGGCGTGGCTGTCGGCCGACGAGCGCGCGGCGCTGCAGCGCGCATTCGAGCGCGAGAGCGCTGCCGGGGGCCGCAAGAAGCGCTTCGGCGTCGCGCTGCGTGACGTGCGCGTCTACCTGCTCGCGCTGATCTCGTTCGGCTTCACGATGGGCTCGTACGGAATCGGCATCTGGTTGCCGCAGATGCTGAAGGCGCACGGGATGTCGACCATGCAGACCGGCTGGCTTTCCTCGGTGCCCTACTTCTTCGCGACGGTCGCGCTGCTGGCGTGGGCGAAGCGCGTGGACCGGCGCGGCAGCCCGGTCGCGAACCTGGCGATCGGGCTGGCCATCGGCGCGGTGGCGCTCGGTGTGTCGACCCATTTCCTGACGCTCGGGCCGGCGCTCGTCGGCATCACGCTCGCGCTGATCGGCACGATTGCCGGCCGCACGATCTTCTATACGCTGCCTTCGCGCTTCCTGTCGGGCCAGGCGGCGGCCGGCGGGCTCGCGCTGATCAATTCGATCGGCGCGCTCGGCGGATTCGCCGGCCCTTATCTCGTCGGCTACCTGAAGGACAGTTTCGGCACCTTCACGGCCGGGATGCTCGGCCTCGCGATCGTGCTGGCGATCACGACGCTGCTGACGCTGTCGCTGTATGCATTCGACCGGAGCGAATGACATGACCCTTTCGATCAAACGACGCCGGCTGCTCGGCGCGGCCGCCGCGTCGCTCGCACTGCCTGCGTTCGCCGATACGCGGACGCCGGCCGAAACTGGAGCTTCCCGCATGACGACGCAAAGCAACTATCTCGCGGTGCGAAACGACTGGCTTGCCTCCGCGCTCGAGCCCGCACTCGAACCGGACCTGCCGATCATCGATGCGCATCACCACTTCTACGAGCGGCCGGGCTGGATCTACATGCTCGACGAGTATCTGCAGGATGCGCGGTCCGGGCACAACATCCAGGCATCCGTCTATATGCAGGCGCTGACGCGCTATCGCGATGCGGGGCCGGTGGAACTGAAGCCGGTCGGCGAGACGGCGTATGTCGCAGGGGTGACCGAGCCGCTTCAGCCGCGCGTGCCGGCCGTCGCGAAAGGCATCGTCGGGCATGCGGACCTGCGCCTGGGCGCGCGCGTGCGCGACGTGCTCGAAGCGCATGTCGACGCGGGGCGCGGACGTTTTCGCGGCGTCCGGCACCTGAGCACGTGGGATGCCGATCCGTCGCTCGCGAATCCGCTGTCGGCGGTGCCGCGCGGGCTGTTGCTCGACCCGGCCTACCGGGCCGGCGTCGCGCAGCTGGCGCCGCTCGGCCTGTCGTACGACGCATGGCTGTTCTTTCCTCAATTGCCCGAGCTGTTCGACCTGGCAAAGGCGAACCCCGACACGCGGATCGTCGTCAACCACTGTGGCGGCGTCGTGCGGATCGCGAGCTATGCGGACAAGCGGCCGGAAGTCTTCGCGCGCTGGTCGGCGTCGATGCGCGAGCTTGCGCGGTTGCCGAACGTATTCGTGAAGGTCGGCGGCCTTGGCATGCGGATCAACGGCTTCGATTTCGAGAAGGGCGTGCGGCCGCCGTCGTCCGAACAGCTCGCCGACGCATGGCGGCCGTGGATGCTCACTTGCATCGAGGCGTTCGGCGCCGAGCGCTGCATGTTCGAGAGCAATTTTCCGGTCGACAAGGGCTCGTATTCGTACGTGAACGGCTGGAACGCGTTCAAGCGGCTGACCGCGCAAGCGAGCCCGAGCGAGCGCGATGCGTTGTTCCGCGGGACCGTCTCGCACGCATACCGGCTCGGCTGACGCGTACCGCCTAGCCCTTCTCCACCAGCGCCGCGAGCCGCGCGAGCGCCATCCGCCAGCCGGTTTCGTTGTCGGCGGCCGGCACGCCGGGCGGCACCCCGTCGTGGACCGCCTCGACGCGCGTGCCGCCTGCTTCGTCGGACAGCGTGATCGTGATCGTCATCGCGCCGCGCAGCATCGGATCGTCGGTTTCGAACACGTCGATTTCGACGACCTGCTGGTCGGGCACGAGCGTCACGAAGCGGCCGTGGTAGGTGTCGGTGTGCGCGGTGGTCTTGCCGGTGCCGTCCGACGGTGCGTCGTAGCTGAGCGACACGCGCAGCGCGCCGCCTTCGCGCGCGTCGTACGCGTGCACGCGGCACGTCATGCCGTCGGGCACCTTCCATTGCTCGACCGCGTGCGGGTCGAGCAGCGCGCGATAGACGCGCCCGCGCGGCGCGTTCAGGTGCCGGCTGACCCGGGTCGAATGCGTGTGCGTGTGCAGCATGTGGCCTCCTGCGGAGCGCGCGCGACGGTGCGCGCCGGACGCCGGCGCGTCGTCATGCTTCCTTCAGGAATCCTAGGCGCGCGCGTGACGGCATGCAATGGCCGCGCGCGCGTGCGCCATCAGCGCAAGGCGGCCGCGAATTCGTCGAGCTGCGTGATGCAGATGTTCCAGCCCTCGAAAAAGCCGAGCGCCTCGTGGCGCTCGCGCGTCGCCGCGTCCGGATGCATCACGCGTGCTTCGTAGCGGCAGCCGTCGTCGACATCGGCCATCGTGATGACGGCCGTGAAGCCCATCCACGGCACCTGCGGCCGCCAGCCGCCCGTGAGCATCGACGTGAACGCGATGCGCGCTTCCGGCACGATTTCAACGAAGCAGCCGGGGTTGTCGCTCGTGCCGCCGTCGGGGCCGCGCATGAACGTGTGGAAGGCGCCGCCCGGGCGCAGGTCGAACGCACGGACTTCGGTGGTCCACGGCTTCGGGCACCACCATTCCTTCAGCAGTTCGGGGTCGGTCCATGCGCGCCAGAGCGCGTGGCGCGGCGCGCGCAGCGTGCGCGTGATCACGAGGTCATGGGCGGCGGCGGGGTCGACGTAGCTGGCTGACATGAGCTTGCTCCTCCTGGTGGCGGCGTTCGACGAATTCCACGAGACGATCGGCGCGTGCTTCCCACAGCGCGCGCTGGGCGGCGAGCCACTGCTCGGCTTCTGCCAGCCGGCTGCCGACCAGCTCGCAGGTGCGCGAGCGGCCGTCCTTGCGGGTCTGCACGAGGCCGCTGCGCTCGAGCACGGCAACATGCTTCATGAACGACGGCAGCGCCATGTCGAACGGCGCGGCCAGTTCCGACACGGTCCGCCCGCCGCCGCCGAGTGCGCGGACGATCGCGCAGCGTGTCGGATCGGCGAGCGCGTGGAATACCTCGTCGATACCGGGTTGAAAGTTAGCCATGCGGCTAAGTATAGGCAATGCACGGGGGATTTTCATCGCATAGGATGATGGGGCAGTAACACGCGCCGGCCATGCCGGACGCCGTGTTTCCGAACGCCGGCCGCCGTTGCTCGGGCATCGGCCGCACGCCGGCATTCCATTCGATCCGGGCGCACGCCGCCGAACGCGTGCCCCGCCTGATATACCGGAGAGGGTATGACAGCAGCCGTAACCGTCCGCCGCGTCGACGCGAGCGAAGCGCAAGCCAGCGTCGACGCGCTCGCCGACTTGCTGATCGATTGCGTTGAAGGCGGCGCGTCGGTCAGCTTCATGCTGCCGATCGCGCGCTCGACGGCCATCGCGTTCTGGACGCGCGTCGCCGATGGCGTCGCGAGCGGCGAGCGGATCCTGCTCGTCGCCGAGGACACGGCCGGGCGGATCGTCGGCACCGTGCAGATCGTGACCGGGCAGCCGGAGAACCAGCCGCATCGCGCGGATATCGCGAAGATGCTCGTGTCGCGTCATGCGCGCCGGCAAGGGATCGCCGCGCGGTTGATGGCGGCGGCCGACGACGCCGCGCGCGATGCCGGCAAGACCGTGCTCGTGCTCGACACGGTAACGGGCGGCGATGCCGAGCGGCTGTACGAACGGGCCGGCTGGCAGCGCGTGGGCGTCATCCCGAACTACGCGCTGATGCCCGACGGCGCGTTGTGCGCGACCACGTATTTTCACAAGCAGCTCGTGTAACGGCGCACGTCGCCGTGCGCTCCATCGACGCTGATCGAGGCAATCCTGCTCGCAGGCAGCGCCGCGATCCTGTGGGCCGGCGTGCGCTGGAGTCGATCGGGACCGCGTGCCGATGCGGCGGGGGCGGGGCGCGTGGCATGACGCGTCGGCAACGCGCAAGCCACACGACACGAAAAGCCGGCCGGCGGCAGTGCGGCTCCGATATATTGCTGCTGCAACACGCCACCGGAACGCCAATGGAATCGCCGTCACGATGAAACGCTCCCACGTCGCCTTCGCCCTCACGGGGCTGCTCGTCGCAGTGCCGATCGCCGCTTACGCGCTCGTCAAGCCGCTGCGCGTCGTTGCGCCGGCGCTGCTGCCCGGCGTGTCATGTCCGCGCGCGGACATCTGCATCGACGATCCCGCGAAGCTCGGCGACGCGCAGCAGCTCTATCGCGACGGCTACGCGCGCGCGGCGGCGGCCGTGGGGCCGTTTCGCGATGCGCCGCGCGTCGTGTTCTGCGCGACGCGTGCGTGCGCCGATGCGTTCGGCCTCGGCGAACGCGCTGCATTGACGCTCGGGGATTTCGGCGTGGCCGTGGCGCCGCGCGGCTGGCAGACCTACTTTCTCGCGCACGAGCTGATCCACCACCGGCAGGCCGAAGTGCTCGGCAACCTCGCAGTCGCAACCCGGCCGCGCTGGCTGATCGAAGGGATGGCGTATTCGCTCAGCGAGGATCCGCGTCATCCGCTGAAGGAGCCGTTCGAGTCGTGGCGCACACAGTTCGAAGCGTGGCATGCGGCGCTCGGCCAGCAGCCGCTGTGGGAGGCCGCGAGGGCAGTCCAGTAGCGAGCGACGGCGACGCGATCGCGCACGAACGGCGACGTGCCGCTATGCCGGCACGGCCGGATCGTCGGGCTGCCCGACGAGCGTGCGGCGCGCCGCATCCAGAATCTCGTCCGCCAATGCGGGATCGGTGCCGGCCACCGCCCGCGACAGCACCAGCGCGCCGACCATCTGGCTGAAAACGGCGATCGCGTCGCCGCGCGCGTCGGCCGCGGCCGAGCCTTCCGTGGCGACCATGCGTTCCAGCCGGTCGAGGTACGTGGCGACGCCGCGCGTGTAGCAGGCGCGCGCCGCGTCGGTCAGCCGCGGCGCATCGCCGGCAAAGCCCGACAGCGGGCAGCCGGCCTCGATGTTGTCGCGATGCGCGCCCGACAGGTACGCCGTCACCTGTTTCGCGACGCTGCCGGCGTTCGGCGAATCCGCGCGATCCTGGATCGCCTTGTCCATCACGGCGGCGACCAGCGCGTCCTTCGACTTGAAATGGTTGTAGAAGCCGCCCTGCGTGAAGCCGGCTTCCTTCATCAATTCCGTCAGCCCGACGGCGTCGACGCCGCGCACGCGGAACAGCCGCTCGGCCGCCGCGACGATCGCGTTGCGGTTTTCCGCGGCCTGTTGTCTCGAGACGCCCATCGATCCCTCCCTCATTCCGGCAATTGCCGCGATTGAAAATCACAATGGCGATCACCATTGACGTGCCGATCTCGCGCTGGCACTATGCGTCGCAAAGACGATGGTGATCGACATTGAGATGAAGTGTAGCCGACTTCGCGAACGAAGCGAAGCAGCCGGCGCGGCACGGATCGACGTCGGTCGGGGTGTTGGGTGCGGCGAGGCGCGGGCGGCGGAACGGCCCGGCCTTCGGCATCGGCGGGGCAACGGTTCGGTGCGCGAAGGCCGCGTGGTTTTTACCGGATTCCGGGCGCGCGGCGAACCGGCGCGGACGGGATCGAATCTGAGAAAGGAACGATCATGAAGATCGAAGGTGCAGTCGTTTTCATCACGGGCGCGAACCGCGGGCTTGGCCTCGAGTTCGCGAAGCAGGCGCTCGAGCGAGGCGCGCGCAAGGTCTATGCGGGCGCGCGCGATCCGGCCAGCGTGACGCTGCCGGGCGTGGTGCCCGTGAAGCTCGACGTGACCGACCCGGCGTCGGTCGCCGCGGCGGCCGATGCGGCGCGCGACGTCACGCTGCTGGTCAACAACGCGGGCATCGCGCGGTTCGGCAGCCTGACCGACGACGGCGCGGTCGACGCATTGCGTGCGCACCTGGAGACCAACGTGTTCGGGATGCTGGCGATGTCGCGCGCGTTCGCGGGAACGCTTGCCGGCCACGGCGGCGGGGCGATCCTCAATATTCTGTCGGTCGCGAGCTGGGTGAACCGGCCGATCCTGTCGGGCTACGGCGTGTCGAAATCGGCTGCGTGGGCGCTGACCAACGGGCTGCGCCATTCGCTGCGCGAGCAGCGCACGCAGGTGGTCGGGCTGCATGCAGGCTTCATCGATACCGACCTGACGGCCGGCCTCGACGTACCGAAGGCGACACCGGCCGACGTCGTGCGCCAGGCGTACGACGCGATCGAATCCGGAGTGGAGGAGGTGTCCACCGACGACTTCACGCGGCAGGTGAAGGCCACGTTGTCGGACGGTGTGTACCTGGAAGAACCGGCGCCGCGTTGACGCCGGCGGTCACGCGAACCCGCCGCCCGCGCAGCGAGCGCGGCGGCGGGCCGTATCGTCAGACCGTCGTGTCGATGATGCCCGGGATCTTCACGTCCGGGTTCACGTCCGCGTCGTAGTCGACGCCGGCGATCTCGAAGCCGAACAAGCGCAGGAATTCCGTCTTGTAGCCGGCGAAGTCGGTCATCTCGTACAGGTTCTCGTTCGTCACCTTGTCCCACATCGCGACGACCTTGCCCTGCACTTGCGGATCGAGTTCCTTGTAGTCCGCGCGCAGGCGGCCTTCTTCGTCGACGTGCGGCGTCGCGCCGTACATGCTGTCCTTCAGGAGCCCATACACCTGCTCGATGCAGCCTTCGTGCGTGCCGGTTTCCTTCATCACCTTGAACAGCAGCGACAGGTACAGCGGCATCATCGGGATCGCCGAGCTCGCCTGCGTGACGACGGCCTTCAGCACCGACACGCGGGCATCGCCGCCGTGCGCGGCGAGCTTGTCGCGGATCGACAGCACCTTCTTGTCGAGATCCTTCTTCGCTTCGCCGATCGAGCCGTTCCAGTAGATGTCGTGCGTGATCTGCTCGCCGAGGTACGTGAACGCGGTAGTCTTCGCGCCGTCGGCCAGCACGCCGGCTTCGTCGAGCGCGTCGATCCACATCTGCCAGTCCTCGCCACCCATCACGGCGACGGTGCCGTCGATCTCTTCCTGCGTGGCCGGCTCGAGCGACACTTCGCGGATCACTTCCTTGTCGGTGTCGAGGCCGCGGAACGTGACGGCCTTGCCGACCGGCTTGAGCGTCGAGCTGATCGTTTCGCCCGTCTTCGGGTGCGTGCGGCGCGGTGCCGCGAGGCTGTAGACGACGAGGTCGACCTTGCCGAGATCCTGCTTGATGGTGTCGATCGTGACCTGCTTGACCTTGTCGGAGAATGCGTCGCCGTTGATGCTGCGCGCATACAGCCCCTTTTCGGCGGCGAATTTCTCGAACGCGGCGCTGTTGTACCAGCCGGCCGTGCCCGGCTTCGTTTCGGTGCCGGCGCGCTCGAAGAACACGCCGAGCGTGTCCGCGCCCGAGCCGAATGCGGCCGAGATCCGGGCGGCGAGGCCGTAGCCGGTCGACGCGCCGATCACGAGCACCTTCTTCGGGCCGTTGGCGATCGGGCCGTGCGAAGTCACGTAGTCGATCTGTTCCTTGACGTTGGCTTCGCAGCCGACCGGATGAGTCGTCACGCAGATGAAGCCACGCACGCGCGGTTTGATGATCATGGAAACCTCTAGTCAGAAAGGCGCGGACGGCCTGAAATCGGAAAAATCCCGCGCATTGTAATGGAAGCGGGCGCGGGCGGCGGGAAAGGCGCGGCGTGGCGGGCCGTGACGACGTGGGCAAGCGCCGAGGGCCGGATCGGGGCGCGCACGCCGCCGGTAATTTCTGTCTTGACAGAAATTACTGAAAAGCCTAAATTTCGCGCCATGGAACTCACACCGATTGCCGAACGATTCATTCTCCACTGGGGCGAAATGGGCTCGCGGTGGGGCGTCAACCGCACCGTCTCGCAGATCCACGCGCTGCTGTATCTGGCCGGGCGGCCGGTGGCGGCCGACGAGATCGCCGAGACGCTCAACGTCGCGCGCTCCAACGTCAGCACGAGCCTGAAGGAGCTGCAGTCGTGGCGGCTCGCGAAGGTCGTGCACGTACTCGGCGATCGCCGCGACCATTTCGAGACGTCGACCGACATCTGGGAATTGTTCAAGTTGATCGTGGAAGGGCGGCGGCAGCGTGAGATCGAACCGACGCTCACGGTGCTCCGCGATTGCCTGACGAGCCCCGAGCTCGCCGACGAAAGCCGCGAGACCGAACAGCGCATCCGCGACACGCTGCAGTTCGTCGAGACGCTCACGACCTGGTCGGACGAAATGCTGCGGTTGAAGCCGGACACGCTGATGAAGGCGCTTGGCATCGGCGCGAAGATCAGCCAGACGGTCCGGCGCAAGCCGTCGAAGTAGGCGGTACCGACGTGCGGGCACGCGGCCCGCTTTTTTTGGATTCAATATTTCTGTCATTACAGAAATGACTGTAAAGAGAGTATGACGATGGCCATGGCCTTGCTGTCGAACCGCCGGCATCCCGCAAGACGGAGCGCGACATGAACATCCTCGTGTGCGGTGCGAACGGCTTCATCGGGCGGGCGCTGAGCGCGCGGCTCGAAGCCGGCGGCCATCGCGTGCTGCGCGGCGTGCGTCATGTGCTCGGTCCGAGCGATGTGGCGATCGACTTCGCGAAGGATGTCGATCCCGATGCGTGGCTCGCGCGGGTGAACGGCGTCGACGTGGTGATCAACGCGGTCGGCATCCTCGCCGACCGGCGCGGTGCGACGCTGGACGCCGTGCATCGCGCGGCGCCGTGCGCGCTGTTCACCGCGTGCTGCCGCGCCGGCGTGCGGCGCGTGATCCAGATCTCGGCGCTGGGCGTCGAACGCGGCGACACGCCGTATTTCACCAGCAAGTACGCCGCCGATCGCTTCCTGCAGACGCTGCCGCTCGATTCCCGGATCGTGCGTCCGGCGCTCGTCTACGGCGCGTCCGGCACGTCGGCGCGGTTCTTCCGGATGCTCGCGAGCCTGCCCGTGCACGTGCTGCCAGCGGGCGGCCATCAACGGCTGCGCCCGGTGCATGTCGACGATCTCGCCGAACTCGTCGCGCGGCTCGTCGATGCGCCGGCGGCCGGCGAGCGCGTCATCGATGCCGTCGGCGCCGACGAAGTCGAGTATCGCGACATGCTCGGCAGCTATCGCGCGGCGCTCGGTTTTCCGCCGGCGGCGCGCATTGCGCTGCCGGGCCCGCTGGTCGGGGCGGCTGCCACGCTGTCCGGCGCGATTCCGGGCGCGATGCTGACCCGCGACACGTGGACGATGCTGCGCGGCGGCAACACGGGCGATCCCGCGGCCATCACGGCCGTGCTCGGCCGGCCGCCGCGCGGGCTGCGCACGTTCATCGGCGCGGACGCGGTCGCGCTGCGCCACGACGCGCTCGCGATGTGGCGGCGGCCGCTGCTGCTCGGTGCGCTCGCGATCGTCTGGATCTGGACGGCCATCGTCAGCGCGTTCGTCCATCCGCGCAGCGACAGCCTGGCGATGCTCGCGCACGCCCACCTGACCGGGCTGCCCGCGCTGATTGCGCTCTACGCGGCCTGCGCGCTCGACTTCGCGTTCGGCGTGGCGACCGTCGTCGCGCCGTCCCGCCGCCTGTGGGTCGCGCAAGGCGTGCTGATCGTCGCGTATTCGGCGGTCATCGCGGTCACGATGCCGCCCCTGCTCGCCGAGCCGTTCGGCCCCGTGCTCAAGAACGTGCCGATTCTCGCGATCCTGTTGATCCTGTTTGCCGAAGAGGAATAACAATGAATGTCTATCTGATCGTCAAGACGCTGCATATCCTGTCGTCGGTGCTGATGGTCGGCACCGGCTTCGGCACCGCGTTCTACCTGTTCTTCGCGAATCGCACGCGCTCGGTGCCGGCGATCGCGGCCGTGTCGCGCCTCGTGGTGCGCGCGGACTGGTGGTTCACGACGCCGGCCGTGCTGTTCCAGCCCGCGTCCGGGCTGTGGCTCGCGCATACGGCCGGCTGGCAGTGGGATACGCCGTGGCTCGTCGCGTCGGTCGTGCTGTATGCGATCGCGGGCGCGTGCTGGCTGCCCGTCGTGTGGCTGCAGGTCGAACTGGCGTCGATGGCGAAGCTCGCGCATGCGAACGGCGACGCCGCGTTGCCGGAGCGCTACTGGCGCTATGCGAAGCGCTGGGAGCTGCTCGGCTACCCGGCGTTCTTCGCGATGCTGGCCGTCTATTTCCTGATGGTGGTCAAGCCGATGTGAATAGATCGCCGCCGCGCAGGCGCGACAGCGGTACGCAGTGCCACGCAGTCGATCGCAGGCGATGGGCGAGATGGCCGAGCTGCTGCTGGACGGGCAGCGCATGATGTCGGCGCGGTTGCATCACGACGGATTCATGTTCCGGTTCCCGGGCGGCCGAGCACGCGTTGCGCGACCTCACCGGTCGGCCGCCGACCGATTTTGCGAGCACGACCTGTCGTTTGCCCCGAGGTCGTGTATAAATTCGACGGATACCCGTCCGGGCCTGTCGAACGCCCCGAACGCTTCGCATTCGACCTCACAAGGAGCCTGCATGCTGCACATCCTCGGCAAGATCCCGTCCATCAACGTCCGCAAGGTGCTGTGGCTGTGCACCGAACTCAACATCCCGTTCGAACAGGAAGACTGGGGTTCGGGCTTTCGTACGACCAACGATCCCACCTATCTCGCGCTGAATCCGAACGGTCTCGTGCCGGTCATCAAGGACGACGACTTCGTGCTGTGGGAGTCGAACACGATCATCCGCTATCTCGCGAACCGCTATGGCGGCGATGCGCTCTATCCGGCCGAGCCGCAGGCCCGTGCGCGGGTCGACCAGTGGATCGACTGGCAGGCGTCCGACCTGAACCGTTCATGGGTCGACGCGTTCCTCGGCCTCGTGCGCAAGTCGCCCGATCACCAGGACCCGGCTGCGATCGCGCAGTCGATCGCGGGCTGGACGAAGCACATGACGGTGCTGGAAACGCAGCTCGAAGCGACCGGCGCATACGTGGCCGGCGACCACTTCACGCTCGCCGACATTCCGATCGGCCTGTCGGTGAACCGCTGGTTCGGCACGCCGTTCGAGCATCCGGAGTTCCAGGCGGTGAAGCGTTACATCGACCGTCTCGCGACGCGCGAAGGTTTCAAGCAGTACGCGGGCAGCGCGAACCCGTAATGCGTCGGCAGCCGCGCACGGTGTGAGGCGGTGCGCGGCGCGGCGGCAGGGCGGTGCAGGCCGCCGCCGTGTCGCCGCCCGCATTCGAGGAAGCCGCGCGCCTGCCGTCACGCGCCCGGCGCGGGCACCGCGTCGAGCACGCGCGCGAGAAACCTTTCGTGATTCCACGCGGATTCCGGCCGCGACAGCCCGAGCCGCACGACCACCAGCTGGCGGCTCGGCACCACGCTCACGAACTGCCCTTCATGGCCGACCGCATGAAACGCGTCGGCCGGTAGGGCACGCGCATCCGGGCCGGTATCGTTGAACGGCTCGGGCACCTTCACCCACAGATGCGCGCCGAATTCCTCGCGCGGCGACAGCGGCGTCGCGCGGCTCAGGTAGCGCACCCAGCCTTCGGGCAGCAGCCGCCGCCCGTTCCACTCACCGTCCTGCAGCAGAAACTGCCCGAAGCGCGCCCAGTCGCGCGCGCTCGCATACATGAACGACGCGCTGCCGAGCGTGCCGGACGCATCGGGTTCGAACACCGCGCTGCGCATCCCGAGCGGCGCGAACAGCGCGCGGCGCGGAAACGCAAGGTAGTCGTCCTCGGCGCCGCCCATCGCGACGCGCATCGCGCGCGCGACGATCGCGCTCGTGCCGCTCGAGTAGTACCACTGCGTGCCGGGCTTCGCGGCAAGCGGCTTCGACGATGCGAAGCGTGCGGTGTCGGGCTGCGTGAACAGCATCACGGCGACGTCGGACAGCGGGTCGTCGTAATCCTCGTTGAATTGCAGGCCGCTCGTCATCCGCAGCAGTTCGTCGAGCGTGATGGCCGCGCGCGCATCGCCGCTGTCGCGCCATTCGGGCAGCAGCGCGGACGCATCCGGCGACAGCTTGTGCTGCGCGACGAGCAGGCCGACCAGCGCGGCCGTCACGGTCTTCGTCATCGACCAGCCGGGCAGCGGTGTGTCGGCGGTGAAGCCGGGCGCATAGCGTTCGGCGATCACGTGGCCGCGCCACATCACGACGACGGCGCGCGTGCGCCGCGGCCGCGCCGGATCGGGTTCGTCGAACGCATGGTCGAGCGCGGCCTGCAGCTTGCGCGCGTCGATGCCGGCCGGCGGCACGATCGGCGTGATCGGCGCGACGGCGGAGGCGGGAGACACGGGAGACACGGGAGACACGGGAGAGACGGGAGAGACGGGAGACAGGGAGGCGACGGCGGCCGCTTGCGCGGGCGGCGGATCGGGCAACGGCGGCAGCGCGGCCGGCAGCACGCCGCGCGACGGCCCGAGCGCGAGCGTGCAGCCGAGCCCGGGCCGGAAATCCGCTTCGCGTTGCGCGAAACCGGCGAACGTCGCGACCGCGCGACGATGCTCGGGATCGATCGACGGGCGTACCAGTTTCAGCAGCGGATGCACGCCGGCCATGATGTCGACGTCGATCACCGATGCGGCTGGACGGCCTGACACGAACACGCCGGAACACAGCGCCTTCGCGGCATAGCCGGTCGCGATCGGCGCGAGCCGCGACAGCATGTAGCCCGTGTAGCCGACCGCGGCGGCGAGCGCGATTGCGACGCCGCGCAGGATCAGCGATTTGAAGGGGATCGTCATGCGCGAGCGTCCTCGGTGGCGTGCCGGCCGGCAACGATCCGGCAGTGTCGCAGGTTCGGGCAAGCGGTGGCAATCGCGGGTGGGTGCGACGCCGGGCGGCGTCGATCAGCCGCGATGGTGCCCGGCGTGTGCGAATCGCGTGTGTCGCTCGCGCAGGCTGGAACGGGCCGGGTGCGGCCCGTTCGAGCGGCGCGTCATTGCGCGTTGTCGCCTGGGCGCAGGGTCCAGACCGTCGCGGTATTCGTGTTGTCGTCGACGGCCGCGAATTGCGGCTGGCCCTTGCTGCCGTGCCCGAACGCGAGGCCGAAGGCCGACCCCGGCACGGTATCGACCTGCATCTGTGCGATGAAGCGTCCGTACACGGTGAATTCGACGATCTCGCTCGGTTGCTGCGGGTCGGGGTTGACCGCGTCGCCGTTCGCGGTCACGAGATGCCCGTTCGGCGCGAGCGCCAGCGCGAGCGGGCCGTGCAGGTGCGTCGCGTCGAAGTAGATCATGCGTCCGACGCCGCCGTCACGATTCGTCGATGCGGCGTTCTGGATCGCGAACACCGCGTTGTCGCCGGTGGAGGCGACATACAGCACGTCGGCGTTCGGGTCGTACGCGAGGCCCGTCGGACCGACGACCAGCGCATTCGCATCGGGCCGGTGCAGGTAGCCCGACGCGATGATGCGCGAGCCCTGCAGCATCCTGACGCCGTCGCTGCCGATCTCCAGCTCGATTCGCGAGACCGTCCCGTTCAGCACGTTCGACACGAACGCGGTCACGCGCTGGCCGCGGTCGATTACGGTCATGTCCCACGGGCCGTCGAGCAGCGTGCTGCTGGACAGTTGCGTGACGAGATTGCCTTGCGGCCCGATGACGAGCAGCGAGCCGGGTGCGACGACGGTGCCGTTCGGCGCGGGGACGTTGCCGACCAGCACGAAGCCGCTGCGCAGCACCGCGAGCGCGGTCGTCAGACCGAGATTGCTGCCCTGGAAGAAGGTCGCTGGCGTCTTGCCGGGCGACAGCTTCACGATCGTCGTGCCGGTGCCTTGCACGTTCGACGCCGCGTTGAAGTTGGAGACGACGACGTCGCCCGGTTTCAGCGTGCTCCAGCTCGGCACGCCGCGCGGCACGAACGCGATGCCGTACGGATTGACGTCGCCGTTGGCGGGCACGGTCGAGGCCGTGACCGACGAGACCGGCAGGATGGAATCGCTGCCGCCGGCCCACGCGAACGCGGACGACAACGCAACCAGCCCGGCGCCGCAGGCCACGCGGCATAGCGTGCGCGCCAGCGTGCGGCGGGCGTGCGCGAGGACGGGCGGGGGAAGGGCAACGGCGGGCGAACGACAGGACGGGAGAGGATCCATGGCATGACTCCGGTTGATGAGCGCGAGCAGTCATCCCGGCTGCCGGCCTGCGCAGCCGACGGGTGTCCGGCGCGGGTTCGCGATCCTGCAATGCGACACCGCGCGCGGAGTAAACGGATCGCGCCGGCCGGATATTCCGTCCGGCGAGCGATATTGCGGGCGCGCCGGCGTGCATTGTTCGCCGCAATCGCGACACGGCCTGACAAGTTGAAATCCGTCCCGTCGCCGGCCGATAATCGTCCGGCATCGCTCTCCCATTCAAACCGCTATCGGAACAAGCCATGTCCTACGACAACAACAACCCGTTCGCCAAAATCCTGCGCGGCGAACTGCCGTGCGTGAAGGTCGCCGAAGACGACGCGACCCTCGCGATCATGGATCTCATGCCGCAGGCCGACGGTCACGTGCTCGTGATCCCGAAGGAGCCGGCCGCACAGATCTTCGAACTGTCCGGCGACGCGGCCGCGGCCGGCATCCGCATGACGCAGCGCATCGCGGCGGCGGTGCGCGCGGCGCTCGGGCCGGACGGCGTGTTCATCGGCCAGTTCAACGGCGCGGCGGCGGGCCAGACGGTTCCGCACGTGCATTTCCACGTGATCCCGCGCTGGGAAGGCGTCGAGCTGCGGATGCACGCGCGCGAGATCGCCGACGCAGCGGCGCTCGAGTCGGTCGCGCAGCGCATTCGCGCCCATTTTGTGTAACGCGAGCACGGCGACCGGTTGGAGCGGCGCCAGCGGCCGCGCGCCGCGGCGCCGTTCGCGTGTGTTTCGGCGGTCACGCGGCGTAACACCTGTAACCGCTCGCGAAACGCGTGCCGGCGGCCCCTGGCGCTAGACTCCGCGCATTGCTTCATCGAGCGACAGGAAGCGGCGGAGCGCCGCTTCGTGCCGGCCGTCGCAGGCTGCGACGCCCCGGCTCTCGTGCGATGCAACGTGTCCTCTTCGCCGGGAATCGAGCCATGTACAAAGTTCTCATCACGATCGCGTTGATCGGCGGCCTGTCGGGCTGCTATGTCGCGCCGCCTTACGGCTATGCCCCCGCGCCGGCCTACTACGGCTATGCGCCGGCGTACTACGCACCGCCCGTCAGCGTCGGGATCGGCGGCAACTTCCGCATTCGCTGACCTCGCGGCGGGCCTGGGTCTGTCCAGCCCATCGATCGCGCCCGTGCCTCGACGCTCCTCCGCCGCTTTTTCGCCACTTCCCGCAGCAACGACTCGCGCGCCGCCCGACGGCGCGCGTGCGCATTGAACGCCCGGATTCCTATACTTCACAGGAAAGTCCAACCCGGCGAGGCAACGATGGCCGTCACGCGCAAGGTCGCAATCGTGTCGAGCGTCTCCATGCTCGTCTATCTCGGGCTCGCCGTGCTCGGCATCGGCGGGTTCGCCGCCTTCTTCTCCCATCCGCAACTGACCGCTGTGGCCGTCGTGACGTTCGCGCTGACCTTCGCCGCGATGTTCACCGAAGGCAACCTGAGCGCCGGCGTGCGCGAGAACCGCGACAACCGCTGGGTGCTCGCGGCATTCGGCGCGAGCGGGTTCCTGCTGGCCTATCTGCCCGCGCTGACCGACCGGCTCGACGTGTGGACCTTCGGCGGCGACGCGGTGCGCTGGTTCGGCGTCGTGCTGTACGTCGCGGGCGGGGTGCTGCGGATCTGGCCCGTATTCGTGCTCGGCAAGCGCTTCAGCGGGCTGGTTGCCATCCAGCCGGGCCATACGCTGGTCACGGCCGGCATTTATCGCCACATCCGCAACCCGAGCTATCTCGGCCTGCTCGTCAATTCGATCGGCTGGGCGTGCGCGTTTCGCTCGGGCGTCGGCCTGCTGCTGGCCGCGCTGATGCTGGTGCCGCTGGTCGCTCGGATCCGTTCCGAGGAAGCGCTGCTGCGCGCCCAGTTCGGCGCCGAATACGACGCGTACTTCGCGCGAACCTGGCGCCTGCTGCCGGGCGTGTACTGACCCTCATCGGCGCGGGATGACCGGTTCAAGCCGGACCGGCTCCTGCACGTGCCCGATGTGTTGCCACGTGTGTCCGGGCGGGGCGATTCCCGTGCTCGCGGCCATTCCGCCGAGGCGGCCCGAAATCCCTCGGACGCCCGTCCGGCGGGCCTTTGCGGCTTTTCCGCCGACCTGTTCGCGCGCCTATTTTGGTAAACAACTTGTTACCAGAATGTCCACGGCAAGGAGGCGGGAGCGGTGCTATTCTTCGCCGCAAGCTCATTGAAATGAATTGGTCCGGGATTCGGCACAATGCCTGAATCGACGTCGATTGGTTCAGATCGTCGTAGCGAGCCGACCTTCAATAACCAGATTGAGAACAAGGAAGAATACGGGAATGTGGAAGAAAATCGCCCCCGCTCTCGTCGTCGCCGCCCTGGCTGGCGCGACCGCACTGCCGGCAATGGCCGGTGACTTGAACAACGCGCTTGGCGGCGCGCTCGGCGGGGTTGCCGGCGCAGCGGTCGGTGGCGCGGTCGGCGGCAGCACGGGCTCCGTCATCGGCGGCGCGATCGGCGGCGGCGCCGGCGGTGCCGTGACGTCGAACCGTCGCGAGCGCACCGGCGCGATCATCGGCGGCGCCCTCGGCGGCGGCGCGGG
>NZ_JAPVQY010000078.1 GCF_027257875.1 Burkholderia sp. IMCC1007
ACCGTCTACCCGGGCGAGATCCACTCGCTGATGGGCGAGAACGGCGCCGGCAAATCGACGCTGATGAAGATCCTGTCCGGCGCATACCGCGCCGACGCCGGCGGCGAGATCCTGATCGACGGCGAGCGCATCGACATCGACGGCCCGCTCGCCGCGCGCGATGCCGGCGTCGCGGTGATCTACCAGGAACTGTGCCTCGCGCCGAACCTGACCGTCGCGGAAAACATCTACGTCGGCCGTGAACTGCGCCGCGGCAACCGGCGCTGGGGCACCATCGATCGCGCGGCAATGGCGCGCGGCTGCCAGGACGTGCTCGCGCGCCTCGGCGCCCCGTTCGGCCCCGACACGCTCGTCGGCACGCTGTCGATCGCCGAACAGCAACTCGTCGAAATCGCGCGCGCCGTGCACACCCGTGCACGCATCCTCGTGATGGACGAGCCGACGACGCCGCTGTCGTCGCGTGAAACCGAGCATCTGTTCGGCCTGATCCGCCAGTTGCGCGAGGAAGGCCTCGCGATCATCTACATCAGCCATCGGATGGCGGAGATCTACGAACTGTCCGATCGCGTGTCGGTGCTGCGCGACGGTTCATACGTCGGCACGCTCGAGCGCGCATCGCTGTCGGCCGAGCGGCTCGTCGCGATGATGGTGGGCCGCGACATCTCCGGTTTCTACAAGAAGGAACATGCGCCGTACGACCCCGGCCACCTGCTGCTGTCGGTGCGCGACATCGCCGACGGCGAGCGCGTGCGCGGTTGCAGCCTCGATCTGCATGCCGGCGAAGTGCTCGGCATCGCGGGGCTCGTCGGCGCGGGCCGCACCGAGCTCGCACGGCTGATCTTCGGCGCGGAGCCGCGCACGCGCGGCGACGTGAAGCTCGGCGATCGCACGTTCGGCGCGCATTCGCCGCGCGACGCGATCGACGCGGGCCTCGTCTACCTGACCGAAGACCGCAAGCGCCAGGGCCTGTTCCTCGACATGAGCGTGCGCGACAACATCAACATCTCCGTGTGCAACCGCGATGCACGCCTGGGCGCACTCGATCTGCCGCGCGGCGCGGCGCGTGCGCGCGATGCGATCGCGTCGCTGTCGATCCGCGTGCCGAACGCGAACGTGAACGTCGGCGCGCTGTCGGGCGGCAACCAGCAGAAAGTGCTGCTGTCGCGCCTGCTCGAGACGAAGCCGCGCGTGCTGATCCTCGACGAACCGACGCGCGGCGTCGACATCGGCGCGAAATCCGAGATCTACCGGATCATCAACGAACTGGCGCGCGCGGGTGTCGGCGTGATCGTGATCTCGAGCGAGCTGCCGGAAATCATCGGCGTCGCCGATCGCGTGCTCGTGATGCGCGAAGGCGAAATCGCCGGCGAACTCGGCGGCCACACGCATACCCCCATCACGCAGGAAGCGATCATCGCGCTCGCCACCGGCTCGCAGGCCGAACTCGCCGACGCGCACTGACCACGGCCCCTTCATTTCCCTCTTCATTCAAGGTATCGAAATGATCAACCCGACCAAGCAGCGGAACCTCGCTTCCGCGACGGCCCATCCGGTCGCCAACCGTACGCCGCTGATGCGCGGCGCCGATCACCGCGCACGCATGCAGTCGCTGATGCGCACCGCCGGCATGCTGCCGGTGCTGCTGGTCCTGTGCATCGGCTTCGGCTTCATGACCGACGGCTTCTTCACGCTGCAGAACCTGTCGATCGTCACGCAGCAGGCATCGATCAACATCGTGCTCGCCGCCGGCATGACCTTCGTGATCCTGACGGGCGGCATCGACCTGTCGGTCGGCTCGGTGCTCGCCGCATCGGCCGTCGCCGCGCTGCTCGCGTCGACCATCCCCGGCTGGGGCTGGCTCGGCGTACCGTTCGCGCTCGTCGTCGGCCTCGTGTTCGGCGCGATCAACGGCGGCCTGATCTCGTTCCTGCGCCTGCCGCCGTTCATCGTCACGCTCGGCGCGATGACGGCCGTGCGCGGCGTCGCCCGCCTGATCGGCAACGACACGACCATCTTCAATCCGCAACTGCCGTTCGCGTTCATCGGCAACGGCACGATCCTCGGCGTGCCGTGGCTCGTCGTCATCGCCGGGGCGGTGATCGCGCTGTCGTGGTTCATCCTGCGCCGCACGGTGCTCGGGATGCGGATCTATTCGGTCGGCGGTAATCCGGAAGCCGCACGGCTGTCGGGCATCAACGTGCGCGCGATCCAGCTGTTCGTGTATGCGGCGTCGGGCCTGCTCGCCGGCCTCGGCGCGGTGATGTCGGCCGCACGCCTCTATGCGGCCAACGGGCTGCAGCTCGGCCAGTCGTACGAACTCGACGCGATCGCCGCGGTGATCCTCGGCGGCACGAGCTTCGTCGGCGGCGTCGGCTCGATCGTCGGCACGCTGATCGGCGCGCTGATCATCGCGGTGCTGACCAACGGCCTGGTGCTGCTCGGCGTATCCGATATCTGGCAATACATCATCAAGGGCCTCGTGATCATCGGCGCGGTCGCGCTCGACCGCTATCGCCAGCGCGACTCCGCCCGCACCTGACATCGCTTCCTCACCACTCAACCCCGGGGCGCAGGCCGATCCTCCCGCGCCCGTTCGCCAAAGAATCATTCGGAGACACAACGACATGTTCAAGCACAAAGCCGCCCTGACCGCCGTCGCCTGCGCACTCGCATTCGGTACTGCCGCCGTCCATGCCGCCGACAAGCCGCTGAAATCGATCGGCGTCACGGTCGGTTCGCTCGGCAATCCGTACTTCGTCACGATCGTGAAAGGCGCCGAAGCACGCGCAAAGCAGCTCAACCCGAACGCGAAGGTCACCGCGGTGTCGGCCGACTACGACCTGAACAAGCAGTTCACGCAGATCGACAACTTCATCTCCGCGCACGTCGACATGATCCTGCTGAACGCGACCGACCCGAAGGCGATCGAGCCGGCGGTGAAGAAGGCGCAGGCGGCCGGCATCACGGTCGTCGCCGTGGACGTCGCGGCCGCCGGCGCGAACGCGACCGTGCAGACCAACAACGTGAAGGCCGGCGAACTGTCGTGCGACTACCTCGCGAAGAAGCTCAACGGCAAGGGCAACGTGATCATCGAGAACGGCCCGCAGGTGTCGGCCGTGATCGACCGCGTGAACGGCTGCAAGGCCGTGCTCGCGAAGAATCCCGGCATCAAGCTGCTGTCGAGCGACCAGGACGGCAAGGGCTCGCGCGAAGGGGGGATGAACGCGATGCAGGGCTACCTGACGCGCTTTCCGAAGCTCGACGGCGTGTTCACGATCAACGATCCGCAGGCGATCGGCAGCGATCTGGCGGCGAAGCAGCTGAACCGCGCGAACGTCGTGATCACGTCGGTCGACGGCGCGCCCGACATCGAGGCCGCGCTGAAGTCGAACACGCTCGTGCAGGCGTCGGCGAGCCAGGATCCGTGGGCGATGGCGCAGCAGGCCGTGAATGTCGGCTACGGGATCATGAATGGCCAGAAGCCGGCCAATCCGATGATCCTGATCGAGCCGACGCTCGTCACGCGTGACAACGCGAAGGCATACAAAGGCTGGAGCTCGCACTGACCCCTCCCAACGCATCCCAGGCCTGACGCAACCATGACATCATTGACCCAAACGCGCGCGTGGCGCGCACTCGCCAGCCATCGCGACGCCGTATCCGGCATCCCGATCCGCGCCCGATTCGACAGCGACTCGGAGCGGGCATCGCGCTTCAGCGTCGAAGCGGCCGGGCTTTTCGTCGACTACTCGAAGAACCCCGTCGACGACGAAACGATCGCCCTGCTCGTCGCGCTCGCACAAGACGCAGGTGTCGACGTGCATCGCGACGCAATGTTCGCCGGCGAAACAATCAATCGCACCGAGAATCGCTCCGTGCTGCACGTCGCGTTGCGCGACCGGTCCGGTGCACCGCGTATCGTCGACGGCGTCGACGTGTCGCGGCAGGTCAGCGACGTGCTCGCCCGGATGCGGCGCTTCGCCGATGCCGTTCGTGCTGGTGAATGGCGTGGCCACACGGGCATGCGGATCACCGACATCGTCAACATCGGCATCGGCGGCTCGGACTTGGGCCCGAAGATGGTGTGCGAGGCGCTCAAGCCGTACGCGCACGACCGGTTGACGATGCATTTCGTGTCGAACGTGGACGCCGCTGACATCGCCGAAGTGCTCAAGCGGGTGAACCGGGAAACGACGCTGTTCATCGTCTCGTCGAAAACCTTCACGACCCGCGAGACGCTCATGAACGCCCGCACCGCGCGTGCGTGGCTGCTCGAAACCGGTGCGCCGGACGCGGCGATCGCGAAGCACTTCGTCGCCGTGTCGACGAATGCCGCTGCCGTTGCGGAATTCGGCATCGATCCGAACAACATGTTCGAGTTCTGGGACTGGGTGGGTGGACGTTACTCGCTGTGGTCCGCCATCGGGCTGCCGATTGCGATCATGGCCGGCATGGACGCGTTCGAGCAGCTGCTCGACGGCGCGCACGCGATGGACCGTCACTTCGCGCAAGCACCGCTTGCTCGCAACCTGCCCGTGCTGCTCGCGATGATCGGTATCTGGCATCAGAATTTCCTCGGTACGACGAGCCAACTGATCGCACCATACGACAACTATCTGCACCGGTTGCCCGCGTATCTGCAGCAGCTCGACATGGAAAGCAACGGCAAATCGGTGACGCTCGGCGGCGAGCGCGTCGATTACGCAACCGGTCCGGTGATCTGGGGCGAGCCAGGTACGAACGGACAACACGCGTTCTTTCAGCTGCTGCACCAGGGTACGGCGATCATCCCCACCGACTTCATCGTATGCATGCGGCCGCATCATGGGTTCGACGATCACCATGCCGTCCTCGTCGCAAACTGTTTCGCGCAGTCCGAGGCATTGATGAACGGATCGCATTCGACGCGCGAACCGCACCGCAATTTCGAGGGCAACCGGCCAACGAACACCATCTGCGTGGACACGCTCGATCCGGCGTCCCTCGGCGCGCTGATCGCACTGTACGAACACAAGGTGTTCGTGCAAGGCGTGGTATGGCGGATCAACTCGTTCGACCAATGGGGCGTCGAACTCGGCAAGAAGCTCGCGGTTGCAATCGAAGACGAGTTGCTTGCCCCGGGCCGCGTTCACTCGCACGACGGCTCGACGAACCAACTGATCAACCGCTTCAAGACGCAGCGTCCCGCTACCGCCTGACATCACGGATCCCACGATGAAGTTACCGCGACTGGTCATCTTCGGCGAAGCCCTGACCGATTTCATTCGAGACGACACGAACCGCTGGCGCAGCGTTGCCGGCGGCGCATGCTGGAACGTCGCACGCGTCGGCGCGCGCCTCGGCGCACCGACCGGCTTTGCCGGTGCCGTGAGCACCGATATCTTCGGCGACGAGATCATGCAAAAAAGCGCCGAAGCCGGCCTCGACATGCGCTTCACGCAGCAGGTCGACCGCCCGCCGCTTCTTGCGATGGTCGTAGCGACTCGGCCGCCGAAGTATTTCTTCATCGGCGAGAACAGCGCCGATCTCGCGTTCGACCCGGCTGCCCTGCCTGCCGACTGGCTCGACACCGTCGAGATCGTTCATTTCGGCTGTCTCGGCCTCGCGCGCGAACCCCTCGCTTCGCGCTTGATCGACATTGCGCTTGCGGTGCGTGCCGCGGGCAAGCGGATTTCGTTCGATCCCAACTTTCGCGCGCCGATGGCCGATCCAGCGTACCGCGACACCCTGCGCACGATGATCGGTATTTCGGACTACATCAAGGTGTCCGACGAGGATCTCGTCGGCCTGTTCCCCGAATTCGACGAGGTAGCCGCGCTCGCGCAAATCCGCACATGGGCGCCGCAGGCGGCGGTGCTCGTCACGCGAGGCGCAGCCGGCATGGAGCTCTTCGCCGGAAATGAAACGGTGGTGCAACCTGGATTCAAGGTCGAGGTCGCCGACACTGTGGGCTGCGGCGACGCGTGCGTCGGCAGCTGGATGGCGAGCCTGCTGACGCGCCCGGAAGCCGCCCCGGCCGACCATCTTCGATTCGCCGCCGCCTGTGCGGCGCTCGTGGCCTCGCGCGCCGGCGCCTATGCTCCGACGGCGGCCGAAGTACACGCGCTGATCGAATCTGCCAACGTACCCGCGAGCGAAGCCCAATGAGTGCGCGCCCTTCCTCTTCCGACACCGCGGCGCCGTTCGAATTCGTACTGTTCGGCGGCACCGGCGATCTCGCCATGCGCAAGATCCTGCCGGCGCTCTACTCCGCGCATCGCGACGGCCTGCTCGCACCTGAAGGACGCATCGTCGCGGTTGCGCAGAACGAGTTCGATACCGCCGGCTACCTCGACTGGGTCGACGCGTCGGTGCGGCCGCACCTGCCGCAGACCCGCTTCGACGAAAACGCATGGCGCGGCTTCTGCGCTCGCCTCTCGTACGTGGCACTCGACGCGAGCCAGAGCGGCACCTTCTCGCGCCTGGCCGACGTGCTGTCGCCGGCATCGTCACGCCAGATCTTCTACCTGGCGACAGGGCCTTCGCTGTTCGTGCCGATTTGCCGCGCGCTCGCGCAGGCCGGGCTCACCCCGCCGACATCGCGCATCGTGCTCGAAAAACCGCTGGGCTACGATCTCGCGTCGTCGACGGAGATCAACGATGCGGTCGGCCGGATTTTTTCGGAAGAGCAGATCTACCGAATCGATCACTATCTCGGCAAGGAAGCCGTGCAGAACCTGTTCGCGCTGCGGTTCGGCAACGTGATGTTCGAGCCTTTGTGGCGTCGCGAATGGATCGACAACATTCAGATCACGGTTGCGGAGGAACTCGGCGTCGGCGGGCGCGGCGGATTTTACGACCGCACGGGAGCGCTGCGCGACATGGTGCAGAACCATCTGCTTCAGCTGCTCGCCATCGTCGCGATGGATCCGCCTCAGTCGATGGAGGCCGATGCGGTCCGCGACGAGAAGCTGCGCGTGCTGCGCGCGCTCAAACCGCTCACCCAGGAAGCGTTGCATCGGGACGTCGTGCGCGGCCAGTATCGCGCGGGGGCGATTCGCGGGCAGTCGGTGCCGGCTTACCTCGACGAATCCGGGATCCGCGCTGACAGCACGACGGAAACCTTCGTCGCGCTGAAGGCCGAGGTCGAAAACTGGCGCTGGGCCGGCGTGCCGTTCTTCCTTCGCACCGGCAAGCGACTGGCGCAACGGGTTGCCGAGATCGTCGTCACGTTCAAGCGTCCACCGCATTCGACGCTCGGACCCACGGCGCTGTGGGCAGGGCCGAACCGGTTGACGATCCGGCTGCAACCCGACGAATCGATTCGCCTGAGCACGCTCGCGAAGCAGCCGGGGCTCGGCATGACCCTGCAAGGCGTCTACCTCGACCTCGCGTTCGATCGCTTCTTTCAGCAAGACCGGATGGAAGCGTATCAGCGCCTGCTGCTCGACGTGATTGCCGGCCGGCTTGCGCTGTTCGTGCGTCGCGACGAGCAGGAGGCCGCATGGCGCTGGGTCGCGCCGATTCTCGACTTGCAGTCGACGCCAAGGCCGTATTCGGCCGGAAACTGGGGGCCGGCGCAGGCCAGCGCGTTGCTGGCGAGACACGGCACATGCTGGAGCGAGGAAGAGAACTGATTCGCTCGAGCATGCGTCTTCCAATCGACGAAACGTCCTATCCGACTACACCTGACGAAGCAATGGATACAGTCTGGCACCTCAAATGGGCGCATGGCGCGTTCGATCTCCATGCAGCAGGCGGCATGCTCGGCGGCGTTGCGTTTCAGCAAGACGGCCGCACGATCCGTCCGTTTTACGAAGCGCCGTGGCTCGGCCAAGCCGAGCCGCAACCTTCCGGGCTACTGGGCGTCATGCGCAGCGAATTCCCGTGCGTGCCATTCGGTGTTCCAATCTCACCGGACCAACTGCCGCAAGCCTGGCGGAAAGCGGCTGCGACGCCGATCGTCGCCGATAACCCGGCGCTCGATTCGATCGACGATCTGCAGCATGGTTACGGGTGTACCGGCCCGTGGTCGCTGGTCCGACAAACCGAACACCAGATCGAAATTGAAATCGCGTACCCCGAGACATCGTCCATCGCTCGACTGACCCGCATCGTGCGTGCCGATCCGAATCGCGCCGCTTTCGACATCATGCTCCGTATCGAAGCGCGCAAGTCGACGCGATCCCCTATCGGTCTCCATCCGAATCTCGCGCTGCCGACGCTCACCGGCGCATTTCGCATCGAGCCTGGTCCGTACCGTTTCGGCATCGTGCATCCGGCCGGGCCGGAACCACGCGTATCGACCGCGCTGGCAGGCGCGACTTTCGAAACGCTCGAGCGCGTACCGCTTGCAGAGGGCGGTTTCGGCGCATTTGACCGGCTACCGCTCGCACAGCCGACCGAAGAAATTCTGCAGCTCTGCGGCATCGACGGTTCAGTCACGATGACCGATGCCGCCGCCGGTACCCGCTACAAGCTGACATGGGATGCCGACGCGCTGCCGTCATTGCTGTTGTGGATCAGCAATCGCGGGCGTGCGTACGCGCCGTGGAACGGCCGTAACCTCTGCGTGGGCATCGAGCCCGTTGCAAGTGCATTCGAGCTTGGCCGAGCGGCGTCGCTCGCGCCCAATCCGATCAATTCGCGAGGCGTCACGACGGCTCTCGCGTTGAACCCGGACACACCAACCGAAATCGCCTACCGATTCGAGGTGCTCGCCGCGCCTTAGCATTTTGTCGTGTATCGGGCTGGTATCCATCCTCGGAAAATGACTCTGGGCCAAGCACTGGTTTCGTGATGATTCGATCTCTCGGCATTTCATATATGAATAGTTGTACTACGTTATCAACCTGTAGTTAACCAATACCAACCCAGCACGCGTCGCCCGGCTTACGCGACTTGAAATTACGCCAACGGAGGCCGCTTCACGTTGCCGTTTGGAATTTATTCGGCCTTTCTCGTCATATCGTTTCGTTTTCCTCAATTTATCCGGAGCCAGTAGATACCGGATGTGTTGTACCGCGGTAACACGTTTTTCTTTCTGACAGGTTTGGAGACAATTATGAAAAAAGCAATACTCACCGCCACGTTGATGTCTGCCGGTATCGTTGCCCACGCACAAAGCAGTGTCACGCTCTACGGCCGCCTCGACGCGGGCATCGAGTACCTGAGCGGCATTTCCAACGGCAACGGCGGCACGACCAGCCGCTGGCGTGCCGAAAGCGGCGACTGGGGCACCAGCCTGTGGGGCCTGAAAGGTTCCGAGGATATCGGCGGCGGGAACAAGGCTGTCTTCCACCTCGAAGGCTCGTTCAATGCGATGAACGGTGGTCTCGGCGGCGCCGGTGCGATCTGGGATCGCTGGGCAACGGTCGGTATTTCCAATGACGTTTTCGGCACCCTGCTGCTCGGCCGCGAACTCTCGATCTCGAACGGGTTGTGGGACTTCGATCCGCTCGGCCAGACTTCGTGGTCGTCCGGATCGCTCGTGCGCGGCCGCAACTGGAACAAGACCAGCAACAACATTTCGTACCAGTCGCCGAGCTTCTACGGTTTCGACGTGTACGGCCAGTATTCGCTGTCGAACGCAACGAGCTGGAATGGTAACGGCACAACCGCGCAAGGTCGTGCCGACGGCCTGCAGCTCACCTACACAAACGCGTACTTCCAGGTTCGCGGTATCTATGACGAGGCGCGCGACGTCAACGGCAGGTTCTCGGACGTATTCAACTACTCTCGCGAGTACTTCGCCGGCGTGAACGTATTCCTCGGTCAGTTCAAGCTGCAGGCCGCGTATCAAACCTCTCACGCGAACGGCGCGCCAGCCGCCAACAACGGCATTACGTCGACGCAGCAAGTCTGGGGCGGCGTCACATGGCAGGCTACGCCGGCCGCAGCGCTGACCGGGGCGGTCTATCACGTCAATGCCAATCATGGCGGCGGCAACGCCAACATCTATACGGTCGGCGGCACATACAACATCTCGAAGCGCACGCTCTTCGACATGCAAATTGCCACGGTTCGCAACAGCAAAAATGCAAACTTCGGTCTTGAGTCGAACGCTGCCGGCGCCGGTGGCCCGATTGCCGGCGGCGGCTACAACGACAATCCGACGCCGGGGCACAGCCAGACCGGTGTCTACGCGGGCATTCAGCACCTGTTCTAAGCGCAGTCAGGCGTAAGGGATTCCCCGCTTATTACTCCGCCCCGAGTCGGGTAGACGGTGCGACATCTGACCGATGTGTCGCACCGTCGTCTCCGGCATCCGACGATATTGCGAAGTGGCCGAATGATCGTCGCCGCGATGCATACGGTTGCCCCGGCAATTCCGGATTTCCCGCCATCACCCCAACCAGGACTTGATGCTCAGTTGCATTGCGTTGCCCGAGATCCCGTAACGATCGTGCAGCGTCGGCAACGCGCCCGCGGCGAGATACGCATCCGGCAGCGCGATCTGCCGGAACGGAACGGCGACGCCGGCCCCGAGCAACGCAGTCGCGACTGCTTCGCCAAGCCCGCCGATCACCGTATGATTTTCGGCGACGATCACCATGCGTCCGCTGCGCGCCGCCTCGCGAACGATGGTCGCCGTATCGAGCGGCTTGATCGTCGGCACGTGGAGCACCGCCACATCGATGCGGTCTGCTTCAAGTGCCTTCGCGACCTCCAGCGAACGCATCGTCATGATCCCGGACGAGATCAGCAGCACATCGTTGCCGTCGCGCAGCAGCTTCGCCTTGCCGAGTTCGAAGCGGTAATCGTATTCATCGAGCACGGCCGGCACGTTTCCACGCAGCAGGCGTGCATACACGGGCCCCTTGTGCGCGGCAATCGCCGGGACCATCTGCTCGATGTCCAGCGCGTCGCACGGATCGATCACGGTCATGTTCGGCATCGCGCGCATCAGCGCCAGATCCTCGGCCGCCTGATGGCTCGGCCCGTAGCCGGTCGTGAGGCCCGGCAACGCACACACCAGCTTCACATCGAGATTGTCCTCGGCGATCGCCTGGTGAATGAAGTCATATGCGCGCCGCGTGGCGAATACCGCGTAGGTCGTGACGAACGGCTGTGCGCCTTCGTGCGCGAACCCGGCGGCGGCCCCCATCAGCAACTGCTCGGCCATGCCCATCTGGTAGTAGCGCTCAGGAAATTCCTTCGCGAAGATGTGCAGGTCGGTGTACTTGCCAAGATCGGCCGTCATGCCGATCACGTTGCCGTTCGTGCGCGCGAGCTGCGCGAGCGCATGGCCGAACGGCGCGGCGCGCGTCGCCTGCCCTTCGGCCGCGATGGACGCGATCATCGCGGAAGTCTTCAGGCGCGGCTTGTTGTCGACGGTGCTCATGCGTGTCTCCCTGCTTCGAGTGCATCGAGCGCGAGCTTCCACTCGTGCGCATCGACGCGAATGAAATGGCTCTTTTCGCGTGCTTCGAGGAACGGTACGCCGCACCCCATCTTCGTATCGCAGACGATGATGCGCGGTTGCGGCTTGTCGTGCCGGCGCGCATTGTCGAACGCGCGCTTCACCGCATCGATGTCGTTGCCGTTCACGCGCTGCGTGTACCACCCGAACGCTTCGAGCTTGTCGACCAGCGGCTCGAACGCCATCACCTGCGTCGACGGACCGTCGGCCTGCTGGTTGTTCACGTCGACGATCGCGATCAGGTTGTCGAGCTTCCAGTGCGCGGCCGACATCAGCCCTTCCCAGATCGCGCCTTCGTCGAGTTCGCCGTCCGAGAACAGCGTATAGACGAATGCATCCGAGCCGTTGCGCTTGAGACCGAGACAGCGGCCGACCGCGATCGTCAGCCCCTGCCCGAGCGAGCCGCCGGACATCTCCATCCCGGGCGTATAACTCGCCATCCCGGACATCGGCAAACGGCTGTCGTCGCTGCCGTATGTTTCGAGTTCCTCGGCCGGCAGGATGCCGGCTTCGAACAGCGCCGCGTACAGCGCGATCGCATAGTGGCCGTTCGACAGCAGGAAGCGGTCGCGCCCTTCCCACTCGGGATCGTCGGGGCGATAGCGCATCGCGCCGAAGTACGCGACGGCCAGCACGTCGGCGATGTCGAGCGCCTGGCCGACATAGCCCTGGCCCTGGACTTCGCCCATCAGCACGGCGTTTCTGCGGATGCGGTACGCGCGCTCGGCGAGCGTGACCGCTTCATGGACGGTTTCGGTATCCATCGATAACTCCAGTATTGGATCGGAAGGCATGCAGGTCGAATCAGCGATTGACCGATCGGGGCACGAAGAACACCAGCAGTGCGCCGACCGTGATCGCGACGGAGATGAAGAGCAATCCCGCGGTGGACTTGCCGGTCAGGTCGTTCAGCCAGCCGACGATCGCCGGCGAGAAGAAGCCCGCCAGATTCGCGAAGCAGTTGACCGCGGCGATTCCCGCTGCCGCCGACATTCCACCCAGCAGCGCCGTCGGCAACGACCAGAACTGCGACGAAGATGCGAGGATGCCGGCCGACGCGATGCTCAGGCACACGATCGACGCGCCGACGCTGCCGAGCATCGGCAACGTCGCGAAGCCGGCCGCCGCGACGAGCATCGGCACCGCGAGATGAAAGCGGCGCTCGCGACGGCGATCCGCGCTCATGCCGATCAGCGGCAACGCGACGATCGCGCATGCATACGGAATCGCAGTGAACAGTCCCACCCACAGCGGATCGGCGACACCGGCCTTGCGAATGATCGTGGGCAGCCAGAACGTCAGGCCGTACTGCCCGAGCACGACGCAGAAGTAGATCGCCGCCATCAGCCACAGGCGACGGTCGGCGGCGAACGCACGAATCGACAGGTGCGCGGTGGTGTGCTCCGCATCAGCCGATACGTTGCGCGTCAGCAAGGCTTTTTCTGCATCGGTCAGCCATTTCGCGCCGCCGATGCCGTCGTCGAGATACAGCAGGATCGCGACACCCAGCACGAGCGAAGGCAGCGCTTCGAGCAGGAACAGCCACTTCCAGCCCGCCAGCGACATCGCGCCGTGCAGCGAGTGCATGATCGCGCCCGACAGCGGCCCGCCGATGATTCCGGCGAGCGGAATCGCCATGAAGAACAGCGACAATGCCTTCGCGCGCCGCGCCGCCGGGAACCAGTACGTGAGGTACAGGATCACGCCCGGCGCAAAGCCTGCTTCGGCGACGCCGAGCAGAAAGCGCAGCACGTAGAACGCGGTGGGCGACTTCACGAACACGAAGCTCGCGGAAATCACGGCCCACGTCAGCATGATGCGCGCGAGCCAGCGGCGCGCACCGACACGATGCAGGATCAGGTTGCTTGGCACTTCGAACAGAAAGTAGCCGAGAAAGAAGATGCCCGCGCCCATCCCGTACACCGTTTCGCTGAAACGCAGGTCGTTCAGCATCTGCAGCTTCGCGAATCCGACGTTGACGCGGTCGAGATACGCGCCGAGATAGCACAACATCAGGAACGGGATCAGTCGGCGCGCGACCTTCGCATAAGTCGCCGCTTCGAACGTCTGCGCATCGTCCCGTTGCAGCATCTCGGCCTGAACCGACGATGCGGGGTACTTTGCTCTCATGTTTGTCTCCTGCCATGGCCCCGGGTTGTCCCGGGTGCATGATGGGCGGCGCCGCGTTCGGCGGCGCCGTTCTCAATGAATCAGCATCCCGCCATTGACGTCGAGCGTGATCCCCGTCAGATAGCTCGACAGGTCGCTCAGCAGGAACAGGCACGCATTGGCGACGTCGTCGGCATCGCCGAGCCGGCCGAGCGGAATGCCCTTGATGATCTCCTCGCGCATCGCGGGCGTCAGCTTGTCGCCGGTGATGTCGGTCTGGATCAGCCCCGGCGTGATCGAATTGATGCGGATATGGTCGGCACCGAATTCGCGCGCCATCGCCTTCGCGAGGCCGAGCACGCCGGCCTTCGCGGCGCTGTAGTGCGGGCCGCCGAAGATGCCTCCGCCGCGCTGCGCGGATACCGACGACATGCAGACGATGCTGCCGCCGCGCTGTTCCTTCATGGCCGGCAGCACCGCTTGCGACATGTACAGCGTGCCGCGCAGGTTCACGTCGACGATCGCATCGAAGTCGCGCGCGGCAATATCGAGCGTACGTACCGGTTGCGTGATGCCGGCGTTGTTCACGAGGCCGTCGACGCGGCCGAACCGCTCCAGCGTCGCACGGGCCGCAGCCACGCACGCGTCGCGGTCGGTCACGTCGCAGGCCAGGCCGAGGTGGCCCGGGCCGAGGTCGGCGGCGGCGGCCTCCGCGTCTTCCCGGCGCAGGTCGAGGATCGCAATGCGCGCGCCGTGGGCGGCCAGTGCGCGGGCCGTGGCCTTGCCGATGCCCCGCGGCGACGCGGCACCGGTCACGATGATGGTCTTGTGGTCGAGCAACATCGTTCGTCTCCTGTGTTGATGTGTGTGCAAAGTGTCCGCCCGCCGGACACCCGCATCAACGCGGAAACGCTCAGCCATAGTTGAGAAAATTTCAGATGACGCGGCAGGCCGCTGCGGCCTGCTGCAGCGCAATATTGCGTGCGGGCCGGACGTCCGGCGCTCAGTTCGCTCCGCCGGCCGCCGCGACCTCCCGCTCGATCCACGCGAGGAAGCGCTTCACGCGCGGCAATTCCGCGTTCTGCCGTGGGTACACGAGGTGATGCGCACCCACTTCCACCGCATGACTGTGGTCGAACACCGGCACCAGCAACCCTTCGCGGATCTTTACCGACGCGAGCATCAGGCTTTCGAGCGCGATGCCGAGGCCCAGCGCGGCGGTTTCGAGCGACATGTACGAGCGGTCGAACGAAAAGTCGAAGGTCTTCTGCGCGGCAAGCGGTACGCCGGCGCGACCGAACCATTGCTTCCACTGCACCAGCGGCGTTTCGGAGTAGATCAGCCGATGCGCGAGCAGATCTTCCGGCGCCTTCACGGGATGCCGTTCGAGGTAGTGCGGCGACGCGAGCGGTGCAATGAATTCGCCGCGCACGGTCTTCACCTCGAGGTTGTCCCAGTTGCCGTAGCCATGGCGGACATCGATATCGTAGAAGCCGTTCGAGAACGACACGTTTTCATAAGAGCAGGCGAGGTTCAGCTGGATATCGCCGTTCGCCTCCTGGAACGACGACAGCCGCGGCAGCAGCCACATCAGCCCGAAGCTCGGGCTCGAATGCACACGGAGGATATCGACTTCGGTGCGGCTCGACGCGCGCTCGGTCGCGCGGCTCAAATCGGCCAGCGACCCGGTGACGTCCGCGAGATAGCGCTCCCCGGTGGGCGTCAGGACGAGGCCGCGCCCCGAACGCTGGAACAGCGGCTGACCGATTTGCGATTCGAGGTTGCTGAGCTGGTGGCTCACGGCCGACGCGGTGAGGCCCAGTTCCTCCGCCGCACGATTGACGCTTTTGGTCCGTGCGACGCTTTCGAAAGCGATGATCGCCTTGAGCGGCGGAATGCGCATGGTTGAATTCGTTGAAGTGAGCCGATCGCCGCGAATGCCGCGGCGCCTGTTGGCCGCAACGGCCATTGCCGGCAGGGTAGCACTGAAGCCAGCGTAGCGACGTAACGGCGCCCGCTGATGATGCAGCAGTATCCGACCACGTGCCAACCGGAAAGCTCTCCCCTTCCAAGGCGGACCGGCACGGTTCGGAAAAACTCGCTTCATACGCCTGTTGGCACGCGGACCTCGAAGACTGTTTCCGTCTGACCGGACCGCGCGTCAATACGACTGGAATGCGCGTTGGCGATTTCTCTGGCGATGAGCAGGCCGAGCCGCAAGCCGTCACCCTCACACTGCCTTCCTGGCTGATCTGCGCCGCGCTGGAGCGGATCGAAAATGCGATCAAGCGCCATCGGATCCCTAGCCGGCCCGCTGTTACCGATCTAGATGAGCATGGACGCCTCGGTCGCACCGCACGATATCGTGTGAATAACGGCGATCGATCTCGATTACGTCGACAGCGCATACGCCTGCTACTCGCTGGCGACCACCTCCGCTCCCGCAGGTTGCCATCCGCCGCCGAGCGCCTTGAATGCAGCGACTGCCGCGCGCGCCGATTCGGTTTGCGCCTGCACGCGTTCGTCCGATGCGCGCAGCAGGCTTTCGTCGGCCTGCAGCACTTCAATCAGGCTCACGACGCCTTTCTGGTACGCCGCGAATGACGCCGCCCGCGCTCGGCCCAGCGAATTCACGCCATCAGCGAGAACGGCTGCCTGCTCGTCGCGTTTGACGAGCGCCGAGAATGCGTTTTCGACGTCCTCGGTCGCGTGCAGCGCCGCGAGCCGATACGCGGCCAGCATTTCGGCATCCTGCCCTTTCGCCTGTGCGATCTGCGCATTGATCCGGCCGAAGTCGAACAGACGCCAGCGCAAGCCGAGCACGCCCGCCGCCTGGTTCGCGCTGCCGGCAAACAGGTTGCCCGCGCCCATCGTGGTCGCGCTGCCGATCAGCCCGCTCAACGAGAACTTCGGGTAATACTCGGCGATGGCCACGCCGATGCGCGCGTTCGATGCCGCTACCCGCCGCTCGGCGACGATCAGGTCGGGCCGGCGCCGCAGCAGTTCGCCGGGCGTACCCGTCGCCGCGATCCGCGGCGCGACCGGAACGTCGCCGCCGGCGAGCAATTCCGCGCGATGCGTGCCAGGCTGCGCGCCGAGCATCACGTCGAGCGCATTCATCGCCGCGTCCAGCGCCGCTTCGAGCACCGGCACCGTCGCACGAACCTGCGCGAGCGCGCCTTCGGCCTGTCTGACCTGAAGCTCGGCCGCGAGGCCCTTGCCGTACAGCAGGTTGATGGTCGACAGCAGATCCTGCTCGGTTTGCACCTGGTGCCGCGCGACGGCGAGCCGGCCCTGCAACCCGCGAATCGTGATGTAGGTATCCGCCGTTTGCGCGGCGACCGCGAGCCGCGTCGCGACCGCCGCTGCTTCGGATGCCTGATAGTCGGCGAGCGCCGCTTCACGGCCGCGGCGCAATCCGCCGAATACGTCCAGCTCCCAGCTCGCGTTGAAATCGGCCTCGTAGTCGTTGCCATGACGGTCGAAACCGGGTGTTGAATTCAACACGCGCCCCAACGGCGTTTCGACCGACTGGTAGACGCGCGCCGCCTGGCCGCTCACATTGCCCGACGGCAGCAGCGCCGCATTCGCCGCACCGAGCCCCGCGCGCGCTTGCGCAACGCGCGCCGCGGCCTGCGCAAGATCGAGGTTCTGCGCGAGCGCCAGCGAGACGTATCGCGTCAGTTGCGGATCGCCGAAGCCCGTCCACCACGTCGCGAGATCGGCGTCGGCCGCCGCATGGCGCTGATCCACTGCGCGCTGGCCCTGAAACTGCTGCGGCATTGCCACGTCGGGCCGCACATAGTCGGGACCGACGGCACACCCCGCCGACAAGGTGGCGGCCAGCACCGCGGCAACGATGGGTTTGGGTAGCATGAGGGTTTTCGCAAGAATCCGGTAGTGACTATAATACCAAATGGTCACTCGTTGTCCATTCCTGTCAGCTGCAGCCCATGAAAAAAATCGCCTCATCCCCGGCCCCCGCGCGCGGCCCGGCCGACCACGACGTCCGGGATCAGATCGTGGCCGCCGCCACCGAACACTTCAGCCGGTACGGCTATGAAAAGACGACCGTGTCGGATCTCGCGAAGGCGATCGGCTTCTCCAAGGCTTATATCTACAAGTTCTTCGAGTCGAAACAGGCGATCGGCGAGATGATCTGCGCGAACTGCCTGCGCGAGATCGAAACGGACGTGCGCGCGGCCGTCGCGGAGGCCGAGCTGCCGACCGAAAAGCTGCGGCGGATGTTCAAGGTCTTTACCGAAGCGAGCCTTCGGCTGTTCTTCCGCGACCGCAAGCTGTACGACATCGCCGCATCGGCCGCCACCGGAAACTGGCAATCGGTGCAGGCCTACGAAGCACGCGTGCAGAAGCTGCTGCAGGACGTCCTCCAGGAAGGCCGGCAAAACGGCGAGTTCGAACGCAAGACGCCGCTGGACGAGACCGCGACGGCGATCTATCTGGTGATGCGCCCGTACCTGAACCCGCTGCTGCTGCAGTACAACCTCGACACGACCGACGCCGCGCCCGCCCAACTATCCAGCCTCGTCCTCCGAAGCCTCGCGCCGTGATACCTCACCATTTGTGACCATTGACTATATTGGTCACTAGATACACAATGAAAGTCCCGATCACTTCGTCAGTGGGTCTTTCATGGTTCGGCGTCGCCTCGCTTTCTTCGCAGTCGCTTCCACACTGCCTCTCGCGCTAGCCGCCTGCAGCGGAAAGGCGCCGTCCGATCCGCGCACGGAGGCGCCGCTCGTGCGTACCGCCGTCGTGCAGGCGGCCGTGCCCGCGTCCCGCTCGTTCACCGGCACCGTCGCCGCGCGCGTGCAGAGCGATCTCGGGTTCCGGGTATCAGGCAAGGTGCTGGAGCGGCTCGTCGATACCGGGCAAACCGTCCGGCGCGGCCAGCCGCTGATGCGGCTCGATCCGGTCGACCTGAAGCTCGCGGCGCGCGCACGCGACGAAGCCGTCGCCGCCGCACGGGCCCGCGCGCGGCAGACCGCCGAGGACGAAGCCCGTTACCGCGACCTGCGCGGCACCGGCGCGATATCGGCGTCGGCCTATGACCAGATCAAGGCGGCGGCCGACGCCGCGAAAGCGCAGTTGAGCGCCGCCGAGGCCGACGCCGACGTCGCGCGCAATGCGACCGGCTATGCGCAACTCGTCGCGGACGGCGACGGCGTGGTGATGGAAACGCTCGCGGAGCCCGGCCAGGTCGTCAGCGCGGGACAGCCGGTGGTGCGGCTCGCGCACGCGGGTAGCCGCGAGGCCGTGATCCAGCTGCCCGAAACCCTGCGTCCGGCGATCGGGTCGGTCGCGCAGGCCGGGCTGTTCGGCAAGCCGGACGTCGGCGTCCCCGCGACGCTGCGTCAGCTTTCCGACACCGCGGACGCGAGAACGCGTACTTTCGAAGCGCGCTACGTGCTGCAGGGCGCGCTGGCCGACGCGCCGCTGGGCGCGACCGTCACGATCCGCCTGCCGGACGACGCGCGCACGGCTTCGCCACGCGGCATGCAGGTGCCGATCGGCGCGCTGCTGGACGCAGGCAAAGGGCCCGGCGTGTGGGTCGTCGCCGGCGAACCGGCCAAGGTGACGTGGCGGCCGGTCAAGATCGAGCATCTCGACGACGACAGCGCGCGCGTGTCCGGCGACGGCGCACTCAAGCCAGGCGAGCGCGTCGTCGCACTCGGCGCGCAGTTGCTGCACGAAGGCGAGGCGGTCCGCGTGTCCGCGCCGGCCGCCACGGTCGCGAGCGAAGGAGTACGGCCGTGAGCGAACGCCGCTTCAACCTGTCCGCGCTCGCCGTGCGCGAGCGCGCGATCACCCTCTTCCTGATCTGCCTGATTTCGCTGGCTGGCCTCGTGTCGTTCTTCAAGCTGGGCCGCGCGGAAGACCCGGCGTTCACGATCAAGGTGATGACCATCGTCACTGCATGGCCGGGCGCCACCGCGCAGGAAATGCACGATCAGGTTGCCGAAAAGATCGAAAAGCGCATGCAGGAGCTGCGCTGGTACGACCGCACCGAAACGTATACGCGCCCGGGCCTCGCGATCACGACGCTGACGCTGCTCGACAGCACGCCGCCGTCGGAAGTGCAGGAGCAGTTCTATCAGGCACGGAAAAAGATCGGCGACGAGGCGGCCAACCTGCCGGCCGGCGTGATCGGCCCGATGGTCAACGACGAATACGCGGACGTCACGTTCGCGCTGTTCGCGCTGAAGGCCAAGGGCGAACCGCAGCGCCTGCTGGTGCGCGACGCGGAAGCGTTGCGCCAGCGGCTGCTGCACGTGGCGGGCGTGAAGAAGGTCGACATCATCGGCGAGCAGGCCGAGCGCATCTACGTGCAGCTGTCGCACGAGCGGCTCGCGACGCTCGGCGTGAGCCCGCAGGACGTGTTCGCCGCGCTCAACGGCCAGAACGTGCTGACGGCGGCCGGCTCGGTCGAGACGCGCGGGCCGGAGATCTTCATTCGCGTGGACGGCGCATTCGACAAGCTGCAGAAGATTCGCGACACGCCGATCGTTTCGCAGGGCCGCACGCTGAAGCTGTCGGACATCGCGACCGTCGAGCGCGGCTACGAAGATCCGTCGACGTTCTTGATCCGCAACAACGGCGAGCCCGCGCTGCTGCTCGGCATCGTGATGCGCGACGGCTGGAACGGGCTCGACCTCGGCCGCGCGCTGGACCATGAAGTCGGCGCGATCAATGCGGGGCTGCCGCTCGGCATGAGCCTGACCAAGGTCACCGATCAATCCGTGAACATCAGCTCGGCCGTCGACGAGTTCATGGTCAAGTTCTTCGCCGCACTGCTCGTCGTCATGCTGGTGAGCTTCGTCAGCATGGGCTGGCGCGTGGGGCTCGTCGTCGCCGCGGCCGTGCCGCTGACGCTGGCCGTGGTGTTCGTCGTGATGGCCGCCACCGGCAAGAACTTCGACCGCATCACGCTCGGCTCGCTGATTCTCGCGCTCGGGCTGCTCGTCGACGACGCGATCATCGCGATCGAAATGATGGTCGTGAAGATGGAGGAAGGCTATGGCCGGGTAGCCGCGTCAGCCTACGCGTGGAGCCATACAGCCGCGCCAATGCTGGCCGGCACGCTGGTGACCGCGGTCGGTTTCATGCCGAACGGCTTCGCGCGCTCCACGGCCGGTGAGTACACCAGCAACATGTTCTGGATCGTCGGCATCGCGCTGATCGCATCGTGGGTCGTGGCAGTCGTGTTCACGCCGTACCTCGGCGTGAAGATGCTGCCCGAGTTCAAGAAGATCGAAGGCGGCCACGATGCGATCTACGACACGCCCCGCTACAACCGTTTCCGACAGGTGCTGACGCGCGTGATTGCGCGCAAGTGGCTGGTCGCGGGGTCCGTCGTCGGCCTGTTTGCACTCGCCATTCTCGGCATGGCCGTCGTCAAGAAGCAGTTCTTCCCGATCTCCGATCGCCCCGAGGTCCTCGTCGAGGTGCAGATGCCGTACGGCACATCGATTTCGCAAACGAGCGCCGCCGCGTCGAAGGTCGAAGCGTGGCTCGCGAAGCAGAAGGAAGCGCGGATCGTCACCGCGTACGTCGGCCAGGGCGCGCCGCGCTTCTACCTGGCGATGGGGCCGGAGCTGCCCGATCCGTCGTTCGCGAAGATCGTGGTGCGCACCGACAGCCAGGACGAACGCGACGCGTTGAAGGCGCGCCTGCGCCGCGCCGTCGCCGACGGCCTCGCGCCGGAAGCGCGCGTGCGCGTCACGCAACTCGTGTTCGGCCCGTATTCGCCGTTCCCGGTCGCGTACCGGATCACCGGCCCCGATTCCGACACGCTACGCGGTATCGCGTCCGATGTCGGGCGCGTGATGAACGGCAGCCCGATGATGCGCACGGTCAATGCCGACTGGGGCACGCGCGCGCCGACGCTGCACTTCACGTTGCAGCAGGATCGGCTGCAGGCGGTCGGGTTGACGTCCAGCGCGATCGCGCAGCAGCTGCAGTTCCTGCTGACCGGCGTGCCCGTCACCGCGGTGCGCGAGGATATTCGTACCGTGCAGGTCGTCGCGCGTTCGGGCGGCGATGCGCGGCTCGACCCGGCGCGGCTCGACGACTTCACGCTCGCCGGCGCGAACGGGCAGCGCATTCCGCTGTCGCAGGTCGGCAAGGTCGACGTGCGGATGGAGGAACCGATCATGCGCTGGCGCGATCGCGTGCCGACGGTCACGGTGCGCGGCGACATCGCCGACGGCTTGCAGCCGCCGGACGTATCGGCCGCGATCACGAAGCAGCTTCAGCCGATCATGGCCCGATTGCCGAGCGGCTACAGGATCGAGGAAGCCGGTTCCATCGAGGAATCGGGCAAGGCGACGAAGGCGATGCTGCCGCTGTTCCCGATCATGCTCGCGATCACGCTCGTCATCATCATCTTCCAGGTGCGCTCGATCTCGGCGATGGTGATGGTGTTCATGACGAGCCCGCTCGGGCTGATCGGCGTGGTACCGACGCTGATCCTGTTCCGGCAGCCGTTCGGCATCAACGCGCTGGTCGGGCTCATTGCGTTGTCGGGGATCCTGATGCGCAACACGCTGATCCTGATCGGGCAGATCCATCAGAACGAACAGGCGGGGCTGGATCCGTTCCATGCGGTCGTCGAAGCGACCGTGCAGCGCGCGCGCCCGGTGATCCTCACCGCGATGGCTGCCGTGCTCGCGTTCATTCCGCTCACGCATTCGGTGTTCTGGGGCACGCTCGCGTACACGCTGATCGGCGGCACGTTCGCGGGCACGATCCTCACGCTGGTGTTCCTGCCGGCGATGTACGCGATCTGGTACAGGATCCGGCCGGGCCATTCCGCCGGCTCGCATCACGGCGAGCCCGAACCGGCGTCACTGACCGACTCCACGCTTGCGGCCGCGCTCGACCCATCAACTGACCCTTCCCCATCCATCCTTTCGAAGGAAACAGCCATGTCGAACCCTACCGTTGTCGTCGTGACCGGCGTGTCGTCGGGCATCGGGCGCGCGGCCGCAGAGCAGTTCGCCAAACGCGGGTGCCGCGCCGGCCGGCCCGGCTGATTCGAGCCTGCGCAAGAAGTTCCGGCTCGCGTGAATGATCGGAATCGGCAATACCGGCGGCACGCTTGCGCGTCGATCGCGCTTTAGCGCGCAAGCAGTAGCCGGGGCGGTTGCCGGGTTCTTTCCGATCAAGGAGCCAGTCATGAGCCGCATCGCCATCCCCGCCGTCGAGCCCGCTAGCGGCGCCACCGCCGACGTATCCGCACAGGCCCGCAAGATCGCCGGAGAAGCCGTCCCCAATCTGTTCGCCGCCGTCCGCCATCTCGCACCGAACGCGCTCACACCCACATGGCGCGTTCAGGCTGGACCGGACCGAGACCAGATCCCCGCCCCAATTCAGATCGCCACTTCCGGCGGTGCCTGGCGAAACAGCCGCGTAATCCAGCACAGATACACGAGCCCGAGCACGAACCATGCGACGCCGAGCACGAGTGCCGCCTTCTCGAGGCTCACGAGCAGCCAGATATCGGACACCGCGCCGATCGCGGGAAACACGAGCCCGCCAAATACGCCGATCCTGCGCTCACCGTGATTGCCCGACAGATACAGCCGAATCACGCACAGATTGACGGCCGTAAAAGCGAGGAACGCGCCGAAGTTGATGAACGACGTCGACGTGGCGACATCCAGCTTCAGCGCGATCAATCCGACGACGCCGGCGAGTGCGATGTTGATCGCGGGCGTCTTGAAGCGCGGATGAATGAACCCGAAGATGCGCTTCGGCAGGATTTCGTCGCGACCCATCGCATACAGCAGCCGCCCGACGCTTGCCTGCGCGGAGATGCCCGATGCGAACTGCGCGAGGATCAGGCCGGCGAGGAACACGGTGACGAACAGGTCGCCGCCGATCATCTTCGCGACTTCGAACGCGGCCGAATCCGTATCCTTGAACTCGACGCCGGGGTGCGCGAGCTGCATCGTATACGCCGCGATCACGAAGATCGCGCCGCCGATCAGCGCAATCAGCAGGATCGCGCGCGGCATGTTCTTCTTCGGATCGATCGTCTCCTCGGTCAGCGTCGAGACGGCGTCGAAGCCGAGGTAGGAATACGCGGCGATCGCGGCACCCGCCATCGTCGCGCCGAACGGCACGTGCGGCTTGAAGAACGGCTCCGCCATCGCGATGCCGCCCGGGCCCGCCGCAGCCGACGCATAGTGCCAGCACAGCACGACGAACATCGCGACGATCGCCAGCTGCACGACCATCAGCACGATGTTGAAGCGCGCGGCCAGTTCGATGCCGACGATGTTCAACCCGCTCGTCAGCACGATGAACGCCACGATCCAGATCCAGGTCGGCACGTGCGGAAATGCCGCGTTCAGATAGGCGGCACCGATCAGCCAGATCACCATCGGCAGGAAGAAATAATCGAGCAGCGTCGCCCAGCCGATCATGAAGCCCAGGTGCGGGTTGAACGTCCTGCGCGTGTACGTATAGGCCGAACCGGCGGCCGGATAGAGCCGCGCGAGCTTGCCGTAGCTGAGCGCGGTGAATGCGATGGCGATCAGCGCGAGCAGATAGGCGAGCGCGGCCGTATCGTCGCTGGCCTTGGCGAGCACGCCGTAGGTACCGTAGACGATCAGCGGTGCCATATAGGCGAGGCCGAACAGCAGCACGGACGGCAGGCCGAGCGTGCGCTTCAGGCGTACGGGTTCACTGGATGACGACGCTTGCATGTTATCTCCTGGGCCCCTCTGGGGCCGATGCGAATGCCTGCGCCGTATGGCCGGCATTTCAATGGGACGGCAAGCATGTGCAGCGCATCGCGCGCTGCTCCATGCATTGGATGGACCGTGGCTTCGGCTACTCGGCGCGGGGACGGCACGCGTCGATCGTGAGCACGCGACTCCCGCCCGCCTGTCCGACAGGCGAGAGACCGAGCGCCACGCGTGCGTCGTGCAGATAGCTGTAATGCTCGCGACTCGCTTCGACGCGCGTCAGATCGAGGCGCGCCTGCGCGACGGCTTCGTCCCGGCCGAGTTCGATCGTGCTGTCGCCAAACGGATCGATCAGCGTGGACAGGCCCGCGAACGTCAGGTCGTCGTCACCGGACCCGCAGCGGTTCACCATCACCGCGAACATCTGATTCTCCATCGCGCGTGCCGCGATCGCGCGGCGATGCACGGGCCCGAACGGATCCATGTTGCCGTTGGTGACGATCAGCAGATCGGCGTCGAGCGCAGCGACCGCGCGCGCCGTCTCGGGGAATTCGATGTCGTAGCAGATCAGCAGGCCTACCGTCAGGCCGTTCCACACGCAGGTCGCGAAGCGGTCGCCTGGCGTGAATACGCCGACATCCGATGCCCACAGATGGGTCTTGCGATAGCGCAGGACGATGTCGCCCTGCTCGTCGACGAGCACCGTGGTGTTGTAGAACCGGCCGTCGTCGCGCTCCGCGAGGCCCACCGCGACGGCGACGCCCTTTCGACGTGCCGCATCGCGTACCGCCTGCAGCCGGGGGCCGTCGAGCGTCTCGGCGACATCCCGGACGTTGTCCCGTGTCGGGAAGCCCGACAGCGTCGTTTCGGGGAACACGACCAGTTTCGTGCCGCCGGCCACGTCGACGCGTTCGATCGTGTCGAGCACCTTGCGGGTGTTGTGCGCGACGTCGCCGTCAACCAGCGACAGTTGTGCGAGTTCTACCTGCATGAAGCCATCTCCTTCCAATCGCCTTTCATTTGCATGTCGTATGCGTTGCACGTGTCGTGCGACGCGCGTCGAGCGCAGCAGTGCATGGCCCGCTGCTTGTCGAAGTGAGGCCGATTATCGGGTTATTATTTTTGACCTGAAATTCCCCGCCAGGGTTACCCTCACCGGAGCACACGATGGACCTCGAATGGCGAGATCTCGCTTTTCATCGGGAGATTGGCTCGGCCATCGATGCACTCGACGGCCCGCATTTCTGGGCGCGTCTCACGCGCGTACTCGAGCGGCATCTCGGTTTCGACAACTGGGTCGCGCTGCGCTTCGCGCGCGATGCGGCGCCGCTCGTGCTCGCCGAACAGGCGATGCCGGACGGCAAGATCGACCTGATGTTCCAGGACTATCTGGCCGCCCTCTACCAGCTCGATCCGTTCTATCTCGCCGCGTTCGAAACGCAGGCGTCGGGCTTCTACACACTCGCCGACGTCGCACCGGACAACTTCCGGATGACCGAGTACTACCAGCGGTACTTCAAGAAGAACATCGTCGGCGACGAAGTGCATTTCAACGTCGTGATCGATCGCGATCACACGCTGGGCTTCTCGCTCGGCAAGACGAGCAAGTACGACGAGCGCGAGATGGCATTGCTCACGCTTTACACACCCTGGGTGCTGTCGTTGATGCAGCAGCGCCTGCGCTTCGAAACGTTCGTCGTGAAGGACACGCCGCGCGCAAAGGGACACGAAGCGCCTGACCCGCATGCGCGCTTCGGGATGCTGACCGGAAAGAGCGGACGCGGCGCGTTGACGACGCGCGAAATCGAAGTGGCGATGCTGTCGTTGAGCGGCTTCTCCACGCGGGCGATCGGGGAGAAACTGTCGATCTCGTTCGAGACCGTGCGCGCGCACAAGAAGCACATCTACGCAAAGCTCGGGGTCGGGTCGCAGTCGGAACTCTTTGCGTTGTTCTACGATCCGGCGAGGACGCAAGAACCCTCGTGACGAAGGTCGCGCGCGCACCGAGAAGTCCGGCAGGCAAGGCCGAGCCCCTCCTCGGCCAATGCGATGAGCGGTTCGACCACGCTTGTTCGACGCGGAACCCACGAATCGCAACCGCCGCACCCGGCTTCAGTCCCGAACAACCGTCAACTTTCCAGACCACCTACGCCGATCGCTGCCCAAGCATCACCGCGACATTGCGCTCGCTCAGCGCGGCGATCGTGCGCGACGGATTCAGCCCGAGCGCACGCGGGATCGTCGCACCGTCCATCACGTAGAGCCCTTCGTAACCGAATACCTTTCCGTCCGCGTCCACCACGCCATCCGCGCGCGTGAGCCCCATGTTGCAGCCGCCGAGCGGATGCGGGGTGATCAGCTTGTGGAGGTCGCTCCACGTCGGCGGGACGAAGGGAACGCCGCCGGTGGCAACCGACAGGCGCCGGTGCGTATCGACCATCGCAGCAACGACAGCCTGGGATCGCGTGTACGACCAGTCGAGCCGCAACGCGCGACGCCAAGGCGCAAACCAGCAGCGGCCGAGACGCATGCGCCCGTCCCCGGGATCGATCGCCTGGCCGAACCAGGGCATCATGTTCTCGATCGGGTCGTCGCAATCGAAATGGCGCGCGAAAGCTCGCCAGAACGTGTACATCGCCCCGCCGTGCGAGCGCTGCAGGTGCCGGCGCACAAAATCATGGGCAAGGTTGGGCACACCGCCGTCTTCCACGAACAGAGCCTGACCATTGTCGGCACTCCCGTCGAGCAGGTCGATCGCAGCGGAAATGGTGACGCCGTGCGACGGCGAGACCTTCCGATGCCTGTAGAAGCTCGGTGTGACGAAGTCGCCGTTGAACGCCCAGCCCCAGCCGAGTCTCGGCGATAGATCCGGCAGCGTGCGATGCTCGTCGCGACAGCGGAGCAGCAATTCCGTACTGCCGATCGATCCGGCGCTGATGATTACCCTGGCCGCCGTGGCGGTGCCGGGCAGGAAACTGCCGGCGACGGGGTCGATGACGTTGAAATGCACACGCCATCCGTGGGCGAGCGGCTCGAGCTTTTGCACGACGTGCAGCGGAAAGATTTTTGCGCCATGGCGCTCGGCCACGGCCAGATAGTTCAGGTCGAGCGTATTCTTCGCCGACACCTGGCATCCGATGTCGCAATTGCCGCAGTGCACGCACGTGCCTTGCGCGACCCCGTGCACATTGATGTGCGTGACGGAATGACGGTCGTCGCGCGCGCCGGGCAAGGATGGATCGTAGGTCGGCGAGAACGACACGGCGAGCGGCAACTTGCGATACCGATCGCCCCAACCGCAGGCGTCGGCCGCGTCGCGCAGCAAGCGGGTGCGTTCGCTGATCTGATTGTCGGGCACCTCCTGGACCGACAGCATCCAACCGACGCGCTGATAGTGAGGCTGCAGCGCCTCGTACGTGATCTGCGGCGGCCAGCCATGTTCGAACGCGTCGGGTTTGGCCTCGACCGAGACGTTGGCATAAATCAGCGACCCGCCGCCCACGCCCGCGGCGGCCACCACCGACATGTTGGAAAAAACGCGCAAGTCGGCCCAGCCATGGAATCGTTGCGGGTTCCGCTGGTTCCAAAGCCACGGATCAGCCTCGTCGCGCGGATACGTGTGCGGCGTCCAGCGGCGACCGCGCTCGAGCACCAGTACGCGCCATCCCGCCTCCGCGAGGCGACAGGCCGCCACCGCTCCGCCGAAGCCACTCCCCACAACGATGACGTCGTATTCAAGCGCGCTCATGACGACGATCTCCTGATGTGACTGCGCCACGGTCCCGATGCGAACCACCTGAAGAATCCCCCGATCCCCGAACGCATCGCGATGCCAAGCGGCACGAAGACGCTGTGGCCCGTCTCGCCGCTTTCGTGTTGGATCAGCTCAAACAACTGCCGGAAAAATGGTTTGGAAAAACCAGACATCGTGGTTCCTCGAACTTGCACGGCGAGCGCGGCCCAGCGTCGACATTCTGATGAAAGTACCTTTGTTTTCATGTACTTGCGCACCGCCGGCGCATGCCTGATGCGCGGTTGGCACGCCCTGTGCGTTAGTAGCTGCGAGCGCAACGAAAAGTGCTCTCTTCCAAACCGCAGCAAACTTAGGAGATTTATCATGTCCGCACTGATGATCAACGACCTGTCCCGCGCCCACGAACTCAGCCGCAAGGAAATGGCTTCCGTCAGCGGGGGTAGCGTGTTCCAGAACTTCGGCGTCAACAACATCGCGGGTGGCAGCGGATTCTCGTTCGCCAGCCCGAATACCATCACGGCCCCGGTTACCCAGGTCGATGCATCGACCCACCTCGATCTCACCAGCGTGACCAATTCGCTCAACAACCTTGGCGGCCTGGTGGTCGCGAAGATGGGGCTGTAAGTTTCGCCATGCGCCCTCGCAGCGGCAACCGCCTTCGATAGCGTCGTACCGACGCGCTCGAGCCCGCCGCGGGGTTGTGCTCGCGGCGTTCAAAGCCCGCCAGGCCGTGTTGCCTGGCGGGCTTCCTTGCTTGATGAAAACGAACCGGGCACGAGCATGCGGATTTGCCGACGGCTCGTCGGCAGCACCGAATGCCTCCATCAGCAGCCCGGCTGATCCCGGCGCGCGTTCAACCTCCGTTCCCTGCACGCCGATCCACTCCCCGCCGTCGACCTCGATGACGCTGCGACGCCAGTCACGGCGCAGCGTCATCGCATTGAGACGTCGTTGGCCATCGGTTCGGTATGCCCATGCATTGCGTCATTCGGCGGCCTCAAATCTGAACTGCAACACTCTCGCCAGCCGGTAAAGTCCGCGAATGGCAAAGAGCACGTACCAACAACTGCAACCTGAAGAACGTATGCGAATCGATTTCTGGCGGGACGAGGGATTGAGCTTGCGGGCGATCGCCCGCAAGCTCAATCGTGCACCCTCGACGTTGAGTCGCGAGTTGGCCCGCAACGCGCAGACCAACGGTCTGTACTGCCCACGTGTAGCCCAAGCGTCTCGCAACGCCCGACGGCAAGCCGCCCGACCGCCGTTGAAGCTCGCACGCGATTCGGTTCTTTGGGGGTGTCGTTTGCCAGCGCTTGCGCGAATGCCAGTGGTCGCCTCAGGAGATTGCCGCTACCCTGAAGCGCACCTTCCCCGACGATCCGAGTCTGCACGTGTCCCACGAAACGATTTACAACGCCATCTACGCCCAGCCTCGCGGTGAGTTGCGCCGCGAACTGATTGCCTGCCTGCGCCAGCACCGCAACAAACGCCTGCCGCGATCGCGCGGCACCGATCGGCGAGGGGCGATTCCCGACATGGTCAGCATTCACGTGCGACCGCCCGAGATCAACGACCGCCTCATG
>NZ_JAPVQY010000079.1 GCF_027257875.1 Burkholderia sp. IMCC1007
CGGCGGCCGGCCCGGGCCTGCGCCGCGGCGCAGGCCGCGGCGGGTCGTCCGGCCGCCGCGGCGTGCGGCAAGGTGGCGCAAACGCGGCGCAATACCGGCGTGGGTCAACCGGAGGGGCCCGCCGAACGTTCTACAATCACTGCTGTTCCACGACGTGAGTCTTCATGCGCACTTTCCTTTCCTTCGGCCGCACGCTTGCGCTGGCCGCCGCCGTGCTGGCGCCCGCCGCACACGCGAATAACGTGATCGTCCTCAATTCGGCCGAAGCGACGCTTTCCCTGATCGACCAGCAGTCCCGCGAGGTCGTGTCCACGATGCCGACCGGCAAGGAGCCGCACCATTTGATGGCGACGCCCGACAATTCGTCGCTGATCGTCGCAAATTCGGTCTCGAACAGCCTGATGTTCGTCGATCCGAAGACGGGCAAGCTGCAGCGCACGGTCGAAGGCATCGAGGATCCGTACCAGCTCGGCTTCTCGCCCGATAAAAAGTGGTTCGTGTCGACCGGGCTGCGCCTCGACCGGCTCGACATCTACAGCTACGACGGCCGCGACCTGCATCTCGTGACGCGCTTGCCGCTCGCGGTGATGCCGAGCCACCTCGCGTTCACGAAGGACAGCAAGACGGTGCTCGTGTCGCTGCAGGTGTCCGGCGAGATCGCGGCGGTCGACCTCGCGACGCAGACGGTCAAGTGGAAGATGCCGGTCGGCAAGGTGCCGGCGGGCCTGTGGATGACGCCGGACGACAAATACCTGCTGGTCGGCATGACGGGCGCCGATTACGTCGCGGTCGTCGACTGGCGCAATCAGAAGGTCGTCAAGACGATCCAGACCGGCAAGGGCGCGCACAACTTCCGCTCGCTCGCCGACGGCACGCACGTCGCGATCACGAACCGGGTCGCGAACACGATCAGCATCATCGACGAGATCACGCTCACCAAGGTCGGCGACATCACCGGCCTCTTGCCGGGCCCCGACGACATGGAGCTGTCCGCCGACAAGAAGACGCTGTGGGTGACGTTCCGTTTCGCGAAGAAGGTCGGGATCATCGACCTGGCGTCGCGCAAGCTGGTGCAGACGATCTCCGTCGGCCGCTCGCCGCACGGCATCTACTTCTACGACCGCGCGCCGTGGAAGGCGGCGAACGGCGCGTAACGGACGGAGCTCGGCGATGCTGCACCTGATCGATACCTTCGTGTCGAACATCCAGACCTGGCTGTACGTCGACGTCGTGCAGCCGCTCCTCTTCAAGTTCGACCTGATGGACTATGACGAGGACACCTACGACGCGCTGTACTGGGTGATCATCGGCGCGCTGCAGATGGTGCTGATGTTCGCGCTGCTGCGCCCGCTCGAGGCGCTCGCGCCCGTCGAGCGCTGGAAGAACCGCCGCGCGGTGCGCGTCGACGTGATCTACACGGCGATCTCGAAGCTCGGCATCTACACGCTGTTCTTCTTCTTCGCGCTGCAGCCGGTGTTCGACAAGTTCCAGGCGTGGCTGCGCCTGCACGGCGTCGCGAACGTGAACCTCGACTATCTGTGGCCGGGCGTCACGTCGAAGCCGATCGTCGCGTTCGCGATCTACCTCGTCGTGCTCGATTTCGCTGGCTACTGGTATCACCGCTGGCAGCACAAGTTCGGCATCTGGTGGGAGCTGCACGCGGTCCATCACAGCCAGCGGCAGATGTCGCTGTGGTGCGACGACCGCAACCACCTGCTCGACGACGTGCTCCAGTCCTGTTTCTTTGCCGCGATCGCGCTCGTGATCGGCGTGACGCCGTCGCAGTTCGTCGTGCTGACCGCGGTCACGAACTTCCTGCAGAGCATCCAGCATACGAATGCACGGCTGTCGTACGGCCGCATCGGCGAGCGCCTGCTCGTGAGCCCGATCTTCCACCGCCGCCACCATGCGGTCGGCTACGGCCACGAAGGCACCAAGTACGGCTGCAACTTCGGCGTGCTGTTCCCGTGGTGGGACATGATGTTCGGCACCGCGTCGTGGAACCGCACGGTCGAGCCGACCGGCATCCGCGAGCAGGTCGAGGGCGTGTCCTACGGCGAAGGCTTCTGGGCGCAGCACGGCCTCGCGTTCGTGCGGATCTTCCGGCGCCTCGTTCCCGCGAAGCGCGGCGCGGCATCGGCCTGATCCCGAGCGGGCCTTTCTCCCGTTGAACGGCTTTCCCACACGGCCCGCATGCGCTTTGGCGCATGCGGGCCGTGTGGTTTATCCTTTCCCCGTTTTTCTCCACCGATACAGGTCCGCATGAACGACTTGCTGCGCTCCTTCGTCCGGGCGCTCGTCAGCGCGCTGCACCCGCGCATGCTGTGGCTCACCCTGATGCCGTTCGTCGTGTCGGCGCTGCTGTGGGGCGTCGTGCTGTGGTTCTCGTGGCAGACGCTGATCGACGTCGCGCGCGGCGCGCTCGACGGCTTCATGCTGACCGCCGCGCTGTACCGCGCGTTCGACGCGATCGGGATGTCGCAGCTGCACGCGGTCGTCGCGCCGTTCGTCGTCGTGTCGCTGGCGATTCCGCTGATCGTGCTCACCGTGCTGCTGCTGATCGCGACGATCTCGATGCCGGTCGTGATCAAGCACCTGTCGAACCGACAGTTCGCGGCGCTCGAAGCGAAGCGGGGCGGCACCTTCTTCGGCAGCGTGTTCAATTCGCTCGGCGCGGCGATCGTCGGCGTCGTGCTGCTCGTCGTCACGATCCCGCTGTGGCTGATTCCGCCGTTCTTCGCGCTGCTGCCGCCCGTGATCTGGGGCTGGCTCACGTACCGCGTGATGACCTACGACGCGCTCGCGCAGCACGCGAGCCGCGACGAGCGCCGCGCGCTCGTGCGCCGGCATCGCTGGCCGCTGATCGGCATCGGCGTCGCGACCGGGCTGCTCGGCACCGTGCCGACCTTCGTGTGGGTATCGTCGGTCTGGATGATGGTGCTGTTCCCGTTCGTCGCGGCGGCCATGATCTGGGTATACGCTTTCATCCTCGTCTTCTCGGCGCTGTGGTTCGGGCACTATTGCCTGCGCGCGCTGGAAGACCTGCGCGCGAGCTCGCGCGCCACCGCAATCGACATGGGGCAGGCATGAGCATCGGCATCATCATCATCGGCGACGAAATCCTTTCGGGTCGCCGGCAGGACAAGCATCTGGCGAAGGTCATCGAGCTGCTCGGTGCGCGCGGCCTCGCGCTCGACTGGGCCGAATACGTCGGCGACGATCCGGCGCGCATCACCGCGACGCTCGCGCGCGCGATCGCATCCGGCGACATCGTGTTCTCGACGGGCGGGATCGGCGCGACGCCGGACGACCACACGCGCCAGTGCGCGGCCGCCGCGCTCGGCGTGCCGCTCGAGCTGCATCCGGAAGCGAAGGTGCTGATCTCGGAGCGCATCCGCGAGACGCACGCCGATCCGGCCACGCCGGTCGACTTCGATTCGCCGGAAAACCAGCACCGCTTCAACATGGGCGTGTTCCCGGTGGGCGCGACGATCATTCCGAACGGGTACAACCGGATTCCCGGCTTCTCGGTCGGCGATCTGCACTTCGTGCCGGGCTTCCCGGTGATGGCGTGGCCGATGATCGAATGGGTGCTCGACACGAAGTACCGGCATCTGCATCACGCAAGCCCGCACGCGGAGCGTTCGCTGTACGTGTTCGAACTGCCGGAGTCGACGCTCACGCCGCTGATGGAGAAGATCGAGCGCGACTTCCCCGGCGTGCGCGTGTTCAGCCTGCCGAGCGTGGGCGACGCGGAACGCGGCGGGATCTACACGCGCCGGCATATCGACCTTGGCGTGAAGGGCGAGCCGGAGGCAGTCGCGGCCGCGTTCGTGAAGCTGCGTGAAGGCGTGCATCTGCTCGGCGGCGATATCGTCGAGCCCGATGCGCCGCGCGCCTGAGCGGTCAGCAACACGGCGTACCAAAAGCAACGGGCCGCGCAACGCGGCCCGTCATCGGCATGTCATCGCCCGGCTCGACGATGTCGAAGTCGGGCGCGGCGCACGGCAGGCGCGCTCAGGCGCCGATCCACGGCAGTTTCCGGAAGCACCAGCCGTCGACCGTCTTGCGGTGGCCCTCGGCGTCCTTCGCGCCTTCGAAGCCTTCGAGCAGGTCGAGCGCCTTCGTGAAGCCGGCCTGCGCGGACGCGACCGCGGCGAGCTTCGAGCGCGCGGCGCTGCGGCACAGGAACAACAAGGGCGCATCGGGTGCGACGGCCGCCTTCAGTTCGTTGACGAACTCGGCGTTCGGCACGCCGCCCGGGTAGCGCGTCCATTCGATGTGCAGGTACTGGCCGTCGCCGACGAGCGGGCGGCCGACCCAGTCGAGCTCGGCGCGGGTGCGCACGTCGACGAGGCGGGCCGACGGGTCGAGCTGCAGCAGTTCGAATGCCTCGACCGGCAGCAATGCGCCGGCATAGTTGAGCGAGCCTTGGGTGCGGCGTTCTTCGGCCTTCGCGTAAAGCTGGTCGAGCGTACTCATGGCGGGAGGTCTCCGTATCGGTCAAACGAGCATTCTAGCGCGCTGCCGCTGCATGGATGTCCGGGCGCGTGCGGTGCATGCACCGCCCCCGCGCTCACCAAAAGAGTGCAGAATGGCGTGCATGCACCACAATGATTCCATTCCGCCGGTCGGTCACGGAGTTTGCACTATCGTGGTGCGATCGATCGGCACATGTCGCGCGCCGTAGCCCCGGAATTGCGCAGCCGGGCCCCGCTACGGCGCGGGCCGGCGCGGTTCCGGCCGGTTCGGCGCGAGGCTGGCATGGAAGCTGCTATATAGAATTCGGTCGACCCGGAGCGCGCTGCGCCAAAGCCAGACTCCGGGCAGCTCGATAAACGAGGCGGTTCCCAGTCCGCCGGAATTGTTCAATCAGGAGAAGAGGTTATGAGTAAAACCGTCGCCGACGTCATGCAGCTCGTGAAGGACGAGGACGTCAAGTTTGTCGATTTCCGCTTCACGGATACGCGCGGCAAGGAACAGCACGTGTCGGTGCCGGTTTCGGCGTTTGACGAAGACAAGTTCGAGAGCGGTCATGCATTCGACGGTTCGTCGATCGCGGGCTGGAAGGGTATCGAGGCGTCGGACATGCTGCTCATGCCGGACCCGAACGCCGCGTTCATCGACCCGTTCTATGAAGAGTCGACGCTGGTGCTGACCTGCGACGTGGTCGAGCCGGCCGACGGCAAGGGCTACGAGCGCGACCCGCGTTCGCTCGCGAAGCGCGCCGAAGCGTACCTGAAGAGCACGGGCATCGGCGACACGGCCTACTTCGGTCCGGAGCCGGAATTCTTCATTTTCGACTCGGTCCAGTGGAACACGGACATGTCGGGCTGCTTCGTGAAGATCAACTCGGAAGAAGCACCGTGGTCGGCAGGCAAGGAATTCGAAGGCGGCAACACGGGCCACCGTCCGGGCACGAAGGGCGGCTACTTCCCGGTCGCGCCGGTCGACACGTTCCAGGACATGCGTTCGGAAATGTGCCTGCTGCTCGAACAGCTCGGCATCCCGGTCGAAGTGCACCACCACGAAGTGGCGGGCCAGGGCCAGAACGAAATCGGCACGAAGTTCTCGACGCTGGTCGAGCGCGCCGACTGGACGCAATGGTCGAAGTACATCATCCATAACGTCGCGCACTCGTACGGCAAGACGGCGACGTTCATGCCGAAGCCGGTCGTCGGCGACAACGGTTCGGGCATGCACGTTCACCAGTCGATCTGGAAGGACGGCCAGAACCTGTTCGCGGGCAACGGCTACGCCGGCCTGTCGGAACTGGCGCTGTTCTACATCGGCGGCATCATCAAGCATGCTCGCGCGCTGAACGCGATCACGAACCCGACGACGAACTCGTACAAGCGTTTGGTCCCGCACTTCGAAGCGCCGGTCAAGCTCGCCTACTCGGCACGCAACCGTTCGGCATCGATCCGCATTCCGCACGTGTCGAACCCGAAGGGCCGCCGTATCGAAACGCGCTTCCCGGATCCGATGGCGAACCCGTACCTGCTGTTCTCGGCGCTGATGATGGCCGGCCTCGACGGGATCCAGAACAAGATCCATCCGGGCGAAGCAGCGGACAAGAACCTGTACGACCTGCCGCCGGAAGAGGATGCAAAGATCCCGACCGTCTGCGCAGGCCTCGACCAGGCACTGGAAGCGCTCGACAAGGATCGCGAGTTCCTGACCCGTGGCGGCGTGTTCACGGACAGCATGCTCGACGCGTACCTCGCGCTGAAGGAGCAGGAACTGGCGAAGTTCCGCATGACGACGCATCCGATCGAGTTCGAGATGTACTACTCGCTGTAATCGGCGATGGCGCTTCGATTCAGCGCCGTCATGCCGGTTCGCTCCCGTCGCGCGGCTTGCGGCGGGAGCGGCGGAGTCTGAAGGGGGACGGCGTCCAGCCGTCCCCTTTTCGTTCCGAGCATTTTCAATTTCCGACCGGTGACGCGCGACGACACGCACGATGGCTCTGAAGAATCTGATCAAGGCGAAGACGAGGCAGCCCGAGCGACTCACGGAAGACGAGCGGCTCATGCAATCGGGCCTGCTTGCGGGGCTGGAAGCGCTGCCGACGGTCGTGATCGTGCTCGACCGCAAGACGCTGCGGGTCGCGTTCGCGAATCCGTCCGCGGAAGCGATGCTCGACATGTCGCGCCGGCAGCTCGCGCAGCGGCCGTGGGGCGAGATTTTCCCGAACGCGAACGAACTCGCATCGACGATCACCGCGATCGGCGAGGAGCGCTTTCACGCGACGCATCTCGACACGGTGCTCGACCGGCCCGGCCACGAGGCGCTGCACGTGCATGCGATCGTCGGCTTCCTCGAGACCGCGCCCGATTTCGTGCTCGTCGAGCTGTTCGAGAACGAACGGCAGTCGCGCACCGACCGTGAAGAGCGCATTCACGACCTGACCGCGGTCAACAAGCAACTGATCCGCAACCTCGCGCACGAGATCAAGAACCCGCTCGGCGGCATTCGCGGCGCAGCCCAGCTGCTCGAATTCGAGCTGAGCGAGCGCGAGCGCGGCGAGTTGCGCGAATACACGCAGGTGATCATCAAGGAGTCCGACCGCCTGCAGACGCTCGTCGACCGGTTGCTGGAGCCGCATCGGCATCCGCACATCGTCGGCGACGTGAACATTCACGAAGTATGCGAACGCGTGCGCGCGGTGATGCTCGCGGAATTTCCGCGCGGGCTCACGATCGAGCGCGACTACGACGTGAGCGTGCCGGACCTGCGCGGCGACAAGGAGCAACTGATCCAGGCGCTGCTGAACATCGTGCGCAATGCCGCGCAGGCGCTGCGCGAGCGGATCGCGCAGGGCGACGCGAAGATCGAGCTGCGCACGCGCGTCGCGCGCAAGGTGACGATCGCGAAGCGCCTGTACAAGCTGGCACTGGACTTGCACGTGGTCGACAACGGGCCCGGCATTCCGGAAGAGATCCGCGACCGGATCTTCTATCCGCTCGTGTCCGGCCGCGACGACGGCAGCGGCCTCGGCCTCACGCTCGCGCAGACCTTCGTGCAGCAGCACGACGGGACGATCGAGGTCGAGAGCCGGCCTGGACGTACCGAGTTTCAGATTTTGCTGCCGCTCGACCATTGAGCGGCAGTGCGATTCACCGGATTCACCAATCTCTGACCGACCTATGAAGCCGATCTGGATAGTAGACGACGACCAATCGATCCGCTGGGTGCTCGAAAAGGCGCTCGCCCGGGACAGCTTCGCGACGAAGAGCTTCGCGAACGTGCGCGATGCGCTGGCCGCACTCGATCACGAGACGCCGCAGGTGCTCGTGTCCGACATCCGGATGCCGGGCGGCTCCGGCCTCGAGTTGCTGCAGGCGATGCACGAGCGCTTGCCCGGTTTGCCCGTCATCATCATGACGGCGTTCTCCGATCTCGACAGCGCCGTCGCGGCGTTCCAGGGCGGCGCGTTCGAATATCTCGCGAAGCCGTTCGACGTCGACAAGGCCGTCGAACTGATTCGCCGCGCGGTCGAGGAAAGCCTGCGCGGCGGCGCGCCGCAGGACGAGCGCGTGGCCGAAGCGCCCGAGATGCTCGGCCAGGCGCCCGCGATGCAGGACATGTTCCGCGCGATCGGCCGCCTGTCGCATTCGGCCGCGACCGTGCTGATCACCGGCGAATCGGGCACCGGCAAGGAGCTCGTCGCACGGGCGCTGCACCGTCACAGCCCGCGTGCGAACGGCCCGTTCATCGCGCTGAACACCGCGGCGATTCCGAAGGATCTGCTCGAATCCGAGCTGTTCGGCCATGAGCGCGGCGCGTTCACCGGCGCGCAGACCACGCGCCAGGGCCGCTTCGAGCAGGCCGAGAACGGCACGCTGTTCCTCGACGAAATCGGCGACATGCCGTTCGACCTGCAGACGCGCCTGTTGCGCGTGCTGTCGGACGGCCAGTTCTACCGCGTCGGCGGGCACAACCCGCTGCGCGCGAACGTGCGCGTGATCGCCGCGACGCACCAGAATCTCGAGTCGCGCGTGCGGCAGGGGCTGTTCCGCGAGGACCTCTACCACCGGCTCAACGTGATCCGGCTGCGCCTGCCGCCGCTGCGCGAACGTAGCGAGGACATCGCGCTGCTCACGCGCCACTTCCTGCAGAAGAGCGCGCGCGATCTCGGCGTCGAGCCGAAGCGCGTGTCCGACGAGGCGCTCGCGTACCTGACGTCGCTGGCCTTTCCCGGCAACGTGCGACAGCTCGAGAACCTCGCGAACTGGCTGACCGTGATGGCGCCCGCGCAGACGGTCGAGATCAAGGATCTGCCGCCGGATCTCGTGCCGGCAGGCGCGCCGGTGACGGCGACGGCCGATGGCGCGGATGCGCCTGGCGCCGCGAGCGCGTACGGCGGGGCGGGCGACGTCGCGCGTGCGCAGCCGGCAGCCGGGGCGATGCCGTTGACGTCGGCGCCCGTCGCGGCCGCACCGAACGGCGCACCGGCCGGCTATCCGATGTGGGAGAACGGCCTGCGTACCGAGGTCGCGCGGCTGTTGCGCGAGAATTCGGGCGGCGTGATGGACGAACTCGCGCGCCGCTTCGAGGCGGCCGTGATCCGCGAGGCACTCGACTTCACGCGCGGCCGCAAGGTCGAGGCGGCCGAGCGGCTCGGCATCGGTCGCAACACGATCACGCGCAAGATCCAGGAACTCCACCTGGAGCCGTAAGCACCGCACGCGGCATGCGCGGACATCGCGCATGCCGCGATCGGACATAATCGCGGTTTGCCGTCACGTACGTCTCCGTCATGTCCGATTCCTTCCGCTGGCCCGCTGGGGCCGATCCGTTCCGTTTTCTCGAAGCGCTCGACAGCAAGCGCGCCCGCGCGTGGGTCGACGAGCAGAATGCGCGCACGCGCGTCGCGCTGCGCGACGACGATGCGTATCGCGCGCTCGCCGCGCGGCTCGCGCACGCGTATCTGCCGCGCGAACGCCCGGTGATCCCGACGCGTTGGCGCGACTGGGCGTACGACCTGTGGCAGGACGATCTCCATCCCAAGGGACTGTGGCGCCGCGCGCGCTGGGACGACTGGCGCGCCGGCCGGCCCGACTGGGAAACGCTGCTCGACGTCGATGCGCTCGGCGCGCAGGAGGGCGAGTCGTGGCTGTTCGAGCAGGACACGATCCTGTATCCGGACGGCGACCGGGCGCTGTTGTCGCTGTCGCCGGGCGGCGCCGACGCGGTCGTCGTGCGCGAGTTCGATCTCGTGCAGCGCCGTTTCGTCGACGGCGGCTTCACGATCGACGCGCCGGGGCATCACACGGTCGGCTGGATCGACCGCGATACCGTCTACGTGAGCTGGGATCGCGGCGACGCGCATGCGACCGCGGCCGGCTATCCGTACGAAGCGCGACGCTGGGTGCGCGGCACGGCGCTCGCCGATGCGCCCGTCGTGTTCCGCGGCGAACCCGACGACATCAGCGCGGGCGCGTGGTTCGATCCGATCGACGGCCGCCACGTCGCGTGGCGCAGCGTGGACTTCTTCGACGCGCATTCGTACTGGCTGACCGGCGCCGGCGAATGGGCGCGCTACGATGTGCCGACCCATGTCGAGGTCGGTTTCTGGGAAGGCTGGCTGATGCTGGAGCCGCGGCTCGACTGGGACTGCGGCGGCGTGCATCACGCGGGCGGCTCGCTGCTCGCGATCCGCGAGCACGCGTTCCTCGCCGGGTCGCGCGACTTCACGACGCTGTTCGCGCCGCGACCGTCGACGTCCGCGTGCACTTGGACGCACACGCGCACCCTGCTGATCGCGAGCTGGCTCGACGACGTGCACAACCGCACGATGCTGTGGCAGCCGACGCAGCGCGACGACGGCGCGTGGACGTGGAACGCGCGGCCGTTCGACTGGCCGGGCGACGCGCAGATCGATGTCGAGCCGGTCGAGCCGACGCTGAACGACGACGTGTATGTGGATGTCGACACGTACGTCGATCCGCCCGAATGCTGGCTCGCCGATCTGGCCGACCAGGCGGCCGATGCGCAATCGCGCCGCGTGCTGCTCGACCGTCCGCCGGTGCGCTTCGATGCGGCCGGGCTCGTCGTACGCCGCGCGAACGCGCGCTCGCGCGACGGCACGATCGTCCCGTACACGCTGATCGGGCCGCGTGACGCGCTGGATGCGCTCGATGCAGCGGATCGCCCCGACGGCCCGTCTCGCGTCGCGCGGCCGTGCCTGCTGTCCGGCTATGGCGGTTTCGCGATTCCGAACCTGCCGGGCTATAGCGACGCGCTCGGCATCGCGTGGCTCGAACGCGGCGGTGTCGCGGCGTTCGCGCACATCCGCGGCGGCGGCGAATTCGGGCCGGGCTGGCACGTCGACGCGCAGCGCGCGCATCGGCAGCGTTCGTTCGACGACTTCATCGCGGTGGCCGAGGATCTGATCCGCACCGGCGTGACGACGGCCGCGCAACTCGGTATCGAGGGCGGCAGCAACGGCGGGCTGCTGGTCGGCGCTTGCATGGTGCAGCGGCCGGAGCTGTTCGGCGCGGTGCTGTGCCGCGTGCCGCTGCTCGACATGCGGCGCTACCCGAAGCTGCACGCGGGCGCCGCATGGCTCGACGAGTACGGCGATCCGGACGATCCGCACGAAGGCGCGGCGCTCGCCGCCTATTCGCCGTATCACCGCGTGAGCGAAGGCGCCGTGTATCCGCCGCTGCTGCTCACGACGTCCACGCGCGACGATCGCGTGCATCCCGCGCATGCGCGCAAGATGGCCGCGCGCATGCATGCGCTCGGTCACGAACGGGTGTGGTACTGGGAGAACACCGACGGCGGCCACGGCAGCGCCGACGATCTGGAGCGAGCCGAAGCCGATGCGGCGGAATTCGGTTTCCTGTGGGCCCATCTCGGGCCCGCGCCCGCGCGCGGTTGAGCGCGGGCGTGAGCGGGTGGGGCGCTCAGCAGACGATCGCGACGACCGGCGTGTGATCCGACGGCTGTTCCCACGTACGCGGCACGCGGTCGATCTCGCACGACGTGCAGGATTCGGCGAGCGCCGGCGACAGCAGGATGTGGTCGATACGCAGCCCCGCGTTGCGGCGGAACGCGAACATCCGGTAGTCCCACCACGTGAAGAGCTTCTCGGGCTGCTCGAAGCGGCGGAACGCATCGACGAAGCCGAGTTCGAGCAGCTTCGCGAAGTGCGCGCGCTCTTCCGGCGACACGAGGTTCTGGCCTACCCACTTCGCCGGGTCGTGCACGTCGCGATCTTCCGGCGCGATGTTGAAGTCGCCGAGCAGCGCGAGTTTCGGATAGCGCTGCATCTCGGCGCCCAGCCACGCATGCAGCGCATCGAGCCACTGCATCTTGTAGAGGAATTTGTCGGAGCCGGGCGCCTGGCCGTTCGGGAAATACGCGGACACGATGCGCACGCCGTCGACCGTCACCGCAACGACCCGCTGCTGCGGGTCCTCGAAACCGGGGATGTTGCGCACGACGTCCGATTCGTCGACGGCGAGCGAGTCGCGCACGAGGATCGCGACGCCGTTGTAGGTCTTCTGGCCGGTGAACCAGCTACGGTAGCCGATGGCGTCGAGATCGGCTCGCGGGTATTTCTCGTCCGGCAGCTTCAGTTCCTGCAGGCACAGCACGTCGGCTCCGCTTTGCGCGAGCCAGTCGAGCACGTGCTGCTTGCGGACGTTGAGCGAGTTGACGTTCCAGGTGGCAATTTTCATGAACGGGGAGTGCGGGCGGGGTGAATGCGAAGGCCGCCATCTTACCGCGAGCGCGGGGCGCGAACGTGCGCAACACGCAATGCGGCACGGCGACTGCTCGTCGCGACGCTGACGGCTTGTAAAGAAATTGTGACAAAAGTGTTGACGTGAGTACTCCCTCACCCTATAATTTATTTCTCTGACGCGGGGTGGAGCAGTCTGGCAGCTCGTCGGGCTCATAACCCGAAGGTCGTAGGTTCAAATCCTACCCCCGCAACCAAGCACACCAGACGATGTGCAGCGCAAGTGACCGATGCGCGCTTCGTCGACAGGAACCCGGCCCCGTGCCGGGTTTTTTGTTTTCAGCGTCCGAACGGAGCATCATCGCCGCCGCCAGGCACGATGTGCGACCGCAAACCGGTGGCGCTTGCCGATAGCGTGCCCTGTGCCCGACTGTCGCCAGATGCGCAACGACACCCGCTTTTCAGCCCGCCGCCCACTCGACCGCCGCCTTCGCATGCAGCGCGGTCGTATCGAACACCGGCAGCGGCGAATCGTCCGCGCCGATCAGCAGCGTGATTTCCGTGCAGCCGAGAATCACCGCCTGCGCGCCGCGTTTCGCCAGTTCGTCGATGATCGCCACGTACGTCGCGCGCGATTCGGCTTCGATCACGCCATGACACAGCTCGTCGTAGATGATCCGGTGCACGTCGCCGCGCGCGGATTCGTCGGGCACCCGCACGTCGAGGCCGAACTTGTCGCGCAGCCGCTCCGCATAGAACGGCAGCTCCATCGTGTAGCGCGTGCCGAGCAGCGCGACGCGCTCGACGCCCGCAGCGCGCAGCGCGGCGCCGGTCGGATCGGCGATGTGCAGGAACGGCAGCGTCACCGCCGCTTCGATCGCCTCGTGCACGCGGTGCATCGTGTTGGTCGTCAGCACGACGAGATCGGCGCCGGCCGCTTCGAGCTGACGCGCGGCATCGGCCATCCGTGCGCCGAGCGCGGTCCAGTCCTGTGCGCGCTGCAGCGCTTCGATCTCCGCGAAATCGACCGTGACCAGCACGCTCTTCGCGTTGTGATGGCCGCCGTGCAGCGCCTTCGAATGGCGATTGATCATCCGGTAATACTCGGCCGACGATTCCCAGCTCATCCCGCCGATCAGTCCGATCGTCTTCATCCGTCACCCGTGTGTTTCGTATGTCGTGGCAGACGAGTATAGGGGGCGGCCCGTTCGTGCGGCGGTACGATCCGCGCGAAGCGGACCGGTACTGTGCGTGCCGCCCGGGCTGCCGCGCGCGGAGGGCCGGAATGGGCCGGGAAGGGCGGCAGCCGATCCAGGCAGCACGTGGCAGTTGAAACGGTCACTGTGTTTTTGTACAGTATCGGCACCGTGAATCCGACCATCATCCCGCCAGCCGATCCGGGCGCGCCGCCACCCGGCGATGCTCCGCCGCGCGTGCGCAAGATCATCCACTGCGATTGCGACTGCTTCTACGCGTCGGTGGAGATGCGCGACGACCCGTCGCTGCGCAACCGGCCGCTCGCGGTCGGCGGCCGGCCCGATCAGCGCGGCGTGATCGCGACCTGCAACTACGAGGCGCGACGCTACGGCGTGCATTCGGCAATGTCGGCGGCGCTCGCGATGCGCAAGTGTCCGGACCTGCTGATCCTGCCGTCCGCGATGGACAAATACCGCGCGGCATCGCGGCAGATCATGGCGATCTATCGCGACTACACGCACGACGTCGAGCCGCTGTCGCTCGACGAGGCATACCTCGACGTCAGCGGTTCCGGGCTGTGCCAGGGCAGCGCGACGCTGATCGCGCGGGAGATCCGCCAGCGCGTGCACGACACGGTCGGCGTGACGGTGTCGGCCGGCGTCGCGCCCAACAAGTTCATCGCGAAGATTGCGTCCGACTGGAACAAGCCCGACGGCCTGTTCGTCGTGCGCCCGCACGAAGTCGATGCGTTCGTCGCCGCGCTGCCGGTGCGCAAGCTGCACGGCGTGGGCAAGGTGACGGCCACGCGGCTCGACCGGCTCGGCATCCAGACCTGCGCGCAGTTGCGCGACTGGTCGCTGATCGACCTGCATCGCGAATTCGGTGCGTTCGGCCGGCGGCTGTACCAGCTCGCGCGCGGGATCGACGAGCGGCCCGTGCAGGCCGACCAGGAGCGCAAGTCGGTCAGCGTCGAGACGACCTACGTGACCGACCTGACGACGCTCGAGCAATGTGCGGACGAGATTCGCCGTCTCGTCGTGCAGCTCGATGCGCGGATCGCACGCGCCGGCGCGGCACGCGCGATCCGCAAGCTGTACGTGAAGATCCGCTTCGCCGATTTCCAGCGCACGACGGTCGAATGCGTGGCCGACGCGACGAACGCGCAGACGGCCGTCACGCTGCTCGCGAAGGGACTGCAGCGGCGTGCGCGGGCCGTGAGGCTGCTGGGCGTCGGCGTGCGCATCGACGAAGATACGGCCGAGCGTCACGGGCAATTCTCGCTGTTCGATGATGAAGCCGACGAAGCCGACACAGCCAGCGCACGCGCTGCAGCCAGCGCAGCCGGCGACGAAACGCCCGCACCATGAAGAAGGCACCGCCGAAGCGGTGCCTTGGTTCGATCCGCCCGGCGAACCGGGCAGGCGAGCGCTCAGTGCGCGGGCGCGGCCATCCCGTTGTGACGCAGCAGCGCGTCGATTTCCGGCTCGCGGCCGCGGAACGCCTTGAACGAATCCATCGCCGGGCGGCTGCCGCCGACTTCGAGGATTTCGCGGCGATAGCGCGTGCCGGTTTCCGCGTCGAGCACGCTGCCGCTTGCGGCGGCCGCTTCCTCGAACGCCGCGTACGCGTCGGCCGACAGCACTTCGGCCCACTTGTAGCTGTAGTAGCCGGCCGCGTAGCCGCCCGCGAAGATGTGGCTGAACGTGTTCGGCCAGCGCGAGAACGCCGCCTGCGGGATCACGTGGTAGCGCTCGTTGATCTCGCGCGCGAACGCGTTCACGCCGGTGGCGCCCGCCGGATCGAAGTCGACGTGCAGCAGCATGTCGAACATCGAGAACACGATCTGGCGCAGCGTGCCGAGCCCGCTCTGGAAGTTCTTCGCGGCGATCATCTTGTCGAACAGTGCGCGCGGCAGCGATGCGCCCGTGTCGATGTGCGACGACATCGACGACAGCACGTCCCATTCCCAGCAGAAGTTTTCCATGAACTGCGACGGCAGCTCGACCGCGTCCCATTCGACGCCGTTGATGCCCGACACGCCGAGTTCGTCGACGCGCGTGAGCATGTGATGCAGCCCGTGGCCGAATTCATGGAACAGCGTGATGACTTCGTCGTGCGTGAAGCACGCGGGCTTGCCGCCGACCGGCGCCGAGAAGTTGCAGGTCAGGTACGCGACCGGCGTCTGCACGGTGCTGCCGCGCTTCGCGCGCGCACGTGCGTCGTCCATCCACGCACCGCCGCGCTTGCCTTCGCGTGCGTACAGGTCGAGATAGAACTGCGCGACGAGCGAGCCGTCGCGGTTCTCGACGCGGAAAAAGCGCACGTCCTTGTGCCATACCGGCGCGTCGTCCGCCTTGATCCGCACGCCGAACAGCGTTTCGGTGACGTTGAACAGGCCCTTCAGCACGGCCGGTTCCGGAAAGTACTGCTTGACCTCGTTTTCCGAGAACGCGTAGCGCTGCTGGCGCAGCCGTTCGGCCGCGAACGCGACGTCCCACGGCGCGAGCTCGGTCAGGCCGAGTTCCTTCGCCGCGAACGCGCGCAGCTCGTCCCAGTCCTTGTCCGCATGCGGACGGGCGCGCGTTGCCAGATCCTCGAGGAACGCAATCACTTGCTGCGGCGATTCGGCCATTTTCGGCGCGAGCGACACTTCGGCGAAGTTGCGGTAGCCGAGCATCTGCGCTTCTTCGCGGCGCAGCTTCAGTTCATCGGCAACGATCGCCGTGTTGTCCCACTCGGCGTTGCCGCCGCCATACTGCGGCCCGAGCTCCGACGCACGCGTCGCATACGCGCGGTACAGCGTCTCGCGCATCGCGCGGTTCTCGGCGTACTGCAGCACCGGGAAGTAGGACGGGAAGTGCAGCGTGAATTTCCAGCCTTCCTTGCCTTCCTTCTGCGCGGCTTCACGCGCCGCTTCGATCGCGTCGCCCGGCAGGCCGGCCAGCTCGGCCTCGTCCTGCGCGAAATACGCGTACGCGTTGGTCGCGTCGAGCACGTGATCGGAGAACGCCTTCGACAGCGCGGCCTGCTGTTCCTGCAGTTCGGCGAAGCGCGGCTTCTGGTCTTCGGGCAGCTCGGCGCCCGACAGGCGGAAGTCGCGCAGCGCGTTGTCGAGGATCTTCTTGCGCTCGACCGACAGCGTCGCATATTCGGCGCTCGCGGCGATCGCCTTGTACTTCTCGTACAGCGCGAGATTCTGGCCGACGCTCGACCAGAATTCGGTCACGCGCGGCAGGTTCTCGCCGTAGGCGGCGCGCAGCTCCGGCGTATCGGCGACGGCGTTCAGGTGGCCGATGACGCCCCACGCCCGTCCGAGCGGCTCCGTGGCCTGCTCGACCGTCTCGACGATATCGGCCCAGGTCGCCGGTGTCGCGGGCGCGCTCGCGGTGTCGACCGCACGGTTGGCGGCGTCGAGCAGCGTGTCGAGCGCGGGCGTCACGTGTTCCGGGCGAATCTCGCCGAAGCGGGGCAGGCCGGAAAAATCGAGGAGCGGATTGGTGTTGGCGCTGGCGGACATTAAGACTCCCTGTCTGTTGCCGGATGAACCGGGGTGAAAAGGGTGGGCGCGATACCGCGGCGCCCGATACCGACATTATTGGGGCGCATCGCCTGCTTTCCAATCGTTAGTTTCTAACGACGCGATTGGGATGGGCCGACGGCGGGCGCAGCAGGGTCGGATACGGGCCGCGAACGCGGCGTCATGACGCGGCCGCGACGGCGGCCGGCAGGATGCCGGCGCACGCGTGCGCGCCGGCTGGGCGGGGCAGGGCGATCAGGCGGCCGCGGCGGCGCGCTCGGCGGCTTCGATCGTGTTGATCAGCAGCATCGTGATGGTCATCGGGCCGACGCCGCCCGGCACCGGCGTGATGTGGCCGGCGACTTCCTTCACGCCGGCGAAGTCGACGTCGCCGCACAGCTTGCCCGCGTCGTCGCGGTTCATGCCGACGTCGATCACCGTTGCGCCCGGCTTCACCATGTCGGCCGTCAGGATGTTGCGCTTGCCGACCGCGGCCACCACGATGTCGGCCTGGCGCGTGTGTGCGGCGAGGTCGCGCGTCTTGCTGTGGCAGATCGTCACGGTCGCGCCGGCTTCGAGCAGCAGCATCGCCATCGGCTTGCCGACGATGTTCGAGCGGCCGATCACGACCGCGTTCGCGCCCAGCAGCGGGATGTCATGCGCTTCGAACATCTTCATCACGCCGTACGGCGTGCACGGCCGGAACAGCGGCTTGCCGGTCATCAGCGCGCCGGCATTCGCGACGTGGAAACCGTCGACGTCCTTCTCCGGTGCGATCGCCTCGATCACCTTATGGCTGTCGATATGCGCGGGCAGCGGCAGCTGGACCAGGATCCCATGGATCTTCGGATCGCGGTTCAGCTCGTCGATGCGCGCGAGCAGGTCGGCTTCCGACAGCGTGTCCGGGTACGCATCCTTTTGCGAGAAGAAGCCGTTGTCCTCGCATGCCTTGATCTTGTTGCGCACGTAGACTTCGCTCGCCGGATTGGCGCCGACGAGGATGACCGCGAGGCCGGGCTGGTGGCCGCGTGCGGCCAGGGCGGCGGCGCGTTCGGCGGCCTGCGCGCGCAAGGTCTTCGATAGGGCGTTGCCGTCGATGAGGAGGGCTGTCATGGTGGTGGTCCTGCCGGGAAGTTGGAATGCGGGCGTGCGGCGCGCGAAACGCCGCAGCAAAGCACGCAATTATACCGTTCGCTTGCCGTCGTCCGACAGCGAATACACGGGAAGCGTCACGGCGGCGGTGCGGGACGTGCCGCGACGAAAGCGGGGAAGCACCGCGCGAGTGGGCCGCATCGCGCGGCGCGGTGGTGCGGCCGGCCGGGCAGGCGCCCCGCGGCCGCGTGCAACGTTCAGGCCTGCTTCTTGGACAGCGCGAGGCGCAGCAGATCGGCCACGGTGTTGACGTTGAGCTTTTCCATGATGTTCGCGCGGTGCGCTTCGACCGTCTTGATGCTGATCCCGAGATCGTCGGCGATCTGCTTGTTCAGGCGGCCCGCAATGATCCGTTCGAGCACTTGCTGTTCGCGCGCGGTCAGCTTCGACAGGCGTTCGCTCGCGGCGCGCTGTTCCTGGACGCTCTTGCTTTCGCTTCGGGCCTTGTCGAGCATCCGCTCGACCAGCTTGCGCAGCTCGGCTTCGTCGAACGGTTTCTCGATAAAGTCCATCGCACCCTTTTTCATCGTCGATACTGCCATCGGCACGTCGCCGTGGCCCGTGACGAAGATGATCGGCAGCGCGGCGTTGTCGGCGATCAGGCGCTCCTGCAGTTCGAGGCCGCTCATGCCCGACATCCGCACGTCGAGGATCAGGCATGCGATCTGGCCGGCCTGCTGCGCCGGCTGATAGGCATCGAGAAACTGCTCGGCGCTCGAGAAGCATTGCACGCGATAGCCGTTCGCCTCCAGCAGCCAGCGCAGCGAGTCCCGTACGGCTTCGTCGTCGTCGACGACGAAGACAGTTTCCTGAGTGGTGGTGACAGGGCTATTCATAGTTCTCCCGTAACGGTATGTGATGCCGATGCCTCGCGCCCCCCTTGGCCGAGATCAGCGGGTTCCCCAATGGGCAGGCTGCAGTGGAACGTCGCGCCGGAAATGCGGCCGTCCGGCTCGACGTTGTTGACCACCCACAGACGCCCCCGATGCGATTCGATGATCGAACGGCAGATGTTCAGCCCCATGCCCATGCCATCGGACTTGGTGCTGTAAAACGGTTCGAACAGACGCTCGGCGGTCGCTTCGTCGACGCCCGGCCCCTGGTCGATCACGCGGATGTCGACGAAGCCCGCATCGATGTCGGCGACGACGCGGATCATGCCGTCCGCCGACGCCGGCTTCACGTCGGCCATCGCTTCGGCCGCGTTCTTCATCAGGTTCACGAGCACCTGCTCGATGAGCACGGGGTCGACATAAATAATAGGCATTCTTGCGAGGATTTCCGTGACGATCCGGATCCTGCGCTTTCTGGCCTCGATTTCGGCGAGCCCGACCGCATCGGCGACGATGTCCGCGACCCGCGCCGGCTGGCGCTTCGGCTCGCTGCGCTTCACGAATTCGCGGATCCGCTTGACGATCATCCCCGCGCGCAGCGCCTGCTGCGCGGTCTTCTCCAGCGCGGGCTGGAGCGTCTCGGGCGTGCCGCGGCCGCTCTTCACCAGCGCGAGCGTGCCCGAGCAGTAGTTGTTGATCGCGGCGAGCGGCTGATTCAATTCGTGAGCAATCGACGACGCCATTTCACCCATCGTCATCAATCGGCTCGTGAACTGCAGCTTCTCTTCCTGCTGATGCGCGAGTTCCTGCGCCTTCTTGCGGGTCGTGATGTCGGTCGCGATCTGCATCTGCGCGAGGTGGCCGTCCACCCACTGGATGTACTGGCGGCGCACCTCGAACCACTTCTGGATGCTCTCGACGTACACCTCCTGCGCGTCGGCCGTGCTGCTCGTCAGCGCAGCCGCCGGCAGGCCCGCGAACGCGTCGACCATGTCGATCGAGTCCGACGACGCCTGCGCGCGGTCGAAGCCGCCGCCCGACAGCTCCAGATGGCCGTCCGGGCGAATGCCGAACAGGTGACGGTAGTAGCGGTTCGCGAACAGCAGCTCGGCCTCGTCGGCGGCGAGCACCGACACCGCGGCATCGAGGCTTTCGAGCACCGTCGTGAAGCGTTCGTGCGCGGCCGCGAGTTCCTCGCGCGCGCGCTTCGGCTCGGTGATGTCGGTCATCGACGACATCCAGCCCGTCTGGCGGCCCGAGCTGTCGATCAGCGGCGACACGTACAGGCGTGCGTGGAACAGCGTGCCGTTCTTGCGCCGCACGCGCAGCTCGAAGCCCGAGCTCGGCGCCTTGCCGCGCAGCGTCATGTCGAGCTGGCGCTGCATTTCCGGGTACGCGTCGCGCGGCCAGTACGGGAACGGCGCGACCTTGCCGACGAGGTCGGTTTCGTCCCAGCCCGTCATCCGGCAGAACGCGGGGTTCACGTGCGTGATGCGGCCGTGCATGTCGAGCACGCGCATGCCGATCAGCACCGAGTTCTCCATCGCGCGGCGGAAGAACGCTTCCGCGTACAGCGCCTGCTGCGCCTCGAAGCGCTGGCGCGTGTGCTTCCACAGGCTCCAGAGGCTCCACAGCACGAAGCACGACAGCCCGGCGACTAGCCACACGAGCGTATTGTTGGTCAGGTTCGTGAGCTGCGGGAACGCATACACGCGCACCGTCAGCCCCTGGCCGGGCGGGTCGAGCGGCAGGTCGTAGTGCGAGTCGCGCGGCAGGCGCGGGCGCGTCGACGTCGACGACAGCTCGCGGTTGTTCGAGTCGGTGATCGAGATCTTGTACTTCGACGACAGCTCCTGCGGGATGTCGTGCTTCAGGATCCCTTCGACCGAGAACACGGCGGCGATCGAGCCGAGATATTCGCGGTCGCCGCGCATCACGGGCGTCTGCAGCGTGATGTAGCCGTTGCCGAAGTCGTCGTAGATCAGCGGCGAATAGGCCTGGCGGCGCGTGCTGCGCGCTTCGTCGTACGCGCCGCGCACGGCGTCCTGCATCTGCGCGTCGCCGGGCTTCGCGAGCCGCTGGCCGAGCAGCGGCGGGTGCACGGTCGGCCAGCGCTGCACGCCGGGCGAGGTATACCAGTTCAGATAGAGGATTTCCGGATGCGTCTGCATCACGTCCGCGACGGCCATCTGGAACGCATTCTGGTCGAGGCGGCCCGAGGCGAGATCGCGCGACAGCGCCTGCAATTGTTCCTGCGCGCCCGTCATCGACAGGCGGATCTGCTGCTGCGCCCACGCGACGTTACGGAACAGCGTGTCTTCCTGCTGTTGCTGCTCGCGGCGATTGAGGCTCCATAGAATGAGGCTCATCACCACGAGGAACACGAGGATCGACAGCAGCGGCGTCAGCAAATAGGAATTGGACCACCACGGTCCGTGGTGCCAGCGGGACGGCTGCGACTCCGCCGGCGGGCCCGACGGTCGCGCCGAGCGTGCGAAAAGCCGATCGGTCAACATGGCAGGATTGTAGCGCAGCGCAATACATGGAAAACCTATACCGGATATGTTGAACGGAAACGGATTTGTCCGGAATGCGCGTGCCGGAGACGCCCGAAACAAGGGTGCAGCGCAGCAATATTCCGCATTACGAGAAAAGATCTCATAATTCGAAAATTTTGTTGCCCGGGTCGTACACGCTCATTACAATCCGTCGGAGCTTGCCCGCAGCCGGCCGCACCGCGTCGTCTGCCCCAGAGCGATCCTCACATTCCAGGACCCAGGAGACGAGAATGTCCGCTGTACCGAACGAAGTGATGAAGTATGTCGCCGCCGAACGTGACGACGACCCGCAAGAAACCGTTGAATGGCTCGAGTCGCTCGACGGTGTGATCTCCTCCGTGGGCACCGGCCGTGCGCATTACCTGATCGAAAAGCAGATCGAGTTCGCGCGCATGCACGGCGAGCACCTGCCGTTCTCCGCCAACACCCCGTACATCAACACGATTCCGGTCGCAGGCCAGGCGAAGATCCCGGGCGACCAGGACGTCGAGCACCGCATCCGTTCGTACACGCGCTGGAACGCGCTGGCGATGGTGCTGCGCGCAGGCAAGGACACGAACGTCGGCGGCCACATCGCGTCGTTCGCGTCGGCCGCGACGCTGTATGACGTCGGCTACAACCACTTCTGGCACGCAGCGTCCGACCAGCACGGCGGCGACCTCGTGTTCGTGCAGGGCCACTCGTCGCCGGGCGTGTACTCGCGCGCGTTCCTGCTCGGCCGCCTGTCGGAAGAGCAGCTCGACAACTTCCGCCAGGAAGTCGACGGCAAGGGCATCTCGTCGTACCCGCACCCGTGGCTGATGCCGGACTTCTGGCAGTTCCCGACCGTGTCGATGGGTCTCGGCCCGATCATGGCGATCTACCAGGCACGCTTCATGAAGTACCTGGAGTCGCGCGGCATCGCGAAGACGGAAGGCCGCAAGGTATGGGCGTTCCTCGGCGACGGCGAGACGGACGAGCCGGAATCGCTCGGCGCGATCGGCATGGCGAGCCGCGAGAAGCTCGACAACCTCGTGTTCGTGATCAACTGCAACCTGCAGCGTCTGGACGGCCCGGTGCGCGGCAACGGCAAGATCATCCAGGAACTCGAATCGGAATTCCGCGGTGCCGGCTGGAACGTGATCAAGGTCATCTGGGGCAGCCGCTGGGATGCGCTGTTCGCGCGCGACAAGTCGGGCGCGCTGATGCGCCGCATGATGGAATGCGTCGACGGCGAATACCAGACGTACAAGTCGGAGTCGGGCGCGTACGTCCGCGAACACTTCTTCAACTCGCCTGAACTGAAGGCGCTGGTCGCCGACTGGTCGGACGACGACATCTGGGCGCTGAACCGCGGCGGTCACGATCCGCACAAGATCTACGCGGCGTTCCACGAAGCGACCAACACGAAGGGCGCGCCGACCGTCATCCTCGCGAAGACCATCAAGGGCTACGGGATGGGCGAGTCGGGCCAGGCGATGAACATCACGCACCAGCAGAAGAAGCTGCCGGTCGAGCAACTGAAGAAGTTCCGTGACCAGTTCCGCCTGCCGATCACCGACGAGCAGATCGCCGACGTGCCGTACCTGAAGTTCGAGGAAGGCTCGAAGGAACTCGAATACATGCGCCAGAAGCGCATGGACCTCGGCGGCTACCTGCCGCACCGCCGCGAGAAGGCGACGTCGCTGCCGGTGCCGGCGCTCGACGCGTTCGAGCCGCTGTTGAAGGGCACGGGCGAAGGCCGCGAGATCTCGACGACGATGGCGTTCGTGCGGATCCTGAACATCCTGCTGAAGGACAAGGCGCTCGGCAAGCGCGTCGTGCCGATCGTCCCGGACGAATCGCGTACGTTCGGCATGGAAGGCCTGTTCCGCCAGATCGGTATCTGGAACCAGGAAGGCCAGAAGTACGTGCCGGAAGATTCCGACCAGCTGATGTTCTACAAGGAATCGCAAACCGGCCAGATCCTGCAGGAAGGCATCAACGAAGCGGGCGGCATGTGCGACTGGATCGCGGCGGCGACGTCGTATTCGACGCACGGCGAGATCATGGTGCCGTTCTACATCTTCTATTCGATGTTCGGCTTCCAGCGGATCGGCGACCTCGCATGGGCGGCGGGCGACATGCGCTCGCGCGGCTTCCTGCTCGGCGGCACCGCGGGCCGCACGACGCTGAACGGCGAAGGCCTGCAGCACGAAGACGGTCACTCGCTGCTGTGGGCGGCATCGGTGCCGAACTGCGTGAGCTACGACCCGACGTTCGGCTACGAACTCGCCGTCATCATCCAGGACGGTCTGCGCCGCATGGTGCAGGACCAGGAAGACGTGTACTACTACATCACGGTGATGAACGAGAACTACGAGCACCCGGCGATTCCGCAGGGCGAGCACGTGGCGGCCGACATCATCAAGGGCATGTACGCGTTCAAGAAGGCCGACGCCGACAAGAAGGCGCCGCGCGTGCAGCTGCTCGGCGCGGGCACGATCTTCAACGAAGTGATCGCCGCCGCCGACCTGCTGAAGAACGACTGGGGCGTCGCCGCCGACCTGTGGAGCGTGCCGAGCTTCACCGAACTCGCACGTGAAGGCCACGACGTCGAGCGCTGGAACCTGCTCCATCCGACCGAAGAGCGTCGTCTGTCGCACGTGCAGAAGTGCCTGAAGGACACGCAAGGTCCGGTCATCGCGTCCACCGACTACGTGCGTGCGCTGGTCGACCAGATCCGCGGCCAGATCGATCGCCGCTTCGTCGTGCTGGGCACCGACGGCTTCGGTCGTTCGGACACCCGCGAGAAGCTGCGTCACTTCTTCGAAGTCGACCGTCACTGGGTCACCGTCGCCGCGCTCAACGCGCTGGCCGACGAAGGCACGATCGAGCGCAAGGTGGTCGCTGACGCGATCGCCAAGTACAACCTCGATCCGTCCAAGCCCAACCCGATGACCGTTTAACGCACACGCGCCGTGTGACGCCGCGCGCCGCCTCCGGGAGGGGCGCGCGCGGCCATGGAGACACAAAAAGATGAGTCAAGCGATCGAAGTGAAGGTGCCGGATATCGGCGATTACAAGGACGTGCCCGTCATCGAGGTGCTCGTCAAGGTGGGCGACACCGTCGAGCCCGAGCAGTCGCTCGTCACGCTCGAGTCGGACAAGGCGACGATGGACGTCCCGAGCCCGGCAGCCGGCACGGTCAAGGAAGTGAAGATCAAGGTGGGCGATTCCGTGTCGGAAGGCACGCTGATCGTGCTGCTCGAAGGCGGCGCCGCGGCGCAGCCGAACGGCGCGGCCGCACCGGCGGCGGCTCCGGCTCCGGCGGCAGCGCCTGCACCGGCAGCGGCCGCTCCGGCAGCCGCACCGGCAGCACCGGCTGCATCGGGCGGCACGCTCGAAGTGAAGGTGCCCGACATCGGCGACTACAAGGATGTCCCGGTGATCGAGATCGGCGTGAAGGTCGGCGATACGGTCGAGAAGGAGCAGTCGCTCGTCACGCTCGAATCGGACAAGGCGACGATGGACGTGCCGAGCCCGGCCGCCGGCGTCGTGAAGGACATCAAGGTCAAGGTGGGCGACTCGGTATCGGAAGGCACGCTGATCGTGCTGCTCGAAGCCGCAGGCGCACCGGCTGCCGCCGCACCGCAGGCAAGCGCTCCGGCGCCGGCCGCTGCTGCTCCGGCGCCGGCTGCCGCACCGGCACCGGCGAAGGCTGCACCGGCTCCGGCGCCGGCTGCTGCCGCGCCGGCCGCTGCGTCGGGCGAATACCGCGCGAGCCATGCGTCGCCGTCGGTACGCAAGTTCGCACGCGAGCTCGGCGTCGAGGTCGCGCGTGTGCAGGGCTCGGGTCCGAAGGGTCGCATTACGAAGGAAGACGTCACTGGCTTCGTGAAGGGCGTGATGACGGGCCAGCGCGCGGCACCGGCCGCGGCAGCTGCGCCGGCAGGGGGCGGCGAGCTGAACCTGCTGCCGTGGCCGAAGGTCGACTTCTCGAAGTTCGGCCCGTTCGAGGCGAAGCCGCTGTCGCGCATCAAGAAGATCTCGGGCGCGAACCTGCATCGCAACTGGGTGATGATCCCGCACGTCACGAACAACGACGAAGCGGACATCACCGAGCTCGAAGCACTGCGCGTGCAGCTGAACAAGGAGCACGAGAAGGCGGGCGTGAAGTTCACGATGCTGGCCTTCGTGATCAAGGCGGTCGTCGCGGCGCTGAAGAAGTTCCCGACCTTCAACGCGAGCCTCGACGGCGACAACCTGGTGTTCAAGCAGTACTACCACGTCGGCTTCGCGGCGGACACGCCGAACGGTCTCGTCGTGCCGGTGATCCGCGATGCGGACAAGAAGGGTCTCGTCGACATCGCGAAGGAAATGGCCGAGCTGTCGAAGGCCGCACGCGACGGCAAGCTGAAGCCGGACCAGATGCAGGGCGGCTGCTTCTCGATCTCGTCGCTCGGCGGGATCGGCGGCACGAACTTCACGCCGATCATCAACGCGCCGGAAGTGGCGATCCTCGGGTTGTCGCGCGGGCAGATGAAGCCGGTGTGGGACGGCAAGCAGTTCGTGCCGCGACTCACGCTGCCGCTGTCGCTGTCGTATGACCATCGCGTCATCGATGGCGCGGAAGCCGCGCGGTTCAATGCGTATCTCGGCGCGTTGCTGGCCGATTTCCGTCGCATCATTCTTTGATGAGATGAGGGGCTCGCGGGGCGTGGTTTTTTCTGTTCGCCATGTCCCGTCGTTGAACTTGTTGCGATTACGGTCTATTAGCGTCGCCCCTGCGCGGGGCGGCGGTCACTTTTCTTTGTCTTCCAAAGAAAAGTAACCAAAAGAAAGGCGCGTCCTTGGGCGGACGGCAAAGGTGGTCCTGCCCAGGTTCGCGTTCTCTCGTCAGGCCGTAGTCCCGGTTCATACGCGAGTTTCCCATCCCTCTCTCAGTAGCCAAACAAGAAGGGGACGTACATGAGTCTCATCGAAGTCAAAGTTCCGGATATCGGCGATTTCAGCGGCGTCGATGTCATCGAAGTCAACGTGAAACCCGGCGACGTGATCGAAAAAGAGCAAACGCTCATCACGCTCGAATCCGATAAAGCCTCCATGGAAGTGCCCAGCGACGTCGCCGGCACCGTCAAGGAAGTCAAAGTCAAAGCCGGCGAGAAAGTCTCGCAAGGCACCGTCATCGCCATCGTCGAAGCATCGGCAGGCGCAGCCGCGCCCGCACCCGCGAAAGCGCCCGAAGCGCCGCAGCCCGCAGCAGCTGCACCGGCTCCGGCCGCAGCCGCGCCGCAAGCCGGCAGCTACAGCGGCGCCGCCGACATCGAATGCGACATGCTCGTACTCGGCGCCGGCCCCGGCGGCTACTCGGCCGCGTTCCGCGCAGCCGACCTCGGCATGAAGACCGTGCTCGTCGAACGCTACTCGACGCTCGGCGGCGTCTGCCTGAACGTCGGCTGCATCCCGTCGAAGGCACTGCTGCATACGTCGCTCGTCGTCGAGGAAGCCGCGGCGCTCGCGTCGCATGGCATCACGTTCGGTAAGCCGCAAGTCGACCTCGACAAGCTGCGCGACTTCAAGGGCGGCGTCGTCAAGAAACTGACGACGGGCCTCGCCGGCATGGCGAAGGCACGCAAGGTCGAAGTCGTGACGGGCACGGGCGCGTTCGTCGATCCGTTCCACATGGAAGTGCAGGGCGAAAACGGCAAGAAGGTCGTCAAGTTCAAGCAGGCGATCATCGCCGCCGGCTCGCAAGCGGTGAAGCTGCCGTTCATGCCGGAAGACCCGCGCGTCGTCGATTCGACGGGCGCGCTGGAGCTCCGCCAGCTGCCCAAGCGCATGCTGGTGATCGGCGGGGGCATCATCGGCCTCGAAATGGCCACGGTGTACTCGACGCTCGGCGCCGAGATCGACGTGGTCGAAATGATGGACGGCCTGATGATGGGTGCGGACCGCGATCTCGTGAAGGTCTGGGAAAAGTACAACGCGAAGCGCTTCGGCAACGTGATGCTGAAGACCAGGACGGTCGGCGCGGAAGCGAAGGAAGACGGCATCTACGTGAAGTTCGAGGGCGAAAAGGCCCCGGCGGAAGCGCAGCGCTACGACCTCGTGCTGGTCGCAGTGGGCCGCAGCCCGAACGGCAAGAATATCGGCGCCGACAAGGCCGGCGTGGCCGTGACCGATCGCGGCTTCATCGACGTCGACAAGCAGATGCGCACGAACGTGCCGCACATCTTCGCGATCGGCGACGTCGTCGGCCAGCCGATGCTCGCGCACAAGGCCGTGCATGAAGGCCACGTCGCAGCGGAAGCCGCACACGGCGAGAAGGCGTACTTCGACGCACTGCAGATCCCGTCGGTGGCGTACACGGATCCGGAAGTGGCGTGGGCCGGCAAGACGGAAGACCAGTGCACGGCCGAAGGCATCAAGTACGGCAAGGCGGTGTTCCCGTGGGCCGCATCGGGCCGCGCGATCGCGAACGGCCGCGACGAAGGCTTCACGAAGCTGATCTTCGACGAGGAAACCCATCGCGTGATCGGCGGCGGGATCGTCGGCCTGAACGCAGGCGACCTGATCAGCGAAGTGTGCCTCGCCGTCGAGATGGGCGCGGACGCGGA
>NZ_JAPVQY010000008.1 GCF_027257875.1 Burkholderia sp. IMCC1007
CTCGCGAAAGCGGGTGCGGCCGTCGCGATCGCCGACCTGAACCAGGACGGCGCAAACGCGGTGGCCGACGAGATCAACAAGGCAGGCGGCAAGGCAATCGGCGTCGCGATGGACGTGACCAACGAAGACGCCGTGAACAGCGGCATCGACAAGGTGGCCGAAGCGTTCGGCTCGGTCGACATCCTTGTATCGAACGCCGGCATCCAGATCGTCAACCCGATCGAGAACTACTCGTTCGCCGACTGGAAGAAGATGCAGGCGATCCACGTCGACGGTGCATTCCTCACGACCAAGGCCGCGCTCAAGCACATGTACAAGGACGATCGCGGCGGCGTCGTGATCTACATGGGTTCGGTGCACTCACACGAGGCGTCGCCGCTGAAGTCGGCGTATGTGACGGCCAAGCACGGCCTGCTCGGTCTTGCCCGCGTGCTGGCGAAGGAAGGCGCGAAGCACAACGTGCGCTCGCACGTGGTGTGTCCGGGCTTCGTGCGCACGCCGCTCGTCGACAAGCAGATTCCGGAGCAGGCGAAGGAACTCGGCATCAGCGAAGAGGAAGTGATCAAGAAGGTGATGCTCGGCAACACGGTCGACGGCGTGTTCACGACGGTGCAGGACGTCGCGCAGACGGTGCTGTTCCTGTCGGCGTTCCCGAGCGCCGCGCTCACCGGCCAGTCGTTCGTCGTCAGCCACGGCTGGTTCATGCAATAACGCCCCCGCCTCCCTGACAGGGAGGCGACTCCCGCATCACCGCTCATTGTCACGATGGAACGTGCAGTGCCGTCGATCGGCGTCACTCCGTTCCGCTCCGCCATCCATGGCGGGATTTCTCGGAGTCACTGATGAAACCGCACGCGCGTACAGAAAAGCAGGCCGTCGATGCGGCGGACCTGCATCACGAAGCCGGTGCGCCGGCCGCTGCGCGGTCGCTGCCGTACGAAACGATCGCGCTCGTCCTGCAAGGCGGCGGCGCGCTCGGCGCGTATCAGGCCGGCGTGTTCGAAGGTCTGCACGAGGCCGGCATTCCCCTCGACTGGATCGCCGGCATCTCGATCGGCGCGCTCAACACCGCGCTGATCGCGGGCAATGCGCCCGAACATCGCGTCGAACGGCTGCGCGAATTCTGGGAAACGATCTGCCAGCCGGCGTTCTTTCCCGCGATTCCGGCCGCATTCGAATTCGCGCTGTTCAACAGCATCGATCAGGTCCGCACGTTCTTCACCGCGTCGCAGGCCGCGAGCGCGATGATGCAGGGCCAGCGAGGGTTCTTCGTGCCGCGCTTCCCGCCGCCGCTGCCGGGCGTGGCCGATCATCCGGAAAAGATCAGTTGGTACGACACGTCCGCGCTGCGCGCGACGCTGCTCAAGCTGTGCGATTTCGACCGGATCAACTCGGGCGAGACGCGCGTGTCGGTCGGCGCGGTCAACGTCGGCACCGGCAACTTCGTGTACTTCGACAATTCGCGCATTCGCCTCGCGCCCGAGCACTTCATCGCGTCCGGCGCGCTGCCGCCCGCGTTCCCGCCGGTCGAGATCGACGGCGAGTATTACTGGGACGGCGGCGTCGTGTCGAACACGCCGCTGATGGAAGTGCTGCGCGCCCGGCCGCGCAGCGACACGCTCGCGTTCCAGGTCGATCTGTGGAGCGCACGCGGGCCGCTGCCGCGCACGATGGCCGACGTCGCCGAGCGCACGAAGGACGTGCAGTATTCGAGCCGCACGCGTTTCGTCACCGACACGCTGCAGCGCGAACAGCGCTACCGCAACGTGCTGCGCCACGTGCTCGACCAGGTGCCGGAAGAACAGCGCAAGAACGATCCGTGGTGCGTCGAGGCCGATGCGATGTCGAGCGGGAAGAAGTACAACATCCAGCATCTGATCTATCAGCAGAAAGCGTACGAGCACCACTACAAGGACTACCAGTTCGGTCTGTCGACGATGCGCGACCACTGGTCCGCGGGTCTCGACGACATCCGCAAGACGCTCGCGGTCAAGGACGGCCTCGCGCTGCCCACCAACGACGCGGGCTTCATCACGCACGATATTCACCGCCGCCGCTAAGGCCATGTGCAACGGACCGGCGCGATGCCTGCGCCGGTCCGTCTTCCTTTACGATCCGACATGCCGATTTTCATTGCGCTATTCGCGCTCATCGCGCTGGGATGGGGCGCCGTTCACCTGTTTCACGTCATCGCCGCGCAGTTCGGCCAGCCGGTCGCGATCGCGGCCGCCGTGCTCGCCGCCGCGTTCGTGATCGCGCTGATCGCGTGGTGGATCAAACGCCGCCGCGACATCGCACCGAACACGAAAGAACAAGGCTGGACTCACATCGTGCATCGCGCGTGGGGCGAGTTGCGCGTGTCCGCGACGCAGGGGCTGCTGTGGCTGTCGCATGACGGCGCGGACGGCCGCTATACGCTGTCGCAACTCGACGGCTGCGACGCTGAGCCGATCGATGGCCGCTGGCATCTCGTCGTGCGCGTGCGCGACGGCGCGCGCGGCGAATGGAAACTGCCGATGATGGACAAGCGCGACGCGCAGCGCTGGGCGCGCGTGCTGATGCTCGCGAAGGACAATCGGCTGTAACGGACTGGGGGCGCGGGCGGGGCGGCATACGGCTGCGTGTGGCGCATGACGGATGGCGCATGATGGACGACGCATGGCGCATGACGCTCGGCGAGCCGGAATGCCGCTCGCGCTATGCATGCTGCATCCGCCGCGCCGCAACTGCGGCGCCCGTTCCGGCCGACGACACCGCTGTTCTGGCGCCTGCCGACCGCATTCGTCGGCGGCCCCGCTCGCGCGAAGGCGAGCGAACCCCGCCACGCCCCACCCGCTTCCCTATCGCGCGCCGAGCGCCCATAACGCGTCGAGCACATGCTGTGTCGGCCGCTCGACCGGCCCGGCCCGATGCGCGATGCCCAGTTCGCGCCACAACGCCGGACGCAGCGGCCGCATCACGATCCGCGCGTCGGGCAGCGGGGCGCCCGCCTCATGCGGCAGCAGCGTCGCGCCGTACCCCGCGGCAACCAGGCTCTTGATCGCATCGTTGTAGTTGAGTTCGATACGCGGCTCGGGCCGATGGCCGCCGAGCGCGAACCATTCGGTCGTGAGCCGCGACAGGCGCGTGGTCGCATCGTTGAGGATCAGCGGACGCGCAGCCAGATAGGCCGACGTCACACGCGCCGGGAGCTGCCAGTCGGCGGGCAGGAAGGCCAGCACCGGGTCGCGCCGCCACGCGCGGATCGACAGCCCCGCGACCGCCGGCTGCGGCAGCGCAACCAGCCCGACGTCGAGCGTGCCCTGCGCAATGCGCGCCAGTGTGTCGGACGACGTGAGCACCGCGATCTGCACGTCGATGTCCGGATGCTGCTCGCGCAACCGGGCCACCGCCTGCGGCAGCAGATGCGCGATCGCGCCGGTCGACGCGCCGAGGCGCACTCGTCCGGTCAGCCCCTGCACCTGCCGCTGCACGTCGTCGAGCGTCGACTCGACCTCGGCCAGCAGACGGCGCGCCCGCTCCACCAGCGCTTCACCGATGGTCGACGGCCGCACGTTGCCGCGCGTGCGGGACAGCAACGGCGCGCCGATGCGGCTCTCGAGTTCGGCGACGTGAAGACTGACGGTCGGCGGCGCGAGATGAAGCAATTGCGCCGCGGCCACGAAGGATCCCTGGTCGGCGATTGCGACCAGCGTACGCAGCCGGTCCAGGCTGATCTCGCGCATTCCCACCTCTCGTTCAGGAAAACTGAATCCGGCAATCAGGAAATTCAACTTTTCCTATTCTAGGCGTTCGACGGACGATACGGTTTTCCCGACGTCCGAAGCAAGGAGCGCGACCACCATGAGCTTCCCCACTGTCTACATCGACGGCGATCAAGGCACGACCGGCCTGCAGATCCACGAGCGCCTGCGCGATCGCACCGACCTGCGGCTCGTCACGCTGCCGAACGCCGAACGCAAGGACCCCGCGCGGCGTGCCGAAGCGATCAACGCGTCCGACATCGCGATTCTGTGCCTGCCCGACGCCGCCGCGCGCGAGGCGGTCGGGTTCATCCGGAATCCGGCGGTACGCGTGATCGACGCGAGCTCGGCGCACCGTACCGACCCGGAATGGGTCTACGGCTTTCCCGAGATGGTCGAGGGGCACGCGCAGAAGATCGCACGCGCACGGCGCGTCACCAATCCGGGCTGCTATCCGACGGGCGCGATCGGCCTGCTTCGGCCGCTGCAACAGGCTGGCCTGCTGCCGCGCGACTACCCGGTGAGCATCCACGCCGTGTCCGGTTACTCGGGCGGCGGACGCAGCGCCGTCGACGCATTCGAATCGAACGGTGCGCCTCGCGCGAAACCGCTGCAGGTCTACGGCCTCGCGCTCGCGCACAAGCACGTGCCGGAAATCCAGCTGCATGCCGGGCTCGCACACCGTCCGCTGTTCGTGCCGGCTTATGGCGCCTATCGGCAAGGCATCGTGCTGACCGTGCCGATCGACTTGCGCGTTCTGCCGCCCGGCACGACCGGTGAGTCGCTGCATGCATGTCTCGCGCACCATTACGCCGACGCGCGTCATGTCGAGGTCACGCCGCTCGCGGACGCGCGCACGATCACGCATCTCGATCCCGAGGCGCTGAACGGTACGAACGACCTGCGGCTCAGCGTGTTCGTCAACGACGAGCACGGTCAGGTGCTGCTGTCCGCCGTGTTCGACAACCTCGGCAAAGGCGCATCCGGCGCGGCCGTGCAGAATCTCGATCTGATGCTCGGTGCGACGAACGTGGCGGAAGCGGCGTAAGCCGCGTGTGGACATCGTCGTGGGCGTGGCCGCCGAACAGAGCGGCGACGCCGTCGCATTTGCGGCTCGTGACGCTATCGCGAGCCGTCAAACCGCATCAGCGGATGCGCGAAACTTGCTCCCGTAAAAGCTCACCTTTGGACGATTTCAGCCCGCATCGTCGTTCGCCGCGGCATTCAGACCGGCGAACGTCTCGGCCAGAAAGTCGACGCACACGCGCACCTTCGCCGACGCCGCGACGCGTTCCGGATACACGGCCCAGATGTTCGCCGGCTGGTGCGCTTCCGGCAGCACGCGGCGCAGCGCGCCCTGTTCGATCAGCGGCCCCGCTTCCCAGATCGAACGCAACACGATCCCGCGCCCGGCCAGCGCCCATTGCACGGCCACCTCACCGTGGTTCGTCGACAGCGCGCCGCCGACCTTCACGGTTGCCGTCTCGCCGCGCAGGTTCAGCCGCCAGACGCCGAACGGATGGTCGCGCTCCTTGATCGCGAGACAGTCGTGCGACGCGAGATCCGCGAGCGAGCGCGGCGTGCCGCGTCGCGCGAGATAGTCGGGTGACGCGCACAGCACGCGATAGTTCGCCGCAAGGCGGCGCGCGATCAGGTGATCGGCGATGTCGTCGCCGATGCGCACGTCGAGGTCGTAGCCTTCGCCCGCGACGTCGACGAGCCGGTCGAACAGATCGAGCCGCACGTTCAGCTGCGGGTAGCGCGCGGAGAAGTCGAGCAGCGCCGGCGCAACGACATGCCGGCCGAAGCCGAAACTGCTCGAGATGCGCAGCGTGCCGCGCGGCACCGTGCGCGTGGTGGACACGTCTTCGACGAGATGGTCGACGTCGTCGAGGATCTTCTCGGCGCGCGCGAACACGCGCTCGCCGGCTTCCGTGACCGTCACGCGACGCGTCGACCGGTGCAGCAGCCGCGTGCCGAGCTGCGCCTCGAGCAGCGCGATACGCTTGCTGACATACGCAGGCGACACCGCGAGCTGCTCGGCGGCCGCGCTGAAGCTCGTCAGGCGGACGACCAGGCTGAACACGCGCAGGTCGTCGAGGTTCGGCGATTTGTTCACGATTCGTGGAAAGTCGATTAACCTTTCACGCGATTTTAATCCGAATGGAAATAAATAAAATGGCGTCATGTGCCGCTGCGCATGCTGCCAGCGGCCCGACCAGCCAAGGAGACTTGCATGAGCGACAGGACCTACAAGATTGCCGTGATTCCCGGTGACGGCATCGGCCGTGAAGTGATGCCCGAGGGGCTGCGCGCGCTGGACGCCGTCACGGCGCGTTTCGGCATCCGCTTCGAGTTCGAGCAGATCGACTGGGCCAGCTGCGAGTACTACGCGCAGCACGGCAAGATGATGCCGGACGACTGGAAGGCGCAGCTGTCGGGCATGGACGCGATCCTGTTCGGCGCGGTCGGCTGGCCCGCGACGGTGCCCGATCACATTTCGCTGTGGGGCTCGCTGCTGAAATTCCGCCGCGAATTCGACCAGTACATCAACCTGCGGCCCGCGCGCCTGTTCGATGGCGTGCCGTCGCCGCTCGCCGGCCGCAAGGCGGGCGACATCGACTTCATGATCGTGCGCGAGAACACCGAGGGCGAATATTCGTCGGTCGGCGGCACGATGTTCGAAGGCACCGAGCGCGAAGTGGTGATGCAGCAATCGATCTTCACGCGCCACGGCACCGAGCGCGTGCTGAAGTTCGCGTTCGATCTCGCGCAGCGCCGCGCGAAGCGCCTGACCGTCGCGACGAAGAGCAACGGCATCGCGATCAGCATGCCGTGGTGGGACGCGCGCGCGGCCGAGATGGGCGAACGCTATCCCGAGGTCGCCGTCGACAAGCAGCACATCGACATCCTGTGCGCGCGCTTCGTGCTGCAGCCGGACCGCTTCGACGTGGTCGTTGCATCGAACCTGTTCGGCGACATTCTTTCCGACCTCGGGCCGGCCTGCACGGGCACGATCGGCATCGCGCCGTCGGCGAACCTCAATCCGGACCGCACGTTCCCGTCGCTGTTCGAACCGGTGCACGGCTCCGCGCCCGACATCGCGGGCCAGTACGTCGCAAATCCGATCGCGATGATCTGGTCGGCGGCGATGATGCTCGACTTCCTCGGCAACGGCGCGGGACGCGAGCGCGAAGCGCACGACGCGATCGTCGCGGCGATCGAGGACCTGCTGCGCACCGGGCCGCGCACACGCGATCTCGGTGGTCAGGCGGGCACGCGGGAAGTGGGCGAAGCGATCGCGGCGCGGATCGCCGGCTGATCGAGCGCTGCGGGCAGTGCGCAGCTCGATGGGAATCGGTGCATGTCGGGTTCGGCGGTGAGCGACACGACATGCCGCTGCGCACCTGAACCCCATTCGGATGCGTGTGTGTCAATGCATGCGTTTCGCGGTCGTACGGTGAGCGACGCGATTCGATGACACGCACGGTTGGGTGCCGCTGGCGCGTCGGCGATGAGGATCGCGTTGAAGTCGAGCGATGAGTTGCATCGGGTGTCGATACCCACCGATCCAACTTCACCGCGCGCGTTTTACGAATGCGCGTGCATTCGATGCTTCTGTGTGCAATCGCGCGGGCTCACGTGAAGTTCGATACGTGAAGTTCGATCGGTGAGGTGCAGCGCGTAAAACGCCACACCGCACGCACAGAAAGCGCGTTCTCCCGAAAACCCTCACCTCAACGCAGCGCCCCCGTATTTCCTCACCTTTGAACACAGGCGTCGCGCTCGACGTACGATCGGGCGCGACGTTATCGTGTTCGTCACAGCCCGAGATCGGACAGACCGGGATGATCGTCCGGGCGACGACCGAGCGGCCAGTGGTACAAACGATCCGCTTCACGGATCGGCAGATCGTTGATGCTCGCATGGCGATGCGCCATCAGTCCGTTTTCGTCGAACTCCCAGTTTTCGTTTCCGTATGAACGGAACCAGTTGCCGGCATCGTCGTGCCATTCGTACGCGAATCGCACCGCGATGCGATTGCCGCCGAACGCCCACAGCTCCTTGATCAGCCGATAGTCGAGCTCGCGCGTCCATTTCCGCTGCAGCAGGCCGACGATCTCGTCGCGGCCCGTCACGAACTCCGCGCGATTGCGCCAGCGGCTTTGCGGCGTATAGGCGAGCGACACGCGCTGCGGATCGCGCGTGTTCCATGCATCCTCCGCGGCGCGCACTTTCTGGCGCGCCGTTTCGAGCGTGAAGGGCGGAACGGGCGGACGAACTTCCGGGGAAGCGGACATGGGATGCTCCTGTTCAAGGTTCTGGCCGCGCACGAGCGTGGCCGTCGGGACGAACTACTTCGATGATCGGGAAACCGTGTCGAGCAGCAGCTCGGCGGCGGCGCGCGCGTCGCGCGCGGCGTTTGCATCGCCGCTGACGAGGGCCACGCCGATCGCGCCGTCGATCAATACCAGCCATTGACGCGCGAGACGGGCAAACCCGCGACGCTCGATCCCGGCTTCGTCGGCATACGCGTCGAACCGCTCGCGCACGAACGCCAGCAAGCGCTCCTTGTGGATGCGCGCGACGACCCGCACCGGATCGTCGGCGTCGGCAATCTCGCCGGACGCGTTCAGGAATGCGCAGCCGTGAAAGTCGGGTTGCGCAAACCAGTCGCGCAGTACGTCGAACATGCCGAGCAGGTGCGCGCGTGGAGATTTGCCGCGCGCGAGCGTCGCGTCGACGAACCAGCGCATCCAGCGCTCGTCGCGACGTTCGAGTGCGGCGACGACCAGCGCCTCTTTCGATTCGAAATACGAATAAAAGCTCTTTCGCGCCGCGCCGGACCGCTTCACGATCGCATCGACGCCCGTCGCGTGGATCCCGCCCGAGTAGATCAGCGCCTCGGCCGCATCGAGCAGCCGGTCGCGAACGGCCGGTTCGCCGGAGAGTGCATTGGGTGTGTTCATGCGTTTACGGTAGAACGATCGTTCTCCGCCGTCAATGTTCGCGTGAAAAAGCCCTGTCGGTGAGAGGGCCGAACGTCGCGTGCTTCCAGTGGGCAAGTGGCGTCTTGCGGGCGGAGTTCGGCGCATGTTTGGATGTCCGCGACTCGAACCGCGATGGTTCAACGGTGAGCAGATCGAATAGCGGGCGGCGCACCGATCGGTGCGGCGTAGCCGAATGGTGAGTTCTTTCCGGTTGTTCACTTCACGCTCAAGGTTGTCATGGGAACATGGCTGAACCTCGGCCCGCGAGTCATTCCGCAACGGGCATCTATTCAATCGCGCGCTGTGAATGCGCGCCGGCAAAAAATCGAACGGTAAGAAGAAAGACGCGCGCCGAATGCGCGTGACAGAAGGGCGACCCTGATGGGTGAGATGCATGCGTGATTGCATGTCACCGAAGCGGTCCGAGGAATCGTAGTGTTCGTCGTCGCATCGCAGCCGGGAAGCTGCGTGTAGCCGCTGAATTCAACGTCCACGTGTGCCGCGAAAGCGCGATCGAGCCGCCATTCGGCACGCAAACACAGCTCCCGAATATTCTCACCTTACGCGTTCGTCGAAGCCGATCGACGTCGACGAACGTTCCAAACACCAGCGGGGCAGCCGGAAAACAGGCCGACGGCCCCGCCGGCGCTCAGACGGTCCAGTCGAGAATCACCTTGCCGCTTTCGCCGGACAGCATCGCATCGAAGCCTTTCTCGAAATCGTCGGCAGCGAAGCGGTGCGTGATGATCGGCGACAAATCGAGGCCGCTTTGCAGCATCGCGACCATCTTGTACCAGGTCTCGAACATCTCGCGGCCGTAGATGCCCTTGATCTCGAGGCCCTTGAAGATCACCTGGTTCCAGTCGATCGCCGTCTGCGCGGGCGGAATGCCGAGCAGCGCGACCTTGCCGCCGTGATTCATCGCCTCGAGCATGCTCGTAAACGCGCTCGGCACGCCGGACATCTCGAGACCGACGTCGAAGCCTTCCGTCATCCGCAGGTCGGCCATCACGTCGCGCAGCGACTCGCGTGCGACGTTGACCGCGCGCGTCGCGCCCATCTTGCGTGCGAGTTCGAGGCGGTAGTCGTTGATGTCGGTGATCACGACGTTGCGCGCCCCGACATGCTTCGCGATCGCCACAGCCATGATGCCGATCGGGCCTGCGCCGGTGATCAGCACGTCCTCGCCGACGAGGTTGAACGACAGCGCCGTATGCGTCGCGTTGCCGAACGGATCGAAGATCGACGCGAGATCGTCGGAGATCTCGGGCGGAATCTTGAACGCGTTGAACGCGGGAATCGCCAGATACTCGGCGAATGCGCCTTCGCGGTTCACGCCGACGCCCACCGTGTTGCGGCACAGATGGCGGCGCCCGGCGCGACAGTTGCGGCAGAAACCGCAGGTGATGTGACCTTCGCCGGATACGCGATCGCCGATCGCGAAGCCGCGCACTTCCTGCCCCATCTCGACGATCTCGCCGACGTATTCGTGTCCGACGTGCATCGGCACGGGAATCGTCTTCTGCGCCCAGTCGTCCCACTTCCAGATATGGATGTCGGTGCCGCAGATCGCCGTGCGGCGAATCTTGATCAGCACGTCGTTGTGTCCGACTTCGGGGCGCTTCACACGCGTGAGCGTGAGGCCCGGGCCGCGTTCGAGCTTTGCCAGTGCTTTCATGATCGCGCCTCCGTCAGACGATACCGAGCGACTTGCCGACGCGCACGAACGCGGCGACCGTCTGGTCGATCTGTTCGGGCGTATGCGCGGCGCTCATCTGCGTGCGGATGCGCGCGCGACCGCGCGGCACGACCGGGAACGAGAAGCCGATCACGTAGATGCCTTCGGCGAGCAGCTTGTCGGCCATGTTCGTCGCGAGCTGCGCGTCGCCGAGCATCACCGGGATGATCGGATGCGCGCCCGGCACGAGCGTGAAGCCAGCGGCAGTCATCTGTTCGCGAAACCGCACGCCGTTCTCGCGCACGCGCTCGCGCAGCTTCGCGCCTTCGTCGCTGCCGAGCAGTTCCAGCACCTTCAGCGACGCGGCGGCGATGCTCGGCGTCAACGTGTTCGAGAACAGGTACGGGCGCGAACGCTGACGCAGCAGTTCAACGATCTCGCGACGCGCCGCCACATAGCCGCCCGATGCGCCGCCGAGCGCCTTGCCGAGCGTGCCGGTGATGATGTCGACGCGGCCGTCGACGCCGCAATGCTCGGGCGTGCCGCGGCCATGCGCGCCGATGAAGCCGACCGCGTGCGAATCGTCGACCATCACGAGCGCGCCGTAGCGATCGGCGAGGTCGCAGATGCCTTTCAGATCGGCGATGATGCCGTCCATCGAGAACACGCCGTCGGTCGCGATCAGCTTGTGGCGCGCGCCCGCTGCGTCCGCTTCCTTGAGCTTCGCCTCGAGGTCGGACAGGTCGTTGTTCTTGTAGCGAAACCGCTTCGCCTTGCACAGACGGACGCCGTCGATGATGCTCGCGTGATTCAGCTCGTCGCTGATCACCGCGTCGTTCTCGTCGAGCAGCGTCTCGAACAGGCCGCCGTTCGCGTCGAAGCAGCTCGAATAGAGGATGCTGTCTTCCGTGCCGAGAAACGACGCCAGCGCGCTTTCGAGCTGCTTGTGCACAGTTTGCGTGCCGCAGATGAAGCGCACCGATGCCATGCCGAAGCCGTCCTGGTCGAGGCCGGCCTTCGCCGCGTCGATCAGGCGCGGATCGTTCGCCAGACCCAGATAGTTGTTCGCGCAGAAATTGAGCACGCCGGCACCGCCGGCGAGCCGCACGGCCGCGGCTTGGGGACTCGCGATCTCGCGCTCGGTCTTGTAAAAACCGTCCGCGCGGATCTGGTCGAGCGTCCCGCGCACCTGGGCGAGAAAGGCATCACGCATCGCAAAGCTCCTGACAGGGTTTCGCAATCCGTTCCGTGCCACTCGTGGCGGCAGCGCAACGGCCTGCTGCTGTTATAGTCGGTCGTTCGGTTGACCGCATTTATCCTATATTCCGAACTAGAATTCGAAATACCGAACAACTCTAAGCGAACGGAAACCAAATGGCAAGTTCCTCCGGGTCGCGGCGCACGCGTGCCGACGCCGCACCGCAGCAGCCGGCCGCGACGCCGCCGCGTGTCGGCGAGCAGATCCAGCGCCTGCGCAACGAGCGCAAGCTCACGCTCGACGACCTGTCGCGCGCGGCCGGCGTATCGAAGTCGATGCTCTCCGAGATCGAGCGCGACAAGGCCAACCCGACGATCGCGGTGGCTTGGCGGCTCACGAACGCGCTCGGCATCACGCTCGACGAACTGTTCTCGCAACCGAAAGCGCCCGAGACGATCCGTGTGGACGGCCCGCACGACATTCCGACGCTGGCTGGCCACGACGGCCGCTACCAGTTGCGCGTGTGGGGCCCGATCGACCTGGCCGGCAAATTCGAGTGGTACGAACTGACGCTGCCGGGCGGCGGCGCGCTCGTATCGAACGCACACGAACCCGGCACGCGCGAACACCTGACCGTGCTGCAGGGCGCGATGGAAATCGAAGCCGCCGACGCGAGCCGCCGCCTGAAAGCGGGCGACACCGCCCGCTATCCGGCCGACACGCCGCACGCCATCCGCAACCCCGGCAAGGCCGAGGCGCGCGCACTACTGATCGTGATTCATCGCTGACGATGCGTATAGCTGGCCGAATGGCCAGTTGCGGAAAATACTGTATGTTTGTACAGTATACGGACATTCCGCCATGCATGGCCGGGTCGGCGCACCGAGGCGCCTGCTTCGGCCGACAGGAGCCTGCGATGACAGAAGAACAAGATTTGGCCGCGCTCAGCTTCAAGGCTGCCGCGCACGACCTCGAACTGATCGTCCGCCATATTGCCGGGCGCTACATCCGCCAGCGCGTCCCGCTGTCGTGGCGTCTGCTGCACGCCATCGAAGCCGAGGCGCTGGCCGATCTCGGCTTTGCCAGCCGGCATGAAGCCGCTATGCGCCAGTTGTTCGAGCGCCCGTCGGACATGACCTTTCCCGAAACGGACGATCCGATCGATTTCGGCCGATCGAACGCACTCCCAGCCGTGTTCTCGTTCGCGGTGCTCGCCTATGAAGCAGCGGCAGCGTCGCAGAACGCGTCGCCGCGCGAGCGCGCGCCCCGTCCGTCGAAGGCTTGGGGCGACTGACGCCACGCCCGGGCCGTCCAGCGCGGCGGCCTGCTCCAGCATCCTGCTTACTGCCCGAGACGTTGCGGAAAGGGCTACCATACACGCAACTAACGGAATAAATAACATGTCTCTTCCCACGCCCCCCGACATCCCCGCACGGCCTGAAGAAAAGGACCTGTTCGACCGCGGCGCGTCCGACTGGATCGTCTCGCCCGAAACCGCGTTCGACGCATGGCTTGCCATGCAGGACTACCGTCGTTCATCGGCCGACGTCTATCGCGCGCAATGGGGCGCGTTTCTCACCTGGCTGCGTGCTCATCAGAAGAACCTCGCCACCGTCGATACCGCGTCGATCGCTCACTTCGTCGGTGAGCTTCCGATCCGGAAAACGCAACGAATGCGCTATTTGAGATTGATCGAGCGCGTGCTCGACCATATCCGGCGCACCGAGTTCGCATCGACCAACCCTGCCCGCTTCATTGCTCAGGATGGCGAAGCGACTTGGCGAAAGGCCCGTGACAACGAGCCGACCGGTTTCCTGACACCGACTGAACGCGCGAAGTTGCTCGCTTACCTGTTTTCGCCAATCGGCGTGTCCGGTTCCGCGTACTGGAAGGAGCGGCGTGATCGCGCGCTCGTTGCCGCGTTTCTCGGCGCTGGCGTGAAAACCGGCGAAGCGCGTGCACTTACGATTAGTTGCATCAATACCAGCGGCACATCGTTGCAGATCCAGTCGACGCATCCCGATTTCGCGCGCGAAACCCATCTCGCATCGTTCGCGATCGCGTTGCTGGAAGCATGGCTCGTGGAACGCAAGCGTCAGGAAATTCCGGGCGAACTCGTGTTCCCCGCATCGCATGCCGGCCGGCCGATGCACAAGGCAACGATGCTGCGCGCGATCGACGCGATCGTCGAATCCGCCGGGCTCACGTCGTCGCGCACTGCGCGCGCGAGTCCGCAAACGCTGCGCAACACCTACGCGGCCGAACTGTTCGAACACGACGTGCCGCCCGAGCGGGTCGGCAAATGGCTCGGTTTCATGCGCCCGATCTCGTCGAACCGCCTGCATCGCGCGTGGAAAAACTGGCGCGATGATCTCGCCAACGGTGATGCGTCCGACCAGGACGAAACTCACTGATTCGGAAGCGGCTGCTCACGCGACATGATGCGTGAGCGGCCTTGTGTGGCGCCGCCTCACCGTTTTGCGGCTCCCGAAAAACCTCACCTCAAGCTTCCCGGACAATCTCACCTGTGACACCGCGCCGGCGATCGGCGGCTCAGCTGCGCGCAAAGCGCGCGACAGCCTCGAATCGGGAAGGCCATGGCCCCGACGCATGTTCACATTCCGGGCACGACACTTCGAAGCCGTCGTCGCCACGTGACAACTCCGGCTCTCCGTCGCAATGCGGGCACTCGTTCGGGACCGGTATCTCGTGATCCAGCGACGTCCCGATCGCGGAAAACGCGTCTGCGTCGAGCTGGCCGGCATCGGCCAGCCGCCGAATCAGCGCCGAGATCTCCGGACTCATGCCGCGGCTCGCGCGCAGCGTGTTCGCCTCGCGCGTCGCGCGTTCCAGTTCGTCGCTCTGGGTGCGCAACTGCTCTTCGAGCCGGTCCGCACGGGCCTTGGCCGAACTCAGTTGCTGAAGAAAATCGAATTCTTTGCGTTGCACGTCGCGCAGGCCGCTCTGGTACGTCGAAGCCATGCTGCGCAGCGAATCGAGTTCGACCAGCATCGGTTTGACGCGGCGCTCGGCTTCGGCCACCGCGTCCTTGATCTGCTGCGCATAGTGTTCGGTGCGCTGCTGCAATTCGGCTTGCAACGTATCGATGCGATCGCGTAACGCAGCGTTCTGCGTCTGTTCGGCGTCGACGCGGCTGGCCATGGCAGCCAGTTCCTTCTCCAGTCGGGCGACTGTGGTGAGCAGCGTCGCTTCGTTTGCCGAACCGTGCGTCGATTGCGACGCGAGTTGCACTTCGAGTTCGGTCACGCGTGCTTGCAGCTGGTCGTTGCGGGTTTCGCTGCGGGCCAGCGCGCCTTCGAGCGTTTCCTGGCGAACGGTGGCGTCGCGCAGGCGCTGCTCCGCGTCGGTCACGGCTGCACGAATCTGTTCACGGTCGCCGTCGAGGCTTTCCCGGGCGGCTTTCAACGCTTCTTCATAGAGCGCACCAAGCAACGCGGCCGCCTTTTCCTCCACAGCTTTCGGAATCGCCGCGCCGTCGAGCCTGACCTTGGACGCGGAGCGGATGCGCTCCCAGAAGTGATCGATGTCCTTCGGAATGTCGCTGGCGCTGCCCGTCTGGGTCAGATCCCGGACATTGGCGGCCGACGGCCGAATGCCGAGATCGAAGAACAGACGCTTGCACGCATGCAGCGACAATTCCTGACGTCGAGCGCCGCTCGCGCGCAGCGATTCGAGTTCTTCCCGGATGGCGTGACGGATTTCATCCAGCGTCATGGCGTGGCTCACAGACATTGAGATGTTGCGATCATAACGAAATACGTATTTTTTGATACTTTTTTTCGTCGACCGTCGCGAATTTACGTCGCTTCGCACAGAAATCGGGTCTGTGAGGCGATTCACGCGAGTGGCGCTTCAAATCCCGTGAAACAAAGCGAAGAATGGCTGTCAAGTCATTGTATTACAAGCGTTTTCATGCACGCCTCCAAAAAGGGCATTTGTTTCACATGACAGCCGACATCGCAGCCTGTGGGTGTTCAGGGGTTGGTGTGTCTGTGGAAAACTCGGGAACGAAGGTCTTGAGAGTATTAGAAGTAAACACCCTTGAACCCTTAGTTAAAAACGTTAACGCCACGGCACAGCCTTATCCAGCAAGGCTTTCCGGCCGACAAGGTGAAGTTTTACGGGACCCAAGGTGATCTTTTGCGGGAGCAGAAGTGATGGGGTTCGGGGAGCTGCGTGAGCCGATGCAGGAAAGGTCGTGAGCGGATTCGGGATCACAGTCAAACACGCGTTTTTTCAAAGGTGAGGCTTTTCGGGGCCATACAGCCACAGAACCCGCGCTGTGCCTGCGTGCACAGATTTCTGCCTGTGCAGACATAGGTGAGATTTTGCGGGACCTTCTTCGCGCCCTGATTCTGCCCATCTTTTAGGCGTTTTTCCCGAAAGGTGAGGTTTCACGGGACTCACAGCAGATTTGCTGTGAGGATTTCCGGGAACCGGCCGCCATTTTGCACAGAAAAGCGCGCTGCGGGGCCTGTGATGCCCGAAAGGTGAGGCTTTTCGGGACGCAAATCCGGGGTTTCCTGCCCGCATCCCGCTGAGGTGAGGTTTTTCGGGAGCTAGATCACAGCCGGAGATCATGCTCACAGGTGAGGATTTTCGGGAGTCCAATTTGCCCGGAAATTGGTCAAAGGTGAGCCTTTTCAGGACCTGTGACCCGAGTAATTCGCTGAAAAGCCCGCCAGGACTGGCCGAAATCCGATTTTCGCTGTGCCACTTTTTGGCACAGGTGAGGTTTTTCAGGAGTCGGCACACAGCTGTCGCACTCGCTTCGAGGCCGGAAAGGTGAGGCTTTTCGGGGGGAGATCGTCCAATGCAGCCGAACGCCAGTTGCGCCTAAGTATCGGATGCGATTGAGATTTTTGATACCGCGCCAGTTACGGTGAGATTTTTCGGGAGTCGCTTTTGCGTCCGTTGCAGCGCCGTTTTTTTCAATAAGGTGAGGCTTTTCGGGAGGTCTTGCCGGCTAGTCCCGCGCGTGTCGGGGATTCGTCGACGAGCGGGTCACAGGATTACGGTTCGCTTGGGTGAGGATTTTCGGGACCGAACGTATTCTGTGCGCTGTACAATGCGCGCCCGGGCCTGTGAAGCGGACCCGCTTCACGCTCCGGAGCCGCTTTTCGGGTTGTGTTTCCGTATGCCGCGCGTGATCGCGATCCGCCGGCCAGCCGCGCCTGTACATGCATACAGGCCTGCACAGGGCCCTCGCAGCGATGCCGTGCGATGCAGCGGAGACGCTGTGACCGATGCACGTCGGAGGAGTCGTAAAATTACGACAAATCTAAAGGTGAGGTGATACGGGAGCCGGTTCCGCACGTGTCGCGCACAGGCAAAAATCTGTGAACCGGCGCATCCCGCGACACGTCTGGAAGAGTCCGGAACGCCCGGATTTCGGACCGGTGAGCGTTTTCGGGAGGCCGTTGGGGTGAGTGCCGCTTTGCACGCGCGCTTCACCGGCTATGGTGAGTATGTCGTTCTGGACGCACATCACCACAGGCGCTATCCTTCCGGGAAACTTCTCCTCCGACCCGACGCATGGCCACGAAGCGCGCCAAGAAAACCGATGTGGATGTGGTGAGTGCCAGTTCAGCCGAATTGCGTAAGGCCGTCGAGGCGATCGCAATTCAGCCGAAGAGCGGCAAGATCACGCTCCTTACCCGCAAGCTGTTCAACGTCCTGCTCGCCGTCGCGCAGCAGGCCGACGACTCGGGCGATACCTATCGCGCGCTGCTGTCGGACATCGTCGCCAACTCCGCCTTCGATTCGAACGACACCGCACTGGTGAAGGAACACCTGCGCCGCATGGTGTCGGTCCAGGTCGAATGGAGCACGGGCACGTCGAGCCAGAAGCCGGGCCGCAAGTGGGGCATTTCGACGCTGATTGCCGATGCCGAAATTCTCGAGGATCCGGCCACCCGCCGCGTGTGGGTCGAATTCTCGTTCGCACCGAAGATCAAGAAGAAGCTGCTGGACCCGGTGCAATACGCGCGCCTGAGCCTGCAGTTCCAGAGCCAGCTGCGCAGCAGCGCGGGTCTCGCGCTGTACGAAATCTGCGTGCGCTATCTGACGAACCCAAGCCATCTGACGATGCGCGAACCGTGGGAATGGTGGCGTCCGATTCTGTCGGGCACGCCGGATACTGAAGCCGGCGACGAGGCGAAGCGCGAGTACAAGTACTTCAAGCGCGACTATCTGCGCCCGGCGATCGCCGAGGTCAACGCAGTCACCAACATCTTCGTCGAGCTGATCGAGCATCGTGAAGGGCGGCGGGTCGCGGAGATCCAGTTCCGCGTGACCGAACGCAAGCAGCCGATGCTCGCGCTCGACGAGCATCCGAACGTGTTCGACAGCACGCTGGTCGACCGGATGGTGAAGCTCGGGATCCCGCTCAAGGAAGCGCAGACGCTCTACGCGGACAGCGAGGAAAACCGGATCCGCGCGGCGCTGCAGATGACCGAGCAGCGGATGCGCAGCACGACGCTGCCGCCGGTGCGCAGCGCGCCGGCGTTGTTCAAGGATGCGCTGAAGAAGGGTTATGCGCCGCCGGTGGAGTCCGTCGATGCGCTGCCGGCCGGCACGCCGTCGGCGAAGGTCGTCGCGCCGCAGCCGGACGATTTGAAAGCGCGTCTGCTGAGCGAATTCGCGGCGTTCCGCCGCAAGGAAGCGAAGGTGCTCTACGAGGAGCAGGGCGACGCCGAGCGCGAAGTGGCGCTCGAGTCGTTCGAGTCGGAGGTGTTGCCGACGATGGGCTCGCACCTGCGTGACGACTGGCGCAAGCGCGGCCTCGAGTCCAAGCTGGCCGAGACGGCATTTTTCGACTGGCTGGCCCAGAAGACCTGGGGCGAGCCGACCGACGGCGACCTGCTGTCGTTCACCCTGAATCAATCGCGGGCCGCCTGAGGCCCGCTCAGGCCCACTGACGGGCCGCCCGCCGGCCGCCGCCTAAGCGGCGGGTCCGGCGGATCTCCAGGCCGCACCGGCCGCTTCCGTCACTCCGACAACAGCATCCGTTCGAGCTGCTCGAGGATCGCGTCGCGCTTTTCCTTCGGAAGCCCGCGCAGGCGCAGTTCGATGCGGTCTTCGCCATACGACTTCAGGTCGCCGACCGACTTGCCGCCGAGCTTGATCTCGAGACGTTGCGCATAGCGCTGCCGCCCCGCCGGCTTCGGCGTCTCTTGTGCCGCGACACGGCCCTTGACGATGTCCGACACCTGACGCGTGCTGAGGTCGTCCGACACGATCTTGTTGATCAGTCGCAGCGTGGCCTCGGTGCCGCGCGCATTGTGATAACGGCCGACCTGATACGCCATGTTCGAACCGAAGCGATCGGGACGCGCGACCATCTCCTGCATGACCGCTTCCGGCAGCTTGCCGATCGACAGCGCAACGGCGACCGTCGACTCGTCGAGGCCAAGATGTTCGGACAGCTCCTTCTGGCTCTGGAAATGTTTGTCGTCGAGGAACCGGCGCCACACGACGGCGTTATCGAAGACCGTCTGCGAATCGCGTTGCACGTTCAGGTCGTACCCGAGCTTGTAGCTCTGGATACCGATCGGCACGTCGATGACGATCGCCTTCACCGATTCCTTGTTCGCTTCCTTCAGTGCGCGTACGCGGCGGCCGCCGTCGCTGACGAAATATGTGCCCGGATTGTCGTAGTCCGGAATCACGTGAATCGCCTGCTGTTGCCCTTGCTTCGCGAGGTTGACCGCGAGCTCGGCGATCGACGATTTCAGATAGAAGTGCCGCGGGTTGAACGGGCTATGCTTGATCGTCTTCAGCGGCAGCTCGATCACCTGGCCAGGTGCATAGCGGTTCTCGAGACGCCACGCGCGATATTGCGCCGACTCGTCGGTCGACGGATCGAGCAGGACTTCCGGCACGGGCGGCGGCGCGATGTCCTTTTTCGCGGACTTCGTCGGGGCCGGCGTGGCCGTCTCGGACTTGACGATGCCGTCGATGGCATTCAGGCGGTCAAGCGCAGTGCGCTTCTCGCTCGTCGTGATATCCGGGCGCGCTTGGAATCCTTTTGCAAATTGGGAGGGCTTCATGTGACTCCTTTATGCGCATAAAGTCAGGGCAGCATGGCGACGATTTCGTCGGCACATGCGCGAATTTCCGCAGCGGCCAGCTTGGCGCCGCGATCGTTCATCTGCAGCACGGTCTGACCGAGCGCCATCGCCTGCTTGTACGCTTCCCGGGTCGGGATTTGCGTTTTCAACAGCGGGAAGCCGAGATCCTCGAGTGCGCGCTTGAGCTCGCGCGTCAGCATCCGTTTCTCTTCGGTCTTGTTCAGCAGGAACACGGCGCGGAGGTCTTCATTCATCACTTGCGCCTGCTGGATCAGCTTGACCAACCCGACGCTCGACCAGTAATCGGCCGGCGACGACGAAGTCGGGATCACGGCAATCGACGCGGCCAGCAGCACGACGCCCGATACTTTCTCGGTGATCGACGGCGGGCAATCGACGACGATGATGTCGTAGTCGTTGATGAACTTCTTGATCTCGCGATGGATCTGGCCGCCGGCTTCGGCAAGGTTGACGACCGGGAAAGGAATGCCGGCGTCGCTGTCGCCAGACGCGCTCGACCAGTGAATCAGTGTGTTTTGACCGTCAGCGTCGATGACGAGGACGCGCTTCCCTTTCTCGTGGAATGCCGCGCCGAGGTGCATGGCAATCGTGCTTTTGCCGACGCCACCTTTTTGTTGAGTGACTGCAATGATTTCTGCGGCCAATTTCCACTCCTGTTTTTGGTCGTTGGAATTCTACAGGACGATATTTATATTTCAATGAAATTGTCGTTCACCAACTACGCGTTAGCCATTCGGGCTATCGGTTTATGCGCATAAACGAGACGGCCAATATCGAGTGGCTGAGGCGCCGCAGTTGTGCGGCTAGGGACGATCGATGAGTGGCTGGATAGTGGATCGGCAGACGGGTCGATTTCATGTCGCAGATGCCAGTCGCTCGCTGCGATGTGGAGGCACCTGCCCTCTCGCTTGTTCAGGAGGTCTGCTTCCTTCGAGGGGGGAGTTTGTGCGCATAAACTTCGGAGCGTGCGGCGGCTATTCGCCGGTGGGAGCAGCGTTCGACCTTCGCCTGGACAGGTGCGTCCTCTCTCGTGGACTGCCGAATTGCTCGGGATGCTCGGGATGCTCGGGATGCTCGGGATGCTCGGGATGCTCGGGATGCTCGGGATGCTCGGGATGCTCGGAACGCTCGGAACGCTCGGAACGCTCGGAACGCTCGGAACGCTCGGAACGCTCGGAACGCTCGGAACGCTCGGAACGCTCGGGACGCTCGGGATAGCGCGGCCGCTGCGTATAGGTCCCCTCGGTGTTTATGCGCATAAACGCGTCGAAGATGGCGATTGCAACGGGCTGACGACGAGTACATGGGGCGACGAGCGTTGCCGCTCGGAATGCTATCGAGCCCTGCCCCGCTGACTGCTGCAGGACGCAAGTGCAGGCCGAGCGGAGAGATGGCCACTAGACCTGCTCGCATGCGCGGAGCTTTATGCGCATAAATTCAATGAGGCGGCGCGCTCGGCCATCGTCATGCATCGACTCGATGCTGGCCGGTGGCCGTATCCGTCAGGTGTGCCGCAGGCCTGCCAAGACCGTGCGCGCCGCGTTCGACTGGAAATCGGCGATGAACCAGTTTGCTATCCTGTTCGGCGAGCGATTTATGCAGGCTCGTAGATAACCTGTTGTTCAACCGCCTCACCCACAAAAATGCGGACAGGTTCGGCCATCGTCATGCATCGACACGATGCTGGCCGGTGACCGTATCCGTCAGGTGCACCGCCGCCCTGCCATACCGTGCGGGCTGCGTGCGACTGGAAATCAGCGATGAACCAGTTCGCTATCCTGTTCGGTGAACGATTCACGCAGGCGTGTGGATAACGCGTCGTTTAATCCCCTCACCCACAAAAATGCGGACAGATTCGCCAGATGCGTTCGCGAACCTGTCCGCTTTGCTGCGCTCGGTACGTCACCGGGTGGCCATTGTTGGCCAAGTCGCTTCTCCGGCCGCGAGCGTCGTGATGCTCGACGGCGCAACACGCTTTATGCGCATAAACGTTTCAACCACCTTCGCTCGGACGTGTTCCGGCGACATACTCCTCCGCCCGCCGGATCTACCCCCCTCGCAATCTCGTTCCCGCCTCGCCGAATCCAACACGCTCGCAATTTCGTCGCTGCCCCGAGCCGCCGAAATACCCGCAATCAGACTGGCTACAATACTGACCTCTACCATCCAGGCCTGAAAGATGATCACGATCTATCACAACCCCCGATGCTCGAAGTCACGCGAGACTCTCGCGCTCGTAGATACACTGAACACGACCGGCACCCAAGTGAACGTAGTCGAGTACCTGAAGACGCCGCCGACCGTCGAGGAACTTGCAGTGCTGCATCGTCAGCTGGGCCGTCCGGTGCGCGATATGCTTCGCGATGGCGAGGAGCCGTACAAGACGCTGGATCTGGCTCGCGCGGATCTCACCGATGCCCAGGCATACGAAGCGATTGCCGCTCATCCGATTCTGCTGCAGCGTCCGATCGTCGTGTATCGAGGCAAGGCCGCCATCGGGCGACCGCCTGAATCGGTGCGCACACTGTTCGAATAATTATTGTTCGCCGTATTTTTCTGGTCACATCAGCCCGGCGCACGAGCACCGGGTTGATTGGGAAGATCGCTCTCCGCGACTACCGCGCAGCGACACCAGCGACACGACGCTTGGAAAGCGCACCGGGTCGGCGGGCCAAATCGCGCACCGCCGACACCTCTCCATACCGTCCTTCCCGCCGCACGGAAACCGCAGCCGCCAGCAAAACAACGCACAGATACAACGGCCGAGCGCAACCGATTACCCGAGTACATTCGCAGACCGCCGCCACCGCCCACATCACGCAGCCACGCCACGCAGCCCACGCCACGCAGCCCACGCAGCCCACGCCACGCAGCCCACATCACGCAGCCCACATCACGCAGCCCACATCACGCAGCCCACATCACGCAGCCCACATCACGCAGCCCACATCACCGCAGCCCACATCACCGCAGCCCACATCACCGCATGCCGTGCAAATCACACCAGCAGCGTAAAAGCAGCGATCACCACACCAACACCAACAGCAACACCACCATCGTCAACGCCCCCCACATCACCGGCCGCAACGACATCCCCCCTCTAACCACCCCCCGCCGTGTCCTCCCCCTCCCTTCCCGCCGCCGCCTGCGCAGCAGCCCTCAGCATCCCGATCTGTCCGCGATAAGCCCTGCATCCGCTACAAATCGGCAAATGCACACGCACCTGCATCCGCTCGTGCGGCGTCAAACGCCGGTCGAGCGCATCCGACAGCAGTCGCGTCACGTCAGTACATTTCCCCGGCAGCATCTTCGGTCGTCAGTCCTTTTTCGCTGAGGCAGGTGCGCAGGCGCGTGCGCGCCCGGTACAGCAGCACGCTGCAATGATTGGTCGTCAACGTCAGTTCGCTGCAGATGTCGTCGACCGCGACATCGAGGAATTCGCGCATCATGAACACGCGTCCGATTTGCTCGGGAAGATGGTCGAGGCAGACCTGGAACAGCGTCCAGAACTGCTGTTGCTGCAACAGCGTCTCGGGGCGCGGCCACGGTCGCGGCTTCGTATGCGCGGCCCAGTGCCCGTTTTCCTTGAACAATTCGCGATCGAGCACAGCTTCGCCATCGAGTTCGGCATCGAGCGCGGACAGGCTCACCATCCGCTGCCGTGCGCGCAGGACGTCGATCAGCTTGTTGCGCAGGATGCCGAACACCCAGGTCTTGTGCGCGGACCGTCCCGCAAATTCCCCGGCGTGCGACCACGCGGCGGTCAGTGCTTCCTGCACGGCATCTTCGGCCGCGTCGGCGTCGCGGAGCTGAAGTCGCGCGAAGCGCAGCAGGTCATGCCGCAGTTGGGCCAGATAAGCAGGGTCGTCGTACGCGGACGGCATGGCGGGTCGGAAGCCTCACGAAGCGAGCGCGAATACGCCACCGGGCGGGCGCGTCGCAGTGCGAGCAGCTTACTGGGCGCCACGTCGGCCCGCAACGCATGTTCCGTCGCGAATTCACGAACGCGGCCGGTGCGCTGCGCTATGCTTGCCGGAACCCAGCGTCGCGTGCAGCGAAGTCGCGACGCGGCCGATTTGTAACATCAGACGATAATGACCAAGTTATCCACAATTTCTGTGGAAAACCTTGTGGAAAGTCGGCCCAGTCGCCCCGTGGGACGGCTCGCGGGCTGGCTTGCCTATAAACAGACCTTTGTCGTCTGTCCAGCATCAATCGATCCGATTCCTCACTCACCGGAAGGAGAATGCCATGCCCTATCGTGTAGCGGTCGTCGTCGGCAGCCTGCGCCGCGGTTCCTGGAACCGCGCGCTCGCGCATGCCGTGGTTTCGCTCGCCCCCGCCGACTTCTCGTTCGAATTCGTCGAGATCGGCGAACTGCCGCTGTACAGCCAAGACTACGACGCCGACTTTCCGGAAGTCGCGCAGCGCTTCAAGCAGTCGATCGAAGCCGCGGATGCGCTGCTGTTCGTCACGCCGGAGTACAACCGGTCGATTCCGGGCGTGCTGAAGAATGCGCTGGATTGGGGCTCGCGTCCGTGGGGCCACAACTCGTGGTCGGGCAAGCCGGCTGCGGTGCTCGGCACGTCGCCGGGCGCGGTGGGCACGGCGCTCGCGCAACAGCACCTGCGCAACGTGCTCGCGTATCTCGATGTGAAGACGCTCGGCCAGCCCGAAATGTTCATCAAGCACGACCCGGCCCGCATCGACGATCAAGGCCAGATCGTCAGCGAGGACACGCGCAAGTTCCTGCAGGGCTTCGTCGATCGCTACGTCGGCTGGGTCCGCTTGCTGAAGGCGGCCTGAGCACCGCCTCCTTCACGCTGCCGGTGCCTGACTCGCGCGCCGCGGTTCAGGTGCCGGTATGCCGCGCATCGCGCGCTTCGCGAATCCCGAGCAGGATCTCGTCGAGCAGCGCGATGTCGAACGGCTTCGACAGCACGCGCACGTTGACGGTGCGCGTGCGGTCGAGTTCTTCCGCATAACCGGTGACCAGGATCACGGGCAGCTTCCCCGGCCGCTTGTCGATGGCCTCGGCGAGATCGATGCCGTTCAGCCGGCCCGGCATGTGGATATCGGAGATCACGAGGTCGAACGCATCGTTCGCGGCCGCGCCTTCGATCAGGCGCAACGCGTCGTCGGCGGTGGGCGCATAGGTCACGCGGTGCCCGAGCAGCGTGAGCAGCGCTTCGGTGCCGGCGGCGACTTCGCCGTTGTCTTCCACGAGCAGCACGTGCAGCCCGGCGAGCGCGCTGCTATCGTGAGCGACGGGCTGCGGCCGCGCGACGATGTCCTCGATGCGCGCGCGCGGCAGGTACAGGCGTACCGACGTCCCGGCGCCAACCGCGCTGTCGATCGTCGCCAGGCCGCCGGAACGTTCGCAGAACGCGAACACCTGCGGCAACCCGAGCCCCGTTCCCATCCCCTGCCCCTTCGTCGTGAACAGCGGCTCGAACGCCCGCGCGAGCACGTCGGGCGCCATGCCCGAACCCGTATCGTCGAGCGAGATCTGCACGAAATCGCCGGTCAGCGGAAAGCCGTCCTCACGGCGCAGCGTGACGTTGCGCGCGCCGACCGTGAAGCGTCCACCGGTCACCATCGCATCGCGCGCGTTGACCGCGAGGTTGATCACGGCGAGCTCGAGCTCCGCGACGTCGACGCGGATCGGCCAGACGCCGGGCTCGATCGCGACGACCAGCAACGACTTCGAACTGAGCGACGTCTTCAGCAGTTCGCGGCACGTGCCGAGCCATTGACCGACGTCGATCGTCTCGTTGTGCAGCGGCTGCTTGCGTGCGACGCCGAGGAGCTGGCGCGTGAGCGACTGGCCGTTCTTCAGCGCGCGTTCGATCGCGCCGAGCTCCTTGTCGAGATGCTGGACGCCGCGGCGCCGCACGATCTGCACGTTGCTCGAGATGATCATCAGCAGGTTGTTGAAGTCGTGCGCGACGCTGCCGACCAGATTGCCGAGCGCCTGCATCTTGCGCGACTGCCGGTACGCCGATTCGATCGAGCGCCGCATCGACGCTTCCGCCTGCCAGCGGTCCCACGCCTGCTCTTCCGCCTTCAGCCGCTTCAGCGACAGCCAGATCACCGACCATAGCGCGATCGACGGCGCGAACATCGAGATGAACAGCACGCTCAGGTGTTCGTACCATTCGCGCCAGATTGCCGAGGTGCGGTATGCGCAGGTCACGTACACGGGATAGCTGCCGACCTGGCGGTACGCGACGATCTCGCTGCTGCCGTCACGGCGCACGCGCACCACGCCCGCCCGCGGGTCACTGCGCGGGTTGCCGAAGGTCGCGCGAAGGTCGGTGTGCGCGAGCACCGGCGGCGGCGGGTACGACGCGATCACCGCGCCGTCGGAGCGCGCGAGCGCCATCGTCATCGGCGTGCTCGCACCGCCGAGCAGGTCGCGGTAGAACGCGTTGAAATACGACGACTTCAGCGCGATCGACACCATTCCGGCGAACGAACCGTCGGTGTGGCGTCGCGCGACGCCGGTGTTGAACACGGGGATGTTCTCGAGCTTGAGCGGCCCCATCATCAGCCGCGAGATGTGTTCGATCACCTTGCCGTCGCGGATGCCGGCGAAATCGTCGCGGTTCGCGATCGACGCATACGGCGCCGGATAGTACAGGCTGTTCGCGAGCAGCATCCCGCTCGCGCCGAAGATCGAGACGGCCGCGACCTGCGGATAGCCGCCGCCGATCGTGTTCAGCGCATCGTGAATGTCGGACTCCTCGTGGCGCACGGTGGCGTCGTCCATGTCCTGCACGAGGTCGACGATGCGCGCATCGAGGCTTTCGGTCAGGTCGAACACCTTGAGCGCGTGCTCCTCGGCGACGCGCACGGTGCGCATCGTCACGTCGCTCGCCGCGGCTTCGCGCGCCTTCAGGTCGTTGTACGCCATGACCGACACGTAGATGCACGGCAGCACGATCGCCGCGACGAGCAGCACGATCAGCGTGACCCGCCGGACCGCGAAATCGTGCTCGGGTGCACCGGATGCATAGCTGCCGTCGTCGTGCCAGTCGTCGGTGGGCGCAGAGGCGGATGTGCGGGAGTCGGCAGGCCGTTGGGACGTCATCAAAGGAAGCGGGTAAAGCAAAGTTGCATGCAATCATAAACGACTTGCGCGCGCCCACTGTGTCGCAGCACGCATACTGGACCTGTCGGTTCCTACAGGGTGCAAATGAAAGATTGAAAACGCGACGAATCCGGCAGCGCAAACGTACACAAAGAAAAATTCTGCGTACTTATCTTTAAAACGGGCGTGGCTGTTTTCCGAATGTCGGGCGATCGGATCGATTTTGTCCGAAATGGTGAAAATGGCGAGTTGCACCGGCCCCGATTTACTCAGAGAATCGCGCGTTGCTTTCCCTATGACAGATATATGCGCCCGCCGGCATTTGGCGCGCGGTGCGTCGCGTGTTCGTGCGCGGCGCCCGCGCGCGGCCGCACGGCGGTGCCCGCGCCTGATTGCATCACGGCTCAAGAAAGGCGCCGTGCGGCCGTTAACGCGAGAGAGACCATTCCGTATACCGCTTCGCGCCATGCCTTTGCCGATTGTGATTGCCGACGATTCCTTGCTCGCTCGCAAACTTCTGACAAAGGCGCTGCCGGGAGACTGGGACGTCGACGTCGCGTATGCGGCGAATGGTCGCGAGGCGCTGGCGCTCTATCGTGACGGCAAAGCTTCCGTGATGTTTCTGGACCTGACGATGCCCGACATGACGGGCTATCAGGTTCTGGAGACACTGCGCCACGAGGATCTGAACACGTTCGTGATCGTGGTATCCGCCGATATCCAGCCGCAGGCGCAAGCTCGCGTGCGCGAGCTGGGCGCGATCGCATTCGTTGCCAAGCCCGTGACGTCGGAGGCATTGCTGCCCATTCTCAAGGAGTATGGGTTGTATGCCTGAATCGGTATTCACGGCGGAGCAACGCGACGCGTTGCAGGAAATCGCCAACCTCGCGATGGGCCGCGCCGCGGCGCGCCTCGCGCTGTTGCTCGGGCATTTCATCGAGCTGTCGGTACCGCGCGTGCGCGTCGTGAAGGCCGCCGACGCGGGCGCCGCGCTGCGCGAGATGACCGGCATTCACGACAACGTGACGGCCGTGCGCCAGGGATTTCGTTCCGACATCAAGGGCGAGGCGCTCGTGCTGTGCCGAAGCGCAGGCGTCGCGCGGCTGATGTCGCTGATGGATCGGACGTTCGGCGCCGGCGTGTACGGCGGCATGGCGACCCAGGACGAGCTCGTGTTCGACGTCGCCAACGTGCTGATGAGCGCATGCGTCGCGTCGATCCTCGACGAGCTCGGCCGCAAGCCCGTGTTCTTCCCGCCGGGGCTGCTCGGCGCGAACGTGTCGTTCGACGACGTGTTCCAGCCGAACGCGCTCGCCTGGAATGTCGCGCTGCTGCTCGAAGTGAACTTCGGGCTCGAGGATCGCGCGTTTCGCGCACATTTCGTGATGCTGATGGCCGAGGATTCGATCCGGTTGATGGGCGACGCGCTCGACGCGTTGCTGTCCGCGCTATGACCGCCGCCACCACCACCACCGCTGCGTCGCTGAGCGACCTCGTGATCGAGCGGGTCGGCTTCGGCCTGTTCGTGCTCGATCGCTCGATGACCGTGCTGATGTGGAATCGCTTCATGCAGGACCACAGCGGCATCGCAGCCGACGACGTGATCGGCCGCAACCTGTTCGACCGCTTCCCCGACCTGCCGCGCGCATGGCTCGAACGCAAGCTCGAGAGCGTGTTCCAGCTCGGCAGTTTCGCGTTCAGCTCGTGGGAGCAGCGGCCTTACCTGTTTCGCTTCGAGCACGACCGGCCGATCACGGGCGGCGTCGACTACATGCAGCAGGACTGCACGTTCATGCCGCTCACGCGCGGCCGCGAAGTCGAAGCCGTGTGCGTGACGATCTCGGACGTCACGCACGTGAGCGTGATGCAGCGTGAGCGCGAGGAAGCGGTTGCGAAGCTGCGCGAACACGCGAATCGCGACGGCCTCACCGGCATCGCGAACCGGCGTTTCTTCGAGGCGCGGCTCGGCGACGAGTTCGCGCGCTGGCAGCGCTACGGCGGCGACCTGTCGGTGCTGCTGTTCGATCTCGACCACTTCAAGACGATCAACGACCGGTTCGGGCACGCGGTCGGCGATGCGGTGTTGCGCGAGACGGCGCGCCGCGTCGCGTCGATCGTGCGCTCACAGGACACGTTCGGCCGCTTCGGCGGCGAGGAATTCGCGCTGCTGCTGCCGTGTACCAATCTCGACGACGCGATGCGGGTGGCCGACAAGGTGCGCGATGCGATCGGCAGCACGCCGGTCGATGCGGAAGGCGTCAGCGTGCCGGTGACGGCGAGCGTCGGCGTCGCCTACGCGACGGCGGGCGCGCCCGCGAGCGACGCGCTCGTCAACGAGGCCGACACCGCGCTCTATCGCGCGAAGCGGCTCGGGCGCGACCGGTCGATCGCCTACGCGTGAGCGTCGCGCCGCCGCTTCGTGACGGCGGCGGCGGCGGTCGCGTCGCTCAGCTTTTCGCGATATCGGCCAGCACGCCGGCCAGCACCGCCGGCTGCGACACGAACGGCGAGTGGCTGCTGTCGAGCTGGTGCACGTGGGTCGGGTTGCCGGGCACGAACGCGTCGGCTTCGTCGATGAAGCGCTGCTGCAGCGCGGGCAGGATCACGCGATCCTGCAGGCACTTGATGTAGTGACGGTCGATCGCGCCCCAGCGCGCGGCGGTCGTCGGGATCGCTGTCGCGAACGGTGCGGCCGGTACGTCGCAGGTCATCAGGTTCGCCACCGCTTCGAAGTCGGCCTGCGGCACGTCGTCGTACAGCGCGCGCTTGACCGTCTCGCGATACGCGGCGTCGCCGCTGCGCGGATCGATCCGCAGCGCACCCGCGACGCGCGGGCTCGCGAGCATCAGCGGGCCGAGCATCTCGCCCTTGTTTTCCGGTGCGCGCACGTAGTCGAGGCCCGGCACGCCGGACGCGGGCATGAACGCCGCGAGATAGACGACTTTCGCGATCTTCTCCGGCGCGCGCTCCGCCGCGGCCGTGATCGCGAGGCCGCCCATGCTGTGGCCGACCACGACGACCTTGCCGTGGCCGAGCGCGTAAGCGTCGTCGACGGCCTGCATCACCTGCGACGCGTAGTCGTCGAGCGTCGTGTTCGCGACCGGCGACGGCTCGGCGCCGAACGCGTCCTTGTCGAGCGGCCGTTCGAGATAGGACGCGGGAAAGCGCGCATTGATGCCGTGCGCCGGCAGGTCGCGCGCGATCGACAGATAGCCGCGCGCGGCCAGTGCGGCCGCGACGTGCGCGTAGCACCACGCACCGTGCCACGCGCCGTGCACGAGCACGAAAACGGGATGGCCGGACTGCGGGGTGGCGGTAACGTTCGTCTCCATGGTGTCGGTCTTTTTTGAGAAAGACGTTCATCTTAGACGATGCGGCGCGCGTTCAAGCATCCACGCGGCGACCGATGCCGCGCGCATTCGCACCGGGTGTCGCGATGGGGCCCTTTTGTCTCGTACAGGCCACATCTCGTCCGGATCTGGTTTGATTTTGTATGGAAGCGCGTTAATTTGACGCTTTGTTCACGATTGCGCCCATGAACGTCGACTACCTCTTCTATCGGAAGCCGGACAAGCCGGGCCCCTATTCGCTCGACGACCTGGGCGACATCGCGCCGCCGATCGGGCCGAGCGACGCGGTGCGCGCGGGGATCGCGCGCGTGTTCGAACAGATCGACTGGCACGAGTCGCCCGACGTGCCGGGCGCCTGGTTCGGCACGGGCGGCCCGTCGTTCCAGTTCACGGCGGAGTCCGACGGGCACGTGACCAGCTTCATGGGGTCGCGCCTCGAACGCCGCTCGATGCTGCAGCTGACCCGGGAAATGGGGCTCATCGCGCTCGATCTGCAGCGCGACATCGTCTACGGCTGACGGGCGGCGCGACGCCGTTCGCCGCCGCGCCCCGCCCAGCCGGCCCGGCGCTGGTCCAGGGCGGCGCTCCAGCCGTGGCGCGGGTCCGCCATCGAAGTTCAAAGATTGCTATACTTTCGGCCAATTCCGGCTTCCGGCCGGTAATTTGTGCCTGTCTGCGTCGATCGTTCGCATATCTCGCACGCATTTGACGCCCTGACCAACCCAGCCGGGCATGGCTTCTTCAATCGCCCCGCGTGGGGGTCTCCGTGGAGCTCGTCTTGGCCGTTTCCAATCTCGTCGTGGACGAACAAGAAACCGACGCCGCTGCCGTCACATCGGGCAGTTCTTTCTATTTGGCAATGCGCATCCTGCCGGCCGTGCAGCGTGACGCAATGTTCCAGGTCTACGCGTTCTGCCGCGCGGTCGACGACATCGCCGACAGCGACCTGCCGCGCGCCGAGCGCAACGCGGGCCTCGATCGCTGGCGCGCGGACATCGACGCATGCTTCGCCGGCCGGCCGCCGCGTCATCTGGTGGCGCTCGAGCGCGAGATCCGCGCGTTCAACCTGCAGCGCGACGACTTCCACGCGATGATCGACGGGATGGCGATGGACGCCGCCGAAGACATCTGCGCGCCCGACGAGCCGACCCTCGACCTGTTCTGCGATCGCGTCGCGAGCGCGGCCGGCCGTCTGTCGGTGAGGATTTTCGGGATCCCGGAAGCGGAAGGGATCACGCTGTCGCACCACCTCGGCCGCGCGCTGCAACTGACCAACATCCTGCGCGACATCGACGACGACGCTGCAATCAACCGCTGCTACCTGCCGCGCGAACTGCTCGCGCGCGAAGGCATCGCGATCACCGATCCGGCGACGATCGTGCGCGATCCGGCGCTGCCGCGCGTGTGCGCGACGCTCGTCGAGCGCGCCATCGAGCACTTCCGCCAGGCCGACGCGGTGATGGACACCTGCACGCGCGCACAGGTGAAGGCGCCGCGCATCATGTCGGGCGCGTATCGCTGCATTCTCGACGCCGCGATCGCGCGCGGCTTCGCCGCTCCGCGCGCGCCGCTGCGCAAGCCGAAGGCGCGCATGCTGATGATCGCCGCGCGCTACGCGCTGTTCTGAGCCGATGCCCAGAACCGTCCACGTGATCGGTGCAGGACTCGCGGGCCTGTCGGCCGCCGTCGAGCTGCAACGCCGCGGGCGGCGCATCGTGCTGCACGACGCGCATGCGCACGCGGGCGGCCGCTGCCGCTCGTGGTTCGACGGGACGCTGAACACGACGCTCGACAGCGGGCTGCATCAGGTTTTCGCGGGGCAACCCGCGATGCAGCGCTACCTGCGCGCGATCGGCGCGGCCGATCAGCTCGCGGGGCCCGCGCTGTCTGAATTCGCGATGGTCGACGTCGCGTCGCAGCAGCGCTGGACGCTGCGCTTCGGCAACGGACGCTGGCCGTCCTGGCTGTTCGACGCGGCATCGCGCGTGCCGGGTACGACACCGCTCGATTACCTCGCGCTCGCGCCGCTCGCGTTCGCGCGCATGGGCCGCTCGCTCGCACAGACGATGCGATGCGACGGCGTGCTGTGGGAACGTTGGCTGAGGCCGTTTTTTCTCGGTGCGCTGAACGTCGAGCCGCGCCACGCGAGCGCCGAGCTCGCGCGCGCGGCGCTGTGCGGCGCGTTCGCCGCGGGCGGCCCCGGCTGCCGTCCGCTCGTCGCGCGTCACGGGCTGGGCAGCGCGTTCGTCGAACCGGCGCTGCGGATGCTGCAGCATGGCGGCGCGCAGATCCGCTTGAACTCGCGGCTCGACGCGCTCGAGTTCGGCGCGCACGGCAATGCGCTCGACGCGGTGGCGATCGGCGGCGAGCGCATCGATCTCGCGCCGGGCGACGCGGTCGTGCTGGCCGTGCCGCCCGAGGTCGCGCAGCCGCTCGTACCGGATCTGACCGCGCCCGACACGTTCGGCGCGGTCGTGACCGCCTATTTCGCGGTCGACGCGCCGGCCGGCAGCCCGTTGCAGACGAGCGTCGTCAACGGCGTGGTCGACGCGATGCGTACCGGCGGCGGCCCGCTCGCGGCGACGATCCGGGACGCGAGCCGCTGGCTCGAGATGCCGCGCGACGAACTCGCGCGGCGCATCTGGGAAGACGTCGCGCGCGTGAGCGGCGCGAACGCGGACACCCTGCCCGCGTGGCAGCTCGTGGTCGAGCCGCGCGCGGGTTTTGCGGCGGTGCCGTCGCAGGAAATGAAACGTCCGGCCGTGCGAACGCGCTGGACCAATCTCGTGCTGGCAGGCGACTGGATTGCCACCGGCCTGCCCGCCACGATCGAGGGCGCGATCCGTTCCGGCCAGCTGGCCGCGGACGTGCTCCAGACACAGTAAGCAACAGAGGGACCGATGAACGATCTCACCGAAATGGCTACCCTGTCCGCCGGCACCACGCCGGCCGGGCTCGACGCGGCCGTCGCCAGCGCAACCGACGCGCTGCTGGCCGCACAGAAACCGGACGGACACTGGGTCTACGAACTCGAGGCCGATTCGACGATTCCGGCCGAATACGTGCTGCTCGTCCACTATCTCGGCGAGACGCCGAACCTCGAGCTCGAACAGAAGATCGGCAAGTATCTGCGCCGCATCCAGCAGGCCGACGGCGGCTGGCCGCTGTTCACCGACGGCGCGCCGAACATCAGCGCGAGCGTGAAGGCGTATTTCGCGCTGAAGGTGATCGGCGACGACGAAAACGCCGAGCACATGCAGCGCGCGCGCCGTGCGATCCATGCGATGGGCGGCGCCGAGATGTCGAACGTGTTCACGCGCATCCAGCTCGCGCTGTACGGTGCGATTCCGTGGCGCGCGGTGCCGATGATGCCGGTCGAGATCATGCTGCTGCCGCAGTGGTTCCCGTTCCACCTGTCGAAGGTGTCGTACTGGGCGCGCACGGTGATCGTGCCGCTGCTGGTGCTGAACGCGAAGCGCCCGCTCGCGAAGAATCCGCGCGGCGTGCGTATCGACGAGCTGTTCATCGACCCGCCCGTCAACGCCGGGCTGCTGCCGCGCCAGGGCCACCAGAGCCCCGGCTGGTTCGCGTTCTTCCGCGTGGTCGACCATGCGCTGCGCGCGGTCGACGGGCTGTTCCCCAGCTACACGCGCGAGCGTGCGATCCGCCAGGCCGTGTCGTTCGTCGACGAGCGCCTGAACGGCGAGGACGGCCTCGGCGCGATCTATCCGGCGATGGCCAACGCGGTGATGATGTACGACGTGCTCGGCTATGCGGAAGATCATCCGAATCGCGCGATCGCGCGCAAGTCGGTCGAGAAGCTGCTCGTCGTGCACGAGGACGAAGCGTATTGCCAGCCGTGCCTGTCGCCGGTGTGGGACACGTCGCTCGCCGCGCATGCGCTGCTCGAAACCGGGGACGCGCGCGCCGAGGATGCGGTGATGCGCGGCCTCGACTGGCTGCGCCCGCTGCAGATCCTCGACGTGCGCGGCGACTGGATCTCGCGCCGGCCGCACGTGCGGCCGGGCGGCTGGGCATTCCAGTACGCGAACGCGCACTATCCGGACGTCGACGACACGGCCGTGGTCGTGATGGCGATGGACCGCGCGCAGAAGCTCCGGCACACCGACACGTATCGCGACTCGATGGCGCGCGCGCGCGAATGGGTCGTCGGCATGCAGAGCAGCGACGGCGGCTGGGGCGCGTTCGAACCGGAAAACACGCAGTACTACCTGAACAACATCCCGTTCTCCGATCACGGTGCACTGCTCGATCCGCCGACGGCCGACGTGTCGGGCCGCTGCCTGTCGATGCTGTCGCAGCTCGGCGAGACGCCGCTGAACAGCGAGCCGGCCCGCCGCGCGCTCGACTACATGCTGAAGGAACAGGAGCCGGACGGCAGCTGGTACGGCCGCTGGGGGATGAACTACGTGTACGGCACGTGGACGGCCCTGTGCTCGCTGAACGCGGCCGGCCTGACGCCGGACGATCCGCGCATGAAGCGCGGCGCGCAGTGGCTGCTGTCGATCCAGAACAAGGACGGCGGCTGGGGCGAGGACGGCGACAGTTACAAGCTGAACTACCGCGGTTACGAGCAGGCGCCGAGCACGGCGTCGCAGACGGCCTGGGCGCTGCTCGGCCTGATGGCGGCCGGCGAGGTGAACAACCCGGCCGTGGCGCGCGGCGTCGACTACCTGATCGCCCAGCAGAACGACGAAGGTCTGTGGGACGAAACGCGCTTCACGGCGACGGGCTTCCCGCGCGTGTTCTACCTGCGCTATCACGGCTATCGCAAGTTCTTCCCGCTGTGGGCGCTCGCACGCTATCGCAACCTGAAGCGCGCGAACGCGACGCGCGTGACGGTCGGGATCTGACGGCGTGGCAGCGACGCAGCTCAACGGCACGTTGCCCGTCATCGCCGTCACGGGGATGGCGTTCGAGGCGCGCATCGCGCGCGGCCATGGCGTCGACGCGGTGTTCGCCGCGCGGGCCGACCGGCTCGAGCGCGCGCTGGCCGAAGCGACGGCACGCGGTTGCGCGGGTATCGTCAGCTTCGGCACGGCGGGCGGGCTCGCGCCCGATCTGGCGCCCGGCGCGCTCGTGATCGCGGATGCGGTCGACGGGCCGTTCGGCCGCGTGCAGACGGACACCGGCTGGAGCGCGCGGCTCGTCGCGGCGCTGCACGACACGCCGGTGTGGGCGCGCGTCACGCGCGGCACGATGGCGGCCGTCGGCGCGCCGGTGATCAGCGAGCAGGACAAGACGTCGCTGCACCATGCGAAGGGTGCGCTCGCGGTCGACATGGAATCGCACATCGCGGCCGCGTTCGCCGCGGCGCGCGGCGTGCCGTTCGCGGTGTGCCGCGCGATCGTCGATCCGGCGTGGCGCACGCTGCCGCGCGCGGCGACGGCCGGCCTGCGCGACGACGGCACCACGGCCATCCTGCCGATCCTGCGCGAACTGCTGAAGCAGCCGTCGCAGCTCGGCGCGCTGCTGCAGGTCGCGAGCGACGCGCGTGCGGCACGCACGACGCTGATCCAGGCGCGGCACGCGTTCGAGCGTGCGGGCGCATTGCGGATCGTCTGAGCGGCGTTCGCCGCTTCTCCCCTTCCCCGTTCTTTTCGGATACGCAAAACAAGAGCGCTGCATGATGCAGCGCTCGTGGTCCTGCTCGTGCGTGCCGTGCCGCGTTACTGCACGGCAGGACTGCTCGCGGGCAGCGTCGGCATTGCCGGCGCGATCGGCGCGCCGTTGGAGGCAGGCGCCGTCGTCGCCCCGACCGGTGCGGCCGCAGACGCCGCGGCGGGTGCGGCAGGTGCGCTCGCGGGCGCTGCGCTGTCCGCGCCCGGATCGTCGTACTGCGGCAAGCCCGGCGCGGCACCCGATGCGCCCGGATCCTCGTAGTTCGGCAGCCCCGGCACGGCCGGCGCGGCCGCCGGCACCGCGCCCGATTCGCCGGGCTCGGTGTAGTTCGGCGCCGCGGCCGATGCCGACTGGCCGTGATACGTCAGCGACTTGCGCTGCTGCAGGTACGCATCGCGGACGAACGAATACGGATCGAGCGCCGCCTGCTTCAGCAGGTCGGTCGCGCCGAGCAGGTCCGAACGCGCGCTGATGAACTGCGCGATATACATCGGGTTGCGCACGGCCGGCTCGATGTAGTTCAGCAGGTTGAAGCGCACGTCCACCGCGCGGCCGACGCCGTCGCGGACGGTGCTCGGCCCGAACACGGGCAGCACGACGTACGGGCCGGACGGCATGCCCCAGCGCGCCATCGTCAGCCCGAAATCCTGGTGATGCTTCGGCAGCCCGGCAGGCGTCGCGATGTCGATCAGGCCGGCGACGCCGAACACCGAGTTCATCGCCACGCGCATCAGATCCTGCGTCGCATCGGTAATGCGCAACTGCAACAGGTTGTTCGCCATGTTGCCGAGATCGCCGAGGTTCGAGAAGAAGTTGCTGATCGCGGTGCGCACCGGTGTCGGCGTGACCTTCTGGTAACCCCTCGCGATCGGCTGCGCGATGTTCGTGTCGACCGTGTCGTTGAACTTGTACATCGCCCGGTTCATCGGCTCGAGCGGGTCGTTGGGGTTGCGGTTCGGGCCCGTCGCGCAGCCGCTCAGCACTGCGCTGGCAGCGATGGTCGCCGCAATGATTCGCACCTTATTCATTGTTTCCTTGCAATTGGTTCTTGGCGCGTTTGACGCGCGGTTTGCCCATCAGGACGGGCTGAAACACCACGGCGCCGATCAGGGTGCAGGTCAGTGCGAGCGCAAGCAGCTTGCCCATGCTCGACGTACCCGGATGATGCGACAGCCACAGGCTGCCGAAGGCGGTTGCCGTCGTCGCGGCGCTGAACAGCACCGCGTGCGTGAGGCTCGAATGCAGCAGGCCCGTCTGGCCCGCGCGCCACGCCATCACGAAATACACCTTGAACGCGACGCCGACGCCGAGCATCAGCGGCAGCGCGATGATGTTCGCGAAGTTGAGCGACATGCCGAGCACGACGCACATCTCGAGCGTCACGAGGCCCGACACGAGCAGCGGTATCAGCGTGCGCAGCACGTCGCCGAAACGGCGCAGCGTGACCCACAGCAGGATCGTGATCGAAATGATCGACCACAGTGCCGCATGCAGGAACGCGTTGATGATCGTGTTGGCCGAATGCAGGATCGAGATCGGGCCGCCAGTCGCGCCCGGCTCCGCCGCCTTCACCGCTTCCGCGAAGCGACGCAGCATCGTGTCGTCGTTCGGGTCGACGCCCTTCGGCACCTTCGGCGAGATCTGCACGAGCGCGTGGCCGTCCGGCGCGACCCAGTCGCGCACGAGCTGCGGCGGCAGCGATGCGCGCGTGACGTCCTGCGGTTGCAGCAGCGTCGCGAGCTGGTTCAGCGCGATGCGCAGCGTGTCGGAGAACGCGCGCTCGGCACGGTCGCGCGTCGCGCTGTCGGCGGCCGCGAGCTTCGCGAGCGATGCCGACAGGTGTTGCGCGGCGGCGGCGCCCGGGCCCGGGTGATCTTCCGCCGCGTAGCTCAGCAGATCCGACGTGCGCTTGAGCGCGGCGACGCGCTGTGCGTCCGTTGCGGGTGGCGCGGCCGGCTGCGTGAGCGCGGGCAGCAGGTCGCTCGCGGCGGCGGCGATCGCGGCGCGCTTGGCCGGCTGGTCGGGCGGGATGAAGGTCGACAGCGTCGTCGTGCGGCCGACTTCCGGCAGCGCATCGAGACGCTTCGCGGCGGCGTCGGCATCGGTGAGCGACGGCGCGAGCAGCGTGACGTCGTTGACGGCCGCTTCGGGCGAATCCTTCAGCGCGAGCAGCGTCGCCATCGATTCGCTGTGCGGATCTTTCAGGTGCAACGGATTGAAGTCGAAATGCAGGAACATGAGCAGCGGCAGTGCGCCGATCACGACCGCGAGCGTGCCGATCAGGATCGGCTTGCGATGGCGATCGAGGAAATCGTCGACGGGGGCGAGCCACGGGAAGCCCGGCGTCTTCGATTCGCCCGGCGGCGCGAACAGGCGCAGCAGCGCGGGCAGCAGCGTGAGCGTCGTCAGCAGTGCGACCAACATCCCGACGCCCGCGATCAGCCCGAGCTCCGACACGCCGCGATAGGCCGTGGGGATGAACGAGAAGAAGCTCGCCGCGACCGCCGCGGTGGCGAGTGCGAGCGGCATGCCCATCGAGTGCGCGGCGCCGATCAGCGCGTGATCGATGCGTTGGTCGCGGAAGCGTTCCTCGCGGTATTTCACGCCGTACTGGATCGAGAAATCGACGCCGAGGCCGACGAACAGCACCATGAACGCGACCGAGATCATGTTCAGCGAGCCGACCATCGCGAGGCCGAGCGCGGCAGTCACGACGAGGCCGACGAACAGCGTGACGAGCACCGAGCCGATCATCCGTTTCGAGCGCAGCGCGAGCCACAGGATGCCGAGCACGACGAGCAGCGTGAGCACGCCGTTGAGCGCCGCGCCGTCTTCCACCGACGCGAATTCGTCGTCGGCGAGCGGCTGCTCGCCAGTCAGGCGCACCACCGCGCCGTAGCGTTGCTCGAGGCCGAGCGATTTCGCGGTGTCGCGGATCACCTCGGTCGTTTCGGCGCCCGCCTTCAGCGCGCCGTAGTTGACCACCGGCTGCACGGTGACGAATGCGTACGCCGGTTGCCGCGCGGCGTCGCTGTCGACCAGCGCGCGCCACGAGAACGCGGCCGGCTTGCCCGCCAGCACGTCGTCGACCGTGGCCGCGCTGCGTGCGAGCAGCTTGGCCATCGCCGGCAGCTTCACCTGGCCGGTCAACAGCGGCTGGCCAAGCGTGGTGGACAGCGTGGTCGCGAGGCCGGTCAGGCTCGGGTTCTTCGCGAGTTCGTTGACGAGCGGACGCGCGCTCGCGAGCTGCGCCGTCGTGTCCGAGACTTCCTGCTGCGACAGGAACAGCAGCCCGTTGTGCTCGAAGAACGGGCCGCCGCCCGGTTCGGCGACCTGGCCGATGCGCCCGGCGTCGGCCTGCTTCTGCAGTGCATCGGTGAGTGCGTGCGCGGCGGCCGTCGCGAACTCGGGCGCGGGCGCCTCAACCACCGCGAGGATCGTGCCGTTGCGCTGCGGGAACGCCTTGTCGACGGCGTGGCTGAGCGCGGCCCATTGCGGCTCGGCATCGACGAGCTTGCTGATGTCGGTATTGATCTTGAAGTGCTGCGCGACATAGACGCCGCTGCACGCGGCGATGATGAACGACAGCACGACGACCCAGACGGGCCGACGTACCGACCATGCAACGAGTCGAACGATGAGAGAGGTCACCATGTGCGGTGCGGTGGGGCTGGGAAGGACAAAGGAACGAGTATACCGGCGCAACGTGACGGCGGTCGCGACGTTGCGGCTTTATGGGGCGGGAAGGATATTTGCTCCAGCGCTCAGGAATCGGTGCGGACGGGCCGGTGATTCGTATGAGGATATTTTCACGATCGGCCGGGATCGCGCTGCGGCGGGCACTGTGACAAAAGGGGCTCAAAGGTAACAGTCGATCACTGCCCCGCAGGCCGGCGTCGGGGCCGCTATACTTCGACCCACCGGCCGATGCAATCGACGCGATCTGCCGGCCGTTTTTTTCTCATCGAGTGCGATATCGTATGAAACGTCATCTGTTTGCTTTTGTCGCGGCGGCCGCCGTGTCGGTCTCCGCTTTCGCGCAGAGCGCGCCGGTCGACGTCGTGCGCAATGCGGTCGAAGGTACCGTCAGCGCGATGAAGGCCGATCCGTCCGCGCGCGGCGGCGATATGGCGAAGGTCACGCAAGTCGTCGAGCAGCGCTTCCTGCCGGCGACCAATTTCGAGCGCACGACCCGCATCGCCGTGGGCGATGCATGGAAACAGGCGACGCCGCAACAGCAGCAGGAGCTGTACAAGCAGTTCAAGCTGCTGATGACCCGCACCTATGCCGCGTCGCTCGCGCAGCTCGGCAACCAGGATGCGAAGTTCTCGTTCAAGGCGGGCGGTGCGTCCGGTGCCGATGCGCTGGTGCAGTCGACGGTGACCACGCCGGGCGACAGCCAGTCGGTCGGCTACCGGCTCGGCAAGGTCGGCAACGACTGGAAGATTTATGACATCGACATGTCGGGTGCGTGGCTGATCCAGGTCTACCAGGGCCAGTTCAAGGGCCAGCTCGCGTCGGGCGGGATCGACGGGCTTATTACGTATCTGCAGAAGCACAATTCGCGGACGAATTGAGGTCCGTTTTTCCGTATGCATGAAGGGCGCCCGCGGGGCGCCTTTTTCGTCGGCGCGCCCCGAACGCCGCCCTACCGCCGCCGATGCTCGACCGCGAACTTGATCAGTTCCGCCTGCCCTTCGATGTCGAGCTTGCGCTTCAGGTTGAGCCGGTGCGTCTCGACCGTGCGCACCGACAGCCCCGTCTGCTGCGCGATCTGCTTGCTCGACAATCCCTCGGCCAACGCGTCGAGGATGTCGCGTTCGCGCGGCGTCAGCCGGTCCAGCGGCGACGCGGCCGCGCTCGCGTGGATCATCCGCACCGCGAGCCCTTCGCTGAAGAACGTCTGCCCGGCCAGCACCGCGCCGATCGCGCGCACGATCTCGCTCGCGGGCGAATCCTTCAGCAGGTAACCGCTCGCGCCGGCGCGCACGGCCTGCGTCACGTACTCGATGTTGTCGTGCATCGACAGCATCAGCACGCGAATCCCCGGAAAGCGTTCGTGGAACACGCCGGCGAGCGTGATGCCGTTCATGCCGTTCATCCCGACGTCCATCAGTGCGAGATCGGGCTCGAGTGACGCGGCGAGCGCGAGCGCTTCGTCGGCATTGCCGGCCTCGCCGACCACGGACAGATCGGCCGCTTCGAGCCGCATCCGCAAGCCGTCGCGCACCAGCGGGTGATCGTCGACGAGCAGCAGGCGGGCGGCGGGCCGGGCGGTATCGGGGGCGCTCATAGGCAAAGTCTCCGGTTATGGGCGCGTCGTCAGGCGGCGCGCAGCGGCACGCGCGCGGCCACGACGGTGTGGCCGACCTGCGACGTGATCGTCAACGTGCCGCCGAGCGCATCGAGGCGCTCCCGCATGTTGCGCAGGCCGATGCCGCGGCGCGCATCGGTCTGCGACCGTTCGGCGTCGAAGCCGCAGCCGTTGTCGGCGATGGTGAGCGTGACGGAGTGCGCGCTGACGTCGAGCGTGACGGCCGCGCGCGACGCGTGCGCATGATGCACGATGTTGCTGAGCGCTTCCTGCGCGATCCGGAACAGCGCGGTGTTGACGGCGGCGGGCAACGGCCGCGCGCCGCTGTGCGCGACCTGCGTATAGCCGATGTCGATCCCGCTTTCGGCGCCGAATTCGCGCACGAGCTGTTCGAGCGCGGCGGCGAGGCCGAGATCGTCGAGCATCGCCGGCCGCAGCGCATGCGAGATGCGCCGCACTTCGCGCAGCGTGTCGCCGAGGCGCCCGACGCCCGACGCGAGCGCCTGCTCGGCTTCGGGCACGCGCGTTGCGCCGCGCTCGAAGCGCGCGAGCGCGGATTCGAGCATCAGCTTCGCGGACACCATCATCTGGCTGATCCCGTCATGCAGCTCGCGCGACAGCCGCTCGCGCTCCTGCTCCTGCGATTCGACGACACGCTGCGCGAGCTGCTTGAGCTTCGCATCGGCACTGCGCGACTCGCTGACGTTGAGCACCAGCGCGCACACCGCGATCGCCGCGGCGCCGGTCAGCGCGATCGCGGTGAGCCAGCTCATCGTGCGCTCGATGTTGGCGGACGCACGCGCGTCGATACGCTGCAGCGCGGTGTCGACGTCGTCGAGATAGATGCCGGTGCCGACCATCCAGCCCCACCGTTCGAGCGCGACGACGTAGCCGAGCTTCGGCGCGGCCTTGCCCGTGGACGGCCGCTGCCACGTGTAGCGCACGAAGCCGCCGCCGTGCGATGCGGCGCCGATCAGCTGCTGGATCGTCAGCGCGCCCTTGGGATCACGCATCGACCAGAAGTTGTGACCCACGCGCTCGGGCTCGCGCGGATGCATCAGCGAATTGCCGTGCAGGTCGTACACGAAGAAGTAGCCGTCGGGGCCGAAATCCATCTTCTGCAGCATTGCGAGCGCCTGCGTGCGCAGCAGCGCGTCGTCGCGCGCGTTGCGGCCGCTCGCGTCGTAGAGCGGCATGATCGCGCTGGTCGCGAGCTCGACGTAGTGCTTGAGCTCGACTTCCTTGCTCGACAGGTACGCGGCCTGGATCGTCGCGTGCTGCGTGCGCGCGAGCGACGTCGCCTGCTGGCGCACGCCGAAGCCGATGCCGGCGATCGCGAGCAGGAACGGCACGATGGCCAGAAGGAAGATCTTTGCCTTGAGTCTCATGGTGGTGTGAAGCGGGGCGCGGGCCGGCGGGCGCGTGTGTCGCGCGGCGGCTCGGCGAGCCGACATTGTCGGCGATTTCGCGCGCGGACGGCGGCGGCCGCGCGGCAGCGCGGCCGATGCTCAGGCCCGGTATTCAGGCCCGGTATTCAGGCCAGACACTCAGGCCAGGCACTCAGGCCCGACGCGCCTCGGGTTCGACGCTCGCGGGGTTCTGCACGACGATCTGGTTGCGTCCGCGCTCCTTCGCGCGGTACAGCGCGTCGTCGGCGAGCTTCAGCGCGGCCTGGATGCTGTCGTCGCGTTCCGGATAGCAGGTTGTCACGCCGATGCTCGCGGTCAGGCGGCCGGACGTGTCCGCATCGTGCCGGATGCCGAGATCGAGAATGCCCTTGCGGATCGTCTCGGCGATCGACACGGCGCCGTTCGTGTCGACGTCAGGCAGCACCACGACGAACTCTTCGCCGCCGTAGCGGGCCGCGTAGTCGGCCGGCCGGCGCAGGCATCCGGCGATGCAGCGGCCGACCGCCGACAGCGCGTCGTCGCCGGCCTGGTGGCCCTGCGTGTCGTTGTAGCGCTTGAAGTGATCGACGTCGACGAACAGCAGCGACAGCGCGTGCTGCGAGCGCGCGGCACGGCGCCATTCGCGCGCGAGCGTGACGTCGAGCATCCGGCGGTTGTCGAGCCCGGTCAGGCCGTCGGTGCGCGCGAGCGCCTCCAGCTCGGCTTCCGCGCGGTGACGCTTGCGCAACTGCACGTCGAGCAGCAGCGACAGGCCGACGAAGCCGAGCGCGAGCACGGCCATCGCGGAGCCGATCGGAATGGCGCGGTCATACCACGCGGCGTAGGTGTCGGCTTCCGAGCGCGCGACCATGATGATCAGCGGCAGGTGCTCGAGGTGCCGGAACACGTACAGGCGCCGCACGCCGTCGATCGTCGCGGTATCGGCGAAGCTGCCCTCGCTCGCAGTCATGAAATGCCGGAACGTGCTGGCCTTGCTGATATTGCGGCCGACGATCGACGGATCGTACGGCTTCCGTGCGAGCATCAGGCCGTCCGTGTTGATCAGCGCGACGGAGCCGCGATCGCCGAGCGCCAGGCGCGAGAACAGATTCTGGAAATATTCGAGCCGGATCGACATCACGGCAACCCCACCGAACGAGCCGTCGGGCCGCGTGATCCGGCGGCTGAGCGCGATGCTCGGCGAGCCGTCGCGCAGCCGCGAATGGTACGGGGGGCTGACGTACAGGCCGACGTCCGGATGATCGCGCTGCACGGTGAAATACGGCTCGTGGCTGAAGTTGGCCTTGCGCGGCACGTCGCTCACGCCGTCGACTTCGATGTCGCCCTTCGCATTCAGCACGTAGATACCGCCGAGGTACTTGGCCGTTGTCGCGCGGTCGAACAGCACCTGGCGGCGCAGCGCCATCGGCAGCGCTACGATCGTCGGGTCGTTCGCGCCATCGACGACCGCCTGCAGCGACAGCGAATAGATCTCGATGTTGCGTTCGATGTCCCACGACGCCATCAGCGCGAGGTTCTGCTGCATGCTGCGCGAGCGGTCGCGCGCGTCGATGCGGCCTTCGTACAGCACGATGGTGCACAGAAGCATCAGGAGCAGCGCGATCAGCAGCCCGGAATAGAAGATCAGGTGCGGCAGCAGGAGCCGGCGCAGCCGAGCGGCGGTACGGCCTGACAGGCCGGGTTCGCCGGGCATTGCGTAGTCGGTTTCTGCCATGGTCCGAGGATCGAGTGGCATCGTCGCTGGCGGCGGCCGATGCGATTGTTCGTATGGTTCGCCGGCGGCGATCCAGTGCGCGGGCTCCTGCGGATTTCGCCGGACCGACCGGGAAAGCGCGCCGATTATCGCTAAATTGCGGGCCGGATAAGCTGCTTAATTCCCCCGTTCACCGGCAAGATTTGCCGCGATTCGATGATCCGACGAATCGAGCGGCGCGAATTGGTCCGAGTATAGCGCGGGCATTCGTGTGCGCGGAAAATGTTGCGCCCGCTTGATCCGGATCAAATTGCCGGACCGTCCGATACTTGCGGATAACCCTCAAAGCATTGCAGTGCAAGGGCCGCGCGGCTCGTGCGGCCCGCTCGCCGATTTTCACGCTTTAACTCTGATGAATGGGCCAGCGAACTCGTTCGATATGTGCCGATTATCGTTTTCAGCGACTGCATGAACCTGATATGAAAAACGGGCGGCCGTGACGGCCGCCCGTTTCGTTAAGCCCGCATGCGGGAAGTCCCGCATGCGCGGGCTTAACCGCCTTACGGTTGCGCCTTGAACGCGAGCCGGAACCGATGCAGCAGCGGCTCGGTGTAGCCGCTCGGCTGCGACGTGCCCTGCAGCACCAGCGCGCACGCGGCCTTGAACGCGGTCGACTGGTCGTAGCCGGGCGCCATCGGCCGATAGTTCGGATCACCCGCGTTCTGCTGGTCGACGACGCGTGCCATCCGCTTCAGCACGTCGAGCACGAACGCCTCGGTGATCACGCCGTGACGCAGCCAGTTCGCGATGTGCTGGCTCGAGATGCGCAGCGTTGCGCGGTCTTCCATCAGGCCGACGTCATGGATGTCGGGCACCTTCGAGCAGCCGACGCCCTGTTCGACCCAGCGCACGACGTAACCGAGAATGCCCTGCGCGTTGTTCTCGACTTCGCTCAGGATCTCGGCCTCGCTCCACGCGGCGCGCTCGACGACCGGCACGGTCAGCAGCCCTTCGAGCAGCACGTCGCGCTCGCTCGCGTACGGCGTCTTCTCGAGTTCCTGCTGGACGGCTTGCACGTCGACCAGGTGGTAGTGCAGCGCGTGCAGCGTCGCGGCGGTCGGCGACGGCACCCAGGCGGTGTTCGCGCCGGCGCGCGGATGCGCGATCTTCTGCTCGAGCATCGCGTGCATCAGGTCCGGCATCGCCCACATGCCCTTGCCGATCTGCGCGCGGCCGCGCAGGCCGGCCGACAGGCCCGCGAGCACGTTGTTGCGCTCGTATGCCTGGATCCACGCCGACGACTTCATCTCGCCCTTGCGGATCATCGGGCCCGCTTCCATCGCGGTGTGCATCTCGTCGCCGGTGCGGTCGAGGAAGCCGGTGTTGATGAACGCAACGCGGCCGGCGGCCGCCGCGATGCACGCGGCGAGGTTCACGCTGGTGCGGCGCTCCTCGTCCATGATGCCCATCTTCAGCGTGTTGCGCGGCAGGCCGTACAGATCCTCGATGCGCGCGAACAGCGTGTCGGCGAACGCGACTTCGGCGGGGCCGTGCATCTTCGGCTTCACGATGTAGATCGAGCCCGTGCGCGAGTTGCGCTTGGCCTTCAGGTCGTGCAGCGCGCACAGCGTGGTGACGACGCCGTCGAGGATCCCTTCCGGAATCTCGTTGCCGTCGCGGTCGAGCACCGCGCCGATCGTCATCAGGTGGCCGACGTTGCGCACGAACAGCAGCGAGCGGCCATGCAGCGACAGCGTTCCGCCGGCGGGCGTCGTGTATTCGCGATCGGCGTTCAGGCGGCGCGTAAACGTCTTGCCGCCCTTCGCGACTTCCTCGGCGAGCGTGCCCTGCATCAGGCCGAGCCAGTTGCGGTAGAGCTGGACCTTGTCGTCGGCGTCGACGGCCGCGACGGAATCCTCGCAGTCGATGATCGTGCTGACCGCGGCTTCGAGCACGACGTCCTTCACGTTCGCGGGATCGGCGCGACCGATGGGCGTCGATGCGTCGATCTGGATCTCGAGGTGCAGGCCGTTGTGCTTCAGCAGGATCGCGGACGGCGCGCCGGCCGCGCCCTGGTAGCCGACGCACTGCGCCGGCTGCGCGAGGTGCACGACGCCCTTCGCGGTCTCGACCGCGAGCTGGCCGTCCTGCACGCGGTAGCGCAGCGCGTCGCGGTGCGAGCCGCTCGCGAGCGGCGCCGCGTTGTCGAGCACGTTGCGCGCGTAGTCGATCACGCGTTGCCCGCGCGTCGGGTTGTACGCCGACGTGCGTTCGGCGCCGCCGTCTTCGGGCAGCGCATCGGTGCCGTACAGCGCGTCGTACAGGCTGCCCCAGCGCGCGTTCGCGGCGTTCAGCGCATAGCGCGCGTTCGACAGCGGCACGACGAGCTGCGGGCCGGCCTGCGTGGCGATCTCGCTGTCGACGTTCGCGGTGGCTGCCGCGACGTTCGGCGGGACCGGCACGAGGTAGCCGATCGTTTCGAGGAACGCGCGAAACGCGGCATGGTCGCGCACCGGGCCCGGGTTCGCGCGATGCCACACGTCGAGCTCGTGTTGCAGACGGTCGCGTTCCGCGAGCAGTTCGCGGTTGCGCGGCGCGAGGTCGTGCACCAGCGCTGAAAAACCGCTCCAGAACGCGGCCTTGTCGATGCCGGTGCCCGGCAGTGCTTCGTTTTCAATGAACTGGCTGAGCGCTGGCGCGACTTGCAGTCCTGCTTGGTCGATCATCGTGATTCCTCCCGGGAACGAAAAACGCGCGCGTTGGCTGTAGGGCCTGTTCACGCTAATAACGGGCTTGCGCTGGCCCCCGGAAGGGCCGAGCGCAAGGATTGCGACGAAGCGAATACTCGACGTATTCGCGAGGAGCATGACGCGGCGATCGGCCCTTCCGGGGGCCAGCCCCACGAACGATTTTCTCCAAACAGGGGAACGTGCCTTTCCGCCCGCATGGCGGCGTCGTTCGTCGTTGCAATAGCTACGGCTATTGCGCCTCCTCTCTCCTTGCCCTGCGGGCGGAAAGGCACGTTCGCAAGCCCGTTATTAGCGTGAACAGGCCCTAGGCCACGACGCTTTGTGTGCCGGCGCGGGCGATCTGCGCGTCCTGCTCGGACTTTACGCCAGACACGCCGATTGCGCCCGCAATGCGGCCGTCCACCGTGACCGGCACGCCGCCTTCGAGCAGCCCCGTCAGCGGCGCGCTCAAAAACGCTGTGCGGCCACCGTTGATCATATCCTCATACGCCTTCGTCTCGCGACGGCCCAGCGCCGCCGCGCGCGCCTTGTCCTGCGCGATGTACGTGCTGGCGGCCGACGCGCCGTCCAGGCGCGCGAACGCCAGCAGGTGGCCGCCGTCGTCGACGATGGCGATCGACACGGCCCAGCCGTGGCGCTCGGCCTCCGCGCGGGCCGCGACGAGCATGCGTTCGACGTCGGCGAGTTCGAGTTCGGGTTTCGTTTTCATGGAAGTCCTCCGGAATCAGCGGTCAGTTGACGAGTCGGTTGTCGACGAGCTCGATCCAGTGACGCACGGGCGTGCGGCCCGCGCCGTTCAGGTGAGTCTGGCAGCCGATATTGGCCGTGACAATCAGGTCCGGCCGTGCGGCTTCGAGCGCGTCGAGCTTGTTGTCGCGCAGTTTCGTCGCGAGTTCGGGTTGCGTCAGCGAATAGGTGCCGGCGGAGCCGCAGCACAGATGGCCGTCGGCGACATTCGTCAGATCGAAGCCGAGCCGCGTCAGGATGCTTTCCACCGCGCCGCCGAGCTTTTGCGCGTGCTGCAGCGTGCACGGGCAATGGACCGCGACGCGGCGCGGCGCGGTATCGGCGAGCGCGTCGAGCGGCTCGGCCGCGATCACTTCGGCAAGATCGCGTGCGAGCGCGCTGACGCGCCGCGCCTTGTCCGCATAGACGGGGTCGGAGCGCAGCAGGTCGCCGTATTCCTTCACGAACGCGCCGCAGCCGCTCGCCGTCAGCACGATCGCTTCCGCCCCCGCCTCGACCGCCGGCCACCACGCGTCGATGTTGCGGCGTGCGCGGGCGAGGCCGGCGTCCTGTGCGTTCAGGTGATATTCGGTCGCGCCGCAGCAGCCGGCTTCGCGCGCGGGCGTGACGCTGATGCCGAGCCGGTCGAGCACGCGCGCGGCGGCCGCGTTGGTGTTCGGCGACAGCGACGGCTGCACGCAGCCTTCCAGCATCAGCACGCGCCGCGCGTGACGCAGCGGCGGGCGCGGCGCGGCCGCGGGCACGGCGGCCGGGATCTTGTCCTGCAGCGTGCCGGGCAACAGCGGGCGCAGCGCGCGGCCGGCTTTCAGCAGCGCGGCGAAGGTGGCCGGCCTCGGCACGACGTGGCGCAGGCCCACGCGCAGCAGGCGCTCGCGCGCCGGGCGGCGTGCGCGCTTCTCCGCTTCCGCGCGGCCGATGTCGAGCAGCGTGTGATAGCGCACGCCGGACGGGCACGTCGTTTCGCAGTTGCGGCAGCTCAGGCAGCGGTCGAGATGCTGCTGCGTGCGTTCGCCGCACGGCTCGCCTTCGAGCATCTGCTTGATCAGGTAGATGCGTCCGCGCGGCCCGTCGAGCTCGTTGCCGAGCACCTGGTAGGTCGGGCAGGTCGCATTGCAGAAGCCGCAGTGCACGCATGCGCGCAGGATCGCTTCCGCTTCGTCGGCCCGGTCGAGGGCCTTGCTTGCTTCGCTGAGATTGGTTTGCATCGCGGTTCGGATTCGGGTGGCGTCAGACGTCCGCGTACAGGCGGCCGGGATTGAAAATCGCATGCGGGTCGAGCTGGGCCTTCAACTGCCGATGCACGCGCAACAGCGCGGCCGGCAGCGGCTGGAACGGCTCCGGTGTGACGCCGGGCGTGCAGCAGGTTGCGTGGCCGCCCCACTGCGCGGCGAACCGCTGCACGTCGGCCGGTGCGGCATCGCTCTTCAGCCAGCGCTGCGCGCCGCCCCAGTCGACCAGCTGCGCGCCGGGCAGCGCGTCGAGCGGCGCGGCGGCCGGCACCGACACGCGCCACAGTGGGCGCGGATCGTCGAAGAACGGCAGCGACAGGTCGCGCAGCCGCGCCCAGAACCCGTCGTCGCGATCGTCCATCCGCTCGCCGCCGATCGTGTCGCGCGCGGCCTTCACCGAGCCCTCGCCGCCTTCGATCCGCACGCGCAGCACGCCGTCCGCGTGGCAGGCGCCGGCGAGCGGCAGCCCGGCGCGCCGCCATCCGGCGATGCGTTGCACCGCTTCGGCCGCCGTGAGCGGCAACGCGAGATCACCGGTCGAGCGCGGTTTCGGCAGCACCTTCAGCGACACCTCGGTCACGACGCCGAGACAACCGAAACTGCCGGCGAGCAACCGCGACACGTCGTAGCCCGCGACGTTCTTCATCACCTCGCCGCCGAAGCGCAGGTGTTTCGCGTGGCCGGTGATCACGCGGCAGCCGAGCACGAAATCGCGCACCGCGCCGGCCCACGGGCGGCGCGGCCCCGACAGCCCGGCCGCGAACATCCCGCCGACGGTCGCTGCGGCGCCGAACGACGGCGGCTCGCACGGCAGCATCTGGCCGGCCGCGTCGAGCATCGCTTCGAGCTCGGCGAGCGGCGTGCCCGCGCGGGCGGTGATCACGAGTTCGGTCGGGTCGTACGCGACGATGCCGCGGTGCGTGCGCACGTCGAGCGTGCGGCCTTCGACGGTGCGGCCGACGAAGGCCTTCGTGCCTGCGCCGCGAATGTGCAGCGGCTGGCGATCGTGGATGGCGGCGTCGACCTGTGCGACGAGCGCCGCGCTGTCGTCGATCGATTCGATGTCGCGTCGCATCAGAAGCGCTCCAGTTCGGGAAACGGCAGCTTGCCGTGATGGACGTGCATCGCGCCGAATTCGGCGCAGCGATGCAGCGTCGGGATGTTCTTGCCGGGATTGAGCAGGCGCTGCGGATCGAACGCGGCCTTCACCGCGTGGAAGAACGTGATTTCGTCCGCGTTGAACTGCACGCACATCTGGTTGATCTTCTCGCGCCCGACGCCGTGTTCGCCGGTGATGCTGCCGCCCACCGCGACGCACAGCTCGAGGATCTTGCCGCCGAGCGCTTCCGCGCGGTCGAGCTCGCCCGGCCGGTTCGCATCGAACAGGATCAGCGGATGCATGTTGCCGTCGCCCGCGTGGAACACGTTCGCGACCGGCAGCGCGTATTCGGCCGACAGCGCGGCGATGCCTTCGAGCACGCGCGGCAGCTCGCGACGCGGAATCGTGCCGTCCATGCAGTAGTAGTCGGGCGACATGCGGCCGACCGCGGGGAACGCGTTCTTGCGGCCGGCCCAGAAGCGCTGGCGCTCGGCTTCGTCGCGCGCGACGCGGATCTCCGACGCGCCGGCATCGCGCAGCAGCGCGGCGACGCGTTCGGCATCTTCTTCGACATCGCTCGCGCTGCCGTCGAGTTCGCACAGCAGGATCGCCTGCGCGTCGACCGGGTAGCCGGCGTGGATGAAGTCCTCGGCCGCGCGGATCGCGAGGTTGTCCATCATCTCGAGCCCGCCGGGAATCACGCCCGCGCCGATGATGCGCGCGACCGCCCCGCCCGCTTCGGCCACGTCGTCGAAGCTCGCCATCAGCACCTTCACGCTCGGCGGCTTCGGCAGCAGCTTCACGGTCACTTCGGTGACGATGCCGAGCATCCCTTCCGACCCGGTGAACAACGCGAGCAGATCGAAGCCCGGTGCGTCGAGCGCGTCGGCGCCGAGCGTCAGCGTGTCGCCGTCGATCGTCACGATCTCGACCTTCAGGATGTTGTGCACCGTGAGCCCGTATTTCAGGCAATGCACGCCGCCCGCGTTTTCGGCGACGTTGCCGCCGATCGAACACGCGATCTGCGACGACGGATCGGGCGCGTAGTAGAGGCCGTACGGCGCGGCCGCCTGCGAGATCGCGAGGTTGCGCACGCCGGGCTGCACGCGCGCGATGCCGGCATCGGCGTCGATGTCGAGAATCCGGTTGAACTTCGCCATCACGAGCAGGATGCCCTTTTCGAGCGGCATCGCGCCGCCCGACAGCCCGGTGCCCGCGCCGCGCGCGACCACCGGCACGCCGTGCGCGGCCGCGACGCGCAGCACCGCGCGCACCTGCTCGACCGTGTCGGGCAGCACGACCGCGAGCGGCACCGTGCGGTATGCGGCGAGGCCGTCGCATTCGAATGGCTTGAGCGCCTCGCGTTCATGCAGCACGTCGAGGCCGGGCGCCGCCGCGCGCAGCGCGGCGACGAGCGTGTCGCGGTCGACCGTCGCCAGCGGGCCGTCGATCCGTTCGTCGTAGGCGAAACTCATCGTGTGTCTCCGTCTCCACCATGCAGGCGCCGCGCGGTAGGCGGCGCGCCGGATGGAACGCATTCTTGGCGGGACGTGCGGGCGTGTCCAGACGTCACGCGAGTGGTCATACCAGTTTTTGCAGGGGCGTCAACCAGCAGCTATCGATTAGGTCTAAAAACCCAACCATGACAAGGCTTTGTGCGAAAATCCCCGATATTCTTCCGAGGTGGTCATACCAGCATGGAAATGCACGATCGACAGGCCCCCGCGCGCAATGTGGCCGACGTCGTCGCCGAGCGGATCGAGCAGCTGATCGTCGACGGCGTGCTGAAGGCAGGCCAGGCGCTGCCGTCCGAGCGGCGGCTGACCGAGAAGCTCGGCGTGTCACGCACGGCTGTGCGCGAAGGGATGAAGCTGCTGCGCGCGCGCGGGATCATCGATACGACGCACGGCAAGGGCTCGTTCGTCGCGAGCCTGACCCCGCAACGCGAAGTCTCTCCGATGATGCATCTGCTCGGTTCGCAGCCGCGCACGCTGTACGACCTGTTCGAGGTACGCGGAATGCTCGAGACGGAAGCCGCGCGGCTCGCCGCGCTGCGCGGCACGCCGGCCGATTTCATCCTGATCCGGCGCCGTTACGAGGAAATGACGGCGGCGGACACGCAGGATCTCGATCCGGCCGCGCGCGCGAAGCTCGACCATGCGTTCCACCTCGCGATCTGCGAGGCATCGCACAACCCGGTGCTCGTCAATACGCTGCAATCGTTGACCGATCTGCTGCTCAGTTCCGTGTTCGCGTCGGTGAACAACCTCTATCACCGCGAGCCGTTGAAGAAGCAGATCGACCGCCAGCATGCGCGGCTTTACAACGCGGTGACCGGGCGCTTGCCCGACCAGGCGCGCAAGGCCGCGAGCGAGCATATTCGCCAGTGCGTCGACTACCTGCGCGAGATCGAACAGGAGGAACAGCGGCTCGTGCGCTCGACGCTGCGGCTCGAAGGATGGACTTGAGGCGAGCGCACGCTGGAGCGGACGCCGTCGCCATGACGTTCGTCACGGAAATCGTCGTCCCGGTGCGGCCTGAGGAGCGAATATGTCACAATGTGACCCATTCGATGCGTGGCCCGACACGACCCGTTTCGCCTTCGCGCGACACGTGCTTTGGCGGTCGACCGTGACGCGCCGCCGATCCTTGAAGGAGGACGCTGCATGTCGATTCCGATGCGTGGCGACGGGCCCGAGGCCCGCGCCGTCCAGATCCTGCATCGCCCTGTCTGCGACCTGCTCGGCTGTGCATGGCCGATCGTGCTCGCGGGCATGGGCGGCGTTGCGCGGGCCGAGCTCGCGAGTGCGGTGAGTGCCGCCGGTGGCTTCGGTTTTCTCGGGATGGTGCGCGAGCCCGTCGCGTTGATCCGGCGCGAGGTCGGGTTGGTTCGCGCGGCGACCGAGCGGCCGTTCGGCGTGAACCTGATTCCCGCATCGACACCGCCTGAACTGCTCGATGCACAGCTCGACGCGTGCATCGAATTGCGCGTGCCCGTGGTTGCGCTGTTCTGGGACGTGATGCCGGGCGTCGTGCGGCGTCTGCGCGATGCGGGCGTGCGCGTGGTACATCAGGTCGGGTCGCTCGACGATGCGCGCGCGGCGGAGGCGGCCGGTGCACAGGCGCTGATCGTGCAGGGGCACGAGGCTGGCGGTCATGTGCGTGGCGATCGGCCGCTGGCCGAGTTGCTGCCTGACGTGGTTCGTACGACGCGGTTGCCGGTGCTCGCGGCGGGCGGCATCGTCGATGGTGCCGACGTGGCCGCTGCGATGGCGCTCGGCGCGCAGGGCGCGGTGATGGGTACCGCGTTCATCGCAACGCATGAATCGTTCGCGCATGCGTATCACCAGCAGCGGATCGTCGACGCGCATGAAGGCGACGCACTGCTGACCGACATCTTCCATATCAACTGGCCGCGCGGTGCACGCGTTCGTGTGTTGCCGTCGAGCGTCACGCGCGGCGAGCGCGGCGATCCGTTCGGCGACGCGCGCGTCGTGATCGGCGACGAGGAAGGGCGGCCGATCTATCTGTTCAGCACCGACTCGCCGCTGCGTACGATGACGGGCGATTTCGAAGCGATGGCGCTGTATGCGGGTACCGGGGCCGGGCGGATCGATGCGATCGAATCGGCCGGCGCCGTGCTGCGCCGTATCGTGCTCGATGCGGCGGCGATCGTCGAGAACGGGGCGGTGACGACTGCACCGGCAGCTGCGTCCGACGAGAATCGGGCGGCGTTGCTTGCGGCGCTAGATGAATTGCTGGAGGCGGAGCGCGCGGGGGCTCGGGTTGCGTCGGAGACGGCGGCAGAGGTCACGGAGGATGCCGAACTGCATCGGTTGATCGCGCATATTCGGCAGGACGAAGCACACTGGTGCAGCGTGCTCGTCGATGCGATCCGCACGCTTGGCGCGACGCCTACGCGGGCGACCGGTTCGTTTTATGAAAAGGCGATGGCGATCGACGATCTGGCCGAGCGGATGGCGTTTCTGAATCGAGGACAGAGGTGGGTCGTGCGCAAGCTGCAGACGCTGCTGCCGACGCTTGCCGACCCGGATATTCATCACGCGCTGTCGCTGATGCTGGTCGCGCATGAGAAGAATATCGGGTCGGTGGACATGCGGTTGCGGGAGCAGCGGGCGGGCGGGGTGTAAGCGTATGGGGAAGTCGCGGCTGGAAACCGTGTTGGCCGGTTCAGCGGCGATCATTGCCGATCGCGTCCGACGGGCGGCACTCAAGCCCGGCGCGAATCCTCATCGTGCTCGGAATCGGCGGCCCGCAGTAGCTCCGCCACGGAATTCAGAATGACGGCGGTCACGCCCCAGATATCGTATTCCTGATCCGCCCAGTACCACGCGCCGGCGCGCTCGCCATCCGTGTATTGCCGCGGCAGGGCGGAATTCAACAGCGTGGCGAGCGGCAATTCGAAGATCTCTTCGACCTCGGCCGGCGCCGCCGCCCATGCGGCCGTGGCAGACACGAGGCCGATCACCGGGACGATGGCGTGATTACGCTTCCGTGTCTTATGGATCGGCAGACACCCGACCAATCGGACAGCGTTCGGGTCGAGGCAGATCTCCTCGAAGCTCTCGCGCAGTGCCGTGCATCCCACGTCGTGATCCGACTCCATCGGGCGGCCGCCGGGGAAGCTCACATGCGAGGAATATTCGCTCAGGTTCGACGAGCGCTTGGTGAGCAGAACCGTCGGCGCTGGGCGTAGCACGACGGGCACCAGCACGGCCGAAAGTTTCCACACGCCGCTAATGTCGTCGAACGATTCCTTTATCGCAGACCAGCTCGTCGAACCCGGAAGCCGGAAACGCTCCACGCCTCGCACGATGGACTCGACGAGAACGTGCGTTGCGCCGGTGTCCGGCAGCGACGCGGGTTGTTCGTCATCGGTATTCAGGGCGCCTTGGTCGGTTTTCACGTCCTCCTCCTGTATGGATGCAGCGGAAATACCTCGATGCGGTTGTTCCTGTTCAGCGAGCGCGTCGATGCTGGCGCGATCACGATACCGTATTTTGCGAAATGTCCGCGGCGTTCGAGGTCGACCGGAAGCCGGCATCGGGTTCGGCTTGAGTGAACGGAAAATCCGGTATCACGGACATGCCTGCGGCGACGAGCACCTCGTCATTCCCAGCTACTCCGTTCAGAGCCCGAAAAGCAAAAACCCGCCTTCCGGGCGGGCGCTCGGGTATCGCCCGCATCGGGCCGCGCGGGCGCTGGCGGAAGGGCGCGCGCCGACGGTCGCGCTGATGGTGTCGAGCATCGCGAACCGGTTCTATCCGCATCGGACTCGCGGTCGAGCGCGCAGTGCGCCGCAACGGGCAGTTTTTGATCATCCGCAATACGAATGAAGATCCGTTGCAGGGGCGCGCGTATCTCGACCAGATCGCCGGGGCAAGAGAGGACTCCGTCGCCCGCTCGCCTCACCCGCCTTCGACGAGCCCCATCACGATCCGTCGCGCCGATTCGAGATGGGACACGGTCATCGCCCGCGCGCCGCGTGCATTGCGTGCCCGGCACGCTTGCAGGATCTCTTCATGCTCGACCTGGAACGACGGCGTATCCGCAAGCAGCGTCGTCTGCAGGCGTTCGTACCGCTCGACCTGGCCGCGCAGTTCCGCGATCGCCTGCAACAGCCGCGCGTTGCCGCAGCACGAATACAGCAGCGCATGGAATTCGCGATTGAGCTCGCCTTGCCGGCGCGGCACGCCGGATTCGCCGAGCAGCCGATGCACGAGTTCGGCGCGTGCCAGCGTCTCGTCGTCGAGCCGCTTCACGCTCCGGTAGATCGCATCGCCTTCGAGCAGCGCGCGCATGTCGTAGATTTCCTGCACGTCGGACGCATCGAGCATGCGCACCACCGCGCCGCGATTGCGGAAGATGTCCAGCAGCCCTTCGCGTTCCAGGCGCTGGATCGCTTCGCGCATCGGAATCCGGCTGATCCCGAAACGCTCGGCAAGGTCGCGCTCGACGAGCCGTTCGCCTGCCTGCAACTCGCCGTTGATGATCATTTCCCGCAGCGATGCGGCCACCGCGTCCGCCGTGGAATCGAGTCTGGCTTCCATGCCTCTGGGCTCCTGAGTTTGGAATAATGGTATACCAAACGTGATTCCAGTGCCACAATGTCGGCCTCACGTTCCGATAGCAGAGGAGAGCGAGATGGCGCATGGCGAACACAAGTACCGCGTGGCAGTGGAGTGGGTCGGCAACCGCGGAACCGGCACGTCGGGGTATCGCGAATATGGCCGCGATCATGTGATCCGCGCGGGTTCGAAGCCGGATATTCCCGGTTCGTCGGACGCCGCGTTTCGCGGCGATGCGGCGCGCTGGAACCCGGAGGATCTGCTGCTGGCGTCGGCTTCGGCGTGCCACAAGCTCTGGTATCTGCATCTGTGCTCGGATGCCGGGATCCGCGTGCTCGCGTACGTCGACGACGCCGAAGGCACGATGCTCGACAGCGCCGAACCAGGGCGCTTCACCGAAATCGTGCTGCACCCGCGCGTGACGATTCGCGCCGGCGACGATCGCGCGCTGGCGGAGCAACTGCATCGTGCGGCGCATGCGAAGTGCTACGTGGCGAACTCCGTCAATTTCCCGATCCGGTGCGAGCCGGTGATCGAGTTCGCCGCGGGGTGACGCACGCCAGGAGTCGACGTTGAAGCTCTTGTCCGAAGACGGAAGGCTCGCGGCACCCTGGGTGTAACCGGCGCACCGGGTCGACGCGGCCGGCGTGCCGTTCGGTTCCACCGGCACGCGCGCCGCACGGGCGGCCGTTCCCGAGCATCGTTACAGCGCGACCCCGTACACGTCGCGCGCGGCCGCGCGGATCGCGTCGGCCATCACCGCGACGGCCGGCGAATGCAGCCGGTCGGTGCGCGTGATGATCCCGAAATCGTCCATCCGGCAATCCATCTCCAGCGGCAGCACGGTGACGATCCCGTGTCGCGCGTAGTACAGCGCGACGTCCTCCGCGAGCACCGCGATCATGTCGCTCTGCTCGATCAATTGCGTGATGAACAGCAGCGCGGCCGTCTCGACGACGTTCGCCGGCGGCGCGAGGCTCGCGCGCTGGAACACCAGCTCGAAGCGATGGCGCAGCACGCTGCCGGCCGGCGGCATCACCCATGCGGCGCGCTGCACGTCGGCCAGCGACAGCGGCGCCTGCGCGAGCAGCGGATGGCCGGGCCGCACGACCGCGGCGACCGGTTCGCCGGTCAGCGGCTCGTAGCGCAGATGCAGCTTGTCGTGTTCGGCCGACAGCCGGCCGAGCACGATATCGAGCTTGTCCTGGGCCAGATGTTCGAGCAGCGCGTTGCTGGTGTCGATCTCGACGGACACGCGCACGTTCGCATGCGTGCCCTTCACGGCCGCGACGGCCGGCGGCACGAGCCGCAGCCCCGGCGACGTGATCGCCCCCACCGCCACATGGCCGAGATGGCCGGCCTTCAGCGCGGCCAGCTCCTCGCGCGCCTGGTCGAGGCTGCCGAGCGCCGCGCGCGCGTGGCGGATCAGCGCGTCGCCGTACAGCGTCGGCCGCATCCCGCGCGGCAGCCGTTCGAACAGCACCGCGCCGATGGATTCCTCCAGCTCGCGCAGCAGCTTCGACGCGGCCGGCTGCGTCATGTTCAGCGCGGCCGCCGCGCGATGAATGCTGCCTTCGTCGGCGAGCGCGACGACCAGCAGCAACTGGCGCGTCTTCAGGCGGCTGCGGTTTCCCCACGGGCTGGCTTCGGTCATCGTACGGGTTTATATCGATATCGGAATCGATATCGTAATCGCCTAAAACGTCATTAGCGAGTTATCAAAATTCTCCCTAGACTGCGTCGGTATCCCGTCACCACAGGACTGACGATGTCGGCAACAAAACCCAGGCTGCGCTCCGCCCAATGGTTCGGCACGAACGACAAGAACGGCTTCATGTACCGGAGCTGGATGAAGAACCAGGGCATCCCCGATCACGAATTCGACGGTCGGCCCATCATCGGCATCTGCAATACGTGGTCCGAACTGACGCCGTGCAACGCGCACTTCCGCAAGCTCGCCGAGCACGTGAAGCGCGGGATCTCCGAGGCGGGCGGCTTCCCGGTCGAGTTCCCGGTGTTCTCGAACGGCGAATCGAACCTGCGGCCCTCGGCGATGCTCACGCGCAATCTTGCATCGATGGACGTCGAGGAAGCGATCCGCGGCAACCCAATCGACGCGGTCGTGCTGCTCGCCGGCTGCGACAAGACGACGCCCGCGCTGCTGATGGGCGCCGCGAGCTGCGACGTGCCGGCGATCGTCGTGTCGGGCGGCCCGATGCTGAACGGCAAGCTCGAGGGCAAGAACATCGGCTCGGGCACGGCCGTGTGGCAACTGCACGAAGCGCTGAAGGCCGGCGAGATCGACCTGCATCACTTCCTGTCCGCCGAAGCCGGCATGTCGCGCTCGGCCGGCACCTGCAACACGATGGGCACCGCGTCGACGATGGCGTGCATGGCCGAGGCGCTCGGCGTCGCGCTGCCGCACAACGCGGCGATTCCCGCCGTCGATTCGCGTCGCTACGTGCTCGCGCACATGTCAGGAATCCGTATCGTCGAGATGGCGCTCGAAGGGCTCGCGTTGTCGAAGGTGCTGACGCGCGCCGCGTTCGAGAACGCGATCCGCGCGAACGCGGCGATCGGCGGCTCGACCAATGCGGTGATCCACCTGAAGGCGATCGCGGGGCGCATCGGTGTGCCGCTCGAACTGGAAGACTGGATGCGCATCGGCCGCGACACGCCGACGATCGTCGATTTGATGCCGTCCGGGCGCTTCCTGATGGAGGAGTTCTATTACGCGGGCGGCCTGCCGGCCGTGCTGCGCCGGCTCGGCGAAGGCGGCCTGCTGCCGCACCCCGACGCGCTGACGGTGAACGGCAAGTCGCTGTGGGACAACGTGCGCGAAGCGCCGAACTACGACGACGAGGTGATCCGCCCGCTCGACCGGCCGCTGATCGCAGACGGCGGGATCTGCATCCTGCGCGGCAATCTCGCGCCGCGCGGCGCGGTGCTCAAGCCGTCGGCGGCGAGCCCCGAACTGCTCAAGCATCGCGGCCGCGCGGTGGTGTTCGAGAACCTCGAACACTACAAGGCGACGATCAACGACGAAGCGCTCGACGTCGATGCCAGCTCGGTGCTCGTGCTGAAGAACTGCGGGCCGCGCGGGTATCCGGGGATGGCCGAGGTCGGCAACATGGGGCTGCCGCCGAAGCTGCTGCGCCAGGGCGTGAAGGACATGGTGCGGATTTCCGACGCGCGGATGAGCGGCACCGCGTACGGCACGGTCGTGCTGCATGTCGCGCCGGAAGCGGCTGCCGGCGGCCCGCTCGCCGCGGTGCGCAACGGCGACTGGATCGAACTCGACTGCGAGGCCGGCACGCTGCATCTCGACATTTCGGATGACGAACTGCAGCGCCGCCTGTCGGACGTCGATCCGAATGCGGCACCGGGCGTGGCCGGACAGTTGGGCAAGGGCGGTTATGCGCGACTGTATATCGATCACGTGCTGCAGGCCGACGAGGGGTGCGACCTCGACTTCCTGGTCGGCACGCGTGGCGCGGAGGTGCCGAGCCATTCGCATTGAGCGGCAGGCACGGGCATACGGAAAAGGACTGCGGCGGGGCCTGAGGGAAACACAGCGACGCGCCGGATGTGATCGGGCGCGAAGGAAGAGAGTTGCGCAAGCGTTCACGTGCAGATGATGGCCGACCGCGACGCATGGGCCGACGCAAGCGCGCAAGCGCCAACGTGGGCTGACAGGAGACAAGATGACGACGCAGTACACGCCCGCGCACGCCGCGGCGGACCAGTCCGATTCACCGGCAGCCGTCGACGAACGGCAATTGACCCGCCTGCTCACGCGCAAGCTCGTGCCGTTCCTCGCGCTGATCTATGTGGTCGCGTACGTCGACCGTACCGTCGTCGGCTTCGCGAAGCTCCACATGAACGCGGCGGTCGGCCTCGGCGATGCCGCATACGGGCTCGGCGCGGGACTCTTCTTCATCGGCTACTTCCTGTGCGAGGTGCCGAGCAACCTCGCGCTCGGACGCTTCGGCGCACGCGTGTGGTTCGCGCGCATCCTCGCGACCTGGGGCGTGATCACGATGGCGATGGCGCTCGTGCAGGGGCCGACCAGCTTCTACGTGCTGCGCTTCCTGCTCGGCGCGGCCGAAGCCGGCCTCTATCCCGGCATCCTGTACTTCCTCACGCAATGGTTCCCGATGCGAGACCGCGCCCGCGTGATCGGTCTGCTCGTGCTCGCGCAGCCGCTCGCCGGCATCGTGACCGGGCCGCTCGCCGGATGGCTGCTGTCGACGCACGGGTGGTTCGGCCTGTCGGACTGGCAGACGCTGTTCGTCGTCAGCGGCTTGCCGGCCGTGCTGCTCGCGTTGCCGACGCTGCGGCTGCTGCCCGAATCGCCCGCGCATGCGCGCTGGCTGAACGACGACGAACGCCGCTGGATCGCGCGGCAGCTCGCCGCCGACCGCGACGCCTATCGCCCCGATTCGCACCGCAATCCGCTCGCCGCGTTGCGCGACCGCCGCGTGCTGCTGCTCGCCGCGCTGTTCCTGCCGTTTCCGCTGTGCATCTACGGGCTGTCGCTGTGGCTGCCGACGATCATCCATGCGTTCGGCACCGGCGATGCGGCGACCGGCCTGCTGTCCGCCGTGCCGTACCTGTTCGCGGTGGTCGGCCTGCTCGTCGTGCCGCGCCATTCGGACCGCAAGCGCGAGCGCTACTGGCACATCGTCGTCGTGTCGGCGGCGGCCGCCGTGACGATGGCCGCGAGCGCATGGGTGCAGCAACCGGCGCTGCAATTCATGTTCATCTGCTTCACCGCGTTTTCGCTGTATTCGATCCAGGCCGTCGTGTGGGCGCTGCCCGGCGAATTCCTGGCCGGCACGAGCGCCGCGGTCGGCATCGCCGCGATCAATTCGCTTGCGAATCTCGGCGGCTACTTCGGGCCGTACGGGATCGGGCTGATCAAGGCGTCGACCGGCAGCCTCGCGGCCGGCCTGTACTTTCTCGCGGCGACGCTGCTGTTCGCGGTGCTGATGACGTTCGTGGTCCGGGCTGCGCTGCGCACGCCCGAGCCGGCCGCGGGCGCATTCGCCCGCGAATCCTGAACGCCTTGTTTTCCGGCTGAACGCCGATTCGACTGACGCAGGACCCACCATGACATCGAGCAGCACACCGCGCTATCGCGGCATCTTTCCCGTCGTCCCGACGACGTTTTCCGATACCGGCGAGCTCGACCTCGCGAGTCAGAAGCGCGCGGTCGATTTCATGATCGACGCGGGCTCGGACGGGCTGTGCATCCTCGCGAACTTCTCCGAGCAGTTCGCGATCACCGACGACGAACGCGACGTGCTCACGCGCACGATCCTCGAACACGTCGCGGGCCGCGTGCCGGTGATCGTCACGACGTCGCACTACAGCACGCAGGTCTGCGCGGCGCGCAGCCTGCGCGCGCAGCAGCTCGGCGCGGCGATGGTGATGACGATGCCGCCGTATCACGGCGCGACGTTCCGCGTGCCGGAAGCGCAGATCTTCGACTTCTTCGCGCGCGTGTCGGATGCGATCGACATCCCGATCATGATCCAGGACGCGCCGGCGAGCGGCACGCCGCTGTCCGCGCCGTTCCTCGCGCGGATGGCCCGCGAGATCGAACAGGTTGCGTACTTCAAGATCGAGACGCCAGGCGCGGCGAACAAGCTGCGCGAGTTGATCCGGCTCGGCGGCGATGCGATCGAGGGGCCGTGGGACGGCGAGGAGGCGATCACGCTGCTCGCCGATCTGCATGCTGGCGCGACCGGCGCGATGACGGGCGGCGGCTTCCCGGACGGCATCCGGCCGATCCTCGAAGCATGGCGCGAAGGCCGTCACGACGATGCGTTCGCGCATTACCAGACGTGGCTGCCGCTGATCAATCACGAGAACCGCCAGTCCGGGATCCTCACCGCGAAGGCGCTGATGCGCGAAGGCGGCGTGATCGCGTGCGAGCGGCCGCGGCATCCGATGCCGGAACTGCACCCGGACACGCGCGCGGAATTGCTCGCGATCGCGCGCCGGCTCGATCCGCTCGTGCTGCGCTGGGCGCGCTGAGCGAATGGCGAAGGAGAAACGCAAATGAGCAAGGTGATTTCGCTGGGCGTGATCGGGATCGGCAAGATCGCGCGCGACCAGCATCTGCCGGCAATCGCCGCCGAACCGGGATTCGCGTTGACTGCCTGTGCGAGCCGTCACGCGGAAGTCGACGGCGTGCGCAATTATCCGGATCTGAACGCGCTGCTGGCTGCCGAGCGCGAACTCGACGCGGTATCGCTGTGCGCGCCGCCGCAGGTGCGCTACGCGCAGGCGCGCGCGGCGCTCGAAGCCGGCAAGCACGTGATGCTCGAGAAGCCGCCGGGCGCGACGCTCGGCGAAGTGGCCGTGCTGGACGCGCTCGCGCGCGAGCGTGGCCTCACGCTGTTCGCGACCTGGCATTCGCGCTGCGCGAGCGCGGTGGAACCGGCGCGCGCGTGGCTCGCTGCGCGCACGATCCGCGCGGTGCAGGTGCGCTGGAAGGAAGACGTGCGGCGCTGGCATCCGGGGCAGCAGTGGATCTGGGAGCCCGGCGGCCTCGGCGTGTTCGATCCCGGCATCAACGCGCTGTCGATCGTCACCCGAATCCTGCCGCGCGAGCTCGTGCTGCGCGAGGCGACGCTCTACGTGCCGAGCGACGCACAAATGCCGATCGCGGCCGAACTCGATTGCACGGATACCGACGGCGTGCCCGTGCGCGCGGAATTCGACTGGCGGCACGGCCCCGTCGAGCAATGGGAGATCGCGGTCGACACGTCGGACGGCGTGCTCGCGATCAGCCGCGGCGGCGCGCAACTGTCGATCGACGGCGAGCCGGTCGAGATCGGGCCCGAGCGCGAGTATCCGGCGCTGTATGCGCACTTCCGCGCGCTGATCGCGCGCGGCGAAAGCGACGTCGACGTACGGCCGTTGCGGCTCGTCGCCGATGCGTTCCTGTTCGGGCGGCGCGTCGGGACCGACGCGTTCGGCCGCTGACGCAGTGACGGCACGCGCCACCGCGAGCGCGACCCGCCACGACGGATGTTGAAGACCCAAGCCAATACAAGGAGACACCGCATGAACCGCACGAATCAGACGATCCGCCGCCACACCCTGCGCGCGCTGCTGGCCGCGCTTTGCATCGCGCCGCTCGGGATGACGGGCGCCGCGCACGCCGATGCGCCGCTGAAGATCGGCTTCCTGGTGAAGATGCCCGAGCAGGCATGGTTCATCAACGAGCAGAACGCCGCGTCCGCGCTCGGCCAGAAGGAGAACTTCTCGGTCGTGAAGATCGGCACGCCGGACGGCGAGAAGGTGCTCGCCGCGATCGACAACCTCGGCTCGCAAGGCGCGCAGGGCTTCGTGATCTGCGCGCCCGACGTGCGCCTCGGGCCGGCGATCGCGTCGCGCGCGAAGCGCTACAACATGAAGTTCGTGACGGTGGACGACCAGCTCGTCGACTCGACCGGCAAGCCGCTGCCGAACGTGCCGCACCTCGGGATGTCGGCGACCAAGATCGGCAACCAGGTCGGTCAGGCGATCGCCGACGAGATGAAGCGGCGCGGCTGGAAGCCAGAGGAAGTCGGCGCGCTGCGCATCACCAACAACGAACTGCCGACCGCGAAGCTGCGCACCGACGGCGCGACGCAGGCGCTGCTCGCGAACGGCTTCCGCAAGGACAACATCTTCGACGCGCCGCAGAAGACGACCGACGACGAAGGCGGCTTCAGCGCGGCCGCGCCCGTGCTCGCGCGTCATCCGAACATCAAGAAGTGGGTGGTCTACGCGCTGAACGAGGAGACCGTGCTCGGCGCGGTGCGCGCGACCGAACAGCTGCACATCCCGGCGGCAGACGTGATCGGTGTCGGCATCAACGGCGCGGGCGAGGCGTTCGCCGAATTCCAGAAGAAGGAGCCGACCGGCTTCTACGGGACGATCGCGGTCAGCTCGACGAACCACGGCAAGGACAGCACGCAGAACCTCGTCGACTGGATCCGCAACGGCAAGGCGCCGCCGGCCGACACGCAGACGAGCGGCAAGCTGATGACGCGCGCGAACTGGCAGGCCGTGCGCGCCGAACTCGGTATTTGAGCGGGGCGAGGCGAGAACGCGATGACGATGCAGACGATCACGGCCGTGCGCGGCAACGACACCGTGGCGCAAGCCGGTGCCGATGCAGTTGCAGTTGCAGTCGACGGTGCGCCGCGCGGCGGCGCGCTGCTCGCGCTCGACGGCATCACGGTGACGTTCCCCGGCGTGCGCGCGCTCGACGCCGTGTCGCTGTCGGTGCGCGCGGGCGAGGTGCACGGGTTGATGGGCGAGAACGGCGCGGGCAAATCGACGCTGCTGAAGGTGCTGTCCGGCGTGAACCAGCCGCAGGCCGGCACGCTGACGCTGAACGGCACGGTGCAGCGCTTTGCATCGACGCGCGCGGCGCTCGAGGCCGGCATCGCGATCATCTACCAGGAGCTGCATCTGGTGCCGGAGCTGACGGTCGCCGAAAACCTGATGCTCGGGCAACTGCCGAGCCGGCTCGGCGTGGTGGACGAACGTGCGCTCGCCGCGCGTGCGCTCGACGCGCTGGAGCGGCTCGGCGAGCACATCGATCCGGACATTCCCGTGAAGTACCTGTCGATCGGTCAGCGCCAGATGATCGAGATCGGCAAGGCGCTGATGCGCGACGCGCGCGTGATCGCGTTCGACGAACCGACGAGCTCGCTGTCCGCGCGCGAAACGACGCAGCTGTTCCGGATCATCCGTTCGCTGCGCGCGGAAGGGCGCGCGATCATCTACGTCACGCACCGCATGGAAGAAGTCGACGCGCTGTGCGATCGCGTGACGGTGTTTCGCGACGGCCGGCGGATCGAGACGTTCGAATCGGTTGCCGATCTCGATCGCGACCGGCTGATCGGCTGCATGGTCGGCCGCTCGATCGAGGACGTGTACGGCTACCGGCCGCGTGCGGCCGGCGACGTGCTGATCGAGGCGAAGGGGCTGATCGGGCCGGGCTTGTCGGAGCCGGTGTCGTTCGCCGCGCGGCGCGGCGAGATCGTCGGCTTCTTCGGGCTCGTCGGCGCGGGCCGCTCGGAGCTGATGAAGCTGCTGTACGGCGCGGCGCGTCCGAGCGGCGGCCACGTCGAGCTGGGCGGCAAGCGCGTCGCGTTCGCGAGCCCGCGCCACGCGGTGCGCGCCGGCATCGCGCTGTGCCCGGAAGACCGCAAGCAGGAAGGCATCGTCGCGATCGCGTCGGTGGCCGACAACCTGAACATCAGCGCGCGCCGTCACTTCAGCCCGGCGCGCATGCTGCTCGACGCGCGGCGCGAACGCGAACTCGCGCAGAAATACATCGAGCGCCTCGCGATCAAGACCCGCGACGGCGACACGCCGATCGGCGCGCTGTCGGGCGGCAACCAGCAGAAGGTCGTGCTCGCGCGCTGGCTGGCCGAACGCATCGACGTGTTCCTGATGGACGAGCCGACGCGCGGCATCGACGTCGGCGCGCGCGCGGAAATCTACAACCTGTTCTACGAACTCGCGGAAGCGGGCCGCACCGTGATCATCGTGTCGAGCGATCTGGCCGAGGTGATCGGCGTGGCGGACCGCATCATCGTGATGAAGGAAGGACGGATCGCGGGCGAGGTCGCGAAGGCGCAGGCGACGCCCGATGCGCTGATCAAGCTCGCGCTGCCGCGCTGAGCGGCATGCAGTCAACCGGAATGAACTGATATGAGCCAGGCAATGCAACCCCAACGTACTTCCCCGTCCCCGGATGCCGCCGCCGCGGCTGCGCCCGCGCGCCCACGCGGCGGCGTGTGGCAGTTGATCAACCGCTCCGGCATCGTGATGGTGTTTCTCGTGCTGTTCGCGGTGCTGTCGCTGACCGTGCCGGACTTCCTCACGCCGCGCAACATCCAGGGCCTGCTGCTGTCGGTCACGCTGATCGGCTCGATCGCGGTGACCATGATGTTCGTGCTCGCGCTCGGCGAGGTCGACTTGTCGGTCGCGTCGATCGTCGCGTTCTCGGGCGTCGTCGCGTCGACGCTGATCACCGCGACGCACAGCGTCGTGCTCGGTGTCGCGGCCGGCATCCTCGCGGGCGGCGCGGTCGGGCTCGTGAACGGCGTGCTGATCGCGCGCTGGCGGATCAACTCGCTGATCGTCACGCTCGCGATGATGGAAGTCGTGCGCGGGCTCGCGTTCATCACGTCGAACGGCGACGCGGTGATGATCTCGGAAGAGCGCTTCTTCGATCTCGGCGGCGGGTCGTTCCTCGGGATCTCGTATCCGATCTGGAGCAACATCGTCGGCTTCGTCGTGTTCGGATTTTTGCTGCGCAAGACGGTGTTCGGCAAGAACGTGCTGGCCGTCGGCGGCAACGGCGAGGCCGCGTTGCTCGCGGGGCTGCCGGTGATGCGCATCAAGATCGCGGTGTTCGTGCTGCAGGGGCTCGTGACCGGCTTCGCCGGCGTGATGCTCGCATCGCGGATGAGCCTCGGCGACCCGAAGACGTCGGTCGGTCTCGAGCTCGGCGTGATCTCCGCGTGCGTGCTCGGCGGCGTGTCGCTGACGGGCGGCGTCGCGACGATTTCCGGCGTGCTGGTCGGCGTGCTGATCATGGGCTCCGTGCAGGACGCGATGAGCCTGCTGAACGTGCCGACCTTTTACCAATATCTGATACGCGGCGGAATTCTGTTGCTCGCGGTGCTGTTCGACCAGTATCGTCGCAACCAGCGGCGCGCGATGAAGATCTGACTTCGACCACGCGCGGCCGCCTGCACATACGACGAATATCGGGAGACGGCATGCAACAGACTCATCCGGCCGCGTCGGCGACGCTGCTGGCCGACAGCCGCAATACGCTCGGCGAAGGCGCGACGTGGTGCGACAGGACGCACGCGCTGTACTGGGTCGACATCGAAGGCGCGTGCCTGTGGCGCTGCCGCGCGGACGGTTCCGATCTCGCGCAGTGGGCGATGCCCGAACGGCTCGCGTGCTTCGCGCTGACCGATGACCCGGACGTGCTGCTCGTCGGGCTCGCGACGCATCTCGCGTTCTTCGATCTGCGCAGCGGTGCGTTTACTCGGATCGTCGACGTCGAGCGAGAGCTGGCGACGCGGCTGAACGACGGCCGCTGCGATCCGTTCGGCGCATTCGTGTTCGGGATGAAGGACGAAGGCGCCGAGCCGCCGCGCGCGATTGGCGGGTTTTATCGGCTCAATCCGGATCTCACGCTCGAGCGGCTCGCGTTGCCGGCGGCCGCGATCGCGAACAGCATCGGGTTCTCGCCGGATGGGTCGAAGATGTATTTCTGCGATTCGCTGGTACGCGAGATTTTCGTGTGCGATTACCGCGCGGGTGGCGATGTGGCCAATGTGCGGCCGTTCGCGCGGCTGACGGATGTAGACGGCGACCCGGATGGCTCGTTCGTCGATCGTGATGGCGGGCTGTGGAATGCGCAGTGGGGTGGCAGGCGGGTAGTGCGTTATGGGGCGGACGGGGTCGAGACCGATCGCGTTGAAGTGCCGACCGCGCAGCCGAGCTGCGTGGCGCTCGATGGTGACGGCAGGTTGTATGTGACGAGTGCGCGGGTTGGGCTCGACGACGCAGCACTCAGAAGCGATGCGCATGCCGGCGGCGTGTTCGTCGCGCAGACGCGGCGTGCAGGGTTGGCGACCGCGCGATTTGCGGGGACACGTACTGGTTGAAAAGCAGCGGCACAACTCGAAGTGGCACAGAACAACGAAAGCCCCCGGCTTGTGAAGGTTCGAGGGCTTCTCTTTTGCACACAGTCATGACAATTAAAATAAAGGCAGTCGGGCGCGAATCCAATCCCATTTGGTAGGCGGAATCGAAAGCAACTGCATCACATCACTGCTCGAGCTATCGTAATATACAATTCCGCCGACACCGTCTACCAGTTCTCGCTCAGTTGCCGAATTTGTGTAGTATGAAAAATAGCGTCGAGCGCGCAATTCTCCAGTCCCATCAAAGAGCTGAAGTCTCACTTCGTGCCCATTCAGAATATTCGCGCCGCACAACTTTGCGTAATATTCCACGCCTCCAAATTCTTTCTTTCCGCCATTCAGTTCTTTTTCGAAAAAATCACACCGCCCATAATTTGGTCTGGTCATGTGAATGGAAAAGCCAACCAGCAAAAACACAAGAATGGCGAGCCCGGTGATTCGGGGGAGGCTAATCTGCATATTTCGTCCTGTATTAACCATTGTCGATTCCGGTATCGCAGTCACTCCACCACGTGAAGGTTGAATGAAGCTGTTCTTTTACCTCATCGCGAAATGACGAACCCTTTGCAAGGTGAGAATCGATTGCTTTTGGTAATTTAATTGGTGTGCCGACCGCTAATTTCGTACTTATCCGAGGCAACTGAGCACATGGAGTTACGCCGAGAGTGATGTCGCGACTATGCGTTCGCCCCCCGACCTGCTGGTAAGATGGCCCGCAATGCCACCCAGCACGCGCCATGAGTTCCACCCCGACCAAGCCCGCGAAACCGAAAAACGCCGCGACGAGCGCCACGGCAGGCGCCGTGAAGAACGCCGCGAAAAGCGCCGCCCGCGCGCCGGCCGACAAGCCGAAAGCGCGCGCGCCGCAGCGCCTGACCTACGTGATCGGCGGCCTCGACCGGCTGCTGCGCCGTCACATGACCGACGCGCTCGCGCCGCTCGGCATCACGCTCGCGCAGTACACGGCGCTGTCGGTGCTCGAGGCGCGCGGCGCATCGTCGAACGCGCAGCTGGCCGAACGCTCGTGGATCACGCCGCAATCGGCGAACGAGGTGATGAGCGTGATGGCCGCCCGCGGTTTCGTCACGCGCGAAGCCGACCCGTCGCACGGCCGCATCATCCTGCTGACGCTGACCGACGCCGGCGCGGCGATGCTGCGCGAATGCGAAGCCGCGCTGCGACCGGTCGAAGCACGCATGCTCGGCGACATCTCCGCCGACGACGCCGCGCACGTGCAGCGCGCGCTCGAACTGTTCTCGCGCAACCTGCGCGGCTGACCGCTTCCCCGATTCTCACGACGCGGGCCCGCCAGGCCCGCGCTCGCTGCGTACGCGCCATCGGCGCTCGCCCGACCGTTCCCTGATTTCCCCAGCGCTTTCCCCGCGTCCCGCTCCGGGTTTACACCGGCGCTCGTGCCGCTTGCAATATCAGGTAGCCTGATATTAAATGAAGCCGTCCGCAGCAGGCAGGCTGCGCACCGAATCGCACTGGAAACGAACGACAGGAACAGACATGAGCAAGTACGACAACCGCTGGCAGACCGTTGAAGTGAAAGTGGAGGCCGGCATTGCGTGGGTGACGCTGAACCGCCCCGAGAAGCGCAACGCAATGAGCCCGACGCTGAACCGGGAGATGCTGGAAGTCCTCGACGCGGTCGAGTTCGACGACGAGGCGAAGGTACTGGTGCTGACCGGCGCGGGCGCCGCGTGGACGGCCGGCATGGATCTGAAGGAATATTTCCGCGAGATCGACGGCGGCTCCGACGCGCTGCAGGAAAAGGTGCGCCGCGACGCATCGGAATGGCAGTGGCGCCGCCTGCGGATGTACAACAAGCCGACGATCGCGATGGTGAACGGCTGGTGCTTCGGCGGCGGGTTCTCGCCGCTCGTCGCGTGCGACCTCGCGATCGCGGCGGACGACGCGGTGTTCGGGCTGTCGGAGATCAACTGGGGCATCCCGCCGGGCAACCTCGTCAGCAAGGCGATGGCCGACACGGTCGGCCACCGCCGCGCGCTGCACTACATCATGACCGGCGACACGTTCACCGGCGCGGAAGCGGCGGAAATGGGCCTCGTGAACAGCAGCGTGCCGCTCGCCGAACTGCGCGACGCGACGATCGCGCTCGCCGCGCGGCTGATGGACAAGAACCCGGTCGTGCTGCGCGCGGCGAAGCACGGCTTCAAGCGTTCGCGCGAGCTTACGTGGGAACAGTGCGAGGATTACCTGTATGCGAAGCTCGACCAGGCGCAGCTGCGCGATCCGGAGCGCGGCCGCGAGCAGGGGCTGAAGCAGTTCCTCGACGACAAGACGATCAAGCCGGGCCTGCAGGCATACAAGCGCTGAGACAAGCGCGGACGCAGCCGCCGGCTTCCCCGCCGGCGTAATCGCAAGAGACAGGCAAGGCAGGAGACGACATGACCGACAGACGGATGCTGATCGGCGGCGAATGGTGCAACGCCCGCGACGGCCGCACCTTCGACCGCTTCAACCCCGCGACGGGCGCGCTCGCGTCGCGCTCGCCGGCGGCCGGTGTGGCCGACGCCGACGCGGCGATCGAGGCGGCGCACCGCGCGTTCCCCGCATGGGCGGCGCTCGCGCCGACCGAGCGGCGCCGCCGGCTGCTGAAGGCGGCCGACCTGATGGACGCGCGCATCGACGAAATCATTCAGACCGGCGTCGCCGAAACCGGCGCGACGCCCGGCTGGCTCGGCTTCAACGTGACGCTCGCGGCGAACATGCTGCGCGAGGCCGCGTCGATGACCACGCAGATCAACGGCGACGTGATCCCGTCCGACGTACCGGGCAATCTCGCGCTCGCGATGCGCGTGCCGTGCGGCGTGGTGCTCGGCATCGCGCCGTGGAATGCGCCGGTGATCCTCGGCACGCGTGCGCTGGCGATGCCGCTCGCATGCGGCAACACGGTCGTGCTGAAGGCGTCCGAGGCGTGCCCGGGCGTGCACGCGCTGATCGGCGCGGTGCTGGACGAAGCGGGGCTCGGCGCCGGCGTGGTCAACGTGATCACGCACGCGGCGCCCGACGCGCCCGAACTCGTCGAGCGGATGATCGCGCATCCGCATGTGAAGCGGATCAACTTCACCGGGTCGACGCACGTCGGCCGCATCATCGCGCGCCACGCGGCCGCGCACCTGAAACCCGTGCTGCTCGAACTCGGCGGCAAGGCACCGGTACTGGTGCTCGACGATGCCGACCTAGACGCGGCCGTCGACGCGATCGCGTTCGGCGCATTCTTCAACCAGGGGCAGATCTGCATGTCGACCGAGCGCGTGATCGCCGCGCGGCCGATCGCCGATGCGCTCGTGGAGCGGCTCGCCGCGAAGGCGCGCACGCTGGTCGCGGGGGATCCGCTGGCCGGCCATCCGCTCGGCACGATGGTCGATGCGTCGGCCGCCGCGCGCGCGGCGTCGCTGGTCGAGGATGCGCGTGCACTTGGCGCGCAGCTGCCGCTCGGCTGCCGCGTTGAAGGCGCGACGATGCAGCCCGCGATCGTCGACGGCGTCACGCGCGACATGCGGCTCTATCGCGAGGAGTCGTTCGCGCCGGTCGTCGCGATCCTGCGCGCCGACAGCGACGACGAAGCGGTCGCGCTCGCGAACGACAGCGAGTTCGGGCTGTCGGCGAGCGTGTTCAGCCGCGATATCGCACGTGCGATGGCGGTCGCGCGCCGGATCGAATCGGGGATCTGCCACGTCAACGGCCCGACCGTGCACGACGAAGCGCAGATGCCGTTCGGCGGCACGAAGGCGAGCGGCTACGGCCGCTTCGGCAGCCGCGCGTCGATCGCCGAATTCACCGAGCTGCGCTGGATCACCGTGCAGACCGCGCCGCGGCATTACCCCATATGAGCGAGCCGACGATGAATGCAGAGAAGGCGCCGCTTCAGGTCGTCCAACACACCGACGCCGGCGCCGACGCCGTGCGCTATCGCGCGGCCGCCGTCGCGGTCGGCGCGGCCGAGATTCGCCGCGCGGACGACGGTACCTGGTACCTGCGCTCGCGCGAGCCGCTCGGCGATTACCCGACGCGCATCACCGACTGCCTCGTGCGCGGCGCGCACGCGCATCCCGACCGCGTGCTGGCCGCACGGCGCGGCGCCGACGGGAACTGGATCGAGATCACGTACGCGCAGATGCTCGAACGCGCCCGCGTGCTCGGCCAGGGCCTCGTCGATCTCGGGCTGACGGCCGAGCGTCCGCTCGCGGTGCTGTCCGGCAACGATCTCGAGCATCTGCAGATGATGTTCGCCGCGATGCTGGCCGGCGTGCCGTACTCGCCGATCTCGCCCGCGTATTCGCTGGTGTCGACCGACTACGGCAAGCTACGTCATACGCTCGGCGTGCTGCGGCCGGGCGCGGTGTTCGTCGCCGGGCGCGCGCCGTTCGCGCGTGCGCTCGACGCGACGTTGCCGGCCGATGCGACGCTGATCGTCGTAAGCGATGCCGATGCGCAAACCGATGTCGAAAGCCGCACAGTGCCGCTGTCGCGCCTGCTCGCCACCGTCCCGCGCACGATCGACGCGATCCACGCGGCAGTCGGCCCCGACCATCTCGCGAAGATCCTGTTCACATCCGGTTCGACGAAGCAGCCGAAGGCCGTGCCGACCACGCACCGGATGCTGTGCAGCAATCAGCAGATGCTGCGCCAGACGATGCCGGAACTCATGCGCGAGCCACCGGTATTGGTCGACTGGTTGCCGTGGAATCACACGTTCGGCGGCAGTCACAACCTCGGCATCGCGCTGTACAACGGCGGCACGTTGTACATCGACGATGGCCGCCCGATGCCCGGCCGCTTCGACGAAACGGTGCGCAACCTGCGCGAGATCGCGCCGACGATCTACTTCAACGTGCCGAAGGGCTGGGAAGAGCTGACCGCCGCGCTTGAGCGCGATGCCGAACTGCGCGACACGTTCTTCTCGCGCGTGAAGCTGTATTTCTTCGGCGGCGCGGGGCTGTCGCAGGCCGCGTGGGACCGGCTCGACCGCGTGACCGAAGCGCATTGCGGGGAGCGCATCCGGATCATGGCCGGCCTCGGGATGACGGAGGCGTCGCCGTCGTGCCTGTTCACGACCGGGCCGCTGATGCGCGCCGGCTATATCGGGCTGCCCGCGCCCGGCTGCGACGCGAAGCTCGTGCCGTGCGGCGGCAAGCACGAACTGCGCTTCAAGGGGCCGAACGTGATGCGCGGCTACTGGCACGCGGACGTCGATCCGCGCGACGTGTTCGACGAAGAAGGCTATTACCGCAGCGGTGACGCGGGCGTCTTCGCCGATCCGCAGCGGCCGGAACTCGGGCTGCTGTTCGACGGGCGGCTGACCGAGGATTTCAAGCTGAGCAGCGGCACGTTCGTGAGCGTCGGGCCGTTGCGCGCGAACGCGGTGTCGACGGGGGCGCCGTACGTGCAGGACGTGGTCGTCACCGGGATCAATCGCGACGACATCGGCTTGCTGGTGTTTCCGCGCGTCGACGCATGCCGTGCGCTGGCGGGGCTGGCCGCCGACGCATCCATGACCGACGTGCTGCGCGCGCCGGCCGTACGCGCGGCGTTCGAGGCGTGGCTGGCCGCGCTGAACCGGAACGCGAGCGGCGGTTCGACGTTCGTCGCGCGGATCCGGCTGATCGACACGCCGCCGTCGCTCGATCTCGGCGAAGTGACCGACAAGGGTTCGCTGAACCAGGCGGCCGTGCAGAAGCATCGCGCGGCGACGATCGACGCGCTGTACGACCCGGCGCGACGCGATCCCGATGTAATTTACGCGTAAGGCAGGCTCAGGCAACAGCGAGCAACAAGCAGCAAGCAGCAGCAACAAGCAGCACGCACAACGACCGGCCGGTCACGATACCGGCAGGCGCTTTTGCGGCCAATGAATCAGGCTTCCTGATAAAGGAAGCCGTTCGGACGACACCTCGCGCGCCGTTTCGCCACTGGCCGGCGGCGGCGCGCGGCGGTCGTTGCACGGCCGACCGACTACAAGACATCGGACTGGAGACAAGGATGAACACCTACGTTGCCGAAAAACCCACGGTCGCGACCACGCTCGCGCTGTGTTTCGCGATCGCACTCCTCGAAGGGCTCGACCTGCAGTCGGTCGGCGTCGCCGCGCCGCGGATGGCGCGCGAATTCGGGCTGACCGTATCGCAGATGGGCATCGCGTTCAGCGCGGGCACCTTCGGGCTGCTGCCGGGCGCGATGCTCGGCGGCCGGCTCGCCGACCGGATCGGCCGCAAGCGCGTGCTGATCGCATCGGCTGTGCTGTTCGGGCTGCTGTCGATCGCCACCGCGCAGGTATCGACGTTCGCGATGCTCGTCGTCGTGCGCGTGCTGACCGGCATCGGCCTCGGCGGCGCGATGCCGAACCTGATCGCGCTGTCGTCCGAAGCGGTCGAGCCGCGCTCGCGCAGCAGTGCGGTCGCGACGATGTACTGCGGGATCCCGTTCGGCGGCGTGATCGCGTCGCTGATCGGCGTGCTGCTCGCGGGCGACACCGAATGGCGGCACATCTTCTACGTCGGCGGCGTCGGGCCGCTGCTGCTCGTGCCGCTGCTCGTGTGGTTCCTGCCGGAATCGCGCGCGTATCTCGACGTCGCCGGCACGCCGGCGGCGCGCACGAGCGTCGGGAAGACGCTGTTCGGCGACGGCCGCACGACGTCGACGGTCGCGCTGTGGGTCAGCTACTTCTGCACGCTGATCGTCCTCTACTTCCTGCTGAACTGGCTGCCGTCGCTGATGGCCTCGCGCGGGCTCGATCGCGCGCACGTCGGCCTCGTGCAGATCGCGTTCAACGTCGGCGCGGGGCTCGGCGCGCTCGGCATCGGCGCGGCGCTCGACCGGATGCGCGCGTCGCGCGTGGTCGGCGGCATGTATGTCGGGATCGTGCTGTCGCTCGCCGCGCTCGCGGCCGCGCCCGGTTTCGCGTCGCTCGCGGTAGCCGCGTTCGCGGCGGGGATGTTCGTGGTCGGCGGGCAGTCGGTGCTGTATGCGCTCGCGGCGATCTACTACCCGACCGCGATGCGCGGCACCGGCGTCGGCGCGGCGGTGGCCGTCGGCCGGCTCGGTTCCGTCGTCGGGCCGCTCGCGGCCGCGACGCTGCTGGCCGCGGGCCGCAGCGCACCGGTCGTGATCGGCGCGAGCATCCCCGTCACGCTCGTCGCGGCCTTCGCTGCATTCGTGCTGATTCGTCGCCCGCAAGCCGACGACTGACGTTTTCGTTTTTTTCAAGGCGCGCCGTCAGAGCGCGCAATTCAACACGGTCTGGAGACGCAACGAAATGAAGACGAAGACAAGGAACGGCCTGCTGGCCGCCGGCGCGTGCTGCGCATTCGCCGCGCCGGGCGCGCATGCGCAGTCGAGCGTGACGCTGTACGGGATCATCGATACGGGCGTCGAGTTCGTGTCGCACGCGAACGCGGCCGGCGACCACGTGGTGCGGATGCCGGGCGTGACGGGCGAGCTGCCGTCGCGCTGGGGGCTGCGCGGCACCGAGGATCTCGGCGGCGGCTACCAGGCGGTGTTCACGCTCGAAAGCGGCTTCAACGTGCGCGGCGGCGATCTCGGCCAAGGTGGCCGGCTGTTCGGCCGGCAGGCGTTCGTCGGGCTGAAGAGCGGCTTCGGCACGCTCGCGTTCGGCCGCCAGTACACGATGACCTACCTCGCGCTGCAGGGCGCGGACATCATCGGCCCCGACATCTACGGGCTCGGCTCATTCGATGCGTACGTGCCGAACGGTCGCGCCGACAACGCGGTGACCTACATCGGCACGTATCGCGGCGTGACGCTCGGCGCCGCGTATTCGTTCGGCCGTGACGGCGCGGGCACCGGCAACTCGCCGGGACAGGGCACGTGCGCGGGGCAGGTGCCGGGCGATGCCACCCAGTGCCGCAACTGGTCGGTGATGCTCAAGTACGACAGCGCGTACTTCGGTGCGGCGGCGTCGTACGAGGAACAGCGCGGCGGCACCGGCGCGGCCGCGAACTTCTTCGACGGCGTGGCGCCCGTCCCGTTCACGAGCAGCGGCGGCAAGGACGCGCGCGCGCACGTGAGCGCGTATGCGCAGGCGGCCGGCGCGAAGATCGGCGCGGGCTGGATCGGCCGGCGCGTGTCGACCGGTTCGCCGGCCGCGCCCGGCGCGCATTCGGACCTGTTCTTCGTCGGCGCGTCGTATGCGGTGAAGCCCGCCTTCATCGTCGACGGCGAAGGCTACCGGATCGTCAACAGTGCGCACGACTCGCGCGCGACGATGGCCACGCTGCGCGCGACCTATCTGCTGAGCAAGCGCACGGCCGTCTATGCGCAATCGTCGTATCTGTGGAACAGCGCGCATGCGCGTTACGCCGTCAGCGGCGGCGGGCCCGGCACGACGCCGGGCGAAGGGATGGGGCAGCTCGGCGCGATGGTCGGCGTGCGGCACATGTTCTGATCCATCGGCGTGACGAACTGAACGGGAGTTATCTTGAACAGAAAATCTGCATTCCTTTGTATCGCGCCGTTATCAGCCGCCGCGATGCTCGCCGGTTGCGGCGGCGACGATTCGGTCAGCTCCAGCCCGACGCACCTGAGCGCCGCGACCCCCGCCGCGATGACGCAGACCTGCGACGCGCTCGCCGCGAAGCTCGCGTATGCGAACACGTCGTTCACGTCGGTGACGACCGCGGCCGCCGGCGCGCTGACGGTGGCCGGCAAGCCGATCGCCGAGCATTGCGTGATCGCAGGCAAGATGAACGAGCACGTGAGCGCGGTCGACGGCAAGACCTATGCGATCGGCTTCGAGATGCGCTTGCCGAAAGCATGGAACGGCCGCTTCTTCTACCAGGCGAACGGCGGGCTCGACGGCAACGTCGTGACCGCGACCGGCGAGATCGGCGGCGGCGGGCCGCTGACCGATGCGCTGAACCAGGGTTTCGCGGTGATCAGCTCGGACTCCGGGCACAGCGCCGCGCAGAACCCACTGTTCGGCCTCGATCCGCAGGCGCGGATCGACTACGGCTACGGCGCGGTCGACGCGCTGACACCGATGGCCAAGCAGGTGATCCGGCTCGCATACGGCAAGGCGCCCGATCGCAGCTATTTCGGCGGCTGCTCGAACGGCGGCCGTCACGCGATGGTCACGGCGGTGCGCAACCCGGCCGACTACGACGGCATCATCGCGGGCGATCCGGGCTTCCATCTGCCGAAGGCGGCGATCGGCGAGATGTACGGCGCGCAGCAGTTCGCGAAGATCGCCTCGGCCACCGGAACGAACGGGCTGCCGGATATCCGCAGCGGTTTCAACGATGCGGAACGCCAGTTCGTCGGCGCGAAGATCCTCGAGAAATGCGATGCGCTCGACGGTGCGACCGACGGGATGGTGCAGGACGTCGCCGCGTGCCAGGCGCATTTCAGCGTCGAGACGGATATCCCGACCTGCGCGAACGGCACGCGCACCGGGTCGTGCCTCACGCCTGCGCAGAAAACCGCGCTGGAGAACGTGTTCACCGGTGCGCGCAACAGCGCGGGCACGGCGCTCTACGCGAGCTTTCCGTACGATCCGGGCATGTCGGGCCCTGGCTGGGCTGCGTGGAAGCAGTCGAACTCGATCATGCTCGACCCGGCCGCGATGGCGTTCACGTTCATGACGCCGCCGAAGACCGCCGCCGTGCTCGCGAACCTCGCCGGCTTCGCGCTCGGCTTCGACATGGACAACGACGCACCGGCGATCTTCGCGACGAACGGCACGTACACGCAGTCGTCGTGGTCGTTCATGACGCCGCCCGACGAGACGAACCTCGCCGCGCTGAAGTCGCGCGGCGCGAAGCTGCTCGTCTATCACGGCACCGGCGACCCGGTGTTCTCGTTCAACGACACGCGCGACTGGTATGCGCAGGTCGCGCAGGCGAATGGCGGCGATGCGTCGAGTTTCGCGCGCTTCTATCCGGTGCCGGGGATGAACCACTGCTCGGGCGGCCCGGCCGCCGACCAGTTCGACATGCTGACGCCGCTCGTCGCGTGGGTCGAACAGGGGCAGGCGCCCGCAGCGGTCGTTGCGACCGCGCGCGACACGACGAACGCGGTGCCGAACGCCGACGTGCCGACGTCGTGGGGCGCGGGCCGCACGCGGCCGCTGTGCCCGTATCCGCAGGTCGCGCGCTACAACGGCTCGGGCGACGTGAATTCGGCCGCGAGCTTCAGTTGTCGTTGACGTAGAGAAGGGGATGTACCGATGCGCGCAAGCATCGGTACATTCGTCGGCGTTCGGCGGCGGATGGGGCGAGCGTGCCTGTCCGTCCGTACGAAAGCGGCGACGGGCCGCGCATGACGATCGAGTTTGCCGCCTGGTGCGGCACCAGGGAGATACACTGTGGCGCTTTCGCGTCGGTGCGACGCGCGCTGACCGGCGTTCCGCGCCGGGTATCTTTCCTCTGATTCGACCATGCAAACCGTAGCGGTACTCGACTTCGAAACAACCGGGCTTTCCCCGAACATGGGAGACAGGGCGACCGAAATCGCCGTGATCCTGCTGCGCGACGGCCAGATCGTCGACCGTTACCAGAGCCTGATGAACGCCGGCCGCCGCATTCCGTCCGACGTCGTCGCGCTCACCGGGATCACGAACGACATGATCGCGTCGGCGCCGCCGGTGGCGAAGGTCATGAAGGAAGCCGCCGCGTTCGTCGGCAGCCATCCGGTCGTCGCGCACAACGCCGGTTTCGACAAGCGCTTCTGGCAAGCCGAGCTCGGCATGCTCGGGATGGCGGCGGAGCATGCGTTCGCGTGCACGATGCTGGTGTCGAGGCGCATCTATCCGCATGCGCAGAGCCACCGGCTATCGAGCCTCGCCGACCTGCTGCGCCTGCCGCAGACGGGCCGCGCCCACCGCGCGATGGTCGACGCGGAGATCGCGAGCCATCTGTGGTGCCGGTTGCAGCGCGACATCGGCGAGACCTACGGGCTGCGGCAAGTCGATCACGGCCTCATGTCGCGCTTGCAGACGACGAGCAAGGCGAAGCTCCCGGCGTTTTTCGGATCATTGACCGCAGGCGCGCGCTGATAGCGGCTGACGTCGATCGTCAGTCGCCGGGGCCGACGCGTACGTCGAGCCGATCGTCATTCGTTGCGATCCATCGCCATCTCGAGTCGGCCGTCAGTCGCCGGCATCCAGCGGCACCTCGAGCCCGACCTTCACGCGGCTCATGCTCACCAGCGTCTTGAAGCGCTTCACGTTGTTGTTCGAGAAGAACAGCTCGCGCGTGAGCGCGTTGTACTGATCCATGTTGCGCACGGCGAGGATCAGTACGAAATCCCATTCCCCCGTCACGTAGTAGCACTGCTGGATCTGCGGGCAGCGCTCGAAGGCCCGCTTCATCGCGTCGAGCTGGTCGATCTGCTCGCTCTCGACCTCGACGTTCACGACGATCGTCAGCGGATGGTCGACCTTCTCCGGCGCGACCACGGCCGTATAGCGCTCGATCACGCCGTCTTCCGCGAGCCGCCGCAGGCGGCGGTTCACGGCCGCGGTCGACAGGTTCACGCGGGCGCCGAGCTCGTTCTGCGGCGTTTGCGCGTCGCGCTGGACTTCCATCAGCAGCTTGCGATCGAAGGCATCGAGTGGGGGAGTCATGATGGCGCGGTAACCTCGAAAGAATGAGAAATTTTTGCGTCCGGACCACCGATTTGGCGATTTTGTTCACCGGCATGCGCAATATTATTTTTCGGACCGTCGGCGAGCGCAACTCGTGCGCGCCCGAACCTAATCCACCGATGGACCGCCCGCGGTCCCTTTCCGGAGCTTCCCCGCCATGCTGATCGCCAACCCGCGCGCGTCGCGCGCCGCCTATCCCGACGCACTGCGGCGCGTCATGAACATCGCCGCGGCCGACGAAAGCGGCGCGTGGTTGTCGCATTGGCCGCTGGTCGGCACCGCGCGCACGCCGCTGCACGCGCTGCCCGACCTGGCCGCGCGGCTCGGCGTCGCGAGCATCAGCGTGAAGGACGAAGCGTGCCGCTCGCCGCTCGGCAGCTTCAAGGCGCTCGGCGCGCCGATCGCGCTGGTGCGGCTCGTGAAACGGCTGCGGCCCGCCGAAAATCTCGATCCGCACGGGCTCGTCACCGGCCGCTACGCGGCGTCGCTGGCCGACCTGACGGTGATCAGCGCGACCGATGGCAATCACGGCCGCGCGCTGGCCGCCGCCGCACGGTCGATCGGCTGCCGCTGCGTGATCGTGCTGCACGCGAACGTCGACGCCGAGCGCGAGCACGCGATCGCCGCACACGGCGCACGGATCGTGCGCATCGCCGGCAACTACGACGAATCGGTCGTGCACGCAGCGGAACTGGCGGACGAAAACGGCTGGTACGTCGTGTCGGATACGTCGTATGACGGCTATGAAGCGATTCCGCGTGACGTGATGCAGGGCTATGGCGTGATCGCGGCCGAAGCGCTCGCGCAGCAGGCAGCGGGCGAGGGCGATGGTGGAGGCAATGGCGGCAACGGCGGCAACGGCGATAACGGCGATAACGGCGGCACCAGCAGCACCAGCAGCAACAGCAGCAACGGCAACCGCCCGTTCACCCACGTATTCCTGCAAGGCGGCGTGGGCGGTCTTGCGGCCGGCGTCGCGAGCTATCTTTGGGAGCATCATGGCGCACAGCGGCCGAATTTCATCGTCGTCGAGCCGCGCCAGGCCGACTGCCTGTACCAGAGCGCGCTCGCCGGGCGTGCGACCAAGGCGACCGGCAGCGGCGATTCGGTGATGGCCGGGCTCGCGTGCGGCGAGGCGTCGCCGCTCGCGTGGGATTTCCTCGAGCCGTGCATCGATCACTTCATGCTGATCGACGACGCCGACGCCGTGCAGGCGATGCGCGCGCTCGCGGCCGGCAGCGCACGCGACGTGCCGTTCGTGTCCGGCGAATCGGGCGCGGCGGGTATCGCGGGGCTCGCCGTGCTGATGCGCGACCCGGCGCTCGCGCGGGAGGTGGGGCTCGATGCGCATTCACGCGTGCTGGCGATCAACACGGAAGGGGCGACCGCGCCGTCCGTCTACCGGCAGTGCGTGGGCGACACGGCCGATGCGGTGCTCGCGCGGCAGCGCGACTGGCTGAAGGTGAACCGCGCAGCCGCGATGGCCTGAACGAACCGAACGACATGACGACCGACGAGGCAAACACGATGGACGCGATCGACGCGACGGAAGAAAGCACGCTGCAGGCCCGACTGAAGACCTGGCGCCGGCATCTGCACCAGCACCCGGAGACGGGTTTCGAAGAAGTGAATACGTCGGACTACGTCGCGCGGATCCTGACGGCGCTCGGGCTCGACGTGCATCGCGGGATCGGCGGCACGGGGCTGGTGGCGAACCTGACGGTCGGCACCGGCACGCGCGCGATCGGCATCCGCGCGGACATGGACGCGCTGAACATCGCCGAGCACGCACCGGGCCGCGACTACGCGTCGTGCATACCGGGCAAGATGCACGCGTGCGGGCACGACGGCCACATGTCGATGGTGCTCGGCGCCGCGCAGCTGCTGGCGGAGCGCAAGGATTTCGACGGCACGGTGCGCTTCATCTTCCAGCCGGCCGAGGAACATGGCCGCGGCGCGAAGGCGATGATGGCCGATGGCCTGTTCGAGCGCTTCCCGGTCGACGCGATCTTCGGCGCGCACAACATGCCGGGCATGCGCGCCGGCACGTTCTCGACGCGCGCGGGCGGCATCATGGCGAGCGAGGATAACTTCGTGATCCGAATCGATGGGCGCGGCACGCACGCGGCGCGCCCGCACATGGGTATCGATCCGATCGTGATCGGCTCGCAGATCGTGCTCGCGCTGCAGACGATCGTGTCGCGCAATCTCGATCCAGGCCAGCAGGCCGTGATCTCGTGCACGGAGTTCATCACCGACGGGCTGCGCAACGTGCTGCCGTCGACGGTGACGATCAAGGGCGACACGCGCAGCTATTCGCGCGACGTGCAGGCGCTGCTGGAAACGCGGATGCGCGAGATCAGCGAAGGGATCTGCCGCACGCACGGTGCGACCTGCACGTTCGAGTACACGCACGAGTTCGCGCCGACGGTGAATGCTCCGGAATGGGTCGACACGGCCGTGCAGGCCGCGGCGCGGATCGTGGGCGCCGATGCGGTGAATGCGGACGTGCAGCCAATGATGATCTCGGAAGACTTCGGCGCGTTCCTGCAGGCCGTGCCGGGCAACTTCGTGTTCATCGGCAACGGCGAAGCGGCCGGGCGCGGCGGCGTGCCGCTGCACAACGCGACCTACGATTTCAACGACGAGATCCTGCCGATCGGCGCGCGCTATTTCGCGGAAGTGGCGCGGCGCGCGTTGCAGGCCGCGTAGCGGTGGCCGTCAGGCCGCCGGAACACGGCGGCCGTCGCGAAACATCACGAAGCATGGCCGAAGCATCACCGAAGCATTACGCTTCCGCCGCCCGCCTGCCCGGCGCGTCGGCCGTGCTCGCGCGATCGAGGATCGCCAGCACTTCGCGTGCGGTGTTTTCCGAATGGCTGCGCAGCACCTGCGGCAGCGCCTTGTGGTCGGGGTCGGCCAGCGCGGCCATGATCTCGTCGTGCTCGTGCAGCGATTCGGCCCAGCGCAGCGTGTCCGCGTTCGCGGCGCCGCGCGCGCGGTGCACCTTCGACATCAGCGACGCATAAATGCCCGACAGCACGGGGTTGCCGGCCGCGTCGATGATCATCTGATGGATCTGCTGGTTCAGCCGGAAATACTCGACGCGCTTGCCGGCTTCATGGCACTCGACCATCTTCCGGTGCTTCGCCTGCAATGCGGCGAGCGTCGACGTGCCGATCCGTTTGCTCAGCAATTCTCCCGCCATCGCCTCGAGCCCGTGCAGCAGTTCGAACGTCGACACGAGATCGTCGATGTCGATCGACGCGACGCGATAGCCGATGTACTGGCGATGCGTGACGGCGCCTTCCGCGACGAGCACCTTCAGCGCTTCGCGCAGCGGCGTTTTCGACACGTCGAACGCAAGGCTCAGTTCCTTTTCGTCGATGCGTGCGCCGGGCGGCAATTCGCCCTCGTCGATCATCACGCGCAGGCGCGCGGCGATCTCCGCGGCCATGCCGCGCGTGCGCAGAAGCAGGGGATTGCGGGGTGTCTGGGTCATGATGGGGCAAGCTTATCACGATATCGGGGCTTACCCTGCGCCGTCGTTTATGAATAACAAATTCAATAAAACCAAGCGTTTACGCTAACTGTAATTATAAATTTCTAATCCTATACTCGGTTCAACGTTGCGCGACGTCCCGACCATCCTCGTTCATCTGTGGAGTCCGTCCATGTCTTCAACCTCCGGTGTCGCCGGCCTGACGGTCGGCAAGTCCGCCGTCCGCTGGAAGATATTCGTCGTCATGCTGAGCCTCATTGCGATCAACTACGTCGATCGCGCGTCGCTGTCCGTCGCCATGCCTTACATCTCGCAGGAGTTCAACATCGGGCCGGCGATGGAGGGTCTGATCCTGAGTTCGTTCTTCTGGACCTATGCGGCGATGCAGATCCCGGGCGGGATGCTGGCCGACCGGTTCAAGCCGCGCATCGTGATCGCGACGGCGACCGTGTTCTGGGGCTTCTTCCAGGCAATCGCCGCGGTGTGCACGAACGCGCCGTCGCTGCTGCTCACGCGTCTGGGCCTCGGCGCGGCCGAAGCGCCGATCTATCCGGCCGGCGGCAAGCTCAATGCGATCTGGATGACGCAGACCGAGCGCGGCCGCGGCGCCACGCTGCTCGACGGCGGCGCGCCGCTCGGCGCGGCACTGGGCGCGGTGCTGATCGCCGGGCTGATCGCGCTGCTCGGCTCGTGGCGGCTCGCGTTCGCGGTGGCCGGCATCGGTACCGTGCTCGCCGGGTTCGTCGCGTGGTCCTACATCCGCAACACGCCGCGCGAGCATCCGGGCGTCAACGATCTCGAAGCCGACTACATCGAGGCATCGCACGCGAGCGACCTCGCGGCCGAGCCGGCCGGTGCGTCGGGCCGCTCGCGCGACTTCTTCAAGTACCGGTCGGTGTGGTGCATGTTCTTCGGCTGGATGTGCTTCAACAGCGTGTTCTACGGGCTGCTCACGTGGATGCCGAACTACCTGCACAAGGTGCACGGCTTCGACATCAAGCAGATGGGCGGCTCGACTTTCATCATCTTTTTCTGCGGCTTCGTCGGCGAACTGCTCGGCGGCTGGATCGCCGACAAGTGGAAAGCCGCGGGCGGGCGCCCGAACGTCGTGATGCGCACGCTGTTCGGCATCGCCGCGGTGATCGCGACCGTGTCGATCTTCTCGGTGGCGTACGTGAAGAGCCCGGCCGTGTGCGTCGCGCTGCTGTCGTCGACGCTGTTCTTCCTGCGCTGGTGCGGGCTGTACTGGTGCATCCCGTCGTCGCTCGGCACGCGCAACAAGATCGGCTTCCTCGGCGGCTTCATGAACCTCGGCGGCAACATCGGCGGCATCACCGTGCCGATCGTCGTCGGCGCGATCGTGCAGTTCACCGGTTCCTACTTCCTTGCGCTGATGGTGTTCGCGGCGGCAGGCGTCGGGCTGCTCGTGTGCTCCAGCGCGATCGACTACGAAAACAAGCTCCCGGTCTGACCGACCCTTTCCATTGCATCGACTGCACTCACTGGTAACGAGAAACCCATCATGAAGAAACGTACCCTGCTCGGCATGCTCACCCCTTCGTCCAACACGTCGCTCGAACCGCTGACGAGCGCGATGGTCGCCGGCCTGCCGGGCGTGTCCGCGCACTTTGCGCGCTTCCCCGTGACCGAAATCTCGCTGTCGGGGCAGGCGCTCGGCCAGTTCGACGACGACAAGATCATCCAGGCCGCGATGCTGCTCGCCGACGCGAAGGTCGACGTGATCGCGTGGAACGGCACGTCGTCCGGCTGGCTCGGCTTCGAGGCCGACGAGCGGCTGTGCCAGCGCATCACCGCGGCGACCGGCATACCGGCCACGACCTCCGTGCTCGCGCTGAACGAGATTCTGAAGAAGACGAATGCGCACGAGTTCGGCCTCGTCACGCCGTATCTCGACGACGTGCAGACGAAGATCGTCGACAACTATCGCCGCTCGGGGCTGAACTGCATCGCGGAGCGCCACCTGAACCTGAAGGTCAATTTCTCGTTCTCCGAAGTAACGGGCGACCAGATCGGCGGGATGGTGCGGGAAGTCGCGAAGGCCGGCCCGCGCGCGATCTCGATCTTCTGCACGAACCTGAACGCGGCGCATCTCGTGCCGGCGCTCGAGGAAGAGACGGGCATTCCGATCTACGACACGATCTCGACCGTCGTATGGAAGTCGCTGCAGCTCGCCGACTACGACACGCGGCAGGTGAAGGGCTGGGGGCGTCTCTTCGGCGACGTGGTCTGAGGCGCGCGCCATGTCGAACGATCTCGATTTCGTGATTCGCCACGCGGACGTCGTCACGGCGGCAGACCGGTTCACGTGCGACATCGGCATCCGCGCGGGCCGCGTGGCGATGCTCGGCCACGGGCTGCCGCGCGCGCCGCGCGAGCTCGATGCGAGCGGGATGCTCGTGATGCCGGGCGGCGTCGATGCGCACTGCCATCTCGACCAACCGATGCCCGATGGCCTGAAGATGGCCGACGATTTCCTGACCGGCACGCGCTCCGCGCTGTGCGGCGGCACGACCACCGTCGTGCCGTTCGCCGCGCAGGCGAAGGGGCAGTCGCTGCAGGCCGCCGTCGACGACTATCACCGGCGCGCGGAAGGGCGCGCGCTGATCGACTACGGCTTTCACCTGATCGTCGCCGATCCGACGCCGCACGTGCTGGCCGAGGAGTTGCCGCGGCTGATCGCGAACGGCTACACGTCGTTCAAGGTGTACATGACCTACGACGACCTGAAGCTGAACGACCGGCAGATGCTCGACGTGCTGTCGGTCGCACGCGAGCACGGCGCGCTCGTGATGGTGCATGCGGAGAACTCCGACTGCATCGGCTGGCTGACCGAGCGGCTGCTCGGCGACGGCCATACCGCGCCGCATTTCCATGCGCATGCGCGGCCGGCGGTGGTCGAGCGCGAGGCGACGCATCGTGCGATCGCGTTCGCCGAACTCGTCGACGTGCCGATCCTGATCGTGCACGTGTCGGGCGCCGAGGCGATCGAGCAGATCCGCTGGGGGCAGTCGCGCGGGCTGCCGATCCTCGCCGAGACGTGTCCGCAGTACCTGTACCTGAGCGCCGCCGATCTCGGCCATGACGATCATGGCGGCTACGAGGGCGCGAAATGCGTATGCAGCCCGCCGCCGCGCGATCCGGCCAACCAGCAGGCCGTGTGGAAGGCGCTGAAGCAGGGTGTGTTCTCGGTGTTCTCGTCCGATCACGCGCCGTTCAACTACGACGATCCGTGCGGCAAGCATCCGGGCGGCCATGCCGTATCGTTCGACCATATCCCGAACGGCATCCCCGGGCTCGAGACGCGCCTGCCGCTGCTGTTCGACGGCGTGCGCAAGGGGCGCCTGTCGCTGCATCAGTTCGTCGAGCTGACGTCGCTGCGGCCGGCGAAGCTGTACGGGCTGTATCCGCGCAAGGGGACGATCGCGGTCGGCGCCGATGCGGACATCGTCGTGTGGGATCCGGACAAGCGCGTGCGGATCGCGAATGCGTCGCTGCATCATGCGGTCGACTACACGCCGTACGAAGGCGTCGAGGTGACGGGCTGGCCGCGTCACTGCCTGTCGCGCGGCGAATTGCTCGTGGAGGACGGCCGGCTGCTCGAGGCTGAGCCGGGGCGCGGGCAGTTCCTGCCGGCCGGCAAGCCGTGTGTCGATTGAGCTCGGTCGACGTGATCGATGTGAACGCCCGCTACACGTAGCGGGCGCGGTTTCAACAGGAGCAACGATGAGCGTTTCCCATGCAATACGCGGCCTCGCGGCCGCCGCGATCGTCGCCGGATCGTGCGCCGGCCCGGCGCGGGCCGCGGGCGGCGCGCCGCAGGACATGCCGAGCGTCGTGCCGGAAGCGGTCGGCGTCGATTCGGCGCCGCTCGTGCGGCTGTCCGAATGGCTGCGCCGCGACCGGATGGACGTGCGCAGCCTCGTCATCGTGAAGGACGGCAAGATCGTGTTCGAACGCTACGGCGACGGCCTCACGCGCGACAACAACTACGAGCTGTATTCGGTGACGAAGACGATCACCGCGCTGCTCGCCGGCATCCTCGACGGCGAAGGCAAGCTCGGCCCGTCGACGAGGGTTGCGCCGCTGATCGCGGCCGCGCGGCCCGATCTCGCGAGCGAACTCGCGGACAAGCAGGACATCGAGCTGCGGCATCTGATGTCGATGTCGAGCGGGTTGCGCTACACGACGCGCGAAGGCACCGATCCGCTGTACTACGACGCGCCCGACCGGCTGCGCGTCGCGGTGACGAGCCGCGCCGCGCAGCCGCCCGGTACGCATTTCGATTACATCGACGTGAATCCGGTGCTGGTCGGGACGGCGGTATCGATCGCCGCGGGCGAGCGCGAAGACGACTTCGCGCGCAAGCGGCTGTTCGAACCGCTCGGCTTTGCGCACTACCGCTGGAGCGGCGCCGACGGAACCGGCGCGGTGGCGGGCGGCTGGGGCCTGCGGCTGCGTGCGGTCGACATGGCGAAGATCGGCATGCTGCTGCTCGACAACGGCCGGTGGAACGGCAAGCAGGTCGTGCCGGCCGGCTGGATCCGGCAGATGACGACGCCGTCGCCGGCCGCGAATGATTACGGCTACTACTGCTGGATTCATCACGTCGTCGAGCGTGGCACGCCCGAATTCGGCGCGATGGGCTTCAAGGGCCAATTCATCACGGTGCTGCCCGCGCAGCGCGCGGTCGTCGTGATGACGAGCCTGCTGCCGACCGACGGCGGGTTGCGCGACGCGACCTACCTGAACCTGTATCGGCGGATGGTCGGCGATTACATCCTGCCGGCGCTCACGCCCGCGCGGCCGCCGGTCGAAAGCGCGGCTGCCACGCAGGCGCTGCGCGACGAATTCGCGCGCAGCCGGCAGACGAAGGGCGTGCCCGGTACCGCCGCTGCATTCAACGATGCTCCGGAGATCTGATGAGGATTGCAAATTGGATGGCAAGCGGGACTGCAAGCGGGATTGCTGGCCCGGCGGCGTGGCCCGATGCGCGGCGGCCGGGTGCGCCTTTCACGCGCCGACTGCTCGCGCGGTTCGCGGCGATGCTGATCGGCGGCGGTGCGCTGGCGTCCGCGCCCGCGATATCTGCCGCACCGCCGGCCGATGCGTTGCCGCCGCTGCATGAAACCGGCATCGCGGCGGCCGAGCCGGAGGACGTCGGCGTCGATTCGCGCAAGCTCGCCGACCTGTCGCGTTGGATTCGCGACCGGAAGCTCGACGTGTACAGCCTGCTCGTCGTGAAGGACGGCAAGCTGATCTTCGAGCGCTACGGCGCGAAAGCATCGCGCGATGCGACCTACGAGCTGTACTCGGTGACGAAGGCCGTGACGTCGCTCGTCGCGGGCATCCTCGTCGAGCGTGGTGCCGTGCATCTCGACGATCCGGTGGCCGCGCGGCTCGCCGCGTGGCGTCCCGACCTGGCCGGGGCGCTCGCGGACAAGCGCGGCATCGAGCTGAAGCACGTGCTGTCGATGTCGAGCGGCCTGCATTACGACTTCAGCCCGAAGGACGATCCGATCTACTACACCGCGCCGGACCGGCTGAAGCTCGCCGCGTCGGCGGCGCCGAAGGTCGCGCCGGGCACCGCGTTCGAGTACACCGACGTCAATCCGATTCTCGCGTCGGCGATGTTGAGCGCGGCGGCCGGCGAACCCGTCGAGCGCTATGCGCAGACGCATCTGCTCGCGCCGCTCGACATGCAGCGCGCCGCATGGGAGCGCGCTGATCGCACGGGGCTCGTGTCGGCCGGCTGGGGGCTACGATTGCGCGCGGTCGACATGGCGAAGATCGGCATGCTCGTGCTCGACGGCGGGCGCTGGCAGGGCCGGCAGGTCGTCCCGCAAGCGTGGATCGCGCAGATGACGACGCCGCGCGTGTCGCCGCATTTCGGCTACTACTGGTGGATCAACAACATCGTCGACACCGAGCCGGAATTTGACGCGATGGGCTTCAAGGGGCAATTCATCACGGTGCTGCCGAAGCGCAATACGGTAATCGTCATGACAGGCGTGCTGCCGGTGGACGGCGGGCTGCGCGATGCGGAGAACGTGAAGCTGTTCCGGCGGATGGTGAACGGTTACATCCTGCCGGCGCTCGATGGCAGTGCTGCGTCGGCGCAGGGCTCCGAGGGCGGCGACACGCGGGCGGCGCTGCGCGACGAGCTCGAAGTGAGCGCGCGCTTCGTAGGCGTGCCCGGCACGCAGGTCGATCCGACGGATCTGCCGAAGTAGGCGCGGCGATACGCGTGCGGTCCTGCGCGGCGAACTTGACGTGAGCGCGCGCTCCGTCGGCGTGCCGAGTACGCAGGTCGATCCGACGGATTCGCCGAAATAGTGGCGCGCGTGCGCCCTGGCCGGCCGATGCAGGCGAGCCGGACGCACGTTGGATCACGTCAAACCAGCTCCCCCAGGCACGCGTCGAACTGCGCGACCAGCGTGTCGACGTCTTCTGCCGTCGTCTGCGGACACACCAGCATCATGTTGTGGAACGGCGTGATCAGCACGCCGCGGTTCAGCAGGTACAGATGCACGATGTGCTCCAGCTCGCTGTCGAGCTGTTCGCCGGCGATCGTGCCGTTGCGCGGCGGCGTGGGCGTGAACTGGAACTCGGTGCGCGCGCCGATGCGCGTCACGCACCACGGCAACCGGTGTTTCGCGATCGCCTGTTCGAGCCCGGCGGCGAGCCGCGCGGCCAGTTCGAACATGCGTGCATACGCGGCGTCGGTCGCGACTTCGGCGAGCGTCGCGCGCATCGCGTGCATCGCCAGCATGTTCGCGGTGAGCGTCGTGCCGATCCCGGAATGGCCGGGCGGCGCGTTCAGCTTCGCCGCTTTCGCGCGTTCCGCGAATTCGGCGCTGAAGCCGTACACCGCGCACGGCACGCCGCCCGCGATCGGCTTGCCGACCACCAGCACGTCCGGTTCGAGGCCGTGCGCGACCGCGTAGCCGCCCGGGCCGCTGCTGATCGTGTGCGTTTCGTCGATCACGAGCAGCGTGCCGTAGCGGCGCGTCAGTTCGCGCGCGGCGTCCCAGAAGCCCGGTTCGGGCAGCACCATGCCGATGTTCGTCATCGCCGGTTCCGCGAGCACGCACGCGACGTCGCCGTCCTTCAGCGCCGCTTCGAGCGCGTCGAGATCGTTGAACTCCACGACGCGCGTGTTCGCGAGCAGGTCGTACGATTGCCCGAGCAGGCTGTCGCGCTGCACCGGGCGGCCGTCGACGAGATCGACGAACACGTCGTCGACCGTGCCGTGATAGCAGCCGTTGAACACGACGATCGTGTTGCGGCCGGTGGCCGCGCGCGCCCAGCGCAGCACGAAGCGGTTTGCGTCGCTCGCGCTCAGCGCGAACTGCCAGACCGGCAGCCCGAAGCGGCGCGCGAGTTCGCGCGACACCCACGCGGCGTCCTCGCTCGGCAGCATCGTCGTATAGCCGCGCGTCGCCTGTTCGGCGAGCGCGCGTGCGACCGGCTCCGGCGCATGGCCGAACATCGCGCCGGTGTCGCCGAGGCAGAAGTCAGCGTAGCGATGGCCGTCGACGTCGGTGAACGTCGCGCCGCGCGCTTCCTTCACGACCAGCGAGAACGGCGTCGACCAGTCCTGCATCCAGTGCAACGGCACGCCGAAGAGCAGGTGCTCGGCCGCTTCCGCGGACAACGCGCGGGATCTCGGCATGGCTTCGGTGAACGCACGGCGCTCGCGATCGAACAGCGCGCGGGCGCGGATGAGGTCGACTCCGTGGCGGGAAGGCAAAGGCAGCTCCTGGGGCTGTGAAGGTGGTGTAACGATAGCGCGGGCGGCAGGGGGCTGAACAGACGCGCAATTACCAACCGCGGTGCCCACGGGACATCGGCTCACGGTGTGTTTCTATTTGATTTCGAGATTGCGAAGGTAAATGGAAATGCGCCGGAACCGTGAAGGTTTTCATGGATTATGGCGCCGGATCGCGCGCGCTATCGTGGTGATATGCCGCGCCGAACGCGGTCCGTCGGATACCGTCGTTGCTGGCTGAGAAGCGTATCGGACACGCGATTGCAGTGGCCTGAGGCCGCGTCGATCGCACGCGCGCACGGCTGGGCGTACCGCATTCCACGGGGCGTTGCACGCTAATTTCGGGATAAGCAAATACCGGATGGCTGATGCAATGGCGGAGTCGGGCGCTCGAAATAGGCCGGTATTTTTCGGCACCCGGATTTCAACCATGCTGAATGCGGAGCCACACGATGAAGATCCACAAACATCTCGCCGCACTCGCCGCTTGCGGCGCATTGACCGGCCTCGCGCACGCCGGGCCGACGTCGCCGCAGGCGGTCGTCAAGAAGATCACGCTGACCGCGCACATCGGCGATAGCCTGTTCGCGTCGAAGCCGGACGACTCGGCGTTGAACGACGTGGTCGAACTGAGCGCGACCGACCGTGCGCCGCAGATCGTCGGCGCGACGCTGCCGATCCGCGTACGCACGACGGGTCCCGATATCAATGTCGTGCTGTTGCAGCCGATGGCCGATACGAAGATCGTGCTGACGGATCGCGCAGGCAGTGTGGACATGGTGCCCGGTGCCGGCCGCGCCGTCAGGCTGATGAAGCGCAGCCACGACGGTTTCGACGGCTACGACGAAACCCGCGACTTGACGATCAGCGCGCCTGCGCCGGCCGTGCACGGGACCGCGGCGCCCTCGGGCGGCCGGTATCCGGCCAGGGTGGTGCTGGTGTTCGAACCGGCCGCGTCGGCCGGACGCGAGCCGGCAGCAGCGCAGGTTGCCGTAACGGAGCAGTAGCGCAGTGTGCCCCGCCGGGCGTCGTCGGGCGGGGCATGTCGGCGAGGTTTGTGCGCATAAACATACGACGACATGTCTCTGTGGTGACGACCCTAGATGTGAGTGCGCGCCCACCGGCACCCGCGCCAACTTGCCCGGCGCGATTCCGGGCCGGGTGCATACGCACGGCGCGTGCAGCTGCCGGCACGGGTCGACGCACTTGCGTCGATGCGCGTCGCACGCGCTCGCTGCGGCAGCCCCCGATCCACGCAGATCGCGGCAGTGACTTCTCACCTCATCGACACGCGATGCGTGATCGCTGCAGCCCATCCGTCACCGCAACGCGTTACGCGAGCGCCTTCACCATGTGACGTTCATCGTAGAAGCGGCCGTCGACGAACAGCGAGCGCGGTTCCGTGCCGAACCGCACGAACCCTTGCGACGCGTACAACCGTTCCGCGGTGCCGTTGATCTCGTTTACGCACAGCATCAGTTGCTTGCACTGCCACGCTTGCGCCGCATGCGCGGTCGCGCTGTCGAGCAGCGATTGCGCAATGCCGCGCCCGCGATACGCGGGATCGACGAACACGCCCCAGATCGTCGCCTTGTGCGAGACCTTAGCGCGCGCATCGCGGCGCACGCCGGTGATGCCGACGAGCGATGCGTCGTCGAATGCGCCGAACACGGCGCGCTCGTGGGTGGACGTGATGCGCGCCGCGAATTCGTCGACCGACACGCCGGCTTCTTCGTCGCGGGTCGGCAGGAACGAGGTCGGCGACGTGTCGACCGCGCGAAGGCGGACGGACTGGAATTGCGCCGCATCGGCGGCGTCGAGCAGGCGGATCGTGATCATCGGTTGACGTAGTCGTGGGCCGGGCGGGCGCCGGCATCGGCTGCGTGGCGCGCGGCCGCGAACGTCAATGCTAATCGGATTCGGTGCTGCCCGCTGTGCGGTTTCGAGCGACCACGCGCTGCGCCTGACCGATACCCGCGTCGCGAGCGTGAAGCACTACGGCGAGCTCGAGCTCGGGTTCTCCGTGATCGACGGACGCGCATCGCTCGCGCGCTCGATGGTAATGGCGCGTCGTGCCGGTCAGATAGCGTCGCGCGGCCGCCGCGCGTCGCCGTCGACGCAGCACGCGAGCACTTCGGCATCGTTGTCGCCGAGGCTCAGGTACACGTGCCCGACCGCGCTGTCGAAATAGAGGCTGTCGCCGGTGCCGAGCCGGTACGCATGGCCGTTCTCGAAGCGCACTTCCAGCTCGCCGCTCAGCACGAACACGAACTCCTCGCCGCTGTGCCGGATGTAGTCGGCGAAGTCGGACAGCTTGCGTGCATGGATGCGCCCGCGCACCGGCACCATCCGTTTGCCGGTCAGGTCGTTCGCGAGCATCCCGTACGCGTAGTTCGGCGTGTCGTAGACCATCTGCTGGCCGGCCGGCGTGAACGACGGGGTCATCGCGCCGGCTGGCGCGGCGCGGCCGAACATCGTGTCGAAATCGAGCGCGAGCGCGTGCGTGAGCGCCGCGAACTTGTCGTAGGTGAGCGCGATGTCGCCGCGCTCCGCCTTCGAAATCGTCGAGACCGCGATACCGGAGCGCTCGGACAACTGCGCGAGCGTCAGGCCGCGCGACTTGCGGGCGTCGCGCAGCCGCGCGCCGACCGTCTGGTGGTCGAGCTGCGGCGGGGCGTCGTCGGCTAGTGGAGCAGCAGGGGCAGTGGATTTGGGCATGCGAAAACGGGCGCGGCGTGAATACGGGTTTTGTCGTATACGAGAATAAATTTTCTCGTATATGATAATTTTCGTCGAGATCGCCAACGGCGGGCGTGACGGCCACTCTAGCATCGGACGACGCGAAACTCGCCGCAGCCCATGCGACAGGCCCGAGTCGCGACCGTCCGGCGGTGCTTTCCGGTCCGTTGGTTTTGCCGGACCATTCCCCGATTCAACCGGCCCGTGGTGGCCGGACCTGCGAAGGTGCAATTCATGTCCACTGACATCAAACGTCTGCACACCGGCCCGCGCATGAGCCAGGTCGTGATCGCCAACGGCATCGTCCATCTGGCCGGCCAGGTGCCCGACACCGCCGGCGCGCCGATCGCCGTGCAGGCGACCGAAATCCTCACGCGCATCGACGCGCTGCTCGCGTCGGCCGGCGTCGACAAGACGCGCGTGTTGACGGCCAACGTGTGGCTCAGCGACGCGGCGCACTTCGACGCGTTCAATGCGGTGTGGGATGCGTGGGTGCCGGCCGGCCACGCGCCGACCCGCGCGTGCGTGCAGGCGCTGCTGATGAAGCCCGGTCTCGACGTCGAGATCGCCGTCACCGCGCTCGCGTGACGCGCGCGCCGCACGCCCGAGGAGTTTTCCGATGAAGTTCGATACGCTCGTCCTGGGCGGCGGCATGATCGGCGTGTCGGTCGCCGTCCACCTGCAGCAGCGCGGCCTGTCGGTCGCGCTCGTGGATCGCAACGCGCCCGGCAACGAAACGTCGCTCGGCAATGCCGGGCTGATCCAGCGCGAAGGCGTGTATCCGTACGCGTTTCCGCGCGGCTTCGGCACGCTGCTCAAATACGCGTGCAACCGCTCGCCGGACGTGCGCTATCACCCGGCCGCGCTGCCGAAGCTCATCCCGTTCCTGTATCGCTACTGGCGCAATTCGCATCCGGCGCGCCACGCCGAGATCGCGCGCGCCTATGCGCCGCTGATCGAGCACTGCGTGACCGAGCATCGTGCGCTGATCGACGCGGCCGGCGCCGGTGCGCTGCTGCGCGAAGGCGGCTGGCTCAAGGTGTTTCGCACCGCCGCGACGCGCGACGCCGAAACTCGCGACGCCGAGCGCTGGCACGCGGAATACGGCGTGACCTTCGACGCGCTCGACGCCGCCACGCTGCGCGACGCGGAGCCGAACCTGAGCCGCGCGCTGATCGGCGCGCTGCGCTATCCGGGCTCCGATTCGATCAGCGATCCGAACGGACTCGTCACCGCGTATGCGCGGCACTTCGAGCAGCTCGGCGGGCGCGTCGTGACCGGCGATGCGCTGACGCTGTCGGCCGCGAACGGCTGGCGTGTCGACACCGACGAAGGTCCGCTCGACGCGCGCGCCGCGGTCGTCGCGCTGGGCCCGTGGTCGGACCTGCTGTGCGAACGGCTCGGCTATAGGCTGCCGCTCGCGGTCAAGCGCGGCTACCACATGCACTATGCGGCGCAGCCCGGCGCGCGGCTGAACCGGCCCGTGCTCGATGCCGACAGCGGCTTCCTGATCACGCCGATGACGCGCGGCATCCGCCTGACGACCGGCGTCGAGCTCGGCTATCGCGACACGCCGCCGACGCCGACGCAGCTCGCCGCCGTCGAGCCGGTCGCGCGCGAGCTGTTCCCGCTCGGCGCGCGCGTGGATAGCGCGCCGTGGCTCGGCCGCCGCCCATGCACGCCCGACATGCTGCCGGTGATCGGCGCGGCGCCGCGCCATCGCGATCTGTGGTTCGCGTTCGGACATGCGCACCACGGTTTCACGCTCGGCCCCGTCACCGGGCGGCTGATCGCCGATCTGATGACCGGCACGCAGCCGTTCGTCGACCCGACGCCGTTTCGCGTCGAACGCTTTCTGCACGGCCGCTGAACCCGGCGCCGCGCGATGCAACGGGCCCCGCGCACGACGTCGGGGTGCCCGCCCAGCGGCCGTCCGATCCGGCGAGCCGCGACGATCCACGACTGGAGACAACATGCAACAGCACACGATGCGGCGCGAGCTCGGCGCGCGCCAGATCTCGTTCATGGCGCTCGGGATGGCCATCGGCGTCGGCCTGTTCCTCGGCTCGGCGTCCGCGATCCGCGCGGCCGGGCCCGGCGCACTGGTCGCGTACCTGATCGGCGGCGCGATGATCTTCCTGATCATGCGCGCGCTCGGCGAGATGGCCGTGCACCGGCCGGTGTCCGGCTCGTTCGGCGCGTATGCGTTCGAATACCTCGGGCCGTTCGCCGGCTATCTGGTCGGCTGGACCTACTGGCTGTTCATGGTCGGCGTCGGTGTCGCGGAGACGACGGCCGTCGGCATCTACATGGGATTCTGGTTTCCGGCGGTGCCGCAGTGGCTCTGGGTCGTGTTGGCGATCGCCGCGATCGCCGGCTTCAACCTGCTGAACGTGAAGGTGTACGGCGAGCTGGAATTCTGGTTCGCGCTCGTGAAGGTCGGGACGATCCTGCTGATGATCGCGGGCGGCGCGCTGATCGTGTTCACGGGCATCGGCCATCACGGCGAGCCGGTCGGCCTGTCGAACCTGTGGCGGCATGGCGGCGTGTTCCCGCACGGCGTGCTCGGGCTCGTGAGCGCGCTGCCGATCGTCGCGTATTCGTTCGCGGGAGTCGAGATGATCGGCCTCACGGCCGGCGAGGCGCGCGACCCGCAGAAGGCGATTCCGCGGGCGATCAATTCGGTGCTGTGGCGCATCCTGATCTTCTACGTCGGCGCGCTGTTCATCATCATGGCGCTGTACCCGTGGAACGAGCTCGGCGAGCACGGCAGCCCGTTCGTCACCACGTTCGAATCGCTCGGGCTGAGGCAGGCGGCCGGCGTCGTCAACTTCGTGGTCGTCACGGCCGCGCTGTCGAGCTTCAACTGCATCGTGTTCAGCGGCGCGCGGATGCTGTCGAGCATGGCCGGCAACGGCCTCGCGCCCGCGCCGTTCGCGACGCTGAGCGCGAGCGGCTCGCCGTCGCGCGCGGTCGGCGCGACCGTGTTGTTGATGTCGGTCGGCGTGCTGCTGAACTACGTGATTCCCGCGCGCGTGTTCGGCTGGCTGATGTCGTTCCTGTCGTTCGACGTGGCCGTGATCTGGGCGATGATCGTGCTGACCCACATGCAGTTCCGGCGCGTGATGGCCGCGCGCGGCGTGACGCCGGCGTTCCGGATGCCATGTGCGCCGGCCACGTCGTGGATCTGCCTCGCGTTCGTCGTATTCGTGTTCGTGATGCTCGGCGTCGATGCGGCCACGCGCGGGTCGTTGTACGTCGGCACGGGGCTGCTCGTGCTGCTGGCGATGATCTACCGGCGATCGCGGCGTCTGCAGGCGGCCGCGCATTCGACGCGCGTCGCGCTGGCGGCCGAGCGGGTGTGAGGGTCCGGCGCGTTGGCTGATACGAGCGCGACGCGCGGCAGGTGCGCCGTGCCGGGTTCACGAAGGCAGGGGAACTGAAGCGCGCGCGCCGTGCGGCTCAAGGAGCGTTGGGGATGAAGCGCGCCCGCCGTCGAGCCGGGCCGGCACGACGCGTCGAGCGCGCGAAGTACGTGAAGCGTGCGGGAGAAACAAGGGAGAAACACGCGGCGCGCCCGATCGGCTCAGGCGCGCCCGACCGGATCAGGTGCGCCCGACCGGATTAGGTGCGCCCGACCGGATCAGGTGCGACCGATCGGATCAGGTGCGTACGAACGGATCAGGTGCGCACGAGCGGTTCAGATGCGCACGAGCGGTTCAGATGCGCACGACCTGCATCGGTACGTCCTGCATCAGCACGACTTGTTCAATACCGCGAGAGCTGACTGCCGTTGATCTGCACGCGATCGCCCGGGTGCAGGTCGCCCGGCGACTGCACGTCGAACGAGCGCGTCGAGCCGTCGCTGAGCTGCACGTCGATCCGGTAGCTGCTCGGCGGTTGCGCCGCGCCCATCTGCTGGCCGATCTGGTTGCCGGCGACGGCACCGCCGAGCGCGCCGATCACCGTCGCCGCATCGCGGCCGTGGCCGCGGCCGAACTGGTTGCCCAGCACGCCGCCGACCAGCGCGCCGACGACGGTGCCCGCGACGCCCGACGTTCCGACCGAGCCTCTGACCGGCACGATGTTCGAGACCGTGCCGTATTGCGTGCCGTAGCCGTTGCCGTACTGGCCGCCATACGGCTGCGGGTTCGCGTAAGGCTGCGACCCGTATTGCTGCGGGTTGCCGTACTGGTCGTACGGCTGCGGTGCCTGGTTCGGATACGCCGGCTGTTGCGGTTGCACGTAGCCCGGCTGCGAATACGTGGGCTGCGCGTAACCGGGCGTCGCGTATTGCTGTTGCGGATAGCCCGGTTGCGCGCCGTAATAACCCGGTGCGACGCAGGCGGTCAGCGGAAGCGCCGCCACGGCGACGAGCGAGGCGAACAGAACGGTCTTCGTGGAAGGCATGCGCATCATGGTGTTTCCTGCATCGGCAACGTGTTCGCCGACGAATACCGGGACGGGTGGCGAACTCGGCGTGAGTATAAGGAATGGGCGGATGCGCGTCCGGTGTGGCCGGGTAACAACGTGTAAAGTCTGTTGCCGCGCAACTCGCCGCCGGGACAGGCGTCGCGGCGTGCGGGGCATCGGGCTCCGCGTCGCGCTTCACGCATGATCGCGCCCCATCCCCTCGCCACACCACGCGGGCGCGCCCGCCGCACATCGCGAAATCGAATGCGCGGCATCGCGACATTTAATTGGTCACTGGCCGGCCCGTCCGATATCGTGACCGGATTGCCTGCCGACGGTCGCGCCGTGTCGGCCGCGGTTCGTTCCCCTGTCCGCGTCGACGTCGCGCAGCGACCGCCCCACCTACATTCCGAGTCATGACCACCGATCGTTTCTTCACCAACGCCGTCGATGCCGGCGGCCAGCCCGTCAACCTCGTCGTCCAGGACGGCCGCTTCGTCCGGATCGGCGCCGATTGCACGGCCACGCCCGGCGCGGAAACGATCGACCTCGGCGGGCGCGTCGTGCTGCCCGGCTTCGTCGACGGCCACATCCATCTCGACAAGAGCTTCGTCGGCGATCGATGGGTGCCGCACGAATCGGCCGGCTCGCTGCGCGAGCGGCTCGCGGTCGAGAAGCGCCAGCTTGCGGCGGCGCCGGCGATCGTCGAGCGCGCCAATGCGCTGATCGCGCAGGCCGCCGCATTCGGCACGATCGCGATGCGCAGCCACGTCGACGTCGACGCGACGACGGGCCTGTCGGACCTGCACGCCGTGATGGCCGCGCGCGAACAATGGCGCGGGATCGTCGACATCGAGCTGGTCGCGTTTCCGCAGGCCGGCGTCGTGACGTGCCCGGGCACCGCCGGGATCCTCGACGCAGCCGTGCGCGAAGGCGCGGACGTGGTCGGCGGGATCGATCCGACGACGCTCGACGGCGACGCGGACGGCCAGCTCGACATCGTGTTCGGCATTGCCGAGAAGCGCGGCGCGAAGATCGACATCCACCTGCACGAACCCGGCGAGACCGGCATCGCGCAATTGCTGCGGATCGCGGCGCGCACGCGCGCGGCGGGCCTCGGCGGCCGCGTGAACGTGAGCCATGCGTACGCCCTCGGCCAGGTGAGCCACGACGACGTCGAGCGTGCGGCCGCGGCGCTCGCCGATGCCGGCGTGTCGATCCTCACCAATGCGCCGGGCGACTGCGCATTCCCGCCGGTGCAGCAACTGCGCGACGCGGGCGTGCAGGTGCTCGCCGGCAACGACAACATCCGCGACGCATGGTGGCCGTACGGCAACGGCGACATGCTGCAACGCGCGATGATGGTCGGCTACCGGTCGGGCTTTTATACCGACGAAGCGCTCGGCATCGCGCTCGACATGGCGACGCATGCCGGCGCGCGTGCCATTGGCAAGGACAACTACGGGATCGCGGCGGGCTGCGACGCGAGCTTCGTCGCGGTGAGCGCGCCGAATGCGGCAGCGGCCGTCGCTGGCGTGCCGGCCGAACGCTGGGTGTTCCGCCGCGGCGAAAGCGATACGGCCGCGCCGTTCGCACCCGGGCTGCGTTTCACGCGATAACGACCTGACCGCCGTCACGGTGCGCGCATCGTGACGGTTCTGCACTGACCGACCCTACCGGAACCGACATGACGAACCTGCTGATCCGCAACGTCCGCACGCACACCGACGAAGCGTTCGACATCCTGATCGACGACGATCGCATCGCGCGCGTGGGCCCGTCGCTCGACGCCCCCGCCGGCTGCACGATCGAGGACGGTGCGGGCGCGCTCGCGCTGCCCGGCCTCGTCGAAGGCCACACGCACCTCGACAAGACGCACTGGGGGATGCCGTGGTATCGCAACGCGGTGGGGCCGCGCCTCGTCGACCGCATCGAGAACGAGCGCAACTACCGCGCGACGAGCGGCCACGATGCCGGCGCCGCATCGCTCGCGCTGTCGCGCGCGTTCCTCGCGGCCGGCACGACGCGCATCCGCACGCACGTCGACGTCGACACCGAAGCCGGGCTGCGGCATCTGCACGGCGTGCTCGCGACGCGCGAGACGCTGCGCGGCCAGGTGGAAATCCAGATCGTCGCGTTTCCGCAGTCGGGCGTGCTCAAGCGGCCCGGCACGGCCGCGCTGCTGTCCGACGCGCTCGGTGCGGGCGCCGACCTGCTCGGCGGGCTCGATCCGTGCGCGATCGAAGGCGATCCGGTCGAGGCGGTGGACGTGCTGTTCGGCATCGCCGAACGTCACGGCCGCGGGCTCGATCTGCACCTGCACGAGCGCGGTTCGATGGGCGCGTATTCGCTCGACCTGATCTTGCAGCGCACGGCCGCGCACGGGATGCAGGGCAAGGTCACGATCAGCCACGGCTTCTGCCTCGGCGATATCGCCGAACGCGAGCGCGATGCGCTGCTCGCGCGGATGGCCGACCTCGGCGTTGCCATCGTCACCACCGCGCCGGCCGCGGTGCCCGTGCCGCCCGTTGCCGCGTGCCGTGCGGCCGGCGTGACCGTCATCGGCGGCAACGACGGCGTGCGCGACACGTGGACGCCGTACGGTTCGCCCGACATGCTCGAGCGCGCGATGCTGATCGGCATGCGCAACGATTTCCGCCGCGACGACGCGCTCGAAGTCGCGCTCGATTGCGTGACGCACGGCGCGGCACGCGGTTGCGGTTTCGCCGACTACGGCCTGGAGGCCGGCAAGCGCGCGGATATCGTGCTCGTCGATGCACTGACGTTCGCCGAGGCGGTCGTCGCGCGGCCGACCCGGCGGCTCGTCGTGTCGTCCGGGAAGATCGTCGCGCGCAACGGCGCGCTGGTCTGAGCGCGGCGTCGCCCCGGTATGATCGGGCCTCTTTCAGCGTGATCCTCGGCGAGACGCGTCGAATCCGATCCGCACCGCCGCGCGTTTGCGCTTACTCCGGCTCTTGCTCCAGCATCGCCGCGAGCGTCCTGGTCAGCTCGCTGACCATCGGATCGGCGGTCGGCCGATGCAGGATCGCGATGTCCATGTTCTCGATCGGCGCGAAGCCGTCCTTCTCGGTCAGCACCACGTGTTCGTCGGTCACCACGCGCGCGGGCAGCACGCTGATGCCGAGCCCGTCCGCGACGGCCGCCTGGATGCCGCTCAGGCTCGACGTCGTGAAGCTGATCCGCCAGCGGCGGCCGCGCTCCTCGATTGCCTTGATCATGTCGTCGCGATAGAGCCCGCGCGGCGGAAACACGACGAGCGGCACCGGATCGAGATTGATCGTCGGATGCTGCGCGCTGTCGATCCAGCGCAGTTTCTCCGGCCAGCGCACCACCGCCTCGCGGCTGTCGCGGCGCTGCTTGATGAGCACGAGATCGAGCTCGCCGCGATCGTACGCCGCGCTGATGTCGCGGCTCAGCCCGCACATCACTTCGAGCTTCACCTGCGGATGATCGCGCCTGAACGCGGCGAGCACGTGCGTCGTGCGGCCCGCCGCGAAGTCGTCGGGCACGCCGAGCCGGATCGTCAGCGCGACCGTCGCGCCCGACAGCGCTTCCAGCATCTCGTCGTTCAGCGCGAGCATGCGCCGCGCATAGCTGAGCACCGTCACGCCGGCGTCGGTCGGCCGCACATCGCGCGTGCCGCGATCGAGCAGGCGATGACCGGCGATCTCCTCCAGCCGCCGAACCTTCTGGCTGACCGTCGACTGCGTCGAATGCAGGCGCGCGGACGCCGTCGTGAAGCTGCCGCAATCGGCGACCATCACGAGCGCGCGCAGCAGGTCGAGGTCGAACAAAGGTCTATTCATTTCTACACTTCTGTGGATTCGAACATTTCATTTTCAAATGCGTGCGGCGACTTTTAACATGGCCGGACGTCGCCAGCAATTGCGGTTTCGCCGGACCTGGGCGCGGCGGCGCGTATGGGGATGCAAGGAGGAAACGGGATGTTGCTCCAACGGATCGCGATCATCGGCGCGTTTGCGTTGACCACTGTCACATCGGCCGGGGCGGCCGCCGACGGCGGCGCGCTCGCGTCGATCGTGTCGATGTCAGCCGGTTCAAGGTAACGGGCGACACGCCGGCGAGTTTTGCCAGTTGGCGCTGAGTCAGATCGAGTTCCGTCCTCCGTCTAGCGACGATCGGACCGATTTCACGGAGTGCATGCCGATTTCCTGAGGGCCGGAAGGATCGACATGTAAGGCAGATTTTGTTCGGGCGATTATCCGTGCGGTATAGGCCGGGGCGCGAATCCCGGCTATCCGGCCGGAACGGAGCGATACGTTCGTTAGTACATCGACGCGCCGCCGTGTGGATATCTCGCAGAAAAGCACTCTCCGCGGACTGTGCCTCCATCGGGTAAACACCACAAAATTTGGTAAATTAGGCGAAAATGCGCCGTAAAACCCGCTATTACGTCCTTCCTGCGCAATTTCCCCGTTCGACTTCCCCCATTCCGCGCACCCTCCATTTCCCCGGCTTGCGCTCAAAAATCAAGCGGTCTAGACTGCATCGCAGTTCCACCGAAGTCCCCGTCTTACGCATACCGCGCCGACCGTGCCGGCGCGACGCTCCCCAACGGACGCCCGGCGCTCGCGCGCCACGTCGAGACCACAAGGACACACCATGAACCGCACTGCAAAGCTCGTCGTATCCGCGCTGGCGTTCGCGCCGCTCGTCTCGTTCGCGCAGGACACGGCGACGATCCGCTGGGGCATCGATCCCACCTATCCGCCGTTCGAGGCGAAGCAGCCCGACGGCTCGCTCGCCGGCTTCGACATCGACCTGCGCAATGCGATCTGCGAGCAGCTGCATGCGAAATGCGTGTGGGTCGAGCAGGGCTTCGACGGGATGATCCCGGCGCTGCGTGCGCGCAAGTTCGACGTGATCATGTCCGCGATGACGGCCACCGACGAGCGGCTCAAGCAGATCGACTTCTCGAACAAGCTGTATGCGTCGCCGGGCGCACTCGTCGCACCCGTCGGCTCGAAGCTGCTGCCGACCGCGGCGTCGCTCGCCGGCAAGCGCGTCGGCATCGACCAGGGCACGACGCAGGAGGCGTATGCGAAGGCCGAATGGGCGCCGAAGGGCGTGACGATCGTGTCGTACCAGAACCAGGATCAGGTGTATCAGGATCTCGTGAACGGCCGCCTCGATGCGACCTTCCAGGACAAGACCCAGGCCGGCTACGCGTTCCTGATGACGCCGCGCGGCAAGGGCTACGCGTTCGCCGGCCCCGACGTGACCGACGTGCGCATCACCGGCTACGGCGTCGCGATGGGCGTGCGCAAGGGCGACGCCGCGATGAAGAAGCGGCTGAACGACGCGATCGTCGCGATCCGCGCGAACGGCACGTACCAGAAGATCGCCGCGAAATATTTCGACTTCGACATCTACGGCGAGAAGCAGCAGCTGACCTCCGCGCCGTGACCTCATGGCCCCGTGACCCCGTGATTCATTCAATCGACAGGCAACCCATGACGAGTATCCAGGAGCGCGTCGCGAAAGCCGTGACGCCCGAACTGATCGCCGCCTTCCGCGACGAAGGCGCGGTGTGCATCAAGGGCATCTTCTCGCCCGACGAAGTAGCCGCGCTGCGTGCCGGCATCGACGCGAACCTCGCGCAGCCGAGCGAACGCGCGAAGGTCGCGAGCCGGCCCGACGACCCGGGCTGGTTCTTCGAGGACTTCTGCAACTGGCAGCACAACGACGCGTACCGCGACTTCATCGTGAAGTCGCCCGCGCCGTCGGTGGCCGCCGCGCTGATGGGCACGCAGACCGTGCGCCTGCATCACGACCACCTGCTCGTGAAGGAGCCGGGCACGCGGCAGCGCACGCCGTGGCACCAGGACCAGCCGTACTACAACATCGAAGGCGACGACAACGTCAGCATGTGGATTCCGGTCGACCCGGTGCCGCTCGAATCGACGCTGGAATTCGTCGCCGGCTCGCATCAGGGGCCGTGGCTGATGCCGCGCACGTTCATGGACAAGGAGGCGAAGTGGTTTCCGGAAGGCAGCCTGGCCGACCTGCCGGACATCGAAGCCGATCGTTCCGCGTTCCCGATCCGCCACTGGGCGCTCGAGCCGGGTGACATGGTGTGCTTCCGGATGCTGACGCTGCATGCGTCGGGCGGCACGCAGAATCGCCGGCGCGCGTTCTCGATCCGCTTCGTCGGCGACGACATCCGTCACGCGCCGCGCCGCTGGAAGACGTCGCCCGATTTCCCCGGGCTCGCGGAGCAGTTGCCGGACGGCGCGCCGCTCGAGCATCCGCTGTTTCCGGTCGTGTGGTCGCGCGGCGCGGGGCAGGCCGGCGCGATTTGATCGGCGGATATCGCCACATCACGCTGCTTGACGCCCCATCACGCGCGCGGCGGCCGTTTCGAGATGAAGCGGCGGCGGCGCGCCGTCTCGTTTTTGGGCGCGGGTGAAGGGGCAGGTGAAGGTACGGGCGAAGGCGGTTCAGGTCTGGTGACGTCCGGCGCCCGGCTTGAAGCGCGAGCCGAGCCGGTAACGGTTGCCCGGATGCAGGAAATGCACGAATGTGACCGGCAGCCCGTTCGTCCACGTGCGGCGCGTGAGCGTGAGGCATGGCTCGTCGGCGCGCATGTCGAGCAGCCGCGCCTGTTCGCTGGTCGGCAGCGATGCGTCGACGACGTGCTCGATCTCCAGTTCGTAGTGCGACACGTTGTTGAACAGGTATTCGGACGGCGGCTCGGCCTGGAAATCCTGGTCGATGAATGCCGGCGCGGCGGCCGGATTCACGTAGCGGTCTTCGAGCTGGATCGGCCGGCCGTTTTCCTCGTGCACGCACACCACGTGAAAGACCGGTGTGTTGACCGCGAGCCCGAACGCGGCCGCGACGTCGAACGACGCGGGCTCGCGCGACTGGCTCAGCACGCGGCAGCGATATTCGTGCCCGCGTGCGCGAATCTCGTCGCGGATGTGCGCGATCATCAGCAGGTTCGACTGCGGCTTCACTTCGGCGACGAAGGTGCCGACGCCGGCGATGCGCTTGAGCACGCCTTCCTCCGTCAGCTCGCGCAGCGCGCGGTTGACCGTCATGCGCGCGACGCCGAATTGCGCGGCGAGATCGAGTTCGGACGGAATGCGGTCCCCCGGGCGCCAGTCGCCCGCATCGACGTTCTGGCGAACGAGCGTCTTGATCTGCTGGAACGGGGCGGTGGTCTTCGTGACCATCGGGGAGATCCTTGGGGAAAGGCAACCGCGAAATTCTATCCCGGATCAGGCCGCGGGCAATTCCCGCACGTCGGCCGTCGGCACCGAGCCGAACGCGTCGCTCAGCGCATAGCCGATCAACTGCCGCGCGGCTGCTTCGGGCGTCGACAGCGCGCCGCTCGCCTTCAGCTCGTCGAATTTCTCGCGCAGCGGGAAACGGTCGGTCGGCGTCGAACGGATCGTCGCCTGCATGCCCGTGTCGACGACGCCCGGCGCGACGCTGCAGATCCGCAGCGCGCGGTTCGCGTCGAGCGCGACCGCCCGTGCATGGTGGTCGAGCGCGGCCTTGGTCGCGCAGTAGATGCTCCAGCCCGCATAGGCGTTGCGCGCGGCGCCGCTCGACACGTGCAGGATCCGGCATTCGGTCGGCGCGGACGCCGCCTGCTCGAGCGCGGCCGACAGCATCAGCGGCGCCGCGACGTTCAGGCCGACCGCGCGCGCGACGAGCGCCGGGTCTTGCGCATCGAGCGGGCCGATCGGGTCGACGATGCCGGCGTTGTTGAACAGCAGCACGATCGATGCGCCGTCGACGAAGCGGCGCAGCGTGTCGCCGGCCAGCCACGTCGCGACGGCCGACGTGTCCGACAGGTCGAGTTCGATTTCGGCGAAGCGATCGCCGGCCTGCGCGGCGAGCGACGGATGACGGCTGCGCGACACGCCGAGCACGGCGACGCCTTCCTGCAGCAGCTGGTCGGCGAGTGATGCGCCGAGGCCGCGCGTATGTCCGGTGACGATGGCGCGCACGTTCGGCGCGAAAGAGGATGCGGTCATGGCGGTGAACGAGTGAACGGATCGGATGAACGGTGTCGACGGGCGCTGCGCATGCGCGGCGGCACGGCGTGCGGGACGGGCGATGCGCGGTATCGGCGCGCTGCGCGATGCGCTCGCGCGCGGCGCCGCGTGCCGGGGTGAACGCGTATCGTAGCGCCGGCCTGCGCGACGCGCAAACGAGCGGGCGGGCGCCGCGACGGCGCCTGGCCGATACGTTGGACGAAAGCCGGCTGCGGCATGAGCGCGCGTGCTCGCGGCAACCGGCAACCGGCGCCGGGCGCCGCGCCGCGAGCTATCATATGGCTCGCCCGCGCGCGACGCCGCACGGGCCGCGACCGTTTCCCCTTCACCTGCTGCACGCTGCGACGCCATCCATGAACACCACGCCGGACATGCCCACGCCCCGCGCCCTGCGCGAACTCACGCCGCTCGAAGCCCGCATTCTCGGGGTGCTCGTCGAGAAGCAGCACACGGTGCCGGACACCTATCCGCTGTCGCTGAATGCGCTGACCGCCGGCTGCAACCAGAAAACCGCGCGCTCGCCGGTGATGAACGTCAGCGAGGACGAAGTCACGACCGCGCTCGACGGGCTCAAGCACCTGAGCCTCGTGATGGAGGGCAGCAGCAGCCGCGTGCCGCGTTTCGAACACAATATGAACCGCGTGCTCGGCATCCCGAGCCAGGCGATCGCGCTGCTGACGATCCTGCTGCTGCGCGGCCCGCAGACGGCTGCGGAACTGCGCCTGAACAGCGCGCGCCTGCACGGCTTCGCGGACATCTCGTCGGTCGAGGCGTTCCTCGACGAACTCGCCGCGCGTGCGCAGCCGCTCGTCGTCCGGCTGCCGCGCGCACCGGGCGCGCGCGAGAACCGCTGGATGCACCTGATGTGCGGCGAAGTAAACCTCGCCGACTTCGCCAGCGCGGACGCGGGCGGCGGCGCGGATTCGGTGCCGCCTTCCGAATTCGAAGCGCTGAAGGCCGAGCAGAAGCGCCTTTCCGACGAAGTCGCGCGCCTGAATGCGCTCGTTCAGCGGATGGCGAGCGAACTCGGCATCGACGTCGACGCGCCGGGCGACGCGTCCTGATCGCATTCCTGATGCAATGACGGTGGCGCGCGCGCACCGCCGCGTTATTTCAGCTTGACGCCCGGTACGAGATAACGCGCGCCGCCCGGTCTCAGGATCGGCGTGAGCGCGGCAAACGGCGCGTCGAGCTGCGGCCCGAGGCAAGCGCCCATTGCGTGACCGATGCCGGACACGACGAACGACAGCTTGCCGGGCGCATCGAATTCGAACGCCAGATACTCCGGGAGCACGTCGGCGCACGACAGCGAATCGCCGTGGCCGTCCGTCGGCTGGTCGCCCGGTGCGTCTCCGTCGCGCAGCCGCGCAATGAATTCCGTCAATGCGGCGCTCGTTGCCGATTCACGATCCTCCGCCGGCGCAGCCGCGTCGATCACGCGATTCCAGTCGAGGTACGCACCGCGCAGCAGGTCGAACGTGACCGGATCGTAGTGATTGTTCGGGTGCGCGCCGCCGCAGAACGTGCTGCCGGCTTCCACGATGCCCAATGCCGCACGCGACAGCCACGTGACCGTCACGCTCTCGTCGTCGTAGCTGCCAAGCGTTCCGGCGGCCGGCCCGTCGTCGGTATAGCGCGTCGACGCGCATTCGAGCGCCGCGAGACTCATTTGCCAGTGCCGCTGTTCGAGCAGATGGTTGACCCGCGCCATCACGGCCGGATCGGGATGGCGGCTCAGCCGCGGATACGCGAGCACCGTGCGCGGGTCGCGCCACATCCGGTACGCAACCGTGCCGTCGCCGACTTCTGCGCCGACCGGTTGCGCGTGCCCCGCAAGCTTCAACGTGGCATAAGGCGCGTGCTGCATGTCGATGTCCGCGCTGCGTGCGATGCCGCTGCCGGCACCGCCTGCCACGAGCGCGGTGATCGCTTCGACGGAGCCGGGCGCGACCGCGTCGGGATCGTATGCAGCCACGCGGCGCAACGCGAAGGCGCGCGTCTTGCCCGAGCGCGCATCGGTCCAGCGGCCGCGATAGCCGCTTTTGTCCCGCGTGCCCTGCCAGGTGGCCGCCGCATGATCGAAATCGGCCTGATCGCCGTATGCCGACGTGTTGCGTGCCTCGTCCGGCAATTGTGTACGCACGAGCGGCTCGACCAGCTGCGCCGGCTTGCCTCGCAGTGGGATATCGACGCCGAACTGTGCGTAGAAATAGCGGCCCGAGATCGTGCCGCCCACGGCCGGGCGATCGTCGAGTTCCATGACGACGGTGCCGGCGCCTTGCAGCGTTCCTTCATAGACGGTGCGCGGCGCGGCATCCGCGAAGCCCGCGTGCAGCGCGATCAGGACGCACGCGCTTCGGACCAACGGGCGCATCAACGGCGATGACAGGATGTTTTTCATGAGCGTGCGTGAACGATGAAGACGCATATCAACCGACATTGATCGTAGGGTTGGCGGATGGCGCGGAGCAGTTCGGAGACGGTCATCGTGGCGTGTCGGTTCGGCAGAAAACGATCGGTCGCAGGCAAGCGGTGCGCGAAGCGTCCGGCGCTGCACGGCGGGCCGTTTCGCTACCGGACAGCCGTGATCGTACGGTACTTCGCTCGAACGCGAACACTCGGCCGAACGGCCGGCCCGTTAGCATCGCGTGACGGCCGGTTCAGCCGTAAGCCGCTGCCGCGCCGTCCGGGTGCCATAATCGAGCCTGTCCACCATTCCAGATAGACGTCCCCCGGAGAATCGCCATGCAGAACCTCGACAATCCTTCCCACGATCGCGAGGTAGGCAGCGCCGACGCGACCCAGGACACCACGCGCATCGACGACGTCCGCATCGGCGCGGTGCGTCCGCTGATTTCCCCGGCGCTGCTGCAGGACGAGCTGCCGGTGCCGGCCGCCACGCAGACGCTCGTCGAGGACACGCGCCGCGCGATCGGCGACATCCTGCACGGCCGCGACGACCGTCTGCTGCTCGTCGTCGGCCCGTGCTCGATTCACGACCACGACCAGGCGCTCGAATACGCGCGCCGGCTGAAGGCCGCCGCCGATGCGCTGAAGGACGATCTGCTGATCACGATGCGCGTCTATTTCGAGAAGCCGCGCACGACGGTCGGCTGGAAGGGCTACATCAACGATCCGCGTCTGGACGGCAGCTTCCGGATCAACGAAGGGCTGCGCGCCGCGCGGCAACTGCTGCTCGACATCAACGCGCTCGGCCTGCCGGCATCGACCGAATTCCTCGACCTGCTGAGCCCGCAGTACATCGCGGATCTGATCGCGTGGGGCGCGATCGGCGCGCGCACGACCGAGAGCCAGAGCCATCGCCAGCTCGCGTCGGGGTTGAGCTGCCCGATCGGCTTCAAGAACGGCACCGACGGCGGCGTGCAGGTCGCATCGGATGCGATCGTCGCCGCGCGCGCGAGCCACGCATTCATGGGGATGACGAAGATGGGGATGGCTGCGATCTTCGAGACGCGCGGCAACGACGACGCGCACGTGATCCTGCGCGGCGGCAAGAACGGGCCGAACTACGATGCCGAGCACGTCGAGGCGAGCTGCGCGGTGCTGCGCAAGAGCGGGTTGCGCGAACAGGTGATGGTCGATTGCTCGCACGCGAACTCGAACAAGTCGCATGAACGGCAGATCGAGGTTGCGCAGGATCTCGCGCGGCAGTTGTCGCAGGGCGAGCACCGGATCGTCGGCGTGATGGTCGAAAGCCATCTCGAGGCCGGACGTCAGGATCTGAAGCCGGGCGTGCCGTTGCAGTACGGCGTGTCGATCACCGACGCGTGCCTGAGCTGGACGCAGACGGAGCCGGTGCTCGACGTGCTGGCCGAGGCGGTGCGGCATCGGCGCGTGTATTCGCGCAACGCCTGACGTAGCGATGGCGGGGCGCTGCCCCGCCGCGTGCGTATTTCGCTACGGCGGCGGCGAGCGGCCGCGCATCTGCGATGTTGTCCTGATCGACGTGCGCGCAGCCCGCCACCGTCCGCCACCTGTTCACGCCAACGTTGATCTTCGTCCGGTTCGACCGCCGCGGCGTTGCAATCCGAACGCACGATCCGGCGAATGCCGCTACCATGAAGCCGTGTTGCACGCTGCGGTCCGGTCACGCCGGTCCGTCATGCACACACGCAGTGGCGGCGCGGCTGGCTGCCACGCGGCGACGAAGCGCGGGGTGCTCACCGATCAGCCGTTGCGCCCGCGTCGCTTCGCTCCCGGAATCACAACAACCGAACCGGAGTGCAATACACATGAAGTTCTACAAGACCCTCATCGCAGCAACCATCGTCGCATCGAGTGTCAGCGCGCACGCGCAGATCGCCGGCGCGCAGCCGCTCAGCGTGACCGTCGAGCAATCGCAGGCGCTGCTCGAAGGCTGGAGCGTGAAGAAGAGCGTGCTCGGCAAGGCCGTGTACAACGACGCGAACCAGAAGGTCGGCACGGTGCGCGACCTGATCGTCGCGCCGGACGGCTCGGTGTCGGCGGCGATCGTGTCGGCCGGCGGCTTCCTCGGCGTGGCCGCGCACGACGTCGCGGTGCCGATCGCGTCGCTCGACGTGCGCAACGGCAACATCTATCTGCCGGGCGCGACGAAGGATGCGCTGAAGGCAACGCCGGCGTTCCAGTACGCGAAGGTGCCGTCGCCGCCGAAGCCGAAGAAGATCGACGAGAAGAAGTGATGCTCGCGGCCCGGCGCGCGACATGCCGGGCCCGGTCGATCGCGCGCCATGTCGGACGCGCATCGACGCGCGTCGGCACGATAGTCGGGCGCGACATCGTCGCGTTCGACGTATCGCTTCCATCGGGACAATGACGATGCTGTTCGGGGGGGATCCGTATGCAGCCCGAACCGACGGCGCGAGTGCGAATATCGCGGCTGCCCGGCCGATCAGCGGTATCGTCAGGCGACCCACACCCCGTCGAAGCCGAACGCAACCGGCCCGCTCAGCAGCACGCTGCCCGCGCCGTCCCACCGCACGACGACATCTCCTCCATCGCAACTGACCCGCACGGTCTCATCGAGCAGCGCGCGCCGGATCCCGTTGACCACCGCGCCGCACGAACACGAGCCGGAGCCGAGCGGCACGCCGCCGCCGCGTTCCCAGATGCGCAGGCGAATGTGCCTGCGATCGATGACCTGAACGAAATGCACGTTGGTTTTCTGCGGAAACAGCGGATGCGTTTCGATGGCCGGGCCGAGTGCCGCGACGTCGATTGCGCCGGGATCGTCGACGAAGAACGTGCAATGCGGATTGCCCATGTTGCATGCGGCCGGTGCGCCGGGCAGCGGCAGCGCGAGCGTGTCGGCTGCTTCGGCGAGCGGCACGTCCTGCCAGCCGATGCGCGGCGCGCCCATCTCGACCGTGATCAGCCCGTGCGCATCCCGCGCACAGCACAGCAGCCCGCGGTTGGTGCGCAGCACGACCGACGACCGTCCCGTTTCCCGCATCAGCTTCCATGCGACGCCGCGCGTCGCGCTGCCGCAGGTATCGAGCGCGGAGCCGTCGGGGTTCCAGAACGCGACGCGGGCGGCCGCGTCGTCGCAGTCCGAGATCACCGCGAGCTGGTTGAAGCCGATGCCGAAACGACGGTCGCCCATGCGTCGCACGAGCTCGCGGTCGATGCGGGCCGCGGCGTCCTGACCGCGCAGGTCGACGACGACGAAGTCGTCGCCGTTCGCGTTCATCTTCTGAAATCCGATCGGCATGGCGGTTCCGGCATCGAGGCAGGCAAATACTCTACGTGGCTTGCCGGCGGCGATCAATCGCCGCGCGGCGACGCGCCCGTCGGTTTGCATAAATTTGTTCCTACAACATCCCCGCCAATTGGCCGTCTCGGAGATTTCGGGAACAATCTTTTTGGGCAAAAATTTGCATGAAATTGTATCTTGTCCAAGCGATTTTGGTGACTTTGTAACTAATCCCGCATTGCCGATTTCGATGTACTAGCCTTCTCTCGCAGAAGCATCGCTAGGGCGACCCCGACCAGAATCAAGTCCGTCGCTCGGATGAGGAAAAGCGCGAGATGGCAACTGACGACTCCGAAAAGCAGCCCAAGTTTTCCCAGCGAATAGTGCGGGGGCGGGCCATTGATACATCCCATTGGGTGACGCCGGACGTAGGCGCGATGACGGATTCTCGACAGGCACGTTATTTCGCGAGGAAGAAGGCTGTTGAGTTGTACTTGGAGGGGGCGACGTCAGAATCGATTGAGCAAGCAACATCTCTCGGTGCAAAGCAGGCGTATCGACTCATCAACGAGCGCTGTCTTGAGACTCATGAAGATGGCCGAGAGTACGGATGGCGGGGATTGATCCCATACGAAAGAATGCGACCGTATCGGCGTACCAAGCGAATTCGAGTGGATAACTACGGCGGTGGTGCGGCCGGCGCAATGCAGGTCGTTCTGGATGCCCACCCTGAACTAAGGAGAGACTTCGACGCGAGGATTCAAACTATTCCGCGCGCCGGCAAGCTTGCCGAGATCAAGCGCTCAAGAACACGTCATCAGAGTTGGTTTCTCGACCAGCTTCGGGCGCTCGGTTACGAGATACGTAACGAATGGCCCTTTAATACAGCTAGCCGCGGATACTATTCCATCAGACGTTATATTGAAAAGGTTCTGTCTGCGAATCCGAAGGCATTGGCACATGAAGCAGGCGGGCCAGATTTGGTTAAAAAACTGGCGACTGGCGACGGGACCAATCGTCCAGTTTTCAGGTTTATGCAGCGGGTAGAGATGGACGCGCATAAATTGGATGGCCGGTTTTGTGTGTTGCTACCACAGATCGGAGGTGGCTTCCTCGAAAAAATAATCCATCGGCTCTGGGTTATTGTCCTGCTCGAAATAACTTCCAGAGCAGTGATTGGGTATTACCTTAGTTTGAGACGAGAGGTTTCAAAGGACGATGTGCTGCGGGCGATCAAGGGATCGCTGACCCCGTGGGTTCAGCGGCAGGTGACGTTTTGTGAAGAGCCTTACAAGCCTGGAGCAGGATTGCTATCAATTCTCGGCCCAGCCTACATTGGCCTCTGTTGGGACGAAACGAGCGTGGATGGTGCGCTCGCGGAGACCTGCCAACATGTTCGCCAGTCGCTCGAAGAAGTTGTTCGGTCCAAACTGCTTGATCCATCGAATTCATTTTCTAGGCGACGCAGCAAAGACGATCGCCCTTTTATCGAGGCGTTTTTTCGTCATCTGGCTGCGCTGGGATTTCAGCGGCTATCCAATACAACGGGGGCCAAACCAAAAGACAAGAAAGGACGTGACCCGGACGATGTAGCAGTGACGAGTCGATTTCAATACGAGTATGCAGAAGAGCTGATCGATGTGCTGATAGCAAACTACAACAGTACGCCGCATCGGAGCATCGGAAATCGTACGCCGCTAGAATACGCAGAGTTCCTCTATCGTCAATCGTCTTCGGCGCTACGACATGTAGATGCCGAGATGGTCAATTCGATGTTCAGTGTCCGAAAGCTCTGTACCGTCCGAGGCGGAGCTAGTAAGGGGCGTCGACCCTATGTCGAATTCCTCAACGCGACTTATTCGAACGAGGTACTGGGCGCTCGATATGATCTCGTCGGATCAAAGATATGGGTAATTGCACATAGGGAAAATGATGCCCGCATTGCGATGGGGGTCGAGATCAGCGGTACGTCGTTGGGTGTGTTGAGAGCGGCTCCTCCTTGGAATGGTTTGCCGCACAGCTTGGCTGTCCGTACGGCGATTTGCCAAGCGAACAGAGCCAGGAAGTTCGATATTTCACCTGGAATGGATCCCGTTGAGGCATTGATTCATTATTCAGAAGCGCAACCGAAGGGCAAGCTTCCGGTGCACCCGGCATATCTTGAGGCCCGTCGCATTATTGCAGCCGCGGCGACACAATCAGTTGGAGATATGATGCTGGATGCTGCGATGAAGCGGGATGATGAAAATCAAGACGATAAGGAAACCGAATATATTGATTCGAAGAAATCCGATCGGCGCCCAGGTCATGTCAAACGACCAGAAGCGTCGACGCCTTTGCCACCACGGCGGATCGCGTCGACGAGGTCACGATGACATTCTCGCTCCCAAAACATATTGACCCCACTCACTGCATCGTAACGCAGCAGTATGCGGTCTATACACCGCCCATACACGAAATGATATCCAAGATTGGCGATTGGATCGATCAGCAGTGTCCAGGGGCGTATCTCATGGGGGCATCGCGCCTTGGGAAGTCAAGATGTATTCAGTATTTCCTCGCTCAAGTGCTACGCGAGCGCTTCGAGGTCGAGCTTCCTCTCATTGTCTGGATTCGCCCGCCCGACAGTCAATTGAGCGAGGCGGGCTTCTGGCACATGTTGCTGCGAGCTTCGCGATTTGCGCTCGTCAATGTGGCGAAGCCGCCACCGCGCGCAGAAGGGCGTTACATGTGTCTGCAACGCTTCATCGCGATTGCAGAGTGGGCACGCCGAAACTATGTGATCTTGTTGATAGACGAAGCACAGGGTATGACATTGCGAGAATGGCAGTGGTTGATGGGACTGCAGAACGATCTCGACGAAAAGGGGTATCTGCTGAGCGTCATTTCAGTCGGATCGCACCAACTGAACTACAAGTACGACTATTTCGCAGGCACCGGAAATGCCCATGTTTCGGCTCGATTCATGGCATCACATGCGCAGTTTCATGGCTTGCGTACAACGGAAGAGTTGGAGTGCGTATTGACAGGCTACGATGTCGACTCTCGATGGCCCGAGGGTAGCAATGTTTCATTTCTCGAGTATTTTGCGCCAAAATATTTTTCAATGGGGCGGAGGTTGGTTGACTGCAGTCCTGATCTCTGGAAATCTTTGCAAAGCCTATCCCCCGATAGTGCCAAGCGATTCGGGGAGTTCCCTATGCAGCATATCGCTCGAACTATTGAGGCGACGCTTTTTGAATTGGCCCGAGGAGACGATTGGGATGAGGTGACATCATATGAAAACTGGATAAAGCGGTTAGCTAAGACAAATTTCTCTGACCACATGCGGATTATTTGTCCGCCATCGTAGCATGACATATCTAGAGTTTAATTGGTGGAGCGGATGCGCGAGGGCATATGAGTCGGGGTTCAGCATTTTTCTGCGGTTCTGCGAACTCAATCACCTTAGCATTCGAAGAGCCCAAGAAGTCTTGGCATTTAACCCTCATCGACCATTCAGCTCGCCTGACACAGAGATTGATCGAATAGCGGCTCTACTAGGCGAGTCTTCCTCAAGGGTTCGTACGGCATTTTATCCAGATCTTAGTTTGAGCTGTTGCGGAAGCTACAGTCTGAACCCGGGCGGTCGCGACGAGCGTGTCATTCGATTTTGTCCCGAATGCGCGAGACTTGGATACCACAGCATGTTCCATGAAGTCGCATGGTTAGTCATGTGCCCATTCCATGGTGTTCCGCTACAAGTTGCTCAACCCCCTAGGTATTACGGCACCATACTAGAACACTATATAAGGACACTTCAATATGTAATGAAAATGCGTTGCGCTAGCTGGCCCCTTGTTCAACGTGGGCCGGCGGATGGTGGACTTGGTAGTGTGCCGGCATGCATTCTAGATTGGGCGAGCCGAGCAACAAAATCAAGTGCTGAATTTTCAGATAAAGATATTTTGTTATTGAATTCGCGTGGATTGTCTGATTCATCGTTTAATCTTCAGAAGCTTGGTCAAATCTATGTCATTGAACCAGTGCCAGAAGAGATAAAAATGTATGTTAAATCCACCGATGTTAACTGGAGGGTCGAATATCGACGATTTGATAGAGGTGGTGGCAATTTTTATCCTGATGCAGAAGGTAGGCGTGCGATTTCAGTTCTATTTGATTTCTATATGAAAACGCAGCCTCTATCGTATAATCCGCCACCATATGTCGAGTATTTAAAAAGCCTGATTGAGGCGCTTCGAACTAAGCAGGTCGCGTGTCACTGCAATTGCTTCGATGTAGTACAGACAACGGGAGAAGTTCTTTGGCGCAAGGTGATTGGAGTGCACGGTCAGAGCTACAGGGGACGGTGCCCCTACGAGATGACATTGGACGAACTCGAAGCTCGATGGGGGCGCTGGACCGAAGTTTGGGCGAAGCGTCTCGCGGATCAGGAGTTTGGCAGATTGATCGTTCTTTCGCAAAGCGCTCGAGATTTCGGCTTTGTTCGATTGGCGAGCGACAACGCGACGTGTTCTGACGAGTACTTCCAGCACCTGCATAGTCCCTTCGATAACTATACGTGGACCCTCGCGCCTTCCGAACTTGACTTGCTGAATGCGGCGGCGAAGTGGCAGATCGAGGCTGAGTTTGGCTCAATGACTGTGTGGATGGATAGCCTCAACAGCGACAGAGAGCCATTAGAGTACGAGCATCCGGCGGGCTTCGTCCGTATTCAGTCAGATGGCGACGAGCTAGTGTTGATGCGCTGGATTCGCGACGTTGATGCCTCATAGTGTTATCTACCGTGAGACGATTTCGGGAGTATCTCGACTTCATCCAATTGATCTGCTTGGGGACCGCGAGCCCCAAACTGGCCGGGTAGGTTGTTGAGCGGGGGCGCCTGCGGCCTATGAGAGCCTTATGCAGAGTGCATTCAGTGCCAACTAAACCGGGGCAAGCTCCCGCGCAGGGGCATAGTCCCGCAGCGCAATGCCACTGTGTGTCGGCTGACTGTATGCGATCCACGAACGACGTCCTTCAGAGTGAAGCGGTGGAGCGCTTGAGGTATGGTAACGAAGCGCGTCAGCGCAGGTCGGCCGGCATTTTCCAGGGCAGCAGCGCGTCGTAGTCGTCGACGCTCTTCGTCAGTGGCAGGCGTTGGAACAGCCAGGTGAGATAGCGATACGGGTCGATGCCGTTGGCCTTGCAGGTCTCGACGAGGGAATACAGATTGGCGCTCGCGTTCGCACCATCGACGGTATCACTGAACAACCATCCGCGGCGGCCGACGCAGAACGGGCGAATCGCGTTTTCACAGGGGTTGTTGCTGATCGGCCAGTCGCCGGTTTCGACGTAGCGGATGAGCTTCGGCCACTGCGAACGCAGATAGGTCAACCCCTTGCCGAGCAGGCTCTTCGGCGCGACACCGGGTGACTGCTCGACCATCAGCGTGTGGATCGCTGCGAGCACATGTGTGCTGTAACGTCGTCGCAATCGCTGTCGTCGCGATGCCGACCATGTTTCACTACGCGCTTCGGCCGCGAACAGCTTGCCGATCAGCCTGATGAAGCGCGTCGCGAGCAGATCCGGTGTGCGCGCTGCCTTCGGCACGCTGTCTTCCGCCTTAACGAAGTACCGTCTCACGTGAACCCAGCATCCCAGATGTACGAGTTGGTGACGCTCAGCGATGTCGTTGTAGGGTTCGTAGCCATCGGTCATCATGACCGCGCCCGCACGGATGCCGGTGAACAACTTGTCGCCAAGCCAGGCGCCACGTCCCGGTGTATAGGTAAAGCAGCGGATGGGCACACCCGAACCCGTCATCTGCGCCCACAGGTAACTCTTCGTTTGCGCGCGGCGGCCTTCTTCTTTCAGCACCTGGAGCGTCGTCTCGTCGCAGTAGATCAGCTCGGCATCAAGCAGCGCGTCGCGCATCAGGTTGATGACGGGCTGCGCAGCAAGGCCGACGCGAACCATGCTCGCGGCGATCGTGTTCGATGAGATGTCGCCGCCGAAGCGGCGCAGCAAACCGGCTTGCCGATACAGTGGCATACCGAACTGATACTTGCCGGTGGCAATCCACGCGAGCGCCGATTCGCTCAACAGTCCGCGGGAGATGATACGTGGCGGCGCCGGCGTCACCTTGATGCCGAGCTCACAGCACGGGCACGCATATTTGACGCGCTGGTGCTGGATCACCCGAAGCTGCTCAGGGATCACCGTGAGCTGTTCGCTGATCTCCACGCCGAACTCGACGAGTGCGTGACCGTCGTTCACGCAGAAGCGTTCGGCTTCGGGCAGTTCGTGCCGTACGATGTCGCGCGGCAGGTTGGGATCGAGCGGCTTGCGATGGCCGCGCTTTTTGCGCGTATGGGCGACGACCGTCGTATCGGGTGCATCTTCCTGCGCGGGCGTCGCGTTTGCGCCCAGCGCTTCGGCCTCGTTGAACAGGCCGAGCTGATCGGAGTCCCGTGCTTCACTCTTCGCGCCGAACAATTCGCGACGGTAGGAGCGCAGTCGCTCTTCGGCCAGATCGCGCTCCGCCGTCACGAGACGCACCATGCTACGCAATTCGTCTCGCTCTTGCTGAAGCGCTGCGTGCTGCTCACGTATCGCGAGCAGCGCGGCCAGTTCATCGGCGGTGACGGTGACTTGAATCGGCATGCTGATTGGACAGGCATGCCAATTCGATGTTCAGCTCACGCGTAAATATTTCCGCGTCGGATGCCGCTGGACCGTGGTAATGTCGTCACCGTCGAGCAACGCGTGCAGCAGCTCCGTCGTCATGGTCACGACTTCGGTTTTCTTGTCCGGCCAGATGAAGTGATCAACCTCGAGGCGCTTCATTAGCAACCAGAAGCCGTTCCCATCCCAGCCGAGGATCTTGATCCGATCGCGACGTCGATTGCCGAACACGTAGAGCGACGCATCCATCGGGTTCAGGCGCATCGACTGTTCGACGAGAATCGAGAGGCTGTTCATGCCGTACCGAAAGTCGACAGGATCGCGGTGCAGGTAGACCTTCAAGCCTTCGTCGAACTGGAACACGGCAGCCTCCCGAGCATTTGAATGACGGTGGCCAATTCGTCGATGCTTGCTTCGCCGAGATCGAACTCAACGCCATTCGATAGACTCACGTGCAGCGAGAGCGCCATCGGTCGAGCTGCAGGCAATAGCTCTGGCAGTTGTACGGACGGCGATGCGGTAGCTGCTACGATCGGCACGAACGCCGATGGAGTACTGGGGAGGTCAATCGTGACGCCGTCAGAAATCGCGGGCGTTCGGGCGACTCGCTCGTGTTCGAGTTGCGCCTGAATCTTCTGGTAGCGGGCGATCCAGCTGCGCAGGAGGTTCGGATTGAGACCATGCTCCATGGCGGTCCGTGCTATTGAAACGCCAGGTTGCAGGCAGATCTGTACCAGTTCGTCTCGAGCGGCATCGTCATATTCTCGACGCCCATCTCGCTTTCGGCCGATGACCAGTCGGCTACGCAGGTCTCGTTTTTCACTCATACACTCTGATACCAGCTGTCCACGTGGACACGTAGCATCAGAGTGAAGCGATTTCTAGACAAGGACGTCGTTGGCGGATCGCATACGGCTGACTTCAACGTAAAGCCTCACATTCAATACTGAAACCTATACCCGAGGGACCGAGCGATGGCGAAGTATCTTATCTCCTTCCCCGGAGCGGCGATGGACATCCCCGACGAAGACATGGCTGAGGTCGGTGAGGCGGCGCACGCGGTCATACGCGAAGCGAAGGATGCCGGCGTCTATGTGTTCGGCGGTGGTATCAACGGGGACGTCGCGCCACTGATGGTCGCTGCCGATGGCACTGTCACGGACGAGACCTACCCGCAGACCAAGGAGTTCGACGGCGGCTTCTGTGTCCTGGAAGTCCCGTCGCGCGAAGCCGCCGTCCAATGGGCAGTAAAGCTCGCCAGAGCCTGCCGCTGCTCGCAGGAACTCCGCGAGTTCGGACACGACCCCGAGAGCTGACCGGCGCGGGCGCAGCCCGATGCACGAACGAAGAGACGGTGTAACGCAGCCCAAGGTGAGCGTGGTGGCGATCTGGAGGAAGTAATAAAAAGATAGCTAGCGTTTTACTTACGAGAGGCAGCGCCAGCCGATGTGGTGCCGGATCTGATCGACGGCAGAATCTGTCCTCAATGCATGCATCTCGCGCGTCGAGCAATGCGAACGCTGCCTGCTGCTCGACCACAAATTGACCGCTGTCGAACGGATTCTAGTCGTTCACGACGAACACCCTGCCCCCATCCGGCAGCATCGCTACCTGGACGTCTGGAAACGACTGCAACGCTACATCATGGCGGGCAAGCGCTCGCCGATTGCGGCCGCAGCGGATACGTGATGACAACGATTGAAATGAAAATGTCAGCTAGTGATAGCGTCTGGACAGATAAGAGTTATTATCTGGCCATCATCGAAAAGCGTGAAAACCGGCGATCATGAAAACGCGTGAGACCCTTCCCCTGGATGCGGCTGAGTCCGGCTTCCCTGACGAAGCCGAACTTGCCGCACTGCGTAGCTGGTACTCCGGTCTGGACGCGCGGGATGCCGTCGACCGATATCTTGGCGAGCGTCGCGCAGCCGGAGTATCGTCGCGCAGCATCCTCGGCCGCATCCGCCGGCGACTCGTCACGTTTGCGCGAGCTCGTCATCGCGAAGACTTGGCTGCCGCGTTCGTCGACCGTCCTTCGAAAGCAGTGGCGGACGTCGTTGCCCGGGCCATCGACGCGCTGCGACACCTCCCTGTGCCCGAGCCGCACATATCGGACGAGATTGGCACATGGTTGCTGCCGCGCATCGTGGCAGCCCTGCAGGTCCACGGCATCCGAACGCTCGCGGATCTCACCGTGCGGATTCCTCGACGCCGCCGCTGGTGGTCGGCGATCGACGGTCTCGGCGTCGCCGGCGCGCGACATGTCGAGGAGTTTTTCGCCGCGCACCCGGCGCTGACCGAACGGGCGCGTGCGTTGATCGCCGCGACTCCGTCCAGCATCATCGTGCCATGGGAGCAGATTCGCGTGCCGCATGAGGTCGACGGCTCGCGCGGGCAGTTTCGGGCGCCGCAGACCGCCTGCCTGCTGAGCGCGTCGAACGACTATGAGGCAATCCAGTCGTGGCTGTCCCTTTACGAGTCTGTGGCTACCCAGCGCGCCTATAGGAAAGAGGCCGAGCGGTTGATCCTGTGGGCTATTGTCGAACGCGGCAGGGCATTGTCATCGCTGACGACCGACGATGCGATCGCCTACCGCGGTTTCTTGCGGCGGCCAACGCCACGTGAGCGTTGGGTCGGACCGTCGCGGCCGCGGCAAAGTGTCGAGTGGCGGCCGTTTAGTGGCTCACTGTCGGCACGGTCGACGGGGTATGCGCTCACGGTCCTGTCGGCAATGTTCCGGTGGCTGGTCGAGCAGCGATACGTGATGGCGAATCCGTTTGCGGGCGTCAAGGTGCGCGGCGCCGCGTCGCGCACGGGACTGGATGTTTCCCGCGGCTTCACCGAGGGCGAATGGCTGTTGGTCCGTGCACTTGCCGATGGGCTGGAATGGTCGTATGGCTGGGGCGCACCGGCTGCCCAACGCCTGCGCTTCCTGCTCGACTTTGGTTACTCGACCGGCTTGCGCGCCAGCGAGTTCGTCAGAGCTACGCTCGGCGACATACGGCGTGACGAACACGGCGATCACTGGCTCCACGTGGTCGGCAAGGGCGGCAAACCGGGCAAGGTGGCGTTGCCTGCGCTGGCGCGAACAGCGCTGGATCAGTCTCTTGTACAACGTGGGCTGCCGGTTACGCCGTCTCGCTGGAACCCGGCCACACCGCTGATCGCGAACCTCGAGGAGGGAGGCGCAGGTATCGAGAGTACGAGGCTCTGGCGCGTGCTGCGGCGATTCTTCCGGTTGGCGGCCGACGCGATCCAGGACGAACGACCAGCGACGGCCGAGAAACTGCGCCTCGCGAGCCCGCACTGGATGCGCCACACACATGCGACGCACGCGCTGGCCCGCGGCGCCGAGCTGATCATGGTGCGCGACAACCTGCGCCATGCGTCGATCTCGACGACGTCGACCTACCTGCATAGCGATGAGGTCCGGCGGGCGCGGCAGTTCGATCAGGCATTTGAGGCACGAAAGGTCTAACGTATGGCCGGTCCTCAATTCGACGCGGCGACTGCTTGGCGGGACGGCATCGTTGGTCGCGATACCGGACGATTCAATCGACCCTTTGCAGTGTTCGGTTGAGCCCGCTGCGTAGGTCTGTCACAGCAACTTGCGCATACAAGTCGCTGAGGCGGGACACAGATCACGAAACTCACTGCTGTTTCGAATTCCAGCAGGTGCATCGTCTCTGGCCACCACTGAGTATCCAACCGTCAGGAAGAAATTCGTTGCAGTCGTCGTCAACAGCCACAACGACGAGATTCCCGTCGCCTTGGCCTTCTCCTCCACTGCTTCAACTGCGGTGGACTAGACTAAATCTGACAGTGGTTGGTTTTTCATGCTGGCGCGCATTGGCGCGAAGGGCGTAGCCCGTAGCGGCAATGCGCGCCGCGAACAGCAAGGAGTCCGCCATGACTCAGGAGCAGAAGGTAATTCGTGCCAAGGTCGGCATACTCGAGTTGGCCCGGCAACTCGGCAACGTCAGTCAGGCCTGTCGCGTGATGGGTTACTCGCGCGACAGCTTCTACCGATTTAAGGAACTGTACGATCGAGGCGGCGAAGCTGCGCTGCAGGAGATTTCCCACCACCGACCGCTGCTCAAGAACCGCGTGGACCCGCAGGTCGAGGCCGCCGTTGTCGAGCTGGCCCTCGAATTGCCAGCCTACGGTCAGGTGCGTATCGCCAACGAAGTCCTCAAACGGCATGCCCTGTCCGTCTCGCCCCAAGGCGTCCGTAGCATCTGGTTGCGCCACGATCTGGAGACCATGCCCAAGCGCCTGAAGGCCTTGGAGGCCAAATCCGCCCAGGAGGGGTTGGTGCTGACCGAGGCGCAGCTCGTCGCACTCGAACGCGCCAAGCACGAGAAGGAAGTGCACGGCGAATTCGAGTCCGAATGTCCAGGCTACTGCGGCGCGCAGGATACGTTCTATGTCGGCAGCCTCAAGGGCGTCGGCCGTGTCTACCAGCAAACTTTCGTCGATACCTACTCGAAGGTTGCGTTCGCCAAGCTCTACGATCGCAAGACGCCCTTGCCGGCGGCTGATCTACTCAACGATCGTGTTGTCCCGTTCTTCGACAGCTTCGGCATTCCACTGCTGCGCGTGCTGACAGACCGCGGCACCGAATACTGCGGCAACCCCGAGCATCATGAATACGAGCTGTATCTGGCCTTGGAGGACATCGACCATACACGCACAAAGGCTAAGTCGCCGCAAACCAACGGGATCGTCGAACGGCTGCACAAGACTATGCTCAACGAGTTCTATCGCATCGTCTTCCGCAAGAAGATCTACGACTCGATCGCCACCTTGCAGGCAGACCTTGATGCGTGGCTCGACCAGTACAACAATGAACGAGAGCATCAGGGGCGCTGGTGTTATGGCAAGACGCCGATGCGTACTTTCCTCGATTCGCTCGAACTCGCCAAGGAGAAACTCATCCCCCATTGATGACTCGTTCTTTGTCGGCCCGACTACCTGTCAGATCGAGTCCCGGCTAATACACTTCAACCAATCCTTTTCCGATCCCCTGGGAACGCTCGCTACCAGAAACCGCCAGTGACCGTAGCAACCCAACCTCGCCGAAGCGCTCCAGCCCCGCGACAGCAACGAGCCTCGGGTCACCGACCACGAGGAAATCGTTCAACAAAGCCTCGGTAACATCCGCAGTCGGCAGTTGATTGAGGTCGAGAAGCGTTCTGACGGAATCGAGATCGTCTGGTCGCGCTTCACGGATGTTCATCTTGATGTTCCTAACAAGTGAATTTAGCAACAGCCGGCCGCCGCCGATTCGGCATTGCTGGCTCGTACCGCGACAATAAACGCTACCGCGGACAGCATCGAAACAGCGAATATCGTCCATTCGACCGCGACGTACCCGTGCGCGAGTGACCATATAGCTGCAGCAGTGATTGGTGCGATTCCCTTGGCGACATTCGATGGAATCGAGAGCATGCCGCTGATCGCCCCATATCCTTCTGTCCACAACAGATCTTGCACGATGGTGCCTCTCAAGATCGTCATCATCCCGTTCGCAGCACCGTAGCAAAGCGCAAAGAGCCATAGCATCACGGCAGAGTTCCCCGCGCAAACGAGAATAATCGTTGACATTGGGAAGAGGGTCACGACGATCATGCCCACGGTACTCACGTGAACCGAGCGAGCAAATGTGTACCAAACAGCGCGGGCAGCGACTTGTGCTGGGCCGATGAGCGCCATGGTCATCACGAGGACGGCATTCGATACGCCGCGCTCAACCATGAGCGGCACCAGATGGAAAGTCAACGCGGCAAACGTCGCGTAGTACGCGGTAAAGCACGCTGCGAGGGCCCAGAACGTCGGCGTTCGAAGCGCACGGCGTGCCGACGCTTCATTCGCCAGCTCGGCCGCCCTGGAATCAACGTGTGAACCCGTCGTACTCGCTCGCGACGAGCGGATCATCATCACGTGGATCGGCAAACAGAGCGCCAGATTGAGGAGCGCGAGTACGACGAGCGACAGCCGCCATCCGAACGATCCAACCAAGACCTGGGTCAGCGGGATAAACACCGTGCTTGCAAATCCGGCCACCAAGGTAATCAGCGTGATTCGAGTCCGAAAGCTCCTCGGATATCGATGCGTGACGACGGCAAACACGGGATCGTAGAACGTTGCCGCCATCGCGATGCCGAGGCCGACCCACGCAACGAAGAGCACGGTGAGCGATTGCGCGGTCGCCCAAAGCAACAGCATTGCAGTCGCGATGACCGATCCTATCGCCATGACACGGCGCCCGTACCCGCGATCGATCCATCGCCCGATCGGATATGCCGCAAATCCGGAGACCAGGAGCCCCAGCGACAACGCGGCGTTCGTTACCGTCCTGCTCCACCCCATTGTCTGTTCCATCGGAACGACCAGCAGCGAAAACGAGTAGTAAACAGAACCCCACGATACCAGTTGGGCCAGCGCTAGAGCCCAGGTCGCAATACGATCCTGCTGCTCTTCAGGGATACGGTGAATCGTCGCATCGTCGTGCCGACTGATCATCTTGTTCAATTTGATGCGCCTCTCATCAGACCTTGTAGTCGATCCTGCTACTGCCAATCCGGAATGCATCACAACAAAAGAACATCGTCGACGACAGTCTGCTCGCGACGAATGCGGCAATTCGAGTGGAGATTGATTGCGTGGCATTGCCCATGGATGCGCTGCCGTCTTGTGCGACGGTACCGAGAAAACCGATACCGTCTTCCTTGGCGAACCGTTTGACACGCCAGGTCGCAGCGCGCGCCCAACCCTCGCTCAAGATCGATGAAAAACGAGCGCCTCGTGCTGGCACCGTCACAACCGCAAAGAGCACTACCCCATCGTCAGCAAAGCGGTTTCGCACTCGAAGAAGTAGCGCGTCCCAATCGCACGAAGGATGGGACCGCCCCAGCTTCCGTGCATCGATCAACAAGATCGCGGCTGATGCACCGCTCGCGGCCAGAAATCGCGTAATGCGAGGCGTGTCGTCCGGCGGCACCGTCAAAGCAATCGCCGAGGTCGCGTATCCGGTTTTCCGCTGGAACGCCCGTCCCAGCTCTGTCGCGAGCGAAGCATCGTTCAGCAACGTCCGGTGGATCGGAGTCGCCCCTGTCGTTGGTCTGACTGCCGACAACATCAAGACACTTTGCATAGCTTCACAGCGCGCCTCTTCAGACAAATGCGACAGCGAACCGCCGGATTTGTAGTTGCCGTCGTTCATGATCGACCCCTAACGATTTCACATTTCCAGAATACCGGAAATATGGTAAAGTGCAAGCATCGATTGTGAGATTGGAGCCGTGAGCGCGTCAGCAAAAATTGACCTTGCATCGCCCGAACGACCCCAGATAATTGGAAATATCAAATCGCAGGATTGCCCGATGAAAGTTCACGCAACGAGCGGCGACCTCAGCTTCCCGGCCGCCAAGCCCGAGTACCTCGACACCGATATCGCTGCCCGGCTGGGGATGGAGGGCCAACCGCCGGTGCGGATACTGTTGTTGTACGGTTCGCTGCGTCAGCGCTCGTACTCGCGTCTGCTGGTCGAAGAGGCCGCGCGTTTGCTCCAGCAATTCGGCGCCGAAACACGCATCTTCGATCCGAGCGGACTTCCGTTGGCAGACGAACCTGGTTCGGAGAATCATCCGAAGGTTCGCGAACTGCTTGAACTTTCGATTTGGTCCGAAGGGCAGGTCTGGTGCAGCCCTGAGCGCCACGGCACGATCACCGGCGTCATCAAGACCCAAATTGACCATCTGCCGCTTTCCCGCGGCGGCATCCGTCCGACCCAAGGACGCACGCTCGCCGTGATGCAAGTCAGCGGCGGTTCGCAGTCGTTCAATTCGGTCAATCAGCTCCGGCAGCTCGGGCGCTGGATGCGTATGTTCACCATCCCGAACCAGTCGTCGGTCGCGAAGGCGTTCGAGGAATTCGAGGAAGGCGGTCGAATGAAGCCGTCGCCCTACTACGACCGTGTGGTCGACGTGATGGAAGAGTTGGTCAAATTCACGCTGCTGCTTCGCGGTCGCGCCGAATACCTGGTCGACCGTTACAGCGAGCGCGTTGAAGAGGATCGCCACCTCAACCCGGCAAGCGATTTGGCGAATCAAGTCATTGCCGACCACGCCCGAACGGAAGTTTGAGCCGGTAACAAACCTTCAAGGACCGCGAGATGGCTACCCTGGATTCGAAACTTGCAGTCAAGGCGCTCGCCGCGCTTGCACACGAGACGCGTCTCGCGGTCTTCCGTCTGCTGGTGACCGCCGGGCCATCGGGAATGAGTCCGGGTGCAATCGCGGAAAAGCTCGAGCTGCCGGCCCCCACGCTGTCGTTCCATCTCAAGGAGCTGGCTCATTCCGGCTTGATCGAAGGCAAGAGCCAGGGGCGGTTCATCATGTACTGCGCGAACTATGACCAGATGCAGACGCTCGTAGACTTCCTGATGGAAAACTGTTGTGCGGCTGAACAATGCGCCTGCGCGAACGACGAGGCAGAAGTTTAGAGGTGCGATTTCGCGAGAGCGGCGCCTCTATCGATGTTTCTTGTGGCGGATTTCGCGAACGGCGTAAATGGCTGTGAACACACCAGCGAACACGCTTGCTGCAGCCCAGACCTCGTCAAACTGGCCAGATGCCTTTGCATAGAACCAAAGGCCAATTCCTACCACTGTCAACAACCCACCCAACGCCAGCCCCCATTCGGGTCCCGCTGGTCGGGAGTACGATCTGTGAAGCCTCTTCATGACACCTTCTCCGCACACAAGGGTTGTCATAGCTGCCGAGGCTTGGAAGTCCCTGTTCCCGTCGATTTCGCGCGGATCGTGAAGATGTCAATCGTGGTCGTGCGTATGCCGAAGGTCTAGCACTTCACCTTCTTGTGGGGCTTGCAGTCTGCAACCTCGACACCTTGACAGCAGTTTTCCGTCAGGAAATCGACCAGCCCATTCATCTGATCAATCTCGGGGGCGTAATAGACAAAGCGCCCCTCCTGTCGCGACGACACGAGACCGGCATGCGTCAGTTCCTTGAGATGGAACGACAGCGTGGCGCTCGCCAAGTCCAGCTGTTCCTGGATGACACCGACACTCAGCCCCTCGGGCCCGGCGGTGATCAGCAACCGGAAGATGCCCAAACGCGTCGGCTGCGCCAACGCTGACAGGGCTTTGATTGCGTCTTTTTCCTTCATGGTGCGAAAGTCGTCAAGAATAACCGACGATTCTAACGCTATTGAGATGTCAGCAGCGCGACAAGGGGGCTCGTTGGCAGAACTACCAACGATTTCCCCTGTGCAGGCCACGTTCCCAGACGCAATTTCGTGCATCTCAGGCTGCCACGCCGAGCCGTGCGTTCGGCCCCGGCTGCGCCAGCCGATATCCGCTACCCCGAACGGTTTCGATAATGGCGTCACATCCGAGCGGCTTCAGCGCCTCCCTCAACCGCTTCACATGCACATCGATCGTCCGCTCCTCGATGAATACATGGTCGCCCCACACGCGATCGAGTACCGTAGAACGGCTATGTACGCGTTCCGGGTGCACCATGAAAAAGTGCAGGACCTTGAATTCCAGCGGCCCGAGACGTACGTGCACCTCACGTCCGTTCTCTTTCGCAAACACAAGGTGACGCCCCGGATCAAGTGTCAGTTTGCCAACCGTGACGGGATCGTCAGTAAGCTGCGGAGAGCTACGCCGCAGTACCGCCTTGATCCGTGCCACGAGTTCCTTCGGTGAAAACGGCTTCGCGAGGTAGTCATCCGCGCCGGCCTCCAGACCATCAATCCTGTCACGCTCCTCATCGCGTGCGGTCAACATGACAACCGGTACATCGCGCGTCCGTGAATCGGCGCGTAGCTGTCGCAGGAATTGAAGTCCGGACATGCCCGGCAACATCCAGTCCAGCACGATCAAGTCAGGAAGCACCTCGGCTATCAGCGAACGTGCGACCGACGCGTCGCGCGCTTCGAGCGGATGCATCCCGGCGTGTTTCAGGTTCACGGCCAGCAAGTCGACGACCGCCGGCTCATCTTCAACAATCATCACGTTGATCGGCATGGTTTTCCTTTATTCGTTTTCGTCCAATGCCCGGCGTTCAAGCTCCGCAGGCGACAGGTGACGTACATCCGTACCTTTCGCGACGTAGATGATGAACTCCGCAATGTTCGTCGCATGGTCACCGATGCGCTCGATGGCCTTCGCGATAAACAGGTAGTCGAGTCCGACCGAAATGCTCCGAGGATCTTCCATCATGTACGTCGCCAGCTTGCGCACGAATGCCCGGAATTGCTCGTCGATCGCGTGGTCGTCGCGAACGATCTGGGTAGCCGAAACGATATCCAGCCTCGCGAACGCGTCGAGCGCTCGACGCAGAATGTGCGTCGCCATCTCCCCCGACAACTTGATTTCAGCAACGTTGATGCTTCTCGCCGAGATGTCCACCGCGATCCGCCGGACCCGCTTCGCAATCTTCCGCGCCTCGTCGCCAGCACGCTCGAGGTTGGTCACGGTTTTCGACGTCGCCATCAACAATCGAAGGTCGCGTGCGGCTGGCTGACGACGCGCGATGATGTTGCTCAGCTCCTCGTCGATCGCGATCTCCATCGCATTCAACCGGCGCTCGTCCGCGATCACCTTCTCGACGATATCGAGGTCGAAAGTCGCCAACGCCTGCATCGCACGCGCGATCTGCAACTCGACCAGGCCACCCATTTCCAACAACCGGGTCGAAACCAGTGCGAGGTCGGCATCAAACTGACTCGAGAGATGCTTGTCGGTCATGCTCGCTCCTAACCGAATCGGCCGGTGATGTAATCCTCGGTCGCCTTTTGCGTCGGCTTGGTGAAAACCTGCTCGGTCGAGCCGAACTCGACGAGCTTGCCCAGATGCATGAACGCGGTGTGCTCCGAAACGCGTGCGGCTTGCTGCATGTTGTGGGTGACGATGACGACCGTATAGTGCTTTCGCAACGTCTCCAGCAACTCTTCGATTTTTCCCGTCGCGACAGGGTCCAGTGCCGACGTCGGCTCGTCCAGCAAAAGCACTTCCGGGTCGATCGCGAGCGCGCGCGCAATGCACAAGCGTTGCTGCTGCCCGCCCGACAACGCATGCGCACTCTGGTTGAGCTTGTCCTTCACCTCATCCCAAAGCGCGGCCTGTCGCAGCGCAAACTCGACACGCTCGTCTAGCTCGCTGCGAGTCAGCGCTTCGTGGTGATTGATCGCCAGCGCGATGTTGTCGTAGATGGACATCGAGAACGGCGTGGGCTTCTGGAAGACCATCCCAACCTTCAGTCGCAGCTCGTTGAGCTTGAAGTGCGGATCGAGGATGTTCTTGCCGTCCATCTCCACACGCCCCGTCGCGGTTTGATCCGGATAGATCGAATACATCCGGTTCAACACGCGCAACAAGGTCGACTTGCCGCAGCCCGACGAACCGATGATGGCGGTCACTTCGCGGTCGGGGAAGTCCACGTCGACGTCGAACAGGGCCTGACGGCGGCCGTAGTGAAAGTTCAGTCCGCGCACGCTGATGCGCGCTTGATTCGTCCTGGCAGATGGCATCTTAACGGGAGGCATGAGCGCGATTGAAGAAGGTGCGGGACAGGATGGCCAACGCGAGCACAAAGACCGTCATCAGGAAGGCACCGGCCCAGGCCAGCGAATGCCATGCCTCGTACGGGCTCATCGCAAATTGGAAGATGACGACCGGAATATTGGCGAGCGGGCCGTTCGGCGTCGTCGACCAGTACTGGTTGTTCAACGCGGTAAAGAGCAGCGGCGCAGTCTCACCGCTGATCCGCGCGACCGCGAGCAACGCACCAGTGACGATACCGGCGCTCGCCGCCTTCAACAGGATGCGGGAGCTGATCTTCCAGCGCGGGATACCGAGCGACAGCGCCGCTTCGCGCATGCTATCGGGGATCAGCTGAAGCATTTCATCCGTGGTTCGAATGACGACCGGCAGCATGATGATGGCAAGCGCGACCGCACCGGCCCACCCGGAAAAATGCCCGACTTGACGCACGATGAGTTCGTACGTGAAGAGGCCGATCACGATTGACGGCGCACTCAGCAGGATGTCGTTGACGAATCGAACGATGCCGCCCAAGCGCGTGCTGCGCGCATACTCGGCAAGGTAGATTCCCGCCATCAAACCGAGCGGCACGCCGATGACGGCCGCGATGCCGATCATCAGGAAACTGCCGTACAGCGCATTCAGCAAGCCGCCTTGTTCTCCTGGCGGCGGAGTCATCTGCGTGAAGAGACTCGGCCCGAGTGCGCTGAAGCCGTGTATCACCGTCGTCGCGAGAATCCAGAAGAGCCAGAACAGCCCGAAGAGCGTCGACAGCACGGACAAGACGAAGACGACATTGTTCGTCATCCGGCGTCGCCGGAACTTCTTCATGTCGAAGGTTGTTTCCATCACTTGGCTCCTTCCATGCGCTTCAGGCGGAGCAGCAACAGCTTCGCGAACGCCAGGACGATAAACGTGACCACGAACAGAACGAAGCCCAGCGCAATGAGCGATGACAGATAGATCGGCGAATCGGCCTCGGTGAACTCGTTCGCCAGCGTGGCGGCGATCGAGTTGCTGGGGTCCAGCAACGACACGCTCAGATCGTGCGCGTTGCCCAGCACGAACGTCACCGCCATCGTCTCGCCGAGCGCCCGGCCGAGGCCGAGGAAGATGGCGCCGATGACCGCCGAGCGCGTGTAGGGAAGCACGACCTTCCGGATCACTTCCCAACGCGTCGCACCGAGCGCGAACGCCGACTCTTTCAGCATCTGCGGCGTGGCGGAAAAGACATCGCGCATGACCGCGGTGATGAACGGGATGATCATGATGCCGAGAATCAAACCGGCGGGCAGCATGCCGAGGCCGATTGGAGCCCCGGTAAAGAGCGGGCCGATCAGCCATGCGTTGCCTAGTGTGTTGATCAGCCAGGGCTCGACATGATCGGCCAGGACAGGCGCGAACACGAACAGGCCCCACATGCCGTAGATGATGCTGGGAATCGCGGCCAGCAGCTCGATCGCCGTGCTGACCGGGCCCTTCATCCAGCGTGGCGCAATCTCCGTGAGGAACATCGCGATGCCAAAGCTGATCGGAACGGCGATGAGCAGCGCGAGCAAGGAACTCACCAGCGTCCCGTAAATGGGAATGAGCGCGCCGAACTTGTGCGCGACGGCATCCCAGTCGGTACTGATGAGGAAACGCCAGCCAAACGTCTGGAATGCCAGGCGGCCGCCCCACAGCATCGACAGCGCCGCACCCGAAAGCAGAACGAGAACAAACAATGCCGCGCACAGCGCAGCGAACCAGAACATTCGATCGGCCGCAGCGTCCGGCAGCCACCGTTTCCGGGTACGGAACGTCAGCTCGGTTCCGAGCACGGTGCCCTTGCGGCGTTCAGCCGGTAACCCGGTGCTTATATCTTCAGCGGTGGTAGGCATCGCCATTTCCTTTGCCGGCAGCGCGCGCCACGCGCGTCGCGCTGCCACGGGTTACAGGAGCATCAGAACTTGAAGTTGGTCGACCAGTACGTCTCGATCTGCTTGACGAGCGCCGGCGGCAGCGGCACATAGTCGAGCGATTCAGCCTGCTGCTGGCCCTTTTCGAGCGCCCAGCGGAAGAAGTCGATCGTCGCCTTCGATTGCGCCGGGTTCTTCGGCTGCTTGTACATGACGATGAACGTCGTCGCCGTCACCGGATACGCATCCGGGCCTGCCGCGTCGGTCATCACAAGATCGAAATCCTGCGCCTTCGTCCAGTCGGCGGTCGCTGCCGCAGCCTGGAACGACTTCGCATTTGGTTCGACAAACTTGCCGGCCTTGTTCTGCACCGAGCCGTACGTCATCTTGTTCTGCAGCACATACGCGTATTCGACGTAGCCGATGGAATTCTTCAGGCGGTTCACGTAAGCCGCGACGCCTTCGTTGCCCTTGCCGCCGACGCCCGTCGGCCACGCGACGGACGTGCCTTCACCGACCTTGCTCTTCCAGTCAGGGCTGACCTTCGACAGATAGTTGACCCAGTTGAACGTGGTGCCCGAACCATCAGAACGGTGCACGACCGTGATGTTGGCGTCCGGCAGCTTCAGCCCGGGGTTGATCTTCGTGATCGCCGGGTCGCTCCACTTCTTGATCTTGCCGAGATAGATGTCGGCGAGGACCGGACCAGTGAAGTGGATCTTGCCAGGAGCGACGCCGTCGATATTGACGACCGGCACGACGCCGCCGACCACCGACGGGAATTGCCCCATCGACTTCGCTTTCAGGTCTTCCACGGACATCGGCATATCGGTCGCCCCGAAGTCGACGGTGGCCGCCTTGATTTGGGCGATCCCGCCACCCGAACCGATCGACTGGTAGTTGACCTTCGTGCCCGACGCCTGGTTGTAGTCCGAAGACCACTTCGACAGAATGGGATACACGAAGGTCGAGCCGGCACCGGTGATTTCCGCAGCATGGGCGGCAACCGCAAAGGTTGCGGTCACGACCACACCCGCCAGACGTTGCACGAACCGCTTGTTCATCTTGGTCATCCTCAGTAAGTAAGCATCATTTCCATAAAACTAGATACGTTACGACTGTCGGGATGCTAAGTATAGTTCGTGACATTCCGGTGACAGGAACCGGCCCTCATGAAATTTGTGTGACACCTGGAATCGGGTCTTGAACAGCTCAACGGCATGGCGTCCACCACCAGGCGCCGGTCCCAAATTCAACTTTGCAATCTTCGATACTTCGATTACTATGGAAATATGGAAACGAATTCTGTCATCCGCGCCCTTGGCGCCCTGGCCCAGGAATCCCGGCTCTCGGTCTTTCGCCTTCTTGTCGAAGCCGGCCCGGGCGGGTTGTCCGCGGGGCAGATAGCCGAGCGACTGGGTATCGCCCCGTCGTCTCTGTCTTTCCACATGAAGGAGCTGACCCACGCCAGCCTCGCCACTGTCGAGCAGCACGGGCGCTACATGATCTATTCCGCCAACTACACGACCATGAATGACCTGATGGTCTATCTGACGGAGAACTGTTGTGGCGGCAACCCGTGCACGCCTATCAGCGCCGGCAGTTGCAACCTTTCGAAGGAGAACGCGTCGTGAAACGCCTACATATTCACCTGTCGGTCGACGATCTCGCGGCCAGCATCCGCTTTTACTCGGCACTGTTCGCCAGCCAGCCCACCGTCGAGAAAACCGACTACGCGAAGTGGATGCTCGACGATCCACGTGTCAATTTCGCAATCTCCCAACGAGGTGCGGAACTCGGGCTCGATCACCTTGGTGTGCAAGTCGAAAACGAAGCCGAGCTCGCCGAGATGCATACACGCCTGAACGACGCGGCGCTTCCCGTCGACGAGCAAATCGGGACAGCGTGCTGTTACGCGCAATCCGACAAGTACTGGACGGTCGATCCGCAAGGCATCGCGTGGGAGACGTACCAGACGCTCGGTGAAATTCCGACTTTCGGCGAATCTCGGGTCGTACCGGCTCCCCAGCCGGAGGCCAACGCTTCTGCCTGTTGTTCTCCCTCACGTGGCAAACCGATCGGGGTGCCAGTGAAATCATCTTCCTGCTGCTGAGGTTCGACCATGACCGACAAGCGCTACAACGTGCTGTTCATCTGTACGGGCAATTCCGCCCGCTCGATCCTGTCCGAAGCCCTGATGAATCAACTGGGCGATGGGCGATTCGTTGCCTATTCTGCAGGTAGCCATCCGAAAGGCGAAGTGAACCCGTTCGCGATCCGCGAGCTGGCGCGCTGGCACCTCCCGACCGAAGGGTATCGGAGCAAGAGCTGGGACGAGTTCGCAGCACCTGGCGCACCGGAACTCGATTTCGTCTTCACCGTCTGCGACAAGGCCGCAGGCGAGGTCTGCCCGATCTGGCCCGGTCAGCCGATGACCGCGCATTGGGGCGTCCCCGATCCGGCCGAAGTGGAAGGTTCGGATGAGCGGAAGCAGCAGGCAATGCATGAAGTGGCGCTCGTACTGAAACGTCGCATTGACCTGCTACTGTCGGTGCCGATCGCCAAACTCGATAACGTCGCACTTCTGAAAACCGTGCGTGATATTGGCCAACAGTGAAGTCCCGGAACATGACTACGAACGTATTGATTCTCTGCACCCACAACTCCGCGCGCAGCGTGCTGTCCGAAGGGATGCTCAATCACTGGGCCGTGAAGCTCGACAAGGACGTGCGTGCGTACAGCGCAGGCAGCGCGCCGAGCGGTCGTCTCAATCCGTTCGCGCTGGAAGCGCTGACGAACGCCGGCGTCGACGTGAGCGACTACCGCAGCAAGAGCTGGGATGAATTCGTCGGCGACGGTGCGCCTCAAATGCGCGTCGTCATCACCGTGTGCGACAGTGCGGCCGCGGAGACGTGCCCGTACTGGCCCGGCAGCCCCGTGAAGGTGCATTGGGGCTATGCCGATCCGTCGAATGCTTTGGGCGGCGACGAAGGCAAGCGGCTTGCATTCGAACTCACGCGTCAAGCGATCGGCTATCGCATGCTGCAGTTGCTCTCGCTGCCGCTTGACCGTCTCGACAACCGTGAACTGCAGGCTGCCCTGGATCGAATCTCGCAATCCTGATTTCGGGACCGCCGACCGCTGTCAGGCACGATTTCACCTTATCGAACAACCCAATGAATACCACCAACGTCGCACCGCCGGGAAAGCTTGCAGCGAAACCCGCGATCAACTTCTTCGAACGCTACCTGACCGTCTGGGTGGCGCTGTGCATCGTCGCCGGCATCGCGCTCGGTCAGTTGCTACCCGGCCTGTTCCAGCAGATCGGCCGGATGGAGTATGCACAGGTCAATCTTCCGGTCGGGCTGCTGATCTGGGTGATGATCATCCCAATGCTCGTGAAGGTCGACTTCGGCGCGCTGCATGAAGTGCGTCAGCACGTGAAAGGCATCGGCGTCACGCTGGCCGTGAACTGGCTCGTCAAGCCGTTCTCGATGGCATTTCTCGGCTGGCTGTTCATCCGTCACCTGTTTGCTCCGATGCTGCCGGCAGAACAGCTCGACAGCTACATCGCCGGCCTGATCCTGCTGGCCGCCGCGCCTTGCACGGCAATGGTGTTCGTGTGGAGCCGGCTGACGGGCGGCGATCCGCTGTTCACGTTGTCGCAGGTCGCGCTGAACGACAGCATCATGGTGGTCGCGTTCGCGCCGTTGGTCGGGCTGCTGCTCGGTATGTCCGCGATCACCGTTCCGTGGGCAACTCTGCTCACGTCGGTCGTGCTCTACATCGTCATTCCGGTGATCATCGCGCAGGTGTTGCGCAAGCGGCTGCTCGCGAAGGGGCCGGCGGCCTTCGACGCCGCGATGGCGAAGATCGGTCCTTGGTCGATCGCCGCACTGCTCGCCACGCTCGTGCTGCTGTTCGCGTTCCAGGGTGAAGCCATCCTGAAGCAGCCGCTCGTGATCGCGCTGCTTGCGGTACCGATCCTGATCCAGGTGTTCTTCAACTCCGCGCTTGCGTACTGGCTCAATCGCGCAGTCGGCGAGAAGCACAACATCGCGTGCCCGTCGGCCCTAATCGGCGCATCCAACTTCTTCGAGCTGGCCGTCGCGGCCGCGATCAGCCTGTTCGGCTTCCATTCCGGCGCGGCGCTGGCCACCGTTGTCGGCGTGCTGATTGAAGTGCCGGTGATGCTGCTGGTCGTGCGCATCGTGAATCAGTCGAAGGGTTGGTACGAACGCGCTTGAGCCTCGAAGATCGGGCTCCGCCGAAACCCGGCTTGGCCTCTCGCGCCAAGCCGAATCAGCAGCCCCCTTCTGCAGCACCTGTCGTCAACGGCCGCCTTCTTTGAGAATGGCGGCCGTATCGCTTCCGGCTCCCGCAGATTCCTGCGTTGTTATCCGATGTCTGCGCATCCGTTCCCAGAGGCTCTTCCTCGAGATGCCCAGTGCGGCTGCGGTTTCGGCAATCCGCCCGTTGTGTTGAACCAAGGCATTGCTGATATACAGCGTCTCGCATCGGTCCAGATAGGCAGCAAGCGTCGGAACGTCTTCGAGCCTCTCGTCGACATCACCCCCATCCTCTCCGAATACATCGGCGGGCATCAGGACTTTCCCGTTCGATATCAGGCAAGCTCGCTCAAGGCGATTGCGCAGTTCCCGAACATTCCCAGGCCAGTTGAACGTCACGAGCGCCGCCTCGGTGGCAGGGTGAAGCGTTCTCGGAGACTCGTGATTCGCATCCGCATAGGCCGACAGAAACCTGCGCGCTATCCAGAGAATGTCTTCGATCCGCTCCCGTAGCGGCGGTACGCGCAGCGTCACGACATTCAGACGGTAGAACAGATCCTCCCGGAATGTACGGCCCTCGACCAACAGGTTCAAGTCTCGGTGTGTCGCACATACCAGGCGGAAATTGCATGCGACGTCTCGCTCCGCACCCACGCGGCGGACATGCTTTTCCTGAAGGACGCGAAGCAGCTTGACCTGCATCGCCAGCGGTAGCTCGCCGATTTCGTCCAGGAACAACGTACCGCCATGCGCCAATTCGAAGAAACCTCGCTTCTGCCGCTCCGCACCGGTGAATGCACCGCGCTCGTGGCCAAAGAACTCAGCCTCCATCAGCGCTTCAGGCACCGCACCGCAATTTACAGCGATGAACGGCTCGTCTTGACCGGCGGACGCAACGTCGTGGATGTGCCGCGCCAGCACTTCCTTGCCGGACCCCGATTCGCCATTGATGAGAATGGACGATGCTCTCCGCGCGATCCGGGGGACAAGCTCCGCGAGCTTTCGCATTGCCGGCGAGACACCGAGCGGCCCATGTGCCGGCAGCGCCGAATCAGGGATCGCCGACAGCGAAAGCGCATGTATCTTCTGGACGAGTTCGGAGATGTCGAACGGCTTCGTGATGTAGTCCGCCACGCCCGATTTGAGCATGGAGACCGCCTTGTCGATCGAAGCATAGGCGGTCACGAGCATGAACGGCGGAACCTTCGCCATCGTCGAGGCGAGACGGGAATACAGTTCGTCACCCGGAAAATCCGGCAGCCGCACGTCGCTCACGATGACGGCGTAGTCCTTCCGCGGAATCGCCTCGTACGCTGCCGCGGCATCCGTGTGCCAGTCGACACCGAAGCCCTCCAGCCGGAAGCGCTCGACGATCGACTCCCCCATGATGGGATCGTCTTCGACCAGACAGATCAACGTCTCACTCATTGTCCTTCCCTGCACGTTTGATTGGCAACGCGACCTCGAAGGTCGTCTCGCCCGGAATGCTGCTGACCGAGATCGTCCCGTCGAGCTGGGTTGCTATCTGATAACTGACCCAGAGACCCAGCCCATAACTGCGGACACCGTGCGTCTTCTGATTAGGCCAATACGGCTCGAAAAGCTGGTCGACCACGTCGGCAGGAATATGCGCCCCCGAATTCCACACGGTGACGCGCAACTCCGATACATCGCCGGCCGCGTGGCATTTCACGGTTCCGCCAACCTCCGTCGCCTTGATCGCATTCAGCAACAGGTTCAGCACCAGTTGCCTGACGAGGTGCGACGGCAACGGGACGTCCTCGCTCGGGACGGACCAATCGAGCGCGGCCTGCTTGGATGCGAGCTGCGGCTGGATGAGGATGTTTAGATCATCCCAGTCGGCTTCGCGCATCGCCGGTGAATCGAGCCGCGCTTCAAACAGCAGCGCGCCAACCGTCGATCGAATTTGCGCGAGCCCACGCTTCAGTAATGCAAGCGTCCGGGTCGTCAGCCCATCAGGATTTCCGTGCGTCACCAACGTGTCGACCGCATTGATCATCCCGCCGAGCGGATTGTTGATTTCGTGCGCGATGCCTGCGGCTACACGTCCGACAGCGGCCAGACGCTCAGATACGACCATGTCGCGCTCCAGTTGCTGTTTGACGGCCAGATCATCGAGCATTTCGCGGAAGCTCATCGACAAACGGCCAATCTCGTCGCGCCCACGTGCGGGGACCTGCTGCTTCAACGTGTCCGGGTCATCCTTGTGCACGCGCGCCATCGCGTCGCTGAGCACGTGCAACGGCTTCGCCATGCGGTTGCCCCACCACCAGCCGATCGGCAGCAACACGATCAGGCTTGCGATATTGACCAACACGATCCGCTTGACGAGCGTGTTTATGCTGTCGCGCAGCTTCTGTATGTCGTAGGTGATCGTGATGAAGCCGAGCGGGCTGCCATCCTCGGCAGTCAACGCCTGCGCGGCGACGATATCGTCGGCACCCAGTACGCTCGGGAAGCTGAAATAGAACCCTTGTGGTTTGGCCATCAACGATTCGACAGCATGGTTGATGTCGTAACCGAAGCGCCACGATTCGGATAAGGTCGCATACGAACGCGGGTCGGTCGCTGCATATACGCGACCATGCGTATCGAAGACGATTAGCTCCTTCAAGGGACTGGACGGCTCCTTCGCAGCAACGGGGGCACGCAGCACCTCGAAGACGCGAAACAGATCGTCGCGAACCATGGAGTCACGAACGGAGAGTGCCGTCACGTTGGCAAGATTGCGCGCCCCGCTTTCCAGGTTGCTCCGGGCATCGGAAAGCAGAAATGAAATGAGGACCGCGGTCACCGCCATCTCGGTCAACACGATGGCCAACGTCAGCGCGACTGGAATCTTGTATCGGTAACTGATGTCCTCGAACACGATTAGCCTCACGCCGGCATCGTGTCGGATAAGTGGACCAGGGTACGAATGTCGTCGAACAACGCATCCTCGCCGACGACAAAGCGATCGATGTTCAGGCGATTCAGCAGGTCCCGTCCAACGACGTCGTTCGTCATCCCAAGCATGGCTGTCTGCAGCCGCGCGAAAGTTTCTGCGTCGAGGTTTCTGCGTGCCACGATCGGCGGAAATCCGTAGAGCGGAGACCGCCATGCGACGCGCACACCGGCCACCGTATCCGGGACCTGCTTGGCGAGCGTATCGAAGACGTAGCCATCGATTTCTCCAGCCGCTGCCAGCCCCGATGCAACGGCCTCCACTACCTTCCGGTGCGCAAAGGTAAAGAACGTTTTGCTGAAGAATCGGCGCGGGTCGATGTCGTGCCGGATGAGTTCTGTCCTCGGCACGAGGTATCCGGAATTGGACTGTGGGTCGCTGTACGCGAACACCCGTTTGCCGAGACTCGCGATGCTTTCCGTCGTCGTATCCGAGGACGGCACCAGAAGATAGGAACGGTAAAGGGGCTTGCCCTGGTACTGGGGAACCACCAGCAATTTCATGCGATCCGCATGGGTGACGTATGGATATCCGCACACCCACGCAATATCCAGTTGATCCGCGAGCAGCAACTCGGTGATCTCCCCGTAACTGCCACGCTGGACGAAATGAACTTCGGCACCCAATTGCCGCTCGAGCCGTTCACGCCATTCGACGAGCAAGCGGACCTGGTTGTCGAGAAAGACCGGCGTCGTTCCGAAGAAGATTTTTCGCGGCACTGCAGCATCGACAGCACGCGGAAGTCCAAGCGTCGCGAGCAAGCCGCCGCCTGCGGCGCGAAGCACTTTTCGCCGTCCGTTACTGAACGGTAACCCAGACATATCCCCGTCCTCTTCAGCCGTTACCGACTCGAAACGTTATATCGACGATTCTAGTTTCGTCGAATCATTGAGCGCGAGACGGCACGGCATTTCGGTCATATTGGCATGGAGCTTGCAATTTCCTTGAAATGGTAACGGTTGCCCCAACGCCTATCAAGGAGCAAGCATGTCCAAAGAAACACTGAGTCGGCGCACCTTCCTGAAGATCAGCGGAACGAGTGTCGCCGCAACGGCAGCGGTGATCGCCAAGCCCACATGCGCAGCCGGTGTCGCCACGAAGGCCGCTCCCGAGACGAGTCACACGCTGTTGCCGTATGTCGCCCGAGCGGTGGCGAACGCGAGCCAGCTGACGCAGGGCACGCCGTTCGTTTTCAACTACCCCGACGCAGCGTCACCGTGCGTCGCCGTCAAGCTCGGCGTGTCGGCGCCTGGCGGTGTCGGACCGAATCGCGACATCGTTGCGTACAGCATGATGTGTACGCACATGGGATGTCCCGTCGCGTTCGACGCTGGAACGAATACGTTCAAATGCGGATGCCACTACAGCATGTTCGATGCCGAGAAGTCCGGCCAGATGATTGCCGGCCAGGCGACCGAGAACCTGCCGCGAATTCGACTGAACTACGACGACAGGACCGGGCGGATATCGGCAGTCGGCATCGACGGCATGCTGTACGGTCGTCAAGCCAACGTGCTCTAACCAGGGGGACGACATGGACAACCAGACCGACCGGATCACGCTACCTCCGGCAAACGCGGAGCGGACCAACTTGACCTGCCACTTCTGCATCGTCGGTTGCGGGTACCACGTGTTCAAGTGGCCCGAGAACGAGGAAGGCGGCCGCGCCCCGTCGCAAAATGCCCTCGGGCTCGACTTCACCAAGCAGTTGCCGCCCATGACGGTCACGTTGACACCGGCGATGACCAATGTCGTGACCGAGCGCGACGGAAGTCGACGCCGCATCATGATTGTTCCGGACCGACAGTGCGTGGTGAATAGCGGCCTGAGTTCGACGCGCGGCGGGAAGATGGCGAGCTACATGTACAACGCCAGCGGCATCACCCGCGATCGCGTCATCAATCCACGCCTGTACATCGGCGATCAATGGGTCGATACCGACTGGGATCACGCCGTGCGCATTTACGCGGGTCTGGCGAAGAAGACCCTCGATAAAGACGGACCGAACGGCCTCGTCTTTTCGGCGTTCGACCACGGCGGCGCCGGCGGTGGATTCGAGAACACGTGGGCAACCGGCAAGCTGATGTTCACCGCGCTGCAGACCCAGATGGTGCGCATCCACAACCGGCCCGCGTATAACTCGGAATGCCATGCCACACGCGAGATGGGCATCGGCGAGCTGAACAACTCGTACGAGGATGCAGAGCTGGCAGACGTCCTCATCTCCATCGGCAACAATGCATACGAGACGCAGACGAACTACTTCCTGAATCACTGGATACCCAACCTTCAAGGCGGGACCGCCGAGAAGAAGAAGCAACGATTTGCCGGTGAAGCCACGCCGACGCCGCGGATCATCTTCGTCGACCCACGACGCACGCCGACCGTCGCAATCGCCGAGCAAGTCGCCGGGGCCGACAACGTGCTTCACCTGGATATTCAACCGGGAACGGATGTCGCGCTCTTCAACGGCCTGTTCACGTATGTCGTCGAGCAAGGATGGATCGACCGTGACTTCATCAGCCAGCACACCAACGGGTTCGACGAAGCGGTCAAGACGAATCGAATGTCGCTGGACGACGTGAGCAAGATTACCGGCGTGCCGGTGGAGAAGCTTCGCAAGGCGGCCGAGTGGGCATACAAGCCGAAGGCATCCGGCCACCCGCCACGCACGATGCATGCGTACGAGAAAGGCATCATCTGGGGCAACGACAACTACCTGATCCAGTCGGCGCTGGTCGACCTGGTCCTAGCCACGCACAACGTGGGCCGTCGGGGCACCGGCGTCGTCCGGATGGGCGGTCACCAGGAAGGCTATACGCGCCCACCCTATCCTGGCGACAAGAAGATCTACATCGATCAGCAACTCATCCACGGCCAAGGCAGGATGATGACCTGGTGGGGAAGCAACAACTTCCAGACCAGCAACAACGCTGAGGCCCTACGCGAAGCGGTTGTGCGGCGCTCCCAGATCGTGAAGGACGCCATGCTCAAGGCTCGCGGCGCCACTGACGAGCAGCTGGTCGACGTCATCTACGATGCGACGAGCAAGGGCGGCCTTTTCGTGACGTCGGTCAACCTCTATCCGACGAAACTGGCAGAAGCAGCGCACCTGATCCTGCCTGCGGCGCACCCCGGGGAAGTCAATCTCACGTCGATGAACGGCGAGCGCCGGATGCGACTTTCGCAACGGTTCATGGACCCGCCTGGAAGCGCCATGGCCGATTCGCTCATTGCCGCTCGGATCGCAAACGCGCTCAAGGCAGCGTACCAGGCCGATGGCAACACGACGATGGCCAACCGCTTCAGCGGATTCGACTGGCGCACCGAGGAAGACGCATTCAACGACGGATTCAGGCAGGTCGGCCAACCCGGCGCCGGAAAGATCGACAGCCAAGGTGGCGCCACCGGCAACCTCGTCACCTACGATCGTCTGCGGGCGGCAGGAAACAACGGCGTGCAGCTCCCGGTGAAGTCATACACCGACGGGAAGCTCGTGGGTACCGAGATGCTGTACACCGATTCGAAATTCGACACGCCTGACGGCAAGGCCCAGTTCAAACCAGCGCCGTGGAATGGTTTGCCGAAGACCGTCCAGCAGCAGAAGGACAAGTACCGGTTCTGGATCAACAACGGCCGTGCCAACGAAGTCTGGCAGACCGCGTACCACGACCAGTACAACGATTTCGTCCGTCAGCGCTATCCGATGGCGTACATCGAACTGAATCCCAATGACGCGAAGGAGCTGGGTATCGCGGCCGGGGACATCGTGGAGGTGTTCAACGACTTCGGTGCAACCTACGCAATGGCTTATCCGGCCAAGGACATCAAGCCGAACCAGACGTTCATGTTGTTCGGCTACGTCAACGGCATTCAGGGTGACGTCACGACCGACTGGACGGACCGCAACGTGATTCCGTACTACAAAGGCACCTGGGCCAACCTGCGCCGGGTAGGCAGCATGGACGACTACAAACGAACCGTCAGCTTCAAGGATCGCCGTTTCACCTGACCCCGACCTGCCGCTGGCTGGAAGCCGGCGGCACTCTTCACAAGGATCTCATCAATGCGTCGAATCATCATCGCCTCACTACTCGCCCTGTCTGGCAACTATGCACTGGCCGACGTCGACGCTGCGAAAGCGCAGAGCATCGCCAGCAGCCACATGTGCTTCAGTTGCCACGCAGTCGACCACAAAGTGGTCGGGCCGGCCTACCAAGACGTCGCGGCGAAATACAAGGGCAATGCGAACGCATTGGCAATTCTGATGAAGAAGGTGAAGAACGGTGGCGCCGGGGTATGGGGGCCTGTTGCCATGCCGCCGAACCCGACTATCAGCGAAGCGGACCTCAACGTCGTTCTCACGTGGGTGCTTGCTGGTGCGCCGAAACAGTGACGATGCGAGAAACGTGGATACGACCGCGCGCCAACGATGGCATGCATCGAAGGCGCGCCGATGCGGTTTTATCGATCTCGCTTCTTGGAATCTGTCGTCCGCTCAGCGGACACGATTCCCGGCTTCATCGACCACAACTTCGCCGTCCTCTTTCACGAAAGGAATCGTGCGCGCTTCGGGCAGGATATCCAGGACCACTTCGGAAGGACGGCAAAGACGAACACCGTGATCCGTGACCACAAACGGTCGATTGATGAGAATCGGATGCTCCAGCATCGCATCAATCAGCTGCTCGTCGGTGATCGACGGATTGTCCAGACCCAGTTCCGCGTACGGCGTGCCCTTCTGACGCACCACGTCACGCACGCTCAGACCCGACTGCTTGATCAGCTCGACGAGCTTGTCACGTGTCGGAGGCGTCTTCAGATACTCGATGACCGTTGGCTCGATGCCTGCACCACGGATCATCGCGAGCGTGTTGCGCGAGGTACCGCAGTCGGGGTTGTGATAGATCGTGACGCTCATGATGTTTGCTCTGTGAGAGAAGAAAGATACTGATCGATTTGGGTCGCAGTCGATCGCGCGCTACGCATCACGCCGATGAGGGTAGCCGACGCGAAACCGCACCATTCGCCGTAGCCCACCATCCACAGGCGAGGCTCGACGATCGAGCGCCCCTCGGCGACGTCGACTTTACCCGCCGCATTCACGACGCTCAGCGACTGCAGATGCTCCAACGCAGGTTTGAATCCCGTACACCAGATCACCGCATCGACTTGAGAATGTGTCCCGTCGGCCCAGACGACGCCATCGCGGACGAATCGCGCGAACGGCCGAACTGACGTCAAAACGCCTCGCTCCCGCGCCTCGCGGACAGGCGGTACCATGACGATATCGCCCAGACCACCTGCTGGCACAGAATCCAGCCGTCCCTCGACATGGGCCTTCCAACGCTCGGTCGCTCGCTCGAAGAGCACGCGTCCGTCAACGTCGTCGGGCAGGAAGGTTGGCTCTTCCAACGTAACCCATGTCGCATGACAAACCTGCGACAGCTCGGCAAGAATTTGCGCGCCGGAATTTCCTCCGCCAACCACGAGAACACGCTTGCCCTCGAGGCTGGCGGGATTTCTGTAGTTCGCGGAGTGAAGGTGCAGTCCGTCGTAGTCGGTCAGCCCCGGATATGCCGGGACGAACGGATTACGCCAAGTTCCGGTTGCACTCACAACGGCTTTCGCCTGCCAAGTGCCCGTGTCGGTGGTGACGAGAAGCCCGCTGGCGTTCGACGACACCGAAGTCACACGAACCGGGCGTTGGACAGGAATCGCATATCGCCTTTCGTACTCGGCGAGGTAGCGGACCACATGGTCTCGTGGGGGATACTCGTCCGCTGTCGCAGGCATCATCCAACCGGGCAATGAACTCCACTGCGCCGGCGAGAAGAGATGCAACGAATCCCAGCCATGTCGCCATGCACCGCCCGCAGCGGGCTGTTCGTCGAGCACCACGTAGTCGATTTCGGCGCGACGCAGGAAGTACGCAGTCGCCAGTGCAGATTGGCCACCACCGATGACGATGACATCAATCTCGCGTGTGGGGATCGACAATGGTTCCTCCAGGAGCAGGTCAGATTTCCATTATTTTATAATACTGGAAATATAGATATATTGCTTGCCTCTACACAAGTGTCCGATCTTTCCTTGCTGCTCGCGCGTGCCGAGACCTTCTTCTGCAGCTGAGGGCTGTCATACCAAAAAGCAAAGCACCGGTAGCTAATCGCTCGAACGCAACTGCGGATACGGTACGATGTGTCTCGGGCGACCCGTGCGCCACCAGGAGATTTACATGCTTGATGTGCGTATGCTGGAAACCGATGAACCGGTCGATGTAGGTCGGTTCTTTGAGGCGTTTGAACGCGAGATCGAAGACGCAGGCGACGAAGCTGCGCGCCATCACCTGAATGCCGGACGACCGATCTACGTCGGGGATGACGCTTTCCCTGGACGCGTCATCCGGCAGTATCCCGATGGCCGGCGTGAGTTGATGAGGCTCAACGAGCGTGACCTCCTGGTCGTGGACCGCGTACTGTGAGGCCGCAGGTTTGGGTGGTCACCGAGCCGAATGGCTTGGGCGAGACCACGTTCACGCAAAAGCTCCTCGCCGGGAAGCTGATTGTGCAGTCGCCGTCTCCGGCTCGCGTCGAAGCTATCCGATAGTCCTGCAAATCTATATGTTATGAGTCTGAGTTACAGGACAGCCGTTGTTCAGGCATAAGCCATCAAGGCAAGCAAGGCAGTGCGAAACTCGCTCATCCCAACAGGGGCGCCAATCAAATCGGTCGCGGCTTTCAAGCGACGGATGCGACGCGGACACTGTTGATGACCGGATGCAAGACAGTCACGGTAACGGGCTTACGTCTGTCGCGATCGCATTGACGATCGAAAACAGATATAGGGGGCAAAAGGGGCCTCGACTGGTCGCACAATGTCGATCCGCACCTTCGTCCACAAGCTCAATCCGTGCGCGGGCGACTAGCAGATAGGGTTCGCGATTGTCGTGTTCGGTTCAGCACGCTGATGCGCTGGTTGCGACTATGGTCAGTCAGAGATGGGAGGGCAGAAGGAGGCGGAGTTGCCTTGATCGGTCCACAATGTCGGTATCTGCAATGTAGCGTGCCCGATATCGTGTTTTTCCGTCTATCGCGTGCACGGTGACGTCTCCTTCTTCGATAAGGGTGGCGAGAGCGTTCTTGTACATCAATGCGGTTGCGGGGGTGCCATTGCAGGTCTCAGCGAACAGGCTTGCGAATGACTTCGGACTTGGTTGGTCGAAAATTCGGCTGGCCAGCTGGGTGACGAGTTCGTGGTCCGTCTTGGCGCGAGCGACGTCATCGAATTTGAAGCCGCCGTCGAATTCCTGCAGGAAGCCCATCGTTTGAGGTGCTAGCATGTTTAGGCCAGCCCCCCCGTAGTGCAGAAAGTGGTTGTGATGCTGCCAATGAACCTGCTTCATTACATCTTGAGCGCGGTGGTGTTGTGACAGATGGACGAGCCAGTATTCGCCATGCCCGGAACCGGCGCCGCGGATGAAGAACGGCGTGAAGAAGTCGGCGCCACATTCATCAACGAGTGCTTCGTATAGCGCTGCCTGTATGAAGCGACGCCAATCGGACTCATCTCGCTTGATGTCCTCAATGGAGCGTCCTCCCAGGTGCTTCAGTACATTGATTCGAAGCGTGGACGAGATCTTATGGGCCAGTTCGTCGTTCGTGTACGTAGCAAATGACGAAACGTGAAACGTCAAGATAATCTCTGCATCTCGAGCGCTTGCGAATATCTGCTGGATCAGTGTTGCAGGGACTTCTGTATAGCCGTATTGATCCAGGAAGAACAGTACTGTCCCGGACCGGGGCGTATGTCGGGCTACAGCAGCGAGTACGTCGCGAACAGTAGAGCCGAAGTCCGCATGTAGCAGGTGGATCGTTGTTCCGATGGATCGATCGTAGCCTCGCCCTTTCAGCACATCGCGTAGATGATTCAGTGCTCTAGGGTCCTTATCGATGAAGATGTACTGGATATCAAACAGAATTTTTTTGGGGCGCTCCCGATTGATCATCCGCGATGCTTCTTCCACGGCCTGCAGCATGCGTAGAGGGGAGCCGTCGACGAGCTGACTTGTGCCCTCTAGATAGTAGAGTCCACCGCCACAGAAGCCGTCGACGAGCGTCATTCTGATTCTGTCGCGACCGCGGGCAGTCAGTAGGCGTTGCTGAAAATAACGAATCAAGTAGTCGACCAGAACTTGGTGCTTGGTCAGACTATGTGATTCGAGTTCTGCCGGACCGTTACTCCAGTCATAGTGACGCTTTGCCAAGTCAAAACCCCGCTAGCAGATTGATTGACTACGATGCAGTGTGCGGAAATTGATCCCAGTGCTTGCCAGCCAGTGTCCGCCCCGCTTTGCCTTTGCCGATAGCCGCAACCGAAACTTCGGATCCGTCCTTGCGGATGATATGAATCGGCGTGCTTTTCTTCAATATGTCGGAGACATACTCGACCGGTGCCCAGTGCCCCCATTGCTTGAAATGGAAAGGTACTCTGGCTTTTGTGCACTGGCGCTGCAATGCAGAGGGCCAGGCCGGATCCATAGGGCGCGAGTGCGGTCCAGACTCTCCGCCGGCGATCACCCAGTCAACACGATTTCCCTTCTCATTTCTGACCAAGTATTCGGAGAGGTCAATTGCGGACAAAAGTGGTTCGCAGGATAAAAATCGTACGGAAGGTGATGAGAACTCCAGCAAGTGTTTGATTCGTTTTGTTGCCGTCGCCTGATCTTCAACAGTAGTCCCAAGCCATACGTTCTTGGGGAACTCGTATCCTTTAGGTAGTTGTTTGCGGACGAGATGAATGCGCTTGGTTAGTAGTAACCAATCCAGATTAGGCGTCTGTGCGATGAGGTCGAGTAGCCTATGACGTGCTGCGACCAAATCAGGCCTGTTCTCGAAGACGTCCGCCATCGACGCACAGAAGACGCGCTTGCGAGTGTTCTCACGCTCAGCCTCCTTGTCCCACTTCAGCGGCTCTTTCCAGTGGGCCTCGCCAAAGAAGCGACGCGGCGTGTGAGGCCCCCAAAGGCCTTCCCCCAGACGCTTAGCCCACGTTTCAGCGTAACAGTTGTCGCACGCAGCCGACACCTTCACACATCCCCACCAAGGGTTGAACGTGTGGTGTGTCCATTCTATGCGAGTTTCTTTTCCCATTGCTGGCAACCTGTCCTCAGTTGGAACAAGATTGTACTCGCCATTGATTCGGCAGAGAACGATGGCCTGACAGCCGATCGGACGATCGTTCTTGTGACAGGGGCTCTACGGCTCCGTATTTGTACGCATGCGAATAGATTGTTCATTGACCGACGGACAAGCATGCAGGCACGATGCAGAATGCGACAGCGTTCGGTAACGCCTTGTTGCCCATGACTATCGTCAATGTACACGAGAGAACAGTGTGAAAACTGAAGAGAAACTTGCGCTAGATCCCATCGATGGATTGCCGAGCATGGTTGTGGGGCGCTGGGTAACGGATGAAAAACATCGAATTATCAAGCGTTACATTGATGCATGCTGGGCGGCACGACAGAAATTCACGAGTCAGCGAACCTATATCGATTTATTTGCCGGAACCGGGCGAGTAAAAATCAAGCATACGCAAATTTTTCTCGATGGTGGCCCACTCGCTGCTTGGCGAATCGCTCAGCAACGGCGGGGTGCATTCTCAGATTTTTTTGTCGCAGATGTGAATTCTGAATACCTGGCCGCTTGTGATAGCCGACTGGCGGTACTGGGGGCGCCCGTGAGATCGGTGGTTGGGCAAGCCCATGAGACGGTCGACTGGGTGATGCCGCAATTGGCAAGAAGCGGGTTCCATTTTGCGATGCTGGATCCTTTCAATGCTGGACATCTGCATTATTCTATTATCAAGAAACTTGCGTCGATGCCAAAGATCGACATAGTTGTGCACTTAAGTACCGGTGATATTCAGCGGAATATTGCTTCCGGGTTGGAGTTGGAGGCGTCGTCATTGGACGGTTTTGCCCCGGGTTGGCGAGACGCTGTTATGAAGCAAAGTTCCAAACGAGAGATGCGTTACGCGTTCATCAGGCATTGGACGCGCTTGGTGGAGGCGGCGGGTATGAAAGTATGCGATACGATGTATCCCGTTCGGAATAGCAAAGATTCGACGATGTACTGGTTGTGTCTATTATCGAGACATCCGTTAGCGGAAAAATTATGGCGTGCCGCATGCCAATTTGAATCTCGTGAGTTGTTCTAGTATTGTGTGGACGTAATTTGTGTTGCACAACCCTTTCCGCTTGTGGATGGTAATGTAATCACAACCCAGCGGCCGACAGCAGGTCGGATGGGCGGCAGGACAACGCGGCGGCGATTTTCATCAGATTGAGTAACGTGACGTTTCGTTCACCACGCTCAATTTTGCCCATATGGCTTCTGTCGATGTTCGCGAGGTGAGCGAGCGATTCCTGCGAGATATCGAGCGCTAGTCGGCGCGCACGAATCGACACACCCACTCGTTTGAGGTGCGCCTCCGTGTCGCTTCGGCCCGATACCCTTTCCATGATGCTATGGTCGAGGTATCATCGACTCTCTGGCCACGGCATTTACGACCCATTTCGCGCCGTGAATTAGCTAAATGGCGCGAGGGCTGGGGAGGGTCGTTGCTCCAGTATCGGCATCAAGTAAGAATGGAGCAATGAGCAGTTATGTATGGTGACGGCACACTGTCGGATGTACGGTCGGTGGTCAGCGATGTAGTAGGCGGGCTCACCGGTGTTTCGGAAATGCTTGAGTTATGCGAAGCTGGAAATGAGGGCTTGTCGCGTGAGCATCTCGAAATGATCGAGCGGACGTTATTGAGCGGATCCGTCGACGTTTGGTATCGAGGTCGGTATGTGGCCATACCGTTTCGCCGGCTTTCCGACTGGTTCCGGGATCCTGTCGCAATTGGCGCGATGCGCTATCAAGTCACCGAGTCGGTTTTTCGGCGTTGGATTGACTGCGAGCAGGAGCATGGCACGGGATACATCTTCATAGAATGCAGTAACGTTGGTTGCAAGCAGCGCCGCATGTTGACCTTTTACGATCCGATCGAGATGCAGCAGATGGATCACCGCGTTGCTTCGGAGACTTGGTACTGTCACCATCATCGACTTGTTGCTTGGGAATCGTCTAGGTCATTGAGCGATGAGCACATGGCACTGCTCAAGCACGTGTATCGCTCCCCCGGTTGCAACCGCGAGCAACTGAAATGCCAGAAGCGCGATACTGACTTTCTGGCATCGATTGGACTGCTGACGTCCGCACCGTCAGTGGGTGGCAATCGGCGGGCATATTCGTTTCATTTGACTCCGCAGGGCGTAGAGGTCATTACCGCGCAGGGGCAGTAGCCCGAGGTCGTCGTCCACCCGCATTTATTTGACACGTCGCCCCGGCGAGCAACTTACCGTACTGGACGTATTTGCAGTGTGGCTTTCGACGTCATACGAAAAAGCGAGGTCGTGCGCATATGACGAATGATCGGTTTTGCCCCGCACCTTCAACGCCGTCGGAGATCCCACCGGATGTTTTGGACAATTTGATCAGGCAAGTTCAGCGAATGGTTGAGGAGTCTGGCGATCCCGATGGCTTCGACGCGAGGGCCTGGCTGAACGACTGGCTTCAATCCGCTATACCGGCGCTCGGTGGGCGCAAACCCGTTGACTATCTCCACAGTCCTGACGGTATTGCCCTCATCACTCAAATGTTGAATGGCATGCAGACTGGCGCATACTTTTGAGCGGTACATGCATGTTCCAGCATCCCCCTTTTAGTTCGCCGGACTCCACTGGAGGTGGTGTTCGATAAAGTGAGCGAGGGGGGCTGAGAACAAATTTATGCAAAATTTGGGAACAAATTTATGCAAACCGACGGCGCCCGTGACGCGAGACGACCTGCATCTACGTAATTCTACGTAGCCCTGCATACGTAGTTGTGCGCTTGTAAGCCTGCCCCATCGCGCGGAATACTACGGCCCACAGCTGCGGCTTTCGCGAGACGCGGCACGACGCATCGACGTCACGCGGGTTCGGCGCCTCGCCGCATCCACTCAAAAACACATTGGAGACCAGGAGACGCCATGAATCGGGCTTCCAGTACCCTGCTATGGATCGCGGTCGCGCTGCTCGGCGCGTTCGCATTCGGCACGATCGCACTCGCGCACGGCGAGCGTGTCAGTGCCCTCTGGATCGTGATCGCCGCAGTCTGCGTGTATCTGATCGCGTATCGCTTCTACAGCCGTTTCATCGCCAGCAAGGTCATGCAGCTCGACGGGCTGCGGATGACGCCGGCGGTCAAGTACAACGACGGCCTCGACTACGTACCGACCAACAAGTACGTGCTGTTCGGCCATCACTTCGCCGCGATCGCCGGCGCCGGGCCGCTCGTCGGCCCCGTGCTCGCCGCGCAGATGGGCTACACGCCGGGCATGCTGTGGATCCTGGCCGGCGTCGTGTTCGCCGGCGCGGTGCAGGACTTCATCGTGCTGTTCATCTCGACGCGCCGCGACGGCCGCTCCCTCGGCGACCTCGTCAAGATGGAGCTCGGCACGGTGCCTGGCGTGATCGCGCTGTTCGGCGCGTTCCTGATCATGGTGATCATCCTCGCGGTGCTCGCGCTGATCGTCGTGAAGGCGCTGACCAATTCGCCGTGGGGCACGTTCACCGTCGCCGCGACGATTCCGATCGCGCTGTTCATGGGCGTCTATACGCGCTACATCCGTCCGGGCCGCATCGGCGAAGTGTCGATCATCGGCTTCGTGCTGCTGATGGCATCGATCGCGTTCGGCCAGACCGTGCATGATTCGCCGGCACTCGCCGCGTGGTTCACGTTCAGCGGCACGCAGCTCACGTGGATCCTGATCGGCTACGGCTTCATCGCGTCGGTGCTGCCGGTGTGGCTGCTGCTCGCGCCGCGCGACTATCTGTCGACGTTCCTGAAGATCGGCACGATCCTCGGCCTCGCGATCGGCATCCTGGTCGTTGCACCGGAACTGAAGATGCCCGCGCTGACGAAGTTCGTCGACGGCACGGGCCCGGTGTGGTCGGGCAACCTGTTCCCGTTCCTGTTCATCACGATCGCGTGCGGCGCGGTGTCGGGCTTCCACGCGCTGATCTCGTCGGGCACGACGCCGAAGCTGATCGACAACGAAACCAACGCGCGCTTCATCGGTTACGGCGCGATGCTGATGGAATCGTTCGTCGCGATCATGGCGCTGGTCGCGGCCTGCGTGATCGAACCGGGCATCTACTTCGCGATGAACGCGCCGGCCGCCGTGCTCGGCTCGACGCCGGAAGCGGTCGCGAACACCGTCACGCAATGGGGCTTCGTGCTGACGCCCGACATGCTCACGCAAACCGCGAAGGCCGTCGGCGAAACGACGATCATCGCGCGTGCGGGCGGCGCGCCGACGCTGGCCGTCGGCATGGCGCACATCCTGCACCAGGTGATCGGCGGCGAAGCGATGATGGCGTTCTGGTATCACTTCGCGATCCTGTTCGAGGCGCTGTTCATCCTGACGGCCGTCGACGCGGGCACGCGTGCGGGCCGCTTCATGCTGCAGGATCTGCTCGGCACGTTCCACCCGGCGCTCAAGCGCACCGAGTCGCTGCCTGCGAACCTCGTCGCCACCGCGCTGTGCGTGGCCGCGTGGGGCTACTTCCTGTACCAGGGCGTGGTCGATCCGCTCGGCGGCATCAACACGCTGTGGCCGCTGTTCGGCATCTCGAACCAGATGCTCGCCGCGATCGCGCTGGTGCTCGGCACCGTCGTGTTGTTCAAGATGAAGCGCGAGCGCTACGCATGGGTGACGATGGTGCCGACCGCGTGGCTCTTGATCTGCACGCTGACGGCCGGCTGGCAGAAGATTTTCGACGCGAACCCGAAGGTCAGCTTCCTCGCGCACGCCGCGAAGCTGCAGGCCGCGGTGGACGAAGGCAAGGTGCTCGCGCCGGCGAAGTCGATCGCGCAGATGAAGCGGATCATCTTCAACGACTACATCGATGCGGCGCTGGCCGGGCTGTTCATCTTCGTCGTCGTGGCGATCGCGGTGTACGGCGTGATTGCCGTGCTGCGTGCGCGCCGCGAGTCCAAGCCGACCGTGCGCGAGACGCCGTACGAGCCGATGCCGGCCGCGCAGGCGCTCGGCAGCGGCCGATAACCGGAGGCCGCGATGTTCAGCGATCTTGGCAGCGATCTGCGCAGCGCAGGGCGTTACCTCGGGCAGGCGTTGCGGCTGATGGTCGGCCTGCCCGACTACGACACCTACGTCGCGCACATGCGTGAGACCCATCCGGACCGGGAGCCGATGACGTACGAGGAATTTTTCCGCGAACGTCAGAACGCACGGTACGGGTCGGGGGCAGGGAAGTGCTGTTGAACCGGGCCGAGGCAGCCGTCCGGTAAGGCCGGCCGGTGTCGGACCAGGAAGCGCCGCGAAGGAATTCGCGGCGCTTTTTCTTTTGGGGCGGATGACACGTGTCGCGCGGCCGTCGCCGCAGCGTTTGACCGGCTTCAGCGCGGCTCGGTCGGCCCACCGGTATCATATGACTCTCTTTTTTTCGATGAATCCGCGCAGGAGAATCCGTCGTGCATGTCGGTGAGCGTTTCAACAGCATTTCCCATCTCGTCGGCGCGGTGTTGTCGGTGGCAGGGCTGGTCGCGTTGGTGACGATGGGCGCGCTCGACCGCGATCCTTACAAGATCGTGAGCTTCAGCGTGTACGGTGCAATGCTGATCGTGCTCTACGGGATCTCGACCGCGTATCACAGCGTGCGCAATCCGCGGCTCAAGGCGATCCTGCAGAAGTGCGACCATTCGGCCATCTATCTGCTGATCGCGGGCAGCTACACGCCGTTTACGCTCGTCACGCTGCGTGGCCCGTGGGGCTGGTCGCTGTTCGGTGTCAGCTGGGGGCTCGCCGCATTCGGGATCGCGCAGGAACTCACGCTCGGGCGGCGCACACGCATCGTATCGATGGTGCTGTACGTGCTGATGGGCTGGCTCGCGCTCGTCGCGTTCCGCCCGCTGATCCACGCGCTGCCGCCGGTCGGCACCGCATGGCTCGTGGGCGGCGGCGTGATCTACAGTGCCGGCATCTACTTCTTCATCAACGACGAGCGTATTCGCCACGGGCACGGCATCTGGCATCTTTTCGTGCTGGCCGGCAGCCTGTGCCAGTTCGTCAGTGTCGCGCTGTATGTCGCGTGAGCGGCGCGCCGCGTTGATCCGGTAACGCGCGTTCGCTCGCCGTTCATCTACCTGCGCCCGGCACGCTGCATCGGCTCGGCCGTGCGTCGCTCGCAGCCGCGGGCCGGGTTGCCAGCCACCACGTCGCCGCGGCAAGCGCGGACAGCGTGGCCGCAATGCCGAGCGCGACGCGCATCGCGACCGGAAACGGCTGCAGCATGCCGATGCACGCACCGAAGATCGCCACACCGAGCGCCGAGCCGCTCTGCCGCGCCGCGTTCAGCGCGGCGGCCGCCACACCGGCGCTGCGTCGATCGATCGTCCCGAGCGCCGGCGCCGTCGCGGCCGGCGAGATGAATCCGGACGCGAAACCGATCGCGAGCAGCGGCGCGACGGCGGCCCACGCGGGCGTCGCCGCGCCGATCGCCATCATGCCGAGCGCGCCGGCCGCATAGAGCCCGAACGCCGCGCACATCGTCGCCCGCGTGCCCAAGCGCGCGACGAGCCGGCCGGAGGCGAGCCCGCCGAGTGCGACCATCGCGGTCATCGGCAGGAACGCCAGACCGGTGTCGAGCGGCGTCGCGCCGCGGATCTGCCGATAGAACAGGCTGAGCACGAACAGCAATCCGTAGAACACGAACGCCGACGCCATCGACACGCACGTCGATCCCGCGAACAGCCGGTTGCGGAAGAACGCGAGCGGCAGCATCGGATCGCGCCGCCGCGCTTCGATCGCGATGAAGGCGATCCACGCGAGCACGCTGGTCACCGCACCGGCGATGATCGGCGCGGTGTGCCAGCCGAGCGACGGCCCTTCGATCAGCGTGCCGATCAGCGCGGCGATCGCGATGATGGCCGCCGCCTGCCCGGCCCAGTCGAAGTGCCGCGACGCATCGGTGGCGCCGTGTGCGATCGTGCGCGCGAACGCGATACCGGCGAGCCCGAGCGGCAGGTTCACGAAGAAGATGCTGCGCCAGCCGAACAGGTGGATCAGCAGGCCGCCGATCAGCGGCCCCGACGCCATCGCGATACCGCCGCAGCCCATCCAGATGCCGATCGCCGATGCGCGCGCGGCCGGTTCCGGAAACGCGCGGTTGATCAGCGCGAGCGAGCAGGGCACCAGCATCGCGCTGCCGACGCCCTGCAGCGCGCGGGCGGCGGCAAGCGCCGGGAGCGTCGGCGCGATGCCGCACAGCGCCGATGCGACGACGAAAACGGCCAGCCCCGCGACATAGACGGTGCGGTCGCCGAGCCGGTCGCCCAGCGTGCCGCCCGTCATCAGCAGGCTCGCGAACGCGAGCGTGTACGCGTTCACGATCCACTGCAGGCCGGCCACGTGGCTGCCGAGGGTGTGCGCGATGTCGGTGAGCGCGACGTTGACGATCGACGCGTCGAGCAGCACGAGCGTGTAGCTCACGCAGGTCGCGGCGAGCACGCGGCGCGCCGCCGCCGCGGTCGGTGCGGCGATCGGTGCGGCGGCCGTCATGCGCGGTCCGCGGCACGCGAAGCGGCTCGCAGCGCGAGAAAGCCGACCCATCCCCAATAGACGCGATGATGGGCGATGAGCCCGTCGCGCAGATCCATCACTTCGACGAGGTCGACCTGATCGCCGTCGGGTGTCGCGCGCGGATATTCCCACGCGAGTTGCCGGCCGTTCGAGAAGAACAGGCCCGTCCGGTACCAGCGCCCGAGCTGGCTGGCGGGGTTTCGCAGGGCCGCCGCGAAGAATTCGCCGATCGCCGCCTTGCCGTGCAGCACGCCACCGCCGTGGTCGGGCAGCGTGACGACGACGAGCGGCGTTTCGAGTATCGCGTCGTCCGCGTACAGCGGCATCAGCGCGTCGAGGTCGCGTGCGACGACGGCCGCGTGCCAGTTTTCATGGATGCGGTGCGCATCGGTGTCGGCGTGGGTCATGGCGGGGTTCCGGCAAGCGTGGATAACGGAGCCACTGTAGTGACGCAGCGCCGCCGGACGTTTCAGCGCGGGACGAAACGTGGATGTCCCCTCCCACGGGCGCGATCGCGCTCGGCTCATCCGAGCATGGCTGGAGACTACTTTGCAGCCTCGCTCAACGAAAACGGCGTTCGGGCCGGTGCGATCGGGCTGCAATGGACTCCCGGCGGAAGCAACGAGGCGATCGTGGTGGACGAATGGAGCACCTTACTTGAGGCGTGGAGGGCTGGGGCCACGCACAGGTAGAAACACGACGATCTTCCCGTCGCAGCCCGTGCGCGCGAAACCAGTATCCATGTTTCACATGGACTCCTGATGGTGGGGTGCGCAGAAGCCGCAGTAACGCGCCGGTTGAAGTAGCCCAACATCGTTGGAAGGGAAATATCGTAGCGAAATTTCGGACTTGTCCGATAGACGCGGTGGTAGGCAAGATCGCCAAGGTTGTGGGCGACGCCGGCGAGGAGGCCCTTGCCGCCACCATGATCGAAAAGTGGGGCTTCGATGCCAAGCAGATTCTCGGCTACAGCAGCGACCCTAGAGTTCCTCACCGCCTGGGGCTGACCAACAAGAGCGGCCACGGTCTAGATATGTTGGTCTGGGTACCGCCACCGCCGGAACTCACCGTGAGGGTGCCGCTGGATAAGTACCGCCACGCTATCGATGGCGCCACGGGGCCGGCACAGAAGACGGTAACCATGAAGTTCACCGAGGATACGTTGCTGGTGATGGAGACGAAGGCGACGTTGGGAATGGTGAGAACTCCAGGCTTCAATAAAACGCAGCAAACAGGTTCCGGTAAAGTCGCAGATATTTTATATAAGATAGATAAAAAAATTAAGGGCTGGAAGAGAAGTGGCATGTTGGATGTTGATCGCCATGCAATGGAAAAAGTCCAGGCTATAAGGGATGCAACATCAATGGGAAAGATAAATCATCTGCATGCACAGGTGTTCTTCGATAGCAGTGGGAGACTGAACCCGCTTGTGGGAAATGGATCTGGTGTTCAACTCAATGTATGGTAAAGAAAGGTGGGAGCATGAAAAAATCTAGACTTGATCGAGTTTTGGTTGAAGTGAGGGAGTGGGCGGGCGATAACTGGCCTCCCGCAGGAAGATTAGAGCAATACATATCAGGCTCAAGTCATTTTCCTTTGGCGAATAATGACTTGTCCCGATATGCAATGATCGAGTTGAGTAAGGGTTTATTGGAGGCTGAGGAAAATCAATTTTCATCAGCCAGAAGGCACATGGTATTTGGTTTCGAGCGGCAGCTATTTCACGATATGATGGGGATTATAAATAACCGAAGTTCAGGTGGGTTAATAATAGGCGACCTGGATTCGGTGACGCATACCATGTTGGGAGCGATCGCGACAGGGCAGTCTTTCCTTGCAAAACAATTTTATAAGGTTGTTTTGGATGGTGTAAATGGAGATTATGGTGTGTGCGATGGACATAATCCTCCGATAAGAAGCACGCTGCGCTATGCAGCCTTCGGCTTGTCCGTTGTCAGCGATTGGCTGGAAACACCGCTGGATTTGGACAAGCATGCGTTGCCTCGCGACCCGGCGTGGGGGCAACTCGTAGCGCACTGGCGGGACCCGGACCCGGACAAACTCTTGCCGGTGCTGCTGCTGGCATGCGACACACACATCGAGCGCATTGCGGTGACCGAGCGCGAGGCGAATGCTCTGTCGAAGGACTTCGAGTTTGGTTCCGTGTTCCTGGCGGTGCATCCGACTGAAATTTTGGCCGTCCTTCGTTTACGCGACCTGCTGGGCTTGCCTAATCCGACGACCATCGACCACCCGTTGATGCAAACGCCCTACGCCGCGATTACTTGCCGGCCGGGCGAGATCACCGAGCGCGACGAATTGCTCGACCGTTACCTGGCCGCAGTGCGGCAGCGCGACCCACACGTATTCCCCCCAGGGCTGTGATGGTTCTAGCTCTCGTGCATTGGGATACCGCCGCTGCGGAAACTCAGTGTGCGCGTGCCGACGATGAGTTCCGCCACGCTATCGATGGCGCCACGGGGCCGGCACAGAAGACGGTAACCATGAAGTTCACCGAGGATGGCCTGGCGAAGTCACCGAGCGTGACGAATTACTCGAGCGCTATCTCGCCACAGTCAGTGAACGTGATCCGCACGCCTTGCCAGCCGGAATGTGACGGACTTTCCCGGGAATCAAGGTTCAGGCTGCCGGAAACCCGGATGGCAATCAGACCTTGTCAATACCGGCTGCGAGGCTTGGCTCTTGGCAAGCCACCCGGCGCAATATCGATGAATACAAGGAGCTTACGATGGCTGGCGGAGCAATACGATTGGGCGACAGTCATTCCGGCGGTGGCGTCATGATTGAGGCCACTGGCTTTCCGGTGAACGGGGCGCGCCAGTGCGTGTTAGGTGACCACGCTCAATGTCCGACCCACAACGGCAAATTTCCGCTGGTATCCGGAGGCGACGGTTCGGTCGCCATGAATGGCCGACCGTTGGTATTCGAACCGGCCCGGCTCGCGTGCGGATGTAGCGTGTACTCGTCGTGCGCAGGGCAGTACGACAGGGCGTAGGCCGTCTCCGCCTATCGACGCGACGCCGGGAGACGTTTCAACGCGGTCCGAAGCGTGCACGCGCGGGTCAGCCGGTCACCCCCCCAGCGCCCCGAGATTCAGCTCATACGACTTCCCGATCCACACGGCGCTGTCGCGATGGTCGCGCAGATCGTCGCCGGTGTTCGGATGCAGGAAGATATCAAGCGCGCCGTGATTCAGCACGAGCCACGGCACGATGGTGTCGAACTGCGCGGTGCCGAACGCGATCTGGTACGACCACGCCGGATGCGGGCCGACGGGGCGTTCGTGAAAGCGGCCGAGTTCGATGATCGCGCCGAATCGCTCTTCGACGATCAGGCGAAACGCCCAGGCCGCATCGCGGCTCGCGGCGTCGAAGTAGACGTGTGCGTGCCAACTATCGATGGCAGTGGTGTCGATGGCAGCCATGGCGGGACTCGAGAAGAAAGGGCATGCGTGAGAGCCGTGAAATACGGCCGATGCGCAATTATCGCGCTTCCTTGTCGGACACGTCTTGTCGCAGAGCAGGATTTCGGCGCGATGGACGGCGCATGTGTCCGAACGTTCGGCATGCATCGTGGCGCTTATTCCGCTCATGTCCGCACGCATCGCAGCGTGTCGAAAGCCGCGCCGGCACGGGCTGCGGCCGATTCTTGCACCGGCAATATGTCATTTCAAAAACTGAAAAAGCGCGCGATGCGCGACTGCGAATCATCTGGAAAAACGCGATCAGGTAATTGAATGAAATAGAGAAATTCCGGTTCGGCAGCATTGGCGACGCACGCGGATCGCGGCCCGGCCTTTCGCACTGAAAATATCAATTGCGGAATCGGCTATTCAAGCGCATTGCGACGCGACCTACGATGGTTGCACGGCATCGACGACGATCGATGCGAACGCAACCAACTGGAGGCCATGATGCGATCCCTCGTTTCCCTTGCTGCCCTGACCGTTACGCTTGCCGCGCTGCCCGCCGTGAGCTTCGCACAGGCCGCCGATACCGAATGGCAGAACGTCGCGCCGTTGACCTGGTCGGCGGCACGCGCCGAAACCGACGTGCAGCTGATGCAGATGACGCGCGCCGGTTTTCGCGCGACGTCGGCCGGCAATCAGAACTATCCGCTCGCGATGCAGCGCGCACTGGAGCGCGTGAGGAACCCGGTGGCCGACCGCTCGCGCGAGGAGAAGGCCGCGATGGAAGCGCGCGCGGCCAGCGCCGCGCAGAGCGGCCATCCGGTGCAGGCGTTCTTCGTGAAGACCGCGTACTACCTGAAGGGCGAGAACACGTTCTGATGCGGGAGGCGAGTATGGGATGCCCGAACCGATTCCCCGACGTGTTGCGCGCGGCGGCACCGCGCCGGTTTCACGGTGAACGTGCGACGTGGCGGCGAGCCGATGCGTGCGGCGCCCGGAGCCGGGCGAACGTCCGGCCTGACGCGAGCCGCAGCGCCGCTGCGTGCCGCACGGCGTGGCCGGTCGTGATCGCGGACGATGCGTCCGCAAGCGAGTGCGAATCATGAAGGGTGTCCGAAAAAGCCGTCGGCATGCGCCGCTAACGCGTGAGTGGCTGCTGCCGCTGCCACCCGCGCATGTGCGCGACATCTCGCTGAAATGCCACATGGCGCTCGTCGCGCTGCGCGGCGAGCACGGCAGCGAAACATTGCTGATGCGGTTGCGCACGAGTGTCTATCTGGTGTTCCTCGCGCTCGACGACCACGTATGCGCCGATGCAAGCGTCGATCTGTGCGTCGACGCGGAGCGCGTGCTCGACGCGAGTGTGGCGCGCGCCGCGCAAAGCGGCGTATGGACGCTGCACGACGATGAATGCGCGGTGCTCGAACGCGTGCTCGCCGCGAACGACGCATGCGTCGCGACGCTCACGCGGCATCGGCTGGCCGAGCTGTGGGATCACGTGTGCACGTTCGCATCGGCCGGGCAGCCGGCACTGGTCGAGCACGCGGCATCGAAGATGCGGGAACGGGCCGTTCTGCATTGAGCGGCCGCAACGCGACCGGCCCGTGAGGCCGATTCTCGCCGTCCAGAATCGTCACGGCAGCCTGCGCGCGTTCGGGCGACGACGATCCATCTTCGCGTTCTCGACGATCGTGCGTGTCGACGCGAACGCATTCGTTTCGGTCAGGAGGCGTGATGGCGCTATACAGGATCGGCGGCTACTTCACGTGCGGAAGCGGCCGCGCATTCAGTGAGGACCTGCTGCCCGGCAGCAAGGTGACGGTGGCGGGCATCTATCGGTGCACCGTGTGCGGCGACGAAATCGGCATCGCGGAGTCGCAGACGTTGCCTGCCGACGACGAGCATCAGCACGATCTCGACCCGCCGTCCGACCCGCTGCTCGATCGCGGGCCGACCGCGTGGCAACTGATTGCGGCGGCGGAGTCCAAGCACTAGGCGCCCGGCGTTCGTGCGCAGGCTCATGCACGCCCGCACGCGTCGCCCCATGACGGCTGCCGACAAAACAAAAGCGCCACGGAGCGAACTCCGTGGCGCTTCTTCGTTGCCCGCGTGCGCGAAGGGAAGGCGTGCCCCCCCGCGCAGCGAAATGCGCTTAAGCCGCGGTTGCCGGCTTCGCCGGCTTCTGCAGCTTGCCCTTGCCGGCGCGCTGGATTTCCTCGAGCTTGATCTCTACGTGGTGCGAGAACACGTACTCGGCCGGGCGTTGCTTCGCGATCGAGATGTCCGGCGCGAACGGGCCGTCGGTCTTGATGCCCTTCTTGCTCACGCGCAGCGCCTTCAGCGGATGCGAGATCGTGTCCATCACGGCGGTGGCTTCGAAGCCGCAGTGGACCATGCAGTCCGCGCACTTCTCGTAGTTGCCGACGCCGTAGTTGTCCCAGTTCGTGTCTTCCATCAGTTCCTTGAAGGTCTTCACGTAACCTTCGCCGACCAGATAGCACGGCTTCTGCCAGCCGAACACGGTACGCGCCGGATTGCCCCACGGCGTGCACTTGTACGTCTGGTTGCCGGCCAGGAAGTCGAGGAACAGCGACGACTGGCTGAACGACCAGCGCTTGCCGCCTTCGCCGCGCTTCAGGATTTCGCGGAACAGGTTCTTCGTCTTGTCGCGGTTCAGGAAGTGCTGCTGATCCGGCGCGCGTTCGTACGCATAGCCCGGCGACACGGTGATGCCGTCGACGCCGATCGGGCCCAGCGTGTCGAAGAACTTCGCGACGCGCTCGGGGATCGCATCGTTGAACAGCGTGCAGTTGATGTTCACGCGGAAGCCGCGGCGCTTCGCTTCCTTGATGGCCGCGACCGCCTTGTCGTACACGCCGTCCTGCGACACGGAATGGTCGTGCATCTCCTTGTCGCCGTCGAGGTGGACCGACCAGACGAAATACGGATTCGGCTGATAGTCGTCCATCTTCTTTTCCATCAGCAGCGCGTTCGTGCACAGGTACACGAACTTCTTGCGCTTCATGATGCCCTTGACGATTTCCGGCATCTCCTTGTGGAGCAGCGGCTCGCCGCCGGCGATCGACACGATGGGTGCGCCGCACTCGTCGACGGCTTCCAGGCATTCCTCGACGGACAGGCGCTGGTTCAGGATCGGGTCCGGATAGTCGATCTTGCCGCAGCCGTTACAGGCGAGGTTGCAGCGGAACAGCGGCTCGAGCATCAGCGCGAGCGGATAGCGTTTGTTGCCGGACAGGTGTTGGCGCATGATGTATGCGCCGACGCGGACTTGCTGGAGCAGCGGAATAGACAAGAGATGTCCTCCTTAAACTTCGCGGGCGACAGCTTGCGTAAGCTTCGCCGGCAACTTGAATTCGACTTTTTCTTCGCGGCCCGCCATCGTCGCGACATCGACGGGCCCCAGCGCGCGCAGCGCACTGATTACATCCTCAACCATTTCCTCGGGTGCCGACGCGCCGGCGGTCAGGCCGACCGTCTGCACGCCCGCGAACCATTCGGCTTTCACTTCCGAGCCGTCGGCGACGAGATAGCTCGGCACGCCGCTTTCGGTGCCGATCTCGCGCAGGCGGTTCGAGTTCGAGCTGTTCGTCGCACCGACGACCAGCAGCACGTCGACCTGCTCGCTCAGTTCGCGCACGGCGGCCTGGCGGTTTTGCGTCGCGTAGCAGATGTCGCGCGTGTCCGGGCCGACGATGTCGGTGAACCGGCGCTGCAGCGCTTCGATGATGCCGCGCGTGTCGTCGACCGACAAAGTCGTCTGCGTGACGTAGGCGACCGGCGTATCGACCGGCAGCGTCAGCGTGCCGACTTCGGCCTCGCTCTGCACGAGGATCACCTCGGCCGGAATCTGGCCGATCGTGCCCTCGACTTCCGGATGGCCCGCATGGCCGATCAGGATCAGCCGGCGGCCCGCCGCCACATATTGCCGGCCCTGCACGTGCACTTTCGTCACGAGCGGGCAGGTGGCGTCGAGCACGTCGAGCCCGCGCGTTTGCGCATCAAGCTCGACCGTCTGGGCGACACCGTGTGCGCTGAAGATCGCCACGGCGCCATGCGGCACCTCGTCGAGCTCCTCAACGAATCGCGCCCCTTTATTACGCAGATTTTCGACGACATGCCGGTTATGCACGATTTCATGACGCACATAGACCGGCGAGCCGTGCTGTTGCAGCGCGCGATCGACGATCTCGATCGCACGGACAACCCCCGCGCAAAAGCCGCGGGGCTGGGCAAGGATGACTCGCATAAGTGAGCGAACTCCGACGACAGACGCCGGGGTTCGAGGAGCTGGCACCGCCCGCTCGCCCCGGCTTGATGTTATGAAGGCAGGACACGAACCGGCCAAGCCAGGCCTCGGAACCCCGAATTAGTCGCGCATTTTAACTCTATCGGGCCGTCCGTGCTTTGGTCCTGTATCCGCACTGTTGCAATCGCCGCAGAGCCCCGCCGGCGCTCACGGGCGCGGAACCCGGTAAACTGCGCGGTTTTGCGGGCGGCCCGTCCGGCTGCCCGGCGTCGCGCTCATTTCAAGGCCATTCGATGACCGTCGATTCTTACGCGTATTGCCCTGCCGCCCGCGCGGCTTTGGGCGTTTTCACTCCGACCCCGATTCAGCGGACCCGCCCCCGGCAGGAGGTGTGCCGATGATGCTCGCGATTACCTTCCTGGTGTCCGGCCTGTCGCTGCTGATCTGGATCGTGCTGCTCGTTGCGCGCGGCGGCTTCTGGCGTGCGCGTCCGGCCGGGGCATTGCCGCCCGACGCGCGCGGCGCTGCCGCCGAAGCCGGCTGGCCGGCCGTCGTCGCGGTCGTGCCGGCGCGCAACGAGGTCGACGTGATCGCCCGCGCGGCGACGTCGCTGCTCGAGCAGGATTATCCGGGCGAGTTTCACCTGATCATCGTCGACGACCACAGCGACGACGGCACGGCCGACGCCGCCCGCGCGGCCGCGCTCGCGATCAACCGTGCCGAACGGCTGACGGTGCTGGCCGCGAAGCCGCTGCCGGCCGGCTGGTCGGGCAAGGTGTGGGCGCAGTCGCAGGGCATCGCGGCGGTGCGTACGCTCGGGCTGCCGGCCGACTATCTGCTGCTGACGGATGCCGACATCGGCCATCCGCCCGACGCGGTGGCGCAACTCGTCACGCGCGCGCAGGCCGAGCAGCGCGATCTGGTGTCGCTGATGGTGCGGCTGCGCTGCGACTCGTTCTGGGAAAAGGCGCTGATCCCGGCCTTCGTGTTCTTCTTCGCGAAGCTCTATCCGTTCTCGTGGATCAACAATCCGCGCAACCGGACGGCCGGCGCCGCCGGCGGCTGCATGCTCGTCAAGCGCACCGCGCTCGAGGAGGCGGGCGGCATCGAATCGATCCGCGGCGCGCTGATCGACGACTGCAGCCTCGCCGCGCAGATCAAGCATCGCGGCAGCGGCCGGCATCCGATCCGGCTCGACCTGGCCGACCGCAGCGTGTCGTTGCGTCCGTACGACAGCTGGCGCGACATCTGGAACATGATCGCGCGCACCGCGTTCACCCAGCTCCACTATTCGCCGCTGCTGCTTGCCGGCACGCTGCTCGGGATGGCGATCATCTATCTCGTGCCGCCGGTCGCCGCGCTCGCGTATGGCGCGCGTGCATGGCCGGCGTGGCTCGCATGGGCGTCGATGTGCACCGCGTATGCGCCGATGCTGCGCTACTACCGACGCTCGCCGCTGTGGGCACCCGCGCTGCCGCTCGTCGCGCTGTTCTACGTCGGCGCGACGTTCGCGTCCGCGTGGCGCTACTGGCGCGGCAAGGGCGGCCAGTGGAAGGCGCGCGTGCAGGCGCCGGTGGACCGCTGAGCGGCGGCCGGCGCGGGCCGGCTGGTGCGTTTGAGGACTTCGGAAAGCAAACAGCCCGATCGGTGAGAGCCGATCGGGCTGTGTCGTTTGTGGCGGGGTTGCGTGGTCGTGTCACGCTGTCGAACTGATCCCGGCCAAGCGGTGTGCGTCGCGTGGTCGGTCTCTCTCAATTGAAGAGGGGAAGGCGTGCTTTAACCTTTTCAATAAGAGACGGTGGCATGTCGATTGTATGATCGATTTGCTTCTCGTCATCTTGATAGGTGATGCTATTGGCGCCAATCGCGAGAGGTTCGTGACCGGGCCGACCGTCCCAAAACACCTTGTAATTCCTTTTGACCTGAATTCGGCCTTGTTCATCCTGGACGGTCAGTTGAACGGAATCCAGGCTATCGCCGAAGAAGTGGTTGTTATTAACACCGCTTCCGCAGATATTGATCGTATATTTTTTTCCTTGAAATTCTTTGATGCCGCCGTTCAATTGCTGATTGTAGTTGTGCTTTGTGCAGTTGTAACTGTTGCTTCCTGTAAAAAGACCCGTCACGCAAAAAGCGAGAATGAGCCAAAAAATGGTCGCTGGCACCATCTTGAGAAGCTCATGGCGGAAGGATTTTTCTGTCTTGTAGACGCGGTATGCCCTATATCCAAAAAACAGTGCGCTCAAAGTAAGGGTCGCAATGCTTATCTCGTTGATGAAGTAAAGGGAGGAGATGGTGAGCCCGTTGTGCATGCTGTTTGGTAGAAACCAGTCGATGACCAAGCATGCGATCACTAGAGCAACAATCGAGGCGGCGATCAGGAGAATGTTTTTTGCTGACCGATAGAAATACTGTTGTACGGACGGCATATTATTCCCAATTTAATGATAATGGGTTTCGCGAGCTTGAAAAGTTGAGGTTTGCTGTAAATCATAAAATCCTCGCCTCTATTGTGCTTTTCTCTCCACTCATTATAGGTTCGATTGTATATTGGCCAGTATACATCCTTCTTTATCAATTTTCCAAAGAAACCTCGTCTCGTATCAACTGGCTTGTTGACTTCTTTCTTGACTGATAGGTAGTCCCAGTTGATTGTGTTTACTTCAATTCTGTCGCCATTCATTCTAATTTTCAGGCTCGGTTTAACTTGACCGAGCAAGTCATTTGCTGCCTCTAAATAAGAGGTGATCATTCCGGTTTTATTCCAATGTCCAAGATACTGGCTCTTGGATGGGTTGTCGTCATTGAAGGAATAGTTGTCCTTTAGATAAATGTAGATGTGAGTAAGTTTTGCCACGGAGTCGATGCAGTATTCGTGGGATTGTTTTTTATATTTGAAGAATTTTTCATTGATGATTTCTACCTTTCCAATGGCTGCGTAGATGAGAAAATTCCCCAGCGTGGCAGACAGATCGGTCAAGGTCGTCCCGCTAAGCGTATCAAAGGTAGTGATTTTCTTTCTCTGACTTTGCCAATTTATATGGAACTGCCTGATGTCAGTATCGATAACCGTCTCGAAGCTAAGATTTGGACTTTGGCTGGTCGTTTCCGTAAATATCGTGGTGACGTGTTGGTGGATTTTTTTCTTTATGGTGGAAAGTGCTTTTTCCGAGTAAATATCCTCGGTGAGCAACTCATTTAATCTGTCTTTGACCTTGCCGTATTTCAACACCCAGTTGAGCGTGATGGTGGTGTCATCTAAAGGTTGTTCAGAGTCGGGTTTGTCGTTGTAGATGTGAGTGGGACCGGCGAACCACCTTCTGGCAAGTTTGGCAGCCTTAAACCAACCCATCTTTTCCATGGCAGTCGGAACATCCTGCAAGTCAAACTCTGGAATCCTGTCATGTTCCTCCGCGTCAGCATCTTCAGGTGGCGCAGGTGGCTTGGGAGGCGCTTTGGGTTGCGCTGCAAGGAGCTTCTGGAATGCCGCCTCGGCCTTGATCTGTTCAGGGGTGCGTTTGGGCGGTGAGGGAGAGGCTTCGCCCGGTGCAAGTCGAGCATACGAGATGCATTGCGGCGTGTTGATTGGCACACATCCTTGCGAACCAACATGAGCCTTCCACGTTGGCGCAGTAAAAGGGAGCACCGAAGGGCTTATTCGGTAGTAAGGCAGTCTTTTGACCTTTGTCATATTCTTGAATATATATTTCAGGAAATAACGCATCGTCCGAAGGCGGACGCTCTCAGGGTCTAACAGCATTGATCTGCTACTGGGTTGATGCGAGCGGAGTGCGGCAACGCAGGTCCCCTGGTCGGAGAGAGCGTGCTTTGGGTAGTTTAATGAACTTTTTCCTTGGTCTACTCAACGCGCGTTCATGCACAGAGGCATGACGTCTTTTTTTGATGATTAAAGATTGTTTTGTATAGGACTTAATGTATTGCCAGTAACTTCGAAGTGAGTCGAATACGACCGCGATCAACAGATATGTCGCGTTTGATATCGGACTTGTCTTATCGGAGTGAATGACGTCGAATTGTTAAAGTCTGTTAGATTCTCGTCGCCATGAAAAACACCCCAAGCGCCGAATTTTTCAATCCGGCCCTTGGGGTGCAGGTCGACCGGTGCGAACCGATCGGGCTGTGTCGTTTGCGGCGGGGTTGCGCGTGGCTACCGCTGCGTCAGCATCATGTACATCTGGACCACGACGTCCGGCGAGAACGTAAACGGCACCCAGCCGTAGCCGGTGTGGCGCGCGACCAGCAGACGGTCGCCGTTCGACTGCTTCTGCACGGCCATCATCGGGTTCTTCGTCGTTACGAAGCGCCAGCCGGCCGGGATGCCCGGCGGCGGTTCCGGCTGCATCGACGCGCGCGCATGCGCGAGTTCCTCGATCAGCTGGCCCAGTTGCTCCGGATGCAGCGTGATCGACTGGCCGTTGATGGTCAGCGTCAGCTCGTTTTGCGACGGGCGCGCGACGTGCAGCGTCGATTTGTCTGCGGTTGCTTCGGCGGCATCGGCTGCCACCGGTGCGGCCGAATCCCCGGCCGGCTCGGCCGCCGGTTCGACGACTTCGACGACTTCGGCGGCGACTGCCGCTGCCGTTGCAACTGCCGGCACCGCTGCCGTCGCCGCGGCTTCTTTCACGACGGCTTCGACCAGCGCTTCCGCGTCGGCGATGGCCTTCGTGTGGCGCTCGGCGGCTGCTTCGGCCTGCGCGATCGCTTCGGCGTGGCGCTGCGCGACGGCTTCGGCTTCGGCGGTCGCGTCCGCATGCTGCTTCGCGGCGGCTTCAGCCTGCGCGATCGCGTCGGCGTGGCGTTGCGTGATGGCTTCGGCCTCGGCCGCAGCGTCGACGTGACGCTTCGCGGCAGCTTCCGCTTCGGCGATGGCCTGCGTGTGACGCAACGCGAGCGCTTCGGCTTCGGCGATCGCGGCGGCGTGGCGCTGCGTCGCGGCTTCGGCTTCGGCGGTCGCGTCCGCATGCTGCTTCGCGGCGGCTTCGGCCTCGGCCGCGGCGACGGCATGGCGCTGCGCGGCGGCGTCCGCCTCGATCGCAGCGGCGTGATGACGCTGGGCGGCCGCCTCGGCTTCGGCGATCGCGGCCGCATGACGCTGCGATGCGGCTTCGGCATCCGCGTGACGTTGCGCGAGCGCTTCGGTCAGCGCGGTCGCTTCAGCGTGACGCTGGACCGCAGCTTCGGCTTGCGCGGCTGCGTCGTTGTGGCGCTGGGCGGCGGCTTCGGCCGTGGCGGTCGCGTCGGCATGGCGCTGCTGCGCGGCCTCGGCCTGCGCGGCGGCAGCCGCGTGGCGCTGCTCGGCGGCCCGGGCTTCCGTTTCCGCCGCGGCGTGACGTTCGGCGGCGGCCCGGGCTTCCGCCGCGGCGGCGCGCGCGAATGCTTCCGCGCTGCGTGCCGCCTGCTGCGCGGCGTGGTGATCGTGGAGGAGCTGATCGACGCCCGCGTTGAGCGAATCGATCTGTTCGTTCAGGTTCATGCGTGTCTTCTCTGCGTAAGACCCGCGATTTTAACCGCTGCGCCGGTGCCGGACCTTCAGCGACGTGTAACAAAGTGCGCAATGCGGCGCGAAGCACGCCGCTTTGTGTTACTTCAGGTACCCGGCCGAGCCGAACCAGTCGAGCGCATCGCGCAGCCCTTCGCGGTACGGACGCGCGCGGTAGCCCAGCTCGCGCTCGGCCTTCGCGGATGTGAAATACATCTTGTTCTTCGACATCCGCAGCCCGTCGACGGTCACGAACGGCTCCTTCTTCGTGAACTTCGCGACGGCTTCCGCGCCCATCGCGAGCGGGTAGAGCGGCCAGCGCGGCAGCGCGATCGTCGGCGCCTTGCGGTTCGTCATCTGCGCGATGTCGGCGAGCATCTGCTGCAACGGCAGGTTCTCGCCGCCGAGGATGTAGCGCTCGCCGATCCGGCCGCGCTCGAGCGCGAGGAAGTGGCCGTGCGCGACGTCGTCGACGTGCACGAGGTTCAGCCCGGTATCGACGAACGCGGGGATCTTGCCGAGCGCGGCTTCGACGATGATGCGGCCGGTCGGCGTCGGCTTCACGTCGCGCGGGCCGATCGGCGTCGACGGATTGACGATCACGGCCGGCAGCCCTTCGTCGGCGATCATCCGCTCGACCGCGCGCTCGGCCAGCACCTTGCTGCGCTTGTACACGCCGATCGCCTGTTCCGCCGTGAGCGGCCGGTTCTCGTCGGACGGATCGCCCGCGCTCGTGACCTTCAGCGTCGCGACGCTGCTCGTGTAGACGATCCGCTCGACGCCTTCGGCGCGCGCGGCGCGCATCGTCGCGACCGCACCTTCGAGGTTCGCGCGCTCGATCTCGTCCGGATCCGGCGCCCACAGCCGGTAGTCGGCGGCCACGTGCAGCAGGTAGCGCACGCCGCGCAGCGCGGCACGCATCGACGTCTCGTCGCGCATGTCGCCGGTCACGATCTCGGCGTCGAGGTCCGCGACGTTCGTGCGCGGGCTGGTCGGGCGCACCAGCACGCGTACCGCATAGCCTTTTTGCTGCGCGATGCGGGCGACGGCCGAGCCGACGAAACCGGACGCGCCGGTGACGAGAACGAGATCGCGGGAGGTATCAGTCATGCGTTTCCTTCAGGGCCGCGCGCGAGCGGCGCGGCAGTTGTGCGTCGGCGAGATTGTACGTGGTCGGCGCAGGCGGCGACGCGAGTGCCGCGCGGGCGGGCGCGCCGGGCTGCACCAGGCCGCACCGTCCGCACCGAGCCGCACCGAGCCGCACCGAGCCGAGTCGAGCCGAGTCGAGCCGAGTAGCCGAGTAGCCGAGCCGAGCCGAGCCGAGCCGAGTCGAGCCGAGTCGAGCCGAGTCGAGCCGAGTCGAGCCGAGTCGAGCCGAGTCGAGTCGAGCCGAGCCGAGTCGAGCCGAGCCGAGTCGAGCCGAGCCGAGCCGAGCCGAGCCGAGTCGAGTCGAGTCGAGTCGAGCCGCACCGAGCCGCACCGAGCCGAGCCGAGCAGCGCCGAGCAGCGCCGAGCGCCGAGCGCCGAGCAGCGCCGAACGCCGAGCCGCGCCAAGTCGCACCGCACTGCACCGCCCGCCGCACCCGTGTGCGAAGCCGCCGACGCGACTACAATGCCGGGCTTGAATGGCATGCACTACGGGAGGGCGACGCGATGAGCCGCAATGAACTGGACGAACGGATCGAGACCTACTACGTGCGGGTGCGCGGCGTCGTGCAGGGCGTTGGATTCCGTCACGCGACGGTGCGCGAGGCGCATGCGCTGAAGCTGCGCGGCTGGGTCGCGAATCTCGAGGATGGCAGCGTCGAGGCGATGATCCAGGGCCCCGGCGCGCAGATCGACCGGATGCTCGCGTGGCTGCGCCACGGGCCGCCGTCCGCGCGCGTGACCGAAGTGACGTTCGAGGAGCGTCAGATCGAAAAGCGCTTCGAACGTTTCCAGCAGCAGTAAGGCGAAAACAACATGACGGGGTATCCGGAGGCCGGGCGCGGCCTCATGCTGTCGGCGATGGCGTCGACGCTGTTCGCGCTGATGTCGGTGTACGCGAAACTGCTCGCGCCGCTCACGGGGCTCGACATCTTCGCGTGGCGCGTGTTGTGGACGGCGCCGGGCGCGCTCGCGCTGATCGCGCTGCGCGGCCGCTGGCCGGCGCTCGTCGAGCTCGTGCGGCGCAGCGTATGCGACTGGCGCCTGCTGATCGCACTGCCGGTGAGCGCCGCGCTGCTCGGCCTGCAGCTGTGGCTGTTCCTGTGGGCGCCGCTGCACGGGCGCATGCTCGAAGTATCGCTCGGCTATTTCCTGCTGCCGCTGACGATGGTGCTCGTCGGCCGCTACTACTATCACGAACGGCTCGATCCGCTGCAGTGGGCGGCGGTCGCGTGCGCGGCGCTCGGCGTCGCGCACGAGGTGTGGGCGACGCGCGCGTTCGCGTGGCCGACGCTCGTCGTCGCGCTCGGCTATCCGCCGTATTTCGTGCTGCGCCGACGAATCAACGCCGATTCGCTGGCCGCGTTCGCGCTCGAGATCGTGCTGCTGTGTCCGATCGCGTTCGCGATGGTGTCGACGAGCCCGACGCCGATCGCCAGCCATTCGCTGCTGTGGGCCGTGCTGCTGCCGGGGCTCGGCGTGCTCAGCACGCTCGCGCTCGCGAGCTACCTGAAGGCGAGCCGGATGCTGCCGATGGCGCTGTTCGGCATCCTCGGCTACGTCGAGCCCGTGCTGCTGGTCGCGGTGTCGCTGCTGCTGCTCGGCGAGACGCTGAGCGTCGCGCAGCTCGCGACGTACGGGCCGATCTGGGTCGCCGTCGCGCTGACCGCGTGGCACAGCGCCATGCTGATGCGGCGCCTGCCCGCACGCGGCTGAGCGTCGTCACGCACGACGCGGACGCAGCGCGCAGCGTGCGGCGTATCCCGCGTTCCTTCGGTCGAATCTGGCGATGCTGTCGTCGAACTGGCATCGCGCTGACATCAGGCTGGCCACGCTGCCAATTCTGTATCGCCGTTGTCATCCTCGTAATCGAACCGAAGATTCCGTTGCACTTTGTTACTGAGGGTATCCCCGCGCGACCGCTAGACTGATCTGACCGTCTTCTCTTCGTATGCAGCTTTTCCATGAACGGTCATCTCCGTGCCGGGCCAGCCGGGTCGGCGCGATGCGAGCATACGCGTATCGCCGCTGACGGCGCTCGCCCTCTTCTTTCCGATTGTTCCACCGGCGCATACCGCGCCTTCGCCGCGCAGGTGCGCTCATGTCGTTGAGCGCGCCACCCTCGGCTCCGGTTCCGCCCGCGCGCAGCGGCCGCCTGATCGAAGTCGATTTCTTCCGCGGAATCGTGCTGCTGATGATCGTCGTCGACCACATCGGCGCGAGCGTGCTGTCGCGCGTGACGCTCCACGCGTTCGCGCTGTGCGACGCGGCCGAGGTGTTCGTATTCCTCGGCGGCTTCGCGACCGCGAGTGCGTACGGCGCGATCGCCGACCGGCACGGCCCGCGTGCCGCGCAGCGGCGGTTCGTGCGCCGCGCGATGCAGATCTACCGCGCGTTTCTCGCGACGTCGACGCTGATGCTGGTCGCGTCCGTCGTGCTCGACCATTGCGGGATCGACGCGCCGAACCTCGCGCTTGACGACGTCAGCGTGATGCTCGCGTCGCCGCTCACCGGCCTCGCCGAGTTGCTGACGTTCCAGCGCCAGCCGTATCTCGCGGCGGTGCTGCCGATGTACGTGCTGTTCGCGCTCGCGTCGCCGGTGATCGTACCGTTCGCGCGCCGCCATCCGTGGCTGCTCGTCGGCTTCAGCGCGGCGTCGTGGCTCGCCGCTGGCTGGCTCGGTCCGGAACTGCTGGACACCGACGGGTTCCGCTGGAGCTTCAATCCGTTCGCGTGGCAACTGATGTTCGTCGCCGGCGTGCTGGCGCGCTGCCAGCCCGTCTACCGGCGCATCGCACTCGGCCGCTGGGGCGCCGCGGCGACCGGCGTCGCATGCGCGATCGTGATCGGCTGCGCGAGCTACAAGCTGCTGTCGGGGCTGCCGGTGCCGGAAGGCGTGCTCAAGCGCGATCTCGCACTGCCACGGATCGTCAGCTTCGCGGCGATCGCATGGCTGATGGCCGATTTCGTGCGCTACGGCTGGATCGCCCGGCTCGCGCGCGCGGTGCAGCCGGTCGTCACGGTCGGCCAGCGCGGGCTGATCTGCTTCGTCGCGGGTGCCGCGATCTCACTCGTCATCGATTCGCTGCTGCACCCGGTCGCGCACGGCGTCGAGCTGCGGCATCTCGGCGTGGGCCTCGTGGCCGACGCATGCGCGGTCGGACTGATGATCGCCGTGGCGGGTTCGGGAACGTGGTTCGCGCGATGGCGCGGCGCGGCCGCGTAAGCGGCGGCGGACGGCGCGCACGCGGCACGGAAGGCGCCGCGCGGCTGCGGTGACGTCAGTGAGGTGAGCCGATGCGGGAGCGGGGGACGGCGTTCGGATCGTCGGGTTCGTCGTCGTCGCGTTCGTCGGACTTCGGATCGTCGTGCTCCGCGAGCACCGCGTCGGCTTCGGCTGCCGCCCGGGCGGCGCGCAGCGCGGTGCAGCGCTGCGCGTGCCGGATGTCGGACAGTATCCTCAACAGCCGTGTCGTTCTGCTTTTCATGGCTTTCTCCCGCCAGTGCGCATCGCGACCGATCGGATGCGCTGTTGGAACCAGTGTAGAACGTGCTGGCCGCGCCGGCGGGAGAATGTGGCGTGCATGCCGCACGCCGAGGGATAGTACTTACTGCGCCGAGGCCATCGCCTGCGCCTGCACCGCTGCTTCTTCGCGACGTTCTTCCGCGCAGCGCTGATGCTGGCGCGACAGGCGGTTCATCATCGGCAGCAGCAGCAGCGCGAGCAGCATGCCGATCGCGGCGAGCCAGCCGAGCTTCTCGAACAGCGACAGGTAGAGCGGCAGCGATTCGGTGGCCGGCAGGTCGTGCGACGGCATCTGCGCGAAGTTCGCGACGACGCTGCCGAGGTACTGCGACACACCCGTCGCGACGAAATACGCGCCCATCATGAAGCCGCTCATGCGTGCCGGCACGTAGCGGGCGATCATCGCGAGGCCGAGGCCGCTCACCAGCAGTTCGCCGAGCGAGTAGAGGCCGTAGCCCCACACCATGAACCACGACGACACGCGGCCATCCACCGCGTAGCGGCCGCTGACCGTGAACACCAGGTAGCCGGCGGCCACTGCGCCGAAGCCGAGCGCGTACTTCGCTGCGACCGGCAGGTCACGGCCGGCCTTCGAGAACGCGTTGTAGACCCACACGAGCACCGGGCTCAGCATCATGATCCAGATCGGGTTCAGCGCCTGGAACTGCGCGGCGCTCCACGTGAACAGCGTCGTGCCGAACAGCATGAAGCGCGGATCGACGTTGCGCAGCGCGAACAGCGTCAGCGACGTCGACATCTGCACGTAGAAGATGAAGAACAGGATCACCTGGCCGATCAGCACGAGCGCGGCGATCAGGCCTGCACGCTCGGAGCGCTCCGACTTCGCGATCATGTACGCGAAGATCGCGAGGATCGCGAATGCCGCCGTCCACACGCTCGCGACTGCGAGCTGCTTGTGCTGCAGCACGTACAGCGTGACCAGCGCGAGCGCGACACCGCCCGCCGCCACGCCGCCGAGGCGCTTCCAGCGGATCGGCTGGTCGTCGGGCTGCGAGCCGATGTGCGCGAGCGTGCGGTGCATCAGCATGAAGTTCAGGATCGCGAGCAGCATGCCGGCGCAGCAGACCGCGAACGCGGTGTGCCAGCCCCAGTGATCCTTGATCCACGGCGTCGCGAGCATCGACACGGTCGAGCCGATGTTGACCGCCATGTAGTAGATCGTGAACGCGCTGTCGATGCGCGCATCGTCGCCTTCATAGATGCGGCGCACGAGGTTCGCCGCGTTGGCCTTGAACAGGCCGTTGCCGACGACGATCACGCCGAGCGACGCGTACATGTACGACAGCGCATCGTTCGGAAACGCCAGCATCAGGTAGCCGGCGCACAGCACGGCCGCGCCGATGATCATCGTGCGACGGGCGCCGAGCACCTTGTCGCCGATCCAGCCGCCGATCGACGGCGACGCGTAGACGAGCGCGGTGAACGCGCCCCAGGTCAGGTTCGCATGGCTGTCGGTGAAACCGAGCCTGTCGACCATGAAGAGGACCAGGAGCGCGGCCATGCCGTAGTAGCCGAAGCGCTCCCACATTTCGATGAGGAAGACCGTCGTAAACGATCGGGTTTGAGAAACAGGTGCGTGCATCATCAATCTCGTTTGAAACAGACGGCGCGGATCGCGCGTCGCCTTGGGGTCGAACTGGCGCCGGAGCACAGTGGCCGGGTAGGCTTTGCGTCGGCGATGGAGCAGCCGGGCGGGTTAGCCCGGGCCGGGGTGGGACTCCGCATCGAAAGGCGGAGCGCGCCCCCGACCGGCGCGCGAGTGGTAACGTTTGCCGGTCCGGTGCGTCAGGTCCGCGCCACTCAGGGAAACTCCCGATATGGCAGCAGCTTTCAGGAACATTTGTCTCATCATCTATTTGTAAGCTTGGCGCCCGTTCTCCGCAAATTCCCGGAGAGCCGCTTGCAGCCTGCCTGTGAAGCCGGCGAGTCTGGCAAGATAGCGCGTCGTTTCGCTCGCCTCGGGCCCTGTTTAGTCGCACCGGGCTCAACACCGAAGACGTGTGCGAACCCGAAGATTAAGCTATCTCGGATTAACTTAGTTACTTTCCATCAAACATTTTTTGACGACCACTTTTCGGCCTGCTATGGTTCCCCCCACTGAAAACTCGCGAGCGGCAGACGCTGTCGCACTGGGCAGCAAGATTCGCGCGTTGCGCCAACGACTGAAGCGCACGCTCGACGACACCGCTACCGCCGCGGGGATTTCGAAGCCGTTTCTGTCTCAAGTCGAACGCGGGCTCGCGTCGCCGTCGCTGACGTCGCTGGCCGGTATCGCCCAGGCGCTCGGCGTGACGGTGCAGTACTTCGTGGATACGCCGAGCGAGGAACGCTCGGTGTGCAGAGGCGAGCAGTTGCGCTTCTTCGGATTCGCCGACTCGGCGAACCTGTTCGCGAGGCTGACGAACGTGTCCGAAGGGCGTCAGCTCGAGGCGATCCTCGTGCGGATGCCGCCGGGGCAGAAACGGTCGGAGGTGACGACACATGCGGGAGAAGAGTTCCTGTATGTGATTGAAGGGGAAGTGTCGCTGACGTTGGAAGGCAAGACGTTCGTCCTGCAGGCCGGCGACAGTTCGCACTATCAGTCGACGGTCCCGCACAGCTGGGTCAACACCGCGAGCATCGAGTCGGTGGTGGTCTGGGTCGGTACACCGAGACTGTTCTAACGCACAGGTATTCCTTCGTTTCGAAGACGGGATACCTGTCGAAAGAAACGTAAGGAATACTAATATGCAATACGAGAATCACGGGCCTCCTCAATCGCTGTACCCGTCAGCGTCTCACGCGTAAGCCGCGGCATCCGCCGCGCGACGCTCACCGAAAAACCTTCTCAAGACTGCCACGATGAAATCCTTGCATGCCATGTCGGCCGTGCTGGCCGCGCTCGCCCTGACGACGCCCGCCGCCCACGCCGTGAACGTTCCTTCGAATGTCGCGCTCGCTCCTCAACAGGACCTGACGCGCCAGGTGCCCGCCGAAGTCGAGTCGCTCGACCCGGCGCACATCGAATCGTGGACCGGCAACACGATCGGCCTCGACCTGTTCGAAGGGCTCGCCCGCATCGACGCGGCCGGTCAGGTCGTGCCGGGCGTCGCGCAATCGTGGGAACGCAAGACGCCGCAGACGTGGATCTTCAAGCTGCGCCACGACGCGAAGTGGAGCAATGGCCAACCCGTGACGGCCGCCGATTTCGTCTATTCGTGGGAGCGCCTCGTCGATCCGAAGACGGGCTCGAAATACACGATCCTCGTCGAGTTCGTGAAGAACTCGAAGGACATCATCGCGGGCAAGGCCGCGCCGACGACGCTCGGCGTGCGCGCGATCGACCCGTACACGCTGGAAGTGACGACCGACGTGCCCGTCGCGTTCTTCCCCGAGCTGACCGCGATGGCGCCGCTCGCACCGGTGAACAAGGACACCGTCGCGAAGTTCGGCGACGCGTGGACGCGCCCGGGCAACATCGTCACCAACGGCGCGTACCAGTTGGTCGACTGGCAGCCGAACAACCGCATCGTGATCTCGAAGGATGCGAAGTACTGGAACGCGCCGAAGGTCGTGATCAACAAGGTCACGTACCTGCCGATCGAAAGCGACGAAACCGCGATGCGCATGTACCAGGCCGGCCAGATCGACTACAGCTACTCGATCCCGTCGGGCATCTTCCAGCAGGTCAGCAAGCAGTTCGGCGGCGAACTGCGCCCGGGCCTGCAGCTCGCGACCTACTACTACTACCTGAACAACAGCGACGCGGCGCTGAAGGACAAGCGCGTGCGTCAGGCGCTGTCGATGGTGATCGATCGCGACGTGCTGACGTCGAAGCTCACGCAGGCCGGCGAGAAGCCGATGTACGGCCTGATGCCGAACGGCACGAAGGGCGTGCAGCCGTTTACGCCGGAATGGGCGGCGTGGCCGATGGCCAAGCGCGTCGCGGCGGCGAAGGACCTGCTGAAGCAGGCCGGCTACTCGGACGCGAAGCCGCTGTCGTTCACGCTCACGTACAACACGAATGACCTGCACAAGAAGGTCGCGCTGTTCACCGCATCGGAATGGCGCACGAAGCTCGGCATCAACACGAAGCTCGAGAACGTCGAGTTCAAGGTGCTGATGAAGGAGCGTCATGACGGCAAGGTGCAGATCGCGCGCGACGGCTGGTTCGCCGACTACAACGACGCGATGACCTTCTTCGACCTGCTCCGCTGCGGCAGCTCGCAGAACACCGTCGGCTACTGCAACAAGCAGGTCGACACGCTCGTCGACGAAGGCAACCAGAAGCTCGACGACAAGGCGCGCGCCACGCTGCTCACGCAGGCGCACGACCTGGCGCTGAACGACACGCCGATGGTGCCGCTGTTCCAGTACTCGGCCGACCGCCTCGTGAAGCCCTACGTGGGCGGCTATTCGCTGAAGAACGTGATCGACATGCGTGCTTCGCAGGACATGTACCTGATCAAGCACTGAGCGGAGCGATCATGCTGGCCTACGCATTGAGACGCACGTTGTGGGCGGTGCCGACGATTCTCGCCGTCATCACCGTCTGCTACCTGCTGCTGCATTTCACGCCCGGCGGTCCGTTCGATACGGAGAAGCAGCTGTCCGCGGCGACGCTCGCGAACCTGAACGCGAAGTACCACCTCGACGAGCCGCTGTGGAAGCAGTACCTGCTGTATCTCGGTTCGCTGCTGCAAGGCGATCTCGGCCCGTCGTTCCGTTACGTCGACTGGTCGGTGAACGATCTCGTGAAGAAGGCGCTGCCCGTGAGTCTCGGCGTGGGCGGCGTGTCGATCCCGGTCTCGATCGTGGTCGGCGTGCTGCTCGGCACGGTCGCGGCCGTGCGCCGCGACAGCGTGATCGATCGCTTCGTGATGCTGATCGGCAACTTCGGCAACGTCGTGCCGCCGTTCGTGCTCGGCCCGGTGCTGGTGTGGATCTTCGCGATCCTGCTGAAGACGTCGGCCGGCAACGGCTGGCTGCCGGCCGGCGGCTGGGGCGACGGCAGCTGGCAGTACCGGCTGCTGCCGATCGTGCTGCTGACCCTCATCAACGTGTCGCTGCTCGCTCGCGTGATGCGCGGCTCGATGATCGAGACGCTGTCGAGCAACTACATCCGCACCGCGCGCGCGAAGGGCCTGCCGGGCTCGACGATCGTGCTGCGCCATGCGCTCAAGCCCGCGCTGATGCCGGTCGTATCGCTGTTCGGCACGGTCTGCATCACGTCGATCACCGCGGCCGTCGTCACCGAATCGGTGTTCGCGCTGCCGGGGCTCGGGCAGCTCGTCGTGAACGGCGCGATCAACCGCGACTACACGCTGGTGCTCGGCCTCGTCGTGCTGACGACCGTCTGCGCGGTGCTGTTCAACCTGCTGGTCGACCTCGCGTACGCGTGGCTCGATCCGCGTATCCGTTATTGAGCGAGGTACCGCGATGATTCCGACTACTCCCGTCGTCAGTCTGCCCGTGCAGACCGATTCGCCGCCGCGTTCGCGCTCGCCGCTGGCGCTCGCGTTCGCGCGCTTCCTTCACAACCGCGCGGCCGTGTTCAGCCTCGTGCTGCTCGCGCTGATCACGCTCGCCTGTTTCGTCGGCCCGTGGCTGCTCGCGGCCGATCCCGCCGCGAGCGACTGGGCCTCCATCAGCCTGCCGCCGACGCTCGCGAACCAGCACTGGTTCGGCACCGACGAGCTCGGCCGCGACCTGCTCGTGCGCACGCTGATCGGCGGCCGCGTGTCGATCGAGGTCGGCCTGCTCGGCACGCTGGTGTCCGGCCTGTTCGGCGTCGCGTGGGGCGCGACCGCCGGCTTCGCGGGCGGCCGCGTCGACTCCGCGATGATGCGCGTCGTCGACATGATGTACGCGATCCCGTACCTGCTGATCGCGATCCTGATGATGACCCTGTTCGGCCGCTCGTTCATGCTGGTCGTGCTGACCATCAGCGCGTTCTCGTGGATCGACATGGCGCGCGTCGTGCGCGGCCAGACGCTGTCGCTGCGCAACCGCGAGTTCGTCGATGCGGCGCGCGCGATCGGCGTGTCGCCGGCGTCGATCGTGCTGCGCCACGTCGTGCCGAACCTGCTCGGCGTGGTCGTTGTGTATGCAACTGTATCGGTGCCGAACATCGTGCTGACCGAATCGGTGCTGTCGTTCCTCGGCCTCGGCGTGCAGGAGCCGATGACGAGCTGGGGCGTGCTGATCCAGGACGGCGCGCAGAAACTGGAATCGATGCCGTGGCTGTTGCTGGCACCGGCCGTCATGCTCTGCGTGACGCTCTACTGCGTGAACTTCGTTGGCGACGGCCTGCGTGACGCGCTCGACCCGAAGGATCGCTGAAATGGCCGCCCTCCTAGAAGTTGAAAACCTCGGCGTGCGCTTCACGCGCAAGGACGCGCCGCCGATCGACGCCGTGAGCGGCGTGTCGTTCTCGCTCGAAGCCGGCAAGACGCTCGGCATCGTCGGCGAATCGGGCTCGGGCAAGAGCCAGACCGTGATGGCGATGCTGGGGCTGCTGGCCGCCAACGGCACGACGACGGGCGCCGCCCGCTATCGCGGCGACAACCTGCTCGACATGGATACGCGCGCGCTGAACGCGGTGCGTGGCGACCGGATCGCGATGATCTTCCAGGATCCGATGACGTCGCTCAATCCGTTCCTGACGATCGAGCGGCAGATGACCGAGACGCTGCAGCTGCACCGCAAGCTGTCGCGCAAGGAAGCGATCGAGCGCGCGATCGAGGCGCTCGAATCGGTGCGCATTCCCGATGCGGCGCGCCGCATCCGCATGTATCCGCACGAGTTCTCGGGCGGCATGCGCCAGCGCGTGATGATCGCGATGGCGCTGCTGTCCGAGCCGGAAATCCTGATTGCCGACGAGCCGACCACCGCGCTCGACGTGACCGTGCAGGCGCAGATCATCGACCTGCTGCGCGAGCTGAACCGCGAGCGCGGCACCGCGATCGTGCTGATCACGCACGACATGGGCGTGGTCGCCGGCCTCGCGGACGACGTGATGGTCATGTATGCGGGCCGCACCGTCGAATACGCGCCGGCCGAATCGATCTTCGCGGCGCCGTCGCATCCGTACACGATCGGCCTGCTTAACGCGCTGCCGCGCCTGACCGATGCGGACGATGCGCCGCTCATCGCGATTCCCGGCAATCCGCCGATGCCCGGCACCGCGCCGGCCGGCTGCGCGTTCGCGAAGCGCTGCACCTATGCGGAGGAGCGCTGCGGTGCCGCGCGCCCCGCGCTCGAAACCTATGGCGCCGCGGGCGCGGTGCGCGCGTGCCACCGGCCGCTGGCCGATCTGACGGGAGGCCTGCGATGAGCGTCAATGAACGCCGCGATGCCGGCGCGACGGGCACGACCAGCGACACGCTGCTGTCCGTCGAGGATCTGAAGGTGCATTTCCGCGTGCCGCTCGGCGGCTATCCGTGGTCGCCGAAGGGCACGCTGCGTGCCGTCGACGGCGTGTCGTTCGACGTGAAGCGCGGCGAGACGGTCGGGCTCGTCGGCGAGTCGGGCTGCGGGAAGTCGACGCTCGCCCGTGCGCTGATCGGCCTCGCCCCGATGACCGCCGGCACCGTGCGCTGGCGCGGCGAAGCGGTGGCGTCCGACCACCTGCGCGGCACCGCGATGCGCCGCGAGGTGCAGATGATCTTCCAGGATCCGCTCGCGTCGCTCGATCCGCGCATGACGATCGAGCAGATCGTCGCGGAGCCGCTCGTCACGCATCACGCGGGCCTCGGCCGCACCGAAGTGCGCCGCCGCGTGATCACGATGCTCGAGCGCGTCGGCCTGAATGCGCATCACCTGCTGCGCTATCCGCATGAATTTTCCGGCGGGCAGTGTCAGCGCGTCGGGATCGCGCGTGCGCTGATCGGCGAGCCGAAGCTCGTGATCTGCGATGAACCCGTGTCGGCGCTCGACGTGTCGATCCAGGCGCAGATCGTGAACCTGCTGCGCGATCTGCAACGCGAGCTGTCGTTGTCCTATCTGTTCGTCGCGCACGATCTGGCGGTGGTGAAGGCCATCAGCCAGCGCGTGCTCGTGATGTATCTCGGCCGCGTGATGGAGTTCGGCACGCGGCATGACGTGTACGGCGTGCCGCAGCACCCGTACACGCAGGCGCTGCTCGATGCGGCGCCGACGCCGGAGCCGGCGCGCGAGCGTGCTCGCCGTCCGATGCTGCTGGCGGGCGAGATGCCCTCGCCGCTGAACCCGCCGTCGGGCTGCGCGTTCCGCACGCGCTGCCCGGTTGCGATCGACGCATGCGCGCGGGACGTGCCGCTGCCGGAAGTGCGGCACGGCTCGGCCGCGCGGGTCGCATGCATCCGCGCGGGCGTGGCGGCCGAAGTGGACTGAAGTGCCGCGGCAAGCATAACCAGGCAGGTCAACAGGGGTAGGTGCGGCGCGAATGATCTTCGCGCCGCGTGTAAAGGCGCGTCCTTAGCCGGGCTCGCCGGGGGGCCGGAAGCGGATCGCAACCGGCGTGGACGACATCAACACAAGACGAGAATCACGATGAAAAAGCAGAAGACGATCGGGACGGCATCGAAGATGCTGCTTGCATGGGGCCTGCCGGCGCTCGCCGGCGTATCGCTGAGCGGCGTCGCGCACGCCGACGACGCGGCCCCCGCGCCACTGACGGTCGCGCAGGCCGCACCGGCCGCGGGCGCGAGCACCGTTGCGCAGGCAACGACCCCGAACGCCATTGTCAACGCCGAGGCGACCCAGGCCGTCACGCCGCCCGACGAGCCGTCGGCGCAGTCGAAGTCGAACGGCTTCATTGCCGACAGCCACCTGAACTTCCTGTTCCGCAACTATGCAGACACGCTCGACAACAAGGGCGGGCCGCATCGTCACGCGTGGGTCCAGGGCGCGATGGCGAACTTCGAGTCGGGCTACACGACGGGCCTGATCGGCATCGGCTTTGACGCGTCGCTGTATGCGGCGTTGAAGCTCGACGGCGGCGCCGGCGCCGGCAGCATGGTGCACATCGCGAAGGGCGGCGGCGGTTCGAACCAGCTCGCGTGGGCCTATCCGGGCATCTACGACGTGAAGGCGCGCATCTCGAACACGGTGGTCAAGTACGGTCTGCAGGCCGTCGACAACCCGTTCATGGAACAGCACGACAACCGTGCACTGCCGCCGACGTTCCTCGGCGCGACGCTCGTCAGCAACGAATTCAAGAACGTGATGCTCGAGGCCGGCAGCTTCACGAAGACCGATGCGCGCGGCCACACGACGCTCACCAACCTCACGACGCAATACGGCGGCACGCGCATCAATCGCCTGACCTACGTCGGCGGCACGTGGGACTATTCGCCGGACGGTGAAGTCGCGCTGTACGCCAACCAGGCCGACGACGTGTGGCACCAGTACTACGCGTCGGTGAAGCACAGCATCGGCGATACGAAGTCGATCAAGTGGACCGGGTTTGGTAACGTTTACTCGACGCACGACACGGGCGACGCGCTGCAGGGCAAGATCAACAACAACGCGTACAGCCTGTCGCTGGCCGCGCAGCACGGCCCGCACGAACTGCTGCTCGGTTATCAGCAGGTGCTCGGCGACCAGTTCTTCGACTACCTGAATGAAACGAACGGCATCTTCCTGACCAACTCGATGGACGTCGACTACAACGCGCCGCACGAAAAGTCGCTGCAGCTGCGTTACACGTTCTATGGCAAGGAAGCGGGCCTGCCGGGCTTCAAGGCGATGCTCTGGGGCGTGACGGGCTGGGGCGCGGATGCGAGCGCGGGCGCGGCGGCCGATCCGAGCAAGTCGAGCATCTACTGGAGCAACGGCGCGCCGGTTCAGGGCCGTCACCACGAGTTCGGCTTCATCCCGTCGTATACGTTCCAGAGCGGCAAGCTGAAGGACACGAAGGTCACGTTCATCGCGATGTGGCACAACGGTTCCGCACACTACTCGGATGCGACCAACAAGGAGTACCGCCTGGTCGTGAACGTGCCGCTGCACGCGTTCTGATGGTCTGATCGAAGGGGGGCGCAACGTCCCCCGCGGTATTGTCCGGTTCGCGCGGACGGCCTGCGGCCGGATCGATCAGGCCGGCTTGTGCAAGCCCGCGACCGGATCGTTCGCGGCGGGCATGTCTTCCACCAGCGACGTGAGCTGGCGGCCCGTGTCGCGCCATGCGTCGAGGCCGCCGCGCAGCGGCAGCGCATCGGTGAAGCCTGCATCGAGCAGGCGCTTGGCCATCAGCGCGGCCGTCACTTCGTTCGGGCACGAGCAGTACACGACGAACTTCTGCGACAGCGGGTAGCGCGCGATGATGTCTTCGATGTGCCGCTCGTCCGCGAACTGCGCACCGGGAATCGTGAACGGATCGAGCTTGCGGTGCTCGGGCGAGCGTACGTCGAGGACCACCGGCGCCACCGGATCGCGCAGCAGCCGCTCGAGCTCGTCGACGCCGATCCGCGCGCTCGCGAGCTGGCGGATCAGCGCGCGGCGGCGCATCCAGCGCACGCCCGCATAGATCGCCAGCAGCGCGACGATCACCAGCAGTACCGCGCGGCCCAGCCGGCTCGCGCCGGCGAACAGCCAGTCGATCTGCCGGTAGAACACGAGCCCCGCACCCAGCCCGACGATCGTCCACAACGCGGCGCCGAGCGCGTCGTAGCCGGCGAACGTGCGATAGCGCGTGCCGAGCGCACCGGCCATCGGCACGGAGACGAGCGACAGTCCGGGAATGAAGCGTGCTACTGCGAGCACGCGCACGCCGTAGCGGCCGAAGAAGCGTTCGGTCTTCTTCACGCAGGTGTCGCGCGACAGCGACAGCCGGCAGATCGTCTTCAGCGTCGTGCCGCCGTAGCGCCGTCCGGCGAGATACCACGCCGTGTCGCCCAGCAGCGCACCGAGCACCGACAGCGCGACCACCGTCACGAGCTGCGAGCCGATCATGCCCGGATGCATCGCGGCCATCGCGCCGAACAGCACGAGCGTCGGCATCGCCGGCACCGGCAGGCCGATGGCCGCCGCGAACACGTTGGCGAAGACGAGAAGCGGCCCGTATTGGGCGACGAGGTCACGGAGCATGACGGCTGGCCGAAAAGGATGTGCGCGAGAGAGGATGCGCAGATGGGCCGATTATCGGCCATTTTCAAGCCGGTGGCGGGGAATGACGGAAAGCGCCTGGCGGCAGCAGGGGGATGTCGGTGAGCCGGCGCGCTGGGCGCGGCTCACCGATTGGAATCAGGACGGGGTGCGGGCGAGCGATGCGGCGCCGTGGTTTTCGCCGGGCAACTCGGCGCCGTGCGAGCGGATCGCCGCGATCAGTTCGGCCGGCGTGATCTCGTAGCGGACCTCGCGGTGGATGCCGGGCTTGCGTTCGTCGATCTCGATCAGCAGCACGCTTTTGCCGTCGCCGGTCGCTTCGAGCCGGAGCGAGCGCAATTCGCGGCCGTCGGCCGGGTCGTGTTCGGTGAGCAGGGTCATTGCCCCGGATGAGCCGGAAGTGCGCATCGAACCTATCCTCGTGTCGTGGATGTCGGGTTGGCGAAGATGTCGTTGTCCAGTACAGCGTTGAGGAAGTTTAACGCGAACGGGCCGGAACACGGAGCATTTTCGTGGACCCGAAATGAGGGCTGCACCACCGATCCTTCTGATCTTTGGGCGCGCCGGGCGGGCGTTTCAGCCGGATCGGGCCGCGCCGTGAGTGGCGCCAGGCCGGGCGTTGTCGGACCGGCAGCGGCGGCGGCGTCGGAAACGGTCGGCGAGCCCGGTTGGTGGGTCGCTGACCGAGTGGCGGCCCGTTTCCACGCGGTCGGGCACACGGCGCGAGAAGCTCGCATCGCTGTCGGCGGTGGCGATGAAGCCGTACCCGTGCCGGTCGAGTCTTGCTTGACGTCCTTGATGGTCCCCATTTCGAGGAACACGGGGGAATCGCGAGCGCGCGGCGGAGGCTCGGCGGAAACCCGGATAGCGCGGCGGCGGCGAGGCCTGAAGTGGCGGTCTACCCGAGGAATGTGCGGCGTGACGTCATGGCGCTCGGATCCGGCGATGGTGGACGCTTGCGTGACTGGGTCGGGCTGCACGTCTTGCGTCGTCCCCCGGGGGACGATCCGCGATGCATATGCGTTCGAATGCGTCGGCCGTTGTCTCGATCCTGCGCACCGCACGCATCGCGATGCGGAGCGGTGGATGTCGGCACGTACCGGCCCGTTGAGTGACGATCAGGGGGCGGCCCAGTCCAGGGAGCGCAGATGGCGTCGACGCGATGCGGAAATGACATGGCATGCCTGTGCAGATGAAGTTGCGTGCGCAACTGACAGGCTGTTGTCGAGATGGCGTCGAGGCGGCAGGCAGGAAATCACCGGTTTGCGCGAGCGGTATCGCGCAGGAATTGCCAATTGCGTGATGGCTGCGTGAAGCGGTCGCGTGACGCACATGTCGTTGTGCATGCAACGGCGTCGGGTTGTTCAGTGGCTATGTTTGATTCGCGTCAAATCGGATAAGCTCGATGCGTTGTCGCGTACCCGCAGCAGCGTCCTCCGATCGATACTTTCGACTCTACCCAGTCATGACCGATATCACCATTCGGCACAGCGAGATGCACGACATCGACGCGATCCTGCGAATCGCCGCGCACCCCGCGGTGTACCTCAACACGCTGCAGCATCCGTATCCGTCGCATGAGAAATGGCGGCAGCGGCTCGAACGCATTCGCGAGCACGGCGTGAGCCTCGTTGCCGAAATCGACGGCACGGTGGTGGGCCATCTCGGGCTGCATCCCGAACAGAATCCGCGCCGCCGTCACGCCGCGTCGCTCGGGATGATGGTCGATGCGTCGCATCACGGCCGCGGCGTCGGCACCCGGCTGCTCGCGGCGGCGATCGAACTTGCGGAGAAATGGCTGAACATCACGCGAGTCGAACTGACCGTGTTCGTCGACAACGTTGCGGCGATCGCACTCTACGAAAAGCAAGGATTCCGCATCGAAGGCGAAGCGCCGGACTACGCGTTGCGCGACGGTGCGTATGCGTCGGTGTACCGAATGGCGCGGGTCACGCAGCGACGGTAAAGGAAGCGCGCGTGCGCGATGCCGCGCGTCAGCGTCATATTCATTCGAGAATTCGTTCGTTTTCAAGCGGTCGAGCGAATCGTATCGTCGAGCGATCTGCCGGCTCGCCGCGCGGTGCCGTCGCGTGCGTGCGCATATGCGGCGGCGGGCCGTGGCTTTCTGGTTTTCTGCGTCGATACCTGTGTGACGTGCCGCGGTTTGGGCTGCGTCGACGTGCGCGCCGTCGGGCGGCCCGGGCGCCGCGCGGTTTCGGTTACTGGCCTGAGTCCGACGACGGCGACGCGCCGCGCGCGCTGCCCGAGCCGGCACCTTGCTGCCGCGCGATCTTCGCTTCGGCGGAAATGATGCTGGCCGGGTAGAACCAGTCGCTCGACTGGAAGCCGGCCTGCTTGAGCGCCTTCACTTCGGCGTGAACCTGTGCGCGCGTGAGCGGCGCGTTGGACTGCGCTTGCGCAGCGAGCGGGGCGGATACGGCCAGGGCGATGGCAACTGCATGGATCAGGCGCTTCATGATCGGGACCTCCATGTATTTGACGGGGCGGCCGGCCTTCGTTCGACGAAGCGGCGGCGGTTGAAAAGAGTGTAGGCCTGGCCGCGTGCTGGAAAAATGCGATCGCTCCTAACGCAGTGTTCTGCTGCCGGCAACAATGCGCGGGTGGTGGTGGTGGTGGTGGTGGTGGTGGTGGTGGTGATGGTGATGGTGATGGGGTGGCGGGCGGGGCCGCATGGCGGAGCGTGGCGCGGATGCCGGGATGCTGGTCGCGCAGTAGCGGGCGGAGGTGCTTGAGGTGCTCGAGGCGGTAGGGCCGGGCCGGCTGGATGCCAATTCCGGGTGGCCTGCCGGCGTTTGCCGGCAAACCCGTCCGCAAGCGCTGCGCTGTATTGCGATGCACGCGTGTCGAATCGACGGAAAGGAAGGGAGCGGGAAGGGTACGGGAGGAGCGGAGTGCCGGCCGCGTCGGCGTGGCCGGCCGAGGTGGGGCGGCGCGTGTTGCGCCGCCCGATACGGATGCTTACACGAGGCCCGTGGTGTAGTACACGGCGATCACGAAGAACACCGCGAGCGTCTTGATCACGGTGACCGCGAAGATGTCGCGATACGACTCGCGGTGCGTGAGGCCCGTCACCGCGAGCAGCGTGATGACCGCGCCGTTGTGCGGCAGCGTGTCCATGCCGCCGCTGGCCATCGCGACGACCCGGTGCAGTACTTCCAGCGGAATGTTGGCCGCTTGCGCGCCCTTGATGAACAGGTCCGACATCGCGGCGAGCGCGATGCTCATCCCGCCCGACGCCGAACCGGTGATGCCGGCGAGCGAGCTGACCGACACGGCCGCGTTCACGAGCGGGTTCGGAATGCTCTTCAGCGCATCGCTGACGACGAGGAAGCCCGGCAGCGCGGCGATCACGCCGCCGAAACCGTATTCCGACGCCGTGTTCATCGCGGCGAGCAGCGCGCCGGCGACGGCGGCCTTCGAGCCTGTCGCGAAGCGGCCGCTGACGCGCTTGAACGCCGTGAGGACCACGAGCACGATGCCGAGCAGCAGCGCGGCCTCGACCGACCAGATCGCGACGACCGTCTTGATCGACGTCGTGACCGGCGCATGCACGCCGGGCAGCACCTCCGGCGCGACCGTGTACGACGCGGCGCCGTACCACTGCGGGATCAGCTTCGTGAACGCGAAGTTCGACACGCCGACCAGGATCAGCGGCAGGATCGCCAGCGCCGGACTCGGCAGTGTCTTCGCTTCGACGCGCTCCGGTTCGTTGACCAGCGCCGTGCCGTAGCCTTCACCCTTCGCCATCGCCGAACGACGGCGCCATTCCAGATACGTGAGGCCGACGACGACGATGAACAGCGAGCCGACCGTGCCGAGCACCGGTGCGGCCCAGGCGGTCGTCTTGAAGAACGTGGTGGGGATGATGTTCTGGATCTGCGGCGTGCCGGGCAGCGAGTCCATCGTGAACGAGAACGCGCCGAGTGCGATCGCGCCGGGCATCAGCCGTTTCGGAATGTTGCTCTGGCGATAGAGTTCGGCCGCGAACGGATACACCGCGAACACGACGACGAACAGCGACACGCCGCCATAGGTGAGCAGTGCACACACCGCGACGATCACCGCATTCGCGCGCGAGCGGCCGATGTAGCGGATCGCGGCATGGACGATCGACTCGGAGAACCCGGACAGTTCGATCACCTTGCCGAACACGGCGCCGAGCATGAACACGGGGAAATACAGTTTGACGAAGCCGACCATCTTCTCCATGAAGATCCCGGAGAAGACCGGTGCGACGGCGGCGGGTTCGGTCAGCAGGACCGCGCCGAGTGCGGCGATCGGCGCGAACAGAATCACGCTGTAGCCGCGATACGCGGCGAACATCAGGAACGCCAGCGCGGCGAGGACGATCACGAAAGACAAGGAAGTCTCCTAATGGCTTGGAATGGCTTTGGTTGTTGTTCGATCGCGACGCGTCGCGGACCGGCTCAGGTTCGTGCAGGTTTCGTGCCATAGGCCGGATTGCGCCGCCGGACAAGGGCCCGGCATGGACCGGCGGGCCCGCGCCGGCCAATGTCTGATGATTCTACATAAAACGTCTCCGAATGGAGACGACGCCAGCCGTCATGGCAGCCCTTCGAATCGGGCAGGGCTTTCCCCGACAACGCGTTCCGGCATGTCTCCATAATGAGATAATCCGTCTCGATCCGGAGACATTCGGCCCAGCATACGAGGAGACGACGACACGATGATGAACGACTGGGTTCGCCTGCCCGTCAATTACGGCGACGTGCTGCGGCGCGCCGCCGAGTCGTTGTTTCGAACCTTCGAGGATTCGAGTGCGGGCACGGTGGTCGTCGATCGTGACGCGCGCGTCGTTTGGATGAACGAGCGTTACGCGGCGCGCTTCGGTTTCGCCGATCCGCAGCAGGCGATCGGCCTCGACTGCGAAACGGTGATTCCGAACAGCCTGATGCGCGAGGTGGTGTCGACCGGGCAGCCGATCCTGCTCGACATCATGGAGACGGGCCGCGAGCCGCTCGTCGTCACCCGGCTGCCGTTGAAGAACGAGGCGGGCGAGACGGTCGGCGCGATCGGCTTCGCGCTGTTCGACCAGTTGAAGACGCTCACGCCGATCTTTTCGCGCTACGCGCAGCTTCAGCAGCAACTGATCGCGACGCAGCGTTCGCTCGCGCAGGCGCGTCGCGCAAAATACACGTTTGCGAGCTTCATCGGCACGAGCGCCGCGAGCCTCGAAACCAAGCGCCAGGCACGGCGTGCCGCGCAGGTCGATTCGCCGGTGCTGCTGCTCGGCGAGACGGGTACCGGCAAGGAGTTGCTCGCGCATGCGATCCACGCGGCTTCGGCGCGCGCGCTGCAGCCGCTCGTGACCGTCAACGTCGCCGCGATTCCTGACACGCTGCTCGAAACCGAATTCTTCGGTGCGGCGCCGGGCGCGTATACCGGTGCCGACCGCAAGGGGCGTGTCGGCAAGTTCGAGCTGGCCGATCGCGGCACGCTGTTTCTCGACGAGATCGGCGACATGCCGTTGCCGCTGCAGGGCAAGCTGCTGCGCGTGCTGCAGGACAAGGAGTTCGAACCGGTCGGCTCGAACCGGATCGTGCGCGCGGATGTCCGGATCATCGCCGCGACGTCGGCCGACCTGCCCGCGCTGGTCGCGGCCAGCCGCTTTCGCGCCGATCTCTATTACCGGCTCAACGTGCTGACCATTCACGCGCCGCCGTTGCGCGATCGCGCGTCCGACATTGCGGCGCTCGTCTACGCGACGCTCGAGGAGCTGGCCGCGCAGCACGGCCGCGCCGCGCACTGCGAGCTGACCGACGATGCGCTGCGGATGCTGTGCGCATACCCGTGGCCGGGCAACGTGCGCGAACTGCGCAACACGCTCGAGCGTGCGCTGATGCTGTCGGATCGCTCGGTGATCGATGCGGGTGCGCTCGCGACGTTCCTCGGCCCGGTACGCGTCGCGCCGGACGCCACGCCGGCGGGCACGCTGCCTGCTGCGCCGGGGGCCGCCCGGGACGCGGGCGACGCGCCGGTCGTTTCGTATGCCGATGCATTGGCCGCGTGGGAGCGTCAGTTCCTGACCGATGCCCTCGCGGCTTGCAACGGGAAGGTGGTGGAAGCGGCCGCGCGCATCGGCATCGGCCGCGCGACGCTTTACAAGAAACTGGTGGCGCTCGGCATCGACCGATAGCGCCGCGCGGCGGAGCGTGTCGCGACCAAGCGGCCGAACCGTGGCAGTACCGGACAGGAGACAACGATGAAGTGCATCGGCATCGCCGGATGGATGAGCGTCCTCGTCGCGGCGTCCGCGTTCGCGCAGTCGGGTGATGCCGACGCGCCCGCGGCGCGGCGCAATTGGTACAACGATCCTTTCGTGGCGCTGTCGCGGGACTTTGCCGAATGCCCGCTGCCGCTCGGCCCGTGGATGACCCGGGCCGAGATGGAGGACGATGCGCACTACCGCGCCGAGCGCGGGACGACCTGCTGGCTCGCGCACCGCTGCACGAAGCCGAATTCGTATATGTACGACGCGCCGATCGCCGCGGCCGCGAAGGCTCATTTCGACGGCACCGGCCGCCTGCGGGGCACGAGCCTGTGGATCACCGTGCAGCGCCGCTTCATTTATGTCGAAGGGTGCGCCGATTCGGCATTCGATCGGCAGGCATTGCAACGCGAAGTGGAGGCCCTTCCCGACGTCGAGCGGGTTTTCGTTCGCATCACCGACGATCCACACGGAGCGCTGCCATACAAGACACGAGGCCAGCCCGACAGGACGCCTACTGAACGCTAAAAGACGGTGCATGGCATACTCGCGGGATTCAGAAAAAGGTTGACGGAAAGAACAATGAAACACATGCTTGCGTCGGTCTGTCGGTGGCCTCGAACGCATTGGCGTCAGGCCGGATTGTTGGTCCTTGTCGCGGGGCTCGGCGGGTGTGGCGGCAGTGCGCCGCTGTTTACTTCAGACGGGCGCCCGACCACGCAGGTGCAGTGCACGGGTAACGACTGGAGCAATTGCACGGACAATGCCCGAGCCATCTGCAACGGGGAATTCGACATCGTCCATCGATCGACCGATGACGCCGTGCGAAATCTTCTCTTCGCATGCAAGAAGAAGAGCGGCTATTGATCCCGAAATGACCGGGTGACGACACTGAATCGGGAGAAGCGCTTTTCTATTCGCTTGGAGTCGGCTATTTTTCATGAATAACACTCAGGGAATCCCATCCATATGGCGACCTACAGGCAACTGACTGCGCAGCTCGAAAGGCTTCAGCAAAAAATCGACAAGGAACGCGAAAAGGCAATCGCCGATGCGATTGCCGCCATTCGGGCCAAAATCGAGGAATTCGACATTACGGCAGAGGAACTCGGCTTTCGTCCGATAGGCGCCGCTGCTGCCGCAAAGCCGAAGCGTCCGTTGCCGCCGAAATACCTGAATCCGAAGACAGGCGAAACGTGGAGCGGCCGCGGCCGCGCCCCGGCGTGGCTCGGCAAGAACCGCGCGCGTTTCCTGATCAAGGACTGACTCCCGAAAATCCTCACCTTTCGTGCGTCGACTGACGGTGCGAACGGCCAAACGGCCGTCGCACCGTTTTGTTTTTGTGTCGTTGCGGCGCGCACTCGGCCCGCGAACCGAACCGCAATGCCGCGCGATTAACGGATTGCGTTTTGCGAATTCACTGCAATTCGACCGGATATCGCCGCGAATTGCGGTAAACAGCCCGGCAATTACGTTGCAGTCGCGCATCGGCATTCGCGCGCTTCGCGGTGGTGACGGACTGCCGACGACCATCACCGCTCGCGCATTTACGCAGCGCATCGCGCTATTCCCGAATGTGCTCACCATGGCTCCTGTAAATCCTCACCTTTGACGAGACGGCCGGATCGCCGCATCGTGTCGCTTTCGCGCGGACCTTCGTGCGAAGGCGTTGGTTACGGACCCATGTTGCAAGTGTTGATGCACGCCGCACAGTCGGCCGTTCGGCATATAGGCAGCCGCATCCGGTTCGCCTATGCTTGGAGTTCGCGTCGACCGGCGCACGGCCATCGGTGCTCGTGTACCGGTCGGGTCGTCTTCCGTTACCGTATGGAGCCGCTGTGACCGTCCGCCATCTCGATGCGTTGTTCCAGCCCAAGTCCGTTGCGGTCGTCGGTGCATCGTCGCGCGCGGGAAGTTTTGGCGCGATCGTATGGGCGCGCGTGATCGACGGCGCATTCGACGGGCCCGTATGGCCCGTCAATCCGAAGTATCGCGAGCTGAACGGGCATCCGGTCGTGGCCGATGTCGATCGATTGCCCGCGCCGCCTTCGGTCGCCGTGATCTGCACGCCGCCCGCCACGTGGGCCGGCATCGTGCGCAAGCTCGGCGAACTCGGCACGCGCGTCGCGGTGATCGTCGGCGAGGCGCGCACCGACGCCGATCGCGCGGCACTCGATCGCACGCTCAAGGCCGCGAAGCCGTTCGTCCTCCGTATCGTCGGGCCGGGCAGCCTCGGCGTGTTGTCGCCCGCGCGTCATGCGCATTTCGGCGCGCCAGCCTATACGGCGCGATCGGGTGGCGTCGCGTGGGTGTCGCAATCGAACGCGCTGACGAACGCCGTGCTGGGCTGGGCCGATGCACGGGGGCTCGGCTTTTCGCACGTCGTCGCGCTCGGCGGCGAGGCCGACGTCGATGCGGGCGACGTGCTCGACTATCTGGCGAGCGACCCGGGCACGCGCGCGATCCTGCTCGAACTCGACACCGTGTGCGCCGCGCGCAAGTTCATGTCGGCCGCGCGCGCGGCGGCGCGCAACAAGCCGGTGCTCGCGCTGCGCACCGGGCGCGCGGATCCCGGCGATGCGCTGTACACGGCCGCTTTCCAGCGCGCGGGGATGGTGCGTGTCGATGCGCTCGACGATCTGCTCGACGAGATCGAGACGCTCGGTGTCGGGCGGGTCGCCGCGCGCGGCGCGGCGACGCTCGTGACGAGCGACGCGGGCGTCGCGAAACTCGCGGTCGATGCGGTTGCCGAGGTGCGCGACGTGCTGGCCGACTGGCCGGCGGCGGCAACGTCGGCGGTAGCGGCGGCGTTGCCGCATCTCGCCGCTCCCGGCAATCCGCTTACGTTGGGCGACGATGCGCGTCCCGAGCATTTCGGTGCGGCCATCAAGGCGCTCGCACCGTTTCCGCAGACGGGCACGCTGTTCGTCGTTCATTCGACGTCCCACAGCGCGCCGGCCGATGCCGTTGCGCGCACGCTGATCGAATCGCGTCAGCATGCGTATCGCGGCATCCTTGCGTGTTTCTTCGGCGCGGTCGACGCGGCGACGCGCGACGCGTTGCACGCGAACGGCATCCCGGTACACACGACACCGCAGCGGCTGGCACGCGCATACGCGCGTCTCGTCGATTACCACCTCGGGCGGCAGTTGCTGATGCAGACGCCCGAGGGCACGCCGCCACAGCCGGCCGAGTGTGTCGCGTCCGCACAGGCCGACGCTCGCCGGATGGTCGAGGCCGGCGAACACGAGCTGGCCGGCGACGCCGCGTTGCGCTGGCTGTCGCACTTCGGCCTGCACGGCGAGCCGGCCGATGCCCCGGCCGGCGGGCGGGTCGTCGACGTCACGGTCGACATGTACGACGATGCGAACTTCGGCCCGGTGTTCCGCTATGCCGTGCCGCCCGTGGATGGTGTATCGGCGCCGTTCGTCGTACACGGGCTGCCGCCGTTGAATACCGTGCTCGCCCGCGCGGTGATGGAGCGTTCGCCGTATGCGCGTCGCGCGCCCGTCGAGCCGACGCTCGGCGCACTGACGGCGTTGTCGCAAGTGGTGTCCGACGTCCGCGAAGTGGTCGCGATGTCGATCACGCTGCGCGTGCTGTCCGATCGCGCGTACATCATCGCGCCGCGCGTCACGCTGGCCACCGGGCGCAGCCGGCTCGCGATCATGCCGTATCCGCGTCATCTTGAGCAGACGCTCGAATGGCGCGGCGAGACCGTGACGATCCGCCCGATCCGTCCGGAAGACGAGGAAGCGCACAACGAGCTGCTGCGTTTGATGACGCCGGAGGATCTGCGCATGCGCTTCTTCGGCGCGGTGCGCAGCTTCGATCACTCGCAAGTGGCGCGCATGACGCAGATCGACTACGACCGTGAGATGGCCTTCATCGTAGCGTTCACCGATGTGTCGGGCCAGTCGCACACGCTCGCGGTCGCGCGCGCGGTCGCCGACCCCGACAACGAGACCGCGGAGTTCGCGATCGCGGTGCGACCCGACCAGAAGGGCAAGGGGCTCGGCCGCCTGATGTTGACCCGCATCATCGACTATGCGCGATCGCGCGGCACGGCATGGATGATCGGCGAAGCGCTGCGCGAGAACACGGCGATGATCTCGCTGGCGAAGTCATGCGGGTTCACGACGTCGACGACGGAGGAGCCCGGCGTGGTGGGCTTCAGAATGAAACTGCAGCCTTAGCCGCGCATGACGCGCACCGGGCCGAGCGGCGATGCGCAGGCGTGCGACGCGGTACGGTGTGCACGGCATCCGCGATGCTCATTCACTGCCGTGCCGATTCGCAATACTTTGGGATGCAGAATATCGGCGCCCCACCGGATACGCGAAGCGGTGCGGCTCTCAGTGACCCGCTGGAAACGCGAATTCGTCGAGACACAGCATTCGCATCGGGCTTGCCGCGAGCGTCGACGGCGTCTGCGTGTGGACGATTCCGGCTGCGTATTCGAGCACGCTGCCATCCGCATTCGGCCCCTTCGGCAGCGGAAATATCGAAAGGTGAGATTTTTCGGGAGCAGCGGGTGAGCTTTTCCGGGACTCATGAGGTGAGCCGATACGGGAGCGATTCGGTGAGCCTTCCGGGGACCTGGCGGTGAGCGCTTGCGGGAAGCCCGGTGAGCCTTTCCGGGAGGGCTTGCAAAGCGTCTGCGCAACGCATCGGTGAGGGGTTTCGGGACACGCAGGTGAGCGTCTCCGGGAGCCTTCGGTGAGCTTTTGCGGGAGGTGCGGGTGAGCCCTTACGGGAGGTGCGGGTGAGCCCTTACGGGGCCCAAGGTGAGACTTTTCGGGAGCCCGAAAACGGAGCGCTCCGGCTGGCGCGGCGCCGGCGTTTGCCGGCGTCCGCGTCGGGGCGGGCATGCATGAACCGTGCCCGAGGAGGAATTTACGCAGCGAGCTTTGCCGCTGCGTCGTTCACCTGCTCGCGGGAAATCGCGAGCTCTTCGAGGTGCGTGTCGGCATAAACGCCGCCGGTTTCGCGCTCGAGGCGGGCGATCGTCAGCGCACAGCGTGCGGTGTCCTTCGGCATGGCGATGAAGCGCTTGATCGACTCGCCGGACGTGAATGCATCGAACAGCGCGGCGCGCACGTCGTCGGGAAGCGTCTTGGTCCACTGGTACGGCTTGCCGTTGAACGTGATCGACGGCGGCAGCGTGCGTTCCTTCTTCGTGGCGGTGATGAGCCCGTAGGTGCGGGCGGCGTCGCCGATCTGCTCGGGCGAGAAGAGTTCGTCGGGCGTGATGTCGAACTGTTCGATGTAGTTTTCGATCGCCTGCATCGCTGCGGCACGGTCGTCGCGCTTCTGCTGCGCGCGCGCGACGATGTCGCGCAGCTCGTCCGCTTCCTCGGGCGTGATCGTGAAGCTCGCCTGCTTCTGCTGAAGTTCGGAGAAACGCTGGAATTCTTGATCGTTCAGAAGTTTGGCCATGACATCCATCGGATACGGCAGCCGCGACAGCCGGCCGCCGTAGTTTTTGAGAGGGCCGCTATTTTAGCGTAGCGCCGGTGCCTGTCCGGTAACGACCTGCGGAACGCCCGCGCAGGCCGGCGCCACCGCAGCGCCTCGCGCGCATTGCGCACGACTGCCCGCCGGCCCGACCGCGCGCCCCTCCGGCAGCCTGCGACCCAAACCCGCGTCAGCACGTCTCCGCGCGGCACATCGACAGGCGGCCGGCCGTGTCGCGCAGCCGGTCGACGACCGTATCGACGGACGGCGCCGTGTGCGTATCGATCCGGCGCATGTACGGGCAGGTGAGCACCGCGATCGCATGGCCGGACGGGCCGAGGATCGGCGTGCTCAGGTCGGTGACGCCGTACGCCTGCCGGCTGTCCTGGCGTACGTAGCCGGACTGGCGGATCGACTGGCACGCGAACGCGAGCTCCTGCTCGTTCATCGGCGCTTCGCCTTTGACCTTGCGGTGCTCGGCCAGCATGTCCGCGCGCTGCTCGGAACTCTGGAACGACAGCATCACGCGGCCCGACGCCGTATCGGCGAGCCCGACCCGCGAGCCGAGCCGCACCGATACGCCCCACGCGCCGGGGCCGTCGACCTGCGCGATCACGAGCAGGTTGCCGCGATCGTAGACGGACAGATGGCACGACTGTTCGGCGGCATCGGCGAAACGCTGCATCAGCGGCAATGCCTCGGCGATCAGCCGGTTCATTGGCGGGTGCCGGTGCGCGAGCGCGAACAGCTTGAGGCTGAGGGTGTAGCGGTCGCCGCCGCTGGAGCGCATCACGTAGCGGCGCGCCACGAGACGTTCGAGCATCCGGTAGATCTCGCTCGCGTTGCGGCCGAGCTCCTTCGTGATCTCGGTGCGAGTGAGTCCTTCCTTCTGTTCCGACAGGAGTTCGAGAATGTCGAGACCCTTGTCCAGAGCGGGGGCGCGATAGCGGTCGGTCGCGCCCATCGACTCCCGTGCGTCGCTGCCTAGAAACGGGTTGTTGGTCGTTTGCATCGTGGGTATGAGGTCAGTGAGTTTCCGATCGACAGGCGACGCACGCTGCCGATATCACACACGGATCCGTTGGCTTCGGACGTTCAAGCACCATTCGTCCGAGCTTAACAATAAACTTTCAGTGTGCAATGCAGCGTCTTTTTACCGATCGTTACCGATCATGAACGGATCAACTGTCGTTTTCGATGACAGGGTCGCAACGGATATTGCCTATTCATTGTCGCGCGCCGCTGCGACGCGGATTTCGACGCCATATGAGCGGGGGTGCCGGCTCTGATGCTGCGCCGCAGCATCGGCGGTTGCACCAATAGTCGGTATCCGCCGCGGGCCATTTCATTGCGGGCGGCCGATGGTACAAAGAGCGGCGGGCCAGCGACGGCGCGGCCGCGCGTGAAGCCGGCCAATCGGGCCGACACATGCCGCGGATGCCGGGCCGTCGTCGCCGATGCGCAGACCGGCGGCCGCCCGTTCGATGCGCGTCGCACTTCGGTGCGGCGCCGCGATCGCTGCGCCCGCGCGAGCCTCGCGCGTCGAACGGCCTGCCGGCTACCGCGCCGACGCGTGCCATCGACGATCGACATTCAGTCCGGCGCGTGGCTGTGAACGGCTGCGTCGGCCGGTATCCTGTCACATTCGACAATGAGGTTGAGCACGATGAAACTGCTTCGCTATGGTCCGTCCGGCCAGGAAAAGCCCGGTATTCTCGACGCGGACGGCCGGATCCGCGACCTGTCCGCGCACGTGCCGGATCTTGCCGGCGACGTGCTGTCCGACGCCGGTCTCGCGCGGTTGCGCGCGATCGATCGGGCCACGCTGCCGCTCGTATCCGGCGAGCCGCGCATCGGCGCGTGCGTCGGCCGCGTCGGCAAATTCATCGGCATCGGTCTGAACTATGCCGACCACGCGGCCGAAGCCGGCATGCCGGTGCCGAAGGAGCCGGTGGTGTTCGGCAAGTGGACGAGTTCGATCTGCGGCCCCAACGACGGCATCGACATCCCGAAGGGCTCCGTGAAGACGGACTGGGAAGTCGAACTCGGCGTCGTGATCGGCGCGACCTGCAAGGACGTCGACGAAGCGCGCGCGCTCGATTACGTCGCGGGCTATTGCGTCGTCAACGACGTGTCCGAGCGCGAATGGCAGATCGAGCGCGGCGGCCAGTGGGACAAGGGCAAGGGCTTCGACACGTTCGGCCCGATCGGGCCGTGGCTCGTCACGCGCGACGAGGTGCCGGATCCGCAGCGCCTCGACCTGTGGCTCGAAATCGACGGCCACCGCTATCAGAACGGCAACACGCGCACGATGGTGTTCAGCGTCGCGCAGCTGATCGCCTATCTGTCGACCTGCATGACGCTGCAGCCGGGCGACGTGATCACGACCGGCACGCCGCCGGGCGTCGGGATGGGCATCAAGCCGACGCCGGTGTTCCTGAAGCCCGGCCAGTTGGTGCGCCTCGGGATCGACGGGCTCGGCGAGCAACTGCAGAGCACGCGCGGCGCGCAGTAACCGCGGGTGCGGCGCGGGACGCGGTGCCGCCGCAACGCGGCTGCCTTCGCCCAGCGCATGCCGATACGATCTCCCGCACGATTGCGGCGGGATCGTCGCACACCGAACATCGATGCGGCAAAGACAAGGGCCCGATTCCGCGCGATGCGGAATCGGGCCCTTGTCGTTCGTCGTCGCCGGGACGCAGCGGCTCAGACGATGTTGTCGAGTTCGCAGTGCGCTTCGAGCCGATATCCGTCGGGATCGACGACGAACGCCGCGTAATAGCCGGGACCGTAGTGCTCGCGCTTGCCGGGGCCGCCGTTGTCCTGGCCGCCGTGCTGCAGCGCGGCGCGGTAGAACGCATCGACCTCCACCGGCGACGCCGCGCGAAACGATACGTGCAGCCCGGATTCGGGATCGGCGACGACCGGACGCTCGGCGTGCTGCAACCACAGCACGGGCTCGGTGGTGCCGTATCCGAGGGATCCGTCGTCGCTGTGCAGCCGTTTATAGCCGAGCGCACCGAGCGTGCTGTCGTAGAACGCGCGGCTGCGGTCGATGTGGGCAACGCCGAAGGAAAGGTGATCGATCATCTGTGGCTCCTTGAACTGAAGAGTGGGACGTCAGTGCAGCAAACCTTTTGCAGGCGCGCGGCGGGCCGCTCGGGCTCGGGGCGAACGCGTCCCGCCACGCTGTCGCGGGACGCACGGCCGCAATCGATCTGGATAACTCCGCAGCGGAGACGATCGAACATCTGTGGCCCTTTGAACCAAAGAGCACGGCCGTGCCGCAAACCCGTTTTTAACCACCATGCTGGTTATGTTAGGAAGCGACCTCACGCTTGTCAACCGGCATGGTGGTTAGATACGATCCGCACATGAACGATACGCAACCTTCCGTCACGACGGACTGCCTGATTCCCGCGCCGGCCGAAACGCTGAGCATCGATTTCGCGAACACGCTGTACTGGCGCGGCGCCGACGCGCCGACGGAAACCTTCGGCACGCTCGACGACCTGTTCGTGTGGTGCCGCGAGCAGGCGCGCGTGCCGGCCGGCCTGGCCGACGCGTGTCGCGCTGCGGAGAAGGAGAAAGACGACGAGCCGGCGACGCTCGCGCGCGCACTCGCGTTGCGCGAGGTGCTGTATCGGCTTTTTCACGCGCAAGCCGAGCGGCGCGAGCCGCACGCGGACGATCTCGCGCTGCTTGCCGGTTTTCTGGCGGAAGCCGCGCCGCGCGTCGCGCTGACGCGGATCGACGGCGGTTATGCGTGGCGGATCGGGAGCGCGGGCGCGACGCTCGCAGGCATGCTGAGCCCCGTGCTGTGGTCGGCGATCGACCTGCTGGGCGGCGCACGGCTCGCAAAGGTCAAGCGCTGCGCGAACGACGCATGCCAGTGGCTGTTCATCGACGACAGCAAGAACGGTAGCCGCCGCTGGTGCTCGATGTCGTCGTGCGGCAACCGTGCAAAGGCGTACCGCCACTATCACAAGGCTGAATGAAGCGTCGGGTCAAACCCGCTTCGCGCCCGTCCGCCCGGAAACTATTCCGCCGACAGCTTGCGCCACAGAGCCGCCTTGCTGACGCCAAGCGTTGCGCATGCGCGAACGCGATCGCCGCCGCCGCCGACACCTATTTCGCCGACAGCTTGCGCCACAGCGTCGTCTTGCTGATCCCGAGCATCGCGCATGCGCGATCGCGGTCGCCGCCGCACGCATCGAGCACCGCGCGGATCTCGTCGGCTTCAGCACGGCGGCGGCGCGCCTGCAGCGTTTGTGCATCGTCGGCGCTGCCACCGGCCGCATCAGGCGGCGCGGCGAACAGCTCGGGCGCGATCGCCTGCAGCGCGTCGGGCGCGAGCGCGCCGCACGCGGCGCCCGGATCGTTCTCGTCGACTTCCTCGGCCAGCTCCACCGCGATCCGCTCGACCACGTTCTGCAATTCCCGCACGTTGCCGGGCCACCGGTAGCGCGCGAGCGTCGCCTGCGTCGCGTCGAGCACGCGCATCGCGTCGCCGGCATCGCGCACGCGCTCGGCCAGCCGCGGCTCGCGTCGCGCGGCCTGCACGAGCAGCGTCGCGGCGAGCGCCGGAATATCGGCCGCGCGATCGCGCAGCGGCGGCAGGCCGATGTTCAGGATGTTGAGCCGGTAATACAGATCCGCGCGGAACGTGCCGGCTTCGACGGCGGCGAGCAGCGGACGATGCGTCGCGGCGATCACGCGCACGTCGATGCGGATCGGCTCGGTCGAGCCGAGGCGAATCACCTCGCGCTCCTGCAGCACGCGCAGCAGCCGGCTTTGCAGCGACGGCGGCATTTCGCCGATCTCGTCGAGAAACAGCGTGCCGCGATGCGCGGCCTCGAACAGCCCGGTCTTGCCGCCGCGCCGCGCGCCGGTGAACGCGCCTTCCTCGTAACCGAACAGCTCGCTCTCGAGCAGCGCCTCCGGAAACGCGCCGCAGTTGACCGCGACGAACGGATAGCTGCGCCGCGCGGACAGCGCATGCAGGCTCTGCGCGATCATCTCCTTGCCGGTGCCGCTTTCGCCGAGCACGAGCACGGTCGCGTCGGAGCGCGCGTAGCGGCGCACCAGCTCGCGTACGCGCGCCATCGGCGCGGACGTGCCGACCACGTCGTCGAGCGCGTAGCGCGCCGCGAACTGCTGCGTGTTCGGCTGCGAGCGCAGCGCGCGGTCGAGCCGCTCGACCGCGCGCGATTCCTGGAACGTCAGCACGCTGCCCGACGTGACGCCACGGTCGACGAGCGGCCCGCGATGCACGACGTAGCGCACGCCGCGCACGGTCGCGAGCGCGTCGCCGTCCTCGCCGCGCAGCGTGCGCAACTCCGGCCGCAGATCGACGAGCGCACGGCCGACGGCCGCCGCCGGTTCGACCCCGAGCGCCGACGCGAGCCGCTCGTTGATCGCCTCCACGCGGCCGCGCGCATCGAGCGCGACCACGCCGTCGCGCAGGTGCTGCAGCAGGTTGTCGAGCCGCTGGCGGCGAAACGCCTCGGCGTGCGTCGCGTACGCGACTTCGAGCGCCGTCTCGACCGCCTTGCGCACCGACGCGTGCGAATACAGGAACACCGCGCCCATGCCGGCGCCGGCCGCGAGATCGGTGACGAGGCCCGGGCCGACGATCGTCTCGATGCCGCGGTCGTGCAGGTCGTGCACGCAGGCTTCCGCTTCCTGCGCGGACTGATATGACGCAAACTGCACGTCGAGGCCGTATGCGGCGACGAAGCGGCGCACCTCCGGCGGCGTCTCGCCGGCGCTGACGAGCGCGATCCGCGACGCGTCGCGCCGGGCGCGCGCGAGCGCCTGCATCACGTCGAAGCCGGTCGGCGACACGACCACCACCGGCACCTGCGCCCGCGTTTTCAGGAAGCCGCCGTTCGAGCCGGCCGCGACGATCACGTCGGGCCGCGCGGTGCCGGCCTCGGCGATCGCGCTCAACGCGTCTTCATAGGCGCGCGTGACGATGCGCACGTCCGCGCGTTCGTCGAATTCGCCGGCGATCTCGCGAAACAGCTCGCGCAGGCGGCTGATGCCCATCGCCCAGATGCGCGGGCGCACCGTTCGGTCGGCCGGGCCGACGGGTTTGGTCGAGGAGAGGTCCATGGCGACCGATTATGCGCGTGAGATTTCATTTTTGAAACATGAAATTACCGAATTGAAATCACAGGGCGCTGACCCGCCCACGCCGCTTGCTTAAGAATCAGTGGGTTAGCGGCGATCCGCAAGCTGGCCCGGTCCTTGCTGTTGATGGTCATTCCTTCAGGAGGCCGTTCATGAGCAACACGCATCTTCAGAGCGCCGGCGCGAAATTCCGCGCGGCAGTCGCGGCCGAGCAGCCGCTGCAGGTGGTCGGCGCGATCACCGCGTACGCGGCCAAGATGGCGCAGGCCGTCGGCTTCAAGGCCGTGTACCTGTCGGGCGGCGGCGTCGCCGCGAACTCGCTCGGCATCCCGGACCTCGGCATCAGCACGATGGAAGACGTGCTGATCGACGCAAGCCGGATCACCAACGCGACCGATCTGCCGCTGCTGGTCGACATCGATACCGGCTGGGGCGGCGCGTTCAATATCGCGCGCACGGTCCGCTCGTTCATCAACGCCGGCGTCGCGGCCGTGCACCTCGAGGACCAGGTCGGCCAGAAGCGCTGCGGCCACCGTCCGGGCAAGGAAGTCGTGCCGACCGAGGAAATGGTCGATCGCGTGAAGGCCGCGGTCGATGCGCGTACCGACGACCAGTTCGTGATCATGGCGCGCACCGATGCGGCCGCCGCGGAAGGGATCGACTCGGCGATCGAGCGCGCGGTCGCGTACGTGGAAGCCGGCGCGGACATGATCTTCCCGGAAGCGATGAAGACGCTCGACGACTACCGCCGCTTCAAGGCCGCGGTGAAGGTGCCGATCCTCGCGAACCTGACCGAGTTCGGCTCGACGCCGCTCTTCACGGTCGACGAACTGCGCGAGGCGAACGTCGACATCGCGCTGTACTGCTGCGGCGCGTATCGCGCGATGAACAAGGCCGCGCTGAATTTCTACGAGACGCTGCGTCGCGACGGCACGCAGAAGGCCGCTGTGCCGACGATGCAGACCCGTGCCGAGCTGTACGACTTCCTCGGCTATCACGAATACGAGCAGAAGCTCGACGCGCTGTTCGCGCAAGGCAAGAAGTAACGTGCCCGCGCGCCGGGACGCGGTTCCCGGAACGCTTTGCATGAAGCCGGGCCGCGCGCGCCAGCGCCGCGCCCGGCCGACATGACACCCCGATACCCATTGGAGAAAGGAAACATGAGCGAGACGAAAGACGCAGCAGCACCGGCCGCCGCAGGCGCATTCAAGCCGAAGAAGTCGGTGGCGCTGTCGGGCGTGACGGCCGGCAACACGGCGCTCTGCACGGTCGGCAAGACCGGCAACGACCTGCACTATCGCGGCTACGACATTCTCGACGTCGCCGAATCCTGCGAGTTCGAGGAAATCGCGCATCTGCTCGTGCACGGCACGCTGCCGAACCTGACCGAACTGGCTGCGTACAAGACGAAGCTGCGCGCGCTGCGCGGCCTGCCGAGCGCGCTGAAGGTCGCGCTCGAGCAGATCCCGGCATCGGCCCACCCGATGGACGTGATGCGCACCGGCGTGTCGGTGCTCGGCACCGTGCTGCCGGAGAAGGACGATCACAACCTGCCGGGCGCGCGCGACATCGCCGACCGCCTGATGGCGTCGCTCGGCTCGATGCTGCTGTACTGGTATCACTTCTCGCACAACGGCAAGCGCATCGAGACGGAAACCGACGACGACTCGATCGGTGGTCACTTCCTGCACCTGCTGCACGGCAAGACGCCGTCGAAGTCGTGGGTCGACGCGATGCACACGTCGCTGATCCTGTACGCGGAGCACGAATTCAACGCATCGACGTTCACGGGCCGCGTGATCGCGGGCACGGGCTCGGACATCTACTCGGCGATCACCGGCGCGATCGGCGCGCTGCGCGGGCCGAAGCACGGCGGCGCGAACGAAGTCGCGTACGAGATCCAGAGCCGCTACAGCTCGCCGGACGACGCCGAAGCCGACATCCGCCGCCGCGTCGAGAACAAGGAAGTCGTGATCGGCTTCGGCCATCCGGTCTACACGATCTCCGATCCGCGCAACAAGGTGATCAAGGGCGTCGCGCACAAGCTGTCGAAGGAAGCGGGCGACACCAAGCTGTACAGCATCGCCGAGCGCCTCGAAGCGGTGATGTGGGACGCGAAGAAGATGTTCCCGAACCTCGACTGGTTCAGCGCGGTGTCGTATCACATGATGGGCGTGCCGACCGCGATGTTCACGCCGCTGTTCGTGATCTCGCGCACGTCCGGCTGGAGCGCGCACATCATCGAGCAGCGCGTCGACAACAAGATCATCCGCCCGAGCGCGAACTACACCGGTCCGGAAGACCTGCAGTTCGTGCCGATCGAGAAGCGCTGATCGCCGGCCGCGCGCGCCGGCGCCCGTGATGCGGGCCGCCGGTGCGCGCGCAACGTCTTACCCCGAATTCCGCCCCACATCATGAATACCGCCTACCGCAAACCCCTGCCGGGCACGTCGCTGGACTACTTCGACGCACGTGCCGCGGTCGAAGCGATCGCCCCCGGCGCGTACGACACGCTGCCGTACACGTCGCGCGTGCTCGCCGAAAACCTCGTGCGCCGCTGCGATCCGGCGATCCTCGCCGATTCGCTGAAGCAGATCATCGAGCGCAAGCGCGAACGCGATTTCCCGTGGTTCCCGGCGCGCGTGGTGTGCCACGACATCCTCGGGCAGACGGCCCTCGTCGATCTCGCCGGCCTGCGCGACGCGATCGCGGACGGCGGCGGCGACCCGGCGAAAGTGAACCCGGTCGTGCCGGTGCAGCTGATCGTCGACCACTCGCTCGCCGTCGAATGCGGCGGCTTCGATCCGGACGCCTTCGCGAAGAACCGCGCGATCGAGGATCGCCGCAACGAGGATCGCTTCCACTTCATCGAATGGACGAAGAAGGCGTTCGAGAACGTCGACGTGATCCCGCCGGGCAACGGCATCATGCACCAGATCAACCTCGAGAAGATGTCGCCGGTGATCCAGGCGCAGGATGGCGTCGCGTACCCGGACACCTGCGTCGGCACCGACAGCCACACGCCGCACGTCGACGCGCTCGGCGTGATCGCGATCGGCGTCGGCGGGCTGGAGGCGGAGAACGTGATGCTCGGCCGCGCGTCGTGGATGCGGCTGCCCGATATCGTCGGCGTCGAGCTGACCGGCAAGCGCCAGCCCGGCATCACCGCGACCGACGTCGTGCTCGCGCTGACCGAATTTCTGCGCAAGGAAAAGGTGGTCGGCGCATATCTGGAATTCCGTGGCGAAGGCGCGGCGAGCCTCACGCTCGGCGACCGCGCGACGATCTCGAACATGGCGCCCGAATACGGCGCGACCGCCGCGATGTTCTTCATCGACGGCCAGACGACCGACTACCTGCGCCTCACCGGCCGCAGCGACGAGCAGGTGAAGCTCGTCGAGACCTACGCGAAGGCCACGGGCCTGTGGGCCGATACGCTCGCGAACGCGCAGTACGAGCGCATGCTGACGTTCGACCTGTCGAGCGTCGTGCGCAACATGGCCGGCCCGTCGAACCCGCACAAGCGGCTGCCGACGTCCGATCTCGCCGCGCGCGGGATCGCCGGCCAGTGGGAAGAGAAGCCGGGCGAGATGCCCGACGGCGCGGTGATCATCGCGGCGATCACGAGCTGCACGAACACCAGCAACCCGCGCAACGTGATCGCGGCCGCCTTGCTCGCGCGCAACGCGAATGCGAAGGGTCTCACGCGCAAGCCGTGGGTCAAGAGCTCGCTCGCGCCGGGCTCGAAGGCGGTCGAGCTGTATCTCGAAGAAGCGAAGCTGCTGCCGGAACTCGAGAAGCTCGGCTTCGGCATCGTCGCGTTCGCGTGCACGACCTGCAACGGGATGTCGGGCGCGCTCGATCCGAAGATCCAGCAGGAGATCGTCGAGCGCGACCTGTACGCGACGGCCGTGCTGTCCGGCAACCGTAACTTCGACGGCCGCATCCACCCGTATGCGAAGCAGGCGTTCCTCGCGTCGCCGCCGCTCGTCGTCGCGTATGCGATCGCCGGCACGATCCGCTTCGACATCGAGAAGGACGTGCTCGGTCACGATCAGAGCGGGCAACCCGTCACGCTGAAGGACATCTGGCCGACCGACGATGAGATCGACGCGATCGTCGCGTCGAGCGTGAAGCCCGAGCAGTTCCGCAAGGTCTACGAACCGATGTTCGCGCGTACGGCCGATTCGGGCGAACGTGCGGCACCGCTGTACGACTGGCGCCCGCAGAGCACGTATATCCGCCGTCCGCCGTACTGGGAAGGCGCGCTGGCCGGCGAACGCACGCTGCAGGGCATGCGTCCGCTCGCGGTGCTCGGCGACAACATCACGACCGACCACCTGTCGCCGTCGAACGCGATCCTCGCGAACAGCGCGGCCGGCGAGTACCTCGCGAAGATGGGCCTGCCGGAAGAGGACTTCAACTCGTACGCGACGCACCGCGGCGACCACCTGACCGCGCAGCGCGCGACCTTCGCGAACCCGACGCTCGTCAACGAGATGGCGGTCGTCGACGGTGCGGTGAAGAAAGGCTCGCTCGCGCGTGTCGAGCCGGAAGGCAAGGTCATGCGGATGTGGGAAGCGATCGAGACGTACATGAATCGCAAGCAGCCGCTGATCGTGATTGCCGGCGCCGACTATGGCCAGGGCTCGTCGCGCGACTGGGCCGCGAAGGGCGTGCGGCTCGCGGGCGTCGAGGCGATCGTCGCCGAAGGGTTCGAGCGGATTCACCGCACGAACCTGATCGGGATGGGCGTGCTGCCGCTCGAGTTCAAGCCGGGCACGAACCGCACGACGCTCGGCATCGACGGCACCGAGACCTTCGACGTGATCGGCGAGCGCACGCCGCGCGCCGATCTCACGCTCGTGATTCACCGCAAGAGCGGCGAGCGTGTCGAGGTGCCGGTGACGTGCCGGCTCGATACGGCCGAGGAAGTGTCGATCTACGACGCGGGCGGCGTGCTGCAGCGCTTCGCGCAGGACTTCCTCGAATCGTCGCAGGCGGCGGCCTGACGGCGCGCTGATACGTTGAACTCGGGCGGTGCACAGGTGCATCGCCCGTCGTCATATGGCTTTGCATGGGACCGGGGCCGGCGTTCAGGCGCGGGCTCCCGTCGACAGGACAACACAGACATGGCTCACATTCCTCAAATCAGGATTCCTGCCACCTACATGCGTGGCGGCACCAGCAAGGGCGTGTTCTTCCGGCTGCAGGACCTGCCGGACGCCGCGCAGACGCCGGGCGCCGCGCGCGACGCGCTGCTGCTGCGCGTGATCGGCAGCCCCGATCCGTACGGCAAGCAGATCGACGGGATGGGCGGCGCGACGTCGTCCACCAGCAAGACGGTGATCGTGTCGAAGAGCACGCGGCCGGGGCACGACGTCGACTACCTGTTCGGTCAGGTCGCGATCGACCGCGCATTCGTCGACTGGACCGGCAACTGCGGCAACCTGTCGGCGGCGGTCGGCCCGTTCGCGATCGGCGGCGGGCTCGTCGATCCGGCGCGCGTGCCGCGCGACGGCGTCGCGACCGTGCGGATCTGGCAGGCGAACATCGGCAAGACGATCGTCGCGCACGTGCCGATCGTGAACGGCGCGGTGCAGGAGACGGGCGATTTCGAGCTGGACGGCGTCACGTTCCCGGCCGCCGAAGTGCAGCTCGAGTTCATGGACCCGGCCGCCGAGGAGGAAGGCGCGGGCGGGTCGATGTTCCCGACCGGCAACCTCGTCGACGATCTCGCGGTGCCGGGCATCGGCACGCTGAAGGCGACGATGATCAACGCGGGGATCCCGACCATCTTCGTCGAGGCCGAGGCGATCGGCTATACGGGCACCGAATTGCAGGACGCGATCAACGGCGATGCGAAGGCGCTCGAGAAGTTCGAGACGATTCGCGCGCACGGCGCGCTGCGGATGGGCCTGATCGATACGCTCGACGAGATCGCGACGCGTCAGCACACGCCGAAGGTCGCGTTCGTCGCGAAGCCGGCTGATTACGTCGCGTCGAGCGGCAAGCGCGTGAATGCGGGCGACGTCGACCTGCTGGTGCGTGCGATGTCGATGGGCAAGCTGCATCACGCGATGATGGGGACGGCGGCGGTCGCGATCGGCACGGCGGCGGCGATCCCCGGCACGCTCGTCAATCTCGCGGCGGGCGGCGGAGAACGCAACGCGGTGCGCTTCGGCCATCCGTCGGGCACGCTGCGCGTCGGCGCGGAAGCGCAGCGCGAGAACGGCGAATGGACCGTTACCAAGGCGATCATGAGCCGCAGCGCGCGCGTGTTGATGGAAGGGTGGGTGCGGGTGCCGGGGGATGCGTTCTGACACGCGCGTCGTATGCCGCTTGCGCGCGAGCGGCGGCGAACAGCAACCGATCCCTGCACAGCGAACCGCGCTGTGCAGGGATTTTTCGTTGACGCAGGCGCCAGTGCTGAAGGGCTGATGCGGGTCGATTGAGAAGCATGGGGCCAGCGTGAGCGCTGAAGCGCTAACGGGGGTGACCGCGACGTATGGGGCCAACTTGGGCGCTGAAGCGCTAACGCGGCGACCGCGACGCATGGGGCCAGCGTGGGGCGCTGAAGCGCTGACAGGGGGCGACCGCGACGCATGGGACTCATGCAAGCGCTGAAGCGCCAATGTAGGCAGACAGGAGAATCGCATGTCGCTTGATGCGCCGCTTTCCGGCATCCATATCGTTGAATTCGAAGGTCTCGGCCCCGGCCCGCTCGCGGCCTGGATGCTCGCCGGCATGGGCGCGCGTATCACGCTGATCGCGCGTCCGTCCGGCCGCACGAGCGCGCCCGACGCGCTGCGGGCCCGCGACGGCGACTTGCTGCGCGAAGGCAAGACGATCGTCGAACTCGATCTGAAGACACAGGACGGCCGCGCCGAGGCGCTCGCGTTGATCGCGCAAGCCGACGCGCTGATCGAAGGCTTGCGTCCCGGCGTGATGGAGCGCCTCGGCCTCGGCCCCGCCGATTGCGCGCGCGGCAACCCGAAGCTCGTCTACGGCCGCATGACGGGCTGGGGCCAGCACGGCCCGCTCGCGGCCGCGGCCGGGCACGACCTCAACTATGTCGCGCTGACGGGACTGCTGTCGCTGTCCGCGCCGCGCGATGGCCGGCCCGGGCTGCCACCGACCGTCGTCGGCGATGCAGGCGGCGCGCTCGGACTCGCGTTCGGGATCGTCTGCGCATTGCTCGACGTGCGCGGCGGCGGGCCGGGGCGCGTGGTCGACGGCGCGATCGTCGACATCGTGTCGATGCTCGGTTCGCTCGCACTATGGGCACGCGCGAACGGGCAGCTCGACGGCACGCAGCCGAGCCTGTTCCACGACGCGCCGTTCTACGACGTGTACCGCTGCGCGGACGGCGAATGCGTGACGATCGGCGCGCTCGAGCCGCCGTTCTATGCGCTGCTGGTCGAACGGCTCGGGCTGACCGACGTCGATCCCGCGTCGCAGTACGACCGGGCGCGCTGGCCCGCGCTGAAGGCGCGTTTCGCGGCGGTGTTCGCGCAGCAGCCGTCGGCGCACTGGCGCGCGCTGCTCGAAGGCACCGACGCGTGCTTCGCGCCGCTGCTGAGCGTGGCCGACGCGGCCGCGCATCCGCACAACGCGGCGCGCGGGATCTACCGGACGGATGAACACGGGAACGTGCGGGCGCGGGTGGCGCCGCGGTTTTTGCCGTTGGCCGGGGATGAAACGGACTAGGGCTGTCTTTCAGGAGGTTGTTTCCGCTCGTCGAAGGTCGAGTGCTGAGCGCATCCGAGTACCAATTTCGATACTGAATTTGGCGTCAAATGGAGCACAATCGACGCTCGATCGAAGGAGGTTCAGACATGCGCCACACCATTCTGGCAAGCGTGACGGCGAGCGTCTCGGAGCTGAAGCGGAATCCGACGGGAACCGTTGCTGCGGGCGAGGGTTTTCCGGTCGCGATCCTGAATCACAACGAACCCGCGTTCTACTGCATTCCTGCGAAGACATGGGAGGCGATGGTCGAACGTCTGGGAGACATCGAAGACAATGCGCCGGCCGATTCGCGCGCCAAGGAGCAGATCGTCAAGGTCAAGCTGAATGACCTTTGAACTCGTCTTTCTCGATCCCGCATTGAAGGGGTGGGAGAAGCTCGTTCGCAGCATGTGCGATCAATTCAAGGCTAGGCTCGCCTAGCGGCTCGAGCATCCTCGCGTCCCGTCAGCCAAACTGCACGGCCACCCGGACCGCTACAAGATCAAGCTGCGTGGTGCCGGCTATCGCCTCGTCTACGAAGTGCGTGACGCGGAAGTCATCGTGCTGGTGATCGCGGTGGGCCGTCGCGAGCGTGATGCGGTTTATCTGGCTGCGATGAAACGCTAGCGCGACACGCGTCGCGGCATCGATACCCGGACTCGGCCGCTCACGCCGTTTCCTCCGGCGCATCCGGCATCTTGCCGTCGCCGACGCGATTGATCGTGCCTTGCGCGATCGCGACGAGCCGCTCGTGATCGCCGTCGATGACGAACACGTGACACTGGCAGGTCGCCTGGTGCCGGCCCGCGTAGACGAGCTTCGCGCGGGCGACGAGCGTGCCGTTCACGGCCGGCCGCAGGTAGTTGATCTTGTATTCGGCGGTGATCACGCGCGGGCCGAGCACGAGCGCGCCGGCGAACGTCAGCGCGTTGTCCGCGAGATAGCTGATGACGCCGCCGTGCACGAAACCGTGCTGCTGCCGCAGCTCTTCGCGCACGGGCAGACACAGCGACACTTCGTTGTCGCCGATATGCATCAGCTCCGTGCCCAGCAGCATGCTGAACGGTTGCGCGCGCAATGCGCCGCGCGCGTGGTCCGTGATGTCGGTCATCAGTTGCTCCGAGAAACCCTGTCCTTCAGGACAGGGAGGAAAGGAGCGCCGCTGTTTGACAGCGGCATTCCACCGTTAAAATAGCCGGCATGATCCTTGTCTATCGCTACCGGGTGAAATCGCTCAACGGACTGCTTAACAAGCAGGGCCGCGCGGTGAACTACGTCTGGAACTTCTGCAACGACACGCAGAAGCACGCGCTCAAGTGGGACAAGAGGACGTCAACGAACTTTCCTTCGAAATGAGTGCCCGCTTGCGCTGAACTCTAGGAAGGGGGCTCCGGATAAGCAAGGAAATTCGTCCTCGTTTTCGTGTAAATCCCGGCGCGATGCGACGCGATTATTGCGTTGACTACCCAAGATCTCCGCGTCTGCGGGCGATTCGATGCGAATGCGCGAGTGAATCGCGCGATTGATCTGCGTTGTCGGCCGTTCCGCCTAAAGTCCGACGAAGAAATGCCGCTAATGCCGGGGCATTGCTTCATCGTCGGCTCTCCAGGAATCTCCCCCATGTTCGGAAAAATCAAGCTCGCGTCGGGTCTGCTCGGCGTGTTGACCGTGTTTTGCCTCTTTTTGTTCGCGATCGAGGCGCTCGGCTTCTGGGCGCTCGCGTCGACGCGCACGGGCGTCGACGATCTGTCGAACGTCGCGATCGCGCAGGTCGACGCCGCCAGCCAGGCGACCGAGCGCCTGCTCGACGCCCGCGTGAACCTGTCGCGTGCCGGCACGCGAATGGTGCGCGGCGGCCCGAAACCCGACGACATCATCCGCCATGCGAGCACGTCGCTCGCTGAAGCCGACAAGGCGTTCTCGGCATTGACGGCCGCGCAGGCCGTCGACGAAGCGAACCGCGCGCGCGTCGCGGCGCTCCGCGAGCGCTATCGCGCGCTGCGCGGCGCGCTGGGCGAACTCGTGCAGTTCCTCGACGCCGGCAACATCCAGGCGTTCCTCGACCAGCCGACGCAAGGCTTCCAGGACGCGTATCTCGCCGAACTGCACCGCTTCTCCGACTACGGCGGCGCGTCGAGCCGCGACGCGCTCGCCACGATCGACAGCGGGATGCAGTGGTTCAAGTGGGTCGGCATCGTGCTGCTGGTGGCGATGCTCGCGGCGAGCGCGGCCATTTACGCGGCCGCGCGGCGCGCGGTCGTTGCGCCGCTCGACGAAGCGGGCCGCCATTTCGAGCGGATCGCGCAGGGCCGGCTCGACGAAGCCGTGCGCGCAGGCGGCGTGTTCGAGATCGACCGGATGCTGCGCGGCCTCGCCGCGATGCAGGCGAGCATCGCCGATACGGTGCGCACGGTGCGCCACGCATCGGACGCGATCCACCTCGGCGCGGGCGAGATCGCCGGCGGCAACGCGGACCTGTCCGCGCGCACCGGCACGCAGGCCGCGTCGCTCGAGGAAACCGCCGCGAGCATGGAGGAGCTGACCGCGACCGTCCGTCAGAACACCGACAGCGCGCGCGCGGCCAGCGTACTGGCCGATGCGGCGCTCGACGCGACGCGCCACGGCGGCGGCGTGGTCGACAGCGTGATCGACCGGATGCGCGGCATCGCGCAGAGCTCGGGGCGGATCGCGGAGATCATTTCCGTGATCGACGGCATCGCATTCCAGACCAACATCCTCGCGCTGAACGCGGCGGTCGAAGCCGCGCGGGCCGGCGAGCAGGGCCGCGGCTTCGCGGTCGTCGCGGGCGAAGTGCGTTCGCTCGCGCAGCGCAGCGCGCAATCGGCGAAGGAGATCAAGGCGCTGATCGAGGAGTCGGTCGCGCAGATCGACGGCGGCTCGGAACTCGTCGAGCGTGCCGGCGACGCGATGCGGACCGTATCGGCGTCGATCACGCGCGTGGTGCAGACGATGTCGGAAATCACGGCCGCGTCGGTCGAGCAGAGCGTCGGCATCGAGCAGGTGAACCAGGCCGTCACGCAGATGGATCAGTTGACGCAGCAGAACGCGGCGCTGGTGGAGGAAGTCGCGGCGGCGGCCGCATCGCTGAACGACCAGACCTCGCACCTTATGCAGGCGGTGTCGGTGTTCGAACTGGGCGACGCGCACGCGGGCCGCGGGATGCACGACGCGCGCGCGGCGTCCGCGGATTATGCGCCGGTCGGCAGCGCCGCGTAGGCGGTCGCGAGGTGGTATGGCGTCGTCGACGGCATGTCGGCGCGCGATACCTGCCCGTCGGCCGCCTTGCACTCGAACCAGCCGCGCGGATGCAGGAAGCGCGCGGCGAAGCGTCCGATCTGCTGCGCGAGCGGCGCGGAGGCCGGCGTGCCGCCGTGCGTCGCGAGCGCGCGCAGGTATTCGGTTTGCGCCCAGATCCGCTGCGTCGCGTCGATGCAGGCGCCTTGCGCGTCGAGCGCCGCGCAGACGGCGCCCGTCTGCGTATCGACGCCGTGCTGCTCGGCAAACGCGAACGCACGCGCGAGCGCGCCGGGCAGGCCGGTCTGCGCGAGCCGTGCGCCGGCCGCGTCGACCAGATAGAACCATTCGAACTGATGGCCGGGCTCGAAGCGGTTGTCGGCCGCACCGAGCGGCAACTCGGCGACGCAGCCGGTCGCCGCATCGACGAACGTGCGCTCGACGGCCTGCGCGGTGCGCAGCAGCGCATCGTCGAACGCCGCGTCGCCGAACGCATCGGCAGCGGCGAGCCACGCTTCCGTCAGGTGCATCAACGGGTTTTGCAGCGCGCCGCTGCCCGATGACGAGAAATCGGCATGACGCGCGGCGTCGAGCAGCGCGTCGCCCGGCTGCGGCGCGAAGCGGTCCTGGATCAGTGCGGCGGTGTCCTCGGCGACCGTGCGCGCGGCGGCGTCGCCCGACGCCGCATGCCATGCGGCGCATGCGAACACGATGAACGCGTGCGTATAGAGGTCCTTCGTCGTGTCGAGCGGCGCGCCTTGCGCGTCGACGCTGTAGAACCAGCCGCCGTGGCGCGGGTCGCGAAAGCGGCTGCGCAGCGAGTCGAACAGCGTGGCCGCGTGCGCGGCGTTGCCGGCCTGCGCGAACACGAACAGTTGCCGTGCGCATGCCATTGCGCGATAACGCGTGACGGGCAGCGGTGCATGCGTGGCCGGATCGACGGCTTCGAACGGCAGCCGCAGCGTATGGTCGAACCCGGAACCCTGCCAGATCGGCAAGATGACGTGCGCGAAATTGTCGCGCAACTGGCCGGCTTGGGCGGAAGCGGAGTCGGGTGTGGACATGGCGGGGTAGAGCGCTTGGATCGGATCGAGTCGGCGTGGGCCGGAGCGGCGCGGCCGCGGCCAAGGATATAACATTCCGCGCGACCGGCACCAGAAAAGGAGGGAAATCGGATGCTCGGCAACCTGGAACTCGTGATGCGGCTGATTCTCGCGGCGGCGCTCGGCAGCGTCATCGGCTTCGAGCGCGAACGCCTTTCATGGGCGGCCGGCCTGCGCACGCACATGCTGGTGTGCGTCGGCTCGACGCTCATCATGATCGTATCGGCGTTCGGTTTCGCCGACGTGCTCGGCAGCAGCGACCATATCGTGCTCGATCCGTCGCGGATCGCCGCGCAGGTGGTGTCGGGCATCGGCTTCCTCGGTGCGGGGTCGATCCTGCTGCGCGGCGAGATCGTGCGCGGGCTGACGACGGCGGCGAGCCTGTGGTCGGTCGCCGCGATCGGCCTTGCGGTGGGCGGCGGCCTTTATGTCGCGTCGATTTCCGCGACGATCATCATCCTGATCATCCTGGCCGGCATCAAGCCGCTCGAGCGGCGTTACTTCACGGTGCGTCAGCGCCGCCAGCTCGCGTTGACGGTGGTGGGCGGCGCGCTGACGTTCGATTCGCTGCATGCGGCGCTGGGCCACGACAGCGCGCGCGTGAAGCAGTTCATCGTGCAGCGCGCCGATGACACCGGCGAGCATGACGAGGTGCGCATCGCGCTCGGGCGCGTGTCGGATCTCGAATACCGTGCGATCTGCGACAAGCTGCGCGCGCTGCCGTGCGTCACGCGATTCGAAGAAGGCAACGGACTGACGGGCGACGAATAGCCGGCATCGGATCGGTCGACGCGGGCAGCGGTCATGCGACAATGGCCGTCACTGATTCCGTTCGACATCCGGCGCCGCGTTCGCGAGCCCGCTATCCGACTCCATGACCGAATCCGTTTCCCCGCCTCGTTCCCGTTCTCGTTCCAATCGTTCGTCGGCCCGTTCGCGGCCGCGCTCAGCCGCGGCTGCCGGCAATACCGCGGCGCGCACTACCGCGCGGCCGGGCAATGCGCCGGCCGGCGATGCGCCGCGCGACGAACGCACGCTCGACCTGTTCGGTGATCCGGTGCTGGAGCCTGGCACGCGTGCGCCCGCCGTGGTGCGCGATGAAGCCGTTGCCGAGGGCGAGGCGGCGGGTGACGACGCCGCCGGGCGGCAGGCATCGCTGGACGGGTTCAGCGCGTCCGGCGGGGCGGTGCGTGGCGATGCGGCTGGTGCGGACGGTGCGGACGGCGCGGTGGAGCAGACCGCGGCCGGCGCGACGGTGAATGAATCGGCGGCGACGCTCGGGACGAGCAATGCGCTTGGCGACGATGGCATGCGCAGGGCCGATGACGGTGCCGATGCCGATGCGACGAAGGGCGCTGATGTCGCGCGGCAGTCGGCGGACGTCGTTGTGGTCGCCGCCGATGAGCCGGTAGTCGATGCCGGCCTGGCGGATACGCATGCCGAGTCCGATGCGTCCGCAACGAAAATCGATCATCCGACGGCGAACGCCGTTGCGACGGACGGTGCCGCCGACGATCGCTCCGTGAAGCCGGGCAATGACGCTGAACGCGTGGACGTGGCAGTCGTGCCGGCCGAAGCCGGGCGGATACCCGGCGCGACTACGAAGGGCCGCCGTGCATCGTCGAGTGGCAAGCGTCGTGCGACTGCCAGTGCTGGCGCAGCTGCGGCTGGTACCGCCGTGCCGGAATCGACTGGATCGACCGCTGCGCCGTATCCCGCGCCATCTTCTGAACAGCAAACGACTCCGGAGCCCGTCGAGGCCGCAATGACCGCGAGCACGCGCGACGCCGACCGACCGGTCGCGGCATCGGCTCCTGCTCCGGGTGCGGGCTCGGCTCCTGCTCCTGCTCCGAGCTCGGCTCACGGCTCCGCCTCGGGTTCGGGTTCGGCTCCGGCTCCGGCTCCGGCTTCGGGTTCGGCTTCGGCTTCGCCTGCGGCTCCGGCTCCGGCTTCGGGTTCGGCTCCGGGTTCGGCTTCCGCTACGGCTCCGGCTTTGGCTTTGGCATCGACTCTGGCATCGGCTTCTGTTTCGGCCGAGGTGCAGCCGGTGGCATCCGCGGCGTCTTTCGTGACGAAGCCGTCGGCGGACCGCGCACAACCGGCTGCGCCGAACGCCCCTGCCGCCGATCCGGACGCACATCTGCGCCCGCTGTCGGAGCGGCTTGCTGCGCTGCAGGGCGAGATGGCCGGCGTGAAGCGCGCGGCGGATCGCGAGATGCGTCGGGTCAACCGGCTGTTACTGGCGCTGGCGTTCGTCGTGTTCGCCGCGCTCGTCACGCTGGTGCTGCAAACGCGGCAGGTGGCGAACCTGAACCTGGAACTGGACGCCCGGCAACAGCGGGTCGATCGGCTGGCCGCTGATCTGTCGACGCAGCAGGCGACGCTGATGACGCTCGCCGAACATCACGAAGCGCTGCTGTCCCAGGTCGACCGGCTTCAGCGCAGCGCGAACCGCGAAGCAGCGGCCGCGAAGCGCACCCGGCGAAGCCGATAACTATCCGACCCTATCTGCAAACCCACGGCCCGCAAGAATCGTCATGTCGGGCGGCTGCGCGGGGCCCGCGGAGGTGCGGCAAACTGATGCGACTCGCTGGCAGAGTTTAGGGAAAACCCTTAGAATGGAGCGCATCTAAGGGGAAACCCTAGCACCCTCTGTCAGGAGTCTCACATGAGCTTCATTCTTGCCCTGCTGCAAAAGATCGACGACCTCTTCGTCTCCCCGCACCTGCCGCTCGACGCGGAATATTCGTACGCTGCCCGTCGCGCCGAAGCCGAGCGCGTGCGTCGTGCGCACCTCGTCCCGATCGTCCTGTACCGTCGTTGATTCGTTGATTCGTTGATCGACAGTCTCGCGCGGCCCGGTCGACTGCGCTGCGTCAGGCATCCAGTCCCTTCTGCACGTACCACGACAGCGGCAGCGTCAGCAGCAGAACCGCAGCGAGCGTAAGCAGTGCCGCAGGCACGCCCGCGACGTCGCCGAGTCGACCGAACAGAACCGGCGACAGTGCGCCGGCGCCGATGGTGCCCGTATAGAACAGCGCAAACGCCTGCTCGCGTTTTCCTTCGGCAGCCAGTTCGGGCACGGCGCCGTACAGCACCGACGACGTTCCGTTGAGTGCGAGCCCGAGCGACGGAAGCGCCGTCATCATCGCGACCAGCGGTGCAAACACGGCGAACACGATCAGCAGCGACGTGGCGGATTCGGTGAGCCACACAGTCTTCATCATGCCGATGCGCACGCCCAGATAGCCGCAGAGCAGCTTGCCGAACGCGCCGCCTACGAACAGGAGCGCCAGCGCGAGGCCGATACCGGCGGTGCCGGCGCCCTTGCTTTTCAGCAGGAACGGCAAGAACGTCAGGAAGCCCATCCGCACCGCGCTGTCCACGGTGCCGGTTGCGAGCAACGCGCGCAAACCCCACGCCGACCCACGCACAGCGACAGCCGCCGCCGCTTTGTCGCGCGGCGCGGCTGCCACGCCGTTCGACGGAATCACCCACGCGATCAGGCCGGCCGAAGCGACGCCGATCAGCCCGATCAGCAGGGTGCCCGTGCGCCACGTCACGACCGTCAGCAGCAGGCCGATCACGCCGGGAATGAGCGTCTTGCCGATATCGCCGGCGAAGTTGTATTGGGACAGCGCTGCCTTCACGCCGGCGCCCGCGTCATAGGCGTCGCTGACCATGGACGACGCGAGCGGATGCTGCGTGCTTGCGCCCAGTCCGGCCAGCACCAGCGCAATCATCAGCGCCGCCAGGCCGCCCGCCTGGCCGGCGATCAGGTAAGCGATGCCGGCCAGCGCCGTTCCGCCCACCAGCATGCGCTCGCGCCCCCAGCGCCTGGCTGCCCGGCTCGCGAGCAGCTGAAAACCCGCCATCACCCCGGAATAGGATCCTCGCAGCAAGCCGACCTGCGCGAAGTTGAGCGCGAACTGTGCCTGCCAGATCGGCAGCAGCACATAGATGACGTCCGTCAGGCCGTCATGCACCGCGTGCGCGCCGCAGGCGGCCCACAACGTGCGGCGGCGGCGGGTGGTGTCAGGGCTGTGCGTGTTCCCGATGGAAATTTCGCCTTTCAGATCGCTCATCGTTATTGTTCTGTGCAAGGTCGGGCCGGCCATTTAATCAGAACGTTGCGGGGATGCATAGGGAACGGGCGCCGTGCGAGAGCGGTTTTCCGATCCGGCCGCCAGGGCGGCGGCCTTCGCGATCGGCATCGCGCGCGGGTGCGATCGTCCCGCTACACTGGAAGTTCGATTGACCTCGCGACCTCCGGGCCATGCTGAAGATGCGGCCGATGACGGCCGGCGAATTCCACGCATACCGCACGCGCGCCATCGACGGCTACGCGCGCGATCTCGTGGCGTCCGGGCAAAACGCGGCCGACGACGCGGCGGCCCGCGCCTGTGCGTGCTTCGACACGCTGCTGCCGGATGGCCTGCTCACCGCCGGCCAGACGCTCGTCCAGTTGATCGATGCCGCCAGCGGCGACACCGTCGGCGACCTCTGGTACGCGATCGTGCCCGAAGGGCCGAACCGCACGCTGTTCATCTACGATCTGGACATCGTCCCGTCCCGGCGCCGCCAGGGTTGGGCGACGCGTGCGCTCGACGCACTCGAGGCCGAAGCGCGTGCCCATGGCGTCACGGAGATCGGGCTGTCGGTGTTCAATCACAACGCGGCCGCCCGTGCGCTCTATCGGGCCTGCGGCTTTGTGCCGATCACGACGACGCTGATCAAGCCGGTCGTGCCGGGCTAGCGACGACGATTCGGACACGGCACGCGCATCGCTTGCGGTTCGCTACGCTTTCGCGAGCGCGCGGTTGACGGGTGGTGCGTTCCGGATTCGTCGAAGCCGGTGAATCCGGAGTGGCGGCGGTAGGCGGGCCAGTTGCTGTCCCGCTGTCCCGCCCGTTTGCGCGCCGCGCTACCTCGCACGCTCCCTCATCGCGCGCGCCCCTTCCATCTGCGCAACAGCAACGCGTTCGTCACCACGCTGACGCTGGAGAACGCCATCGCCGCCCCCGCGATCACCGGGTTCAACCAGCCGAGCGCCGCGAGCGGCACACCGATCAGGTTGTAGACGAACGCCCAGAACAGGTTCTGCTGGATCTTCCGGTACGTGCGCTTCGAGATGTCGATCGCGTCGGCGACGAGCGCCGGATCGCCGCGCATCAGCGTGATGCCGGCCGTATGCATCGCGACGTCGGTGCCGGTCGCCATCGCGATGCCGACGTCGGCGGCGGCGAGCGCCGGCGCGTCGTTGATCCCGTCGCCGACCATCGCGACGATTCCGCCATGGCTGCGCTTCAGTTCCGCGACCACGCGCGCCTTGTCGTCGGGCAGCACTTGCGCATGCACTTCGCCGATCCCGAGCGCCGCCGCGACGGCCGCCGCGCTGCCGCGATTGTCGCCCGTCACGAGCGCGCTCGAGATGCCGCGCGCCGACAGTGCCGCGATCGCGTCGCGGGCGCCGGGCTTCACGGTGTCGCCGAACGCGATCAGCGCGAGCAGCGCACGCGGCGCGTCGGCACGCATCAGCCACGAAATGGTGTTGCCCGCGCGTTCGAGCTCCGCGGCACGGGTGTCGAGTTCGGCCGGCACGACGATGCCGAGTTCGTCGCGCCAGCGCGTGCTGCCGAGTGCGAGCAGTTGCCCGTTCACGCGTGCTTCGACGCCGCGTCCGGCCACCGCGCGCGCATCGGCGGCGACGGGGTTGTCGGCCGAGCCGGCCGCGCCGCGCCGCGTCGCGACGTCCGCATCGTGCGCGGCGACCACCGCGCGCGCGAGCGGGTGATCGCTGTGCCGCTGCACCGCCGCGGCGAGCGCGAGCGCCTGTTCGCGCGACACGCCGACGGCTTCGAACGCCGTCACGGACGGCTTGCCTTCGGTCAGCGTGCCGGTCTTGTCGAATGCGATCACGGTGGTGCGCTGGGCGAGTTCGAGCGCCTGCGCATCCTTGATCAGCACGCCGTGGCGCGCCGCGACGCCGGTGCCGGCCATGATCGCGGCGGGCGTCGCGAGGCCGAGCGCACACGGACACGCGATGACGAGCACCGCCACCGCGTTGAGGATCGCCGTTTCGGTGCCGGCGCCGGCGATCAACCAGCCGATCAGCGTCAGCACCGCAATGGCGAGGATCGCCGGCACGAATACTTCGCTGACGCGATCGACGAGCCGCTGGATCGGCGCCTTCTCCGCCTGCGCGGATTCGACGAGGCGGATGATGCGGGCGAGCGTCGTTTCCGCGCCGATCGCGGTGGTTTCGACCACGAGCGCGCCTTCGCCGTTGATCGAACCGGCGGTCACCGGATCGCCGTCGTCCTTCGGCACCGGCAGGCTTTCGCCGGTGATCAGCGATTCGTCGACGTGCGAGCGGCCCGACACGATCCGGCCATCGACGGGCACGCGCTCGCCGGGGCGGATGCTGACCGTCGTGCCGACGCGCACCTGCGCGAGCGGCACGTCGCGCTCGACGCCGTGCTCGACGACGCGTGCGCGGTCGGGGCGCAGCGCGTTCAGCGCGCGGATCGCTTCGGTCGTCTGGCGTTTCGCGCGCGCTTCGAGCCATTTGCCGAAGCGCACCAGCGTGATGATGACGGCCGATGCCTCGAAGTACAGGTGGCCCGGCTCCGCCGGGTCGCGCAACAGCATCCACAGGCTCAGGCCGAACGCGGCCGACGTGCCGAGCGCGACGAGCAGGTCCATGTTGCCGGTGCGCGCCTTCACCGCGTGCCAGGCCGCGCGGTAGAAGCGTGCGCCGAAGCCGAACTGGACGATCGACGCGAGTACGAGCTCGAGCCAGCCGGGCAGCATCGCGTCGATACCGAGGGGCGCGACGAGCATCGGCACGACGAGCGGCGCGCTCAGCACGGCCGAGCCGATCACGAGGTTGCGCTCGCGGATCGCTTCGCGGCGCTTGCGGGCGTCGGCGGTTTGCGCCGGGGCGGGGGCCCGTGAAGTAGTGTCTGCGCCGACTGCGGCGTCGGCTTCCGGCGCGGCGGCGAGCGCTGCGCGGTAGCCGGCCGTCGTGACCGCCGCGATCAGCGTGGCGGCATCGAGCGGGCCGGCGCCATGTACCGAGGCGCGCTCGGTCGCAAGATTGACCGACGCGCGCGCGACGCCCGGCACGGCGGCCAGCGCTTTCTCGACGCGGCCGGCGCAGGATGCGCACGTCATGCCGCCGATGTCGAATTCGAGATCGGTCGAGGCGGACGAGGCAGCGGAAGCCGGCGGTGGGGTAGTCGCGACGGGCGTCGCGCCATAGCCGGCTTGCGTGACGGCATCGACCAACTGCGAAGCGGAAACGCCGGGCGCGGCGTCGACGGAGGCACGCTCGGTTGCCAAATTGACCGATGCACGCGTGACACCCGGCACCTTCGCCAACGCCTTTTCGACACGTGACACGCACGACCCACAGGTCATCCCGTCGATGTCGAGCTCGGTCGTCGCAACGACCGGCGCATCCGACGCCCCCGCGGCATCCAGAGCCGGCTCACGCACCGTCGCGCGATATCCCGCCGCGCCGAGCGCCTCGACGAGCCGCGCCGGGTCGACCGTGTCGTGCACGGTCGCCGTCGCGGCATGCGCATCGAGATCGACCGTGGCCTCGACGACGCCCGGCACGGCGGCCAGCGCGCGCTGCACGCGGCCCGTGCAGCCGCCGCAATGCATGCCGTCGACGCTCAGCTCGATCGTTTGCAGCGCCGCGGACGCCAGTGATTCAGTCATGTCGGATTCCCCAGAAGCGCGGTTCGTGCCGCGAATGATCCCAGTATCAACATTCCCATGATGGGAAGGTCAAGCGCCGGCGACGATTCGACGCACGGATGGACGTCTGCCGCGCCTGTCGCCCCGTACGAATGGCCGACGCGCGCGGCTCGGGAGGCCGGATCGACGCGATTTCCGGCTGACGACGGCCGCCTGCCGCCCCGCCCGCTATTCGGCAAATTGGGGGATGCCCTTAGGCGCTATGATACCGGCCTGAAATCAGCGGCCGCCGTCGCAAAGCGGCGCTCGGCCGGCTGAGGTGCCTTGCTTTCGCCGGTCGCGCGACGAACAGGGCGTTGACTGAAAAGAACGATATTCGGCCAGTAATCGATGATTGAAAACCTACGAGAATCAATTTCTCTGCGCCGCGCCGGTGTGTCGCTGGTCATGGCGGCGCTGCTGACGGGGTGCGCGTCGCAACCCGATGCGATCCAGCGGAAAACCGGCTGGATGCGCGCCGAAGTGGCCGACTCCTATGTGTATGCCTATCCGCTCGTGCTGATGGATGTCGCGAAGGAAGCCGCGACGGGCGGCGACGGCGCGCAACCTGGGCAGGCGCCGCTCAATACGCTGCGTCATGCACAGGCATTGCCGCCGGTCGGCGCGCTGAACCCGCCGCTGCCGGGCGTCGACACGCTCGACTCGACCGGCTGGCTCGACGTCGGCGCCGAGCCGGTGGTCGTCACGCTGCCCGACACCCGCGGCCGCTATTGGGATGCCCGCGCGCTCGACATGTGGACGAACGTACTGTGGTCGTCGTCGAGCGTGGCCGCGCGTACGGCTCGCGGCGGCGCGCGATCGCAAACGATTGCCTTTGCGACGAAGGACTGGCAAGGCACGCTGCCCAAGGGCGCCGTGCGCATCGACGTGCCGTCGGCCAACGTGTGGCTCGAAGTGCGGCTGCAGACGAGCGGCGGCCGCGACCTGACCAACGTGAAGAAACTGCAGCGCGCGATTCGCGTGCTGCCGCTGTCCGTTTATACGGGCGCCACACGCGGCGCGTCGGTCGCGGTCCATGCGGGCAGCGCGCCGTCGGAGGCCGCGAGCGGCGGCACGCCGGCCGAGCAGGTGGCTGCGCTCGATCCGAAGGCGTTCTTTACGCGCTTCGCGCAGGCGCTGCAGGACAATCCCGCCCCGGCCGACGACGCGCATGCGCAGGAACTGCTGAACGACATCGGCGTGTCGGCCGGCTACCCGGTGCTGTGGAGGGGCGACCGCCTGACCGCCGCGACGGCTGGCGTCGCCGAAGCGCGCGCGCGGCTCCCGGCGCCGCCGCCGAATCTGCTGAACGCGAACGGCTGGAGCTGGATCGGCGACACGGCCGGCAAGTATGGCCAGGATTACGCGCTGCGCGCCTATGCGGCCTATACGCAGTTCGGCACCGCGACGCGCGACGACGAGACGCTCGCAGTCGTGCGCGTCGACAGCGACGGCCATTCGCTGAACGGCGCGAATCGCTACGTGCTGCATTTCGCGCCGGGCGCGCTGCCGCCGGTGCGCGGATTCTGGACGCTCACGCCGTACACGACGGGCGGCGCATTGCCCGACGTCGGCGCGGCGCGCCGCTCGCTCGGCGATCGCGACCGCCTGCGCCGCAACCACGACGGCTCGATCGACGTGGTCGTGTCGGGCTCGCCGGGCGGCGCCAACTGGCTGCCCGCGCCGCGCACGGAGTTCATGCTCGCGCTGCGGCTGTACGCACCGAAGCCGCAGGCAAGCGACGGGTCGTGGATGCCGCCCGTCGTCGTGCGGAAATAACATCCGAAATGAACCGCCGACGGCCGCCGCTGTCCGAACGGCGGGCGCGGCGGCCGCGCCCATCGGCCGTTCCGTCACCACCTGAGCCTATACTTTCGGGATAGCGTGCGCGGCCGTGCCGGTTTTCCGGTGCGGCCGGCATCCATTCCCGAGGCATCCCAGCATGGCAAGCGCAGACAAAGCAACCGTACCCTCGACCCTCCATGCCCTCGGCGGCGTTGCACGCTCCCGCCGGACCCGGCGTATCGGCCTCGGCGTGCTGATCTTTCTCGTTTTGTTCGGACTGCTCGGATTCTTCGCGGCGCCGCCGCTGATCCGCCACATCGCCGAACAGCAACTGAGCCAGCAGCTCGACCGGCCGGCCAGCATCCAGCGCATCGCGCTGAATCCATACACGCTGAACCTCGAGGCCGACGGCGTCCGCGTCGGCGAGCGCGGCGGCCGCGGCGACTTCGTCGACATCGGCAAGCTCGTCGTGCGGCCGTCGTGGTCGTCGCTGTTCCGCGGCGCGCCGATCGTCGACGAACTGCGGATCGATTCGCCGCGTTTTCATATCGTTCGCTACGACGCGCAGCGCTTCAACTTCACCGATCTGATCGAGAAGTTCTCGACGCCGTCCAAGCCTGACAGCAAGCCGACGCATTTCTCGGTATCGAACATCCAGGTCAACGATGGCCGGATCGACTTCGACGATCGTCTGCTGAACGAAAAGCACGTGGTCGACAACTGGACGCTCGGGATCCCGTTCATCGCGACGCTGCCGTCGAAGACCGACATCTTCGTGCAGCCGAAGCTGCGCGCGCGGTTCGACGGCAGCCCGATCGCGATCGACGGCAGGACCAAGCCGTTCGCGCCGTCGCGCGAATCCGAAGTCGCGCTGAAGTTCGATCGCCTCGACGTGCCGAAGCTGGTTTCGTACGCGCCGTCGAAGCTGCCGGTGATCGTGACGAGCGGCCTGCTGAGCAGCGACCTCACGCTGAACTTCGTGATGAGCGGCGATTCGCCCACGCTGCGCGTGTCCGGCACCGTCGACCTGAACGACGCGAAGGTGACCGGCCCGGCGTCCGAGCCGCTGTTCGCGGCGCGTGGCGTGCACGTCGCGGCGGCCGGCCTCGAGCCACTGCGCAACGTGCTGCATTTCGACGAGATCCGCATCGACCAGCCAGTCGTCGACCTGTCGCGCGACAAGCAGGGCGTGCTGAACGTCGAGAAGCTTGCCGGCCAGCCCGCCGCCGCGCCGAAGGCCACCGCGGCCAAACCGGTTGCATCGGGCGCATCGGCCACCACCACCGCCGCCGATGCGGCGAGCGGCGCAAAGGCCGAAGCCGCTGCGAAGAAAGCACTGCCGCTCGACCTCACGATCCGCCATTTCGCGATCGACGGCGGCACGGTCAACGTCGACGACCGCGTGCCGGCGACGCCGACCGCGATGTCGCTGACCAGGCTCGCCGCGACGCTCGACGGCTTCACGCTGCAGGGCAAGACGCCCGCGAAATACACGCTGTCGACGTCGCTGTCGCATGGCGGCGACGTGAAGGCCGAAGGTGCGCTCAACCTCGCGGCGAAGCAGGCCGACACGAAGCTGACGATCGATGCGCTCGCGCTGCCGGCGTTCCAGCCGTACCTCGGCGAAGCGACCCGTGCGCGCGTGCTCGACGGCACGCTCGGCGCGCGCGTCAACGCGAAGGCCGACTGGGGCAAGACGCCGCTCGACGCGCAGGTTGCCGACAGCACGTTGAGCCTGAAGTCGCTGAAGCTCGCGACGCCGGACGCGAAGGCGCCCGCGATCGCGCTGTCGGATGCGACCGCGACGATCGCGAAGATCGACGTCGCCGCGCGCAGCGCGGAACTCGCGAGCGTGGATGCGACGGGCCTCGGGCTCGACGTGAAGCGCCTGAAGGACGGCAAGATCGACCTCGCCGCGCTGGCCGAACCCGCGCAGGCGGCGGTGCCCAAGCGCACGGTCGCGCGCAAGGCCGAAGCGGTCGCGCCGTCGTGGCATTACCGGATCGACGCGCTGAACGTGAAGGATTCGTCCGCGAACTTCACGGACCTGTCGACGCCGCGCCCGGTGAAGCTCGCGATCAAGCCGCTCGACCTGTCGGTGCAGAAGATCAGCGACGACCTGACTAAGCCGCTGCCCGTGCAACTGAAGGCGACGCTGAACCGCAAGGGTTCGCTGGACGTGTCGGGCGACGTGACCGCGCAGCCGCTGAAGCTCGGCCTGAAGATCAACGGCAACCGCGTCGACGCGGCCGCGTTCGAGCCGTACTTCGGCAGCGCGCTGAACGCGACCATCGCGAGCGCGCTGCTCAACGCGCAGGGCAACCTGACGTTCGCGCAGGTGAAGGACGCGCCGCGCGCGACCTATCGCGGCGATGCCGCGCTGGTCGACGTGCGGATGCTCGACAAGGCGACCTCCGACCCGTTCGCGGGCTGGCGCTCGCTCGCGCTGTCGAACCTGAAGGTGCGCTACGACGAGAAGGGCACCGACGTCGACGCGGCGCGCGTGACGTTCTCGAACTTCTACGGCCGCGTGCTGCTCGATGCGCAGGGGCGGCTGAACCTGAAGGACGTGGTCGCGAAGCAGACGGGCCCCGCGCAATCGCTCACGCGCGACGCGAGCAAGGGTGAGCCGGTGCCGCTGTCGCCGGGCATGACGCCGCCGGCTGCCGCGCAGGGCGCATCGGCCGCGGCCGCGCAGCAGGCGTCCGCGCCGGCCGCGGCGTCGGCGACGGCGGTCGTGAAGGCCGCGCCGCAGCCGCAGAACCCGGTGCGGATGCACTTCGGCGAACTCGTGCTGCAGAACGGCCGTGTCACGTACACGGACAACTTCATCAAGCCGAACTACACGGCGAACCTCGTCGCGATCAAGGGCACGGTCGGCGCGTTCGGCACGGACTCGACGACGTCCGCGCCGGTCGACGTCGCCGCGAACCTGGCGGGCAACGGGCCGATCTCGATCAAGGGCTCGGTGAATCCGCTGATCGAGAAACCGGCGCTCGACCTGACGGCAACCGCGCACGACATCGAGCTGACCAACCTGACGCCGTATTCGGCGAAGTACGCCGGCTATCCGATCACGAAGGGCAAGCTCAACGTCGATCTGCATTACCAGCTCGCGAACGATCAACTGTCGGCGGACAACCACATCTTCATCGACCAGCTCACGTTCGGCGACCACATCGACAACGACACGGCGACCAAGCTGCCGGTGAAGCTCGCGATCTCGCTGCTGAAGAACACGCGCGGCCAGATCGACGTGAACCTGCCGGTGTCGGGCTCGCTGTCGAATCCGGAATTCAGCGTCGGCGGCCTCATCTGGCGCGCGGTGCTGAACCTGATCGCGAAGGCCGTCACGTCGCCGTTCACGCTGCTCTCGCATGCATTCGGCAGCGGCGGTGCGGATCTCGGCTATGTCGAGTTCGCGCCGGGCTCGTACGCGCTGACCGACGCGCAGCAGGGGAAGCTCGACACCGTCGTGAAGATGCTGACCGAGAAGCCGTCGATCCGGCTGGACCTGATCGGCCGCGTCGATCCGGCGAAGGACACGCCGGGGCTGCGCGACGCGTACGTCGATCGCCTGGTGCGCCAGCAGAAGCTGAAGGACGTGGTCGGCCAGGGCGAGAGCGTCGATCCGATGTCGGTGAAGGTCGATCCGTCCGAGTACACCAGGTACCTGACGCGCGCGTACAAGGCCGCCGACTTCAAGAAGCCGCGCAACCTCGTCGGCCTGCAGAAGACGCTGCCCGATGCGGACATGAAGCAGGCGCTCGCCGAGCACGCGCCGGCCGACGACAACGCGCTGCGCGCGCTCGCGCAGCAGCGTGCGGAAGCCGTGCGTCAGTACCTCGACGGCAAGATCGATGCGAGCCGCATGTTCATCGTCGCGCCGAAGCTCGACGCGAAGGGCATCGACGACAAGGGCGCGACGACGCGCGTCGACTTCGGGCTCCAGTAAGCCGCGCCCGGTACCGGGCCATCCACGCTCCGCCGCCGCCGCGTCCGCATGTCAGGCGGGCGCGGCGGCGCGTTTCGTTTCAGCGCACGGCGATCGCCGGTTCGCGCTTGTCCAGTTCCTTTCTCGCGGCCAGCGGCAGCCGCGCATCGTCCCACTGCGCGAGCCACTCGACTTCCTTCGTGGTGAACGTGGATCCGTGATTGCGCAACGCGTACTGCAGCGCGTCCACGACGTGATGGCGAATGATCTCCGGGGTCCGTGCATCGTCGAGCACGAACCGAAGCGCTTCCAGGGTCGACATACCAGGCTCCGGGTCAGGGAAAACCCTTTATCACACGCCAATAGTCGCGCGCCAACCCCGAAAAAAATCTTGCGGCGGGGAAGGCCGCGCCCCGTGCACCAGCGCGGTGCGGATGTCGGGGGCGCACGTCGCAGCGTGCGCCAGGTCACCGTGCTTTGCGACCGCTTCGTGTCACTTGCGATTGGTTACGTTTGATAGAAAACAGAAAGCCCCGCTTCATGCGAACGCCGCACGACGCGGCGATATTTTGCGCGCCTGTCGGCAAGTCACGCAGTTCAACATCAATCGATGAGGTGGGGTGATGATTTCGAGGTTCGCCAAGCAACGAAACATGGCAGTGATGGTGGCGGGCGCGCTGGCGCTCGCAAGCACGGGCGCCGGCGCGGCGCAGCAGGACGGCAACGCGCAGGGCAACGATGCGGCGCACGGCCGGCGCGTCGTGCAGCACGTGCTGCTGCTCAGCATCGACGGCCTGCACGAGCAGGATCTCGCGCGCTGCATCGGCGCGAACACGTGTCCGAACATCGCGGTGCTCGCGCAAAGCGGCGTCACGTACACGAACGCGTATACGCCCGGCCTGTCCGATTCGTTCCCGGGGCTCGCGGCGCTCGTGACGGGCGGCTCGCCGAAGACGGCCGGCCTGTTCTACGACGTGTCGTACGACCGCAACCTGTACGCGCCGAGCGACACGACGTGCTCGGGCAAGCAGGGCTGGAACGTCGTGTTCGACGAGACGACCGGCATCGACGCGTTCAACGGCGGCAAGCTCGTGAACCTGAACGGCGGCGGCGCGTTCAACCCGCAGGCGATCCCGCATGCGAAGGTCAACGGCCAGTGCGTGCCCGTTTATCCGCACAACTACGTGAAGACCAACACCGTGTTCGAGGCCGTGAAGGCCGGCGTGCCGAACGCGTACACCGCGTGGGCCGACAAGCACGCGTGGGGCTACGACTGGCTGAACGGCCCGTCGGGCACCGGCGTCGACGATCTCGCGCGCACCGAGATCAACTCGATCGACCCGGCGACGAACACCGACTACACGGACGTCTATTCGCACACCGCGCGCTTCGACAACCTGCACGTGCAGGCGCTGATCAATCAGATCGGCGGGCGCGATTCGACCGGCACGAAGACCGCGCCGGTGCCGACGCTGTTCGGCGCGAACTTCCAGACGCTGAGCGTCGCGCAGAAGGCGCCGGTCGCGAAGGGCGGCGGCTACCTCGATGCGAACTTCACGCCGAACGGGCAGGTCGCGAATGCGATCACCTATGTCGACAACGCGATCGGTGAGGTCGTCGCGGCGCTGAAGCAGGCGAACCTGTATGCGTCGACGGCCGTGATCGTCACGGCGAAGCACGGTCAGTCGCCGACCGATCACACGAAGCTCGTGAAGAACGGCGACACGCTGACGAAGCTGCTCGAAGCGAACAACTTCATCGACCCGAACGGCAACTTCGGCCAGAACAACACGACGACGGGCAACCTGAACGACGGTTCGGGCCTGGTCGGCACGGGCTTCGTGCAGACCGACGACGTCGGCCTGATCTGGCTGCGCGACCGCAACCAGCGCACGGCGGTGGTGCAGGCGCTGAACGCGAACCTCGGCTGCAACGCGCCGGGGATCTGCGCGGACGGGCCGCAGGCGTACGTGCTGTACGGCGCGGCGCTGGCCGACCGGTTCGGCGATCCGGCCAACGGCCGCACGCCGGACATCATCGTCCAGCCGAATCCGGGCGTGATCTACACGTCGAGCACGAAGAAGGACGAGGAGCACGGCGGCAACGCGCCGGACGACAGCCACCTCGGCCTGCTCGTGTCGTATCCGGGGCTGCATCGCGCGCGCACCGTGACGGACGTGGTCGGCACGAAGCAGGTCGCGCCGACGATCCTCGGGCTGCTCGGCGCTGATCCGCGCCTGCTGCAGGCGGTCGTGGCCGAGCACACGCGCGTGCTGCCGGGGCTCGGTATCGGGCATTGACGCTGCATGCCGGACGCCGCCGTCGCGCGGCGTCGGGCAACGGGCGCGTGCCGTCGTGCGGCGGTGTGCGCCGTTCGTTTTCGGGGCGACGTCGTGTCCCGCTTACGCGCGCCCGGCTTCGTCCAGCATCCATTCCCTGAAACGCCTCAACGCATCGCTCGTGTCGAGGCGCTCGGGCGCGTAGCACAGGTAGTGTCCCTGCGCGTCCACGTCGACCGGCGCGTCGAACGGCTCGACCAGCGTGCCCGCCGCGAGATTGTCGAGAATCAGGAAGCGCGGCACGAGGGCGATCCCGAGCCCGGCCTGCGCCGCCTGAATCAGCACCGAATACTGCTCGAAGCGCGGCCCCGCCAGCGCGTTCATCTGCGTCGCGCGATGACGCTCCGCCCACGCGGACCACGCGATCTCCGCCTGCTCGTGCACGAGGCGCGGCGCCGCCGCCGCGTCGGCCGGTGCGTGTAATGCATGCCGGTCGGCGAATTCGCGCGAGCAGACCGGCACGAAGGTCCGCCCGCCGAGATAGTCGCTTCGCACGCCTTCCCATCCACCGTCGCCATAGCGGATCGCCGCGTCGAGTCCGAACGGAAACACGTCGCCGGGCGCGAGATGACGGCGAAAGCTCAGCGTGACGCCCGGCGCGGCGGCGAGAAAGCGCGTCAGGCGCGGCAACAGCCATTTGGTCGTGAACGTCGGCACGCTGGCGATCGTCAGCAGGTCGCTGTTCTCGCGGGCGCTCAGCAGTTCGATCGACGCGTTGCCGATTTCGCGCAGCGGCCCGACGACGCGCGCGTGATACACCTGGCCGGCACGGGTGAGCGCGAGCCCGCGCCCCTCGCGCACGAACAGCTTCACGCCGAACAGCGCCTCGAGGTTCGCGATCTGCCGGCTGACCGCGCTCGGCGTCAGGCCCAGTTCGCGGGCCGCATAGGAGAAGTTCAGGTACTTCGCGGACGTGGCGAATGCATGCAGCTCCGCCACGTTCGGATACAGGTGCTTCATGGCGGGCTGTTCCGTCCTTGCACAGGTCGATGCGCGCTTTTTACGTTTTTTTCATGACGATGCCATGTCGGAACCGCACACTGCGCCGGCTTCGACAACGCACGCCGGCCTCATCTGGCAGGCGTTGCGCGAGGTTTTTTTCCGATCGTCAGCGAGTGTTTTCATGCCTGAGTCAACCGCCCCGGCCATCGCCGACGGTATTCCGATTCGTCGTAACAAACCGGCCCGGCCTTCCGTCGGGCGCTTGCTGCTGCAGGCGCTGCTCGCGGGGTTCGGCCTCTACCTGCTATTGCCGATCGCGTTGCTGCTGATCGGCGCGGTCGGCGAATCGTGGACGAACACGTTGCTGCCCGCCGGCGTCACCGGGCACTGGTTTGCCGACCTGGCCGCGAACCGGAGCTTCACCCGCGCGTTCGGCGTGAGCTTCATGGTGGCGCTGGCGTGCTGCGCGCTCAACGCGGTGATCGGCCTGCCGCTCGCGTATGCGCTGCATCATCGCGCGCAAGCCGGCGGCGGATTCGCGACGCGCGTCGTGATGCTGATGCCGGTCGCCGTGCCGGCGCTGACGCTCGGCTTCGGCTACATCGCGATCTTCAGCGGCGACACGTTGCCGTGGCTCGGCACGTTGCCGCTGATGATCGCGGCGCACGCGGTGTTGACGCTGCCGTATCTGCTGCAGACGCTGCTCGGCGACCTGCGCCACCTCGGCCTCGCGCGGCTCGAGGCCTGCGCGGCGACGCTCGGTGCGACGCCGCTGCGCCAGTTCGTCACGATCGTGCTGCCGAACCTGCGCCACAGCGTGTTTTCCGGCCTCGTGATGGTGGCCGCGCTGTCGATCGGCGAATTCCAGATCTCGAACCTGATTGCCGGCTTTCGCTACCGGAACTATCCGATCGTGTTGCTGAAGGCGTTCTACGGCGCGACGGGGATGGCGTGCGCGGCCACCGTCGTGCTGCTCGTGCTCGCCGTGCTCGCCACGCTCGTGTCCGTCGGCACCGTGCAACGTCTGAAGTGAGTCATCCATGAGTCTTGAATTCGAACACGTCAGCTTTCAGTATCCGGGCGCCCGTCATGGCGTCGACGACGTCACGCTGTCGGCCGCGCAGGGCGAACTGCTCGCGGTGATGGGGCGCAGCGGGTCGGGCAAATCCACGCTGCTGCGGCTCGCGGCCGGGCTGCTCGACGGCTGGCGCGGCCGCATCGCGATCGGCGGCGACGACGTGGCCGGCGTGCCCGTGTGGCGGCGCGGGGTCGGGATGGTGTTCCAGCACTACGCGCTGTTCCCGAACCTGTCGGTGGTCGACAACGTCGCGTACGGGCTGCGGATGCGCGGCGTCGCGGCCGACGTGCGGCGCCGGCGCGCGCTGGGCATGCTCGAGCGGGTCGGGTTGTCCGCGCATGCGATGCGCGGCATCGCGATGCTGTCCGGCGGCCAGCAGCAACGCGTCGCGCTGGCGCGGGCGCTCGTGATCGAACCGAAGCTGCTGCTGCTCGACGAGCCGCTGGCGGCGCTCGATGCCGGCATCCGCCATCAGTTGCGCGACGAGATTCGCGCGCTGCAGCGCGCCTGCGGCGCGACGACGCTGTTCGTCACGCACGACCAGGACGAGGCGCTGAGCATGGCCGACCGCGTCGCGATCGTCGACGGCGGCCGCGTGCTGCAGGCCGGCACGCCGCGCGACCTGTACGAGCGCCCGGCGACCGCGCAGGTCGCGCGCTTCGTCGGACATTCGACGCTGCTGCGCGGCCGCGTGCTCGCGCACGGCATCGTCGACGTGCGTTTCGCGACGCTGCGCGCGGAAACGGGCGAGCACCGGCCGGGCGCGGAGATCGAGGTGCTGGTGCGACCCGAACACGTGCAGGCCGATCCGCCGGAGCACAGCGCGAACCGCATCGACGGCCGCCGCGGCGACGTGCGCTATTTCGGCGCGACGCAGCGCTACGACTTCATTCCCGCCGGCTCGGCCGACGTGCTGCTGTGCGAAGGGCGCGAGCCCGCCGCGCGCAGCATCGCGATCGACCCTCGCCATCTGCTCGTGCTGCCGGCGTCGCCGGCCGCGCAATGACCTCTTTCGTTCAACGGAGATTCACGATGCTTGCAGGCTCCCTCTTTGTGAAGGCCATGCGCGCCCGCGTGCTGGCGCTGTGCGCGCTCGCGGCGCTTTCCTGCGCGGCGGCGCACGCCGCACCGCTGTACCCGGGCGAAGACGCGCTGTACGCAAAGGCGGCCGACGAAGGGCTCGTCGTGTCGTTCGACACCGGCCCCGAATGGGCGAACTGGAAGGCGCTGTTCGCCGAATTCCGCAAGCGCTACCCGAAGGTCGAGATCACGTACAACGACATCGGCTCGGCCGCGACCGTCGTCGCGCTCGACAAGTCGCGCCGCCGTCCGCAGGCCGATACCGCGTACTACTTCGCGGCGTCGGCGCTCGACGCCGCGGGCAAGGACGTCGTCGCGCCGTTCCGGCCCATCAACTTCGACAAGCTGCCGGGCGTGTTTCGCGCGACCGACGCCCGCTGGTTCGCCGTGCATTCGCTGAATATCGCGTTCCTCGTCAACCGGAAGCTCGTCAAGAACGTACCGCAGCGGTGGTCGGACCTGCTGAAGCCCGAGTACCGCAACGCGGTGGTCTACCTCGACCCGCGCTCGACCGGGCAGGGCCAGGTCGCGGTGTTCGCGGCCGCGTATGCGAACGGCGGCAGCGTCGAGAACCCGAAGCCGGGCGCCGACTTCTTCGGCAAGCTGAAGCAGGCCGGCAACGTGCTGCGCGTCGAGGGCACGACGCCGTACGCGAAGTTCGTGAAGGGCGAGATTCCGATCCTGATCGGCTACGAGAACGACGGCCTCAAGGCGAAGTACGCGGACGGCATGGGCGACGCGGCCGACGTCGTGATTCCGCAGGACGGCAGCGTGTCGGCGCCCTATGCGATGAGTCTCGTGAAGAACGGCCCGAATCCGTCCGCCGCGCAGCTCTGGCTCAACCTCGTGATGAGCGACGTCGGGCAGGCGCTGTTCGCGCAAGGCTATGTCCGTCCGGCGGTGCCGGGTACGCCGGTCGCACCGGAGGTCGCTGCGAAGCTGCCGAACGCGCCGCAGGTGCGACCGCTCGATGTCGCGAAGGCGGCGGCGCGCAAGGCCGAGGTCGACCAGCTGTGGTCGCAGGCCACGCTCGGCCAGTAAGGGGCGCGGGATGCAGGCTTCCTTACCCGAGCGCGGCGTGCTGCGCCGCTTCGGCGCGCTGCCCGCGGCGGCGCTGCTTGCGGTGTGCTTCGTGCTGCCGCTGGCCGCGCTGGTCGATGCGGCATGCGCGGGCGGCGGCCGTGCGTTCGCGGCGGTGTGGCGCGATCCGCTCGTCGCCGATGCGATCGCGCGCTCGCTGGCGCTGGCGGTGGGCGCCGGCACGCTGTCGGTCGCCGTCGGCGTGCCGGTCGCGTTCGCACTCGCCGGACAGTCGCCGGGCCGCCGCCACTGGTCGCTCGCGCTGCTCGGCGTGCCGCTGGCGTTTTCCGGGCTGGTGATCGCGTACGGGTTCATCCTCGCATTCGGCCGCGCGGGCTTCGTGACCACGCTGCTGGCCGCGCTGGGCGCCGATCCGACCGTGGTCGGCGGCGCGATCTACACGATGCCGGGGCTCGCGCTCGCCTATGCGTACTACCTGATTCCGCGCGTCGCGCTGATGATCTACCCGACGCTCGCGAATCTCGACCGACGGCCGCTCGAAGCGGCGCTGACGCTCGGCGCGCGGCCGTGGCGCGCATGGCTCGACGTCGCGTGGCGCGAGCTGTGGCCGTCGGTCGCATCCGCGTGGTGCCTCGTGACCGCGATCGCGCTCGGCACGTACGGCACGGCGCTCGCGCTGGCCGGCACGCAGATCAACATCCTGCCGCTGCTGATGTATCTGAAGCTGTCGGACGGGCAAACCGATTTCTCGCAGGCGGCCGTGCTGTCGATCGTGCTGACGGCCATCTGTACCTGCGTTCTTGCACTGGGGGAAGGCCTTGTTCGGCAACGGCGTCATTGAAAGTGCGTGGTCCGAACCGGCGCGCGACGCGCTCGCGCGACTGGCGCAACGGCAACGCGGCACGCAGCGGCACCGGATGCCGGTCGGCGTGATCGGCCCGCGCGACGCGACGGATGAACAGATGCGGGTCGCGGAACGGATCGCGCATGCGGTAGCGGCGACGGGTATCGCGCTCGTCGGCGGCGGCAAGCAGGGCGTGATGGAGGCCGCCGCGCGCGGTGCGCACGCGGCCGGCGGCTGCGCGATCGGGCTGTTGCCCGAAGACGATGCCGCGCTGGCGAATCCGTACCTGAGCGTCGCGCTGCCGACCGGGCTCGGCATCACGCGCAATGCGCTGGTCGCGCGCGCGTCGGTGTGCCTTATCGCGGTGGGCGGCGGGCTCGGCACGCTGTCCGAAATCGCGCTCGGGCTGCAGTGGGGCAAGCCGGTGTTCACGATTTGCGGTGCGCCGCAGGTCGCGGGCGTCGAATGCTTCGACGAAGCGGATCGGCTCGTCGCGCGCGTCGCGCAGTGGCTGGCCGATTCGGCGTAGCGCGGAGGTATCGGTACGGCGCTTCGTCCGGCGCGCGTCGTGCCCGGGCTTGAAACGGTGCGCACAACCCGCCATATTGGCCGGGTATCACCCGTCCAACGACGCACCGAAAGGATCGTTTATGCGCCTTCTGCTTGCCCTGCTGCTCCCGTGGTTCCAGTTCTTCACGATCGGCCGCCCGATCGCCGGGATAATTTGTCTACTCCTGCAACTCACGATCATCGGCTGGCTGCCGGCCGCGATCTGGTCGGTGTATGCGCTGAGCCAGTACAAGACCGATCGCAAGATCGAGGCAGCGCTGCGCGGGCGGGGGTAGGCCACAATGAGTGGCAGCGGAACCCATTCCGGGCAGTTCGGCCGCACAGTTTGCATTTCGGTAGAAATTTATATACTTTATTCGTATCGACAGATAGGATTTGTATAGATTTTTGCCGAAATGACGAATTCCTGCACCATTCAGCTGCACGCCGCCGGTCGCTGGCACGACATCGGCAGCGTCACCTTGTTCGGCGAGCCTGACGAAGGATGGCGCGGCCGTACGTATTCGGGTTACGACGTCGAATGGATCGTTTGTCATCAGGCTGCGCGTGACGCGCATGCGATGTCATGCACTTTTCCGGTCGAACTCGAGCCGCTGGTGACATCACACTGGCCGGTTTTCCTGATCGATTTGTTGCCGCAGGGTTTCGGCCGCCAGGAACTATTGCGCCGCCTCGATTTGCCGGAAACGGCGGAGGAGCGTGCCGACTGGCCATTACTGCTGGCGGGAGCTGGCAATTCGATCGGCAATCTGCGGATCAAGGAAGCCGCGCAGTGGCTTGCCGAGCGACAGGGGCCGCAGCAAGGTTTCACGGACGACGACGTTGCCATGCGCGGAGACGCATTCAGCGAGTATCTCGCCGAACACGGATTCTTCGTTGCGGGCTCTTCGGGTGTGCAGGGTGAATGGCCGAAGCTGTTGCTGACCCGCGCTGACGACGGACTGCTCTATCTCGATCACACGTTGCCCGACGAGCGTGCGGTTGCGCACTACATCGTCAAGTTCGGGCGCGGCAGCAACGAGCGCCTTGCACAGATCCTGCGCCACGAAGCACCCTACATGGCTTTGGCCCGGCGTCTCGGGCTGCGCGTGCATGCGGAGTTGACACTGCGTGATCGAGCCCTGTTCATTCCGCGGTTCGATCGTGCACGAGTCGGCGACGGCGTTGTCCGGTTCGCTCAGGAAAGCATTGCTTCGTTGACGGGCAAATCCGGCTTCGGCGTCGTGCCGAATCACGACGAGGTATGCGCGCATCTCGTACGCCAATGTACGGATCCCCAAGCCGAGATTGCCGAGTACTTGTGTCGCGACGTCGCCAATCTTGCGTTGGGCAACAAGGACAATCATGCGCGAAACACCGCGTTGCAACGCGATTTCCAAGGGCGCATCGCGCTGACGCCGCTTTTCGACTTTGCACCGATGTATCTGCATCCCGATGGCATTGCGCGACGCATTCGCTGGGAGGGAAATGATGCCGGTCGGCCAGATTGGGAGCGGGTGCTCGATGGGGTTGTCCGATCGAGCGAGCAGCAGGCGGGAGAGGGGCAGCCCGTGCTGGATCGTGACGCACTGCGTGCGCGGCTGCATGCAATGGCGCCACGTCTGCAGGAGATCGCCGATCAGGGTGCGGATTTTGGCCTAGAGCCCGACGTGCATGCATTTCTGAAACCGGGCCTGGAGCGGCTGGCCCGTGAACTGGATGCGCTGCGCTGAGCGGGCACGACACCATGGACAAACGCTATAACGCGATGTCGCTTCCCGAACAGCTCGCGCTGAGGCGGCAAGCGATCGAGGACGTACTTGCGCACCCGGAATGGTCGCTGCGCGAATCGGTGCGCCATCTGAAGAAGACGATGCGGCTGACGAGCGCCGAAATGGCCAAGCTCGCAGGCGTGTCGACCAAGACGATTCAGGATATCGAGCAGGGCCGCAGTGACGGGACGGTACAGACGATGAGTCGCATCTTCGGCATGCTGGGGCTCAAACTGGGTGTGGTGCGGCAGGACGCGTAGCCGGGAGACGTGTTGTCCGCGGGCTCTTGCGGCGCTGGCAGTATGCGGCTGAAGCCGCAGCCATCCACGACAAAACGGCCGCCCGGGCCATCGTTCGACCCGGGCGGCCGCTCCGCCTACTTCACCGCAAACAGCGTCAGGTTCATGAAGATCTTGAACGCATAGCCGAGCGTGACGGCGCCGAGCACGCCGCCCGCCCACAGAACGACGAACCACATCCAGCCGCGCATTTTCGAGCGCGGCGCGCTGGGCTGGCCGGCGGTGGAATCAGTGGTGGTAGTAATGCTGGTCTTCATGGCGCACCTTGCCTCGGAATACCCAATAACCCATCGTCGTGTAGGCGATGATGATCGGCAGGATAACCGCTGCGCCGACCAGCGTGAAGGTCTGGCTCGAACGCGGCGCGGCCGCTTCCCAGATCGTCATCGTCTGAGGAATCGCATACGGGAACAACGTGACGAGCAGCCCGACGTAGCCGAGCAGCACGAGCGCCAGCGCGAGCACGAACGGCGTCATGTCGTGGCGGGCGCGCACCGCGCGGCGCATCCACACCGCGCAGCCGGCGACCAGGAACGGCACCGGCAGCAGGCGCCAGAACAGCCCCGAATCGAACCAGCGCTGCGCGATGGCCGGATCCTGCAGCGGCGTCCACAGGCTGATCACCGCGATGAAGCCGAGCAGCACGACGGTCAGCGGCCACACCACGCGATGCAGGCGGCGCTGCACGTCGCCTTCGGTCTTCGCGACGAGCCAGCAGCAGCCGAGCAGCGCATACGTGACGATCAGGCCGAGGCCCGTCAGCAGGCTGAACGGCGTGAGCCAGTCGAACGCGCCGCCGACGTACACGCCGTCCTTCACGTCGATGCCCTGCAGGAACGCGCCGAGTGCGATCCCCTGGAACAGCGTCGCGCCGGCCGAGCCGCCGATGAACGCGAGATCCCACAGCTGCTTCGTGCGGCGCGCCTTCGCGCGGATCTCGAACGACACGCCGCGGAAGATCAGGCACACCAGCATGAAGATCAGCGGCAGGTACAGCGCCGACAGCACCGTCGAATAGACGATCGGGAACACCGCGTACAGCCCGGCGCCGCCGAGCACGAGCCACGTTTCGTTGCCGTCCCACACGGGCGCGACGGTGTTCATCATCAGGTCGCGTTCCTTCTCGTCCGGGAAGAACGGGAAGACGATGCCGATGCCGAGGTCGAAGCCGTCGAGCACGACGTACATGAAGAGCCCCAATGCGATGATCGCGGCCCAGATTACGGTGACGTCCATAGGTTTTCTCGTATGCGGAATGGGTGGGCTCAGACGGTCTCGATCAGTTCGTCGACGGCCGACATCGGGCGGCGCGCGGTGTGATCGCGGCGCGTGTCGGGGGTGTCGTCGTGCTTCGCATCGGGCAGCGCCGGGCCGGCCTTCATCAGCTTCAGCATGTAGTACACGCCGGTGCCGAACACGAGGAAGTACACGATCACGAACGTCATCATCGACAGGCTGACCTGCTGCACCGACAGCGGCGACACGGCTTGCGCGGTGCGCATCACGCCATAGACGACCCACGGCTGGCGGCCGGCTTCGGTCGTCACCCAGCCCGCGAGCAGCGACACGAAACCGGTCGGGCCCATCACGAGCGCGAAGCGCTGGAACCACTTCGATTCATACAGGCGGCCGCGGCGGCGCAGCAGCCAGGCGAGGGCGGCGAGGCCGATCATCGCGAAGCCGAGGCCGACCATGATCCGGAAGCTCCAGAACACGACCGTCGAATTCGGGCGGTCCTCGGGCGGGAAGTCCTTCAGCCCGCGGATCTCGCCGTCCCAGCTGTGCGTGAGGATCAGGCTGCCGAGGTGCGGCACCTGCACCGCGTAGCGGGTCGTTTCCGCCTGCATGTCCGGAATGCCGAACAGGTTCAGCGCGGTGCCGCCCTTCTCGGTTTCCCACAGCCCTTCGATCGCGGCGATCTTCGCGGGCTGGTGCTTCAGCGTGTTGATGCCGTGCTGGTCGCCGATCACGGCCTGCAGCGGCGCGAGTATCAGCAGCAGCCACAGCGCCATCGAGAACATCTTCTTCACGCCCTTGTCGCGGCGGCCCTTCAGCAGGTGCCACGCGCCCGTCGCGGCCACCACCAGCGCGGCGACGATGAACGCGGCGATCGCCATGTGGAACAGGCGGTACGGGAACGACGGGTTGAAGATGATCGCGAACCAGTCGGTCGGCACGACGCGGCCGTCGACGATCTCGAAGCCCTGCGGCGTCTGCATCCAGCTGTTCGACGCGAGGATCCAGAACGTCGAGATCAGCGTGCCGATCGCGACCATCAGCGTCGCGCCGAAGTGTGCGCGCGGGCTCACGCGGTTCCAGCCGAACAGCATGATGCCGAGGAAGCCGGCTTCGAGGAAGAACGCGGTCATCACCTCGTACATCAGCAGCGGGCCGGTGACGGAGCCCGCGAAGCTCGAGAAGCCCGACCAGTTGGTGCCGAACTGATAGCTCATCACGACGCCGGAGACGACGCCCATCCCGAACGCGACCGCAAAGATCTTCGACCAGAACAGGCACAGCGTCTTGTAGTACTGCTTGCCGGTCTTCAGCCAGCGATATTCGAGCACGGCGATGAAGCTCGCGAGGCCGATGCTCAGCGCCGGGAAGACGATGTGAAAGGAGACGGTGAACGCGAATTGCAGGCGGGCCAGATCGAGGGCCGAAAATGCGGTGTCCATACCAGTTGACCGAGGCTGACGATACCCGACGGCGGGTGCCGGCGGACCCCGGCGGACGTGCGTCGGGGTTGGCTGGAGTATGGATCGCGATGTTGCGCCTCGAAATGTGCCAACTCGTCGCAGATGTCGAGCCCGTCGCGCGTGATTTCGGCGTAAATCATTGATTCGTATCAACAACGGGGCGCGCGACGCGCGCGGGCGCGGCGTGGCGGTCTGCCGCACGTGCGTCAATATGGCGCGTCGCATCATCGGAACGATCCGGCGTATCCGTGCACGCCGCGTGTAACGGGAGGCACGCGGCCGGCGCGCTGCCATCGTCCTGTTCAAGTCCGCGCGAATCCGTTTCCACGCATTAGTGTGTAACGCACGATGGCGTGCCGGCGCGCCTCGTTGCCCGTGTCTGTCACACCAGTAACGTCGCGCAACAATCGTGTGCGTGCGCGTAATGGATGCCGGATCGCGCGCGGCGTAGCGTTCCCAGTATCGGGTTCGTATCGACGAACCGTGTTCCCGGAGAACGTGACGTGAATGGATTGAAGCTCGCGCTGGGCGCGGCCGCCGCGGTGGCCGTCGCGACGGGCGGCGTGGCGCATGCCGCCCGGGTCGGGGTCTATGTCGGCCCCGGTTACCCGTATTACTACCCCGTCGTTCCGGCGCCGTATTACTACCCGCCGCCCGTCGTCGCGGTGCCGGTCGATCCCGGCCCGCCGCCCGAGTACGTCGAGAAGGATCAGCCGCAGGCCGGCGGCGACGCGGACCTCTGGTACTACTGCGACGCGTCGCGGCATTACTACCCGTATGTGAAGACCTGCAAGTCGGGCTGGCGATCGGTGCCGGCGCGGCCGCAGTGATGGAGCCCCGATGATGAACCACGCAATTCGATCCCTGCGTGTGCCGGGCGTGCTGGCGCTGGCCGGCCTGCTCGGCGCGTGCGCATACATGCCGGCTGGCCCGAGCGTGATGGCGCTGCCGGGCACCGGCAAATCGTTCGACCAGTTCCGCGTCGACGACGCGAACTGCCGGCAATACGCATTCCAGCAATCGGGCGGCGTGAGCGCCGGACAGGCATCGACCGCGAGCGCGCTCGGCAGCGCGGCCGTCGGCACCGCGCTCGGTGCGGCGGCGGGCGCGGCGTTCAACGGCGGCAGCGGCGCGGCGGTCGGCGCGGG
>NZ_JAPVQY010000080.1 GCF_027257875.1 Burkholderia sp. IMCC1007
TGAACCGCGCCGGGTTTGTCGGAGACCGCCGAGTTTGGCGCTACGCCGCGCGAGCGGATAGCGCCAGATTCCGTTTGTAAGCTTGCTCCGCCTCCGCCGGCGACACGTACCCGAGCGGGCCGAGCAACCGATGGTGGTTGTACCAGTGTACCCATTCCAGCGTGGCGAGTTCGACATCCTGGAGCGTACGCCATGAACGCCGGTGCACAACTTCGGCCTTGTACAGTCCGTTGATTGTCTCGGCCAGCGCATTATCGTACGAATCGCCAACGCTGCCGGCGGACGGTTGCACGCCAGCATCCACCAAACGTTCGGTGTACCGAATGCTGAGATATTGCGACCCGTGATCGGAATGATGAATGAGGCCGGGCGGCGGCTGGCGATCGTGTAACGCCTGGTTCAGCGCGTCCAGCACGAAGTCAGTCTTCATCGATGCCGACACGCGCCAACCGACGATACGGCGCGCAAACACATCAGTGACGAAGGCCACGTAGACAAAGCCCGACCATGTCCAGCAATAGGTAAAATCCGCAACCCACAGCGCGTTGGGCTGATCGGCACGGAACTGACGTTTGACCCGGTCCAGCGGGCACGGCACCGCATCGTCGCGCTGCGTCGTCTTGATCCGGCGCCCGCGCCGCACACCTTCGAGGCCCATCGCCTTCATCAGGCGCGCAACCGTGCAGCGCGCGACCTTCACACCATCACGCAGCAACTGGCGCCAGACCTTGCGCACACCATACACGCCAAAGTTCTCGTCCCAGACCGCACGGATGAGGGCCTTCAGTTCAGCATCGCGACGCGCTCGCTCTGGCCATTGCTCCGGATCGCTGCGCCGCCCGGCGTGCCGGTAATACGTCGACGGCGCGATCGGCAGCAGGCGGCAGATCGGCTCGACACCGTAGACGTCGCGATGCTCGTCGATAAACGCGATCATGGTTTCGATCGGCGGTCGAGCTCCGCCTGCGCGAAATACGCGGAGGCCTTGCGCAGGATCTCGTTGGCCGTGCGCAATTCACGATTCTCGCGCTCCAGTTCCTTGAGCCGTGAGAGCTCGGAAGTCGTCGTGCCCGGTCGCTGGCCACGGTCGCGCTCAGCCTGGATGACCCAGTTTCGCAGCGTCTCGCGCGACATCCCCATCTTCGAAGCGATCGAGCGGATCGCCGCCCCCTGCGTTTCGTACTCGTGCTGATGCTCAAACACCATCCGCACCGCCCGCTCCCGCACCTCATCTGAATATCGCGTCCCGGTGGGCTTCCTTACCTTGCTTTCGTTTTCCATACTTCAAATCTCCAATTACAGCCAAGATCCGAAGTCTCCTACATTCCCGGAGCGGTTCACAACTGCTCCAGCTCGATTTCGAGTGCGGCCAGGTCGGCGTTGATGGCCTCGTCAAGCAGGCTCATCTGCTCGGCGGTGAACTGCTCGCTGCGCTTGCCGAATTGCAGGCGCTTGAGCGCGGCGATCTCGTGGGTGAGTTGGTCAATGCGCCTCTGGCGGTAGTGCAGTTCCCGGTCCTTCTCGCCGATCTGAGCCATCAACTGAGCAGCCAGCGTGCGCAGTTCGTCAGGGCTCAGGGCGTCAAGGTCGGCGGGCGGGTTCATGCGGCCACTCTGCCAGAACCCAACCCGCCGCGGAAGCAAGCCGGTTTACGGCTTTGGGGGTATTACACGACCGTGATCGCGTGATCGTGGGTGAGCGCCTGCCAAGGTAGCCCGGTCACCAGCGCGCGCAACTGCTCGGGATTCAGCGCGGTGGCGATCGCCTGCTCGCCATTCGTCCAGATGAATCGCCCCTTGTTCAGGCGACGTGCGGCCAGCCAGATACCGAACCCGTCGTACACCAGCACCTTCAGGCGCGTCGAATGCCGGTTGGCGAACAGGTAGGCGTGGTGCGGACGCGCCGCGCCGAACACCTTCACCGCCCGGGCCAATATCGTATCGACGCCGGCGCGCATATCGATCGGCTCCGTCGCCAGCCAGATCGCCTCGATGCGGATCACCGCAGCCACCCTTGCAACCATGCCGCGCAATCGGCCGCGGCGCATAGCGGCCAGCGCACCGTCACGGTCGCCGCGCCCCGGCGTACCTCGATCTGGATCTCGGTTGGATCTGCCGCCGCACCCGGCGCTTCCAGTTGCAGTGGGACGAATTCCGCCGCCGGCAAGCTCAGCGACTGGCGTGCCTCGCGCGCAGCATCCAGTTCCTCCCGTGCGGCCACCCATCGACGCAGCAGATTCGCGTTCAACCGGTAATGCAGCGCAACCGCCGCGATCGATACGTTTGGCTGCATCGCCGCACGGATCACCTTCTCCTTGAATTCCTTGCTGTGGCGGCGTCGCCGCGTCGGCTCCACCGTCTCCGAAATCACTTCATTCTCGTCCATAGCGTACACGTGTCCATTTTAAAAAATAGGTGGACACGATCGTCGCTTTCGTCACCCTGACTCTTCAAGATGACATTGCCGGTCGCTTACGCGCTATCTGAGACAGCGCGGCATCAAGGCCCGTATTGGCCGCCGTGGTATCGAAAGCAGTGAGCGGCTCGGGCGTCATCGTTGGGTCGTCGAGCGCACACATGCCTGGTTTGCTGGTTTCGGCAAGCTCCGGATTCGCTTCGAGCGCCGCCTCGATATTCATGCCGCTTTGCTCGCTCTGGCTGCCGCCGTCATCTGCTCTAGATTCGTGGACGACTTGTGTTAGCGACTCTTAAAGCCCCTGTGATTTCATTTAATGGCGAATCCGCGAAGCAATCACAACAGTAAATGAAATCCATCATGATTTTTAATATTGAAAGCATCATGACTTGTGGGCTCGTCGCTTTCTTCTTCGTCGGAGGCGCAGTCAATGGAGTTGCACCCAAGAAGGTGCAGGATGAGTACGCGAGATGGGGCTACCCCGGTTGGTTCCACTATGTCACCGCTGCGAGCGAATTGCTCGCGGCGTTACTGCTGATCGTCCCCGCCACTCGAGTTCTTGGCGCGATTCTCGGGATTGCGGTGATGACGGGTGCGGTCGCTACAGTGCTGCGCCATCGTGAATACGCTCACGCGGTTCCTCCATCTATCGTCTTGTTACTGACGGCTGCATGTGGCTGGCTTGCATTAAACGTAGCCTAGTCGTCAAGGCTGCACGATGGAGTTGTTGCCTCTTCGTTGCTGCTTGGACGTCGCTGAAGGCCTTCACTTTACCGCAAGATTCAGGTGCTGCTGAAGCGTGAGGGCTATGAGGTCAGTCAAAAAGTGGTGGACAGGCTATATCGAGAGGAAGAGCTGTCGCTTGCTTCCTGAGGGCTACATCTACCTAGAGCGGCCCCTGCGTGACCTTTCACGTGAGCGCCTGCAGTTGGTGCGACAACGCACCGTGAACGTTCTGAGCATCGAGAGCTTGCTCGCACGGCATGCGAACGTACGGCTGGACAGCGAGCAAGTCCCGCGGCTCGATGCCACCGGCGTGCGCGCGCTGCACGTGCCGCGCGCGCTTGACGCCAGCCTAGCTGTCATCGCCACATTGAGTCATGAGATCCAAGCGATCGAGCTCATCCTCCATCGCGAAGTCAGACTGCGCCCGGAATTCGAGGTACTGAAGAGCGCGCCGAGCATCGGCGACATTCTCGCGGCCACGATAATGCTCGAGACCGGCACCGTCGCCCGGTTTCCAAGCCTAGGCCAGTTCAGTTCGTACTGTCGCTGCGTCGAGAGCAAGCGCGTGTCCAACGGTCGGATGAGGTTGACCCGGTTCGACGGACACCTTAGGAACAGGGGAGGTGGCGGGTGGCGGGCTCCCGTGCCAGATGACGTCGAGCGGCCAACTGCTCATTAAAAAGTGACTCAATTGTCAACTTTCAGTTGTCGGTGATTCATCTTCTTGACGGCTACTTGTGCGTCGGCGGACTACCTAGACTTGGCCTAACCGACGAACAAAGCTTTAAGAGACGGTTTCATAAAGGCTGCTCGGCACGCCGGAGGGTATTCCAGCAGATCAGGCAGCAACCGAGTTTGAGGAATGCGCCGTGAATGTCGGCGCGGCGCTCGAAACGAATACGGAGGCGACGGAAGTGATGCAGCCAGGCATGCGTGCGTTCAACGACCCAGCGATATTTCCCCAGGCCGCTGCCGCGTTCGGTGCGGCGCTTGGCGATCACCGGCTCGATACCGCGATTGCGCCGCGCTCGTCGATGTCGCTCGGAGTCGTAACCGCGATCGGCGTAGACCACGCGTGGTCGCTGCAGTGGGTGGCCGCGCAAGCCACGAATCGGCGAAATCGCGTCGATCAACGGCAGCAATTGCGTGACGTCGTGGACGTTGGCGCCAGTCAGGATCGCAGCGAGCGGCGTCCCGTTGGCGTCGGTGACGATGTGGTGCTTAGAACCGGGTCGCGCGCGATCGGTCGGGTTGGGCCCAGTTTTTGGCCCGCCCCAACGGCGCGGATCGATGATGAATCGACAGCGGCTCACCAGAAGCCGATCTGGTCTGCTGCGCGCAGCTTCGCGAGCAGCAGTTCGTGCAAGCGGTCCCACACGCCGGCGGCCTGCCAGTCGCGTAGCCGTCGCCAACATGTCACGCCCGAGCCGCATCCCATCTCGACAGGCAGGTCGCGCCATCGCAGTCCCGTCTTGAGAACGAACAGGAGGCCCGTCAGCGTAGCGCGATTCGAAACAGGCAGACGGCCCGGGTTCTACTCGCGCCGCGGCTTCGCTGGCGGTAGTAACGGCTCGATCAGTGTCCACAATTCGTCGTCGATGATCGGCTTTCCCATCTCCTCGGTCTCGGTTGTTCTGATGCTAGAGGTTTAACAGCTCGCCGCGGAAGTTAACACCCCAAAACAGCCGTTTTGAAACCGTCTCTAAGAAGGACTGGGCTCTCTCGAATCGGCCGTGATAACCAATACCTTGAGCGTGGCACCAACAATTGGAGGAAGAATGACATCGGAACTGAGAAGCCTTCCACTTGGGAAGACTAAGACACTTGTGAGTCAGATTGGGCTCGGGACCGGAAGTATGGCGGGACTCGGCGTAAAAGTTGACTATCGTCATTTTGAAGAAGCAATCATCGCCGCATACGATGGCGGCATTCGTCACTTTGATGCCGCTCCGTTCTACGGTTACGGAAAGGCAGAATACTATCTCGGGCATGCTGTTCGCGAACTCGGTATTCGGGACCAAGTTACATTGAGCACGAAAGCAGGGCGCGTATTGACCCCCGCAAATCGCTCCAAAGAAATAAGGGGGCGCTATCCAATCAATTGGATTGACCCCCTTCCTTTCTATCACCGCTACGACTATAGCTACGATGGCATCATGCGGTCGTTCGAGGGAAGCCAATTTCGCCTCGGGTTTGACTTCATTGATATTCTTCTTTTGCATGATGTCGGCGAGGCGTGGCATGGGGACGACGCGGAAATTTACTGGAAGCAGCTTGCTCAAAGCGGCTACAAGGCGCTCGACGAACTGAGAAACGCAGGAATGGTCTCGGCAGTTGGTTTGGGCGTGAATGAGACTGAAGCAGTTCTCCGCGCCACTTCGGAGTTCACGTTTGATTGCGCTTTGATCGCGGGGCGGTATTCGTTGTTGAATCACGAGCCGTTGGAAGGCGCATTTGACGAACTATTGCAACGGAACGTGTCCATTATCGCTGCCGGGATCTTCAATTCCGGGATATTAGCAACCGGCACACGGTCCTCTACAGGGCTGTACGACTACGCAAGCGCGCCTAGCGATATCGTGGACAAAGTTCGGAAGATCGAGGAGGTCTGCGACCAATTTGACATTTCCATTCTTTCGGCCGCAGTCGAATTTGTAAAGCTTCATCCTGCGATTACGATGGTCTTGATGGGAGTTCAGAATGCAGATTCGGTGCGTGAAAATCTCGCTGCCACCGCAGATGTTGCGCCGAAAGAGTTCTGGCTGGAACTGAAAAGGCGCAAGCTGATCCCCGAGGCGGCACCGACTGCATAGCCTGCGGCGCGTCCATCCTTCGCGACAGTACCGGAACGGACGCCAATTGATCGGAAAGTCGACACGAAAGGCCGCGACAAAACTCGGCTGGGATCAATTGCGTGTGCAGCGTTGGAGTGACGCACGATATTGAATTGGCGCAGCTTATAGAGAAAACGCTGCATACGAAAGACCGTGACATGGCGCATAATTTTTTATCGGTCGCGGTATATCATAGAAAAGTGGCTCGATGCCAACAACGATGCCCTGAATCGGCATGACGGAGACTTGTCGCCACGCGTGATGTTTATGAAATCTTTCTAGATTCTGCAAATATCAAAACTCCACGATAGGGAATTCACTTATCAAGCAAGCTGACAATTGCATTGTCTGATTGTGTGTAATATCAAGTGAAATAGGTTGAGCGTCGAGTTGTACTAAAACCCATTAGAGATGAGAAAGTCCTAGAGGTGCGGAGATGAAGAATCGAGCAGTTTCAATTGGCGCGTCTACCGTCGCTAATTTCGCATTGGCCCGGAAGACTGTTTCACTGGTAAAAGCGTTGGGTATCGCAGGTGTTTTTTTGCTAATTTGTGTATTCTTTGCGTTCGCCAACGATTTCTTCCTGACCTGGGACAATTGGGCCAATTTGCTCAGGCAATCGGCCATCAACGCAGTTTTGGGAATTGGCTCAACCTACGTCATTTTAGCGGGAGGGATCGATCTGTCGGTTGGGTCGGTAATGGCAATATCTGGAATGGTAACGGCGAGTTTGCTGACGAGCTCTGGGACGCCCACAGGACTGGTCGCGGGTAGCCTACCGCCTGATTCTTGGCTTCACGCGATAAGTGTAGCTGTTGCTGCTGGCTTGGCAACCGGGACTACCCTCGGCTTGATCAACGGAGTATTGATCGCACGGCTTCGATTGCCCCCGTTCGTGACGACGCTTGGTATGTTGAGCGTGGCGCGGGGAATGACGCTTATTTACTCAGATGGACGCCCTCTGTCAGATTTGCCTGAATCGTTCGTTTGGATCGGCACTGGTAGCGTTGCTGGAATTCCAGCTCCCGTCGTCATCGTGGCGGCCGTATTCCTGTTCGCGTGGATCACGCTCAGGTTCACCCCTTTCGGTCGCTACGTATACGCAGTCGGAGGAAGTGAGCGCGCAGCAAAGACAAGCGGAGTTTCGACCAGACTGGTTATCTCGGTGACTTACGTCGTATCCGGCGCGCTTGCTGGGCTCGCGGGTCTCATTCTTACTGCTCGTACGACAGCTGCCATTCCTCAGGCGGGCGTCGGATACGAATTGGACGCGATCGCTGCTGTGGTCATCGGCGGCACAAGTCTTTCAGGCGGACGCGGCACATTGATCGGAACGCTAATTGGGGCATTGATAATCGGAACCATCAATAATGGCATGGATCTGATGGGGGTCTCGTCATATTATCAACAGATTTTGAAGGGCGCTATTATTGTGTTGGCAGTGGCTGTTGATAGATTGAGAAAGTAAATTAAATTGGAAAATGGAGGAGATGAAAATGTTGAAGAAAACTTTGTCAGCTGCACTGGTAGTAGCTTTGCTCGGGATTGCGGGATCGACAAACGCTTCAGAAAAGCCGTTTCGGGTTGCTGTTCTGTCATTCGGCGAGTCCGGCGAATACATGCACCTCTGGACGACACAGATCAAGACGCATCCTTGGGTCGAAAACGGGAAGGTAAAAATCACTATTTTTGATGGTAAGTTTGACCCTCTGGTGCAATCAAATCAGGTAGACACGGCCATAACGCAGAAGTACGACGCTATTGTAATTGCTCCCATTGACTTCAACGCGGCTGGGCCCGCTATTAACAAAGCCATCGCGGCCGGAATACCGGTCGTAAGTTCAGCTCTCAGCGCAAACACATCGAAAATGACCTCAACCGTCATCGTTGATGACGTCGTCGGCGGCCGCATGATTGCTGAAGCAATGGGGAAAGAGCTTCATGGGAAAGGCGCAGTGGTGCTTCTTGAAGGGCCGATTGGACAATCGTCTCAAATCGCACGCCGTAAAGGTATTGACACTGGATTGAAGGAGACGCCAGACATCAAGCTCATCGCGAGCAAGTCGGGGAACTGGAGCCGAGCGGAAGGTCAAACGATTATGGACAATTGGCTAACAGCCTACCCCGGGAAAATCCAAGGCGTTATCTCCGAAAACGACGAGATGGCGCTAGGTGCCATTCAAGCAATGAAGGCGCGAAAGATCGACTTCGCGAAAGTCCCGGTCATTGCTATCGATGGCATTCCTGACGGCAAGCGCGCGGTTGCAGATGGCGAAATGCGCATGACTCTTTACAAGTATGCACGCGCTGAAGGGCAAGGAGCACTGGACGTAGCATTAAGAGCCGTTGTTGGCCCGTCGTATCAACCTCAGTCCGACGTGTGGGGGAAACTTATGCAATGGAACGGAGGCAATCAGAAGCTTTACACAGTCCCGTGGTTGATTCTGACTAAGGGCAACGTGGCGCAGTACATGAAATAGCGATGAACGGCGCCCACCTTTGCAATCCAACGACTTCGAGTACGCTCGGAGTCGCCACGATCTTGATAAAAAGTGGACGCCTGGTCGCCGTTGAATTCAGGGATATCGTAGCCGCCTAGTAAGACGGTCGGATTCGTAAGGTCGCTTCCGCTTGGAGTAAAAGATGCAGTCGCTCGTTGAATCTATAAGTGAGGCTAACCCCAAGAACGCGGGTACGGATCGTGCCCCAGTTCTCGAGGCTGAATCGGTAGCGAAGTCATTTGGAGGCATTCGCGCGCTCCAGGACGGCCGGCTCACTCTGCAACGCCGAAGCGTCCACGCCCTCTGTGGAGCGAATGGTGCAGGAAAATCGACGTTCCTGAGCATCCTCATGGGGCTGTTTCGTCGAGACGCAGGGCGAATCCGCCTTCGCGGCGCTGAGGTAGATTTTTCGAGTCCGAGCGACGCACTTAAGCAGGGGGTCGCGATTATCACGCAAGAACTTTCACCTGTTCCCGAACTGACGGTGGCAGAGAATATCTATCTCGGACGAGAGCCGCGCAAGCTTGGCTTCATCATCGATTTTGCGCAGATGATCGCTGACGCAGAGGCGCTCCTCGCGCGGTTGCAGTTTGCCGTCCCGGCGACAGCAAAAATGGGGGAAATCACACTCGCTCAGTGCCAGCTCGTCGAAATTGCCAAAGCGCTCAGTCACGAAGCTGATGTCGTTATTATGGACGAGCCAACCTCGGCAATTGGCGAACACGAAGTCCATGTTCTCTTCGACGCTGTTCGACGAATCAGGGACAGCGGCGCCGCAGTAGTTTACGTGTCACACAAGCTAACGGAAATATTTGACCTTGCTGACGAGTACACAGTGTTTCGAGATGGAAAATTCGTGGAAGCAGGCTTCATCGCGGATATAGATCGCGCGTATCTTGTGAGACAGATACTTGGCCATGAAGTGAAGGAGACAAAAATTGAGTCATCAGTCTTCGTCGAAGATATTGCACTCGACGTTGATCGATTGTCTGGCGAAGATTTGTTCTTCGACATCTCGCTTCAAGTCCGCGCGGGGGAGGTGCTCGGCATCTACGGCTTGGTCGGATCCGGTCGGACAGAATTTGTTGAGACCGTATTCGGGCTGCGCAAACCGAAGAAAGGAGCGGTAAAACTTTTCGGAACTCTCCTTCCCGAAGGCGACCCCAGAGAGTCAATCAAGCGTGGCATGTCGATGGTCACGGAAGACCGCAAACTGTCGGGTCTCATTCTCGAAGAGTCGGTCGCCCATAACATCAGTCTTTCGTCCCTGCGCGACGTATCGAAATTGGGGCTTCTAGATGCAGCTGCGGAAGCGTCAATGGCTGATGAAATGATCAATCGCCTTCGGATCAAATGTATATCCTCATCGGTAGCGGTGCAGAGTCTCAGCGGAGGAAATCAACAGAAGGTCGTGTTCGGAAGATGTCTGAGCACGAAGCCGAAATTTATTATCTGCGATGAGCCAACCCGTGGCATCGACGAGGGATCAAAGCAAGAGATATACGCACTTTTACGAGAATTCGTTGCTCAAGGCGGCGCAGCGATCGTAGTTTCATCTGAAGCCCCAGAAATCCCCCAAGTGAGCGATCGGGTGGCTATCTTTAGAGCTGGCCGTATATCAAAAATTTTAGAAGGTTCGGATATTAGCCAAGAGGCGATCGTTGATTTGGCGTCGTAGGGGTTCCTCTCATTGAAGTATGAAGATCCACCGGGCTATTAAGAATCGCTTGTGCTCACGGGAAAGTCGTACACTCTGACTCAGTGTGCGATTTCGCGGGCATATCTTCCCTTTGTATCGGTATATGCGCGATTGATCTCGCGAAGGCACTCAAGTTAATTTCTTTTTAAATCGGATATTTGGGTAATGACAGATGACGACAATTTGGCAGATCCGAGGATTTCGTCGAGAGAGCGATCTCTTTTGATTGAGGCGCTCGATTTGCTTATGCGCGAGCGTTCGAATGCACTTCGAATTGCAACAGTGGTCGCTAAGACGCGTGGAGAGCGCCTTCCCAACGTGCGTGACTTTGGTCTTGACGACATCCTACGTCTAAGTAGGGAGCTCGCGAAGAGGCAACCGCGAGCTTCGCTGAACCTCTAAAGGGCCCGCGGCTAGCCGCGAGCACAAATCTATTCAGAGGTCCTGGCCGCAAGTCCGTCCAGTCGAGTTCGTCGTTGGTGACTCGGTCCGTAACAAATGGACGTACCATACAGACATATCCACGAGCGCTGGTAACGGGGGCGGGCAGGTCCGATGAGCACTCTCAAGTCCTAAACCGACGTCAATTCATCCTCGCGCTGGGTATGGGGCGAATGTGACTTGCATAAATGAACGGATTGGCGTACTGTGGAAGGGTCGTGGAGGGAAACTGCGTTGGACAGCATGGATCGAGACGTACTGGAAACTGCCGTCATGTGGCATCGCGCCGGGCGGGCGGTGATGCTCGGCACAGTTCTTAAGACGTGGGGCTCGGCGCCGCGCCCGATCGGTGCGATGGTCGCGCTGCGTGACGACGGCGCAGTAAAGGGCTCTGTGTCGGGCGGGTGTCTCGAGGACGATCTGATCGAGCGCGTGCGGAGCGTCGGATTCTCGGGCTCGACGCCGACTGTTGTAACGTACGGCCTTTCGGCAGACGACGCGCATCGCTTCGGTCTTCCGTGCGGCGGTACGTTGAGAATTCTTGTGGAACCCGTCCGGGTATCGTCGCACTTGGACGAGGTGCTGGAATGGGTTAGGCGTGGCCGGGTGGTGATCCGCTACGTGAACGTCAATACCGGCGAAGCCAACGTGTGGCCGACCGATGCGACGACCCCGACTTCGTTCGACGGTGTGTCGTTGCGCGCATGCTACGGGCCGAGCCATCGCCTGCTGATCATCGGCGCGGGGCAACTGTCCGAATATGTTGCGCGGATGGGGGTGGCGCTGGGCTATCGCGTCATCGTTTGCGACCCGCGTGAAGAGTACGTCGGAGAATGGTCCGTGGCTCACACCGAAGTATTCCGCGAAATGCCCGACGACCTGATCGCGCGGATTGGTCTTGATCAGAACACGGCCGTGGTGGCGCTTACGCATGATCCAAAGATCGACGACCTTGCATTGATCGAGGCGCTCAAATCTCCGGCATTCTACGTGGGAGCAGTCGGCTCGCGTGTGAATAACGCGAAGCGTCGGGAACGGCTCAAGCTGTTTGACTTGACCGACACGCAGGTTGCAGCGCTTCATGGTCCGATCGGGCTTCACATCGGAGCCAGGACCCCGCCGGAGATTGCGGTGGCGATCATGGCAGAGATGACTTCGCACCGGCACGGAGTGCCGGTCGTGCAGTCGCACACGCTTCGCGATGCGCCATCGGTGCCGCAACGGATCGAATAGGGGCGCGCGCACCTGTGTTGCGTTGCGCGAATGGCAGATGAAATTTTTTCGATGAACTTATGGTTAAACCCGCCATGCTCGAATCGTCGAGCCACAGCGCGTCGGATGCACGTTTTGCATCGATCGAGCGCTATTCGTCGGTTGCGAGAACCGTCGAGATACTGTCGGATGCGTGGGGATTTCTGGTGCTGCGGGAGTGCTTTTTCGGCATCAGGCGATTCGAGCAATTCCAAAGCATCTTGCAGGTGCCGCGTACGACGCTGATGGAGCGGCTCAAGAAGTTCACGACCCTGGGCATACTGAAGAAACAGCTTCCGTCGACGGGCGGTGCCCGCCACGAGTACCGTTTCACGGAGCAAGGCCGCGACCTGTACGCGACGATGATCGCGCTGCTCGCCTTCGGCGACCGTTGGCTTGCGGGCGGCGCGCAGCCTCCGTTGAAGCTCATTCACAAGACCTGCAAATGCGATTGCGCACCGCGCGTCGTGTGCTCGCACTGCCACGCCGGCATTGATCCCAGGTCCGTCCACTATCGCGACGGGCCAGGGGCGGGCGGCGAGGAGCGTAGCCTCGAACGTAAGCGCTCGCGCCGGAATTCGGACGTGAGCGTCCTCGAGCGCATTCGGCCATGCTCGGTCGCGCGAACGTTGCAGATCATCGGTGACCGCTGGAGCTTCCTCGTGCTCCGGGAATTCTTTTACGGTGTTCGACGCTTCGACGAGTTTCAGTCGCGCCTGGGTATCGCCACCAACATCCTGTCGGACCGGCTGCAGCGACTCGTGGAGCAGGGTATCGCGGAGAAGCGGCTGTATCAGGAGAAGCCGAAGCGTTACGAGTACCGGCTGACGGAAATGGGCCGCGACTTGTATGGGCCGCTGCTGGTCATGATGGCCTGGGGTGACAAATGGCTTTCTGGTGGCAAAGCACCGTTGAAACTTCGGCACCGAGAATGCGACCACGATTTTCATGCAATCGTCATATGCGACAAATGTGGTACCGAACTCGATCCACGTGAAATGTCATACGTGCTGCGGTATGCGTTGCCGTTAGAGCTCGACGTCGCCTGACTCGCGCTTCGCGGTGCCGCGTGGCGCCGAGGCGCGCGTACGGCGGCAGATCGATTCAACAGCATCGCGGCGGCTGTCTTCTCGCCCGGCCGGCCTGGCAGCCGGCTGGGCGCGTCGTTCAAATCGCGCCGACGGACCGCGCGCGTGGCGCTACGCCTCGTCATCTCCTATTTCCCCTTCCTCATGGTTTGGTGCGCCTGGCCGACCATACGTGTCGCCGGACGCATCCGGTCGCGCGCGGACTTGCCGCGTCCTGATTTGACCTTGCAGCAGACGCTAACCGTGAAGACATGCGCGGTACACAACCAAGAAGGTATCGGAAATGCAAGTGATGTCTACGCTGACGAATCACTATTGGAACGGCCGCGTTCCCACGCGAAAGCGACGACCGTATCCGAGCGGAATGCTTCACTACATCAGCAAATAAAGGCTGGATAGCCGCGCGGCGTCATACATGACAAGTTGTCGAACAAGGGGCTTGCAAATCAGAACTTCACTAACTATAGTCCACTTATGCAAGTTAGAGTCGCGATATCGTCGTCGATTCCGTGATTCCGTGATCGGGTGGAGGAGCAAAATTGAACGCATTTGAGTTTCAGTCGAACAGGTCGACGATCGTCGAGGCCGGTGCCTCGGCGCGACTCGGGGAAATCGTCGGCCGGCTGGGTTGTCGCGCGGTCTTTCTCGTGACCGACCGCGGCATCGTCGACAACGGGCTGCTGAAGCCGGCTCTTGAAAGCCTTGAGGCAGCCGGTATGGATGTAACGGTGTACGCGGACGTGCAGGCCGATCCGCCGGCTCACGTAGTGAACGGTGCGGCCGATGCGGCGGTGGCCGCCCGGGCCGACTGCGTGGTCGGTATCGGTGGCGGCAGCTCCCTCGACGTCGCGAAACTGGTGGCGCTTCTCGCTCGCCGGACGGAAAAGCTCGAGGACGTCTACGGCGTTGGCGTTGCGAAGGGACCGCGACTGCCGCTGGTGTTGCTCCCCACGACTGCGGGAACCGGATCCGAGGTCACGCCGATTTCGATCGTGACGACCGGAGACGGAGAAAAGAAAGGCGTTGTCTCGCCGGTTCTGCTGCCGGACATCGCGGTGCTCGACGCGGATCTGACGTTGAGCCTGCCGCCTGCGGTCACGGCGGCGACGGGCATCGACGCCATGGTTCATTCGATCGAGGCGTACACCAGCAAGCGCCTGAAGAATCCGGTCTCCGATTGCCTTGCGAAGGAAGCGCTTCGCTTGCTCGGCGCCAACATTGGCGAGGCCTGTGCCAACGGTGCCAATCGCGACGCACGCCAGGCAATGCTGCTCGGCGCAATGCTGGCCGGCCTCGCGTTCGCCAATGCTCCCGTAGCAGGCGTGCATGCGCTGGCGTATCCGGTAGGCGCACGCTTTCATGTTCCGCACGGGCTGTCGAACTCGCTCGTTCTGCCGGCGGTCATGCGTTTCAACCTCGATGCGGCGGCCGACCGGTATGCGGAGCTCGCCGATGTTCTGATGCCCGACGTAACGGGAAACGCCAGTGCGCGTGCGAATGCATTGGTCGAGCGGCTGACTGCGTTGCCTAAGGCGCTCGGCTTGCCAACGCGGCTGTCGGACGTCGGTATCGGCCACGGCGATATCGCGACACTGGCCGAAGACGCGATGCGTCAAACCCGTCTGCTCGTGAACAACCCGCGCGAGATTTCTCTTCAGGACGCGGCCGCGCTCTACAAGGAGGTTCTGTGAGTCAGAAAAAAATGCCGTCGCGTCGCGCCCAATATCCGCACTTCAGTGCCATCCAGACGCGCTGGTCCGACAACGATTCCTACGGGCACGTGAACAACGTCGTCTATTACGCGTACTTCGATACGGCGGTTAATCGGCATTTGATTGAACGTGGCGTGCTCGATATTGCAACCAGCCCCGTCATCGGGCTCGTGGTCGACACGCGTTGCACGTACTTCTCGTCGATCGGCTTTCCCGACGTCGTCCATGTTGGCATGAAGGTCGTGCATCTCGGCAACAGTAGCGTGCACTACGAGATCGCGTTGTTTCGCAACGATGCCGACACGGCTTCGGCGATCGGTGAGTTCGTACACGTCTATGTCGATCGGGCAACGAACGGCCCCGTGCCGGTTCCGCACGATGTCCGGCAGGTCTTGCAGTCGTTGATGGCCTGACTCGCCAGTCGCGACAGGTATCCTGGAGGAGAGAACAAATGGAAATGGCAGGAGAGGCACGGTTGCAGGCATCCCGCGAGACCGTGTGGAAGGCGCTCAACGATCCGGCGGTGCTGCGGGCCAGCATCCCGGGGTGCGAAGTGCTCGAGAAGAGCGCCGACAACGAATTTACCGCGACGGTAGTGTCGAAGGTCGGGCCGATCAAGGCGCGATTCGCCGGCAAGGTGACGTTGTCAAATATTGCCGCCCCCGTCAGTTACACGCTGACAGGTGAAGGGACCGGCGGCGCGGCCGGCTTCGCGCGTGCCGACATCGACGTGGCGCTCGAAGCGCTGGAGCAAGATGTCACGCTGCTTCGATACGGCGTCAAGGCAAACGTCGGCGGCAAGCTTGCGCAATTGGGCTCGCGAATGATCGATGCGGCGGCGCGCAAGTCGGCGGACGATTTCTTCGATCTGTTCGCGAGGCAGGTCGGCACAAAGGTGGCCAATGGCGAACAGGAGACGTCGTCAGCGACGATGGGCGTCGATGCACTGATGGCGGCTGTGTCGATCGAGCGTCCGCTCGTTGCGGCGGCTCACGCGGAATCGGCCGTCGCCGCCGAACCAGCGGCGACGCGGCAACGCGCAGAACCCGTCGGCGGCGCTGCGGCGCAGGCTCGCTCCTCCGGGGCGGACGGCGCACCTGCGGTCCCGTTGGCCAATCTTCAGGCGGAGGTGACGGATGCGTTGATGACCGAGAAGATCAAGGTGTGGATCTCCGATCAGATCGCGGTCGTCACCTTGAACCGGCCGCACAGCCGCAACGCGATGACATATGGGATGTGGCTCGCGATGCCGTCGGTCATGGCCGCTCTCGAACGAAATCCCGAGGTGCGTGCCGTGTTGCTGACAGGCGCGGGCGACGACTTCTGCGCCGGCGCCGACATCTCCGAGTTCGAGAAGGTGCGCGCCGACGCCGGTCAGGCGAACGCGTACGAGATTGCGGTGGATGCCTGCTGCGATGCGATCGCGAATATCTCGAAGCCGACCATCGCCGTATTGCGAGGCTACTGCCTGGGCGGCGGCGCGCATCTGGCGATGTCGTGCGACTTCCGCTTCGCGGCACCTGACGCCACATTCGGCATCCCTGCGGCGTGCCTGTCCATCATCTACGGCGTGCGTGGGACGCGCAAGCTGTTATCGCTGGTGGGGCTGTCGCAAGCGAAGAAGATCCTCTACGGCGCAGAGCGATTTGATGCACGTTCGGCGCGTGCCATCGGATTCGTGGACCGGATCGCCGGAGACGACGCGCAGGTGGAGCCGCTCTCGTGGTGGCAGCGTGTGACCGGGGGCAAGCCCCGCGCAAGGACGAGCGATCCGATGGCCGATGCGCGCTCGTTCGCGAGAACAATGGCGGCCAACGCGCCGCTGAGCCTGGCGGGTGCCAAATACCAGCTGAACGGGATGGCGATGGGCACCGGCGCGCTCGATCTCGATCGAGCCGAAGCGATGATCGCGGCGGCAGCCAGCAGCGACGACTACCGGGAAGGCCGGGCCGCGTTCGCCGAAAAACGCGCAGCGAAATTCCACGGACGTTGACGGAGGAACCGATGAAACCGGCACCGTTTGATTATTGTTGCCCGGACTCCGTCGACGAGGCGATCGCCGTGCTGGCGGCCAGCCGCGGCGATGCGAAATTGATGGCCGGTGGCCAAAGCCTGATGCCGATGCTGAATTTTCGTGTGGTTCGTCCCGCGATGATCGTCGACATCCGAAAACTGGTCGAACTCGACTACGTGCGCGAGCGTGAGAACGGCGGACTCGAGGTGGGTGCGCTGACGCGTCATCGCGTGCTCGAGACGTCGCTCCAGGTCGCCCGGCATTTTCCGATCATTCCGGACATGATGCGTCATGTCGCCCACCTTGCGATCCGCAATCGCGGCACGATCGGCGGAAGTCTGTCGCACGCCGATCCGGCTGCGGAGCTGCCGATGCTGGTGCGATTGCTGGATGCAACGATCGTCGCGCGTTCGACGCGCGGCGAACGCGGGATCACGGCCGCCGATTTTTTTGTCGCGCCACTCACGACGATGCTCGACGATGACGAGTTGGTCGTCCGCGTCGATTTTCCTGGTATTAAGTCCGGCACCGGCTGGTGTTTCGAGGAATTCTCGCGTCGCGCAGGCGACTTCGCGCTGGCCGCCGTGGGCGTGCTGCTGGATGTCCGTGATGGCGTGATTCACGATGCGCGCGTGGCGATGATGGGGGTAGGAGACACGCCGTTGCGGTGCAGCGGTGCCGAAGAGGTCCTGCGCGGCAGGCCGTTGTCCGACGCGCTCGTGGAGGACGCGGCGGAAGTCGCTTGCGACGGACTTTCCCCCGCCATGGATCTGCATGCGTCGCCGGCGTACCGCCGCCATCTCGCGGGCGTGCTCGCGCGGCGCGCGATACGCAGCGCATGGCGCCGTGCTTCAGGAGTCGCGCAATGACCGAACATGACATTGCCCGCAAGCCGGTCTGGATGATCGTCAATGGCACGGTCGTCGAACGCAGTGTCGAACCGCGCCTGCTTCTGTCCGATTTCTTGCGGCATCACCTGTCGCTGACCGGCACGCACGTCGGTTGCGAGCACGGCGTATGTGGGGCATGCACGGTGATCGTCGACGGCGATAGCGTGCGGTCCTGCCTGGTGCTGGCGATCTCGGCCGACGGTTGCGACGTGCGTACCGTAGAGAGCATGGGCACACCCGATTCGCTGAGCCCTCTGCAGGAGGCGTTCCGTGAACATCACGGCCTTCAGTGCGGATTCTGTACGCCCGGCATGCTGGCAACCTGCGCCGACGCCTTGCAGAAATACCCGCTCGACACCGATGACGAGATTCGCGATGTCCTGTCCGGCAATCTTTGCCGCTGTACCGGCTACCAGGGCATCGTCGAAGCGGTCCGTGTTTGCGTAACGGCGCGCGACGCATTGCGACAAGCCGCCGGTTCTGAGCCAACCGAGGATAACCAACGATGAAAATGCATGTTCTGAATGGTGGCCGCCTCCGGATGCGCAAGAGTGTCTATCTTCCGGATGCCGAGCGAAGCGAAACGATCGACCTGCCGGTGGCGTGCATGCTGTTTCGGCATCGTCAGGGAAACGTATTGTTCGATACCGGATGCCATCCGCAAGTCGTCGACGATGCTGCCGGTCGCTGGGGGGCGATGGCGAAGGCGATGACGCCGATCGCCGGACCGGAAGACAACGTCATCTCGGAGTTGAAGACGCTCGGGCTCGGCGCGGACGATATCGACGTGGTCATTAACTCCCATCTGCATTCTGATCACTGCGGCTGCAATGCGTTCTTCAAGCGAGCGACGTTCTTCTGTCATGCGAAGGAGCTGGCGGCCGCGCAGGGCGAAGAGGCGCTGCAGCGCGGCTACATTCCCGCCGACTGGCAGCATCCGATGCCGACCGAACTCGTCGACGGGGAGCGCGACGTCTTCGGCGATGGAAAGATGCTGCTGGTGCCGTTGCCGGGGCATACGCCAGGGAGCCTGGGCATGCTCGCGACGCTGGAGTGCGACGGCGCCTTCCTGCTGGCAGCCGATGCCGTTGCCCTGCGCATGAACTTGACGAATGAAGTCATGCCGCGCAACACGTGGGACCCCGATGCCGCATTGTCGTCCGTCAACGAAATCCGGCGGATGGAACGAGGTGGCGCCAGCGTGATCTTCGGCCACGATCCGCAACAGTGGGAGACGCTTCGCAAGGGGGCACACGCGTATGAGTAAGCCGCGTCATGATCCAGGTGCGCCGCTGGACGCCGATGTCGGCACGGACAAACTGCCGCGCGGCGGTTTCGTCGGGCAGTCGGTGCGTCGATTCGAGGACGCGAGACTGCTCACCGGGCTCGGCCGTTATGTCGATGATCGCCCGGCGGGAAATGCGCTTCATCTCGCGATCTTGCGCAGCGACCAGGCGCATGCGCGCATCCGCGCGATTCGCACCGACGCCGCACGGGCGATGGACGGCGTATTCGGCATCTATTCGTGGGCGGATCTGGCTGGCCTCGTGAAGCCGGCCATCGCAGTATCGCGCATGGCGGATTATCAACCCACGCCGATTCACGCGCTCGCGGACGGCGTGGTGCACTTCGTCGGCGAACCCGTCATCGCGGTGCTCGCCGATAGCCGCTATCTGGCCGAGGATGCGCGGGATGCCATCGAGATCGAATACGAACCGCTGCCGGTCGAGACCGATGCCGAGGCGGCCGCACAGCCCGGGGCGCCCTTGCTGCACGAAGGGCTGACGAGCAACGTGCTGGTCGAACGCCGATTCGTGCGCGGCGAGATCGACGAAGCATTCGCGAACGCGTCCGTCACCGTTGGCGGACGCTTCCGGTTTCACCGGAAGATGCCGACCGCCATGGAGCCTCGCACCTATATCGCGGAAGTGGACCCCGGCCGGGATGCGCTGACGCTCTACACGTCGAGCCAGATACCGGGAATCGTGCGTGATGCGATGGCGGATCTGCTCGACATGCCAGGCAACCGGCTGACGGTGATCGCGCCCGATGTAGGCGGGGGATTTGGCGGCAAGACCTCGGTCTATCAGGAGGAAATGCTCGTATGCGTGCTCGCGCGCAAGATCGGGCGCGCGGTGCGCTGGAGCGGCGACCGGCTCGAGGACATGCTGTCGACGAGCCAGGCCTTCGACGAACGGGTCGACGCGCAGCTCGCACTGGATCGCGATGGCCGGATTCTGGGTCTGCGTGCAGAAGTGATCGGAGATGTGGGCGCGTATTCAATTTATCCGTGGACCGCCGGCATCGAGCCGGTTCAGGTCATCAGTTTTCTGCCGGGGCCGTACCGGGTGCCTGCGTACCACGGACACGTCCGGGGGGTGACGACACCCAAGGCGCCGACCGGACCCTATCGCGGCGTGGGACGACCGACGTCGACGTTCGCGATGGAGCGCTTGATGGATCTGGCGGCAAAGCGCATCAGAATGGATCCGACGGAGTTGCGGTTGCGCAACCTCGTGCGTCCGGAGGAGTTCCCGTATCGCACGCCGGTCGGCATCGTGTGGGATCAATCGGCGTTCATCGAAGGACTCGAGGCGGCCAAAGAACGGTTCGGCTACACCGCCGCGAGGCAGGCACAGGAGCAGGCGCGTACCGAAGGGCGCTGGGTAGGCATCGGCGTTGCCTGTTATGCGGAACTGTCCGGCATCGGTTCGCGCATTTCCGCGTCGCCAGGCATGCCGATCAACACCGGCACTGATACGTGCGTGATCCAGCTCGATTCGACCGGAGCGGTCACGGCATCGTTCGGGTGCGCGTCGCATGGTCAGGGACACGAAACGACGCTCGCTCAGGTCCTGGCTGACGAACTTGGTGCACGCATTGAAGATCTACGCGTGATCACCGGCAATAGTGCCGCCGTCCCGCACGGTACCGGCAGTTACGCCAGCCGCACCGCCGTCATCAGCAGCGGGGCTGGAATGCTGGCAGCGCGCGAGCTGCGCGCGCGGATGCTGCGCGTCGCCGGCCATCTGCTCGACGTGTCGCCGGAAGATCTCGACGTGGTCGAGAGCGTCATTCACGTGCGCTGGAGCGACGCTCGCCTCTCGTTCGCCGACCTGGCGAAGGCGCTCTATTCGCAGATGGGACGCGTGCCGCTGGAGTTCCGGGAGGATCTTTGCGTCAGTCGGGTGTACGACCCGGTGGTAGGCACGACAAGTTCGTCCACGCATCTCGTTCAGGTGGAAATCGATCCCGAAACGTATGGCGTTCACGTTCAGCGATACGTGATCGCGGAGGATTGCGGACGGGTGATCAATCCGTTGATCGTCGCGGGGCAGACGCGTGGCGCCGTGACGCAGGGCATCGGTGCGGCACTTCTGGAAGAAGTCGTGTACGACGCCGACGGGCAATTGTTGACCGCGAGCCTCGTCGACTACCTGCTGCCGTCGGCACCGGAAGTCCCGACGTTCGATCTCGTGCACCTCGAAAAACTGGCACCCAATACGCTGGGTGGCTTTCGCGGCATGGGCGAGGGCGGGACGATCGGCTCGCCTGCCGCTATCGCGAATGCAATTGCCGATGCGCTGTCGCCGCTGAACGTCGACATATCGGAGTTGCCGGTGACGCCCGAACGTCTGTATCGCCTCATTCATTCATCCCTCATTGAATCAACCAAGGAGCAACAAGATGGAATTCAGACTTGACGGAAAGGTCGCGCTCGTCACCGGCGGCGCCCGGGACGTGGGTCGGGAAATCGCGCAGGGATTGGCAGCCGAGGGCGCGAGCGTAGTGATCAACTATCACGGCTCGAAGGCCGCGGCCGATGCGGTCGTCGAGGAGATCCGCGCGCAAGGCGGGCGCGGGATGGCAATCGGCTGCGACATCTCTGACCGTCGTGCCGTGGACCGGATGATCGACGAGACCGTCGAGGTATTCGGCGGTCTCAACATCCTCGTCAATAACGCCGGGCTTGTCATCCGCAAGCGTTTTCTCGATTCCCATCCGGACGAATGGCGCAAGCAGATCGACGTGTGCCTTTACGGCACGCTGAACTGCACGCATGCGGCGTTACCTCATCTCGAACGGCAGAAAGGCAGCGGCCGAATCATCACGATCACGGGCGATTCGTCGCGGGTTGGCGAATCCGGGCTGGCGATTGGCGCGGCCGCGCGCGCGGCGAATATCGCGCTGATGAAATCGATCGCACGCGAAACACGCTCGGGCACGACAGCCAATGCGCTGGCGCTTGGGCTGATCGAGACTGCACACGATCCGGAATTTCTTGAGGCGAACCTGGAACGGCTGGTCAAGCTCTATCCGCTTCGACGTCTCGGTCAGCCGCACGACGTTGCACCCATGGCGGTCCTGCTTGCATCGGAAAAGGGGAGCTGGATTACCGGTCAGGTGATCAGCATCAGCGGCGGCTTCAGCATGGTCTGACGGCGCAATCCCGGGTGTTTTTTCCGCCATCTGACACATCAGCGCCGCCAAACGAATCCGAAGGCGACGCTCGAGGAGACAAACGTGATTCATACCGAGCTTATTGTGCCTGTCCACGAATTGCTCAAACGCCATAAAGAGCGCACTCCGGACAAGACCGCATTCGAGGACGCACGTACGTCCGTCACCTATGCGGAACTGGACGCAATGACGGCGCGCCTTGCGACGCACTTCCAGCGGGCGGGCGTGCAGGCCGGCGATCGCGTCGCCATCGTGCTGCCGAATTCGGTCGAATGGGCGGTGAGCTGCCTCGCCTGCGTCCGCGCCGGCGCGATCGCCGTGCCGATCAGCCACGAGGCGACCTCGCCGGAGATCGAGTATCGGCTGGACGATGCACGTTGCACGGCACTGGTGACGAGCGATGCGCGCGAACGGGAATTGCGCGCGGTCGGTGCGTCGGTTGGCTCGGTCAACGAATACGTGACCGTGTCGTGGTCGTCGCAGCCCGTCGTCGGTACGCCATTTGCAGTCGCGACGGCACGCGGCGCCCCGAGTGAGCCGCTGGATCCGGACGCGATCGACGATCCGGCATTCGTGATCTACACGTCGGGAACGACCGGCAAGCCCAAAGGCGTCCTGCTGTCGACGCGCGGCATGCTGTGGGTCGCCGCCTCATGTTGGGCTCCGATTGCCGGCCTGACGGGCAACGATCGCATATTGAGCGCGCTTCCGCTTTATCACTCGTATGCGCTGAACTTTTCGGTGCTGAGCGTGCTCGCAGTCGGCGCGACCGCGTACCTGATGGAGAAGTATTCGTCGAGCGAAATCCCGCGGCTGCTGTCTGACGGGCGCTTTACCGTCATGCCCGGCGTGCCGACGATGTTCCACTACCTGCTTGAATCCGCGCGGGCGAGCGGCGGCGGCTCGCTGCCCGGGCTGCGGTTATGCGTATCGGCCGGTGCGATACTGCCGGGCACGACGAATCGCGAATTCGAAAACATGTTCGGCCTAAAGCTGCTCGACGGCTACGGCATTACCGAAACCTCGACTATGGTCACGATGAACTGGCCGACCGGTGCGCGCGTATTCGGCTCGTGCGGTCTGCCGCTGCCGGGCGTGGCGGCGCGCATCGTCGAGCCTGTTGCATTGCGCGATGTCGGTGTCGGCGAAGAAGGCGAATTGCTCGTCCGCGGCCCCAACGTGATGAAGGGATACCTGAACAAGCCGACGGAGACCGACGCGGCATTGAACAACGGGTGGTATCGCACGGGCGATATGGCACGCTTTGACGCGAACGGCTACATCACCATCACCGGGCGCCTCAAGGAGGTGATCATTCGGGGCGGGCAGAATATCTCGCCGGCCGAGATCGAAGAAGTGATCTGCGAGTACGACGGCGTTCACGACTGCGCGGTCGTCGGCATGCCGCATGCGCATCTCGGCGAGGTGCCGGTGGTGTTCGTCGTCGAGCGCTCCGAGGGCGCTGTGGACATCGCCGCGCTGCTCGCGCATTGCAGCCTGCATCTGTCCGCGTATAAGGTGCCGTCCGCGATCCATGTGACGACGGAGATCCCGCGGACCGGATCCGGAAAAGTCATGCGGTTCAAATTGCGCGAAGCCGTAGAACCTGCGGAGCACGGGCGAGTGTGACGCGTCACGACCACCCATTTTGAATGGAGGAGCATCGATGTCGGAATTTTCATTGAGCGGGAAGGTAACGATTCGGGATCCTGATCTGATCCGGAATGTATGCCTGATTGCCGGCGAGTGGATGCATGCGGATAGTGGGGGCACGATCGACGTGCGCAATCCGTCGACGGGACAATCGCTGGGGACGGTGCCGCGCATGGGGCGGAACGAGACATTGCGAGCGATCGATGGAGCCAATGCCGCGCTCGCTGGGTGGCGCTCCCGTACGGGCAAGGAGCGTGCGGCGGTTCTGCGTCGCTGGTATGAATTGATGATCGAGAATCAGGAGGATCTGGCGGCGATCATGACGGCGGAGCAGGGCAAGCCGCTTGCCGAAAGCCGCGGGGAAATCGGCTATGCCGCGTCGTTTCTGGAGTGGTTCGCAGAAGAAGCCAAGCGCGTCTACGGCGATACGATTCCGGGACACTCGCGCGACAAGCGCATCGTCGTACTGAAGCAACCGATTGGCGTGTGCGCGGCGATCACGCCGTGGAATTTCCCGGCGGCAATGCTGACGCGCAAGATCGGGCCGGCGCTCGCGGCCGGTTGCACGATGGTATTGAAGCCGGCGAGCCAGACGCCATTCTCCGCACTTGCGCTCTGCGTGCTGGCGGAACGTGCGGGCGTGCCGAAGGGGGGGATTTCGTGCGTGACGGGTGCCGCGGCGGAAATCGGCGAAGCGTTGACGACCAGCCCGATCGTGCGCAAGGTCTCGTTCACCGGATCGACGGAAATCGGCAAGGTTCTGCTGGCGCAGTGCGCGTCGACCGTCAAGAAGGCGTCGATGGAACTGGGTGGCAACGCGCCGTTTATCGTATTCGACGATGCCGACCTCGACGCGGCGGTGAAAGGCGCGATCGCGTCGAAGTATCGCAATGCCGGGCAGACCTGCGTATGCGCGAATCGGCTGCTGGTACAGGACGGCGTCTATGACGCGTTCGTCGAAAAGCTGTCGATGGCCGTGCAATCAATGCGTGTCGGCGACGGATTCGAGGAGGGAGTCGCGATCGGTCCTCTGATCGACGAGCATGCCGTCGCGAAGGTTGTGGAGCACGTCGACGACGCGGTCTCGAAGGGCGCGCGGGTCGTGATCGGCGGAAAGCCGCATCGGAAAGGCGGCAACTACTACGAGCCGACGATTCTCGCCGACGTGACTCCGGCGATGCGGATCTTTCGTGAGGAGACGTTCGGTCCCGTCGCTCCCATTTTCCGGTTCAGTACCGACGACGAGGCGATCTCGCTCGCGAACGACACCGAATTTGGTCTCGCTTCCTATTTCTACAGCCGGGATATCGGCCGCGTGCTCAAAGTGGCCGAGGCGCTCGAGTACGGCATCGTAGGCATCAACGAAGGCCTGATCTCGACCGAAGTCGCACCGTTCGGCGGTGTCAAGGAGAGCGGGCTCGGACGCGAGGGATCGAAGTACGGCATCGAGGACTACCTCGAGCTCAAGTATCTCTGCGTGGGCGGAATCGCCTGACGCTCTGGACGGCACCGGCGCGCGTCGACGCGTCGGTGCCGGTTTACCGTGAACTTGTCGAAGGAGATGTCTTGCTCAATAAAGTCCAGTAATGAAAGTTACATAAAAAGGATTTATTCCATGGTTTTGGAGGAGGTAGGCATGTCAACGGTCAATGTGGCAGTCCCTGCGCTGCGGATGTCCCGTGAGGAAAAGCGGGTCGTTTTCGCGTCTTCGTTAGGTACGGTGTTCGAGTGGTACGACTTCTTTCTCGCGGGCTCGCTGGCGACGTTCATCAGCAAGCACATTTTCTCGGGCGTCAACCCGACCGCGGGATTCATCTTTACGCTACTAGGAAGCGCTAGGGGATTTCAGCGATCGGTTCGACATGGCAGCCGAGGTCGGCCAGGCGCTTGAGCAGCCGATTGATGGTTTTCTGTGCATCGTGGTGGTCAAAGTAGTGTGCGCCGAGATCGGCGTATTCGGCGCCGTCGCGGAGCATGAAGTAGGCTGCCGTGAGCATGGAGGCGGCGACTGCGAGGATGGCCTTCTTGGGGCCGCGTCGGGCCTTGAGGCGCAGGAACTGGGCGCGCAGATAGGTGGTCTTCACGCGTACGGCAGCCCACGCGGCGGTCACCAAGGCGGTCTTGAGCCAGGTGCCGCTCTTGCGCACACGCGTGCTGCGGCGCTTGCCCGCGCTCTCGTCGTTGCGCGGACACAGGCCAGCCCAGGACACCAGGTGGCCAGCGTCGGGGAAGCGCGTCATGTCGACGCCGATCTCCGCCAACAGGACCTGAGCGGTCAGGTCGCTAACCCCGGGGATCGTGGTCAGCAGGCGGGCACGCTGTCGGATCGGCGTCAGCGCTTTTCCCACCGCGGCGTCGAGTTCGGCCAGCGTGTGCTCCAGTGCGCCGATTACCTCCAGGTGCAGCCTGAGCATGGTGCGGTGATGCTCCGTGATGTGACCGCGCAGCGCCTCGCGCAACTCGGCGCTCTTTTTCCGCGCGTTGCCTTGGGCGAGCGCGGCGAGCCGTTCCGGGTCGCTCTCGCCGGCAACAATCGCCTTGAGCATCGCGCGGCCGCTCTGTCCGAGCACATCCGAGAGCACGCTGCCGAGTTTCAGATTGGCGTCTTCGAGCACCTTCTGGATGCGCAGGCTGTGCTGGGAGATCTCGCGTACGAGCTGCTTGCGAGTCCGGGTCAGATCGCGCAACTCCTGAATGGCGGCCGGCGGCACAAAGCTGGCGCGGATCAGCCCGTGGGCCAGCAGATCGGCGATCCACATCGCGTCGTTGACATCGGTCTTGCGCCCGGGCACGTTGCGGATGTGTTGGGCGTTGGCCAGCACCAGTTCGAAGTTGCCCTCAAGGATGTGCCACACGGGCTTCCAGTAGATCCCGGTGGCTTCCATGGCGACGTGGGTGCAGGCGTGCGCGGCCAGCCAATCGGCCAGCGCTAGCAATCCGCCGGTCGTGCTGTCAAAGCTGCGTACTTCCTGATGCGTGGGCGCCGAAACGCAGCGCACGCAGGCCACGATAGTGTCCTTGTGTACATCCAGGCCGGCACAGCGGGGATAGAGAACTTGCATGGAGCCTCCTGCCAGAGTCAACGGCACCGGCAGCAGCTCTCGTCGTCGAAATCTACTAGGCGTGCTCCAGGGTGTTGCCACCCGTGGTCACAATTCGGGGTGCTCGCAGGGCTGCGGGTCCAACTACTGAACGGGCTCGGGGCACCAAGAGCGGGCCGACCTCGTTACCGATACCTTCCGACATCTTATGCTTCGCCAATCAGCAAAGCACCGGCCGTAAGCCCGCTTCATCCTTCGGAGTCGGGCAGGCCCGATGGACAACTACTGAG
>NZ_JAPVQY010000081.1 GCF_027257875.1 Burkholderia sp. IMCC1007
CCGGTGCCGGGCCGGCCGCCGAGGCCGGCGGCGCTTCGCCCGGCGCGGCGGACTGTGCACCCGGCTGCGTGACCGCGAGGCTCGCGAGCTGGTTGAACTGTGCCTGCAGCAGGTTCCACCAGCCGGACGGATCGAACGCCTGCTGCGCGGCATCGCCGGCGGACGAAGCATCCGCGGCGCCAGCCGCCGCCGCATCCGGCCCGCGCTGGGCATCGGCGCGCGGCGCGGACGCCGCCTGCGCGGCCGCGACAGCAGCCTCTTCAGCCGCCGACATCGAGCTTTGCGCGAATGCGCCGAACGCGCGCAGCGTCGCGAGCGTCGCACGCTGCACCTCGAGCGCCTGGATCGCGGACTGCAGCATTCCGAGATTGAGCTTGAGCCATTGCTCGACCGCGCGCAGATCGGTGATCCGCTTGTCGAGTTCCTCGACGCTCGTGAGCGGCGCCATCATGTCGGACATGCTCGACAGCGACGGCGGCAGCCCCGATGTGGCGCCGGGAAACGACGCCATTGCGCCGCCGAACGGCGACATCCGCATCATGTCCCACATCCGGTCGAGCATGTCGGCAGGCTTGAAACCGGCGAAGCCGGCGAAAGGATTGGAACCGGAAGCATCGGTGGTCATACGGGCATCCTGTTTGACTGGGTGGGCAAGGCGGGCGTCGCGCGGCGCGCAACCGCCTCTGGTTCGATCATAGCGCGCACCAGAACGGCGCGTCAGAACGGTGCATCGCCGTGGAAGTCGGGCGCACGGCGTTCGCGCAGCGAGCGGATGCCCTCCTGCACGTCGGGCCCGGAGAAGCCCATGAATTCGAGCGCCAGCGACGTATCGAAGGTCGGCCCGGCCGAGCGCAGCCAGTTGTTCAGCGCGTACTTGGTCCAGCGGATCGCCGGCTGCGAACCATGCGCGAGCCGCTCGGCGACTTCGTAGGCCTTCGGCAGCAGATCCGCCGGCTCGACCGCGAGCGACACGAGGCCGATGCGCTCGGCTTCCTCGCCGCTCACCGGCTCGCACAGCAGCAGGTAGTACTTCGCCTTCGCCATCCCGCACAACAGCGGCCACACGATCGCGGCGTGATCGCCGGCCGCGACGCCGAGCCGCGTATGGCCGTCGATGATGCGCGCATCCTTCGCGGCGATCGCGATGTCGGCGAGCAGACCGGCGACGAGGCCCGCGCCGACGGCCGGCCCGTGCATCGCCGACACGATCGGCTTGCTGCAGTTGATCACGTTGTAGACGAGATCGCGCGCTTCGCGCCACACGCGGGCGCGCACGTCGAAGTCGTTCGCCATCGCCTCGACGAGCGCGAGATCGCCGCCCGCCGAAAAGCCCTTGCCCTCGCCGCGGATCACCGCGACGCGCGTGTCGGGATCGCGATCGACGTCGCGCCAGATGTCGGCGAGCTCGCGATGCATGCGCTCGTTCGCGGTCGCGAGGCCGCTGCGGTTCGCGCCCTCCCCGCTCATCACGATGTCGAGCACGCCATGATCGCGGCGCGTCACTTTCAGTGCTTCGTAACCGCCGTACGCGGCGAGATCGGCCATGCGCTGCTCCCAGGGTCCTGAAATGCGTGAAATGCGTCGAACGTTTGAAACGTCTGAATCGAGTGTAGCCAAGCCCGCGCGGGCAAACATCGGGCGAAACCCGGCGCGCGGGCCGACGCCGGGTTTCGCATCTGGATCAGGCCGCGCCGTCGGGCGGCGCGACGGACTGCTCGATCGCGCCGAAGATCGACTTGCCGGCCGCATCGAACATCTCGATGCGCACGGTGTCGCCGTAGCGCATGAACTCGGTCTGCGGCGCGCCGTGCTCGATCGTCTCGAGGCAGCGCTTCTCGGCGATGCAGCAGTAGCCGCGCTTCGCATCCTTGTTCGACACCGTGCCCGAGCCGACGATCGAGCCGGCGCGCAGGTTGCGCGTCTTCGCCGCGTGCGCGATCAGCTGGCCGAAGTGGAACACCATGTCGGTGCCGGCGTCGGGCTGGCCGACTTTCTTGCCGTTCCAGTGGACGATCATCGGCCGATGCACGCGGCCTTCGCGCCATTCGTCGCCGAGTTCGTCGGGCGTGACCGCGAGCGGCGCGAACGCGGTGGCGGGCTTGCTCTGGAAGAAGCCGAAGCCCTTCGCGAGTTCGGCAGGAATCAGGTTGCGCAGCGACACGTCGTTTGCGAGCGTGACGAGCCGCACGGCCTTCAGTGCGTCGTCGGGCGATGCGCCCATCCGCACGTCGCCGGTGATCACCGCGACCTCGGCCTCGAAATCGATGCCCCATTCCTCGGACCGACACACGATGTCGTCGCGCGCGCCGAGGAAGTCGTCGCTGCCGCCCTGGTACATCAGCGGATCGGTCCAGAACTCGGGCGGCATCTCGGCGCCGCGCGCGCGGCGCACGAGTTCGACGTGGTTCACGTACGCGGAGCCGTCGGCCCACTGGAACGCGCGCGGCAGCGGCGCCATGCAGTTGGCCGCGTCGAACGCGAACGCATTGCGCGCACGGCCGTGGTTCAGCGCGTCGTACAGATCGCGCAGTTGCGGCGCATAGAACGCCCAGTCGTCGAGGACGCGCTGCAGCGTCGGCGCGATCGCATCGGCGATCGCCGCGGTGTGCAGGTCGCGCGACACGACGATCAGCTGGCCGTCGCGCGTGCCGTCCTTCAGCGATGCAAGTTTCATGGGGTGTCTGCCGTTGTAGTGACGATGGAGGGAATCTATTTTACGATGGTGAATCCGTGCGGCGCGCCACGATCGTGCATGCCGCTTTCGTCCCGACCCTTGCCGCATTTTCGTGCCCCCGTTGCCCATGCCTGCCAGCCCGCTCCCCGACGATGATCTCGCCGACTCCGATACCGACGATGCCGGCTCCGGCGAAGGCGGCGACGGCGGCGAGGGCAGTGAAAAGGTCCGCTCCGGCATCCAGTCGATCGAGGTCGGCTTTCGCCTGCTCGACGTGCTGACGAGCGAGCCGCGCGCGATGATGCTGCGCGACCTCGCGCAGCGGGCAGGCATGAGCCCTGCGAAGGCGCACCGCTATCTGGTGAGCTTCTCGCGGCTCGGCGTCGTGTCGCAGGACCCGGTCTCCGGCCGCTACGAGCTCGGCGGCTTCGCGCTGCAGATGGGGCTTGCACGGCTCGCACGCGTCGACGGCGTGAAGCTCGCGCGGATCGCGCTGACCGAGCTGCGCGACCGCGTCGACCAGACGGTCGGCATCGCGGTGTGGGGCAACCAGGGGCCGACGATCGTGCACTGGATGGAATCGAGCCACCCCGCAAAGGCGTCGCTGAAGCTCGGCGACGTGATGCCGCTGCTCGGCTCCGCGACGGGCCTGCTGTTCGCCGCATACCTGCCGCGCAGCAAGACCGCCGCGATGCTCGAGCGCGAACTCGCCGACACGCGCCGCTCGCCGCATCACGGGGGCCCGCGCACGCTCGAAGAAGTCGATGCGGTGCTCGCCGACGTGCGCGCGCATCAGGCCGCGCGCGTCGAAGGGATGCTGCTGCCGACCATCCACGCGTTCTGCATGCCTGTGTTCGATGCGGTCGGCGAACTCGCGCTCGCCGTCGTCGCGCTCGGCCAGGAAGGTTCGTTCGACATCGCATGGGGCGGCGAGATGGATACGGCGCTGCGCGCATGCGCGCAGAAACTGTCGTACGAACTCGGCTATAGTCCGGACGCGCGCGACGCCTGACACGCGACGCCTGACACGCGACGCCTGACACGCGACGCCTGACACGCGACGCACGACACCCGTGCGAGATCCGCGCGCCGCGGCGCGAACGCGCGGGACATCCGGCGGTCCGATTCGTATGCCGCGCAGCGCACGCGGCGTGCCATGACCGCCCCAACCCTGTTCCGATTCGCCGATGCCGCCTGCCGACACCCGTCCTCGTCACGCCCTGCCCCGCCACTGGCTGCGCTTGGGCGTCGCGCTCGTCGTCGTGCTGGTGCTGCACGCGCTCGCGGCGTTGTGGCTCGCGCGCAGTCGCGAATCCTTCACGCCGCCCGCGCCCGCTGAAGTGCCGGTGCAGATCGAGCTGCTCAAGCCGCAGCCGATCGAGCGCCAGCCCGCGCCGAAGCCGGCGGCGCATCCGGCCGAACCTGCGCCGGCGAAGCGCCCGCCCGCCGCGCCGAAACCCGCACCGGCGCACGAACCCGTCCTCACGTCGACACAAACCGCCGAGCACGGCGAGCCGCCGCCGGCCGCCGCTTCCACTGCGAGTGCTACGGCAGGCACCGCAGGCGCGTCGGGCGCGCAGGCGGCGTCGGCCGGCGGTGCCAGCGGCGCCGCGACGCCGGGGCCCGCCACGCGCGGCGTGAAGTTCTCCGCGCCGCCATCGGGCGACCTGCAGTACGACACGTTCTACAACGGGATGCAGAACATGATCGGCACGATCCACTGGCGCACCGACGGACGATCCTACGATCTGGCGGTGTCGATGCCGGTGCCGTTCGTCGGTCCGTTCGCGTATCGCAGCGAAGGCAGGCTCGACGCATTCGGCATCGCGCCCGACCGCTACGTCGAAAAGCGCGGGCGGCGCCCCGAGGACATCGCGATCTTCAACCGCGAGATCCATCAGGTCGTCTTCACGCGCACGCCGAACAACGCACCGCTGCCCGACGGCGTGCAGGATCGCTTCAGCATGCTGATGCAGCTGTCGGGGCTCGTGCGCGGCAATCCGTCCGCGTACAAGCCGGGCGTCACGCAGCAGTTCTTCGTGATCGACAACAACAGCGGCGAAACCTGGCCGATCACCGTGATCGGCGACGAGGACGTGCAGACCCAGGCCGGTATCGTCAGGGCACGACACTTCATGCGCCTGCCGCGCCGCGATGGCGACACGCGCCGCATCGACATGTGGCTCGCGCCGTCGCTCGGCTGGCTGCCGGCGCGGCTCATGCAAACGGAGCCGAACGGCGCGCAAATCGAGTTGCTGTGGCACGGCACGCTCGCGCCGCCGGGTGTACCCTCTGGGGGTGGCGTGGACGCGGACGCAACGAGCGCGCCCGCGAGCGCGCCGCCGTCGGCCACACCGGCCGCGCAACGTGACGCACAACCCGCGCCGCCGGCCGCCGAGCAACCGCCGGCACCACCGGCTGCAACGCCTGCGTCATCGACGACCGCGCCGTGAACGCGATAAATCGGCAATTTCGACCGATCGAAGCGCGGAGTGGAAATGGCCGATGACATTCTTTAACAACTATTTCAGTAGACCGGACGACAATAAGAAACGTTTGTTAGACATCGGCTTCTAACCGATACACCCCACGCAACGGGAAAACGGGGTGTGCAGCGCAAGCCCCTTGAAACCGGCAAGGCCTGCCCCACCTACGGGACAACAAGGCCAGATGCCACTGCAAAGAGGAGTGCCGCCATGCAAATGATCTACAACAGCCCCAACTACTGCGTCGTCGAATTCGCGCCGCAGGCCGGTCACCATCTGATGAATGCCGGCGGATACGAAATCGTCGACAAGAACGCGCAGCGCGAGATCTTCATCGACGGCGAACTTGCCGAGCGATTCCGCGCACACGTGAAACAGCTGATCGAAGATGAACCGTCACTCGACGAAGTGGACGAGTTCCTCGGACAATTCGACAGCCTGATGATGATGCCGGTCGTCCTGCACTGAAACCCGAGCGGCCCGCCACCGCGCCGGGCCATTCACCGCGCCGCTGGCGCGGTGCCGCGAGCACTCCGATCCAAGCCCCCGTCCGGTTCGCCGGCGGGGGTTTTCGTTTGGCGCGGCCGGCACGCGGCGAAGCCGCGGCGTGGTTGCGCCGCCGCCCCGCATCCGCCACCGCGTGCGCGTGAACGGCATGCGCAACCCGCGTGCCGTGCCGCGCGAGGCCGGGCGGCGCCGCGGCGCACCGGCTACAATGACGGTTTTCCCGTCTTCGTCGGTTCTCCCGCCATGTCTGCGACCTCTCTCGCCGCTTCCGTCCCGCTCGACGCGCGCTACACGCGCGGCGCCGAACTGCCTGCGCTGCTGAAATCGCGCATCCTGATCCTCGACGGCGCGATGGGCACGATGATCCAGCGCTACAAGCTCGACGAGGCCGCGTATCGCGGCGAGCGCTTCAAGGACTTCCCGCGCGACATCAAGGGCAACAACGAGCTGCTGTCGCTCACGCAGCCGCAGATCATCCGCGAGATCCACGACCAGTACTTCGCGGCCGGCGCCGACATCGTCGAAACCAACACGTTCGGCGCGACGACCGTCGCGCAGGCCGACTACGGGATGGAAGACCTCGTCGTCGAGATGAATGTCGAATCGGCGAAGCTCGCGCGCGCATCAGCCGCGAAATACGCGACGCCCGACAAGCCGCGCTTCGTCGCCGGCGCGATCGGGCCGACGCCGAAGACGGCGAGCATCTCGCCGGACGTCAACGACCCGGGCGCGCGCAACGTCACGTTCGACGAATTGCGCACGTCGTACTACCAGCAGGCGAAGGCGCTGCTCGACGGCGGCGTCGACCTGTTCCTCGTCGAGACGATCTTCGACACGCTGAACGCCAAGGCCGCGCTGTTCGCGCTCGACGAGCTGTTCGAGGACACCGGCGAGCGCCTGCCGATCATGATCTCGGGCACCGTCACCGACGCGTCGGGCCGGATCCTGTCGGGCCAGACCGTCGAGGCGTTCTGGAATTCGCTGCGTCACGCGAAGCCGCTCACGTTCGGCCTGAACTGCGCGCTCGGCGCGGCGCTGATGCGCCCGTACATCGCCGAGCTCGCGAAGCTGTGCGACACCTACGTGTCGTGCTACCCGAACGCGGGCCTGCCGAACCCGATGAGCGACACCGGTTTCGACGAAACCCCCGACGTCACGTCGGGCCTGCTGAAGGAATTCGCGCAGGCCGGGCTCGTGAACCTCGCGGGCGGCTGCTGCGGCACGACGCCCGAGCACATCGCCGAGATCGCGAAGGCGCTCGCCGACGTGAAGCCGCGCCGCTGGCCGAACCAGTACAGCGACAACGCCTGACCCGACCGCCCCCGTCCTTCATCCAAAGAATTCGCACCGCCATGACCGATCACATGATGCGCCTTGCCGGCCTCGAGCCGTTCAACGTCACGTCCGGGACGCTCTTCATCAACGTCGGCGAACGCACCAACGTCACCGGCTCGAAGGCGTTCGCACGGATGATCCTCAACGGCCAGTTCGACGAGGCGCTCGCCGTCGCGCGCCAGCAGGTCGAGAACGGCGCGCAGGTGATCGACATCAACATGGACGAGGCGATGCTCGATTCGAAGGCGGCGATGGTGCGCTTCCTGAACCTGATCGCGTCGGAGCCGGACATCGCGCGCGTGCCGATCATGATCGACTCGTCGAAGTGGGACGTGATCGAGGCCGGCCTGAAGTGCGTGCAGGGCAAGGCGATCGTGAACTCGATCTCGCTGAAGGAAGGCGAGGACGCGTTCCGCCACCATGCGAACCTGATCCGCCGCTACGGCGCGGCCGCGGTCGTGATGGCGTTCGACGAAACCGGCCAGGCCGATACCTACGAACGCAAGACCGAGATCTGCAAGCGCTCGTACGACTTCCTCGTGAACGAAGTCGGCTTCCCGCCGGAAGACATCATCTTCGACCCGAACATCTTCGCGGTCGCGACCGGCATCGAGGAGCACAACAACTACGCGGTCGACTTCATCGAGGCGACCCGCTGGATCAAGCAGAACCTGCCGTACGCGAAGGTGAGCGGCGGCGTGTCGAACGTGTCGTTCTCGTTCCGCGGCAACGACCCGGTGCGCGAGGCGATCCACACCGTGTTCCTGTATCACGCGATCCAGGCCGGCATGGACATGGGCATCGTGAACGCGGGCCAGCTCGGCGTGTACGCCGATCTCGACGCGGAGCTGCGCGAGCGCGTCGAGGACGTGATCCTGAACCGCCGCGACGATTCCACCGACCGCCTCCTCGAGATCGCCGACAAGTTCAAGGCGGGCGGCGCGAAGAAGGAAGAAAACCTCGAGTGGCGCAACCAGCCCGTTGAAAAGCGGCTTTCGCATGCGCTCGTGCACGGCATCACGACCTTCATCGTCGAGGATACCGAAGAAGTGCGCGCGAAGATCGCCGCGGCCGGCGGCCGCCCGATCAACGTGATCGAAGGCCCGCTGATGGACGGGATGAACATCGTCGGCGACCTGTTCGGCCAGGGCAAGATGTTCCTGCCGCAGGTCGTGAAGTCGGCGCGCGTGATGAAGCAGGCGGTCGCGCACCTGATCCCGTTCATCGAGGAAGAAAAGCGCCTGCTCGCGGAAGCGGGCGGCGACGTGCGCGCGAAGGGCAAGATCGTGATCGCAACCGTGAAGGGCGACGTGCACGACATCGGCAAGAACATCGTGTCGGTCGTGCTCCAGTGCAACAACTTCGAAGTCGTCAACATGGGCGTGATGGTCCCGTGCAACGAGATCCTCGCGAAGGCGAAGGTCGAGGGCGCGGACATCATCGGGCTGTCGGGCCTCATCACGCCGAGCCTCGAGGAAATGGCGTACGTCGCATCCGAAATGCAGCGCGACGACTACTTCCGCGTGAAGAAGATTCCGCTGCTGATCGGCGGCGCGACGACGTCGCGCGTACACACGGCCGTGAAGATCGCGCCGCACTACGAAGGCCCAGTCGTCTACGTGCCCGATGCGTCGCGCTCGGTGTCGGTCGCGTCGAACCTGCTGTCCGACGAAGGCGCGGCGAAGTATCTCGACGAGCTGAAGTCCGACTACGAACGCATCCGCGACCAGCACGCGAACCGCAAGCAGCAGCCGATGGTCACGCTCGCCGAAGCACGCGCGAACAAGACCAAGGTCGACTGGGCCGGCTACCAGCCGGTGAAGCCGAAGTTCATCGGCCGCCGCGTGTTCAAGAACTACGACCTGAACGAGCTCGCGAACTACATCGACTGGGGCCCGTTCTTCCAGACCTGGGATCTCGCGGGCCCGTACCCGGCGATCCTGAACGACGAGATCGTCGGCGAATCGGCGCGGCGCGTGTTTTCCGATGCGAAGTCGATGCTCGCACGGCTGATCCAGGGCCGCTGGCTGACCGCGAACGGCGTGATCGCGCTGCTGCCGGCCAACACGGTCAACGACGACGACATCGAGATCTACACCGACGAGTCGCGCTCGGAAGTGCTGCTCACGTGGCGCAACCTGCGCCAGCAGAGCGTGCGCCCGGTGGTCGACGGCGTGATGCGGCCGAACCGTTCGCTCGCCGATTTCATCGCGCCGAAGGAGTCGGGCGTCGCCGACTACATCGGGATGTTCGCGGTGACGGCCGGCCTCGGCGTCGACGTGAAGGAAAAGCAGTTCGAAGCCGACCACGACGACTACAGCGCGATCATGCTGAAGGCGCTCGCCGACCGTTTCGCGGAAGCGTTCGCCGAAGCGATGCACGCGCGCGTGCGCCGCGAGCTGTGGGGCTATGCGAGCGGCGAGACGCTCGACAACGACGCGCTGATCGCAGAGAAGTACGCGGGCATCCGCCCGGCGCCCGGCTACCCGGCCTGCCCCGACCACCTCGTGAAGCGCGACATGTTCGCCGCGCTGCATGCCGACGAGATCGGGATGAGCGTGACCGATTCGCTGGCGATGCTGCCGGCCGCGAGCGTGTCGGGCTTCTATCTCGCGCACCCGGACAGCCGGTATTTCTCGGTCGGGAAAATCGGGCAGGATCAGCTCGACGACTACGCGCAGCGGATGCAGCTGTCGCTCGACGACGCGCGCCGCGCGCTCGCGCCGCAGCTCTGATCGATGTGCGGGCGACCGCCCATTTGATCAGACAAAAAGAAAAGCCCGCTCGACAGCGGGCTTTTTTCTGCGGTGCGAACCGGCGCCCCTGCCAGCGGGGGCTCAGAAGCCCCAGTGCACGTCGGCCTGGCCGGCCTTCGCTTCACGCAGCATCATCAGGAACGGCGCGACCCGCTGCGCCAGGTTCGGCGGCAGTTCGTGGTGCGCGTGGTCGGCGTCGTCCTCGTGGAAATGGCCCGCGTGCTCGGCGCGCTCCTGCCTGGCCTGCGCGACCGCCCCTTCCAGCTTCGCGATCGCACCGTCCAGTTCCTCGTGCGTAATGACGCCGCGTTCGCCCAGCTGCTTGCCGACGAGGCTCAGTACGTACACGGCGAAATCCTTCAGCACATCGAGATCCTGTGCCGCCTTGCTCTTGAACGTAATCATGACAATTCCCTTTTCATCTTGTTGTGCCCGCGCGGCGCGGTTGGGGAACGCCGGCAGGCCGGCGTCCGGCCTTCGCGGACGCGGGGCGCCTGATCGGCATATTAGCACCTGTTAAAATTCTGCGATCCCTGAAACGCGCGCCCGAAAAGCGCGCCGGCAGGCCGGCGTTTCCGGCCGCCACCAACGAAGCCTTCTACCAGCATGCTGCCAGCCCACAAACAGACCCTCGAAGCCCTGCTCGCGGATAGCGTCACGCAGGTCGCACACGCGCTGAAAGGCGCCGACGCGGCACACGCCGACGTCGCGTTCGTCGCCCCGACCATCACGCTGGAGCGCCCGAAGGTGGCCGCGCACGGCGACGTCGCGTGCAACGTCGCGATGCAGCTCGCCAAGCCGCTCGGCACGAACCCGCGCCAGCTCGCCGAACGGATCGTCGCCGCGCTCACGGCCCAGCCGGCCGCGCAAGGCCTCGTCGAGGCCGCCGAAATCGCCGGCCCCGGCTTCATCAACCTGCGCCTGACGGCCGCGGCGAAGCAGGCGGTGATCGCCGCCGTGTTCGACCAGGGCCGCGCGTTCGGCACGTCGGACCGCGAAAAGGGCAAGCAAGTGTTGCTCGAATTCGTGTCGGCCAACCCGACCGGCCCGCTGCACGTCGGCCACGGCCGCCAGGCGGCGCTCGGCGACGTGCTCGCGAACGTGATCGCGAGCCAGGGCTACGCGGTGCATCGCGAGTTCTACTACAACGACGCGGGCGTGCAGATCGGCAACCTCGCGATCTCGACGCAGGCGCGCGCGCGCGGCCTGAAGCCGGGCGACGCGGGCTGGCCGGAAGCCGCGTACAACGGCGAATACATCGCCGACATCGCGCGCGACTACCTGAACCGCGAGACGGTCGCCGCGAAGGATGGCGAGCCGGTCACCGGCGCGGGCGACATCGACGATCTCGACGCGATCCGCAAGTTCGCGGTCGCGTACCTGCGTCACGAGCAGGACATGGATCTGCAGGCGTTCGGCGTGAAGTTCGACCAGTACTACCTCGAGTCGTCGCTGTACAGCGAGGGCCGGGTCGAGAAGACGGTCGACGCGCTGATCAAGGCCGGCATGACCTACGAGCAGGACGGCGCGCTGTGGCTGCGCACGACCGACGAAGGCGACGACAAGGATCGCGTGATGCGCAAGTCGGACGGCACGTACACGTACTTCGTGCCGGACGTCGCCTACCATGTGACGAAATGGGAGCGCGGCTTCACGAAGGTGATCAACATCCAGGGTTCGGACCACCACGGCACGATCGCGCGCGTGCGCGCCGGCCTGCAGGGGCTGCACGTCGGCATCCCGAAGGGCTACCCCGACTACGTGCTGCACAAGATGGTCACCGTGATGCGCGACGGCCAGGAAGTGAAGCTGTCGAAGCGGGCGGGCAGCTACGTGACGGTGCGCGACCTGATCGAATGGTCGGGCGGCGCGGTGCCGGGCCAGGAAGCGGCACCGGACCTGATCGACGAGGCGACCATCACGCGCGGCCGTGACGCGGTGCGCTTCTTCCTGATTTCGCGCAAGGCCGATACCGAGTTCGTGTTCGACATCGACCTCGCGCTGAAACAGAACGACGAAAACCCGGTCTACTACGTCCAGTACGCGCATGCGCGGATCTGCTCGGTGCTCAACGAACTGAAGGCGCGCTACAACGTCGACGCATCGCAGCTGCCGGGCGCCGACCTGTCGCAGCTCACGAGCCCGCAGGCCGTGTCGCTGATGCAGAAGCTCGCCGAATATCCGGACATGCTCACGCACGCGGCGAACGAACTGGCGCCGCACGCGGTCGCGTTCTACCTGCGCGATCTCGCTGGTGAATTCCACTCGTTCTACAATGCGGAGCGCGTGCTGGTCGACGACGAAGCGCCGCGCAACGCGCGCGCCGCGCTGCTCGCCGCGACCCGGCAGGTGCTCGAGAACGGTCTGGCGATGCTCGGCGTGTCCGCGCCCGCCAAGATGTAAGGATGCAAGCGGCCCGAACCGGGCAGCGAATGGCCGTGGCAGCGCCCGTTGCAGGATCGCCTGCCACGGGCGCCCGTCGCCGGATGGCCGTCGTCGGATGGCCGCCCCGGCCTTTTCACGATTCTTTTTGCAGGTGACTCAAGCAATGGCACAACCACGCCGAACTTCGAAGCAATCGAAACAAGCCGGAGGGACATTTCTTGGAATCGTGCTGGGCCTGATTGTCGGCCTCGCGATCGCCGTGGTGGTGGCGCTCTACATCACGCGTTCGCCGTCGCCGTTCGTGTCGAAGGTCGCGCCGCCGCCGGCCGACAACGGCGCGAGCCAGCCGCAGCAGTTCGACCCGAACCGCGCGCTGCAGGGCAAGACGCCCGGCCAGCCGGTGCCGCAGGCCGCGCAATCCGCGCCGCCCAATACCGCGCCCGGCCAGGCCGCGAACCAGACCCAGGGCGGCCTGCTGCCCGAACCGCAGATCGTCGAAGTGCCGCCGTCGGGCGATTCGAACGGCACCACCGGCTCGAGCAACACCTCCGCGTCGAACAATCCGTCGTCGGGTAACGGCGTCGCCGTCGCACCGAAGCCGGCCGACAACACGCCGCCGCCGAAGAAGACGCAGCAGGCGGCACGCCCGCAACAGCAACCGCAGCAACAGCAGCAAGCCGGCGAGGACGATCTCGCGCGCTTCGCGGCGCAGAAGCAGGCGCAGCAGGCCGCCGCGCAGAAACAGCAGCAACAGCAGCTGGCGAACAACACGGCGAAGCCAACGTCGTCCGCGACGTCGGCCGCGGCAGCAAAGCCGCCGACCGCGACCGACGCGAACACCGGCTACTTCCTGCAGGTCGGCGCATATAAAACGGAAGGCGACGCCGAGCAGCAGCGTGCGCGCCTGGGCTTCCAGGGTTTCGAGTCGAAGGTGTCGAAGCGCGATGTCAGCGGCGTGACGTATTTCCGCGTGCGCGTCGGCCCGTTCTCGAAATTCGAGGATATGAACTCGGCCCGTCAGCGCTTGTCCGATGCAGGTGTCGACACGGCAGTGATCCGCTTCACGAAGCAGTAAGCAACCGGCCGCGCCCGCGCAGAACCCCGTTACGTTTCGTAACCCGAGCAACTGATTCGACGTTCACAACATGAAAAAACTGCTTAGCACGCTTCTTCTGTCCCTCGGCCTGGCGGCAGCCGGCTTCGCCCAGGCTTCGCCGGCCGCGCCCGTTTCCGGCAAGGACTTCGAAGTGATGAAGTCGCCGCAACCGGTGTCCGCGCCGGCCGGCAAGGTCGAGGTCATCGAGTTCTTCTGGTACGGCTGCCCGCATTGCTACGAATTCGAGCCGACGATCGAAGCCTGGGTGAAGAAGCAAGGCAACAACATCGACTTCAAGCGCGTGCCCGTTGCATTCCGTGACGATTTCATCCCGCACTCGAAGCTGTACTACGCGGTGTCGGCGCTCGGCATCTCCGAGAAGGTCACGCCGGCGATCTTCAACGCGATCCACAAGCAGAAGAACTACCTGCTGACGCCGCAGGCGCAGGCCGACTTCCTCGCGACGCAAGGCGTCGACAAGAAGCAGTTCACGGACGCGTACAACTCGTTCAGCGTGCAGGGCGAGGTGAACCAGTCGGCCAAGCTGCTGAAGGACTACGCGATCGACGGCGTGCCGACGGTCGTCGTCCAGGGCAAGTACAAGACGGGCCCCGCTTACACGAACAGCATCCCGGGTACCGCGCAGGTGCTCGACTTCCTCGTGAAGCAGGTTCAGGACAAGAAGCTCTGATCCCCGCCCGCGCGCCGGCATGACTACTCCGCTGAAGGTCTTCATCACCGGCGCGTCGAGCGGCCTCGGCCTCGCGATGGCCGAGGAATACGCCCGCCAGGGCGCCACGCTCGCCCTCGTCGCGCGCCGCACCGATGCCCTCGATGCGTTCGCGCGACGCTTTCCGAAGCTGTCCATCTCCGTCTATTCCGCCGACGTACGCGACGCCGATGCGCTCGCCACGGCCGCCGCGTCGTTCAGCGCCGCGCACGGCTGCCCCGACGTCGTGATCGCGAACGCGGGCATCAGCCAGGGCGCCGTCACGGGCCAGGGCGATCTCGCGGCGTTCCGCGACGTGATGGACATCAACTACTACGGGATGGTCGCGACGTTCGAGCCGTTCGTCGGCCCGATGACGGCCGCGCGGCACGGAACGCTCGTCGGCGTCGCAAGCGTCGCCGGCGTGCGCGGGCTGCCCGGCTCCGGCGCGTACAGCGCGTCGAAATCGGCGGCCATCAAGTATCTCGAGGCGCTGCGCGTCGAGTTGCGCCCGGCCGGCGTCGGCGTCGTGACGATCGCGCCCGGCTACATCCGCACGCCGATGACCGCACACAACCCGTACCGGATGCCGTTCCTGATGGACGCCGACCGCTTCGCCGCGCGCGCGGCACGGGCGATCGCACGGCAGCATGCGTTTCGCGTGATTCCGTGGCAGATGGGCATCGTCGCGAAGGTGCTGCACGTGCTGCCGCGCTGGCTCTACGATCGCCTGTTCGAAAAGGCACCGCGCAAGCCGAAGGCCGGCGCGCATTGAGGGCGCTGGGTGTCCTGAGTGCCTGAGTGCCTGAGTCCCTGAGTGCCGAGTCCCTGAGTGCCGAGTCCCTGAGTGCCTGAGTGCCCTGAAGGACTGGGTGCCCCGCGTGCCCTCAGCGCGCCGGGCACCCGGTGCGCCGCTGTCGACACCGAGCCGGATTCATCCGCGCCGTCGTGCCACTTTGAAGCAGCGCACTGCCGCACGCAATCGTCACTCGATGATGCTGCGACGGTGGCAATTTCGCCGCCCCCGCGTCGATCCCGCTCGTCTCCACTGATGCCCGCCGCGTTGGCCGAGCGCCCGTCGCTCGCCACCCCGCCGGCGCATCTGCCGCCATCCCGCCGCCCCAACACGCATTCCGCCGTGAACGCAGCCGTTTCTCGGTCAATTCACCGCGTTCCGGCGCCTTTTTTCACGCGTCGCGTGCTTTGACGGTATGCTATTCGCCAGCCGCGCCGGCCCGCTCGCTTCGTGGCCGCGCCCGCATCCCGTCACCCAGCAAAAACACAAGCCACGTGGGAGATCCTATGCACGTCAAGCTATTCGCCGCGGCCGCGGCCGCAGTCGCCGCTGCCCTCGCCGCTCCCGGCCTCGTCGCCGCGAAGCCGCTCACCGTCTGCACCGAATCGAGCCCGGACGGCTTCGACGTCGTGCAATACAACTCGCTCGTGACGACCAACGCATCGGCCGACGTGATCTTCAACACGCTCGTGTCGTACGACGAAGCCGCGAAGAAGGTCGTGCCCGCGCTCGCCGACAAATGGGACGCCAGCGCCGACGGCCTGACGTACACGTTCCACCTGCGCCCGAACGTCGCGTTCCAGACCACCGACTACTTCAAGCCGAGCCGCCCGCTGAACGCCGACGACGTCGTGTTCACGTTCTCGCGGATGCTCGACGATTCGAATCCGTGGCACAAGGTCGCCGGCGCGAGCGGCTTCCCGCACGCGCAGTCGATGGGCCTCGTGAAGCTCGTGAAGTCGGTCACGAAGGTCGACGACAACACGGTGAAGTTCGTGCTGAACGAGCCGAACGCGACGTTCGTACCGATCCTGACGATGGGCTTCGCATCGATCTACTCGTCCGAATACGCCGATCAGTTGCTGAAGGCCGGCAAGCAGGCCGACCTGAACGCGAAGCCGATCGGCACCGGTCCGTTCGTGCTGAAGAGCTACACGAAGGACGCGCTGATCCGCTACGACGTGAACCCGACCTACTGGGGCGCGAAGCCGAAGGTCGACCGGCTGATCTACGCGATCACGCCCGACCCGTCGGTACGCATGCAGAAGGTGAAGGCCGGCGAATGCCAGATCGCGCTGTCGCCGAAGCCGCAGGACGTGCTCGCCGCGAAGGGCGAAAACGCGCTGAAGGTCGTGCAGACGCCCGCGTTCATGACCGCGTTCGTCGCGCTGAACACGCAGAAGAAGCCGCTCGACAACGACAAGGTGCGCGAAGCGCTGAACCTCGCGTTCGATCGCACGACCTATCTGAAGGTCGTGTTCGACAACACCGCGACGCCCGCGAACAACCCGTATCCGCCGAACACGTGGAGCTACGCGAAGGACATCGCGCCGTATCCGTACGATCCCGCGAAGGCGAAGCAGCTGCTCGCGCAGGCGGGCTTCCCGAACGGCTTCTCGACGACGATCTGGACGCGCCCGACCGGCAGCGTGCTGAACCCGAACCCGAAGGCCGGCGCAGAACTGCTGCAGGCCGACCTTGCGAAGATCGGCGTGAAGGCCGAAGTGAAGGTGATCGAATGGGGCGAGCTGATCAAGCAGGCGAAGCTCGGCCAGCATGACATGCTGTTCATGGGCTGGGCCGGCGACAACGGCGATCCGGACAACTATCTGTCGCCGCTGTTCAGCTGCAATGCGGTGAAGTCCGGCATCAACTTCGCGCGCTTCTGCGACGCGCAGCTCGACAAGCTGATCACCGACGGCAAGTCGACGGCCGACCAGGCAAAGCGTGCAAAGCTGTACGAAGCCGCGCAGAAGATCATCCACGACCAGGGGCTGTGGATTCCGCTCGGTTACCCGACGGCGGCTGCGCTGACGCGCCCGAACGTGAGCGGCTATCACGTGAGTCCGTTTGGACGGCAGAACTTCGGCACCGTAAGCGTTCAATAACCGAACCTGTCCGCATTTTTGTGGGCGAGGCGGTTGAACAACAGGTTATCCGCGCGCCTGCGTAAACCGCTCGCCGAACAGGATAGCAAACTGGTTCATCGGTGATTTCCAGTCGAAGGCAGTGCGTACCGTTTTGGCCAGCACATTGCGCAGCGCCAGCCAGAGCAGCTTGATCGCCGCCTCGTCATTCGGGAAGTGGCCGCGCGTCTTGATGATCTTGCGCAGTTGCATATTCAAACTTTCTATGGCGTTCGTAACCGGCATGATATAGCCGGTGCCTCAGGTTTCCGCGCTGAGTGGTTTGAGCGTATGGTGTGACCATCCGGGACAGGGGCACTGGGGAGCACTTCGGGTGGGCAGGCCGTTGTTACACGATGAGCCGCGAGCTCGTGTTAGTAGTTGGCCGCCCCTGCGACCCGCCCGGTTGCGCTGTGAGCGCGAATCCGTAGTTGTCGTGCTGTCCCACCGGCTCCCAACAGTGATCTTGATACGGGAGACGGTTATGCGAATCGTGGGGTTTGATGTTTCGCGCTCCGTGGCCGAGATCGCGTACCTGGAGAATGGCCTGCTGCATGCTGGCGGCCGAACCGGGTTGCGACGCGACGAACTGGAACGCTTTGCCGAGAAGCTGCGTGTCACCGATCATGTGGTGCTCGAGGCAACCGGCAACACTGCCGCCATCGTCAACGTGCTACGCCGGCATGTCGCGTATGTGGCGATTGCGAATCCGCTGCAAGTCCGGCTGATCGCCGAGGCACGCGTCAAGACGGACAAGATCGATGCGGCCGTGCTGGCACAACTGTATGCAAGCGGCTTTCTGCCGGAAGTATGGATGCCGGACGAGCACACGCTGGCGTTGCGTCGGCAGATCTCGCGCCGTTCACAGCTGGTGCGGCAACGCACACGGCTGAAGAACGAGATTCACGCGGTTCTGGCCGCGCATCTGATCGAGCGGTGTCCCGCCACCGATCTGTTTGGCAAGAAGGGGCGTGCGTGGCTCAGCGTTCAACCGCTGCCGCTGGATGAACGACTGGGTGTTGAACAACGACTGCGCGAACTGGACCGCCTCGGCGAGGATTTGCGCGAGGTGGAGCAAGCACTCGCGAGAGCGACCATCGACGACGCGCGATTGCGCGTGATGCTGACGATCACTGGCGTCAACACCACTGTGGCGATCGGGCTGCTTTCGGCCATCGGCGACATCGAGCGGTTTCCGAATCCAGAGAAACTGGTGAGCTACTTCGGGCTCAATCCGTCGGTCTATCAGTCCGGCCCAACACCGGCTAGGCACGGCCATATCACCAAGCGCGGGCGCTCTTACGCACGGGCGATGCTGGTCGAGGCTGCCTGGGGAGCGACGCAGGCGCCTGGACCGCTGCGTGCGTTCTTCCTGCGCGTGCGTGATCGCCGCGGCCAGCAAATTGCCGTCGTCGCGACCGCTCGCAAGCTCGCTGTGATCGTATGGTATGTGCTGACACGCGACGAGCCGTTCGCGTGGGACCGTCCAGCGTTGACCGCACACAAGTTGCGCGCGCTGGAATTGCAGGCTGGAATGCCGGCGCAGCATGGCTCGCACAAAGGTTCGGCCGCCGCCTACAGTCTGAAGAGCGTCCGCCAGCAGGAGCGAGCCGTGGCGGAGCAGTCCGAGCGAACCTATCAGAGACTGTTTAACCGATGGAAGCAGTCGCGCCCCAAATCGGACAGCGCGCCGATACGGTGGCCGGAAGCGCGGACATAGCGAACGAGCGAAGTACGGCGTGGGGGCTTGTGTATTTCATCCGTGGTGTACACGACCCGTCGAATCTCTGGCGGGAACACGTAGAACGGTACGACGTGCTCCCATGCACGCTGCCACGATTGCACGATGGTCGGGTATTTCTCGCCCCAGGGGCCGTCAGCGAAGTCCTGTAAGGCCTGTCTCGCGGCGTCTTCGCTGGCGGCCGCGTAGATCGGGCGCAGTGCTGCGGCGAGTACCTTACGGTCCTTGTAGCTAGCGTACTCGAGACTGTTGCGGATCAGGTGCACGATGCAGGTCTGGACAGTCGTCTTGGGATAGGCAGTGCCGATCGCCTCGGTCAGCCCCTTCAGGCCGTCGACCACGGCGATCAGGATGTCCTGGCAGCCGCGCGTCTTCAGTTCGTTGAACACCTTGAGCCAGAACTTGGCCCCCTCGGTCTGCTCGATCCAGAGGCCCAGCACGTCGCGCTGGCCATCGGCCTGGATACCCAAGGCCAGATACACGGCCTTGTTGCTGACCACGCCGTCATCGCGGATCTTGACCCGCAGTGCGTCGAAGAACACGACCGGATACATCGCCTCGAGTGGGCGGCTCTGCCAGCTCAGCGCCTCGGCCATCACCTCGTCGGTGACTGAGCTGATGAAGTCGGGAGATACCTCAGTGCCGTAGCTCTCGGCCAGAAACGCCTGAATCTCGCGCACGCTCATGCCGAGCGCGTACATCGCAATGATGCGTTCGTCGAAGCCGGTGAAACGACGCTCGTGCTTGGGAATCAGGATCGGCTCGAAGCTGCCGTCACGGTCACGGGGGACTTCGACACGAACCGGGCCGCGATCCGTGATGACCGTCTTGCCGCTGGCGCCATTGCGCTCGTTGGCCTGCCCTACGGGCTTGGCCTGGCCCGGCGGGTAGCCCAGATGCAGATTCATCTCGGCGCCCATCGCCCGTTCGATGACTGCCTTGTTGAACGCCAGCATCAGGTCCTGCACTTCGGCCGGCGTCATCGGCCCCTTGACCAGTTGGTCCAGCAGTTCCTTGGGCAGTTCAGGCAGCGGCCCGCGGGCCGCTGCCTGACGCGCTACAGTTTGCCTTTTCTTCTTCATTGGCATATCCATGACTTTTACCTCTCATGATATGCCCCGCCCACAAAATGACGGATAGGTCCGATGCACCAGACCATCCCGAGCAGCGCGTCAGTCACGAAACGATCTACGCGGCGATTTATACCCATCCTCGCGGCGGCTTGAAGCAAGCCATGATCGAAGCCCTGCGCCAAGAGAAGCCGGTGCGCGGCAACGCGCGCAAGACGTTGGCTCGCAAGAGCTTTGTGCCGGAAGAACTGCGCATCATCCATCGGCCCGAGGCCATTGAAACGCGCCAATGGCCCGGTCATTGGGAAGGCGATTTGATCAAAGGCGCCTTCAATCGCTCCTGCGTCGGCACGCTGGTCGAGCGCAAGACGCGGTTCGTGGTGCTGTGCCGGATGGACGGCTGTACCGCCCGGGACGCGCTGGAAGGATTCACGCGCCAGATGAAGAAGCTCCCGGCCTTTCTGCGTGAGAGCCTGACCTACGATCGTGGATCGGAAATGACCTGTCATGTCGAGTTGGCTCACCGGCTGAATCTTGACATCTGGTTCGCGGATCCCTACGCCCCTTGGCAACGGGGCAGCAACGAAAATACCAACGGCCTACTGCGTCAGTTTCTGCCTAAGGGCGCCGACCTGTCAGGCGTGACCCAAATGCAATTGAACGACATTGCCAAACTGATGAATGGCCGCCCTCGCCAAACCCTCAACTGGAAAACCCCTGAAGAGGCTATGGCGATGGAATTGGCTGCTGTCGGATTGGCTAAACGTTGCACTTGATTCTTGAGACCGCCAGGTCTCATGCTTCTAAGTCGCACACAGATCGAATCCAAATCAAGAACGTGCTCGCCGTGTTGTGCACGTTCGTTACCTTGTTCAGCACCGTCAACGCCGGCCTGCGCAGGTCAGTCCAGTAGCTGAATGCGCGTGCCGTGCCCCGTTGGCCGCCCCCGATCAGAGTTGCTCATGCCTCAGCAAGATAAAGCCGTCTGCCTTTTGAGCAATTATCTCTCGCAAGTCCGCTGAACGCGACGTGTCATTTACATAGAACAAGACCTCATACTCGGGATACGCTATCTCCGCTGGCTCGTCATCAAACGGATCCACATTCAGCTTTAAAACAAAATGCTCGCTCGCAACTTCTCCAAACTTGAAATAGCGGCCTCCATGATAAGAGCTATCATGGACTTCAAACTGAATATCGAATGCGGCCTCTAGAATATTTTTAGCCTTATCCATATCGGCCGACGAGAAGCCGTAAAGATCATAGGTCGCCATACGCTTATTCCCTCAAATTAGGCAATGTGACACTCGGCGCTCGCTGAATAGCTGTAGCTGGCGAGTTGTAGATCATAAAATTGACATCCCGCCCAGCCTGCTGACTTAACTGGTTGGCCAAGTCCCTCAAGCCTAACAACTGCAAGTCTCTCGCCGTAAGCGGCCCCGTACGAGTTCCTCCTGAACGTAAACCGACGCCCAACGTTTCAGCCCGCTTTAGCAACGATTGACTCGCAAGCCCAACGTCGAAATCGCTCACACGACCGACATCAAAGGGTCGGCCTGTTCTGAAGCTCTTGCCGGTTATAGCACTGCCTTGAAGTATGGGTTCAACATCACCATAACCGGCACGACCAAGACCAACGCGCACGGCGTTACCGAATCGGGAGAAGGATTCCAAATTTTCAAAGCCATATGGAACTCCTCTACCACGCCGCACACTCGCCGCCGAAGCAGTACGCGCCCCACCCGGCGCCCACAACGCATCAAGCGGCCCCGCCGCATCCGCCACCGCCACCGCATACCCAGCGTTGCCCGTTGCCTGCATCGCCGCGTTCGCCATCAAGCCGCCCAGCGGCTGGGCGCCCTGCGTTTCCATGAACCGCAGGAACGCCGCATTATCGCCGGCCCGCTGTGCGGCGCGGCCATCCTACGGCACCAGCTTCGGCGTGCCATCGAGTAGTGACAACTTCGGAGCCTTCAGCGCATCCCAGAACACTTGATTCTGCGTCTGAGCTGGCGCCCCCAGAGCAAGGACGTCTTGGCGGCTGCCAACTGTGCCAGGCACAATCCCACCCGCTATCAACACACCCGGCTGCTGCGCATTGAACTGCGCGCGAAACGGCTCGCCCGACAGCGGCGTTTTTTCAAGCGCGGTCGCAATTCCCATGCTCAGACCATACAGCGTCGATGCGCTGCTATAAGTTGTCGGTGTCGTGTTGACTAGACCACCGTATGCGCCATACAGCATTGCTGCATTGCTGTACGTCGACTCCGGCGCTACGAACCCGCTGCCAACACCACCGAGCCCACCCGGCAGAATCTGCCCGCCGACCGCTGCGATCGCGTCCCGCGTATGCCGCGTTGTCGAGTCGACGGATGCGGCTTGGACGTTGTTGACCACCATATTGCCAACGGTGCTGGCCACCGCGTCCGCCGCGATTGCCCCGAAGTTACGCGAGAGGCTACCACCGCGTACCACTGTACTCGCTACGCCCGCACTCAGGCCACCCGACACACCGCTCACGAACTTGCTTACGTCTGCGCTATACCCCGCGCCAATCGCAGCCGATCCAGCAGCCAGTCCTGCGCCGTAGCCCGCCCCCGACGCGATCGCGCTGGCCGCCACGCCCTTCCAGTCGAAACTATGCTGCAATCCCGTCGCCACGCCAATGCCTTGCGTCACTACCGACCGTGCCGCGCCTTGTGCGATCGCCGACGGCACCGAGTTCGCCGCACCCAGCGCGCTGCCCATCCCCGCTGTCACGCCTGCACCCACTGCGCTCAGCGCCAGGCCTTTCCAATCCAGCCCGCGCTGTGCGCCGCCAGCTATCATCACCAACTGGCCTGCCAGCGCACCCGCGGTTCCCGCCGCAATACCGGTGCCGACAGCCGCCATGCTGATGCCCGTAGCAGCAGCGCTCGCCGCCGCACTCGCGCCAGCCGCAGCGGCCGTCCCTGCTGCCGCGCCACCGCCTGCTGCTGCGCCACCCGCAGCACCGGCCGCCATCGGCCCCGTGACCGGCGTCGACGTGCCAAGCGTCACCGCCGTCACCATCACCGCCACCACAATCGCAATCACCGGCAGGAACCCGCCGCAGCCCCCGCCCCGACCCGGCGGCGGCGGCGGATCCGGCAACGTCGGCTGCGTATTCCCGATCGCCTTGCCCGGGTCATACGGCTTGAACGTGCTCGCCGTGTTGTGCACGTTCGTTACCTTGTTCGGCACCGTCAGCAGCCGCCCTGCCTTCAGCTCGTCCGTGCTCTTCAGCCCGTTCGCGTCCGCCAGCACGTACCACAGCGTCTCGTCACCCCACAACGCCGATGCGATCGACTTCAACGAATCGCCGTCCCGCACCGTCCACACTCCTGGACTCGTGCCCGGGTACACCCCGTTGATCGTCATGAAGCTTTCGTCGAAATCCGCCGTCCCCACCGGCGTGAATACCTTGAACTGACTATCGTTCCCTTTCTGCAGCTTGCCGGCCAGCTCCTTCACGTAGTCAATCTGATCAATGCCGTCGTTGCCCTGATTCCCGACCCGGTTGCCGTTCAGGTAGTAGTAGTTGTGCTTGCGATCCCCCGCCGCCCCGACGATTCTCCCGTTGCCATCTACCCGCACGTTGACCAGTTCGTCTCGCCGCTGTACCTGCCCTCTCAGGTCCGTCCAGTACGTAAAGGCTCGTCCGTTGCCCGGCTGGTTTCCGCCGTCGTCGTACGTCAATTTCAGGTTGCCATTGACGTCGTAGTTGAACCACGACGATGCCGGCCGCCATCCCGGCGCATTCGGATTCGTGCCTTGCGCCGTGATCTTCGATTGCTTCGCGCTGTCCCACCACTCGTATTCGTACACGAATGAGCTGCGGGTACCCTTCGCGTCGTCCGGCTTCACGTCGACCCTCGCGAGCGTGCCGTCCGCCATCCGCGTATAAGTCGTCGCATTGCCCGCCACCCGGTCCCGCTCCGACAGCAGGATGCTGTCCGCATCCCATGAGCGCGTGACGTCCGACACGACCTGCCCGTTGTCCGGACGTCGCTCCACCACCCGGATGGCCCGCCCCAGCAGGTCATTGGTACGCGCCTGCGCCACCACGCCGTTGATGGACTGCGTCTCCAGATAGCCGTTTGCATCGTACGTGTACTGCTCGGTGCGCCGTGATGGCCGGATCCGGAATTCGGCAATTGCGCGCGTCCACGGCAGCCGTCACGAACGACGAACATCGCGCTATTGCCAACGACTGGCTGCGTCGCGTGATCAATGGAATCCGCGTTATGCACCTCAATGACGACGAGCGCCGGCGCATCGCGAGAGAGCTCTTCTGCATCAAGCGCACAAACGACAACGCCCGCTTACGCGGGCGTACGCGCTCGTTATATACGACGAACCCGTCTAATGTTTCGCCGTCGGAAGACAGTCAAACTGGCCGCTGAAGTCCACGAACGGTTCCTCGTTGATCGAAGAAGTATACGTCAATGGGAACAATGATTCGAATGTCTGGCCAGACCCACGCGACTGCACCTGGAGGAACGCATTCAGTTGTTTAGCAGAGAGATCCGGTAGATTCATGTTGACATGGAATACCCGGCCTCCCCCAAACAAACCGAAGGAGAAGACCCGCTCAATACCGACAACGTAACCAGCGAACGATTGACCGTCTGGTGTTCTGAAGTTCGCACGAATAGACAAAGCGCGCTCCGATTCAGGAAGTTGGTCAGCGCTCTTTACCGGATGATAAAGATCATCTTCATCGTCGTAACGCCAAATCGGCCAAGCCGCGAAATCTTGCGGAGCAAGCACGTCTTTTGCATCAGTATCCAAGTTGGACCCCCTTAATCAATCCCGAATCCCTAAGCAACAGTTGGGCCGGTGTTCGCGCAGAACTCGGAGCAATAACGATATTCTTCCCGACTCCTCCAATCGGATCAAATCGATCGAAGAAACGTGCGGCCACGGCCGGGTTATCTAAGGTCACAATCTCGATCGGAACGTCCCTCACCCCAGCCAAGTTGAACGCAACGAGGCGACGATTGTCGATTGAGAATGGAAGGCCATCATGCATCACAACCTGAAGTGGATTGCCGACTTGGTCTGCGATGACCTTGCCAGACCGGAGGTCTGAAACCAGACTGTCGATCGTGCCATCCTTCGAGAAGAATGGACTGGCATCTGACTGCGTAAACCGAATCTGAGCCGGATCTGCACGATAGAAACCGGGAGCGACATCGCCAGTCGACAGATCAACCAAGCCAGCTCTGCTTATCCCCGATGACCCTGCTTCTACGACATTCAGCTGCATACCGCTACGCGTCATGTAGCTGTTCGTCGCGCGGCTAATCGTCGGCCCGAAGGTCTCAACTGCCACAGGCGCTGCCAAGCCGATTCCTCTCAGCGCTGCACCGGCCGTCGGTGCCGCTCCGGCAGCCATACCCAATTCAGTCAGCGCGGCTCCACCGTAGCTCCCATCCGAAACCTGCCGCGCAAAGGCACTGCGCCAACCGCCCGTCGCCCCGCTTGCTGCGGAGTACACGTCTCGATATTGATTGCCAAGTTCGATCAGCGGATCGGCGATAAACTCGCCCACCGCTCGAACCCCCGCCCCGATCTTTTCCGACAACGGTGCCGGCGTCTCGAACACGCTACGGCGAACACCTGCGAGCCCACGCCAGAATCCGCCGTCCGTTTCCGTCAGCACCGGAATCGATTTGAGCGGCGGCCCTCCCGGAATCTCGACAGCCGGAACATACGGCGTCGGCACCGGATACGCTACCGCACTCGTCGGCCCATTCGAATCAGTGATCGATGCGCTGCTCGATGACCCCATCAAGCGCAGCGCCTGCTCCCTCGACAGCCCAAGGCTCGCTGCGGTCGAATCGAACGAACTGCTTGCCGGCTGCAATCGAGCATTGGCTGACCACGCGAACTGCTTGGTTGAATCGACAGGATACGCGCCTTGCACCATCGCATCGACGTCACCGCCGACACCATACAGCGAGCTTGCGCTCGCCGTAGGACGGTTCGCCATTTGCTCAGAAACCATATTGCCAATCGTGCTCGCGACAGCATCAGCCGCGATTGCCCCCAAGTTACGCGAGAGGCTACCACCGCGTACCACTGTACTCGCTACGCCCGCGCTCAGGCCACCCGACACACCGCTCACGAACTTGCTTACGTCTGCGCCATACCCCGCGCCAATCGCAGCCGATCCGGCAGCCAGTCCTGCCCCGTAGCCCGCCTCCGACGCGATCGCGCTGGCCGCCACGCCCTTCCAGTCGAAACTATGCTGCAATCCCGTCGCCACGCCAATGCCTTGCGTCACTACCGATCGTGCCGCGCCTTGCGCGATCGCTGACGGTACTGAGTTCGGCGCACCCAGCGCGCTGCCCAGCCCCGCTGTCACGCCTCCCCACTGCGCTCAGAGCCAGGCCTTTCCAATCCAGTCCGCGCTGTGCGCCGCCAGCTATCATCACCATCTGGCCTGCCAGCGCACCTGCGGCTCCCGCTGCCAACGGTGGTGGGCACCGCGTCCGCGACGATTGCACCGAAGTTAGCGCCCTACAATGCGCGACAATCGCCACTACTCGGCAAGCGGCAACTAGATGCCCTGGCCCACTACGACAGCGCACACTTCAACATCGCCCGCCTGAGCGAGCTGCTAGCCACTATCGATGCCGCCAAGCGCGCCGGCGTCAAGCATCAGGCGGTCGTCGACTCCCTGAACCGCCACGGCTTCGCCCTCTCCGCCAAATCCTTCGAGATGATGCTGTATCCGATACGAAAGGAATCCCAATCATGAGCCGTGGCAGATACGGGGCGGTTTCAAGAGTGAAGTGCAACACCTCGCGGGTTACTGAACAGGAACTCGGTCCGTGGGGTTAGCCAGAACCTGAGCGAGGATTTGCAGAGGCGTGTGCCAGTTCAGCGTGGCGCGCGGTCGCGTGTTGAGGTTGTCAGCAATCTCGTCGAGGTCCTCTTGAGAGTAGACGGACAGATCGGTGCCCTTGGGCAAGTACTGGCGCAGCAGCCCGTTGGTGTTTTCGCACGTGCCGCGCTGCCAAGGGCTGTGCGGGTCACAGAAGTAGACACGCACGTTGGTCGCGGCCGTCAGTTCGGCATGTCGCGCCATTTCGCGACCTTGATCGTAGGTCAGCGTTTGACGCAGCGGCTCGACGAGCGATTGCAGTTTGGTCGTGAAGGCAGCGAGCGCCGATGCAGCAGTCGCATCGGGCATCTTGGCCAGCAGCACGGCGCGGCTCATGCGTTCGACGAGCACG
>NZ_JAPVQY010000082.1 GCF_027257875.1 Burkholderia sp. IMCC1007
CCGGCACGCCGCGGGCGGGCGCAGCGGGCCCGGCGCGCACCGCCGCGCCGCGCTGGCTCGTGCCGGCCAAGGTGCTGGTGTTCGCAGCTGGCCTCTATCCGCTCGCGCGTCTCGTGCTGTTCGGGCTGACCGACCGGCTCGGCGCGAATCCGATCGAATTCGTCACGCGTTCGACGGGCCTGTGGACGCTGGTCATGCTGTGCACCACGCTCGCCGTCACGCCGCTTCGCCGCGTGACGGGCGTTCCCGTGTTGCTGCGCTTTCGCCGGATGATCGGCCTCTTCGCGTTCTTCTACGCGGTGCTGCACTTCACGACGTATCTGTGGTTCGACAAGTGGTTCGATGTCGTCGCGATCCTGAAGGACGTCGGCAAGCGCCCGTTCATCACGGTCGGTTTTGCCGCGTTCGTGCTGCTGATTCCGCTCGCGGCGACGTCGCCGAGCGCGATGGTGCGCCGGCTCGGCCGGCACTGGGCGACGCTGCATCGCGCGATCTATGCGATCGCGGTGTTCGGCGTGCTGCATTTCTGGTGGATGAGGGCCGGCAAGCACGATCTCGCGCAGCCGAAGCTCTACGCGACGATCGTCGCGGCGCTTCTGGGCTGGCGGTTGCTCGCGTCGGGATGGCGGCGTATCCGCGGGTGACGATGCCGGCCTGAAAAAAACGAAAGGCGATGACCGGAAAGTCATCGCCTTTGCGCGCCGCGACGCCGCAGCAGAGCGGCGGCGCGCGATTACTGCGTGGCAGCCGGGCCGGATGCCGGCGCGGGCGACATCTCCGGCGACAGCGTGAGCGGCGTGCCCGAGGAATCGGGAATGCTGTCGGACGACGCGTTTTCATCGGTCGGGGTGACGTCCGACGGCGGCGTGTCCTGCTGGATAGGCTTGGCCGGCAACGGGGGCACGGTGGGCAGATAGAGCGCGCCGCTTTGACCGCAGCCGGCAAGAATCGCCAAAGCCGCTACAATCGCGCTCATCCGGAAAACGACTCGCATGATCGTCCCTGAACAATTGAACCGATAGAGTTTAGCATGCCCGATACTGATTACCTGACCCGCGCCGAGGCCGTGCTGGCGGCTGTCGAACGTACCGTCGACGCCGCGAACGACGGCGACCACGACATCGATCTCGAGCGCAACGGCAGCGTCCTGACGCTCACGTTCGAGAACGGCTCGAAGATCATCATCAACCTGCAGCCGCCGATGAAGGAACTGTGGATCGCCGCGAAGGCGGGCGGTTTCCACTACCGTTTCCTGGACGGCGAATGGCGCGATACGCGCACCGGCACCGAGTTTTTCTCCGCGCTCACCGAATACGCGACGCAGCAGGCCGGCCTGCCGATCACGTTCAGCGCGTAACGATCGACGGCCATCGGCGCCGGTAAGCCGGGCCTGAAAACGTCGTACCAAAGAAAAAGCGCCTCGAGGGCGCTTTTTTCATGGGCGGGCCGCTGCGTCAGTGGCCGCGGAACAGGTTCATGATGTCCTGCTTTTCCTGCTCGTCGACGTGCGGCACCGATTCGTCGGCGTTCTCCACCGCCGGCGCTTGCGGCACGCCGACCGTCGATATGAAGCCGTGCCCCGGCGTGAACTCGGTGAAGTACAACTCGCCGCCGAGGGACTGGACATCATCCGGCATCGTCGGCTTGAACTCCGGCACGCCCTTGAGCGCGGCGCCCATGTAGTCGATCCACACCGGCAGCGACAGGCCGCCGCCGGTTTCGCGATCGCCGAGGCTGCGCGGACTGTCGTAGCCGATCCACGCGATCGCGGCGAGCGTGTGCTGGTAGCCGGCGAACCACGCGTCGTGCGAGTCGTTCGTCGTGCCGGTCTTGCCCGCGAGGTCGCCGCGCTTCAGCACGTTGGTCCGCGCGCCCGTGCCGCGCTGCGCGACGCTCTGCAGCAGGCTGTTCATCACGTACGCGTTACGCGCGTCGATCGCGCGCGGTGCGTTGTTCTCGGCGACGAGCGGCTGCGCGCGCACGACGATCGCGCCGTTCGGATCGGTGACTTCCGCGATCAGGTACGGATTGACGCGGTAGCCGCCGTTCGCGAACACCGAGTACGCGCCGGCCATCTGCAGCGGCGTGACCTGGCCCGCGCCGAGCGCCATCGGCAGGTAGGCGGGATGGCGATCGGCATCGAAGCCGAAGCGCGTGATGTACTGCTGCGCGTACTTCGTGCCGATGTGGTTCAGAATCCGGATCGACACGAGGTTGCGCGAGCGCTGCAGCGCGGTGCGCATCGACATCGGGCCCTCGAAGCCGCCGCCGTAGTTCTTCGGCTCCCACGGCTGGCCGCCGGTTTCCGCGGCGCTGAAGTACAGCGGGCCGTCGTTGATGACGGTTGCCGGCCCGAGGCCCTTGTCGAGCGACGCCGAGTAGATGAACGGCTTGAACGACGAACCGGGCTGCCGCCACGCCTGCGTGACGTGGTTGAACTTGTTCTTGTTGTAGTCGAAGCCGCCGACGAGCGAGCGGATCGCGCCGTCCTGCGGCACGATCGAGATGAACGCGCCCTCGACCTGCGGCAACTGCGTGATCGACCACTTGCCGGCATCGTTCTTCACGACACGGACGATCGCGCCCGGGCGGATGCGGCGGCTCGGCTGCGCATTGGCCGACAGCGCGCTCGCTGCGAAGCGCAGGTTGTCGCCTTCGACCGTCGCGCTGCTGCCGTCAATGAAGGCCACCGTGATCTGGCGCGGGGCGGCCGCGGTCACGACCGCCGCGATGAGCTCGCCGTTGTCGGGGTGTTCGAGCAGCGCATCGTCGATCGCCTGCTCGCGGTCGTCCGCCGCGGCCGGCAACTGGATGAAGCCTTCCGGCCCGCGATAGCCGTGCCGGCGCTCGTAATCCATGATGCCCTTGCGCAGCGCGGTGTACGCCACCTGCTGGTCGGCGGAATCGATCGTCGTGACGACGTTGAAGCCGCGCGTGTAGGTTTCCTCGCGGTACTGCGCGTACATCATCTGCCGGACCATTTCCGCGACGTACTCGGCGTGCACGCTGAACTCGCGGCCCGCGCCCTTGACGACGAGCGGCTGCGCGACGGCTTCGTCGTACTGCTCGCGCGTGATGAAGTTCAGCTCGAGCATGCGTTGCAGGATGTACTCCTGGCGCACCTTCGCGCGCTTCGGATTGACGACCGGGTTATACGCGGACGGCGCCTTCGGCAGCCCGGCGAGCATCGCGGCTTCGGCGAGCGTGATGTCCTTCAGGTCCTTGCCGAAGTAGACCCGCGCGGCGCTCGCGAAGCCGTACGCGCGCTGGCCGAGATAGATCTGATTCATGTAGACCTCGAGAATCTGATCTTTCGTCAGCGCCCGCTCGATCCGGTATGCGAGCAGCATCTCGTAGATCTTGCGCGTGTAGGTCTTTTCGCTCGACAGGAAGAAGTTGCGCGCGACTTGCATCGTGATCGTGCTCGCGCCCTGCGACGCGTGGCCGTTCGTCAGCGCGACGACGCCGGCGCGGACGATCCCGGTGAGGTCGACGCCGCCGTGATCGTAGAAGCGCGCGTCCTCGATTGCGAGGATCGCCTTCTTGAGCGAGTCGGGCACATCCTTGAAATGGACGATGTCGCGGCGTTCTTCGCCGAATTCGCCGATCAGCACGTGATCGGACGTATAGATGCGCAGCGGAACCTTCGGACGATAGTCGGTCAGCGCGTCGAGCGACGGCATGTTCGGCCATGCGACGACGAGCGCATAGCCGAGCACGAGGCCGCCGGCCACGACGAGTGCCACGCACATCGCGACGAGGCCGAGCAGGGCCTTCTGCCACCAGGGCCGTTTCTTCGGCGCCGGGGCAGGAGGCGGGGACGTAGGAGACGTGGATTGCATAGGCATACCGGAAAACAGTCCCGCGATTATAGCTGCCCGGTATGACCGGCCCTGGCGCGGGGGCGCCCCGCCGGAAAGCCGCGGGTTTCGCCGTGCGGACAGCATAGCGTCTGCGCGGCCGCCGCGAACGGCGGCTGGCCATCCGGCCGACTGTCCGCGCAGCGCTCCGCTTTGCAGAATCAGGCCTCGGAAACGCGGCATGGGCCGCAACGATCGCGGGAGGCTGGGATGGCGGGACGATGGGTGGCGCGGTACGCGCCGGGCAGACACCGTTCGACGGGAATCGACGTCGGGGCGGACGAGGTGAGGGTGGCCGTGCTGAGCCGGCTCGGCCGGGTCGCGCATGTGCGCGTCGAAGGGCTCGAGCGGGAGCCGGTGGGGTTGGCGGGCGGTCCGGACGATGCGCGCTGGGCCGCGGTGGCGCGGGCGCTGGCCGCTGCCGTGGCGCGGTTGTCGGCGGCCGGTGTGCGCTGCGATACGCGCGGCGTGATGGCGTTGCGCGACGACGAGATGCGGACCGCGACACTCGACCTGGCCGGGCGCGACGACGTCGCGGACGCCGCGCGGCAGGCGGCCGAACGCATCTCGGGGCTCGCACCCGACAGCTTCGCATTCGACTGGCGGCAGGACGGCGGCGCGCACGCCGGCGAGATCGCGGTCGCCGTCGCCCCGCAGGCGTTGCTGGAGCGGCGCATCGACGTGGCCGCGCAGGCCGGCGTGGACCTGACGGCCGTCGACGCCGAGTCGGCCGCGGCATTGCGCGGGCTGCGCTATGCCGCGCAGTTCGAGCTCGACGCGCATGGCCCTTATGCGGCGTTCTGGTTCTGCGACACGGGTGTGCATGGCTGGCGCGTCGACGGCGAGCTCGCCGCGCCGGTGCTCGCGGTGTCCGGCGAAGGGCGCACGGCATTCTTCGACGCATTGCGCCAGTGCGCGCTCGAACCGGTGCGCGGCGTGCTCGTGGCCGGCGGCGAGCGGTGCATCGCCCGTTTCCAGACGTCCGTGGCGGACATCGGCGATGCACTCGGTGCGCCCGCCATGCCGTTCGATTGCGCCGGCTGGGACGGACTGCCGGCCGGGCCCGCCCGCTCGTCGGGCGGTCCGGCGTTTGCCGTCGCCGTCGGGCTGGCATTGCGCGGAGTATGGGAATGAGCGCCGATCCGGTATTCGGGCGGGCCGTGGCCGGCCCTGCCGTGCTCGGCGGCTTCAATCTGCTGCCGTACCGTGAGCGGCTGGCGCAGGCGCTGCGCCGTCGTCGGGCCGCGCAGTGCGGGGCGGCGATCGTGCTCGGCGTGCTCGGGGCCGTGCTGTGGACGGGAGCGGCGGCGGCGTGGCGATCGCGCGTCGATGCCGAGCGCGCGAGCGTGGACGCGCGGCTGCGGCAATGGCAGCCGCAGGTGGATGCCGCAAAGCGCGCCGCCGGGGCGGCCGCCGAACGCGCGCAGCGCGATGCGCAGGCGGCCGTGCTCGCGGCGCCTTACCGGCGTGTTGCCGCGCTGCTCGCGATGCTTGCGCAGGTTCGCGACGATACCGTCCGGCTCGACGCGTTGCGCACGACCTCGACCGGCGCCGTGCTCGATGCGCGCGCCGTGAGTTACCGGGCGGCCGCGCGATGGCTCGCCCGGATCGCAACCGACGAGCGCAACTGGCGAATCGACATCGGCGAGCTGAACGCGGCTTCGGCCGCGCCGGCCGCGGCTGCAGGTATGCCGTTCAGGTTCTCCGTGCAGGTGCGCTGGCAGGACGGCGAGCCTCGACGGCAAGCAGCGGGAGGCGGCGCATGACGGCGATCGTGCACCGATCCATGCCGGGTGGGATCGACTGGCTCGGCCGTATGCGGCGCGTGCGGCCGGGCACGGCGCACGCCGCGGGCTGCGCGTTCGCATGCGCGGCGGTGATGGCCGGCGGCGTCCATCTGTCCGACACCGCCGACTGGAGCGGACTCGCGCACAGTCGCGCGTTGCTGGCAGCCGCGCAGACACGCGCGGCCGATGCGCAGCGCGTGCTCGCGGCCGCCGCGCAGTCCGGCGATACCCGTCCGGCGGCCGGGAAGGGCGCTCCCGTCGCGCGTACGCGTGCGTGGCCTGTATTGATGCTGGAATTTGCCGATCTCGCCGGCACGAGCGGGTTGCGGGTCGTGTCGATCGAGCCGCGGCCCGCGGACGGCGCGGCGCCGGCTGGCCGGCGCACGGTGCGCATCGTCGCGGACGGCAGTTTCCCGGCAGTGCTGCGCATGATCGGCGGGCTGGCGGGCTTCTCTGCGCTGGCAGTGCCTTCGGTATTGCACGTCGAGCGAAAACAGGCCGGTTTGCGGATCGACATGTCCGTCGACGTGTTTCCGGCGCTGGCTGGCGGTGGTGCCGAGGGCGAGGCGGTGAGCGTTCTTGCGCGGGGCGAGCCGGGCGACGATCCGTTCGGCGGCGGCGGCGCTGGCCAGTCCACGGCGGTCGACGATCAAGCGCCGCGCCTGGCCGGCACGATTCGCGACGTGCGTGCCGGCCTCGCGCTGTTCGACGCCGGTGACGGCGCGTTCGTGGCCCTGGCACCGGGTGAATCACTCGGGGCGTCCCGTGTGGTGCGCGTCGATGCCGGTGCCGTGGTGCTTGCGACGGCCGACGGCGCGCGCCGGTTCGTCGTCGGCGACGGAGATCGCCCATGACGAAATGCCGATGGTGGGCGATCGCATTCTGGATCGGGGCGAGCGCGACCGCGGCGCGTGCGGCGTTGCCGCCGCTTCCACCTTTGCCGCCTCTGCCGCCGCCCGGGTGGCCGCTCGCATCGATGCATGCGCAGGCCGACGACACACCGCTGCCGACAGGCGGTGTGCCCGACGACGGCGTGGGCGCCGGTTCCGCCCGGACTGATTCGCCGCCGTTCAGTGACGCGGTGCGCGCGGCGGCTCAGGCCGAACCCGCCGTGTCGGCGCCGCCGCTGGAGGGGCCACCGATTCCATTGCCGCCGCCTGCGCGCATGAGCGACGCCGCGGCACGGCATCCGGGCGATGCCGACGATGCACGCCGGATCTCGCTGAACCTGCAGGGCGCCGGGCTCGCGGCCGCATTCGATGCGCTCGCACGGTTCACCGGGCTGAACATCATCGTCGGCGAGCAGGTGCACGGTACCGTGACGTTACGTCTGAACAATGTCCGCTGGCGCGATGCATTCGATACGTTGCTCGACACGCACGGGCTCGCGATGTCCCGCCGCGGCAACGTGATCTGGGTCACGCCGGCGGCCGAGCTCGCGGCGCGGGAGCGCGAGCGCTTCGAAACGCACGCGCGGGCGGCCGAGCTGGAGCCGCTCGCGAGCCGGACCTTCGCGCTGCACTATCCGCGCGCGCAGGACGTACAGCGGCTGCTCGCCGGCGCGACCGGCCAGCGCCTGCTGTCGAAACGCGGCGCCGCGGCGGCCGATCCGCGCACGAACCTGCTGTTCGTCACCGATCTCGCGCCGCGTATCGCGCAGATCGCGGGCCTGATCGACGCGATCGACCGGCCGTCGCGGCAGGTCCGGATCGAGGCGCGCATCGTCGAGGGCGAACAGGGCTTCTCGCGCAACCTTGGCGCGCGCGTCGCACTGCGCGCGCAGGGGCGGCCGCCAACGGCCGACGGTGCGGCGTTCGCCGCGGATGCGCGCAACGCATTCGATCTTGCCGCGCGCCCACTGGGCGGCTTCGAGGCGGCGACGGCCGGCTTCACGCTGTTCGCCGCGCCGCTCAGCCGGGTGCTCGACGTCGAACTGAGCGCGCTCGAGGCGCAGGGGCGGGGCCAGATCGTCTCCCGGCCGCGCGTGGTGACGGCCGATCGCGTGAAGGCGATCGTCGAGCAGGGCTCGGAGGTGCCGTATCAGGCAAAGGTGGGCAACGGCGTGAGCGGCGTGCAGTTCCGCCGCGCGACGCTGAAGCTCGAGGTCGAGCCGCAGATCACGCCCGACGGGCGCGTCGTGCTCGATCTGGATGTGACGAAGGACAGCATCGGCGAGCCGACGGCGGCCGGGCCGGCCATTCATACGAAGCATGTGCAGACGCGCGTCGAGGTCGAGGACGGCGGGACGGTCGCGATCGGCGGTATTTACGAGCAGTTGAACCGGGACGATGTGACGCGAGTGCCGGTCTTGGGCAAAATACCGGTATTGGGCGCGCTATTCCGGCATCGCGCCCGGCGCGACCAGCGCAGCGAACTGGTCGTCTTCATCACGCCGACGGTCGTGCGCGCACGTTGCGATACGGCCGGCGCAGGCGACGCCGACGCGGAGAAATCGGGGCCGGAAGCCGGCGGAGCAGGCTCGACAAGGCAGCCGCTTTGCCAGTAAGCTGCGCCACACACCAGCAAGATTCAAGCAGAGGAAGCCGTTGCAAGCGCGGGACCCACATGCAAACGTATTTTTCGTCGGCCTTATGGGAGCGGGTAAGACCACCGTGGGCCGTGCGGTCGCGCGCCGGCTCGACAGGACGTTCTTCGACTCCGACCACGAAATCGAGGCCCGCACGGGTGCGCGCATTCCGGTGATCTTCGAGATGGAGGGCGAGGCCGGCTTTCGCGACCGCGAATCGCAGGTGATCGCCGATCTCACGCAGCGCGAGAACATCGTGCTCGCGACGGGCGGCGGCGCGGTGCTGCGGCCTGAAAACCGCGATTGCCTGAAAAGCAGCGGCATCGTCATCTATCTGCGCGCCAATCCGCACGATCTTTGGCTGCGCACACGCAAGGACAAGAACCGCCCGCTGTTGCAGACCGACGATCCGAAGGCGCGTCTCGAGGCACTCTACGAAGTGCGCGACCCGCTGTACCGCGAATGCGCGGACTTCGTCATCGAGACCGGCCGTCCGTCGGTCAACGGTCTCGTCAACATGGTGCTGATGCAACTCGAACTGGCAGGCGTCATCGCCAAGCCGCTACAAGCATGATTACCGTCAACGTCGACCTGGGCGAGCGCGCCTACCCGATTCACATTGGTGCCGGCCTGATCGGCCGCACCGAGCTGTTCGCCCCTCACATCACCGGCTCGTCGGTCACGATCGTCACGAACACGACGGTCGATCCGCTGTACGGCGACACGCTGCGCGCGGCGCTCGCGCCGCTGGGCAAGCGCGTGTCGACGGTCGTGCTGCCGGACGGCGAGGCGTACAAGAACTGGGAAACGCTGAACCTGATCTTCGACGGCCTGCTGACCGACCGCGCGGATCGCAAGACGACGCTCGTCGCCCTCGGCGGCGGCGTGATCGGCGACATGACGGGCTTTGCCGCCGCATGCTACATGCGCGGCGTGCCGTTCATCCAGGTGCCGACGACGCTGCTGTCGCAAGTCGATTCGTCGGTCGGCGGCAAGACGGGCATCAACCACCCGCTCGGCAAGAACATGATCGGCGCGTTCTACCAGCCGCAGGCAGTGATCGCCGATATCGGCGCGCTGACGACGCTGCCCGATCGCGAACTGGCGGCGGGCGTCGCGGAAGTCATCAAGACGGGCGCGATCGCCGATGCCGAGTTCTTCGACTGGATCGAGGCCAACATCGACGCGCTGAACCGCCGCGAGCCGGCCGCGCTCGCGCATGCGGTGAAGCGCTCGTGCGAGATCAAGGCGAGCGTGGTCGCGGCCGACGAACGCGAAGGCGGGCTGCGCGCGATCCTGAACTTCGGTCATACGTTCGGCCATGCGATCGAGGCCGGGCTCGGCTACGGCGAATGGCTGCACGGCGAAGCGGTCGGCTGCGGGATGGTGATGGCCGGCGACCTGTCGGTGCGGCTCGGGCTCTTCGACGAAGCGTCGCGGCAGCGGCTCGATGCGGTGATCGCCGCCGCGCACCTGCCGACCCGCGGGCCGGCGCTCGGCGACGCGCGCTACATGGATCTCATGCGCGTCGACAAGAAAGCCGAAGCCGGCGCGATCAAGTTCATCCTGCTGAAGCGATTCGGCGATACGCTGATCACGCAGGCACCCGACGAAGCCGTGTTCGCTACACTGGCGCACACGACCCGGTAACGGCGGCCCGGATGCCCCGGCGCCCCTGACATGGAGGAGACGTGAGCGAGACATCCAGCACCACCTTGCCCGAGTCCGGCCGCGCATCCGTCGCGGTGCTGGCCGAGCCGCCGACGCTGGCGGCGCTGGAAGCCCATCTCGCTCCGTATGCCGCGCACGCGTCGCAGTCGCGCGGCCGCCGCCATCCGGAAACGCCACCGGCCGCGCGCACCGAATTCCAGCGCGACCGCGATCGCATCGTTCATTCGACCGCATTCCGCCGGCTCGAATACAAGACACAGGTCTTCGTGAATCACGAAGGCGACCTGTTCCGCACCCGCCTCACGCACAGCCTCGAAGTCGCGCAGATCGCGCGTTCGGTCGCGCGCAACCTGCGGCTCAACGAGGATCTCGTCGAAGCGATTTCCCTCGCGCACGATCTCGGCCACACGCCGTTCGGCCATGCCGGGCAGGATGCGCTGAACGCCTGCATGCGCGAGCACGGCGGCTTCGAGCACAACCTGCAGAGCCTCGCCGTGGTCGACGAGCTCGAGGAGCACTACGGCGCGTTCAACGGCCTGAACCTGTGCTTCGAGACGCGCGAAGGGATCCTCAAGCACTGCTCGCGCGAGAACGCACGCAAGCTCGGCGCGCTCGGCGAGCGCTTCCTGCAGGGCCGCCAGCCGTCGCTCGAAGCGCAGCTCGCGAACATCGCGGACGAAATCGCGTACAACAACCATGACGTCGACGACGGGCTGCGCTCCGGCCTGATCACGATCGAGCAGCTCGCCGAAGTCGAGCTGTGGCAACGCCACTACGAAGCGGCGCTCGCCGAATTCCCGCATCTCGAAGGCCGCCGCCTCGTGCACGAGACGGTGCGCCGCATCATCAACACGCTGATCGTCGACCTGATCGACGAGACCACGCGCAATCTCGTGCGCGTCGCGCCCGCGTCGCTCGACGACGTGCGCGCCGCGCCGCCGCTCGTCGCGCACAGCGCGGCGGTCGCCGCGCAGGCCGCTGCGCTCAAGCGCTTTCTGTTCAAGAACCTGTACCGCCACTACAAGGTGATGCGCATGGCGAACAAGGCGCAGCGCGTCGTCACGGGGCTGTTCGACGCGTTCACCGACGATCCGCGCCTGTTGCCGCCGCCGTACCAGTCGGACGACGAAACGCAGCAGCCGCGCCTCGTCGCGCACTACATCGCCGGCATGACCGACCGCTTCGCGCTGAAGGAATACCAGCGCCTGTTTGTCATCAACGACAACTGACTGTCACAAACGATCACTAGACTTCGCCGGTTCAATGGCGACGGAAATGTTGCACGCGCTGTTGGTAACGTTTTCATAGGAGAGAGGTCGATGAAGAAGAAGCCTGCGGGGACCCTGGTTCGTTCGATCGCGCTCGGTGGCGCGCTGATGTTCGGTGTGCAGCACGCGGCGCTCGCCGTGACGGAGATACAGTTCTGGCATGCGATGGAGTCGGCGCTCGGCGAGCGCGTCAACGAGATTGCCGCGCAGTTCAACGCGTCGCAGAGCGATTACAAGATCGTGCCGGTCTTCAAGGGCACCTACGACCAGGCGCTCGCGGCGGGCATCGCCGCGTATCGCAGCGGCAACGCGCCGGCGATCCTGCAGGTCTATGAAGTCGGCACCGCGACGATGATGCAGGCGAAGAAGGCCGTCGTGCCGGTCTACGACGTGTTCAAGCAGGCCGGCGTGCCGCTCGACGAAAAGGCGTTCGTGCCGACCATCGCGAGCTACTACAGCGACGCGAAGACGGGCCATCTCGTATCGATGCCGTTCAACAGCTCGACGCCGGTGCTGTACTACAACAAGGACGCGTTCAAGAAGGCCGGGCTCGATCCGAACCAGCCGCCGAAGACGTGGGCCGACGTGCAGGCCGACGCGGAGAAGCTGCGCAAGTCGGGAATGGTCTGCGGCTTCACGACCGGCTGGCAGGGCTGGATCCAGCTCGAGAACTACAGCGCGTGGCATGCGCTGCCGTTCGCGAGCCGCAACAACGGCTTCGACGGCACCGACGCGGTGCTCGAATTCAACAAGCCGCGGCAGGTCGCGCACATCGCATTCCTGCAGCAGATGGCGAAGGACGGCACGTTCACGTACGCGGGCCGCAAGGACGAAGCGTCCGCGAAGTTCTACAGCGGCGACTGCGGGATCCTGACGACGTCGTCGGGCGCGCTCGCGAACGTGCAGAAGTTCGCGAAATTCAGCTACGGCACCGGGATGATGCCGTACGACGCGAACGTGAAGGGCGCGCCGCAGAACGCGATCATCGGCGGCGCGAGCCTGTGGGTGCTGGGCGGCAAGGATGCGGCGACCTACAAGGGCGTCGCGAAATTCCTCGCGTTCCTCGCCTCTCCGCCGGTCGCCGCGAAGTGGCATCAGGAAACGGGCTACCTGCCGGTCACGACGGCCGCGTACGACCTCACGCGCCAGCAGGGCTTCTACGCGAAGAACCCGAGCGCGGAAACCGCGATCAAGCAGATGATGAACAAGCCGCCGCTGCCTTATACGAAGGGGCTGCGCCTGGGCAACATGCCGCAGATCCGCACGGTGGTCGACGAAGAGCTCGAGCAGGTCTGGGCGCAGAAGAAGTCGCCGAAGGACGCGCTCGATTCGGCCGCGTCGCGCGGCGACGAGCTGCTGCGCCGCTTCGAGAAGTCGGGTAGCTGAGCGCGCATCGCGTTCGTGCCGCCGGCCGCCGCGTCGCCCAAGCGCGCGGGCGGGCCGGCGGCGCGGTTCCCTTTCCGTTTCGCCTCCGGACACCCGCGATGCAATCCCGTTCCCGTTTCGGCGCGAGCCTGCTGCCGTACCTGCTGATCGCGCCGCAGCTTGCGATCACCGCCGTGTTCTTCCTGTGGCCGGCCGGCGTCGCGCTGTGGCAGTCGACGCAGATGCAGGACGCGTTCGGCACCTCGAGCGAATTCGTCGGCCTCGCGAACTTCACGCGCCTGTTCGCCGATCCGCTGTATCTCGACTCGTTCCGCACGACGCTGGTGTTCAGCTCGCTCGTCACGGTGAGCGGGCTCGTCGTGTCGCTGCTGCTCGCCGCGTGCGCCGACCGCGTGATCCGCGGCGCACGCGTGTATCGCACGCTGCTGATCTGGCCGTACGCGGTCGCGCCGACGATCGCGGCGGTGCTGTGGGCGTTCCTGTTCAACCCGAGCATCGGCCTCGTCACCTATGCGCTCGCGAAGGGCGGCATCGTGTGGAACCACGCGCTGAACGGCGAGCAGGCGATGTTCCTCGTCGTGCTCGCGTCGGTGTGGAAACAGGTGAGCTACAACTTCCTGTTCTTCTACGCGGGGCTGCAGGCGATTCCGCGCTCGCTGATCGAGGCGGCGGCGATCGACGGCGCGGGGCCGGTGCGGCGCTTCTTCAACATCGTGCTGCCGCTGCTGTCGCCGACGAGCTTTTTCCTGCTGGTCGTGAACCTCGTCTACGCGTTCTTCGACACGTTCCCGGTGATCGACGCGGCCACCGCCGGCGGCCCCGCGCAAAGCACCAAAACGCTGATCTACAAGATCTTCACGGAGGGCTTCCAGGGGCTCGACATCGGCAGCTCGGGCGCGCAGTCGGTCGTGCTGATGATCATCGTGGTCGCGCTCACGGTGATCCAGTTCCGCTTCGTCGAACGCAGGGTGCAATACGCATGATCGAAAATCCCAAGGGCTTCGACCTGTTCTGCCACGCGGTGCTGATCGCGGGCGTCGTGCTGATCGTGTTCCCCGTGTACGTCGCGTTCTGCGCGGCGACGATGAACGCGCAGGAAGTGTTCACGATCCCGCTGTCGCTCGTGCCGAGCACGCATCTGCTGGAGAACATCGCGTACATCTGGGGGCACGGCAGCGGCGGCACGACGGCGCCGTTCGGCCGCCTGCTCGTCAATAGCTTCGTGATGGCGCTCGGCATCGCGGTCGGCAAGATCGCGGTGTCGATCCTGTCCGCGTACGCGATCGTCTATTTCCGCTTCCCGTTCCGCAACACGGCGTTCTGGCTGATCTTCATCACGCTGATGCTGCCGGTGGAAGTGCGGATCTTCCCGACCGTGCAGGTCGTGTCGACGCTGCACCTGACGAACACCTACGCGGGGCTCTCGCTGCCGCTGATCGCGTCGGCCACCGCGACGTTCCTGTTCCGCCAGTTCTTCATGACGCTGCCCGACGAGCTGATGGACGCCGCGCGCATCGACGGCGCGGGGCCGCTGCGCTTCTTCTGGGACGTCGTGCTGCCGCTGTCGAAGACGAGCATCGCGGCGCTGTTCGTGATCACCTTCATCTACGGCTGGAACCAGTATCTATGGCCGATCCTGATCACGACGGAAGCGTCGCTGTCGACGGCGGTGGTGGGCATCAAGACGATGATCGCGAGCGGCGACGCCGCGACCGAATGGCAATACGTGATGGCGGCGACGCTGCTGGCGATGATTCCGCCGCTCGTCGTCGTGCTGGCGATGCAGCGCTGGTTCGTGCGCGGCCTCGTCGATTCCGAGAAATGAACGACCGAAGGTAACCGGGAGAAGGACCAAGTATGGCTGCGCTGAGCTTGAAGGGCGTCAGGAAATCCTACGACGGCAAGCAGCACGTGCTGCATGGCATCGACGTGGAGATCGCCGACGGCGAATTCATCGTGCTGGTCGGCCCGTCGGGCTGCGGCAAGTCGACGTTGCTGCGGATGATCGCGGGGCTCGAGAGCGTGACGGACGGCGAGATCGCGATCGGCGACCGGGTCGTCAACACGCTGGAGCCGAAGGACCGCGACATCGCGATGGTGTTCCAGAACTACGCGCTGTATCCGCACATGACGGTCGCGCAGAACATGGGCTACGGGCTGAAGATCCGCGGGATCGAGCGCGCGACGATCGATTCAAGGGTGGCCGCGGCCGCGAAGATTCTCGAACTGGAGCCGCTGCTCGCGCGCCGGCCGCGCGAGCTGTCGGGCGGCCAGCGGCAGCGCGTCGCGATGGGGCGCGCGATCGTGCGCGAGCCGTCGGTATTCCTGTTCGACGAACCGCTGTCGAACCTCGATGCGAAGCTGCGCGTGCAGATGCGGCTCGAGATCCAGCGGCTGCATGCGCGGCTCGCGACGACGAGCGTGTACGTGACGCACGACCAGATCGAGGCGATGACGCTCGCGCAGCGGGTGATCGTGATGAACCGCGGCTACGCGGAGCAGATCGGCGCGCCGGTGGACGTGTACGAGAAGCCGGCGACGGTGTTCGTCGCGGGCTTCATCGGCTCGCCGGCGATGAACCTGATGCACGGCCGGCTGTCGGAGGATGGCGCGACGTTCACGGTCGCGGGCGGCGGCCCCGCGCTGCCGGTCGCCGGCGCGCCTGGCATCGGCGCCGAGATCGCCACGGGACGCGACTGGGTGCTCGGCGTGCGGCCCGAGCACATGACGCCGCAGCCGGGCGTTGCACAGGTGGCGCTGCCGGTCGATTCGTGCGAACTGCTCGGCGCGGATAACCTCGCGCACGGCCGCTGGGGCAATCACGACGTCGCGGTGCGGCTGCCGCATGCGGATCGTCCCGCGCGTGGCACGGCGTTGGCTGCCGCGCTTCCCGCGCACCGGCTGCATTTCTTCGATCCCGAAACCGGCAAGCGTGCCGGCTGACCTGACCTGACGAACCTGTTGCGAGGCTGACGATGACTTCCCGTACCGACTGGCCCTATCCGCGCGTCGTCGCCCATCGCGGCGGCGGCACGCTCGCGCCGGAGAACACGCTTGCCGCGTTCGACGAGGGCGCGCGGCGCGGTTACCGGATGGTCGAGTTCGACGCGAAACTGTCTGCCGACGACGTGACGTTCCTGCTGCACGACGACACGGTCGACCGCACGTCGAACGGCAGCGGCGCCGCAGCGGGCATGCGCTATGCGGCGCTCGCCGCGCTCGACGCGGGCGCGTGGCGCGATGCGCGCTTTGCCGGCGAGCGGATGCCGACGCTCGAGGCGGCGGCGGCGCGCTGCCTCGCGCACGGGCTGGCCGCGAACATCGAGATCAAGCCGTGCCCGGGACGCGAGCGCGAGACGGGGCAGCGGGTGGCCGCCGATGCGGCTGCTTACTGGCGCGACGCGGCGGTGCCGCCGCTCTTGTCGTCGTTCTCGTTCGATGCGCTGCAGCAGGCGCGCGCGAGCGCGCCGCAGCTGCCGCGCGGGATGCTTTACGACGCGGTACCGGACGACTGGCACGCGCAGGTAATCGGCGCGCTCGGTTGCGTATCGTTGCATGCAGACCACGAGCGGCTGAACGAACCGCTCGTTCGCGCGATCAAGGCGGCCGGGCTGCGCATCCTCGTCTACACCGTCAACGACGTCGAACGCGCGCGTGAACTCGTGCGCTGGGGTGTGGATGCGGTCTGCACGGACCGCATCGACCTGATCGCGCCCGATGCGCTGGACGACATCGACGTCGTCTGACGGCTACGGCCGCGGCGGCGTCGGGTAAAACCCTTGCCCGGAACGTGCCGGATGCGAAAAAACGACACCCAGACGGGATTCCCGCCGGGGCGTTTTGCATCGTGGAGACGTTACGCTAGGAAAATTCCGCTACAAATTGCAGCAGGATTAACCATTCCCCAAATATTCGACTACGCTTAGAAGCGGTAGCCGACGTTGAGGTACGTGACGATCGGGTTCAGCGAGATCTTCGCTTTCGACGTTTCGGTCAGGGTGCCGACCGGCGTCCGGCGAGCGGTCGTGAAGGTCGCGGTCACGCTGACCGGGATGTACGACAGCGACAGGCCCGCGAACCAGTGCTTCGTGAAGTTGTACGTGAAGCCGGCGTTGAAGACGGGCGCCCACTGGTTGCTGGTCGTCGCGCTGGTCGGGCCGCCGAGCACGCCGTTCTCGAACGCGCTGTTGGTGATCTTCGCGCCGGTGAACCAGACGTACGTCGCGCCGACGCCGACATACGGACGGAACTTCGCATTGGCGTCGTTGAAGTGGTAGCGGAGCAATACGGCCGGGCTCCACTGGTACGCACGGCCGAGTACGCCGAAACTTTCGAACCGACCCTTGCCGGTAATGTCGAACTTCGGCGGTATCCCCATCACGAGCTCGGTGGAGATATGGTCGGTGACGAAGTAGCCCGCTGCGAGCCCCAGCGTATCGGCGTCGTTGATGCCGGCGCCGGTATTGGGAATTGATTGGTTGATGGGCGTGCCGCCTACGCGGTAGACGAACAGCGGGTCGCTGCTGTCCTGCGGCGAAAGGTGCAGCCAGCCGGTGCTGACGTAGAAATCACCTGCAGATTGTGCGTGTGCCGTACCGCCCGCAAATGCAAATGCGAGCGCTGCGGCCCCCGTAATGGCCAGTTTTCGTTTCATTGTGTCTCCTCCGATCAAAGGCGTGCTCATTATGACGACTGCGTTTAAAACCAAACAAGCTCGCAAGTTAGAGCTTTCTCCCTAGGATTCGCACGACCGTACGCTTCTGCGCCCCGTAGGGACAGGCATTCTACGCAGGTGCGCACTTTCGGACCTCCGGGTATTTCCTAACGCGTTCAAACGGACATTCAGCATGGCACGGTTAGCACGACTCTACGTTCCCGACCAGCCGCAGCACGTGATACTGCGCGGCCTGGATCAGCAACCCGCGTTTGTCGACGACCAGGACTACGAACTCTTCATCGATTGTCTGAAGGCCGCGGCACGCGATCACCATCTTTCGGTGCATGCCTATGTGCTGCTCCCGCGTCAGGTACAGCTCCTGGTGACGCCGAGCGACGAGGCGAGCCTGCCGAAGGCGATGCAGGCGGTCGGCCGCCGCTACGTCGCGCATTTCAACCGGCGTTATTCCCGGCGCGGCACCCTGTGGGAAGGGCGCTATCGCGCGACGGTGATCGAAGGCGAGCGCTATTTCCTGCTCGCGAGCCGCGTGGTCGAGATGAGCCCGGTGCGGGCGCAGCTCGTCGCGACGCCCGAGGCTTATCGCTGGTCGAGCTACCGGCATCACGTCGGGCTCACCGTCGACAGCCTGATCACCGACCATCCGCTCTACTGGGCGCTCGGCAACACGCCGTTCGACCGGCAGCGTGCGTACAAGGAACTCTGCGAGCAGCCGCTCGACGAACGGCAGGCCGACCAGCTCCAGCAGGCGACGTTGAAGGGCTGGGTGCTCGGCGGCGAGCACTATCGCGAGTGGGCGGCGCGCACGGCGAACCGGCGCGTGTCGCCGCTGCCGCGCGGGCGCCCCAGAAAGGTGCGTGAAAACACGCCGCCGATCCAGCAGTAGGACGGGACAGGCGGACCACGAGGCGGCGCTGCGGGCGCCGCTTCTTTTTGCACCAAATGGATGCGGCCCCAATAAAGCGGCACCATATAAGGGCGCGCCTTTAATTGGGGTTCGATCAAGCGGTTTTTGTTGCTATTCCTTTGATTCGTCGCGTATATTCCGAATTCCGGTGGCCCGGGCAAAGCTTGCCCAATCCACTGTCGGCCGTGCCGTCTCCCGTCGGGAGCGGGAGCGACGGCAACAAAAAATGGTTCAACGGCCCTCGAGGCCCCTTTACGACGGTGTCCCCATGAACGACCACCAGCAGCCGCTCGCCGCGGTGCCCGCCGCACAAGGTCTGTACGACCCGCAAAACGAACACGACGCCTGTGGCGTCGGCTTTGTCGCTCACATCAAGGGCAAGAAGAGCCACGAGATCATTCAGCAGGGCCTGAAGATCCTCGAAAACCTCGATCACCGCGGCGCCGTCGGTGCCGATCCGCTGATGGGCGACGGCGCGGGCATCCTGATCCAGATTCCGGACGCGTTCTATCGCGAGGAAATGGCGAAGCAGGGCGTGAACCTGCCGCCGGCCGGCGAGTACGGGGTCGGGATGATCTTCCTGCCGAAGGAGAACGCATCGCGTCTCGCGTGCGAGCAGGAACTCGAGCGTACGGTGAAGGCAGAAGGGCAGGTCGTGCTCGGCTGGCGCGACGTGCCGGTCGACAATGCGATGCCAATCTCGCCGACGGTGAAGGCGAGCGAGCCGCTGATCCGCCAGATCTTCATCGGCCGCGGCAAGGACATCATGGTGACCGACGCGCTCGAGCGGAAGCTGTACGTGATCCGCAAGACGGCGAGCCACCGCATCCAGGCGCTGAAGCTCAAGCACGGGAAGGAATACTTCGTGCCGTCGATGTCGGCGCGCACGGTCGTCTACAAGGGGCTGCTGCTGGCCGGCCAGGTCGGCGTGTACTACCGCGACCTGCAGGATCCGCGCGTCGTGTCGGCGCTCGCGCTCGTGCACCAGCGCTTCTCGACCAACACGTTCCCGGCGTGGGAGCTGGCTCACCCGTACCGGATGATCGCGCACAACGGCGAGATCAACACCGTGAAGGGCAACGTGAACTGGCTGAACGCGCGTACCGGCGCGATCGCGTCGCACGTGCTCGCCGACGATCTGCCGAAGCTGTGGCCGCTGATCTACCCGGGCCAGTCGGACACCGCATCGTTCGACAACTGTCTCGAACTGCTGGTGATGGCCGGCTACCCGCTCGTGCACGCGGTGATGATGATGATCCCGGAAGCGTGGGAACAGCACACGCTGATGGACGAGAACCGCCGCGCGTTCTACGAATACCACGCCGCGATGATGGAGCCGTGGGACGGCCCGGCCGCGATCGCGTTCACCGACGGCCGCCAGATCGGCGCGACGCTCGACCGTAACGGCCTGCGCCCGGCGCGCTACATCGTGACCGACGACGACCTCGTCATCATGGCGTCGGAAGCCGGCACGCTGCCGATCCCCGAATCGAAGATCGTCAAGAAGTGGCGCCTGCAGCCGGGCAAGATGTTCCTGATCGACATGGAACACGGCCGCATCATCGACGACAAGGAGCTGAAGGACAACCTCGCGAACGCGAAGCCGTACAAGAGCTGGATCGACGCGGTGCGCATCAAGCTCGACGAGATCGAGCCGAAGGCCGAGGAAGTCGCGGCCGGCCGCACGCAGGGCGCCGCGCTGCTGGACCGCCAGCAGGCGTTCGGCTATACGCAGGAAGACCTGAAGTTCCTGATGGCGCCGATGGCGCAGCAGGGTGAGGAAGCCGTCGGTTCGATGGGCAACGACTCGCCGCTCGCGGTGATGTCGAACAAGAACAAGACGCTCTATCACTACTTCAAGCAGCTGTTCGCGCAGGTCACGAACCCGCCGATCGACCCGATCCGCGAGAACATGGTCATGTCGCTCGTGTCGTTCATCGGCCCGAAGCCGAACCTGCTCGACACGAACAACATCAACCCGCCGATGCGTCTCGAAGTGTCGCAGCCGGTGCTCGACTTCAAGGACATCGCGAAGATCCGCGCGATCGACCAGTACACGGGCGGCAAGTTCAGCGCGTACGAGCTGAACATCTGCTATCCGGTCGCGTGGGGCAAGGAAGGCATCGAGGCGCGCCTGGCGTCGCTGTGCGCGGAAGCCGTCGACGCGGTGAAGTCGGGCTACAACATGCTGATCGTGTCGGACCGCAAGACGGACGCCGAGCACGTCGCGATTCCCGCGCTGCTCGCCACGTCGGCGATCCACACGCACCTCGTCCAGCAAGGGCTGCGCACGAGCACGGGCCTCGTCGTCGAGACGGGCTCCGCGCGTGAAACGCACCACTTCGCGCTGCTCGCGGGCTACGGCGCGGAAGCCGTGCACCCGTACCTCGCGATGGAAACGCTCGCGAAGATGGCCGAAGGCCTGCCGGGCGACCTGTCGCCGGAGAAGGCCGTCTACAACTTCACGAAGGCGGTCGGCAAGGGCCTGCAGAAGGTGATGTCGAAGATGGGCATCTCGACGTACATGTCGTACACGGGCGCGCAGATCTTCGAAGCGCTCGGCCTGTCGAGCGACCTCGTCGAGAAGTACTTCAAGGGCACGGCATCGAAGGTCGGCGGCATCGGCCTGTTCGAAGTCGCGGAAGAAGCGATCCGCCTGCACCGCGACGCATTCGGCGACAACCCGGTCCTGCGCGACATGCTCGACGCGGGCGGCGAGTACGCGTACCGCGTGCGCGGCGAAGACCACATGTGGACGCCGGATTCGATCGCGAAGCTGCAGCACGCGACGCGCAGCAACTCGTACCAGACGTACAAGGAATACGCGCACCTGATCAACGACCAGACCAAGCGTCACATGACGTTCCGCGGCCTGTTCGAGTTCAAGGTCGAGCCGACCAAGGCGATCCCGATCGACGACGTCGAGCCGGCGAAGGAAATCGTCAAGCGCTTCGCGACGGGCGCGATGTCGCTCGGTTCGATCAGCACCGAAGCGCACGCGACGCTCGCGGTCGCGATGAACCGGATCGGCGGCAAGTCGAACACCGGCGAAGGCGGCGAGGACGAGAAGCGCTACCGCAACGAACTGCGCGGCATTCCGATCAAGTCGGGCGAGACGCTGAAGTCGGTGATCGGCGACGAGATCGTCAGCGACATTCCGCTGAAGGACGGCGATTCGCTGCGCTCGAAGATCAAGCAGGTCGCGTCGGGCCGCTTCGGCGTCACCGCCGAGTACCTGGCATCGGCCGACCAGATCCAGATCAAGATGGCGCAGGGCGCGAAGCCGGGCGAAGGCGGCCAGCTGCCGGGCCACAAGGTGTCGGAATACATCGGCAAGCTGCGTTACTCGGTGCCGGGCGTCGGCCTGATCTCGCCGCCGCCGCACCACGACATCTACTCGATCGAGGATCTGGCGCAGCTGATCCACGACCTGAAGAACGTGAACCCGAGCGCGAGCATCTCCGTGAAGCTCGTGTCGGAAGTGGGCGTGGGCACGGTCGCGGCCGGTGTCGCGAAGGCGAAGGCCGACCACGTCGTGATCGCCGGCCATGACGGCGGCACGGGTGCGTCGCCGCTGTCGTCGGTCAAGCATGCGGGCACGCCGTGGGAGCTCGGCCTCGCCGAAACGCAGCAGACGCTGGTGCTGAACCGCCTGCGCGGCCGCATCCGCGTGCAGGCCGACGGCCAGATGAAGACGGGCCGCGACGTCGTGATCGGCGCGCTGCTCGGCGCGGACGAATTCGGCTTCGCGACGGCGCCGCTCGTCGTCGAAGGCTGCATCATGATGCGCAAGTGCCACCTGAACACGTGCCCGGTCGGCGTCGCGACGCAGGATCCGGTGCTGCGTGCGAAGTTCAAGGGCCAGCCCGAGCACGTCGTGAACTACTTCTTCTTCGTCGCCGAGGAAGTGCGTGAAATCATGGCGCAGCTCGGCGTCGCGAAGTTCGACGACCTGATCGGCCGCGCCGACCTGCTCGATACGCGCAAGGGCATCGAGCACTGGAAGGCCAAGGGCCTCGACTTCTCGCGCGTGTTCTACCAGCCGGAAGAGTGCGAGGACGTCGCGCCGCGTCACGTCGACGTGCAGGATCACGGCCTCGAGCGCGCGCTCGACCACGTGCTGATCGAGAAGGCGAAGGCCGCGATCGACAATGGCGAGCATGTGTCGTTCATCCAGCCGGTGCGCAACGTGAACCGGACGGTCGGCGCGATGCTGTCGGGCGTGATCGCGAAGAAGCACGGCCACGACGGCCTCGCCGACGACGCGGTGCACATCCAGCTGAAGGGCACGGCCGGCCAGAGCTTCGGCGCGTTCCTCGCGAAGGGCGTGACGCTCGACCTCGTCGGCGACGGCAACGACTACGTCGGCAAGGGCCTGTCGGGCGGCCGGATCATCATCCGTCCGACCAACGACTTCCGCGGCAAGTCCGAGGAAAACATCATCTGCGGCAACACGGTGATGTACGGCGCGATCGAAGGCGAAGCCTTCTTCCGCGGCGTGGCCGGCGAGCGCTTCTGCGTGCGCAACTCGGGCGCGACGGCGGTCGTCGAAGGCACGGGCGACCACGGTTGCGAATACATGACGGGCGGTACGGTCGTCGTGCTCGGCGAGACGGGGCGCAATTTCGCGGCCGGCATGTCGGGCGGTCTCGCGTACATCTACGATCCGGAAGGCACGTTCGCGGCCAAGTGCAACAAGTCGATGGTCGCGCTCGAGCCGGTGCTGCAGCAGGCCGAGCAGGAACGCACGGTCGACCGCGCGCTCTGGCACGAAGGCACGACGGACGAAGCGCTGCTCAAGGGGCTCGTCGAGCGTCATTTCCAGTTCACGGGTTCGCCGCGCGCGAAGTCGCTGCTGGAAAACTGGGACGCGGCGCGCCGCCAGTTCGTGAAGGTGTTCCCGCACGAATACAAGCGCGCGCTGGGCGAGATCGGTGCGAAGAAGGCGGCGAAGGAAGTGCTGGCCGCCTGAGCGACGAACGACATAGCGAATGCCGCGCGCGCCGGACGGCCGCGCGCGGCTCCCCCACCCGATACACCGAACAGAAGAGCACCTTATGGGCAAGGCAACCGGTTTTCTGGAGTTCGAACGCCGCCACGAGGCGTACGAAGCACCGCTCACGCGCGTGAAGCACTACAAGGAATTCGTCGCGGCACTGACTGACGCGGACGCGAAGGTCCAGGGCGCGCGCTGCATGGATTGCGGCATCCCGTTCTGCAACAACGGCTGCCCGGTCAACAACGTCATTCCCGACTTCAACGATCTCGTCTACCGCCAGGACTGGCAGCAGGCGATCGAAGTCCTGCATTCGACCAACAACTTCCCCGAGTTCACGGGCCGCATCTGCCCGGCGCCGTGCGAAGCGGCGTGCACGCTGGGGATCAACGACGACCCGGTCGGCATCAAGTCGATCGAGCACGCGATCATCGACAAGGCGTGGGCGGAAGGCTGGGTCAAGCCGCTGCCGGCCGAGCACAAGACCGGCAAGAAGGTCGCGGTCGTCGGTTCGGGCCCCGCGGGCCTCGCCGCCGCGCAGCAGCTCGCGCGGGCGGGCCACGACGTGACGGTGTTCGAGAAGAACGACCGCATCGGCGGCCTGCTGCGTTACGGGATCCCCGACTTCAAGCTCGAGAAGTGGCTGATCGACCGCCGCATGCGCCAGATGGAAGCGGAAGGCGTGACGTTCCGCACCAGCGTGTTCATCGGCAAGGATCCGCTGCCGGAATCGATCGGCAACCTCGCGAAGGAAACCATTTCGCCGGAGCAGCTGAAGGAAGAATTCGACGCGGTCGTGATCGCGGGTGGCTCGGAAACGCCGCGCGACCTGCCGGTGCCGGGCCGCGAGCTCGCCGGCGTCCATTTCGCGATGGACTTCCTGCCGCAGCAGAACCGCGTGAACGCGGGCGACAAGCTCGTCGACCAGCTGCTCGCGAAGGGCAAGCACGTGATCGTGATCGGCGGCGGCGATACGGGTTCGGACTGCGTCGGCACGTCGAACCGTCACGGCGCGAAGCACGTCACGCAATTCGAGCTGCTGCCGCAGCCGCCGGAAGAGGAAAACAAGCCGCTCGTGTGGCCGTACTGGCCGATCAAGCTGCGCACGTCGTCGTCGCACGAGGAAGGCTGCGAGCGCGACTGGGCGGTGGCGACGAAGCGTCTCGAAGGCAAGAACGGCAAGGTCGAGAAGCTGATCGCCGTGCGCGTCGAGTGGAAGGACGGCAAGATGCAGGAAGTACCGGGTTCCGAGTTCGAGATGAAGGCCGACCTCGTGCTGCTCGCGATGGGCTTCACGCAACCGGCCGCCACCGTGCTCGAGGCATTCGGCGTCGCGAAGGACGCGCGCGGCAATGCGCGTGCGGCGACCGAAGGCGATCGTTCGTACTACACGTCGGTCGACAAGGTGTTCGCGGCAGGCGACATGCGTCGCGGCCAGTCGCTCGTCGTCTGGGCGATCCGCGAAGGCCGCCAGTGCGCGCGTTCGGTCGATGCGTACCTGATGGGCCATTCGGAACTGCCGCGCTAAGCTGTATCGCGCAAGCGGGTTTCGACGAAAGCCGGGCGTCCGAAAGGGCGCCCGGTTTTTTTGTGCGCCCAGCATGGGCGCACTCTAGTGGGTGCAAGTCCCACCGCAAGTTGATCACAGCGAGCGAAGCGAAGCGCAACTGCATGAGGGCGACCGAGTGTGGGGAGGAAGCGTGGAGCGAAACTGCGAGCCGATGAACAAGAACCGGATAGAAGGCGGTGCCGTCCAGGGCGAGCGGGCAAAAAGCCGCGAAGCTCTCGTGATCAAGGGGCGGCGGCGTAGATCCGGCGGCTGTGCAGTGAAGGAGTGCGTTCTTACCTGGGGAGATCCCGCCTCATGCCTGAAAGGGCAACGGCGTCGAGCCGGAGCGGGAAGTCAGCAGAGGCCGTAGTAGTCACAGGATAAGCCGGTGAGGTGGAAGCTGGTGACGAAGGGCCGAACGGAAAGGAGTGTCCAGCGTTATGTCGATGCGGCAGGCAGTGCGTCAGATGCCCGTGCAAACGGGGCGAGCGAGGGAAGCGCGCGGTGAAGCTGCGCGCGTACCTGCTAGCGACGAAGCCTGCTGCCCGCGACATGAATCCGGGGACACAGGGTCAGCGCTGCTGGAAGCGGCTCTGACGAGAGAGAATCTGAAGCAGGCGTTCAAGCGGGTACGGGCTAACAAGGGAGCCGCTGGCGTGGACGGTCTGGACATTGACCAGACGTCGCGTCATCTGGTGACGGCGTGGCCTGCGATCCGTGAACAATTGCTGAAGGGCACGTACCGGCCCAGTCCGGTACGACGGGTGGCGATCCCGAAACCGGACGGAGGCGAGCGTGAGCTTGGCATCCCGACGGTGACGGACCGGCTGATCCAGCAGGCACTGCTGCAGGTGCTGCAGCCAGTTCTGGACCCTACCTTCAGCGAGCACAGCTACGGCTTCCGGCCCGGACGGCGTGCGCACGATGCGGTGCTTGCCGCGCAATCGTACGTGCAGTCGGGACGGCGAACCGTGGTTGACGTTGATCTGGAGAAGTTCTTCGACCGGGTCAACCACGACATCCTGATCGACCGTTTGCAGAAACGCATTGGGGACGCCGGAGTGATCGGGCTGATCCGGGCGTATCTGAACAGCGGCATCATGGCTGACGGGGTGGTCCAGCAACGGGATCAGGGCACGCCGCAGGGCGGACCGTTATCCCCGTTGCTGGCTAATGTTCTGCTTGATGAGGTGGACAAGGAACTGGAGCGGCGGGGCCACTGCTTCGCCCGCTACGCTGACGATGCGAATGTGTATGTTCGCAGCCGTCGTGCGGGCGAGCGGGTGATGGCGCTGTTGCGACGCCTGTATGGTCGGCTGCGCCTGAAGGTCAATGAGACCAAAAGCGCCGTGGCGAGTGTGTTTGGTCGCAAGTTTCTGGGCTACAGCCTGTGGGTAGCTGCGGGCGGTGTGGTCAAACGCAAGGTGGCGGCCAAACCGCTGCTGGCGTTCAAACACCGCATTCGAGAACTGACCCGCCGCTCTGGCGGGCGCGGCATGCCCGAAGTGGTGGAACGGCTACGGGCTTATGTGTTGGGATGGAGGGCGTACTTCCGGTTGGCGCAAACGCCCGGTGTGTGGTTGGCACTGGACGAGTGGTTGCGTCACCGGCTGCGGGCTATCCAGCTTAAACATTGGCGCCGGGGCCCGACCATCTACCGGGAACTTCGTGCGTTGGGGGCGTCGGTCGACGTTGCGCGACAGACGGCGGCGAGCAGCCGCCGTTGGTGGCGTAACAGCGCCCAGTTGCTCAACAGCGCCCTGACCATCGCATACTTCGACCGGCTCGGCGTACCTCGTCTCTCATAACCTCAACTTCTCGAACCGCCCGGTGCGGACCCGCATGCCGGGTGGTGTGGCAGGGGTACGGCCTCATGGCCGTCCCCTATGCCGAT
>NZ_JAPVQY010000083.1 GCF_027257875.1 Burkholderia sp. IMCC1007
CCGGCAGCGCGTCGGGTGCCGCGAGCGCGGCCGGCGCCGGCTTGCCGTGCTGCGCGTGGCCCGCCATGCCCGACATCCCCATCCCGGGCATGTCGTCCATCTGATCCATGCCGGCCATGCCCGCGTGACCGGCATGCTGCGCCCACGCGGTGCGCGTGAACAGCGATGCGGCCGCGATGCCGATGGCGTGCGACAGGAAGGTTCTCCGTATCATCAATCGTTCCTCGTTATTCGTGATCGGTGCTGCGTCGCGCGGCCGCCGCGACGCGAAGCCTGATGCCCGCGTCATCATAACCGCACCCCCCGGGCGAAACGCCGCGACACCCGACGAGCGGCGATACGCCGCAGCACGCGAGTTCCGCCGAACCAATCGCACATCAATCGCGCACGCTGGCGCGACACCATCGAGCGCTTGCGCGCCGGGTTTTGAACGCGGTGTATTGGACGTGCGCGCTGCCCGCCGACCGCCGCCGCTGCCCTCCTTTCCAATTCCTTACTGTCGCCGCCCGTCCCAATCGCGCAACCCGGAGCGGCACGCCGCATCCGGCCGATTCGCGGTGCCGTCGATTTTTCACGATGCGGAACAAGTCCCTGCGTTATAAAAATTCGTGGTGCGAGGCACAAATTCGCTGTTTCGCGATGCCAAAAAACGTTCCGCAATACAAAATTCGCGAAATAAGCATTTGTTTTAACACGGAAATTTTTGTTTCGAGAAAGCGTTCTACGTGCACCATCGCCAGCGGCCCCGGACGTAGACTTTGTTCCATGCACTGACGCTTCGCCACGACGTTCGACACGGAACCCGGCGCAAGCAGCCAGTCGGGCCATAGCCGGACGAACCGGCGGTCGGCACAACAGAATCGCTTGTAATCAGAAAGGGAGAACGGAAATGAAGGGATTTCGCTTTGGTTCAGCGCTCGGGTCGTTCTATATCCTGCCGGCAAACGGCGGCTGGGAAGCGACGTTCGGCAACGCTTCGCTCGGCGCATTCTCGTGCCCGGAAGTGGCCGCCGACCGCATCTCTCGCGGCGACTGCGCACAGCCGTCCGAACTGGACACGGCTACGCTGGAAGTGCCGGACGAAATCGCCGAATGGGAAATCGTCCACGTCTGAATGACGCGCCTGCAACAAAAAACGCCCCGGGCGACCGGGGCGTTTTCATGTTCGGCGGAACGGCGGGCCGCGCGGCCCGCCGTGTCGGCTGTCGCCGTTGCCGTGGCGCGCGCGGTGGCGCGGCCGGCGTCAGGCGACTGCGTCGACGATGCCGTTCAGCGTTGCGCTCGGGCGCATCGCCTGGCTCGTCAGCGCGACGTTCGGACGGTAGTAGCCGCCGATCGCCTGCGCGTTGCCTTGCGCGGCCGCCAGTTCTTCCAGGATGCGCGCTTCGTTGTCGGACAGCGCCTTCGCGACGCCTTCGAACTGCGCCTTCAGCTCGGCATCCTCGGTCTGCTCGGCCAACGCCTGCGCCCAGTACAGGCACAGGTAGAAGTGGCTGCCGCGGTTGTCGAGGCCGCCGACCTTGCGCGCCGGCGACTTGTTCTCGTCCAGGAACTTGCCGGTCGCCTGGTCGAGCGTCTTCGCGAGCACGAGCGCCTTCGGGTTCTGGTACGCGTTGCCGAGGTGTTCGAGCGACGCGGCGAGCGCGAGGAATTCGCCGAGCGAATCCCAGCGCAGGAAGCCTTCCTCGACGAACTGCTGCACGTGCTTCGGTGCCGAACCGCCCGCGCCCGTTTCGAACATCCCGCCGCCAGCCATCAGCGGCACGATCGACAGCATCTTCGCGCTGGTGCCGAGTTCCATGATCGGGAACAGGTCGGTCAGGTAGTCGCGCAGCACGTTGCCCGTGACCGAGATCGTGTCCTTGCCCGCGCGGATGCGCTCGAGCGAGAAACGCGTGGCGTCGACCGGCGTCATGATGCGGATGTCGAGGCCGTTCGTGTCGTGATCCTTCAGGTAGCGTTCGACCTTCGCGATGACCTGCGCGTCGTGCGCACGTGCCGGGTCGAGCCAGAACACGGCCGGCGCGCCGGTCGCGCGCGCGCGGTTCACCGCGAGCTTGACCCAGTCCTGCACCGGTGCGTCCTTCGTCTGGCACATGCGCCAGATGTCGCCCGACTCGACCGCGTGCTCGAGCAGCACGTTGCCGGCTTCGTCGGTGACGCGCACGACGCCGTCGGCCGGGATCAGGAACGTCTTGTCGTGCGAACCGTATTCTTCAGCCGCCTGCGCCATCAGGCCGACGTTCGGCACGCTGCCCATCGTGACCGGATCGAACGCGCCGTGCTGCTTGCAGTCTTCGATCACGGCCTGGTACACGCCCGCGTAGCAGCGGTCCGGAATCACGGCCTTCGCGTCGTACAGTTGACCGTCCGGGCCCCACATGCCGCCCGAATCGCGGATCATCGCCGGCATCGATGCGTCGACGATCACGTCGCTCGGCACGTGCAGGTTCGTGATGCCCTTGTCCGAGTTCACCATCGCGAGGCGCGGGCGCACCGCATACTCGGCCTTGACGTCGGCTTCGATCGCTTCGCGCGTGTCGGCCGGCAGATCCTTCAGGCGCGCGTACAGGTCGCCGATCCCGTTGTTCGGGTTGAAGCCGACCTTCGCCAGCACGTCCGCGTGCTTCGCCAGCGCGTCGCGGTAGAACACCGACACGAAGTGACCGAACAGGATCGGGTCCGAGACCTTCATCATGGTCGCCTTCAGGTGCACCGAGAACAGCACGTCCTGCGCCTTCGCGTCGGCGATCTGCGCTTCGATGAAGCTGCGCAGCGCGTTGCGGCTCATCACCGATGCGTCGATGATTTCACCGGCCTTCACGGCCGTCTTTTCCTTCAGCACCTTCGTCACGCCGTCATTCGTCGTGAGTTCGATCTTCACGCTGCCGGCATCGGCGATCAGCGCCGACTTCTCGCTGCCGTAGAAGTCGCCTTCGCTCATGTGCGCGACGTGCGCCTTCGACGTCGACTTCCATGCGCCCATCTTGTGCGGGTGCTTGCGTGCGTAGTTCTTGACCGACAGCGGCGCGCGGCGGTCGGAGTTGCCTTCGCGCAGCACCGGGTTCACCGCGCTGCCCTTGATCTTGTCGTAACGCGCCTTGACGGCCTTCTCTTCGTCGGTCGACGGATCTTCCGGATACGCCGGCAGCGCGTAGCCCTGCGCCTGCAGTTCGGCGATCGCGGCCTTCAGCTGCGGCACCGATGCGCTGATGTTCGGCAGCTTGATGATGTTCGCTTCGGGCTTCAGCGTGAGCTGGCCCAGTTCGGCCAGATCGTCGGAACCCTTCTGCTCCGGCGGCAGGACGTCGGCGAACGCCGCGATGATACGGCCGGCGAGCGAGATGTCGCGCGTCTCGACGGCGACGCCGGACGAACGCGTGAAGGCCTTGACGATCGGCAGCAGCGAATAGGTCGCGAGCGCGGGCGCTTCGTCGGTGAGGGTGTAGATGATCTTGGGCGAAGTGGACATGGTGGTCAAAGCATTGCTACGTGAAAGTGGGACTGGGGCGCCGGCGGTAACCGGCGGGTAGCGACCGGGTGGGTCGCGAAAGGAGCGCGCCGGTTCAGCCGGGCGGTGGTGTTGCGAGGGCGGTCATGTTCTACCTTGCAGGGCATCCGGGCCGCATCGCGGCGCCGCGGCCCGCATGCCGGACCACCCTGCCAACAAACTGCCATTCATGAAACGCTCCGGCGCCGGCAGTCAGCGCCGGGGCGGCCGGCGCTCCGCCGGCCCACCCCGGAAGGGGTCTTACATGTTCTCGATCAGCACTTCGCCGAAGCCGGAGCACGACACCTGCGTCGCGCCTTCCATCAGGCGCGCGAAGTCGTACGTGACGCGCTTCTGCAGGATGGACTTCTCCATCGCGGCGATGATCGTGTCGGCTGCTTCCGTCCAGCCGAGGTGGCGCAGCATCATTTCCGCCGACAGGATTTCGGAACCCGGGTTCACGTAATCCTTGCCCGCGTACTTCGGCGCCGTGCCGTGGGTCGCCTCGAACATCGCGACCGAATCCGACAGGTTCGCACCCGGTGCGATCCCGATGCCGCCGACCTGCGCGGCCAGTGCGTCGGAGATGTAGTCGCCGTTCAGGTTCAGCGTCGCGATCACGTCGTATTCGGCCGGGCGCAGCAAGATCTGCTGCAGGAACGCGTCGGCGATCGAATCCTTGATCACGATCTCGTTGCCCGTCTTCGGGTTCTTCACGCGCATCCACGGGCCGCCGTCGATCAGCTCGCCGCCGAATTCCTTCTGCGCGAGCGCGTAGCCGGCGTCACGGAACAGGCCTTCCGTGAACTTCATGATGTTGCCCTTGTGCACCAGCGTGACCGACTTGCGATCGTTGTCGATTGCATACTGGATCGCCTTGCGCACGAGACGCTCGGTGCCTTCGGTCGACACGGGCTTCACGCCGATCCCCGAGGTTTCCGGGAAGCGAATCTTCTTCACGCCCATTTCGTCCTGCAGGAACTTGATGACCTTCTTCGCCTGCTCGGAACCCGCCGCCCATTCGATGCCCGCGTAGATGTCTTCCGAGTTCTCGCGGAAGATCACCATGTCGATCTTTTGCGGCTCGCGCACCGGCGACGGCACGCCCTTGAAATACTGGACCGGGCGCAGGCACACGTACAGGTCGAGCTCCTGGCGCAGCGCGACGTTCAGCGAACGGATCCCGCCGCCGACCGGGGTCGTGAGCGGCCCCTTGATGGACACCACGTATTCCTTCAGCACCTGCAGCGTTTCGTCCGGCAGCCACACGTCCGGGCCGTACACCTTCGTCGCCTTCTCGCCCGCGAAGATCTCCATCCAGTGGATCTTGCGCTTGCCCTTGTACGCGTGTGCGACCGCCGCGTCGACCACCTTGATCATGACCGGCGTGATATCGAAGCCGGTGCCGTCGCCTTCGATATAGGGAATGATCGGCTGATCGGAAACGTTGAGCGTAAAGTCCTTGTTGACGGTGATCTTGTCACCGCCCTCCGGTACCTCGATGTGCTGATACGGCATGATCGACTCCAGTGACGTGGCTGAGCAGGTGATGCTGGTCGAAACTGCGCACGCGGCGAGGCGGCCTTGCCACCCCGTGACGGCAACAGCGAGCCGCTATTCTAGCGCCCCAACCGGGGGCGGCGGCACGAAGCGCGGCGCTGCGTATCAAGTCTCCCCTTATGTCTTATATAAGACAGAGGACTTGCCGTTCCGTATTATGCATTAAGATTCCGCCATTTGCCATAGACCGCCCGCCCCGCTTCCCCTGCGGCCCGCCGGGCTCGCCGCTCGCCATGACCCTGATCGCCCTCAACAAGCCGTTCGGCACGATTTGCCAGTTTTCCGCGCACGAGACGCGGCCGTCGCTCGGCGACTGGGTAAAAGCGCCCGGCGTCTACCCGGCCGGCCGGCTCGATGCGGACAGTGAGGGCCTGCTGCTGCTCACCGACGACGGCGCGCTGCAGGCGCGCATCGCGGAGCCGCGCCACAAGCTCGTCAAGCGCTACTGGGCGCAGGTGGACGGCGTACCGGGCCCGGCCGACCTGAAGGCGCTTGCGCGCGGCATCGATCTCGGCGACTACGTGACGCGCCCGTGCCGCGCCGAATTCATCGAACCGCCCGACACGCTGTGGCCGCGCAATCCGCCGATCCGCTATCGCGCCGCGATCCCGACCACATGGGTCGAGCTCGCGATCACCGAAGGCAAGAACCGGCAGGTGCGGCGGATGACGGCCGCGATCGGCTTCCCGACCTTGCGCCTCGTGCGCGTCGGCATCGGTGCGCTCGACATATTCGCGCTCGGCATTGCACCGGGTGAAACAATCGCGCTGCCGCCGCGCGCGCCCTGGGACGGTTTTGCGCACGGCGCATGACCGTGTCGACGGCCTTCGAATTTTTTCGTCATCTTTTTCGTCAACCGCCTGCGAAGATCGCGCGTTAAACCACGCAGATGCCACCCTTAGCTATCCGGCATTGGCAGCCGAGCAGGTATTTGCGTGTTTGCGTCACGAAAGCGACGCTTTCTTCGAATACGATTCGGCGCCCGCAGCGCAAAGAGAAATTTCTCGAAGCGTCTGTCAACCGAAAGGTGGATGGCACCGTTAGACGACATGACTCCTATTGCCGGGTCATTTGGTTAATTAACTAAAGCTGAGGAACACAACATGAACAAACTGATCGCTGCTCTGGTCGCTGGTCTCTTCGCAACGGCTGCTTTCGCACAAGCTTCGGCTCCGGAAGCTGCTTCGGCTGCTGCTCCGGCAGCTGCTTCGGCACCGGCAAAGCACAAGGCTGCCAAGAAGCACCACGCAAAGAAGCACCACGCAGCTAAGAAGGCAGCTAGCGAAGCCGAAGCTCCGGCAGCTGCTTCGAACTAAGCAAGCTGGATGTAATAACGCAGTCAAGAACACGCAGTTCTGCCGTTCTTACGGCGTTGAAAGGCAGGTCACCGCAAGGCGATCTGCCTTTTTCTTTTTGTGCCCGCCTGCGCGCTTCGCGTACCATGCGGGTCTCGTTTTCCCGATAGGAGCCCTGCTGTGCGATTCTCCCTGCGCTCGTCGCTCGGCCGCCTTGCGCGCGCCGCCGTGTTTCCCGCCGCGCTCGCCGTGCTCGCACTCGGCATGCAGGCCGCCAGCGCGCAAGTGCCGCCCGGCGCCAAGCAGCCGAGCGAATTCCCGCGCGTGAAGCTGCGCGCCGGCATGTACGTGATCGACGCGGCCGTCGCCGCGAACGACGCCGACCGCGAACAGGGGCTGATGTACCGGTCGCAGCTCGCACCGAACGAAGGCATGCTGTTCGTGTTCAACGAAAACGCCGTGCACTGCTTCTGGATGAAGAACACGCTGATCCCGCTGTCGATCGCGTTCGTCCGCGCGGACGGCACGATCACCGACATCGACGAAATGCAGGCCGAGACGACCGACAACCACTGCCCGCGCAACAACGGCGTCTATGCGCTCGAAATGAGCAAGGGCTGGTTCGCGGCGAAAGGCATCAAGCCGGGCATGAAGCTCGACGGGCTGCCGAAGCCCCAGTAACGCCCGTCGCGGCCGCACCGCCGCGCATCGACCGAAGCCGGCCGCCCGTCGTTTGTTGTCGGGCGCCGGCTTTTTTTTCGCCTGCCGCACCCGCGCGCGCTTGATTCGGCAAACGCCGCCCGCATCTGCAAAAGCCACGGACAAGCGCTATCCTTTAAATCTCGCTTGCTCCAGTCCGGGCCCGCACCCGCCGGCCCGCTTACGATCCGAACCACCAGGAGGTTCACGTGCCCCGCAAAACCCCCATCGAGCGCTATCGCAATATCGGGATCAGCGCTCACATCGATGCCGGCAAGACCACGACGACCGAGCGCATCCTGTTTTACACCGGCGTGAGCCACAAGATCGGTGAAGTGCACGACGGCGCGGCCACGATGGACTGGATGGAGCAGGAGCAGGAACGCGGCATCACGATCACGTCGGCCGCGACCACGGCCTTCTGGAAGGGCATGGCCGGCAACTATCCGGAACACCGCATCAACATCATCGACACCCCCGGGCACGTCGACTTCACGATCGAGGTCGAGCGCTCGATGCGCGTGCTCGACGGCGCGTGCATGGTCTACGACTCGGTCGGCGGCGTGCAGCCGCAGTCCGAAACCGTGTGGCGCCAGGCGAACAAGTACAAGGTGCCGCGCATCGCATTCGTCAACAAGATGGACCGCATCGGCGCCGATTTCTTCCGCGTGCAGAAGCAGATCGGCGAGCGCCTGAAGGGCGTCGCGGTGCCGATCCAGATTCCGATCGGCGCGGAAGACCATTTCCAGGGCGTCGTCGATCTCGTGAAGATGAAGGCGATCGTGTGGGACGACGAAAGCCAGGGCGTGAAGTTCACGTACGAAGACATCCCGGCGAATCTCGTCGAGCTCGCGCACGAATGGCGCGAGAAGATGGTCGAGGCCGCTGCCGAGGCGAGCGAGGAGTTGCTCGAGAAGTATCTGCACGACCACGAGTCGCTGACCGAGGACGAGATCAAGGGCGCGCTGCGCAAGCGCACGATCGCCAACGAGATCGTGCCGATGCTGTGCGGCAGCGCGTTCAAGAACAAGGGCGTGCAGGCGATGCTCGACGCCGTGATCGACTACCTGCCGTCGCCCGTCGACGTGCCGGCGATTCTCGGCCACGACTTCGAGGATCCGGAAAAACCGGCGGAACGTCATCCGAGCGACGACGAGCCGTTCTCCGCGCTCGCGTTCAAGATCATGACCGACCCGTTCGTCGGCCAGCTGATCTTCTTCCGCGTGTATTCGGGCGTCGTCGAGTCGGGCGACACGGTGCTCAACGCGACGAAGGACAAGAAGGAACGGCTCGGCCGGATCCTGCAGATGCACGCGAACGAGCGCAAGGAAATCAAGGAAGTGCGCGCGGGCGACATCGCGGCGGCCGTCGGCCTGAAGGAAGCGACCACCGGCGACACGCTGTGCGATCCGGCCAAGCCGATCATCCTCGAGAAGATGGAATTCCCGGAGCCGGTAATCTCGCAGGCCGTCGAGCCGAAGACGAAGGCCGACCAGGAAAAGATGGGCCTCGCGCTGAACCGTCTCGCGCAGGAAGATCCGTCGTTCCGCGTGCAGACCGACGAGGAATCCGGCCAGACGATCATCTCGGGGATGGGCGAGCTCCACCTCGAAATCCTGGTCGACCGGATGAAGCGTGAGTTCGGCGTCGAGGCGACGGTCGGCAAGCCGCAGGTCGCGTATCGCGAAACGGTGCGCACGACGGCGGCCGACGTCGAAGGCAAGTTCGTCAAGCAGTCGGGCGGGCGCGGCCAGTACGGTCATGCGGTGATCACGCTGGAGCCGAACCCGGGCAAGGGCTATGAGTTCCTCGACGAGATCAAGGGCGGCGTGATTCCGCGCGAGTTCATCCCGGCCGTCGACAAGGGCATCACCGAGACGCTGAAGAGCGGCGTGCTCGCGGGCTACCCGGTCGTCGACGTGAAGGTGCATCTGACGTTCGGTTCGTACCACGACGTCGACTCGAACGAAAACGCGTTCCGGATGGCCGGCTCGATGGCGTTCAAGGAAGCGATGCGCAAGGCGAAGCCGGTGCTGCTCGAGCCGATGATGGCCGTCGAGGTCGAGACGCCCGAGGACTTCATGGGCAACGTGATGGGCGACCTGTCGAGCCGGCGCGGCATCGTGCAGGGGATGGAGGACATCGCCGGCGGCGGCGGCAAGCTGGTGCGCGCCGAGGTGCCGCTTGCCGAGATGTTCGGCTATTCGACGTCGCTGCGCTCGGCCACGCAAGGCCGCGCGACGTACACGATGGAGTTCAAGCATTACGCCGAAACGCCGACGAACGTGTCGGAAGCGGTGATCAACGCGAAAGTGAAGTAAGCGCCGCTGCCGCGGCGAAGCGAAGCCCGTCCGGTTCCGGACGGGCTTTTTTTCGTGCGCCGAACGAACCGGCACGCGCGGCTGGCAACGCGTTCGATCGGCACGCCAGGCGTTTTTTTCGCATGCCACAATGCATCGAGATTCGTCCGATGGAACCGCCCCGATGCCCGCGACCCCTGCCCTGCGCCGCCTGTTGACCCTCTATGCCGGCCTGATCGCCGCGAACGTCGCCGTCTGGCTGTGGGCGCTCGCGGTGCTGCGCGACCATCCGCTGCTGCTCGGCACCGCGGCGATCGCATACGGGCTCGGGCTGCGTCATGCGGTCGACGCGGATCACATCGCCGCGATCGACGTCGCGACGCGCAAGCTGATGCAGGACGGCCAGCGTCCGGCGAGCGTCGGCCTGTTCTTTTCGCTCGGTCATTCGACGATCGTGATCGCGGCGACGCTCGGCATCGCGCTGACCGCGTTCGCGCTGCGCGACCGGTTCGATGCATTCCGCGCAATCGGCGGCACGATCGGCACGGCGGTATCGGCCACCTTCCTGCTGGTGCTCGCGTGCGTGAACCTGATGATCTTGCGCGACGTATGGCGACGCTATCGCGGCGCGTCCGGGCACACGCACGACGGCGCGCACGACCATCGTCCCGCCGGACTCGTAGCGCGATTGCTGCGCCCGCTGTTCCGGTTCGTGTCGAAGAGCTGGCACATGTATCCGGTCGGCGTGCTGTTCGGGCTTGGTTTCGATACTGCAACCGAAATCGGCCTGCTCGCGATCGCCGCCGCGCAGGCGAGCCACGGGCTGCCCGTCTATACGGTCATGCTGTTTCCCGCGCTTTTCACCGCCGGCATGACGCTGATCGACTCGACCGACAACGTGCTGATGATCCAGGCATACGGCTGGGCGATGGACGATCCGCAGCGCAAGCTGCTCTACAACGCGAGCATCACGTTCGTGTCGGCGGCCGTCGCGCTGGCGATCGGCGGGATCGAGGCGGCCGGCCTGCTGGCCGACAAGCTGTCGCTGACGAGCCCCGTGCGCGACACGCTCGATGCGCTCGGCGAACGCTTCGGCTCGATCGGCTACGGGATCGTCGCGCTGTTCCTCATCTGCTGGATCGCGTCGATCCTGTTCCACCGCTGGCAGCGCGCGGCCGACGCGCCGGCGCGCTGAACGCCCCCGACGTTTCATTCCGGAAACAAAACGCTCCGAACGACGTTGCATGCGCGGTCACGCGACTGCGCCCGCCTTACGCGACGGGCCTGAGCGGCCGATGGCACGAATCTCGCAGAGTGGGATTCGCACGGCGGGCCCGCGTGCCGATCCGCGTTCGCGGCTGACGACCAGCGTCGGCCCGAAGGTCTTCGGCCGACGATAGGACAACGAATCTTTTACGCCCCCCTGCACCACACGTAAATCGTCGCGCGGCTACGAGGCATCGCGCGCATGGGGAGGCCATGATGCATAAGACGAAACAACCGTTCCGCGCGGCGGGACGGCGCCCTCGTGCAACCTTGCTGGCCGCAGCCGCGCTCGCGTGCTGCTGCTCGTATGCCGTCGCACAGAACACGACGCCTGACGCCGCGCCCGACGCGAACGCCAGCGCGGACACCATCATGACGCTGGTCGAGAACGCATCGCCGTGCGACGCCAATCCGGCTGCGTGCGCGGTACACGTTTATGCCGGCCGGGGCGTCGGTAATGGCGGTGCCGGTGCGGGCGGCAGCGGGAACGGGAACGGCGGCGCCACCGCGAATGGGAACGGTAGCGGCGGCAACAACGGGAACGGCGCCGTCGGACCTGCCGGTGTCGGCGGAACAACCGGCGGAACCTCCGGCACTACGGGCGGCACCGGCCGTGCAGGCAATGCGTCCGGCAATGGTGGGTCAGGTGGTGGTACTTCAGGCGGCGGCACTTCGGGTGGCGGTACTTCGGGTGGCGGCACTTCGGGTGGCGGCACTTCGGGTGGCGGCACTTCCGGTGGCGGCACTTCCGGTGGCGGCACTTCCGGTGGCGGCACTTCGGGTGGCGGCACTTCCGGTGGCGGCACTTCGGGTGGCGGAAGCCACGGTGGTGGCGATGGTGACGGCGGCGGTCACGGTCATGGCGGCGGCCATGGCGACGGCGGCGGTCACGGCGACGGTGGCGGCGGTCACGGCAACGGCGGCGGCCATGGTGACGGTGGCGGCGGTCACGGCAACGGCGGCGGCCATGGTGACGGCGGCGGCGGTCACGGCAACGGCGGTGGTCATGGTGACGGTGGCGGCGGTCACGGCAACGGCGGCGGCCATGGTGACGGCGGCGGCGGTCACGGCAACGGCGGTGGTCATGGTGGTGGCAGCGGCGGTGGCGGTGGCAACGGCGGCGGCCATGGTAACGGCGGCGGTGGCCACGGTAGTGGCGGCGGCAATGGCAACGGCAGCGGTGGATCCGGCAATGGAGGCACCAGTGGCGGTGCCGGCGGGGGCCACGGCAACGGCAATGGCGGCGCGGGCAACGGTGGCGGGAACGGCAACGGTGCCGGCGGCAATGGCGGCGGAAACGGTAACGGCGGTGGAGGCGCGGGCACCGGCGGCGGGAGCGGCGGTAACGGCGGTAACGGCGGTAACGGCGGTAACGGCGGGAGCGGCGGGAGCGGCGGGAGCGGCGGGAGCGGCGGCGCCAACGGCGGCCACGGCAATGGCGGCGGCAACGGTAACGGCAATGGCAGTGGCGGCGCCGGCAACGGCGGGGCCAACGGCGTCGGCAACGGCCGTGGCGCCGGCAACGGTAACGGCGGCGGTCACGGCAACGGCGGATCGTCCGGCGGCAACCACTGACCCGAGGCGTTGCCCAGCCGAAGTCGGTCAGAGCATCTCGAGCGCGCGCTTGCTGCGCGGCGGACGGAAATACGCGTCAAGCTGCGCGCGCTCGTCATCGCTGAACACGAAATCGAGCGCGGCGCGGTTGTCGCGCACGTGCTCGATCCGCGATGCCTTCGGAATCGCGAATACACCTGGCTGCGCGAGCACCCACGCCAGTGCGACGCGCATCACCGACACGCCGCGCAGCCGCGCGATCTCGTCGAGCGGCGAGCGTTTCGGCAGCCGCCCGTGATCGACCGGGCTGTACGCCATCGCCGGGATCCGACGATCGGCCAGCCACGGCAGCAGGTCGAACTCCGGGCCGCGCCGCGCGATGTTGTAGAGAATCTGATTGGTGGCGCACGCACCGCCGCCCGCATGGTCGACGAGTTCGGCCATGTCGGCCGTATCGAAGTTGCTCACGCCCCAGTGCCGGATCTTGCCCGCACGCTGCAACGCGTCGAAACCCTCGACCGTTTCCTCGAGCGGCACCGACCCGCGCCAGTGCAGCAGATACAGGTCGAGGCGATCGGTGCGCAGGCGCTTGAGGCTCGCGTCGCACGCGGCGACGACGCCGCGCCGGCTCGCATGGTGCGGATAGACCTTGCTGACGAGGAACACGTCGTCGCGCAGGCCCGCAAGCGCATCGCCGACCAGTTCCTCGGTCGCGCCGTCGCCGTACATCTCGGCGGTATCGACCAGCGTCATCCCGAGTTCGACGCCCTCGCGCAGCGCGGCGATCTCGTCCGCGCGCCGCGCCGGCCGCTCACCCATTTCCCAGGTGCCCAGGCCCAGCTTCGGAATCGTCTCGCCGTTCGGCAAGACGACCGTGGCGATCGTGTCTGTCATGCGTTTCCTCGTTGCGGATTCGTGGCCGCACACCGCGGCCGAAGCATCGGATACGACGCATCAGTGTAGTCAATCGGTGCGCCGCCGGCCTATTACGCGGCAAAAACCGGCTATAACGGCGCGGCATGATGACTTAGAATGGCCGCAACCTGATCGATACCCACTGTATGAAGGCACCCACGGACGACCGCTGGCAGGACCTGCGCCCCGACCCCGACAACGATACGCCGCTCTACCTGCAGCTCGCCCGCAAGCTCGGCGATGCGATCCACGACAACCGCTGGACGGCCGGCGAAGCGCTGCCATCCGAGCGGGTGTTGTCCGAAGCGCTCGGCGTGTCGCGCATCACCGCGCGCAAGGCGATCGCGCTGCTCGTCGAGCAAGGCCTGATCCGTCGCACGCAGGGCGCGGGCAACTTCATCCAGCCGCGCTACGAGGATCCGCTGTCGCGGCTGTCGAGCTTCAGCGAAATGCTCGAGCGCCGCGGCTTCAAGCCGAGCTCGCAGTGGCTCGCGCGCGAAATTCAGCCCGCGAACCGCGACGAAGTGATCCAGCTCGGGCTGTCGCCGGCCGCATCGGTTACACGCCTGAAACGTCTGCGCCTCGCCGACGGCATCGTGATGGCCGTCGAGAACTCGACGTTCCCCGCCACGCTGATTCCCGATCCGCAGGCGATCGGCGGTTCGCTGTACAGCTATCTCGAAGCGCGCGGCACGCCGATCGTGCGCGCGCTGCAGCATTTCCGCGCGGTCAACGCAACCGACGAGATCGCGCAACAGATGGGCATCGCGCCGCACGACGCGCTGCTGCTGATCACGCGAATCGGCTATACGTCCGACCAGCGCGCAATCGAACTGACCGATACCTACTGCCGCAACGACTACTACGATTTCGTCGTCGAACTGCGCAAGTAACGACCGTCACGCCGGCCGCGTCGCCGGCGCTGACAGCCAGCATGCGTCGTCGGTGCCGAGCGGCACGGGCGGCCGAGTGAACGTCGGCGGCGTCGCCGACAGTCGCTCGGCCGGCCGCACGGTGTCGAGCACGCCGAACGGCGATTCGACGCGGTCGATCCGGTCGCGCACGTCGGCCAACGCGAGATCGGACGCGTGCAGCCCGTCCGGCACCGCGCCGAACGACTGCAGCCAGCGCCCCGTCTGCGCGAGCGACAGCCGCACATGCCAGCTTCCCCCTTCGCGCGCCCGCCGGGCGAGCGCGATCATCGCGCCGAACGCCGCGAGATACCCGGTTGCATGATCGAGCGCCTGGCACGGCAGATGGCGCGGCCCGCTCGCCTGTGCGGCCTGCTGCTCCTGCCATGCGATGCCGCTCGCCGACTGCACGAGGCTGTCGAACCCGCGCCGCTTCGCCCACGGCCCGGCGTGCCCGTACGCCGACACCGACACGTAGACGATGCCGGGTCGCCGCTCGGCCAATGCCTGCGGCGCGAAACCGCGCGCCGCGAGCGCGCCGGGCCGGTACGACTGCAGAAACACGTCCGCGTCGCGCGCCAGAGCGTGCAGCGTATCGACGCCTGCCGCGTCGCGCAGATCGATCCACGTCGAACGCTTGCCGCGCCCGTTGTCGATCACGAGCGGCGCGATGTTCGGCAGGTGCGGACCGTTGACGAGCAGCGTCTGCGCGCCGTGCGACGCCAGTGTGCGGCCCGCGACCGGCCCCGCGATGATGCGCGTCAGATCGAGCACGCGCACGCCGGCCAGCGGCTGGCCGGCTTCGCCGCGGCCGATCGGCTCGGCCGGCGCGTCGCCGATCCGCTCGATCTCGAACAGCGGCAGCGACGCGATCGCGCGCGCCTGCTCGTGCGCTGCCCATTCGTCAGGGGTTCTGATTAATGCCGCGCACAGGCCGGCGTCGGCCAGCGCGGTATCGAGCGCCGCGCCGTCCCAGGTGCGGATCGCCGCGGCGACGTCGGCGGGCTGCGAGCCACAGCCCAGCACGTCGAGAATGCCGCGCAGGTGATGCGGGAAATTCGCGTGCAGTTGAATCCAGCGTCCGTCGCCCGTCTCGAAGAAGCCGGTCACCGGATGACGCAACTCCGGTGGCGGCCCACCGTCCACGCGCAGGTAGCGTTCGCTGCGGAACGCCACGAGCGCGTCGCGCACCGATACGTCGACCGATTGCGCCACGCCCGTTCGCAGCCGATGGCATTCGGCGGCCGCGAGCCCGGCCGCGGCGATCGTCGCGGCGGCGAGCATACCGACATGAAACGTCGACGGCAGCGTCGGGTCCTGCCCGGTCAGGGTCGTGCGGGCCAGCGCGTCGCGCTCGCCGTGCGCGAGTTGCCAAAGATGCGCTAATGCGGATTGGGGTGTCACGGTGGTGGAGACGCCGTAGAGGAGACGGAATCGAGTCTAGAATTCGCGCGAGGCACGATCAATCTTGATTGCGCGAATCAACACATAACGAATAGTTGTAGCGGGCCCGCGCTTCATGCGCGGTGACAGGAGCCACCGGCATGACATCCGTCAGTGCGCAGGAAGCCGCCGGCATGCTCGGCGTCAGCGTGAGCACCCTCTACGCGTACGTGAGCCGCGGCCTGCTGCGCTCGCTGCCCGACGGCGCGAGCAAGCGCCGCCGCTACGATGCCGACGAAGTGCGCCTGCTCGCACGCCGCCGCGCCGATGCGAAACGCGCGGGCGGCGTGGCCGAACGCTCGCTCGACTGGGGCGTGCCGGTGCTCGAATCGCGGATCACGCAGATCGCCGACGGCTGCCTGCGCTATCGCGGCGCCGACGCGATCTCGCTCGCCCGCGACGCGACGCTCGAGGACACGGCCGCGCGGTTATGGGATTGCCCGCCTGCGCGGCTTGCAGCCGCATCGCTTGCAGCGGCCGGTTTCGATACCCTGCAATGGAACGAGTGGGCACGCCGCTGGGCGCATCTCGCACCGCTCGAGCGCACGCTCGTGCTGCTTCCGGCCGCGGCCGCGTCGCTGCCGCGCCTGTGGGCGCAGGGCCGCGACGCGCAGATCGAAGCGGCCGCGCTGCTGCTGCGCATCGCGACGGCCGCGCTGGCCGGCAGCGCGCCCGACGACGCACCCGTGCATCGACAACTCGCGAACGCATGGCGGATCCGGCGGCGCGACGAAGCCGACCTGCTGCGCCGCGCGCTCGTGCTGTGCGCCGATCACGAATTGAATCCGTCGACCTTCGCGGTGCGCTGCATCGCGTCCACGGGCACGCACCTGTTCGGCGCGATCACGGGCGGGCTCGCCGCGCTGTCCGGCCCGCGCCACGGCGGCGAGACGTTCCGCGCAGGCGCACTGCTCGACGAAGCGGCGCGCGCCGCCGATCTCGACCGCTACCTCGCGCTGCGCATCGCGCACGACGAGCGCGCGGACGGCGCGCGCACGATGCTGTCCGGCTTCGCGCATCCGCTCTATCCCGACGGCGATCCGCGTGCGCGCGCGTTGCTCGACGCGCTGCATGCCGCACTGCCCGAGCGGCCGGCGTTGCGCGCGGCCCGTGCACTCGCCGCGCGCGTCGAAGCGGCGACCGGCTTGCGGCCGGCGATCGATTTCGCGCTCGCGGTACTGGAGCGCACGCTTGCGCTACCCGCCGGCGCCGCGTTCACGCTGTTCGCCGCCGGCCGTACCGCGGGCTGGATCGCGCACGCGCTCGAACAGTACGCGGACGGCAAGCTGATCCGGCCCCGTGCGCGCTACGTCGGCAGCGACGCGCCCGCATGAGCGCGGCCGCCGCGCCAGGCGGCGAACGCGCGCCGCCATCCATGCGCGGCCTGCACGGCGGGCGCCGGCTGCGGGCCGAACGAGAACACCGCGCCGCCCGCCCCCGCACCGATCCATACGCGCATGCCGGGCAATAGCGCCAGCGATTCGCCGGCGTGCAGCCAGTGATCGTCGACGCGACCTTCGATCGTCGCCCACACGTCGCCGTCCGTGACCAGCAGCACGGTGCCATCGACGATGCGCCACCGCCCGGCCGGCTCGTTGCCGTCCATCTCGTAGAGTCGCAGTTCGCGCATGGCCGCCTCCGGATCGCGTGGGTTCGATGGCACCAGTATTTCGGACGGCGGCAGCACAGCGACAGATACGCCTGCGGACAGTTTCGGCTGAACTGTACCGGTCTGACGGCGGATCAGTATCCGGCCGCAGCAGCCGCAGCAGCAGTCGCAGGGCCGGGCGATTGGGCGCGCCCCGTGATGGGGGCCGATCCTGCGAGGCACGGCGGCTTTGCCTACAATGTCGGCTGTCCCGCGCCACCGGCCAAGCCTCCATGTTCCAACGCCCGCCCGCCGCCGCTCCCGGCGAAAAGAACCTCACCGTGATGCTCTGGCTCGTTGCGACGGGCTTCTTCATGCAGACGCTCGACGCGACGATCGTCAACACGGCGCTGCCGTCGATGGCCGCGAGCCTCGGCGAATCGCCGCTGCGGATGCAATCGGTCGTGATCGCGTACTCGCTGACGATGGCGGTGATGATCCCCGTGTCGGGCTGGCTCGCCGATACGTTCGGCACGCGGCGCGTGTTCTTCAGCGCGATCCTGGTGTTCTCGCTCGGCTCGCTGCTGTGCGCGAACGCCCATACGCTGACGCAGCTCGTCGCGTTCCGCGTCGTACAGGGCGTCGGCGGCGCGATGCTGCTGCCGGTCGGGCGGCTCGCGGTGCTGCGCACGTTCCCGGCCGAGCGCTACCTGCCCGCGCTGTCGTTCGTCGCGATTCCCGGGCTGATCGGCCCGCTGATCGGGCCGACGCTCGGCGGCTGGCTCGTGAAGATCGCATCGTGGCACTGGATCTTCCTGATCAACGTGCCGGTCGGCATCGCGGGCTGCATCGCGACCTTCTATTCGATGCCCGATTCGCGCAATCCGGCCGCCGGCCGCTTCGACCTGAAGGGCTATCTGCTGCTGACGATCGGGATGGTCGCGATCTCGCTGTCGCTCGACGGCCTCGCCGATCTCGGGATGCAGCATGCGGCCGTGCTGGTGCTGCTGATCCTGAGCCTCGCGTGCTTCGTCGCATACGGGCTGTACGCGGTGCGCGCGCCGCAGCCGATCTTCTCGCTCGAGCTGTTCAAGATCCACACGTTCAGCGTCGGGCTCCTCGGCAACCTGTTCGCACGGATCGGCAGCGGCGCGATGCCTTACCTGATTCCGCTGCTGCTGCAGGTGAGCCTCGGCTACTCGGCGTTCGAGGCCGGGCTGATGATGCTGCCGGTCGCGGCGGCCGGGATGTTCTCGAAACGGCTCATCACGCGGCTGATCACGCAGCACGGCTACCGGAAGGTGCTGCTCGCGAACACGATCATGGTCGGCGTGATGATGGCGAGCTTCGCGCTGATGCGCGACACGGTGCCGGTATGGGTGAAGGTCGTCCATCTCGCGCTGTTCGGCGGCTTCAACTCGATGCAGTTCACCGCGATGAACACGCTGACGCTGAAGGATCTCGGCACCGGCGGCGCAAGCAGCGGCAACAGCCTGTTCTCGCTCGTGCAGATGCTGTCGATGAGCCTCGGTGTCACGGTCGCGGGCGCGCTGCTCGCGACCTTCACCGGCATGCTGCGCACGGTGACGCCGAGCAACACGCTGCCCGCGTTTCACGCGACCTTCGTCTGCGTCGGGATCATCACGGCCGCGTCCGCGTGGATCTTCGCGCAGCTCGCGCCGGACATCCGCGGCCGCGCGCGCAAGACGGACCCGTCCGAGCGCGCGTGATGCACGGCGCGCACCGGCAAACGCCATGCCGGCGCGCCACGCACCACGGCGGTGCAGCCCGAGCGCCGCAGACCGCAGCCGGCGGCCGCGACGGCGCGCCGCACGGGCCGCGACGCTGCGCATGCTTCTTGCTGTTCTATTCTGTAGGTAAACTGGCAGTCTTCCTTCGGCGACATCATGAGCATGATCGAAATCGATCCCCCCGGCTTCCAGCCGCCCCGCCCCGTCGCCGGCGACGACGGCAAGCGGCGCACCGTGCTGTACGGCGCGTACACCGTGTTCAGCGTGTTTCAGCCCGTTTTCTCGGTGTCGCACCGCCGCGCGATCGGCTATCACGCTTCGCTGCGCGCGCACGACGAGGACAGCCGCCAGATCGCATCGCACGAAGTGTTCACGCAGGCGGCACGGCGCGGCGACCTGCTGGAGCTCGGCCGGCTCGCCGAGTCGCTGCATCTGGGCAATTTCCACGCATTCGACAGCCATGACGAATGGCTCTTCCTGAGCCTGCATCCGGCCGCGCTGATGGACACGGTCTACGGCGACGCGCTGCTCGCGAACCTGAAGGCGCTCGGCCTGCCGCCGCATCGCGTGGTGCTGGAAGTGCCCGAACAGGCAGGCGGCGAGACGCCGCGCTATGCGGCGATCGTCGACGGGCTGCGCAAGGCCGGCTTCCTGATCGCGCTCGGCGGCTTCGGCGCGAAGCATTCGAACATCGATCGCGTGTGGCATCTGCATCCCGACATCGTGTCGCTCGACCGCGGGATCCTCGCGCAAGCGAGCGAACACTCGCACCTCGAGCGCGTGCTGCCCGGGCTCGTGTCGCTGCTGCACGAATCCGGCCAGCTCGTGCTGATGGGCGGGCTCGCGACCGAGCGCGATGCATTGATCGCACTCGAATGCGACGTGGATTTCGTGCAGGGGCAGTACTTCGCCGGGCCGAGCGTCGACCCGGTGCAGCCGCAGGCCGCGGCCGGCTGCATGGATACGCTGTCGGCCGCGTTGCGGCTGCGCGTCGCGCAGCGCGAGCGCACGCAGGCGGAACGCCTGGCGCCGTACATCGCCGCGCTGGAGGAAGCGAGCCGCAAGCTCGCCGCCGGCGAGCCGCTGCTCGATGCGGCTGCGGCCGTGCTCGCGCTGCCCGAAACCGCACGCTGCTTCCTGCTCGACGCATCCGGCCGCCAGATCGGCGACAACGTGCTCGCGCGCGGCAGCGTCTCGCAGCGGGCCAAACGCTTCCGGCCGCTGCTGCATTCGGAAGGCGCAAGCTGGGAGCGCCGCCCGTATTTCATCCACGCGATGCGCGCGCCAGGCCGCGTGCACGTGACGCCGCCGTACCTGTCGATCAACGAGGCGCACCTGTGCGTGACCGGCTCGGTCACCGCGCCGGCCGCGACCGGCATGCAGGTGCTCTGCGTCGACATCAACTGGGAAGCGGCGCTCAACCGCGAATGAACGCGCCCGCCGCGCTCATGCGGCGCCATCGGCCCGGCGCGCGATCAGCCGGTGCACGCGCTTGCCGGACGACGCACTGACCACTTCGTGTGCGTCGATCACGTGCATGCCGGCGCCGAGCGCCGCATGCATCCGCGCCGAATCGAGCGGCGTGTACAGGCGGCCGCGCTCATCGCGCAGCGCGCCGTTTCCGGCCACCCGCCAACTGAGATACAGCGTGCCGCCGGGCATCAGCAACGCGGCCAGCCGTGCAGCGGCCGCGGCCGCATCCGCCTGTTCGAGGTGCATCACGACCGTTTCGCACAGCACGTTGCGGAACACGCCGGACGGCACACCGGCCAGCGTCGGCAGCGCGGCCGTTTCGAAGGTCAGATCGGGATGGCGCCGGCGCGCCTCGTCGAGCAGCGCGGTGCTCGCGTCGTAGCCGCGCACGTCGAATCCGCACGAAGCGAGCCACGCCGTGTCGCGCCCGGCGCCGCAGCCGACGTCCGCCGTCAGCCCCGGCGAGAAATGCTGCTCGAGCAGCGCGTACATGTCGTCGGGCGCGGCCTGGTCGAGCCAGTCCTGCGCATATTGCGCGGCATGGATTTCGTAAGCATCGAGAGTCGGGCGATCCGCCATGGCGATTGCTCCGCGTACGCGTTGGTCTTGTAACGCACTCCGCATCTTAGCCGCTGTGAAGCGCGCGTGGCATGCGCGACGCGGGCGTTCCGCCAACCCGCCCGCGCCGTTACGCCGCCCGGACGGTGCTCTCGTGCGGCGCATGCGCGGACAGCGCCGCACGCAGCGCTTCGCCATGCCAGGCCGGGCGCGCCGCAGCCGCGGCGGCCGGATCGCTCGAAAACGCGACCTCCGCCGGTGCGAGCTGCGCGCGATAGCCGCGCCGGTCGGTCAGGGTCAGCCCGTGTGCGCGAATCGCGTCGGCGACCCGCGCGGCCGACAAACGTCACGTGTGCGCCTGCCGCCGCGAGCCGGCCGCCGAGATAGCAGCCGACCGCGCCCGCGCCGAACACGCAGACCGACGCAGCGACACGTCAGACATGCGAGTGCGCGCCGCCGTGCACGGGCCCCGCGCGCCGCTCGACTTCGCGGCGTACCTCGCTGCGCAGCCCCGCGAAGAACGCGACTTCGGCGACGACGAACAGCGGCCCGACCATCAGGCCGACGAGATCGTCGACGAACGCCGGCTTGCGCCCTTCGAACCAGTGCCCGACGAACTGCACGATCCAGCCGACCACGAACGCACCGATGCCGACGCCGAGCCATTGCGCGGCCGGCAGCAACGCGAGCGTCTGCGCGGCCCACAGCCCGAGCGCGAACAGCGCGGTCATCACGATCCCGAAGCGCAGGTCGAGACGCAGGTAGAACCCCGCGAATGCGACGGCGAGCAGCAGCGCCGGCGACAGCGCGACGCCGGCCAGCATCCCGAACGCCGGCCGCGACAGCAGCACCTCGACCGCGAACACGATCATCGGAATGCCGACCAGGTGCGTCGCGATGTTGCGCGCGTCGCGGTGGTAGGCCGCATATTGGGAGAGGTGGTCCTCGAGCGTCTTCATGGCGTCTCCTGAACGATCATTGAGCGCTATGATGCGCGTCACGCCCGAGAACCTCTGTCAGCTACCCGACATCGCGTGCCCATGCCCTCGCCGCTCGCCCCTTACCTGCCGCAGATCGAAGCGCACCCGTGGTTCGCCGCGCTGCCGCCCGGATTGCGTGCGCAGTTGCTCGAGCGCGCCGCGTTGCGGCGCCTGCCGGCCGGCCATGCGCTGTTCCGGCGCGGTGATCTGCCGTGCGGGCTGTATGCGGTACTGGCCGGCTCCCTCACCATAGGCGCGGTGGATGCGAACGGCAAGGAGGCGCTGCTGACGGTCGCCGAGCCCGTCACATGGTTCGGCGAAATCGCCCTGTTCGACGGCCAGCCGCGCACGCACGATGCGATCGCGCTCGACGACACGCTGCTGCTGCACGTCCCGCAAGCCGCCCTGCTCGCGATCCTCGACACGATGCCGCAATACTGGCGGCAGGTCGCGCTGCTGATGGCGCAAAAGCTCCGGCTGAGCTTCCTGACCGTCGAGGCGATGAGCGTAATGCCGGCCGCGCAGCGGCTCGCCACGCGGCTGCTGATGATCGCCGACGGCTACGGCGGGATCAGCGCCGGCCGCACGCGCATCCGGCTGTCGCAGGAAAAGCTCGCGTCGATGCTGTCGCTGACGCGGCAGACCACCAACCAGCTGCTGAAGGCGCTGCAGGCCGACGGCATCGTGCGGCTGCATGTCGGCGAGATCGAGCTGCTCGACGTCGACGCGCTGCGCCGCGCGAGCGGGCTGCCCGCCGGCATGGCCTGACGCCGGCGCAATCGGCGCATCGGCGTATCGGCGCATCGGCGTATCGGCGTATCGGCGTATCGGCGTATCGGCGTATCGGCGTATCGGCCATCGCCGCAACACCGCGTTCCCGGCGTCACGCCGTTGCGCTATCGTGGCGGCTCGTTCGCCCTTCACCCTTGTCCCCCGCTCCCTTGAACACGTCGACCGTCTCCGCTCCTTCCCGTCACGCGTGGCCCGTGTTCGTCGCGTTCCTGCGGCTCGGCCTCACGTCGTTCGGCGGCCCCGTCGCGCATCTCGGCTACTTCCGCGACGCGTTCGTCACGCGGCGCGGCTGGCTAACCGAGCGCGCGTACGCGGATCTCGTCGGGCTGTGCCAGTTCCTGCCGGGGCCGGCCAGCAGCCAGGTCGGCATGGCGATCGGGCTGTCGCGCGCGGGCTATGCGGGGATGTTCGCCGCGTGGCTCGGCTTCACGCTGCCGTCGGCGCTGCTGATGATGCTGTTCGCGCTCGGCGTGCACGCGACGGGCATGCCGGTCGCGGCCGGCGCGTTGCACGGGCTGCGCATCGTGTCGGTCGCGGTGATCGCGCAAGCGGTGTGGGGCATGGCGCGCACGCTGTGCCCGGATGCGCGCCGCGTCACGCTGATGGCGGCCGCGGCCTGCATCGCGCTGCTCGCGCCGGCCGCCTGGCTGCAGATCGCGGTGATCGTCGCGGCGGGCGCGGCCGGCCTCGTGCTGTTGCCGCAACCCGAGCGCGGCGCGCACGATCCGCTGCCGCTGCACGTGTCGCACCGCGCGGGCGTGCTATGGCTCGTCCTGTTCGCCGCGCTGCTCGTCGTGCTGCCGTTCGCGGCTCGCGCGCTCGACTCGCACACGCTTGCAGTCGTCGATGCGTTCTTTCGCACCGGCGCGCTGGTGTTCGGCGGCGGACATGTCGTGCTGCCGCTGCTGCAAGCGGCCGTGGTCGCGCCGGGCTGGGTCGGCGATTCGGCGTTCCTCGCCGGCTATGGCGCCGCACAGGCCGTGCCGGGGCCGCTGTTCACGTTTTCGGCGTTCCTCGGCGCGTCGCTGCGCGACCCGCCGAACGGCTGGCTCGGCGGGACGATCGCGCTCGTGTCGATCTTCGCGCCGTCGTTCCTGCTCATCGCGGGCACCGCACCGTTCTGGGAGGGCCTGCGCCGCAGCACGCGGATGCAGGCCGCGCTCGCGGGCGTGAATGCGGCGGTGGTCGGGCTGCTGGTCGCCGCGCTCTACCACCCGGTGTGGAGCGACACGATCGTGTCGCCGCGCGATTTCGCGGCGGCCCTCGTCGCGTTCGTCGCGCTCGTGTTCTGGCGCGTGCCGCCGTGGGCCGTCGTGATCGCGAGTGCTGCGCTCGGCTGGGTGGCGGGGCTGCTCGTCTGAGTCGGCAGGCGCCGCGCCGTCATCCGTAGCCGACAATAGCAAAAAGCCCTCGAAACGAGGGCTTTTTTTGCGGTGCCGCGCGCCGCAACGGCGCGCAGGACACGGGGACTTACGCGAAGTTCTTCGCTGCGAAGTCCCAGTTCACGATGTTCCAGAACGCTTCGACGAACTTCGGACGTGCGTTGCGGTAGTCGATGTAGTACGCGTGTTCCCACACGTCGATCGTCAGCAGCGGCTTGTCGGCCGTCGTCAGCGGCGTGGCTGCGTTGCTCGTCGACACGATGTCGAGCGAACCGTCAGCCTTCTTCACGAGCCATGCCCAGCCCGAACCGAACGTGCCGACTGCGGCCTTCGTGAAGGCTTCCTTGAACGCGTCGTACGAACCCCACTTCGCGTTGATCGCGTCGCCCAGCGCGCCCGACGGAGCACCGCCGCCGTTCGGCGACAGGCTGTTCCAGAAGAACGTGTGGTTCCAGATTTGCGCGGCGTTGTTGAAGATGCCGCCCGACGACTTCTTGATGATCTCTTCCAGCGGCAGGTTTTCGAATTCCGTGCCCGGGATCAGGTTGTTCAGGTTCGTCACATAAGCCTGGTGATGCTTGCCGTAGTGGTACTCGATCGTCTCTTTCGAGATGGTCGGCGCGAGTGCGTCTTCAGCGTACGGGAGCGGCGGGAGCGTATGAGCCATGGCGATTCCTTCGTTGAGTATGTAGGGAGGCTGTGTTGAATGCTGCCGAGCGTCCGATTGTAGGCGAGTCCGAATATCCCCGCAAACTCACGGGGCATTTATCCGCGGTATGCGGAAAATCGGCGTTGACGCTTCGTCCGGCAGGACGAGACGACGTCGCGCAGCATTCATTCCCGCAGCGGATGCGGGGGTGCGTCCGGCACGCGACCGTCGTTTCGCTCCCGCGGTTACCGTCAGATCGTATCGGTGAGCCGCGGCTGCACGTCGGCGAGCGACACGTCCGCCGAGCCTTCTGCCAGATGGACGGTCAGCCGGCGCTGCGGCTTCAACGCGCTCGGCGCACGCACCGCGCGGCCGGTCTGCGCGTCGATCAGCGCCGCATAGCCGCGCTCGAGCGTACGTTGCGGGCTCAGCACCTCGAGCCGCGCCGCACATGCCGAGACGCGCGCGGTATCGCGCTCGTAGCGACGCTGCAGCGCCACCGCAAGACGTTGCGACAGCCCCGCGAGCGCGTGGCGCGCGTGCGCGGGATCGGGCCGCGCGCGCTGCCAGCGCAACTGCGCGAGCGCGAACCGCGCGCGCGCGTCG
>NZ_JAPVQY010000084.1 GCF_027257875.1 Burkholderia sp. IMCC1007
GCAAGATGCGTTCGACAAAATCGTAGTCGGTGTCACCGGCCTGTACGCAATACTCGCGCGGCAAGTGTTCGTTGGTGATGCGCTGCTCATAGTCCAACGTCAGGCCGTGCGCCTTGAGCACCGCGCTCGCGATCTCGGTGACGTTGAGCGTCTGGAAGATGCGCCAGTCCGACGACAGCTTCAGGCGTGCCAGACGCGGTTCCATCACGGCCGAGTAACGCGTGCGCCGGAAGCCGGTCTCCCCCTGCTCGAACGACGACACCGTGCCATGCACGTAGCGCACCGGCCGCGCGCCTTGCCAGATCGTCAGCAGGCCGTTGTGGTCGAGCACCTGCCCGAAGTCGATCGCGGCGTTGCCGCTGGCCAGTTCGACCTGCAACAGGAAGGTCTCGGACAACCCCTCATGCAGCGTGAACTCGACGACCTCGAACGGTTCGTCACCGACAGCAAAGGTAAAGCGCAGGTCGGATTGCGTGGGCATGTGGCTCCCCTCGCTTATGGCTTGAGGACACGGTCCAGCGATTGCAGGACCAGCTCGGTGGTGCCGCCAAGCTTCACGGCAAAGACGAGATAGGCGCCAGTCAGCACGACGAGTGCGAGCGCCCAAGGCGTCCACAGCGGCCACTGCCGTCCAAGACGATAGCTGCGCGTCACAACGTGCGCCGGCGCGTCGGTGAGGCGCTCGGGCGCATCGCCGCGCAACGGCCGCAGGAGCCGATGGAGCTTGCTGATGATCGCGTTGAGTGACTCCTGCTGGTTGTGCTGCTGACCATACTTGCCTCGAAAACCCAGGCAGAGGCACAGGTACTTGAACTCCAGCACGTCGCGGTATTTCTCGGGCTCCATCTGCATGCGCGCGAGAACGGTAAAGAACTTCTCGCCACCCCAGGTTTCGTTGTGGTGATAGCTGAGCAGCGAGCGCTCCCGCCATACCGAAACATGCCCCCAGGCCGTGGCCATCACCGCTTCGTCGATGAACGCGCACAGCGCGTAGCGATAGGCCAACTGCGTCGCGCCGTCATAGCCCAACTGGCGAACCTCCTCTGACAACGCCGTGATCTGGTCACGCACGCTGGCGTAGAGCTTCGATATGTCGTCGCACCGATCGAGGCGGCGCAAACGAATAACCAGGCCCATCAATGGCTGCGCAGCATCCACCAACGGGTTGAAGCTGTGGCCGCGCAACCGGAATTGCAGGTCTTCGTCGCCATCGATTCGATGCACCGATTGATAGAGCATGCTGCCCTTATCGCCGACCGGCGCAATAAATGGCGTGCGCTGGAAATCGGACAGCGGCACCTCCTCCCCTTGCGGCAACGGCGGCGGCGCACGATCGACCCGATCGTTTCGAACCTCGATGGTGATGGTCATGTCATTGACTCCGAATGGCCCAGAACTGCAATTCCAGTTCCGGGAAATCGCCGGTGATATGGAAGCCGAAGCCCGTAGCGCCCTTCTGCATCAGCCGCTGCCAGTTCGGGTGGGTACGATCGAGCTGGAAGTACGTAAAGCCGGCATGGAACGGCAGATGACGCGGCGCCACCGGCAACGGGCTAAGCGGAATACCGGGCAATTGCAGCCGGATGAGTTCCAGCAGGGTCTGCTGCGAGGCCACCTTGGCCTGCTGCAGGAAGAGCTGACGCATCTGCTCCAACGGCATGCGCGCGCGTACCGCCAGAATGAATTCGGCGCTCTGCATCAGGCTCGGATCGTTGACCTGGGCGGTCAGCACGCCATGAGCCTGCTTGGTCAGCGGCAACGAAACGGCACGCGGTTGCAGTACGGTGGTCAGCACACGACGCAGCGTGTCTTGCAGCAGACGGAAGCTCGCTTGCGGGTTGTCGTGCTGGTACGCCGGAAATTCCGGTGGCACGCGCGCTTCATCCGTGAACGTGACGAGTTCGCCACAAGCCTGACCGCAGGCGAGATAGGCATCGAGCGGACGCACATCGGGATCGCGCGCCAGATGGCGGAACAAGTGATGCCAGCGATTGAGCGCCTGCAACAGGTTGAAGTCGGTCACATCCGCCACGCCGGCCTGCCCGGGCGAACCGATCCGCTCGGCGATACTCTTGGCCCGCTCGTGCATCAATGTGGCGATTTCTTCGATGAAGTGCGCCAGCTGGCGAATGGCGCGCAACTGGATGCCGGTGACGTAGAAACCGTCGTCCATCAGCAGGCTGCCATCAGGGCGTCGATCGAGAATACGGCCGAGCGCCAATCCCGTGAATGCGCTGCGGTCGTCCCGCTCCAGAGCCAGTTGCAGGTTGGGCACGGCGAGCCCGACGGCGACGTGGGCGCCCTGATGGCTATGGGTATCGCGCACGTCCTCGTCGCGCAGCACATAGCGGGTGTTGCCAAGCGTGTCGGGCCAACGGACTTCGGCCATGCCGTCGGAGCGCACCGGCAAAGTCACGTAAACGGTCTGGTTGGCCGCGGTGGCGTCGGCGATCACCAACGGCGTGGGCGGCGGCTGGTCATGCGGAATATCGAACGCGGTGCCATCGGGCATGATGCCGCGCGCACGAACGATCGCGATCTTGCCGAACGCGAGAAAGTCCTGGTTCAACTCCAGTTCGCTGAAACCATACGCATACCGGCTGCCGAGGCGGAGGTTGACATAGTGTTCGAGGAAGCGGCTGGTTTGCTGGAAGTGCTGTGGCTTGACGAACAGCCCTTCGCTCCAGACGACGGGATTACGGGTAGTCATGGTTTCTTGCTCGGTGAGGTCGCCGCCGATCGCGGTGGGCGGTAGGCTTCGTCGGTAATGGCGACGCGGGTGTCCTGCAGGGTGATCAGCAGCGCGTACTTGCGCCCGCGCGGCTCAAGCCGGTAGACGTCGTAACTGCGGTTCGCGTTGGGATCGTGGAAGTTGGCGACCACGGCCACATAGCGCGCTTTGGTTTCAATCGGGCTGAACTCGATGAACTTGAACTGGCCCGGCGCAAGGATGTAGTCATCCGCGGCCAGGAAGGCGCTGCCCAGGGCTTTCTTCGGATTCTGCTGAATGAGTTCGAGACTGCCATTGACCAGCATCGCGTCGTCCTTGAGCTGAATCACCCGGAAGGAAACCGGCGTCGCCGCCGTGGTCGTGGCTGGCGCCGGCGCGCCAGGCTCAGTCAGGCTGGCGCTCTTGCGGTATTGCCCGAGGTTTGGCGCATGGCCGGGTTCGCCCGTCGACAGGTCGTCACTCGCGTAGCGGTGACTGGGCCAGTGCGGCGGAAGCGGCGGAAGCAGTGGATTAGCGGCTGCCGCGACGCGCTGCACGCCAGGCACGGCCGAATCGCCGGGCAACGGCGGATGGGCTTCGTCCAGCGCGCCTCTTGCAGGCGTCCGCAGACTCGGCCTTTTGGATGCCGGCGGCTTGGCCTTCCCCTCATCTTCAAGACGATCGAGCAACGCGCGCAGACCGCGCACGACGTCTTCCTGAGTCGCCCCGCTGAAACTGATCGCGAATGGCCCTCCCTCGTCCAGCGTATCGACGGGGCCCACGACATCGTCGCTCTCGATCGCTGGCTCGCTGACCGGATTGGGATTGACGTCAGCGCCGGCATACAGGCTCAACGCGATCTGGGTCGGCTGGTCGTCCGGCGTGCCCACCGGAATGGACGGGTCCATCAGTACCTGCCCCGTCTTTTTAAACACGTTGCCCACGGTACTGCAACCGGCAAGCAACATGCCGGCAAGCACGAGCGCGACGGCTCGCTTCATCGCGCCTCCGCGCGCATGGCCTGATCGAAAACCTGGTCGAAGACCTCCCAGAACAGTTTGTCGAAACCCTGCTGGCGGCTGGACACCAACTCGTCGTAGTAGTGCCCGTACATCTCCCACGGCCAGCCCTCGTTGTTCGCGTGGCCAGCTTGTGGCGGCCGGTAGCGAGCGAAGCGCCGCTGGAGCTGCTCCGGGGAAAAGGCCTGTAGCAGCACGCTCAGGCCAGCGGTGATCGCCTGCCGCGTAGCGTGCTGCTGGCGCTGGACCTGCTCCAGCGATTCTTCGATCGCTGCCGCCGGCGACAGATGCACCAAACTACGTTTGGCGGCGAACATCGCCCGTACGGTATCGGGATAGCCCTGGCCCAGACGCAACGGGTTATCTTCGATCGGTTGCAGCGTGCGCGCGGCGAAGGCCTGGCGGTTGGTGGCACCCGACACGCCGCCATGCAGCGCGCTCAGGCCGTGAATTGCCGCACTCAGGCTGCGGCCTGCCTCGTATAGCAGCGCGTAGGCTGCCTCGGCGTCCAGCGCACCCACCGGCGCGCCGAGACCGTCGACCAGCGGTTTGACCACGGCGGCCGCATCCTGGCCATTCGCCTGCCGTGCGTGTATCCAATCACGAGCGGCGGGGTCGATGCGATCCTGTTCCAACATGGTGCGGGCTCCTGAGGCATGAACGGGGCTGCCGTGGAAAGCTTCCAGCGGCGTGGTGGCGAAATCGGCTTGCGCAGCCAGTGTCGTTGCGCCGTAGTGGTGAGAATCAAGCGGTGTCTGCGCAGCTGCCGCACCGGCCGAGGCGGCCAGATCCAGCGCCCGCAACGGATCGAGCTGGCCTTGTGGAGGCGCGGGCTCGCTCAGCGCCTGGAACGCAGCCCAATCGGGGTTTCCGCTCGCAGCGGCATGCGCCGGTTCAGGCGCGGCGGCGGGCAGACTGTCGAGGGAGTCGTCGGGCCGCTGCAGCAATTCGACGACGTCGTGCTGCGCCAGCACGCGCGACGGGTCGGGCAACGCGTGCGCGTCGTGGTCGAGATGAACCGTAAGACGGTAGGGGCCGACGTGCAGGATGTCCGAGTTGCGCAATCGCGCGCTGGCATGCAGTCCCAGCGGGCTCGTCTGGTCGTTGACGCGCGTGTCGCCACTGCGATCGACGACAAGGTAGCCGCCATCCTCGAAACGTATCTCACAGTGCTGCGGGTGCACGCTTCCGGCGCGATCATGAAGCACCCAACTGGCCTCCAGTGACCCGATGGTGCCGCCTTCCGGGTCGAAGCTGTGCCGAGGCGCCGTGCCTTGCTGCAAAGCCTGCGGGTTGCTCACCACCAAGGACAGACGAGGTGCCGTAATCAGCGTATTCATGCGCGTACCGTGAGTCGAACGCGGGGCGGCTTGCGCAGGGCAGGTTGCTCAAGAAAGCTGGTCCAGCCCAATTCGGTGCCGATGCCGTCCGCGAGGTTGAAGGAGGTGATTTCGTTTTCCCGTAGTGCCAGTTCGAGATCGCACGGCGTCGGGTCGCGCAGCAGGAAGGCGACCAGTTGACGCAAACGCTCGAAGTTTTCCCCGCGCGGGAGGAATTCGCGGAAGCGCGCCTGGCTGAGGTTCGCGATAACGATCGTGAATTTGCTGTGGCGCGTGCGCACGCTGTCGCCCACCCGAAAGCTCTCGCCCAGCATGCCGTTGACACAGCCCAACTGAACCCGGTCGCCGGGATCGATATCCGTGTGACGCAGTTCGAAATCCCGGATCGCAACGTCATCGAGGTCGAAGCAGTGGGCGATCAGCCCGGCCACCATCGCGGGCGAACGGCTGCGATGCACCACCGCGCCGGCAAAACTGAGCAGCCGGCTCCACGCGATCGGCGTGGCCCCGCGAATGGCGGTGTTTTCCAGGCCGATCAGGGCGAACAGACGTTGCGACAGCGGGTCGCTCGCGCCGGGACGAAAACGGATGTAGTGCCGATACTTGCGCCACGCCTGATGCAGCAGCGTCAACAGGCGGTGATGGAATACGTCGAAAAACGCCGGACGAATGCCAACGCCCTGGCCGGCCTCGTAGGCCAGCCGTTCCACGTAATGGGACGGCAATGGCGAGTCGGGACCATGCATGCCGAAGAATGTCGCCTGCACTTCGATCTGATGCGGATCACTCGTCAGCAAGCGCTCGGCGCGAGACACGTCAGAGGCCGGAAAACCCAGGCCGGCGTAGTTGCTCAGCCGGATGCGTTGACGCTCAGGCTCATCGCTGTCCGGCGCTTCCAGGTTGTCGCCGAGCAGCACGTGCAGCCGCTCCAGAAGGACGAAGAAGTCGTGCGACCTTGCCTCGCTCAGTAACGTGTCGATCAAATCAGGGATTGCGTCCCGCTGCGCATGGGCCATGCGTAGTGCTCCTGATTTGTGGTGTTGACCGCCTCCAGCACGTGGAAGGACGAAATGCTGCTGTATAGCGCGAGGAAATGGCTCAGCACGGTGCCGAACAGGTATAGATCACCTTCGCAGGCGAACCCCTGCTGATCGAGTGTGATGACGCTGCGAATGCCTCGGATCGGCAATGCCTGGAACATCCTGTCAACCGGTACGGTAACGATCTCCCGCAGGGCATCGAGCCGCTTTTGCGTAGTACGGCGCCGTTGAATGTCGTGATGCGCGGCGAAGTCATACGCGGCGATGATGGCCTTCAGCGGATCGGCGGACAGCAGGGACAGATAGGTCGGAGACAGATTGGAGATCAGCCGCCATTGCAAATTGCCGTCCAGTACCGGCCGATAGGATGGCGTCGGTGCAATGAGATTGCGGCACGTGACGAAGGTCGGCGTATCCGACGTGGCGATGCAAACATCGCCAGCCCCGAGAGCCAGCGGGAGGTCGCGATTGGTACAGGTCAGCGCCAGCGAAACGGTCTCGTCGCGCCCCACGTAATTGCGCTCGTCGCTGCGCACGAACGAGACGCGGTGCTCGACGCCGTCGGCGGTCAGGGCGGGATCGATACGGGTGCGATAGTAAAGCGTGGTGCGACCGCGTTCGTAGTCGATCTGATGGCGCAGCGACTCAAAGGGCTCGTAGGTGCGCAACCATTCGCCGGACTGCCCGCTGCCGTCGTTCTTCCAGCCGTCGACGCGGTCGATGCTGAAGATTTCATACGCATCCGTCCGTTGCCCTGCCGGCACTACCCGGTAGTCCAGCGCTTTGCCGGTCATCCGCACGGGCTCCGCATCACGCTCGAACAGGTTCACCGCGGGCGCACAGTACAGCGCCAGGTCGCTCGTGCGAATCCTCACGTCCTCGGGCATCGGCCGCGTAAAGTGGAACTCGATGCGGATGCGATCTGTTTGCTCGGTGGGCCAGAGCGAACGCAGGTTTCGAATGCCGAAGAAAAAGAACCGGCGCGGAAATTGAAAGTACTCCTGCAATATCCGGTAGCCGTCCAGCGCATTCTTCGGATAAGGCAGCAGCGCCTGGTCCTGGGTAAAGCCGTGAAACAACATCTGGCTCGCCGAGATGTGCTGCACGGTCCCACGGTACTCGAAGCGGATCTCGCCCAGGTATTTGGCCAGCCACAGATAAAGCGTGAGCGCGGTGTAGTCATCCCCGCTCAAGTAGAAGTCCAGTTGATCGCAATCGTAGGTGCTGGGCGGATTGCGGCTGAGGGTGGACAGATCCACGCGAACGATCGACTTCTCCAGCGAGTGTGCGTCACTGACCTCATCGATCTGCAACGGATAAATCGCTACATCGGCGCAGGTACGGTACTCGCAGGCGATGCCATCGACGTCACGGGAACGCGTACGCGCGCCACGCCTGATCACATGGCGCTCCGTCACGGAGCGATCCATCGGACGGAACTGCATGATCGTGGCGCTGGGCAACGGACGCAGATAATTGGGCCACAGCAATTGCAGCAGCGGATGGGTCAGCTCCGGGAAGTCGTCGTCGATCTTCAGGCGCAGCTTGGCTGTCAGGAAGGCAAAGCCTTCCATCAGCCGCTCGACATCGGGGTCGGTGGCCTCCTCGCCCAGGTATCGGGCAAGCTGGGGATTGTTGCGTGCGAATACCCGGCCGAGACGGCGCATGTAGTCCAATTCTTCGCGGAACTTTCGCTTCAGTGGCATCAGGCCTCCGCTACCTCACATTGATCCTGCGCTCTCGGTGCTGGACCAGCAGATCAATCTCCACCGCCTCCGCTGCATCGTTGAGCGGAACCAGACAGTGCAATCGAAAACGCAACCCCGCGGGCTGACCGTGCAAGGCGACCGGACAGACGTCGAGCACCTGTACCCGAGGCTCGTACGCGGTCACCGCTGCACGGACATCCAGGCAGACCTGCTCGCGCAAGTCCATCTGGCTGGCCGCGGCGTCGTTCAGATCTTGCAGCCCGAATTCAGGGCAGCTTTGCGAGCCGCCCTGGCGGCTATTGAAGATGCGTTCGAGATGGCGCTTGATCGCATGGACGCGCTCGGCGGCCAACTCCTGCCGCGTGCGCTGGCGGCGCGGCGGCAGGTCCGGGTCGAGACGGTCGAACAGGCTTCCCTGGCCCAGCGAACGCGGCATGCGTCAGGCTCCCCGTCATTCCTTGTCGAGCCGGCCGACCAGCGACAAGTCGAAGCTGGCGCCCATGTACTTGAAGTGAGGTCGCAAGGACAGCGAGACCTGATACCAGCCGGGGTTGCCCGAGACGTCTTGAACAACGACTTTGGCGGCCCGCAGCGGGCGGCGGCTGCGCACGTCGGAGGTCGGGCTTTCCTGGTCCGCGATGTACTGGCGCAGCCAGTTGTTGAGTTCCCGCTCGAGGTCCTGGCGCTCCTTCCAGCTCCCGATCTGCTCGCGTTGCAGCACCTTGATGTAGTGCGCCAGCCGATTGGGAATGAACATGTACGGCAATTGCGTGCCGAGCATGTAGTTGGTCTGCGCGGCTTGACCTTCCGGCGTGTTCTGGAACACCTTGGGCTTTTGCACCGAGTTCGCCGAGAAGAAGGCGGCGTTGTCGCTATCCTTACGCATTGTCAGCGGGATGAACCCTTCCGCAGACAGCTCGTACTCCTTGCGATCTGAAATCAGCACCTCGGTCGGAATCTTGGCTTGCAACTGACCGAGCGACTCATACAGGTGGACCGGCAACTCGTCCACGGTGCCGCCGGACTGCGGGCCGATGATGTTCGGGCACCAGCGGTACTTGGCGAAGCTATCGGCGATACGGCTGGCCAGCAGATAGGAGGTATTGCCCCACAGATAATTGGCATGCCGGCCATCGATGGTCTCGCGGTAAGCGAAGCTGCGCACCGAGTTTTCCAGCGGGTCATACGGCTGGCGCAACAGGAAGCGCGGCATGGTCAGACCGAGATAGCGCGCGTCTTCCGATTCGCGCAGCGCCCGCCATTTGGCGAAGCGCGGGCCTTCGAAGATATCTTTGACTTCCTTGAGATTCGGCACGTCCTGGAACGACTCCAGGTTGAGCATTTCAGGGCCGGCCGCACCGAGGAACGGTGCATGCGCCATGGCACCAAGCGCCGCGACGTAGTTGAGCAGCTTGATGTCCGGCGCGGACGGGCCGAACGTATAGTTGCTCACCACGCAGCCGATCGGCTTGCCACCGAACTGCCCATAGCCTGCGGTGTAGACGTGTTTGTAGAAACCGCTGCGCGTGATGTCCGCAGCACTTTCGAAGTCCTCCAGCAACTCGCGCTTGGTGGCCTGGAAGACGTCGATGAGGATGTTCTCGCGGAAGTCCGTGCGATCCACCAGCAGCTTGAGGCCGCGCCAGGCCGATTCCAGCGCCTGCAATTCGGGCTGATGCAGAATGGCGTCCATTTGCTTGCCGAGCTTGGCGTCGATCTCGGCGATCATCTGGTCGACCAACTGCTTGTTGACCGGTTGTTCACGCGCATCGCTCTTGAGCATCTCGGCGATAAAGGCTGCCACGCCGCGCTCGGCGACGGCATAGCCCTCGTGGGCAGGCTGCAGACGGGTCTGCGCCATGATCTGGGCCAGCAGACCTGCTTGCGGCGCCGTTTGTTGCGGGCGAGCAGCGGCGGATTGTACATTCGTCATCGTTATGTCCTTTGCTTGCGGGAAGAGGAAACACGGCCGGCCGTCAGGCCTGCTCGGCTGCCAGCAGTTGCTCCAATTCCTTGGCAAGCTGACCGCGGGACGCGTCGTCGCCCAGCATGGCCTGCAGTTGCCTGCGGAACGCCGGTATGTTGCCCATGGGCCCCTTCAGCGCGACCAGCGCCTCACGCAGCTCGAGCAGCTTGCGCAATTCGGGCACCTGTCGGGCAATAGCATCGGGATTGAAGTCGTCGATCGCCTTGAACTTGAGGTCGACGCGCATGGTGTCGCTCTCGCCTCTCTGCTCCAGCAGGGCCGATACATCCATCGCCACGCCGAGCCCGAACTCCGACATCACCTGATCGAAGTTGTCCTTGTTGATGTTCACGGGAACACGATCTTCGAGTGCAACGTCGTCCTCGTGACCTTTGAAATCCCCGGTCACCAATAATTTCAGCGGAAGCTCGACTTCTTCCTGCTCCCCGCCAGCTGCCGGAACGTAGCGAATACTGATGCGCTCCTTGGGTGCAACCGATCCTTGCTTTGCCATAAGCCCCTCGCGTTGTAATTTGTGACGTTCTTCCGAGTGAAATACAAAAAAAGACGAGCCAAGGCGAATTAATGACCCAGTCTCGATAAAACTACGGACAGCGGCAAAGGAACTTGAATCCGCCAACCCCGCTACCCGGTTGATTTTCATCGGGTAGCCGACCGCCTGTGACTCGGAAGAATAATTGGCAACGGACGGGATTGAAATCAGACATGTCCGATTTTTATAAAAAAATAAACACGTCTTGACGACAAACGTGCGAGATGCTCTATTTCGGCTTCCACCGAAGACTTCTTGTATAAAAATGGCGCCAAGATGATTTATGTTTCGGCAATCTCGCAGCATATTTGCCACGACTTTCCAGTGACAATTAGACCGCCTTATCATGCGCTGAACTTAATGGCGCAGGCCGCCCTTTGCTCTTGAAAAATCTGGATTTATTTTTTTGAGAAAAGCCTATCTCAAATAACAACGGATACTTCCAATAGATGATCACGGTAGATCTTTCGGCGCTTTTCGAGCGCCTCAATGCGTTGTGTCGACACGCCCTGGAAGAAGCCGGCAGCCTCTGTATCGGGCAACGCGGAGCCGAAGTGACGGTATCTCATCTGCTGTTCAAGCTGCTGGATGCACCTCAGTGCGATGTGCGTATCGTGTTGCGCGATACGGACGTCGATCCCGACGCAGCTCGGCAGGCGCTGTCGACCGCGTTCCCGGAAGGGGACGGCGGACATGCCCGGTACCCTTCCTTCTCGCCGCTGCTGGTCGAACTGCTGCAGGAAGCGTGGCTGCTCAGTTCGGTGGAACTCGGGCAGTCGCAGATACGCAGCGGCGCCCTGCTGCTCGCCGTGCTGCTCAACCCCGGCCGCTACCTGCCCCTGGCAGCGATACGCCTGTTCGACAACATCAGCCGGGAGCCGCTGCGCAAACGCTTCGACGCGTTATTGGCCGCTTCGACGGAAGCCGCGAATGCAGCCCCCGTCGAGCGTCGGCCCGACGCCGGCCGCAAAGACAGCGCGCTGGCCCGATTCGGTCACGATTTCACCGCCCACGCCCGCGACGGGCGCATCGATCCGGTGCTCTGCCGAGATGCCGAGATCGATCTCATGGTTGACATCCTGTCGCGGCGACGCAAGAACAATCCCATCGTGGTCGGGGATGCCGGCGTCGGCAAAAGCGCCGTGGTCGAAGGGCTCGCTTTGCGTATCGTGCAGGAGCGTGTGCCTGAGCCACTGCGCGGCGTTCAGCTTTGGGGGCTGGACCTCGGCGCACTGCAGGCCGGCGCGTCGGTCAAGGGCGAATTCGAGAAACGCCTGAAGGCGGTTGTCGACGAAGTCCAGGCTTCGTCGCAGCCGATCATCCTTTTCATCGACGAAGCGCATACGCTGATCGGCGCCGGCAATGCCGCCGGCGGCAGCGATGCAGCCAACCTGCTCAAGCCGGCGCTCGCGCGTGGCACGCTACGCACGATCGCCGCCACCACTTGGTCGGAGTACAAAAAGTACTTCGAGAAGGACCCTGCACTGGCACGACGCTTCCAGCTGGTGAAGCTCGAAGAGCCCAGTCCGGAAGCTGCCGTGCATATCCTGCGCGGCCTGTGCTCGGTGTATGAGCAAGCGCATCGCGTCTATATCGCCGACGAAGCGCTGCAAGCCGCCGCCGCTCTATCTGCGCGCTACTTGAGCGGTCGGCAGTTGCCCGACAAAGCCATCGACGTGCTCGATACCGCCTGTGCGCGGGTAGCGACTGCGCTAGCCGAACCGCCCCGCCGCCTGACGGCGCTCGAGAACGACCTTCGGCAGATCGACGCGGAAGCCGATCAGCTGTCGCGCGATGCGCGAGCGGGCCGCGCACCAGCGACGAAGCGCCTGGACATGCTGCGCGAAGCCCGGCAGCAGGTGGAAGAACGCATCGCGGCGATACGCACCGCCTGGGAGCAACAAAAAACTGCGGTCGATATGATCGTGTCCCTGCGCGCCGAGTCGGAATCGACCGACGATGCCTCCCCGGCACTGCCAGGCTGGATGGCCCGCCTGGCCGAATTGCAGGCCGACGGCGCATTGCTGCACGCCGACGTCGGCGCCGAGCAGATCGCCCAGGTTATCGCGGACTGGACCGGCATACCGGCCACCATCATCAACAGCGATCAGTTCACCCGCATCGAACAACTTCCCGCCACGCTGCGCGCGCGGGTCAAAGGACAGGATGCTGCACTGGAGGCCGTGCATCGTCGCTTGCTCACTGCGGTGGCCGACCTTCGGCGGCCAGGCACGCCGATGGGAGCATTCCTGCTGGTCGGCCCCAGTGGTGTGGGCAAGACCGAGACGGCGCTAGCGATCGCCGATGCGCTGTTCGGCGGCGAGCGTTTCCTGACCACGATCAACATGTCCGAGTACCAGGAAAAGCACACCGTGTCGCGCCTGCTGGGCGCGCCGCCCGGCTATGTCGGCTATGGCGAAGGTGGCGTGCTCACCGAGGCGATCCGCAGGCAACCGTATTCCGTGGTGCTGTTGGACGAGGTGGAAAAAGCGCATCCGGAAGTGCTGAACGTGTTCTACCAGGCTTTCGACAAGGGCGAATTGGCCGACGGCGAAGGCCGTCGCATCGACTGCCAGAACATCCTGTTCTTCCTGACCTCGAACCTTGGGTTCGACCACGACGATCCTTCGTTGTCCGATCTTGATGCCGACACGCTCCGTGTACGCTTGACCGCCTTCTTCAAGCCAGCCTTGTTGGCACGGATGCAGGTGGTGGCGTACCGCTACCTCGACGAGGCCGTACTGAGCGACATCGTCGACAGCCGCTTGCAGCGACTACGGCGGCAATTCGTGGAGCGCTATAGCGCCACCCTCGAAGTCGCCGACTGCGCGCATGCCGAATTGCGCGCACGCTGCGTGCGGCATTCGAACGGCGCACGCATGCTCGACGCGAGCATCGATGGCGACCTGTTGCCGCCGTTGTCGCTCGCCGTCTTGCAGCGACAGGCCCAGAGGAGAACGTTCGAGCGTGCGGAGTTGCACTGGAAAGACGGCGCTTTTCAGGTCGCGTTGCACTGAGCGGGGCTGGGCATGGACACCGTGGAAGCCATCCTGCTGGCGCGCGAACTGGCGCAGGCGAACACCGTGGCGTCGCTCGCTCGCGGATGGTTGCACGCTGCCTGCGATGGCACGGGAATCGAGCAAGCGGTTTGCTACTGGCGCGAGCGCGCAGGCGACCGCCTGCTTCCGCTTGCACGGGCCCACATGACCGATGCCGCCACCCTTCCCACGATATCGATGCAGGAACTGGACAACCCGCTGGTGTATTGCCTGACCGACGCCAAGCCGTGCCATGTCGCGCGCGTGGACGCACTGGTCGAGGTCGGTGCGGGCTTCGACGCGCTGCGCGAGCAACTTGGTGTGCGCGGCGCCCTACTGGTATTGCCGGTCCATGGTCTCCGGCATGAAGTCGTCGGCGTCTTCGCCCTGTTCGGCGATGACGCCGCGCTGCGCGTTTGGCACGCCGATCCGGCATGGCAGGAACTCGTCACGTTGCACCACGTGTTGCTGACCCGCCTGCAAGCCTCGCCGGAAACGCAGCGTGCCGAGACGCGACAGCAGAGCGCCGACCGGGAGCGCGAACTCGAACAGGGACGCGCGCGCGCCGCGCGCCTGCTGGCTGCTGAATTCGTCGGCGTAGGGCCCACCGCCGGCCGACTGCGAGACGACATGCTACGACTGGCGGACTCCGCGCTCTCGCTGCTGCTCACCGGCGAGACCGGTTCGGGCAAGGATCACGCAGCCTGGCTGATCCACCAAGCCTCATCGCGCCACGGCAAATTCGTTCCCGTGAACTGCGCAGCCATCCCGAAGGACCTGATCGAAGCGGAGCTGTTTGGCGCGGCGCGCGGCGCCTATACCGGCGCCACTCAGGCCCGCGCCGGACTGGTTGCCGAAGCGCATGGCGGCACGCTGTTCCTCGACGAAATCGGCGATATGCCGCTAGAGCTGCAAGGCAGCCTGCTGCGTCTGTTGAACGAAAAGAAATACCGGCCGTTAGGCGCGACGCGTGAGCAGGCGTCCGATTTCCGGTTGATCTGCGCCACCCACCGGTCCCTGCCGACGCTCGTACGCGACGGCACCTTTCGTGAAGACCTGTATTTCCGTATTCGCCAACGCACGTTGCGCATACCGTCCTTGCGCGAGCGCCCCGAAGACATCCCCGCGTTAGTGACGCACATGCTGCTCCAGTACAACCGGGAATGCCAGGGCAACGTCGCCGGCATCTCCGCCAGCGCACTCGCACGCCTGCAAACGCATGCGTTTCCCGGCAATGTGCGCGAGTTGCGCAGCCTCGTGCTGGCCGCGGCCGAACGCACCGCGCCCGGTCGACACCTCTGCGGCGATCTGCTGGCCGACCTGGACGACCCTCTGCCCGACGCGCCAAACGCGCCGCCGTCTGCGATTGCATCGACACTGCAACAGTTGTTGCACACCGACGATCTACGCAACTCGTTGCTCCAGTTCGAGCGTCTCGTGGTCAGCGAGCGGCTGCGCCGGCTCGACGGCTCGCGGCGGGAGGCGGCGCTCAGTCTTGGCATACCCAAACGCACCCTGGCGCGCAAATGCCAGGAGTGGAATCTGAATGGAGAGGATAGCCAATCATGAGATGGCTCAATCTGGCATTGCTGTCTACTGCCGCGCTGGTCGGCTGCGACCGCGCGCACACCGGCGTCAGCGCCGATCGCGCATGCGCGGCCATCGTGTCGCCGCAGGAGCGGCTGGCTTGTTTCGATTCCCGAGCCGGTACTCCGGCCGCGCCGGCATCCGCGCCGGCCGCCGCAGCGCCTGCGGTAGCGTCGGAGTCGGCATCGGCATCAGCCAAGGTCAAACGACCGGACATCACTTTGCTGGTCGAGACCAACGAAGCCAAACGCCGTGCCGGCGACACCGGATCGCTGCTGATGCGCACGCCGGATGGATTGCCCGGTCAGGATAAAGTGGTCATCTCCGCGCCGGCGCTGGGCGGCACCACGCCGCGTCTCTACCTTGCGATCAGCTGCCTGCAAAACATCTCTCGCCTGCAACTGCTGACTGCCGAGGCGTTGCCGATCAATCGCGCCAATCTCCGGCTGCTGCTGGACGGTCGCCCCGTTTCGGACAGCCGCCCCTGGCAGGTCGTCGAGGACGGCACCGTAACGGATGCGGGGCGCGGGCTGGTCGCGGTCGAACAACTTCGCCCGCTGACCCGGCCGGCCCAGCGCCTGCAGATCGAAAGCGACCACGCCCCCTTTGACGGGCTGGTGTTCGATGTCGCGCAACTGCATAAGCAACTGTCCCAGCAACGCGAGGCATGTCACTGGTGAAACTGCCCGCACCGTTGGATCTCGAGGCGCTGCTGGCACCGCTGGACGCACGCCAGCCCGCCGGCATCTTCGACGAGGAAGACGACACGTTCCAAGGCGTCGACCACGAGATGGTCAAACTCGGCAGCCTGCAGGAGCCGACCATCGACTGGCCTTACGTCGATGAGGCCGCGCAAAATTACCTGCGCAGTCAGTGCAAGCACCTCCGCATCGCCGGGCACCTGCTGACCGCGCGCGCACGCACGCGTAGTTGGCGAGGTTGGGCCGAGGCGACCGGCGTGCTGGCCGGCATGGTCGAACGCTACTGGGAGACGAGCTATCCGCGCCCCGGCGCCGCCGGTTATGCGGCCAAGCGACGGCTGGTCGACCAATTGCTGGCGCGCCTCGCCGATAGTCTGGCCGCATTGGAGAGTACCGGCTATGGCGAAGCGTTCTACAAAGCCGGCCAAGCTGCACTGGATAGTCTGCAACGCTGCGCCGACAGCGCCAAGCTCGACGTCCCCACCCTCACAAAGCTCGAAGGCCTGCTGCGACAAAAGGCCGAGGCGCTGCGGGCGCCGGAGTTGGCGGACGCCAGGCTCAACGCGCCCGCGCGCGGGGAGGTACTGACCGACGCGTTCTTCGCGCCGAGCGCGACCACCCCGGGCCATGAGCGCGAAGGGCGCAAATCGCTGCTCGCTGCCGCCGAGATCATCAATCAGCAGGACGCCTACGACCCTACCGGCTATCTGCTGCGGCGGTTCGCGTTGTGGGCGCATCTCACCAATGCACCGCCGCCCCGAAAGCACCACCAGACAGAACTGATGGCCGTTCCGGCGGACGTGGCTGACGGCTATGCAAAGGCGCTCAGTGCGCATGCCGTCGATCCCGTGCTGTTGCAGCGGGTCGAGCGCAGCGTCACATCGTCACCGTACTGGCTGCGCGGCAGCTACCTCGCGGCCGGCATCGCGCAACGGTTGGAGATGCCGCTCGTCGCCGAGGCCATCCGCCAGGCGACCGAGCGCTTCGTCACCCGGCTGCCCGCACTGCTCAAGCTGGAATTCGCCGACGGGCGCCCATTCGCGGACACCGAAACGCAGGTCTGGATCAGCGGTGCAGCGGCCAGCGGCACATCCACCGCCGCCAGCCATGATTACGCGGCCGTGCGCGAAGAGCTGCACGGCTTGCTCGATGTGCAAGGCATCGAACCCATGCTGCATCGGCTAGAGGCCATCCAGCAGGAAGCGGCCGATCTGCGGCATCGCTGCCACGTCATGGCCATCGCCGCCGAACTGCTGCATCCGCGCGGTCTCACCTGGCTGGCAGACGGTTTATTCGCTCGCGCGTACCAGACCATGCAACACGCGTCGGCGCCCGAGTGGGAGCCCAACCTCTTCAAGCTTCTCGAACGCCAACTACCGGATGCCGTGGGGCACAAGGATTAAACAGGGAGCATCGTCATGTGGAACATCGGGTCCAAACTGAAACGCTATGGCCTACTCATCGTGCGCCGGGGCCGCCAACGCGCGCCCCTGTTGCAACTCCTGCTGCTGGCGATCGTCCTGGCGGCCATCTGGTGGCTCGGTCCCAAGTGGAGCTGGGGCGAACATCGGCCGCTGGCAAGCCTGACTGCACGGGTCCTGGCCACGGTGGTCCTGCTGATCGTGCCGCTGCTGGTCTGGGCGTTGCGCCAGCGCAAGCGTGCCATGGGTCTGGAGGCAGAACAGCGGCATCTGCAAGAACAGCAGATCGACCCGAGCCTGCGTTACGTCGAGGCACAGGAGCGCGACCTCGATCGCAGCCTCGCGTTGCTGCAAGCCAACCTGAAGGGCCGGCATGCGTTGTACCAGTTGCCCTGGTATCTCGTGTTGGGACAGGAAAATTCCGGCAAGACCAGCTTCGTCAACCGGTCCGGCCAAACTTTCTCGCTCACCGGCGAAATCAAGGCTGGCAGTCGACGCCTGCAGGAAGATCCGGACAAGGTCTACCCGATCGACTGGTGGATAGGCGACGAGGCGGTGCTTATCGATCCACCCGGTGAACTGATCAGCCAGCCGCGGATTGCCCAAGCTGGCGAAGGCGACGAGCCAGCCGCCCTGCCAGCGCGGCTGGCGCAGCATGGCGCGTTGCCGGAAGACCTCCACGCGCGACTCTGGGACAGCTTCGTCAGCTGGCTCGGTCGCAACCGCAGCCGCCGGCCGCTCAACGGCGTCGTGCTGATGGTCAGCCTGGAGACCCTCACGCATCAGCGCGCGAGCGATCGCAAGGCGCTCGCAGCACTGCTGCGCGCAAGGTTGGCCGAATTGAGCCGTCAGCTGGGCACGCGGCCGCCGCTGTACGTGGTGCTCAGCAAGTTCGACCTGCTGGAAGGCTTCGAAACGCTGTTCGCACGGTTGCCCAAGTCGGTTCGTGAGGATATCTTCGGCTTCAGCTTCACCCTTGATTCGGTCCAGCGCTACGATGCGTGGCTGGATGAGCTTGGCACGCGCTACGACGGCTTCCTCAATCGCCTCAACGAACAGGTGTTCGACGCGCTCGCCGACGTGCCCGAGCTGGTTCAGCGCGAAGCGCTGTACTCGCTGACCCGGCAACTCAGCGGCCTGCGCCCCGTGCTGCTCGGCTTCCTCGCTGACGTTCTGGGCAGTGATCGCTACGTCACCCCCGCGCTGCCGCGCGGCGTGTTCTTCTCGTCGGTCTACCAGCAGGGCGTGCTCAACAACGCGTTCATCGCCACCGCGTCGCAGGCCTACGCGTTGCGCGAGCCGGCCAGCGTCATGCATCCCAGCGGGCGTGCCCTCGTCTACTTCGCGCAGCACCTGTTCCAGCGCGTCGTCTATCCGGAGTCGGGCCTCGCCGGCGATAACCCCAGGGTCATCGCCGAAAAGAAGCATGCGCTTGCGCTGCGCTTCGGCGTGGCGTCGCTGGGCAGCGTGCTGATGATCGGTGCGTGGTACCACTACTACACGTTGAACCGCGACAAGGCCCTCGCCGTACTCGAGCGTAGCCGCGCGTTCAGTACCCACGCCATCGACGGCACGCTCGACCCCACCGGCCGCAACCTGCTGAAACCGCTGGACCAGATCGCCAGCGCAGTTGCCGTCTACGGCAACTACCGCGACGCTTGGCCCATTGTGGCGGACCTCGGTCTGTACCAGGGGCGCACGATCGGCCCCAAGGTCGATCAGGCCTACCTCGCCCTGCTGTCGCAGCGCTTCCTGCCGGCACTGGCGAGCGGCGTGATGCAACAGCTCGATGGTCCCGGCACCAACGGCGACACGCAACTCGCCGCGCTGCGGGTCTACCGCATGATCGAAGATCGACCCAATCGCCGGCCGCCGGTCGTCGAGAACTGGATGACGACGCAGTGGCAGAGTGCGTTCCCTGGCGAAGATGGTGTGCAACGCGCGCTGATGCGCCATCTCGACTATGCGATGAAGTACGCCGACACTCGCCTGCCGCAATATCAAGAGCGTGTATCGACCGTGCAACGCGAGCTGCGCACGATTCCGCTGCCCCAGCGGGTCTACATGACGATGCGTCGCCAAGCCGACGCGTCGCTGCGCGCCCCGCTGGATCTGCGCAACGAAATCGGCCCGGCCTACGATATCGTCTACGAGCCTGAAAGCACTGCACCGGCGAAGGCGGGCAACATAGCTACCGACGGTCGCATCGATGCGCTGCTTACCGCCAAGGGCTATCGCACCTACTTCGCACTGCATAGCCAGGATCTCACTGAACTGGCCATGATCGACCAGTGGGCGCTTGGGGAACGGCGCGACATCGATTACTCCGACGCCGACAAGCGTGCGCTGGCCGACCGCATCCGCGCGCTGTACAGCCGCGACTATATCGATACCTGGCAGCGCAATCTCAATCACATCGCCGTGCGCGACTTCCAGGACATCGGTCAGGCCGTCACCATCCTGGGTAGCGTCACCAGCCCGGCGGCGCCGCTGCGCCGCTTGGTCGAAACGGTGCGCGACAACAGCGAGCTCGGCGCCAAGTCGGTCTCCGCGGCCAGCGCCGATGCGGCCGGAAGCCAGGCCAAGGCTGCTTTACCGGTCGCCAAGGTCGTTCAACCGGTCGAGACCGCGGATGAGCCGTTGCCGGTCATCACCATTGCCCGCGCGTTCGCGCCGATAAGCCAGTTGCTCGACGCCAAGAGCGAGCGCGCTGCTTATCTCGACGAAACCATGCAGAGTATCAACGCGGTGCAGGACACCGTGCGTGCGGTTCACGACAGTCCGGATCGCAGCAAGGCAGCACTCAATGTCGTACTGGAACGGTTCGCGCTCAAAGGCCCCGATCCCGTCGCGAACCTGAAACGAATCGCCGCCGGCTTGCCTGAGCCGCTGAACCATCAGGTCGGCAAACTGGCCGACGAGTCCTCACGCGTGATCCTGGTGGAAGCGTTGCGCGAGCTGGAAAGGCGCTGGGACGCCGACGTGTATGGCTTCTACCGCGAGCGCCTGGCCAACCGCTATCCGTTCGACCCGGCCAGCCGCGAGGAAGTCTCGCTGGACGACTTCACCGCCTTCTTCGGGCCGCAGGGCCGGTTGCAGCAGTTCCGCGACAAGTACCTCAACGTGTTCATCCAGGACAATCTCCAAGCGCTGTACTCCGAACGCCTCGGCGGTTACCTGGTGCGCGACGACGTGCTCGCGCAGTTGAGGGCTGCCGATAAAATCAGCGACGCTTTCTTCAATAGCCGCGGACAGTTGGGTGTGCAGTTCTATATCGAACCCCTGGGGCTGGCCGCGAACAAGCGCAGCAGCGCGCTCAGCGTGGAAGGGCAACTGATCACCTACAACCACGGGCCTACCACCAGCACCGCCCTTATCTGGCCGAACACCCTCGCGCCCAGCAACGAAAGCCGCATGACCCTGGTGAACGCCGGCGGCAGCAGCAGCGGGCTGCTCTATCGCGGGCCGTGGTCGCTCTACCGTCTGCTCAGTCAAGCCCGTCTCAACGGCGCCACCAGCACCAGCGTCGATATCAGCTTTGCTGCGCCGGATGGAGGTATGCGTTATCGGATCAGTACGGAGAAGGCGAACAACCCGTTTACGCAGCCGCTGTTCAAGGGCTTCGCGTTGCCGCGCACGTTGTTGCAGGACGAGCGGCGTGTGGTGGCTCCGCGGAGCGGGCAAAACAAGGCTCAGGTGACACGCGGTGTGCAACAAGAACGCGTTGCCCTGCTATCAGCTGACCCGGACGTCCGTATGCCAGCGATCGCGAGCCTGCGCTAGCCGCTATCCGATTCGAAGATTCAGTTACTCTCGTTAAGGTCCGAGTGCGGGTGTCTACGCGGGTACCTGCACTCGGGCCTCTCTTTCATCATGGCGAGAGCGACATTTCAAGTACGAACCTTACTCGAGAATCCGTATCCGGTGGTGTTTAATCGACCTAGTGCGCCGGCACCCCCTTCGACAGTGGGACCTGATAACGAATTGTGACAACTTCTCCACGACGATCGACATAGGTAATGACGAATTTGTGACCATCAACGACCACCTTTTTGATTGATGCAAAAGTATCAGCTCCATTTGCCAAGTCCACTTCGGCCTCCCCAACAATGCGCGATGCCTTCGAGAAAATAGGATACATAGGAAGCGGATTCTTCTCGCTGAGCAGAACCACGCCTCGGTCTAGATCATAGGCTTCAACGAAGGGAAACGGGCCGCCTAGCCCCTTCTGCTCGCTATAGAAATAAGTTGCCGAGCATTGCGTTCCGCAGGGGAATTCAATAATGAAGACCCCGGAGACCATTGATATATGGCTCGGCGGATTTGGAAAATTAAACAACCTTTTCTCGACATCCTTCCTAGATGCAAAAACTCCACAACTCATACGACTATCAGCACTATGGCACCGAGTCGCGATTTGAACCGAACTCCCGCGAAAACTGGTTGACTCGTCCACCACGCCAGCAAAAATATCGTTGCCGCCAGAAATTAAAAATCCACATGCGATAAAACCGATAATCCGTATCATCCACTCCTCGGGATTATTATCCGCTTATCTCAAACGGCGGCACGATTGACTATATGGCCGCCGTGACAGCATGAAACCGTGCCTACGCCCGCGGCGCCATAGAAGTGAGTTGCTCCAAGAAGGCATTTCCGCTTGTTGCACCAACATTACGCAGAGAGCATCGAGTCGCAATGGCTGGTCCCATCGGTATCGTCAACTTCGTGCTGGGCCGTGGGAAAGGAACGAGCTTGATCCCTCGAATCAAGTTCACGACCGAATTTCTCGTCCTCTCTTGCAACAGAGGAGCGGACAGTACCGCCCCCCCACACAAAACCTGTTGCTGATCCGTCACGCAGAAGGCAACATTATTTTGCGATGGCATTACATCTGAAGTCGCGATCAACACATAACCCCGAGTAGCCCCGTTCACTATATTCGTGACGTCTAGCCTGGGCTCCGTCTGCTGGATACCCTTCTTCGATAGCGACCACTTGCCGTCTTGCGAGGATTTGACAATGTTCTCGTTTGCGCCCATGGCACCATCGACATCTTCGTTCTCGCCACTCGCGCAACCGATCGTGAGCGTTATGGTGATAGCTGGTCGAACATCAAGTGGCTGCGTTACATACGTCGCATACTCCTCCTTGCCATAATCAATACGATACTCCACAGCATCTGATTCATTTTCAACGGTGAATTGGCACTCTCCCACGATTCGAATTTCACTTCGCGTATGGGAACGTGACGGTAAGAGACGCTTGAAGTCATTCGACGTTACTTCGCCTGCATAGCTAGATGCCGATGCGATCAGGAAAGCGCTGGTGATGCAAAGCATTTTCACGGCTGTCACACTCACTGAAGCAATAGGCCCTTTCTCCACTGTTTGTTCGCACAACCGCCTTCTGCAAAGTCATGACTTCGTCTGCATATTTTGACGCTCCCATCCACGACCAGCACGCCCCCATGCCCTGGGTTGCATCGTCAGGATTCGCCACAACATTACCTCGAGCGACGACGACACTCGAAGGTGTTCCAGTCCCAACATGGACTAAATGTCTGCTGTCACGCCCTGCTGCCGTATGATGTCCATCGGTAATAGCTCACGCACCTCACTTTCACTCAACCAACTATATTTTATGATTTTTCACAATCGTCTGTTCCATTCATGCACCTCTGAACTCTCTCTTCAGAAACGTTTTTCAACCGCTTAACCTCCCAACATCGCAAATCTGACGAGCAAGTCATAACTGAAATTTCGTATTCTTCCTCAACCGGAATGAACTTTATAGCACCCACCATAGTCAACCTGTCATTCTTTAATCTATAATTGTAACGCGTTGACTGCACTTCCCCACTACCACTCTCAATCGCAAAAAACGTCCCGGATTTCGTTTTCGATGACTGAAGCCTTGGCGCCTCTCCAGCATATTTGAATAATTTGGTTTTTTTATCAAAAATCCAATACCACATGCCATCCCCGGACCTTCCACGACCGTTTGATATACCGACGCTACGCCCACCGCCATGTTTCAAGTCTACTTCAGGATCGATGCTTACAGAATAAGCCTGGTTATCGACATCAAATCTGTATTGCTGTTTATTTTTCCCGGTAAACATGCTGACAGAGACGTGCCCGACTTCTCCGCCCGGACAGAACCTGACGTCTACTTTGGACATTTCCCCCTTAGATGCCTCCATCTGGATCGTCTTCACCTCACCGGAACCACACGATTTATAGGCAAAACAAGGCAATGACAAAAAAAACAATGCAATACAGCAAGCAATTGCGAAAAATATACTCGACTTAATTTCCACAATGCTCTCCTAGCTGGAGGAAATTCTGGCGAATTAGCGAAGCGCATCACAAATAACTTTCTTTGCCACCTCTACCCGCGTTCGCCTAGCCCGGAAGGTATCAGTATCATAGCGATTTATTTTCATGGAAACCGTATCGGAAGTGGTTGCGGCCATTATATTTTGACTTTCAGAATCACACGCACCACTGATCTTTTTCTCCACCCAAAACATCCCGCCCACGTCAACCGGGTTGTACTCATTCCCGGACTCTCGCGCCGAAATTCGCTGCGGATCATTTATAACAGCAGGGCGAATTTCTCGTTTTCTGGGAGCGTCCCACCAACCAGTAATACTCCACCAACGCTCATCAAATGAAGATTTTTTCAACCATCCGCGATATACCCAGTAACTGGCATAGTTTGCTCGCCCGGTAATCTGGAGACTACCTCGCCCCCTGAACTTTATTCCATCACCGGTCCCGGATGGAGAATATTCATTTCCCAGATCATTATTTATTTTCTCAAAACCATTACCACGCAGAAATTTAACGTAGCTATCCGGCCCACGGAAATAATCGCCATCGGTCTCGTACTGCCGGCTCGCAGCAGAGTTGCCTTTTTCGGCCATGGTGCCTGATAGACTCCCTGTTTCATGTGCCATTTGTCCGAGAAAGTGACTTCTACGGACGGGGCTTTCTCCCAAGTACTTTCTCATACAGTGATTTATTGGGAGCCTAAAACGATCAACGTCACCGATTTTTGCATTTGGCAATACTTGCACCATCTCGTTTCGAGAGAGCCATCCACATCTCTTAAAAAAATTGATAAATTGCAGAGGATGAAAGTGATAGTGCTCGGTCTTCAGTGCGAGTCCTTTCTCCATGGCGTCCTCCCAAAACGCCAAAGCCTGATGATGGCGCTTGAATCTTTGATACGCCGGTTCGTCAAGGCTTATCGGAAACACAATATTTTTAACCGGATTCGCCCCTTCGGGGCCTCGCAGCCAACCCCAGCGCTTATCGAAATCGTCCCGCGCCCATTCGGTCGGCATCTTGACCACGCAGTAAGTAAGTCGATCCCGCAATTCACCCGTCTGCGTCTTGGCGTAGGCGAGCATCAACCGACCACGGTGTGCCGTAGCGGCATCGATCACGACGGTAGTACCGGGCGCGCTCTCGCCCGGGCGAGGCGTAGACGCCTTGGGCTCGATCAGGTCAAGCAGCTGCATCGAGT
>NZ_JAPVQY010000085.1 GCF_027257875.1 Burkholderia sp. IMCC1007
ATCGGCATAGGGGACGGCCATGAGGCCGTACCCCTGCCACACCACCCGGCATGCGGGTCCGCACCGGGCGGTTCGAGAAGTTGAGGTTATGAGAGACGAGGTACGCCGAGCCGGTCGAAGTATGCGATGGTCAGGGCGCTGTTGAGCAACTGGGCGCTGTTACGCCACCAACGGCGGCTGCTCGCCGCCGTCTGTCGCGCAACGTCGACCGACGCCCCCAACGCACGAAGTTCCCGGTAGATGGTCGGGCCCCGGCGCCAATGTTTAAGCTGGATAGCCCGCAGCCGGTGACGCAACCACTCGTCCAGTGCCAACCACACACCGGGCGTTTGCGCCAACCGGAAGTACGCCCTCCATCCCAACACATAAGCCCGTAGCCGTTCCACCACTTCGGGCATGCCGCGCCCGCCAGAGCGGCGGGTCAGTTCTCGAATGCGGTGTTTGAACGCCAGCAGCGGTTTGGCCGCCACCTTGCGTTTGACCACACCGCCCGCAGCTACCCACAGGCTGTAGCCCAGAAACTTGCGACCAAACACACTCGCCACGGCGCTTTTGGTCTCATTGACCTTCAGGCGCAGCCGACCATACAGGCGTCGCAACAGCGCCATCACCCGCTCGCCCGCACGACGGCTGCGAACATACACATTCGCATCGTCAGCGTAGCGGGCGAAGCAGTGGCCCCGCCGCTCCAGTTCCTTGTCCACCTCATCAAGCAGAACATTAGCCAGCAACGGGGATAACGGTCCGCCCTGCGGCGTGCCCTGATCCCGTTGCTGGACCACCCCGTCAGCCATGATGCCGCTGTTCAGATACGCCCGGATCAGCCCGATCACTCCGGCGTCCCCAATGCGTTTCTGCAAACGGTCGATCAGGATGTCGTGGTTGACCCGGTCGAAGAACTTCTCCAGATCAACGTCAACCACGGTTCGCCGTCCCGACTGCACGTACGATTGCGCGGCAAGCACCGCATCGTGCGCACGCCGTCCGGGCCGGAAGCCGTAGCTGTGCTCGCTGAAGGTAGGGTCCAGAACTGGCTGCAGCACCTGCAGCAGTGCCTGCTGGATCAGCCGGTCCGTCACCGTCGGGATGCCAAGCTCACGCTCGCCTCCGTCCGGTTTCGGGATCGCCACCCGTCGTACCGGACTGGGCCGGTACGTGCCCTTCAGCAATTGTTCACGGATCGCAGGCCACGCCGTCACCAGATGACGCGACGTCTGGTCAATGTCCAGACCGTCCACGCCAGCGGCTCCCTTGTTAGCCCGTACCCGCTTGAACGCCTGCTTCAGATTCTCTCTCGTCAGAGCCGCTTCCAGCAGCGCTGACCCTGTGTCCCCGGATTCATGTCGCGGGCAGCAGGCTTCGTCGCTAGCAGGTACGCGCGCAGCTTCACCGCGCGCTTCCCTCGCTCGCCCCGTTTGCACGGGCATCTGACGCACTGCCTGCCGCATCGACATAACGCTGGACACTCCTTTCCGTTCGGCCCTTCGTCACCAGCTTCCACCTCACCGGCTTATCCTGTGACTACTACGGCCTCTGCTGACTTCCCGCTCCGGCTCGACGCCGTTGCCCTTTCAGGCATGAGGCGGGATCTCCCCAGGTAAGAACGCACTCCTTCACTGCACAGCCGCCGGATCTACGCCGCCGCCCCTTGATCACGAGAGCTTCGCGGCTTTTTGCCCGCTCGCCCTGGACGGCACCGCCTTCTATCCGGTTCTTGTTCATCGGCTCGCAGTTTCGCTCCACGCTTCCTCCCCACACTCGGTCGCCCTCATGCAGTTGCGCTTCGCTTCGCTCGCTGTGATCAACTTGCGGTGGGACTTGCACCCACTAGAGTGCGCCCATGCTGGGCGCACAAAAAAAGCGCGACGCCCGAACGGGCATCGCGCATGAACCGGCGTGGAGCGCCGACGAATGAAACGTGATGAAGAAGCGGGGCCGCGACGGGCGGACGATCGAGCGTGCGCGCCTCGCGCGGTGCTCAGGCCTTCGCGAGCTTGATGCTGGTCGGCTCCGCGGTCAGGTAGCCGACGCTTGCGCCGAACCGGTCCTTGTAGTTCGCGCGCACGAGCGGATCGAGCGTCGGCTTGACCTTGTCGTGCAGCGGCGATTCCCAGTCGCCCACGTGCTGGAAGTTGCTCATGATGTAAGTCCAGCCGTTGATCTCGTCGACCGCGTGCAGGCCCGTCGATTCGGCGCCGGCCGGACACGACAGCACGCGCGTGAGCGATTTCGTGTCGACGTTGTACGCCCACAGGAAGTTGTTCACGTGCATGCCCGAGTCTTCGCCGATGAAGAGGGTGCGCAGCTTTTCGGAGAACTTCAGGTTGTCCGGGTTCGCGATCTTGTCCGGGTTCGCGAGGTTGCCGAGCGCGTCGGCCGTGGCGAGATCCTCGCCGACGAGCGCGGCCGGCGCGCCCATGTCGACCGGCACCCATTCGCTGTCGATCGCGCCGCCCGACGTGTCGCGCTGGCCGGCCTTCAGGTTCAGCGCGTAGACGGCGCCTGCGGCGATCTTCTTGTCGACCGCGACGTCGCGCGACACCGCGTTGCCCTGGACCATCGACGTTTCGATTCGCGACATCGCCGTGTAGACGATCTTGTCCTTCGCATTGACCGTCGTGCCTTCGAGCTTCGTGAACGCCATGCTGCCGCCGATCAGCGCCGCGTAGCGGTGCGTCTCGAGGAACGCGGCCGCCTTTTCCATCCCCGGCTTCACGCGCATCCAGTTGAACTTGCCGCCGAAGTGGATCTTCGTGTAGCTCGCATCGTTCGGATCGACGGTCGCGAGGTCCATGATGTCCGACGCCTTCAGCGTGTTCGCGAGCGCTTCGATCTCGCTGCTCGTCGCGTGGCCGATCCTGATCCACGTGAGCGTCGCGCTGCCGGCGCCGGCCGACGACGTCTGGGTCCACTTCGCGACGTACAGCGTGCCGGCCGACAGGTCGGCCGCCTTGTCGGCGACGAACATGAACAGGCCGCCGTTGGTCGCGTCGTCGCCCATCATCACGGTGCGCTGGTCCGGCATCACCTGGATCAGCTCGTGCGAGATGCGGCCGAGGCAGTAGTGCTTCCTGACCGTGCCGGTGCCGTCGGGGTTCACCGTGATCTCGGGCAGGTGGCCGTAGTGATACGGGTTCGCCTTGGTCTCGTCGCCGAACGTGTTCTTGCTGAATGCCTTGAACTGCGCGTCGGTCGCGGCCTTCGTCGCGTCCGGCTCGTATTCCTCGCTCGACAGGTGCGTGCCCCACGGCGACAGGCTCGCGCCGCAGGTGATCCACAGGCCGTGTGCCTTCGACGTGTCGACGTTGTGATACTTGACGACCTTCAGCGCACCGTTCGACGGATCCTGGTCGAGCGTGATCACTGCGATCGGCGACGGCAGCTGGCCGTACTGCGATGCGCTCGCCTGGTCGCGCGTCGTGTATTCGAACTGCACGACCGCGAACACCGTGTTGCCTTTCACGCCGGCCACGTTCGCGTTCTTCACCGTCAGCAGCGAGCTGCCGTCCGGGCAGTCCGAATAGAACTGGCGCTCCTTGCCGGCCACCGAGCGATCGATGATCGGCTGGTTGTTGATGTCGTAGTAGCCGCCTGCGAGCGTCGTGCCGCCCTTGCCGTCCGGCACCATGTCGCCCGTCACGAAGAACGGTTTGTACGCGAGCTTGAAGTTGCGCGACGAGCCGTCCGAGAACGAGACCGACAGCGTCGAGCCGACCGTCGTCGTGGCCATCGCGGCCGCGTTGTCGAGCGTCGGGGCGGCCATCGCGGAGAATGCCGCCGACGTGTAGGCGGCGGCCGCCGGCGTCGTGACCGAAGCGGGAGCGTCGTCGCCGCCGCAGCCCGTCAGCATGGCCGGCAGCGCGAGGCCGGAGAGAGGCAGCATGGGCGCGCCGGCGAGGATCTTCAGGGCCTGACGACGGGAAGCATTGGGCAACGCGGGCATGTGGAGTCCAGTTTCGGTTGTTGGAAGAATGGCTATCGCGAAGCAGGCGAACGGCAAGCTTCGCGAAGGCGTATTGAAAACTGGACGGAAGTGTAAGGACGCTAGATGAAAGTTTTTTGAATTGAAAACGTAATGATGCGTCGGTGTCCGTCAGGCGAGCTGACGGACGCCGTCGCAGGCGCTTCCGCTCACTCGCGTTCAGGCGTGGCCGAGATGCGGTGGATCGACAGGTCGGCGCCGTCGAATTCGGCTTCGCGATCGAGGCGCAGGCCGACGGTTGCCTTCAGCGCGGCGTAGACGAGCGTGCCGCCCGCGGTCGCGATCGCAATGCCGCCGAGCGTGCCGATGAGCTGCGACACGAACGACACACCGCCGAGGCCGCCGAGCGCGGGCTGCCCGAACACGCCGGCCGCGAGCCCGCCGAGCGCGCCGCACATGCCGTGCAGCGGCCACACGCCGAGCACGTCGTCGATGCGCCACCGGTTCTGCACGCAGGTGAACATCGCGACGAACACTGCGCCGGCCGCCGCACCGGTGACGAGCGCGCCGATCGGATGCATCACGTCGGAACCCGCGCACACCGCGACGAGGCCCGCGAGCGGGCCGTTGTACGTGAAGCCCGGGTCGTTGCGGCCGGCCATCCACGCGGCGAGCGTGCCGCCGACCATCGCCATCAGCGAGTTCACGGCGACGAGGCCACTGATCTTGTCGAGCGTCTGCGCGCTCATCACGTTGAAGCCGAACCAGCCGACCGCGAGCACCCATGCGCCGAGCGCGAGGAACGGGATGTTCGACGGAGGATGCGCGGCGATCCGGCCGTCCTTCGCATAGCGGCCGTGGCGCGCGCCGAGCAGCAGCACGGCCGGCAGCGCGACCCAGCCGCCAAACGCATGCACGACGACCGAGCCCGCGAAATCGTGGAACGGCGCACCGAACGCATGCGTGAGCCAGGCCTGCACGCCGAAGCGCTCGTTCCACGCGATGCCTTCGAAGAACGGATAAATGAAGCCGACGATGATCAGCGTCGCGACGAGCTGCGGGTTGAACTTCGCGCGCTCGGCGATGCCGCCGGACACGATCGCGGGGATGGCCGCCGCGAACGTCAGCAGGAAGAAGAAGCGCACGAGTGCGTAGCCGCTGTGCTGCGACAGCGTGCCGATGTCGTCGAAGAATTCGACGCCGTACGCGATCGTGTAGCCGATGAAGAAGTACGCGAGCGTCGACACGGAGAAGTCGACCAGGATCTTCACGAGCGCGTTGACCTGGTTCTTCTTGCGGACCGTGCCGAGTTCGAGAAATGCGAAGCCCGCGTGCATCGCGAGCACCATGACGGCGCCGATCAACAGGAACAGTGTGTCGACGCCGGATTTCAGACCATCCATGCCGTGGCTTCCTTGCGCAAAAAACGGGCGAGGTACGCAAGTATCGAGCCAACTTGGTGAACGGCTGCGTGCAATTGGTGCGGAAGGCCGGACGGCGCGGTATTCCGGTGACGTATGCACGATTGCGGGGCAGGCGATGCGCGGCCACGGGGCCGCTTCGGGTGCACGCGCGTGGTGCGCGACGGGCGGAACTGGTGCGTACGGCGCACGCTGCGGTGCGGTGTGGTGCGCAGCGATGCACCGCGCTGGCGCGTCAGCGGCGCGGGAACAACGTGCGTCGGCGGCGCAGCCGTCTCGCGCAGGTTGCCCAGTAGCTGGCCACCGCCGCCAGCCCGAGCGCGGCGAACGCGAGCGCCGCGACGCCCGCGGGCGACTGGCCGTCGCCGTCGGGGCCGAGGATGCCTCGCGCGACGATCAGCGTGGCCGTCCAGAAGCCGATCACGGCCTGCGCGAGCAGGCGCGCGGACGCGACGCGGCGCGCACGCCCGGCGGCGCGCAGGCCGCATGCGGACGGCGAACGCAGGCACAGGAACAGGGTAGCGGCGAGCACGGCGGCCAGCGCGATGAACCAGTCGATGAGGAATGCCATGAAGAAGCGGGAGGTGGACGAAGCGGATCGAAGCGTGTCCACTTTAGTGTCGTCGCGCGTGCGATTGAATCAGACGAGTCCGAAATTGCAAGGCGTTTTCAATCACGAGTCGACATTGGCCCCGTTCTGCAGGCGGTATCATCGATGTCGGTCCAACCATTCAGGCCGTGCGACGCGCGGCCGGAGATTGCAGATGAAGATGAAGACTTGGCCGGCGCGTCGCGCGCCCGGCTCCGTGCTGGCGCTCGCGACGATCGGCGCCGTGTTGTTGCTCGCGGGCTGCGAGAAGTCCGGCGCGCCGGCCACGCAACCCGATACGGCCGCGAGCGCGGCCGCCGATGCCGCGAACAGCGCGGCCAAGGCGCTCGGCCAGGTGGCGAGCACCGTCAACCAGCAGCTCGACGCCGCGAAGGCCGGCATCGCGTCGGCGGCGTCGGCCGTGCCGCCGCTGTCCGCGAGCGGTCTCGCGTCCGCCGCGCAGGCGCAGTTCGATGCGGCGGCTTCGTCGGTCGTCGCGCATGCGGCCTCCGAAGCGGGCGCGAGGATGGCGGAGGCCGGCAAGAAGCTCCAGCAATGGAGCCAGCAGAATGCGGCAGGCGCGAAACCGGCCAGCAACTGAGCGCGTGCTTGCGCAATCCGTTAAATGTAATTATAGTGGTTACATATTGTCGCCGGCCGCTGTTCGGGCCGGGCGTCAGCCGAGTGGGTGAGGAATGAATACCAGCAGCCGGTTCGCGTTTGCCGTTCACGTGCTTGCCTTGCTGTCGATGCAGGAAGGTGCGCCGCTGTCGTCCGACATCATCGCGGGCAGCGTGAACACGAATCCGGCGCTGATCCGCCGGCTGTTGTCGATGCTGGCGGCCGCGGGGCTCACCACGTCGCAGCTCGGCGCCGGAGGCGGTGCGCTGCTGGCGCGCGAGCCCGCCGACATCACGCTGCTCGACGTGTATCGTGCGGTCGACGATGCGCAACTCTTTGCGCTGCACCGCGAGGCGCCGAATCCGGCGTGCATTGTCGGGCGGCACATCCAGGGCGCGCTGATCGACTATATCGGCGACGCGCAGCGCGCGATGGAAGCATCGCTCGCCACGCGCACGCTGGCCGACGTCACGGCCGACGTGCTCGAATTGGAGCAGCGCGGCCGGCACGCCGGAAGTGCGAGCGGGTAAGCACGGGCAATGGATGAGGCAGGGCAGGAGGCCGGTGCCGCGCATGCGCGGCGATCGGCGCAACGGGGCGGTTGCTCCGTTTTTTTCGGTCTTATGTGTAATTACTTTAGTTACTTTTTTGGGGAATCGATATGACGCAACGTACTTTGAACATCGCGCTGTTCGGCGCCACCGGCATGATCGGCTCGCGCATCGCCGCGGAGGCCGTGCGTCGCGGCCATCGCGTGACCGCACTGTCGCGCCATCCGGGCGCGGGCAGCGAAGGCATCACCGCAAAGGCGGCCGATCTGTTCGACGCGGCCAGCATTGCGGCCGCGCTGCCGGGACATGACGTCGTCGCGAGCGCGTATGGTCCGAAACAGGACGATGCCGCGAAGGTCGTCGCGGCGGCGAAGGCGCTGGTTGCCGGCACGCGCGAAGCGGGCTTGAAGCGGCTCGTCGTGGTGGGCGGCGCCGGTTCGCTCGAAGTGGCGCCCGGCAAGCAGCTCGTCGACACCGAAGGCTTCCCGGAAGCATACAAGGCGGTCGCGCTCGCGCACCGCGATGCGCTCGACTACCTCGAAACGGTCAGCGATCTTGACTGGACGTTCTTCGCGCCGGCCGCGCTGATCGCGCCGGGCGAGCGCACGGGCACGTTCCGTACCGGCGCCGGCAAGCTGATCGTCGACGCGCAGGGCAACAGCAAGATCTCGGCGGAAGACTATGCGGTTGCGTTCGTCGATGCGCTCGAGCAGGACAGCTTCGTGCGCGAGATCGCGACGGTCGCGTATTGAGCGGCAGCGCGGCGGGCGACGCGTAAGCGGCGGCACGGGTCGCACGCGGCGGCGCGCCGCAACGGGTCGCGATTTCAGGCGATTCCCCCTTGACGGGCGGAATCGCCTGTTTCGTTTGGGGTGCTGATTTCGCGCGGGCCGGCGCGAACGAAACGTGCGCACGGCAGATCGTCGCGCGCTCGATTGGTATTTATCCCGGTCGACGCGGCGCGGCGGTTTCCATATTGTTCCCCGTCATGCTGAATGCATAGAAAAAATTTCTATCGAAGAAGGACCGGGTAAATGGATGCCATCGATCGCAAGCTGCTCGAGCTGTTGCAGGCAGATGCCACACTGCCGATCGCGGAGCTCGCGCAGCGGGTGAACCTGTCGCAGACGCCATGCTGGAAGCGCGTGCAGCGGCTCAAGGAAACCGGCGCGATCCGCGCGCAGGTCGCGCTGTGCGATCCGCGCAAGCTCGGCGTCGGCACGACCGTGTTCGTCGCGATCCGCACCAACCAGCACACCGAAGAGTGGGCGCAGCGCTTCACGCAGGCCGTGCGCGACATGCCGGAGGTCGTCGAGGTGTACCGGATGAGCGGCGAGACCGACTACTTGCTGCGCGTCGTGGTGGCCGGCATCGACGATTACGATCGCGTGTACAAGCAACTGATCCGGACGGTGCCGCTGTTCGACGTCAGCTCGTCGTTCGCGATGGAGCAGATCAAGTATTCGACCGCGCTGCCGGTGCGCGATCTTGCCGAGCCGGCGTAGCGAGCATCGGGGCGGCGCTGCGCGAGAAGGCGAGGGCGAGGCGGGAAGGCGGGAAGGCGGGAAGGCGACAAGCGAGAAGGCGACAAGGCGACAAGGCGACAAGGCGACAAGGCGACAAGGCGACAAGGCGACAAGGCGCGACAAGTTGCGGCCGGGCCCACGGGTACGCGCCGCCGACGACGATGCACACAGTGAGCGCCCGCTCAGCGGCCCCGTGCCAGCGCCCGCGCGCGTTCGTCCGCCAGCGCGTCGCGGCGCACGAACTCCGCGACGAACGGGCTGGCCGGATGGCGATGCAGCGCATACGGCGTGTCCCATTGCGCGAGCTGGCCATCCTTCATCACGCCGATCCGGTCGGCGATCGCAAATGCTTCCGCCTGGTTGTGCGTGACCAGCATCGCGGTATGCCCCGTGCGTTTCAGGATTTCGCGCAGTTCGAACGCGAGCCGCTCGCGCGTATCGACGTCGAGATTCGAGAACGGCTCGTCGAGCAGCAGCAGTTCCGGCGACGGCGCGAGCGCGCGGGCGAGGGCGACGCGTTGCTGCTGCCCGCCCGACAGTTCGTGCGGATAGGCGCCGCCCGAATCGGCGAGACCGACGAGATCGAGCAACTCGGCGACCCGCACGCGCCGGTCGGCCTTCGGCATGCGGCGCAGGCCGAACGCGACGTTCTCGGCCGCGCTCAGGTGCGGGAACAGCGCGTAGTCCTGGAACATCATCCCGATGCGCCGCCGCTCCGGCGGCACGTCGAACGCCGGTGCGGCGACGGGCGTGCCGTCCAGCACGATGCGCCCCATGCGCACCGGCTCGAAGCCGGCGATCGCGCGCAGCACGGTGGTCTTTCCGCAACCCGACGCGCCGAGCAGGCAACCGATGTCGCCGCGCGGCAGCGCGAGGCTCAGCCCGTCGACCACCGTGCGGCGGCCTTGCGGCGTGTCGTAGGCGACGCAGAGGTCGTCGAGTTCGAGCAGCTTCACGGTGTCAGGCTCCGATCTTGTGGCGGGTGCGCGCGAGCAGGATGACCGGCACGAGCCCGGCCAGCACGATCGCGAGCGCGGCGACCGCGCCTTCCTCGTAGGTGCCGCGCGCGGCTTCCGCATACAGCCAGGTCGCGAGCGTGTCGAAATTCAGCGGGCGCAGCAGCAGCGTCGCCGGCAGCTCCTTCATCGCGTCGACGAAGACGAGCAGCGCGCTCGTCGTGAGCGCGGGCCGCAGCAGCGGCAGGTGCACGCGGCGCAGCGTGCCGCCGGCCGTCTCGCCGAGCGAGCGCGCGGCCTGTTCGAGCGACGGCGGAATGCGTGCGAGGCCGGCTTCGATGCTGCCGGCCGAGATCGCGAGAAAGCGCACGGTGTACGCGATCACGAGCGCGACCGCGGAGCCCATCAGCAGCAGCCCGTCGCGGCCGAGCGCCGCGCCGAGCAGCCGGTCGGCCGCCGCGAACGGGATCAGCAGGCCGATCGCGAGCACGGTGCCCGGCACCGCGTAGCCGAGGCTCGCGATCCGCGCGCACGCGCGGGCCGGGCCGGCGCGGGCGCTGTCGCGTTGCGCGCGCGCCGCCCACGCGACGACGAGCCCGCACACGAGCGTCGCGACGGTCGCGGCGGCGGCGATCGTCAGCGTGTTCGCGAGCCCGGTCAGCAGTGGCGCGGATACGCCGCCGACGAGATGCAGCCGCTTGCCGGTCTCGGCGGCGAGATACGCGGCCGGCGCGCCAAAGCCGAGCAGCACGGGCAGCCAGCACAGCGCCGCGGCGCTCCAGGCGGCCGCGCCCGTCAGCCGGCGCGGCGCGATCGGGCGCATGCGGCGGCCGTGCGCGTAGCGCTGGCGGCGTCGTCCATAGCGTTCGAGTGCGATCATGCCGACGACGATCGCGAGCATCGCGAGTGCGATCTGCGCGGCGCCGGCGAGGTCGGAGCGCGTGATCCACGTGGTGTAGACCGATACGGTCAGCGTCTGCACGCCGAGGAATTCCGACGCGCCGATGTCGTTCAGCGTTTCGAGCAGCGCGAGGCTCACGCCGACCGCGATCGCGGGCCGCGCGAGCGGCACGACGACGCGCCAGAACGTCGCGACGCGTCCCGCGCCGAGCGTGCGCGCCGCTTCGAGCAGGCTCGCGGACTGCGTGACGAACATCGCGCGCGTACTCAGGTACACATACGGATACAGCACGAAGCCGAGCACGAAGATCGCGCCAGGCAGCGAGCGCAGGTCGGGCAGGCGGAACTGGCGCGGGCTGTCGAAGCCGAGCAGCGCGCGCAACGCGCTCTGCACGGGGCCGATCGGATGCAGCAGGTCGAGATAGGCGAACGCGACGATATAGGTCGGCACCGCGAGCGGCAGCAGCAGCGCCCACGTCAGCGTTCGGCGGCCGGGGAAGTCGTATGCGGTGACGAGCCACGCGCAGCCGGTGCCGATCACCGTGACGATTGCACCGACGCCCGCGAGCAGCAGCAGCGTATTGGCGAGCGCCTGCGGCAGCACGAATTCGGCGAGATGCCGCCAGTGCGCGAAATCGGCCCCGAATGCGGCGGCGACCAGCACCGCGAGCGGCGCCGCGACCGCCGCGGCGATCGCGACGGCCGCGCTCAGCGCAACGCTGCCCGCGCGCGGGCGCAACGGCTGGCGGCGCGCGCGGACGATCGATGCATCAGTTGTCAAAGCCGACCTTGTCGACGAGCTGGCTGGCCGCCTTGCGATGCTTCGCGATCTCCGTCAGCGGCAACGGGTCGACCTTCAGCGTGCCGAAGCTCGCGATCACCGGATCGAGCTTCACGTTCGCGCGCACCGGGTATTCGTAGTTCGCCTGCGCATACAGCGCCTGCGCTTGCGGCGATACCAGGTATTCGAGCAGCTTCACCGCGTTGGCCTTGTGCGGCGCGTGCTTCGCGACCGTCGCGCCGCTGATGTTCACGTGCGTGCCGCCGCTCTTCGCGTTCGCGAACGTCGGCCGCACGACCTTGATCGCGTCGCCCCACTTGCGTGCATCGGTGCCGGCCTCCGCGTTCTTCATATGGCCCACGTAGTACGCATTCGCGAGACCGACGTCGCAGATGCCGCCGAGAATGTCGCGCGCGACGTCGCGGTCGCCGCCCGTCGCCTTGCGCGCGAGGTTCGCCTTCACGCTGCGCAGCCATTTTTCGGTCGCGGCTTCGCCGTCGTGCGCGATCATCGCGGCGACGAGCGCGGTGTTGTACGGATGCTGTCCCGAGCGGATGCAGACCTTGCCCTTCCATTTCGGGTCGGCCAGATCCTCGTAGCGGAACGCGTCGACCTTCAGGTCCTTTTCGACATACAGCACGCGATCGCGCAGCGACAGCGCATACCAGTCGCCTTGCGCGCCGCGCAGGTTCGCCGGAATCGCGTCGTCGAGCACCTTCGAGCGCACCGGTTGCGCGAGCCCGCCGTCGACGAGGTCCAGCAGGTTGCCGATGTCGACCGTCATCAGCACGTCGGCGGGCGACTGCGCGCCTTCGGCCTTCACCCGTTCGAGCAGGCCGTCCTTCACGAACACCGTATTGACCTTGACGCCGCTCTGCTGTGTGAACGCATCGATCAGCGGCTGGATCAGCTTCGGTTCGCGCGTGGTGTACAGGCTGACTTCCTCGGCTGCCTGCGCCAGCGGCGCGAACGCGGCGGCGGCAAAGGCGAGGGCGCCGGCGAGCGGCAGCAGGCGGGTGCGCGGATTCGACATGGAGACTCCGATGAGGCAGGCGGGCGAAGGAGCGTTCCGGGGGCGTGCCTGCCGCCCGAGCAACCCGAAACATTACAAAGCGAAAGATTTCGGATTCTAGATCGAAATGGGAACGATTATCAAATGAAAGCTTGCGTCGGCCGCGGAGGCAGGCTTGGGGCGGCACGCAAACGGCGCGTCGCGGCACGTGCGCAAGCGCGTAGAATGCCCGCTTCGACAAATTGACGGAGTCGCCCCGACCATGAACGATCAGCGCAAGAAGAATCCTGTCCGCAACGTGAGCATCCTGATCGTCGTGGCCGTGCTGCTCGTGATCGGGACGATCCTGTACAACGCGATCTCGCAGAAGCGCGCGTACGACGACGCGCATCCGCCGCAGGCCGCGAGCGCGAGCGCCGCGTCGCACTGAACGAGCGGGCGCTGCCGGACCCTGGCGGTCAGGCAGGGACTGGCAGCGACCGGCACGAGCAGCGAGGCGATGGAACGGGCGGCTGACGACGCGCAAAGCATCGCGCCCGTGCCGCGCCGTGCCGGAAGAAAAAACGGGCGCCGAAGCCGGCGCCCGCGCGGGGGAAATCAGTGGTGCGTCAACGTGACGCAGCGGCGAACTTCGGGCGGATCCGTGCGTAGAACACGACCGCGAGCAGCGCGAGCCAGGCCGCGCCGACGTAGAGCGCGACGCGCGTGTCGTCGAACCAGCCGAGCATCACGATCACGAAACCCATGAACGCGATCGTCAGCGCCGGTGCGACCGGCCACAGCGGCACCTTGAATTTCAGCGCCGCGACTTCCGCGCGCGACAGGCGACGGCGCATCGCGATCTGCGACAGCAGGATCATCAGCCACACCCACACGGTAGCGAACGTCGCGATCGCCGCGACCACCAGGAACACGTCCTTCGGCATCACATAGTTGAGCACCACGCCGACGAACAGCGCGCCCGCCATCACGAGCACCGTGACCCACGGCACGCCGTGTCGCGACGTCGTCATCAGCACGCGCGGCGCCTGGCCCTGCTGCGCCATCCCGAACATCATCCGGCCCGCGCCGAAGATGTCGCTGTTGATCGCCGAGATCGCCGCGCTGATCACGACCAGGTTGAGGATCGTCGCGGCCGACTTCACGCCGAGTGCCGAGAAGATCTGCACGAACGGGCTGCCGTCGTTGCCGACGCCCGTCCACGGGCTGATCGACATCAGCACGACCATCGTCAGCACGTAGAACAGCAGGATGCGCGCCGGCACCGCGTTGATCGCGCGCGGAATCACGCGCTCCGGATCCTTCGCCTCGCCGGCGCTCATCCCGATCACCTCGATGCCGCCGTACGCGAAGATCACGACCGACAGCGACGCGATCAGGCCGCCGACGCCGTGCGGGAAGAAGCCGCCATGGTTCCACAGGTTCGCGAAGCTCGGCACGTCGGCCGAATGGCCGACGTGCATGCCGGTCAGCAGGATCGCGACGCCGCCGCCGATCATCGCGACGATCGCGCCGACCTTGATGATCGACAGCCAGAACTCGAGCTCGCCGAATACCTTCACGTGGCACAGGTTCAGTCCGCAGATGACCGCGACGACGCCGAGCACCCAGATCCATTGCGGGACGTCCGGAAACCAGAAGCCCATGTAGATGCCGAACGCGGTGATGTCGGCGATCGCGACGATCACCATTTCGAGCGTGTAGGTCCAGCCGGTCACGAAACCGGCGAACGGCCCCAGGTTTTCGGTCGCGTAGTGGCCGAACGAGCCGGCGACGGGCTCGCGCACGGCCATCTCGCCGAGCGCGCGCATCACCATGTAGACGGCCGCGCCGCCCAGGATGTAGGCCAGGATCACCGCGGGCCCCGCGAGCTGGATCGCCGATGCGGAACCGTAGAACAGACCGGTGCCGATCGCCGAGCCCAGCGCGAGAAAGCGGATGTGCCGCGCGCTCAGATGGCGCTGCAAGTTCTTCATCGAGTCTCCGATATCGTTGTGCAACGGACCGGGCGAGCGGGCCGGTCCGGTTGGCGCAAGTTGTCTATACAACTTAAAATGTGAACGAATGATAACAAGCCGGGCAGATGGCCGGAATCGGGTATTCCCTGACTGGCGCGAGCGGCGGAATCGGGCGTGATGCGAGCGCGCGGCGGGCCGGCCGTCGCGCGAAGCGGGCGGGTCATGCGTACGGGGAGGGCTGGAGCGGGCGCGCCGGCGGCCGCCCCGCCGCGCGAGGCGAACGCCGGCGGAACGACGTCATGCGGGCAGGCGGATGACGCTCGCGTCCTTGCGGATCAGCAGCGACGACGCAAGCATCTGCTTGCACTGGTGCGCGAGCACCTTGAGATCGTGCGTGAGCTCGGCGCCGACCGCGTCGGATTTTTCCGCGGATACGACCATCGCGTCGAGCTCGCGCGTGATCTGCTTCGTCGTGTCGAGCTGGTCGGCCGGCGGCGGCTCGCCGGCTTCCGCCTTCGCGAGGTTGTCGAGCACGGCGGACAGGCCGCGGTGCAGCGCGTCGTCGTGCACGAGGGTGTCGTCGGCCGCGCACGCGCTGCGGATCAGCGGCGCGGCGGCGGTGATCTGCGCGCCGAGCACGTGCGTCTGCACGAGCAGGTCGTTCAGCTCGGGCACGAAGCGCTGGTGCGCCTTCGGCTCGATCATCATCCGCTGGAACGCCTGGCCGAGGTTCGCGAACGCGATGTTCACGTCCTTGCGCGCGAGGCGGTACCGGTAGTCGTCGTCGAGGGTCGCGGCCGGCGTTTCGATCGCCGCGGCGACGCCCGGCACGACGGCCGCGCCGTCGGCGATCGGCACGGGTGGCTGCGACACGCCGCGCCCGGCGCGCCACGCGGCCTCGAAATACTTGCGGGTCGACGTGAGCATGTCGGCGACGAGCTTGCCCATCAGCCGGTATTCCCAGTACGGGAACAGCCGGCTCGCGGCGATCGCGATCATGCAGCCGACCACGGTGTCGATCGCGCGTTCGCCGATGATCCGCATGCTGCCCGGCGCGAGCAGGTGGAACATCAGCAGCACGTACGACGACGTGAACACGACGCTCGCCGTGTAGTTGAACAGCAGCAGGCTGTAGCTCATCACCATCGAGCCGAACATGATCGCGATCAGCAGGTGCGGCTCCTTCACCGTGTAGATCAGCGCGATGCTCGCCGCGCAGCCGATCAGCGTGCCGACGATCCGCTGCGCGTTGCGCTGCTTGGTCAGCGAGTAGCCGGGCTTCAGGATGATGATGCTCGTCATCACGATCCAGTACGCGTTCGTGAGCGGCAGCAGCCGGCCGAGCCAGAAGCCGACGGCCACCGCGATCGTCACGCGCAGCGCGTGGCGAAAGCTCGGCGAGCGCATGTTCAGGTTCGAGAAGATCAACAGCGGCGACATCCGGCGACGCTGCAGGAAGCGCGCGAGCGCCTTGTCGATCTTCAGTTCGGTCTGCTGCGGATCGGCATGGCCGGACAGGTTGCGCCGCATCCGGTCGATCAGGCGCGTCGCGCTCCAGATGCGCCGGAACGTCGCGAGCACCGCCGCGTACGCTTCCGGATTGCTGGCCGCGAAGTGCTTCTTGCGCATCAGCTCGATCTCGTACTCGATCGCGCGCAGTTCGGCCTTCACGCTGATCCGCGAATGCGGCGCGCGGTTCTCGAGCACCGCGAGCCCGATCTCCTCGAGATCGGCGGCCGCCTTGCGGATCAGGTCGCGGTAGAAAATGATCAGGTCCGAGCCGCCGAACGTGTTGCGCACGAGCGGGTAGTCGGTGTGCGCGCCGACGAACAGTTCGTGCAGGTCGACGCTGTTGATGAACAGGTTGTACATCGTCGTGCGGCCGGGGTCGAGCTTGCCGCGGCGCAGTTTCGGCAGGTTGCGCAGCACGATGTCGCGCGCGGTTTCCTGCGTTTCGACCGCCGAGATCTGCTTCGCGACGAGGTTGCGGTAGCACTCGTCGAGATCGGCCTCGAGATCGTAGAACTGCGCGCGCGCGAGCAGGTAGTCGGCGCATGCGAACAGGCTCTCGGCGAGCGCCTGCTGCTCGATCCGGCGCGCCTGCCATTGCGACACGAGCGTTGCCCAGTACGTGTACCAGAGGCCGCCCGCGAGGATCCAGCCGGCGTTGATGAACGCCTGCAGCGGCGTGAAGTTCTCCTCGAGCGTCATCACCATCATGAACAGCGTCGCGAAGCTGATCTGCGGCCAGCGGTTGCCGTATACGACGATCAGCGACAGCACGAACGTGAGCGGCACGATCGTCAGCCACAGCACGAAGATGTTCGGGGTGGCGAGGCCGGTCGCGAGCGCGGCGAGGAAGCCGATCACGCTGCATGCGAGCATTTCGTTGTGCTTGTACTTGAGCGGGCCGGGCATGTCGACGACGCACGCGCCGAGCGCGCCGGTCGAGATCGTGAAGCCGAGCTCCCGGTCGTGAAACACGATCAGGCAGAGTACCGCCGGCAGCGACACGCCGACCGCGATCCGCAGGCCGCCGAAAAAATACTGGCTGTAAAAAAACTTTCTGATTTCGACCGAATAGCGCATCGATGGGCTGAATGGCAGACGAAGACGCCCGGGGCGGCGTATTGACTGGCGACGAGTCTATCGTATTTCGCGGTCCGCAAAACCTGGCCGTTCGGACGAGGTTCGCCGCGACGGTCCTTTTGCTATCCTTGGTGCTCCTGTTCGCACGGCCCGGCCGGCGCGACGCACCGACACCCGCTTCATGCTCCATCTCTTCTATTCGAACCGTCACGAAACGCTGGCCGACGCGCTGCTCGACGATCTGGCCGCGTTCCCGGCCCGCAACGGCCCGTGGGCGCCGCAGCAGGTCATCGTGCCGAGCGCCGCGCTGCGCCGCCGTCTCGAACTCGACATCGCCGCGCGCCACGGCGTGTGCGCGAACGTCGAGTTCACGTATCTCGCGCAATGGCTGTGGGCGCAGATCGGCCGAGTGCTCACAGTGCCCGCGCGCTCGCCGTTCGCGCCGGACCGTCTCGTGTGGCGCTGCTACCGGCTCTTCGCGCAGGCCGCGGGCGGCGCGCCTTGGCTTGCGTCGCCGCGGCTGGCCGCGTATCTGTCGGCGTCCGACGACGCGATGCGCTACGAACTCGCGCATCGCGTCGCGGCCGTGCTCGATCATTACCTGACCTATCGGCCCGAATGGCTGGCCGCGTGGCAGGCCGGCGAGTCGGTGCTCGCGGGCGACGGCGCGCCGCGCGGCATCAGCGACGCCGCGCGCGACGACGAGCAGTGGCAGGCCGCGTTGTGGCGCGCGCTGCTCGCCGAGCTGAGCGACAGCGGCACGCCGCCCGCGCATCGCTTTCTCGTGGAGGCGCGCAATCTCGACCGCGAGACCGTCGCGCGCGCCGACTGGCCGGAGTCGGTCAGCGTGTTCGCGCTGCCGACCATGCCGCCGCTGCACGTCGCGCTGCTGCGCGAACTGTCGCGCTGGATCGACGTGCGCGTCTATGCGCTCAACCCGTGCCGCGAATTCTGGTTCGACATCGTCACCGCCGCGCATGCCGAGTCGCTCGACGCGGCCGGGCGGCTCGACTATCAGGAGGTCGGCCACCCGCTGCTCGCGGAGTGGGGGCGGCAGACGCAGGCCCAATTGCACATGCTGCACGAGCTCACCGAAAGCGCCGCGTCGGGCGATGCCTCGCGTTTCGTCGGGAATCCCGCGCCGACCTGGCTCGCGCGCGTGCAGAACGCGATCCTCGACCTGCAGCCGGAGGACGAACTCGGCGACCCGCCGGCCGAGCGCGGCATCGAGGTACACGTGTGCCACAGCCTCGCGCGCCAGCTCGAGGTGCTGCATGATCGGCTGCTCGCGTGGTTCGATGCCGACGCGACGCTGCAGCCGTCCGACGTGCTGGTAGCGGTCGCCGATCTCGCGGCGGCCGGGCCGCTGATCGATGCCGTGTTCGGCACGGCGGGCGCCGGCGGCGCGCGCGTGCCTTACCGGATCACCGGCCTGCCGCCGTCGCAGGCGAACCCGGTCGCGCGCGTGCTGCTCGAATGGCTCGCGCTGCCGGAGCGGCAGGTCGGTGCGCCGGAGCTGGTCGAATGGCTGCGCGTCGACGCGGTGGCGGCCCGCTACGGGATCGACGCGGCCGCACTCGAGACGGTGCAGACCTGGCTTGCGGCCGCCGGCGCGCGGCGCGGGCTGTCGCCCACGCTGAGCGACGACGCGGCGGTGCCCGCGCCACGCCATACGTTCTCCGATGCGCTCGCGCGGCTCTTCCTCGGTTATGCGATGCCGGAAGGTGCCGCGCCGGTCGGCGCGTGGCTGCCGATCGAGGCGGCCACCGGCAGCGAGGCCGAACTGCTCGGTCGGCTCGCGCGCTTCACCGACGATCTCGACGGCTTCGCGCGGCGGCTCGCCGAAGCGCATACGCCGCGCGCCTGGAGCGAACTGTTCGCCGACACGCTCGCGCGCTTCTTCGACTCAGGCGCCGCGTATGCCGACGCGCTGGCGGGCGTGCGCGACGCGCTCGACGCGATGCTGGCCGCCATGACCGAAGGCGCGCCCGACGAGGCGTTGCCCGCGCCGGTGGTGCGCGCGGGGCTCGCTGCCGCGCTCGACGATCCGGCGCGCGGCGGGGTGCCGTGGGGCGGCGTCACGTTCTCGTCGCTGACGAGCCTGCGCGGGCTGCCGTACCGCGTCGTATGCCTGCTCGGGATGGACGACGGCGTGCTGCCGAGTCTCGCGCGTGCCGACGAGTTCGACCTGATGGCCGTGCTGCCGAAGCTCGGCGACCGGCAGCGCCGCGACGACGAGCGCAACCTGTTCCTCGACCTGCTGCTCGCGGCGCGCGACCGGCTGCTGATCGCCTATACGGGGCGCAGCATCCGCGACAACGCGCCGTTGCCGCCCGCGGCGCTCGTCGACGAGCTGCTCGACCATCTCGCGCTCGTCACGGCCGGCCCCGACGCCGCACCGGACGCGGTCGATGCCGCGCGGCGCGCGTTCGTCGTCGAGCATCCGCTGCAACCGTTCGCGGCCGCGTATTTCCGGCCCGACAGCGAACTGGCTTCGTACGATGCCGAGCGCGCGACGCTTGCGGCACTGCTGGCGGCCGAAGCGTCGCGCGATGCGACGCGCGAGCAGCCGTTCTTCGCGCAGCCGCTGCCGGCCGAGCCGGCCGAGCCCGTCGCGTTCAGCGAATTCGAACGTTTCTGGCGGCATCCGGCGCGTGCGTTGCTGCGTGCCCGGCTCGGCATCGTGCTGTCCGACGCGCAGGCCGAACTGCTCGACACGGAGCCGTTCGCACTCGATTTCGCCGGCAGTGACGCGCTCGCCGAGCGCGTGCTGCCGCTCCTGATCGAATCGGCCGAGGGCGGCGTGCACGACCACGCGCTGCGTATCGCGGACGCCAGCCCGGAGCTGCCGGGCGGCGCGACGGGCGCCGTCTGGCGCGACCAGGCGCTCGGCTCGATGACGCAGCTCGCGTCGAATGTGCGGCGTGCGCTCGCCGACGGGATGGAACGGCGCCCGTTCACGCTCGAAATCGCGCCCGCATGGCCGGACACCGAGCAAGCGCTGTTCGGCGCCGACGATGCGATGCTGGCCGGCGACGCTGTGAGTGCGCCGCTCGAGCTGCACGGCACGCTGAATCGGCTGACGCCCGCAGGGCAGATCATCTATCGCTATGCACGGCCGAGCGCGCGCGACTATCTGTCCGCGTGGCTCGCGCACCTCGTCTATTGCGCGGTGGTGCCCGACGGCCCGCGCCGCACGCTGTGGTTCGGCAGCGGCGGCGCGTTCGAACTCACGCCGGTCGCGGCGCCGCTCGCACGGCTCGCGCCGCTTGCCGCGCTGTTTCGCGCGGGGCGACGCATGCCGCTGCGGTTCTTTCCGCGCAGCGCATGGGCGCGCGTGTCCGACGGCGACGCGAAGGCCGCGAGCGTGTGGATCAACGAGCGTGTGGCGAGCGAAGCCGACGACCCGGCCATCGCGATCGCGTGGCGCGGCGCGCATCCGTCGCTCGACGAACCGTTCGGCACACTCGCGCGGCTCGTGTTCGAGCCGATGCTCGAACATCTGAAGGAGGTCGCATGAGCGCCGTACCCCAGCCGCAGGCGGCGCTCGAACTCGACGTGTTCGCGTGTCCGCTCGACGGCGTCAACCAGATCGAGGCGTCCGCCGGCACCGGCAAGACGTGGAACATCTGTGCGCTCTACGTGCGCCTGCTGCTCGAAAAGGATCTCGGCGCGGACCAGATCCTCGTCGTGACCTTCACGAAGGCGGCGACTGCGGAACTGCACGAGCGGATTCGCGGGCGGCTCGCGCAGCTCGCGCATGCGCTCGATACGGGCGACGACGGCGGCGATCCGTTCGTCGCGCGCCTGCTCGAAACCACGCTCGGCGAAGCCGGCACGCTCGATCCAGAGACGGCCGCGAAGCGGATCCGGCGCGCGCTGCGCGCGTTCGACCAGGCGGCGATCCACACGATCCACGCGTTCTGCCAGCGTGCGTTGCAGGAAGCACCGTTCGCGGCCGCGATGCCGTTCGCGTTCGACATGCAGGCCGACGATGCGGCGCTGCGCTTCGAGCTCGCGGCGGACTTCTGGCGCACGCGCGTCGAGCCGATGGCCGCACGCTGGCCCGGTTTCGCAACGTGGCTCGTCGATTCGGGTGCGGGGCCGGCCGCGCTCGATGCGCAGCTCGCCCGCCGGCTGAAGAAGCCGCTCGCCGCGCTGCGCTGGGACGGCGTGGGCGAGCCGGACGAATCGGCGGAGGCCGCCGCCGCCGCGTGCTTCGAGGAAGCCGCGCGGCTGTGGGCTGCCGAGCGCGACGCGATCGACGCGTTGTTGCGCACCGCGCAGCCCGCGCTCAACCAGCGTTCGCACAAACCCGACGCCGTCGTCGATGCGCTCGGCGCGTGGTCCGCGCATTTCGCGCGGGGCGATGCGACGGCCGCGCTGCCCAAGGCCGCGCTCAAGCTCACGCGCGCCGCGCTCGTGAAAGCGACGAAAAAGGGCGGCGCGACACCGGAGCACCCGTTCTTCGACGTCGCCGACGCGCTCGAAGCGGCGGTGGCCGCGGCCGAGGCCACGCAGCATGCGCGCTGGCTCGCGCTGATCGCCGACTGGCTCGAGATGGCGCCGGCCGCACTGGCCGAGCGCAAGCGTACGCGCCGCGTCGTGTCGTTCGACGACCTGCTCGCCAACCTGTACCAAGCGCTGCACACGCATCCATGGCTCGCCGAGACGCTGCGCGAACGCTATCCGGCCGCGCTGATCGACGAATTCCAGGATACCGACCCGCTGCAGTTCGCGATCTTCGACCGGATTTTCGCGCCGCGCGGGCCGCTCTTTCTCGTCGGCGATCCGAAGCAGGCGATCTACAGCTTTCGCGCCGCGGATCTGCACACCTATCTGGCCGCGCGAGCAAGCGCGAGCGCGTGTTATACGCTCGCGGTCAACCAGCGCTCGACGCCGGCGATCGTCGCTGCGTGCAACCGCTTCTTCATGTCGAATCCGCGCGCGTTCGTGCTCGACGGCCTCGACTATTACGCGGTGCGGGCCGGCACGCGCGTGCGTGCGCCGTTCGTCGACGGCACCGACCGGGGCCCGGCCGGCGATTTCCGGATCTGGACGCAGCCGGGCGGCGACGGCACGCTGCTCAAGCGCGACGCCCAGGCGCAGGCCGCTCAGGCCTGCGCGGCCGAGATCGCGCGGCTGATGCGCGGCGCGCGCGAAGGGCACGCGCGGCTCGGCGACACGCCGCTGTCGCCGGGCGACATCGCGGTGCTCGTGCAGACCCACCGGCAGGGCAGTCTCGTGAAGCGCGTGCTTGCCACGTGGGGCATCGGCAGCGTCGAGCTCGCGCAGGCGTCGGTGTTTTCGACCGGCGACGCCGAGCAGCTCGAACGCGTGCTCGCGGCAATCGATGCGCCGGGCGATCTGCGGCGCTTGCGCGCGGCGCTCGCGGCCGACTGGTTCGGCCTCGATGCGGGCGCGCTATGGCGCATGGAGCAGGGCGATGGCGATGCGTCGCGCGAACCGGCCGACAGTACCGATGCGATGAGCTGGGTCGAGCGCTTTTCGCGCTATCGGCTGCTGTGGCGCGAGCGCGGCTTCGCGGTGATGTGGCGCACGTTCACGCGCGAGCTGCGCATCGCCGAGCGGCTGATGGCCGGCGCGGACGGCGAGCGCCGCGTGACCGACATCAATCATCTGGCCGAACTGACGCAGGCGCGCGCGTCCGCGCAGCCGGGCATCGCGCCGACGTTGCGCTGGCTTGCCGCGCAACGGCTCGACGGCGGCGGCGAGGAGGCGCAGTTGCGTCTCGAATCCGATCGCAACCTCGTGCAGATCGTGACCGTGCACAAGTCGAAGGGCCTCGAATACGCGGTCGTGTTCTGCCCGTTCCTGAACGATGGCGGCCTGCGTGAGCCACCTGCATCGGGGCTGCCTGACGCGCGCGAGTATCACGACGAAGCGGGCGACGCGGTGCTGCATTACGGGTGCGACGACGAAGCCGCCGCGCACGCGGCGCGTCAGGCGTTGCGCGAGCAGGCGGCGGAACGCGCGCGGCTCGTCTACGTGGCGCTCACGCGCGCGGTCTATCGATGCTATCTCGTCGCCGGGCCGTATCTGTCGTCGCGATCGACCCGCGAAGCGCGGCGCAGCGTGCTCAACTGGCTCGTCGCGGGCGCCGGGCAGTCGTTCGACGCGTGGCTCGACGAGCCACCCGACGAAGCGGCGCTCGACGCCGCATGGCAAGCACTGGCCGGCGGCCCCGTGAGCGTCGCGCCGTTGCCGGTGCCCGCGCGTCGCGAGCGCCTCGCGGCCGGGCACGATGCATCGCAGACGCTCGCGGCGCGGCATGCGACGCGCGTGCTGCGCGATGCGTGGCGAATGGCGAGCTTCAGTTCGCTGACCGCGTCGATGGCACGCGAGGAGGCGGGTGTCGCGATCGTGCCGGACGACGAGCTGCGGCCGGATCACGATGCGCTTGCCGCGGTCGCACCGGGCGGCGAATTCGCCGTGGCCGACACGGTCGCGGCCGAGCCGCCGGACGACGACATCCTCGTGTTTCCGCGCGGCGCGGCAGCCGGCGAGTGCCTGCACCGCCTGTTCGAACTGAGCCGCTTCACGGAGCCCGACTCGTGGCACCAGGCCGCGCTCGGTGCACTGCACGACCGGCCGGTCGAGGCCGAGCCCGAGCTCGGGGTGCGGTTGCCGGCGATGATGACTCGGCTCGTCGCCGACGTCGTCAGCACGGAACTCGTGCCGGGCATGCGGCTTGCGGATCTCGATCCGGCGAAGCGGCTCGACGAAATGGGGTTCCTGTTCCCGGCGCCGTCGCTCGAGCTGGGCGCGCTGCGCCGGCTGCTGGTCGCGCACGGCTATCCGGACGTTGCGCTGGAGGCGGGCATGCTCGCCGGTTTCATCAAGGGTTTCATCGACATGATCGTCGAACACGACGGCCGGTTCTGGATCGTCGACTGGAAGTCGAACCATCTCGGCAATACGCCTGATTCCTACGGACCGCGCGCGCTCGACGTCGCGATGGCCGATCACGCGTATCACCTGCAGGCGCTCCTCTACACGGTCGCGCTGCATCGCTATCTGCGCGGGCGGCTGCCCGATTACGACTACGACACGCATATCGCGGGCTACCTGTACCTGTTCGTGCGCGGCGTGCGGCCCGGCTGGCGCAGCGGCGGCGCGCCGGCCGGCGTGCACGCGCGGCGGCCGGCGCGCGAACTCGTCGACGCGCTCGACCGGATGATGGAAGGGGGCCGCGCATGAACGTTTCCGACGATACGCTCGAATTCACCGGCG
>NZ_JAPVQY010000086.1 GCF_027257875.1 Burkholderia sp. IMCC1007
TTCACGGCCTGCTGCGCCATCGCCCACGGATCCTGGCTCGCCGACGCCTGCACGAGCGTGTTCGACTTCAGCGCGGCCTCGATGTCGGGCGCGCCGTCGACCGACGTGATCACGACGTTCGCGCGGTTCAGCTGCTTCGCCGCCAGATCGCTGCCGATCGCCTGCGGATCGTTGATCGTGAACACGCCGTCGAGCTTCGGAAAGCGCGTCAGGTAGCCCTGCATCGCGTTCATCCCCCCTTCGCGCGAGCCCTTGCCGTCCTGGTCGCTCGACAGCAGCTTGATGCCGGGATTCTTCGCGAGCACGGCCTTGCAGCCGTTCACGCGGTCGATCACGGCCGACACCTGCGGGCCGTTCTCGATGATCACGTTGCCCTTGCCGTTGAGCTTCTTCGCGAGGTAGTCGCACGACAGTTCGCCGGCCTTCACGTTGTTGGTCTGCACGGTCGCGTTCGCGCCGGCGGCCGCGACGTCCACGGCGACGACCGTGATGCCGGCCGCCTGCGCCTTCTTCACCGCCGGCTCGATCGCCTTCGGGTCGGTCGCGTTCAGCAGGATCATGTCGACGTGCGCGGAGATGAAGTTGTCGATCTGCGTGAACTGCTTGTTCAGGTCGTAGTCGGCCGACACCGCGGTGACCTTCGCGTTCGGGTTGAGCTGCTTTGCGCGTGCTTCGGCGCCTTTCACGATCGTGACGAAGTACGGATTGCCGAGCGAACCGACCGTGACGCCGATCGATTTCAGCGGCTTGTCGGCGGCATGGACGGCGGCAGTACCGAATGCGAGTGCGCAGGCGACGGCGGTCAGGGCGGCTTTGTGCTTGAACATGTCGTTGTGTCTCCGAATGATTCTTTGGCGAACGGGCGCGGGAGGATCGGCCTGCGCCCCGGGGTTGAGTGGTGAGGAAGCGATGTCAGGTGCGGGCGGAGTCGCGCTGGCGATAGCGGTCGAGCGCGACCGCGCCGATGATCACGAGGCCCTTGATGATGTATTGCCAGATATCGGATACGCCGAGCAGCACCAGGCCGTTGGTCAGCACCGCGATGATCAGCGCGCCGATCAGCGTGCCGACGATCGAGCCGACGCCGCCGACGAAGCTCGTGCCGCCGAGGATCACCGCGGCGATCGCGTCGAGTTCGTACGACTGGCCGAGCTGCAGCCCGTTGGCCGCATAGAGGCGTGCGGCCGACATCACCGCGCCGAGGCCGGCGAGCAGGCCCGACGCCGCATACACGAACAGCTGGATCGCGCGCACGTTGATGCCCGACAGCCGTGCGGCTTCCGGATTACCGCCGACCGAATAGATCCGCATCCCGAGCACCGTGCGGCGCAGGATGAACCACGACAGCGCGATCACCGCCCCGGCGATGACGACGAGCCACGGCACGCCGAGGATCGTGCCGTTGCCGATGAACGCGAACGGCAGTTGCGGATTGAAGATGGTCGTGTCGTTGCCGATCAGGCGGGCGACGCCGCGCACGGCCGTCATCGCGCCGAGCGTGACGATGAACGGCGGCAGGCGCAGGAACGAGATCAGGCCGCCGTTGATCGCGCCGAACACGAGGCCGACGACGAGCGCGAACGGTACGCCGAGCCAGCCCCAGCCGGGGATGGTCGACGCGAGCAGCGCGGCGACGGCCGATGCGGCGAGCACCGAGCCGACCGACAGGTCGATGCCGCCCGTCAGGATCACGAAGGTCATGCCGGCGGCGAGCACGATGTTGATCGATGCCTGCTGCGTGACGATCGACAGGTTCTGCAGCGTGAAGAAGCCGTCGGTCATGAAGCCGAAGCCGATGCACAGGACCAGCAGCACCGGCAGCATGCCGGCGGTGCGCATCAGCGACTGCATGCGTGCGCGGTGATCGGCGCCGCGCATCAGCGGCGTACGGTTGGCGACCGGATGGGCCGTCGCGGAAGCGAGGTTCCGCTGCTTGGTCGGGTTGATCATTTCGATACCTTGAATGAAGAGGGAAATGAAGGGGCCGTGGTCAGTGCGCGTCGGCGAGTTCGGCCTGCGAGCCGGTGGCGAGCGCGATGATCGCTTCCTGCGTGATGGGGGTATGCGTGTGGCCGCCGAGTTCGCCGGCGATTTCGCCTTCGCGCATCACGAGCACGCGATCGGCGACGCCGATGATTTCCGGCAGCTCGCTCGAGATCACGATCACGCCGACACCCGCGCGCGCCAGTTCGTTGATGATCCGGTAGATCTCGGATTTCGCGCCGATGTCGACGCCGCGCGTCGGTTCGTCGAGGATCAGCACGCGCGGCTTCGTCTCGAGCAGGCGCGACAGCAGCACTTTCTGCTGGTTGCCGCCCGACAGCGCGCCGACGTTCACGTTCGCGTTCGGCACGCGGATCGACAGCGACGCGATCGCATCGCGCGCACGCGCCGCGCCGCGCGGCAGATCGAGTGCGCCCAGGCGTGCATCGCGGTTGCACACGGAGATGTTGATGTTGTCGCGCACGCTCATGTCGAGGAACAGGCCCTGGCGCTTGCGGTCTTCGGTCAGGTAGACGAGGCCCGCGTCGATCGCGTCGCGCGGCGAATGCGCGCCGAACGTGCGATCGCCGAGCTTCACGTCGCCGCGCGTGCGCGGCTCCGCGCCGAAGATCAGCCGTGCGAGCTCGGTGCGGCCCGCGCCGACGAGCCCCGCGATGCCGAGCACTTCGCCGGCATGCAGATCGAGGCTGCAACCGCGCACGCGCTCGCCGTCGGCGATGTCGCGCACCGACAGCAGCAGGTGGCCGGGGTCGTACGGCGCATGTTCCTTCTTGTAGAAACCGGAGATGTCGCGGCCCACCATCATCGCGACGAGCCGCTCGGCCGACAGCGATGCGCGCTCGAGCGTGCCGACGTATGAACCGTCGCGCAGCACCGACACGCGATCGGACAGTTCGTAGATCTCCGCCATCCGATGGCTGATGTAGATGATCGCGAGGCCTTCCTCGCGCAACTGGCGGATCAGGCCGAACAGATGCTCGGTTTCACGCGACGACAGCGGCGTCGTCGGCTCGTCCATCACGAGGATGCGTGCACGGGTGTGCACGGCGCGCGCGATTTCGACGAGTTGCTGTTCGGCGATCGACAGCGTGCCGACGAGCGTGTCGGGGCCGAACGGGGCGCCGAGGCGCGCGAGCACGTCCTGGCAGCCGCGCGCCATTGCCGCGCGATCGATGGTGCCCCAGCGCCGGTTGCCGCGGCGCAGTTCACGGCCGACGTAGATGTTTTCCGCGACGGTCAGGTTCGGCGCGAGGCACAGTTCCTGGTAGATCACCGCGACGCCGGCATCGCGCGCGGCGAGCGGGCCGTCGATGTCGATGCGCTCGCCGTCGATCAGGATCTCGCCGCCGGCGTCGGCGCGGTATGCGCCGGACAGGATCTTCATCAGCGTCGATTTGCCGGCGCCGTTCTCGCCCATCAGCGAGTGGATCTCGCCCGGGTAGACGGTCAGGCTCACGTTGTCGAGCGCGCGCACGGCGGGGAACGTCTTGCTGATTCCGCGCATCTCGAGCAGCGGTCGGGGCGAGTCAGAACGAGACATAAGCGACCTCTTGCGTATCCACGCCCGCGCCTCGCAGGATGCCGGAGCGCGGGGAGAAGTTGAAGAACATCGGCAGCGTCGCGGCGCCGATCGCACCGGCGTCGGCGCCGAATGAGCCGCGCACGAGTTCCGGGGCGCTGCGCGCTTCCGGCGTGATGTCGGCGAGCGCGACGCCCAGACGCTGGATGAGCGTGTCGAGCAGGCCGGCATCGATGTCCGAATCGAGCACGACAACGGGCAAATCGAGTACCGACAGCACCGCGCGCAGCGCGAACGCGAGCGCATCGACGCAATCGTCGATCCATTCGTCGACGGCCGGCACGCGGCGTGCGATGCAGTCATCGAGATCCGCACGGCTGTCGACCGTCTCGCCGCAATAGCGAAGATGCCGGATCAGGGCGCTCAATGACGCGCGGGTAAGGAGGATGTCCCAGGCGCCGTGCGGCGCGGGCGCCGAGCGCAGGCGGCTCGGTTGTACGGGCATCACGGCGAAGTCGCCGGCGTTGCCGGTGCGGCCGTGCAGGCAGTCGCCGTCGATCGCGATCCCGCCACCGATGACCGGCCCGAGGAACAGATAGACGAAATTGTCGCGTTGCCGGCCACAGCCGTAGAACAGCTCGGCGATGGCGGCCGCATTGCCGTCGTTCTCGCTGAACACCGGCAGCGGAATGACGTCGGCGAGTTCTCTGGCCAGGTCGAACTCCGCCCACGCAGTGAAGGCTTCGGCCGGAAGGCCGAGTTCGCGCAGCCAGCTACCCAGGTTGAACGGATGAGCGAGGCCGACACCCGCGAGCCGGTCGCGGTCCTTGGCGGGCAGAAGGCGTTGCATCTCTTCGATGTCGCGGCGAACCAGTTCGACCACGGCCGCGGGCGCAGGGAGAAGGGTGTCATGCGAGCGGCAGCCGATCACGTCGCCCGCGAAGTTGACCAGCGCGGTTTCGATGCGCATGCGGTCCACGCGTACGCCGATGCCGAATGCGCCGTTGGGATCGAGGCGAATCAGCGACGCCGGCTGGCCGCGCTGGCCTTCGGTGCGGCCGGCAAACTCGATCAGCTTCGCATCGGCGAGCGACGCGATGATGCCGCCGACCGCCGCGCTCGTCATGTTCGCGTGGCGGGCGAGGTCGGCCTTCGACGCGCTGCCGGTACGGCGCAACGTCTTCAACAGCAGGCGCTCGTTGTAACGGCGCACGTTGACCGAGTTGCTGCCCTGGCCGATGTGCGGGCTTCTCATGGTGTCTCCTTCCATGGTGCGTCGTCGGTTGACGCATTAAATAAATCAAGTTGATTTATTTAAGCACGAGCGCACAGCGAAGTCAGCCTGGGTAAACCCCCGGAATGGTGCGCTTGCCGCAGCCATCGGTGAAAACTGATGCGAATCAGGCGGTTGCGTGCTCGTTGTCCCCCTCGAGCTGAACGAAGCCCTTCCACCCCGTGTTTAGTGTGCGTGGCGAAACGAGCGCTGCGGCGTGCTGGCCGGAGATAGAGGGCAAATGCTCCACGAGGGGAGCCGATCGCGCAGTAGACGGTTGCGTGCCCGTTGTCGCCTCTCGAGCTGAACGAAGCCCTTCTACCCGTGTTTAGTGTGGGCGGCGAAACGAGGGCTGCGGTGTGCTTACCGGAGATAGAGGGGCAAATGCTCCACGACGGGAGCCGATCGCGCAGACGCTTGTTCCGGGTCAATGCCCGCCGGCCATATTGAGTTTTGCTCGCTGGCAGAACGTGCGGCGCTACGAGCGACGGTGTGTCGGCGGCAGATCTGCCCGACGACGGTGCGCTGCGCGGGCACCGCGGTGGCCGACTCAATGACGATGAACCGCGCGCCTGCGGTTGCTTGATTGATCGCCGGATCGTCTATCGATCGTTCGAGCGACGATGCGTGGAAGCACTCCCCGAAGGCAGCGCTCTTTGAACGGAACACAAATCGTCCGCTGACGTTACATAAACGTCCCGCACAGCGACCGCGAATCCGAAATCTTGATGGGTAAAAGCGCCAAATTCGCGCGAATTATTTCCTCGCTATAGTTGATGCACGGGCGGTCGACGCATGCACCATGCGCCGAGGCCGCCCGGGCAATGACCGTAGACGGGAGCTGTATGAAAAACACAATCGAAAAGACCGCAGGGCCGGTCTGGGGTGTGGCGGCGGGCTTGCTCCTCGCCGTTGCAGGGCTGGGTCTCGGCCTCTTCCCGAGATCGCTGCACGGCTCGGGAAGCGCGAGCGACTTCATGGCATTCGGCATCGCGATGCTGGGCATCTTCCTCGTCGTCTATTCGACACACGAACTGCGTAGAAGGCGCTCGCACTGAGCGCACGCGCATCGTTATCGTTGCGCCGGAAAACGCGCCGGGCCGGCCGACGGCTCAGGAGTGCGCTCGTCCTTCGGCGGAGCCCGACCCGACGAGCAGATCGTCGACGATGATTTCGCCGGCCGCACGGCCCGCGTGCAACGCATTGCGGGTGTTGCCGAACAGGCGGCCGCCGTCGTCGCCGAGACGGATCGGCGCCAGCAGACGCGGCGCGACGCCGGCCGCCCGCACCTGCACGATCGCGACGAACCCGAACTGCAGCGGGTCGGGCGGCGCGTAGTCGGCCGGCACGTCGACCCGGAATTCGCAGCGGACATCGATCGTATATCCGCGGTAGGAGTACGCACTGTTCATCTGCAACTCGCTCTGAAGGGAACGCGACGACGGACCGTGGGCGCATCATATCGGCTCGGGCGAGCCAGCGGGGTTGGGGTGTCTACCTACTTGTGCAGTTCGTGCCGGTAAACGAGTTCGACGATCCGCTTCGTCGGAATGCTCGCGCGCAGTTTATCGATGCGGTCGATGGGAAACCACCGGCACCGCTCGATCTCGTTGCTCGCCTGCGGAACCTGGTCGGGGCCGACTTCCGCGAAGTACACGTGATGGACCTTCGCGAGCCCGGTGAACTGCATCGAATAGACGAGATCCTGGCCGGTCATGCCGGTTTCTTCCTGCAGCTCGCGATGCGCGGCTTCGAGCGGCGTTTCTCCGCGCTTGATCGTGCCGCCGGGCAGCGCCCATCGCGACGATGCGCGGGCGACGAGCAATACCTGTTCGGCGCGATAGCAGACCACGGTGGCCCGTTCCTTGACCGGGACGGCGTCCACTTCAGGGGTATGGGTGGAGACGGGGTCTTGAGGCATGAACCGATTCTAACCAGTGCCGGGCATCGCGGCCAAGTTGGTGCAGCGCGCTGCGGCCCGTCGATCGGGCCGCATCGTCACGGCGTGCGCAGCGTTACTTCTGCTCCGGGAGGAACCAGTTCATCACGAGCGCGCAGATGCCGCCCGTTGCGACACCCGATTCGAGCACGTTCTTCAGCGCATGGGGCAGGCTGTTCAGGATGTCCGGCACCTGCGACACGCCGAGGCCGAGCGCGAGCGACACCGCGATGATCAGCAGCGCGCGACGATCGAGGTGGATGCCCGAAAGGATGTTGATGCCCGACGCGGCCACCGCCCCGAACATCACCATCGCCGCGCCGCCGAGCACGGGCTCCGGCACGGCCTGCAGCGCGCCGGCGACGACCGGGAACAGGCCGAGCACCACGAGCATCCCCGCGATCCAGATGCCGACGTGGCGGCTCGCGACGCCGGTGATCTGGATCACGCCGTTGTTCTGCGCGAACACCGAACTCGGGAACGTGTTGAACACGCCGGCCAGCAGCGAGTTCGCGCCGTTGACGAGCACGCCGCCCTTGATCCGCTGCATCCACACCGGCCCTTCGACCGGTTCCTTCGAGATCTTGCTGGTGGCCGTGACGTCGCCGATCGCCTCGAGCGACGTGACGAGGTAGATGATCAGCATCGGGATGAACAGCGACCACGAGAAGCCGATGCCGAAGTGCAGCGGGGTCGGCACCTGGAACAGCGCGGCCTGGTGCACGCCGGTGAAGTCGAGGCGGCCGAGCACCGCGGCGGCGATATAGCCGATCACGAGCGCGATGACGAGCGCGGTGCTGCGCACCCATACGACCGGCACGCGGTTCAGCAGGATGATGGTGCCGAGCACGAGGCATGACAGCGTCAGGTTGCTGGCGCTCGCGAACGTGCCGTTGGCCATCGCGCCGTAGCCGCCGCCCATGCTGATGAGGCCGACCTTGATCAGCGTGAGGCCGATCAGCAGCACGACGATGCCGGTGACGAGCGGCGTGATCAGGCGCTTCACGAACGGCAGGACGCGCGACACGCCCATCTCGACGAACGAGCCGGCGATCACGACGCCGAAGATGGCGGCCAGCACGGTCTCGACCGGCGTGCCTTGCTTGACCATCACGCTGCCCCCGGCGATCAGCGGGCCGACGAAGTTGAAGCTCGTGCCCTGCACGATCAGCAGGCCGGCGCCGAGCGGGCCGAAGCGCTTGCACTGCACGAAGGTGGCGATGCCGGAAATCACCAGCGACATCGACACGATCAGGGTCGTATCGCGGCTCGATACGCCGAGCGCCTGGCAGATCAGCAGGCCGGGCGTGACGATCGGCACGATGATCGCGAGCAGGTGCTGCAGCGCGGCGACGAACGCGACCATCGGCGCGGGCCGGTCATTGGGGCCATAGACGAGATCGTGCGACGGGTCGGTATCGTCGGCGCCGTGGGAGACGGCGCGGGCGGAGGAAGCGGGTTGCATGGCGAGCGGGCCGGACAAGAGGGAAAGTGCGGCATTTTAGCCGAAGGGCCAGCCGACGCCGCCCGCGCGCGCTGCAATAGTCGGGATTCGGAAAGCGGTGCCGGATCGGTGCCGTCGACGCACGGCATGCACCGGTTCGTCAGCGCGCGCGGCGCGGCGCGGGCTCCGTTGCCCGGAACCCGGGCAGCGCGGGAATCCGCTCGGTCATGAACTGCAGGAACGCGCGGGTCCTGAGCGGCAGGTAGCGGCGCGACGCGTAGACGAGATGCAGCGCGTGCGGCACGGGCATCTCCCATTTCGGCAGCAGCCGGACGAGTCGTCCATCGTCGATCAGGTCCTGGACGAGCCAGGCCGGCGCGCTGCCGACCGCGTGGCCCGCGACGAAGCATTCGCGCAATGCGAGCGAGCTGTTGACGCGATACCGGCTGCGCACGGGCACGCGGACGATCCGGGCGCCGCGTTCGAATGCCAGCTCGGCGCCGAGGCCGGCGCGCGCGTAGCCGACGTAGTCGTGTTTCGTCAGATCGTCGGGGCGGCGAATCCGCGGGGCCTGCGCGACATACCGCGGCGCGGCAACCAGCAGGCGCGGCGACGACGCGATGCAGCGCGCGATCGCGTCGGGCGGCAAGACATGGCCGAGACGGATCGCGACATCGACGTTTTCCTCGACCAGATCGATCACGCGATCGGTCAACTGCAGTTCGATGTCGATCTCCGGATAGGCCGCGAGGAATTCGAGCACGAGCGCGTTCAGCCGCAATTCGCCCAGCCCTGTCGGCGCATTGACCACCAGCTTGCCGACCGGCCGCAGCGTCTGCCCGCGCACGTCGGCGACCGCGTTCGCGTATTCGTCGATCACGCGCTTGCAGCGCTCGTAGAACTGCCGCCCTTCGTCGGTCGGTGCGACGTTCGTCGTCGAGCGGTCGAGCAGGCGCACGCCGAGCTCGCGCTCGAACGCGGCGATCACCTTGCTGATCGTCGGCTGGCCGGTGCCTTCCTCGCGGGCGACCGCCGAGAAATTGCCCAGCTCGACCGCGCGCACGAAGAGGCGCATGGAGCGCAGCGAATCCACCTTATTCCTCCCGGGCATGAGCCCTATTCGATTTGGCCGTATTCCGTGTCGCCAGAGCATGACCTAACGTGCGTGAACCTTCAATCCCCGACGAGGAGTCGACATGAACGCAGCAACGCAAGCGACGGCGCTGGACGGCGCGCACGTGGTGGTATTCGGAGCGAGTTCCGGCATCGGCCTGGCGGCCGCCGCGGCCGCGAAAGCGCGCGGCGCGACCGTCACGCTGGTCGGCCGGACCGGCAAGACGCTGGCGGCCGCCGCGCAGGCGATCGGCGGCGCGCACACCGCGATCGCGGACATCGCGGACCGCGCTGCCGTGCAGCGCGTGTTCGAAGCGATGGCGCGGGTCGATCACCTGGTCGTCACGGCCGGGCGATTCATCGGCGGCACGCTGGCCGACACCGATCCGGATCAATTGCTCGTCGCGCTGCAGGAGCGCATCGCCGGGCCGGTGTATGCGATTCGCGCCGCGCTGCCGCTGATCCCGGCGACCGGTTCGATCGTGCTCACCGGCGGACAGCTGGCCGACCGTCCGTCCGCGCAGGGCACATCGGTCATCGCGGCCGCCGTGCGCGGTGTCGAAGCGCTCGCGCAGTCACTGGCGCTGGAGCTCAAGCCGATTCGCGTGAATGTCGTTGCGCCCGGTTTCGTCGATACGCCGCTATACGACGCGTTCGGAGCCGACGCGCGCGACGCGATCCTCGGCGGGGCCGCGGCGACGTTGCCGGGTGGACGCGTCGGCCGTGCCGACGAAGTCGGCGAGGCGATCGCGTTCCTGCTGGGCAACGGTTTCATGAATGCCGAGATCCTGCACATCGACGGGGGCGGCCGGGTGGTGTGAGCATGCCGCATGCCGCATGCCGCATGCGGTTTGCGCGACGCGACGTGTGGGGCTTCAGTTGGCGCCGCGCGTTGTCGAGCCGCGTGCCGAAGAGCGTGGTGCGCGTGGTGCGCGGGTTTCCGGATACGCGCGTCTGCATACGTCGATGACGGCATCGCGCAGCCGACGATGCACGGCGTCGCCATGCATGCGCGGATGCCATAGCGCGGAGATCAGGATCTCGGGCAGCCGGACCGGCAGCACGAAGCTGCGCAGCCCCAGCGCGTCCGCGAGCCCCGGCGTGAATGCGTTGCCGAGGCTCGAGCGCGGCACGAGCGCAATCAGGTCGGTGCCGGCCGCGACGCGCATCGCATCCGGGTAGCCGGGCACGACGACGTGCACGGCATGGGCGGGCACTGACGAATCCGCGCGCCCGCCCGCCGGGCCGCCGAAGTCGCCGAGCTGCGCGGCGATCACGTGACGGCAGGCCGCGTAGCGCGCCGGCGTGATTCTTGCCGCGGCGAACAGCGGATGCGACGCGCGCGCGACGGCTACATGCGCGTCGTGAAAGAGCTCGCGTGTATGCAGTTCGGGGGCGTCGTCGCCGCGCTTGCCGATTTCGAGGTCGACTGCGCCGTCGCGCAGCGGCCCCGGATCGCGGTCGAGCTTCGGGACGAAGCGCACGCGCACGCCGGGCGCGATGTCGCCGATCGCGACGACCACCGGGCCGGCGAGCATGTCCATGAACGATGCCGCCGCGCGGATCGTAAACGTGGACGCGTGCGTCGCCATGTCGATGTCGGCCGTCGCCGGCCGAAGCACTGCGCGTGCGTCGCTCGCGATGGCATGCACGCGATCGCGCAACGCCGTCGCGTGCGGCGTCGGCACGAGCCTGCGTCCGGCGCGGACGAGCAACGGGTCGCCGGTGGCGGTGCGCAGCCGCGCGAGCGTCCGGCTCATCGCGGATGCGCTCAGCCCGAGCCGGCGCGCGGCACCGGTCACGCTGCCTTCGGTCAGCAGCACGTCGAGCGCGGTGACGAGATTCAGGTCGATGTCTTCCATCCGGACAGCATACGACATCGTGTGATTAGACATGGCGTTCGATGCAACTATCGATTGAATTCGGTGCGTCTGGTGCATAGGTAAGGCCGCGCCTATAGTGGCCGCATGACGAACCCCGGCAAAGGTGGAACCCATGCAATCGACCGAATCGAATCCGAAGACGCCATCGATCCTGCTCGTCGCGGCCTCGCGCGGCCTCGGGCTCGCGATGGCGGAACAATTCCTGAACCAGGGCTGGCATGTCACCGGCACGGTGCGCGCGGGATCGGGCCGCACGAAGCTGCACGAACTCGCCGAACGTTTCGACGGACGGCTCGAGATCGACACGCTGGACATCTGCGAACCGGAACAGGTGGCCGCATTGCGCGCGCGCCTGGCGGGCCGACGCTTCGACATGCTGTTCGTGAATGCCGGCACGACCAACGATCCGACCGAAACGATCGGCGAAGTGACGACCGACGAGTTCGTGCGCGTGATGATCACGAATGCGCTTGCGCCGATGCGCGTGATCGACGCGTTGCAGGATCTCGTCGCCGAGGACGGCCTGATCGGCGCGATGTCGTCGGGGCAGGGAAGTGTCGCGAACAACGTGAACGGCATGCGCGAGGTCTATCGCGGCAGCAAGGCCGCGCTCAATCAGTTCATGCGCAGTTTCGCGGCACGTCAGGCCGGTACGTCGCGCGCGATGGTGCTGATGGCGCCGGGCTGGGTTCGTACGGAACTCGGCGGGCCGGATGCGCGGCTGACGATCGAGGAGAGCGTGCCGAGTCTCGTGGAGGTGTTGATCGAAAAACAGCGGCGTGCAGGGCTGGAATACCTCGATTACCTGGGGCGTACCGTGCCGTGGTAGCGGCCGGTGCATTGGCGACGAACACGGCACGCTACAGACGACTGGCATCGGCGCGGCCAGCATTCGACACGTGCGCGGTCCGCTGCGAACATCGCACCGATTCAATACAATGCGACGTCGATCTGTCCGCTCGATATCGTGCAGACGATCGCCGCCTTCCTGAACGTCGACCCGTCGTGACGGTCCCCTGTCGAACCCGGAGCGCAACATGAACGAGCCTTACCTGCAGGTCATCGCCCATTACTTCGCGAAGCCCGGCAACGGCGACCGCGTGATCGAACTGCTCGCCGAACTCGCGCCGGCCACGCGCGCCGAGCCGAAGAACCTCGACTACGCGTACTTCCGCTCGCCGGTCGACCGCGACCACATCGTGATCCTCGAGCGTTACCGCGACGCCGACGGGCTCGACGCGCATCGGGAAACGCCGCATTTCCAGCGTATCGGTGTCGGAGCGATCATTCCGTTGCTCGATCGCCGCGACGTGACGCGCTACATGGTGCAGCCGGACGCCGGCACGGCGACGCCACCGGGAGACAGCCGATGAACCCGTTTCAATTCCGTACCGTTCCGACGCAGATCGTCGAATTCGGCGCCGCGCGCCGGCTCGGCGCGCTGTTGCGCGAGCGCTTTCCGGCGCTGGCGCGGCTATGCGTCGTCACCGACGCGTTCCTGCATCGCAGCGGCGTGCTCGCGCCCGCACTGGAGAGCCTCGCCGCGCACGGCTGGCAGGTGACCGTGATCGACGACGTGATCGCCGATCCGCCCGAGCACGTGGTGCTCGAAGCGACCGCGCGCGCGGTGGCGGCCGATGCCGAGATCGTGCTCGGTCTCGGCGGCGGCTCGTCGATGGACGTCGCGAAGCTGATCGCGGTGCTCGCGCCGGGCCGGCAGGCGCTGGCCGACATGTACGGCGTCGACAAGGTCGCGACGTCGCGGCTGCCGCTCGTGCAGATGCCGACCACGGCCGGTACGGGCTCCGAAGTGACGGCCGTGTCGATCGTCACGGTCGGCGACGCGCGCAAGATGGGGGTCGTGTCGCCGCACCTGTTCGCGGACGTCGCGATCCTCGATGCCGAACTGACGCTCGGGCTGCCGCGCGCGGCGACGGCGGCCACGGGCATCGACGCGATGGTGCATGCGATCGAGGCGTATACGTCGTCGCGGCTGAAGAACCCGGTGTCCGACATGCTGGCCGTGCAGGCCTTGACGCTGCTGTCGCGCAATTTGCTGAAGGCGTGCGACGACGGCAACGATCGCCACGCGCGCGAAGCGATGCTGGTCGGCGCGATGTTCGCCGGGCAGGCGTTCGCGAACGCGCCGGTGGCGGCCGTGCATGCGCTGGCCTATCCGGTCGGCGGCATTTTCCACGTGCCGCACGGGCTGTCGAACGCGCTCGTGCTGCCGCACGTGTTGCGCTTCAACGCGCCGGCCGCCGCGCCGCTGTATGCGGAGCTGGCTGAGATCGTCGCACCGTCGGCGACGGGCAGCGACGCAGCGAAGACGCAGGCGCTGATCGACGAGATCGACCGCTTGATCGCGGCGACGGGCATTCCGAACACGTTGCGCGAGGTCGGGATCGGCGAAGGCGACTTGCCGAGGATGGCGTCGGACGCGATGCTGCAGACGCGCCTGCTCATGAACAATCCGCGCGAAGTGACGGAAGCCGACGCGCTCGCGATCTATCGGCAGGCGTGGTGATGCGTCGGGCGTGAACGCGCGGCGGGCGACGGCCGATGTCGCCGGCCGGCCCGTGCGATTTCAGATCGGCATCCCGGCGGGGCGGTTCGAATGCGCCGTCCACGTACTGATGCAGGTGCGCGGGCAACGTGTTGCTGCCTTGCAGCCGAGGTAATGAGTACCGTCAGCCCGCCTGCAGGTCGCGAATGCGAGCGTCAGGCCGCCGTCGAGCACAGCTTGCGGATGCGCAGCCTGACGCACGAAGCGCGTCGCCGGCCGCAATTACGACGCTTACGGCGCGTGCTGCGTCAGCAGCGCGGGGATGCCCTGCTTCAGCAGATCGACGACGGCCCGCACGCGCGGCGGCAGCGGCCGTTGCGCGACGAGCAGGCTCAGCGCGAAGCCGGGGATCGTGTACTGCGGCAGGATCTCGACGAGTTCGCCGCGCGCGAGTGCATGCGCGCAGGCCGGCTGCTGCACCACGCCGATACCGCCGCCGGCAACGATCGTGTCGAACATCGGGCGCCAGTGGCTCGTCGTCATCGCCGTCCGGATCCGCGCGTATTCGAGCGTGCCATCTTCGCGTTGCAGCGGCAGCTGCTCGTTCGCGAAGATACCCTTGACGCGGATGAACGGGTGGTTTATCAGATCGGCCTTGGTTGCAATCGGGCCGTAGCGGTCGAGACAGGCGGGGGCGACGACGAGCACGCGGCCGATCGCGCCGAGCGCGTGGGCGACGAAGCTGCCGTCGTCGACCTGACCGGCGCGCAGCGAGATGTCGACCCCTTCGGTGACTGGGTCGACGATGTTGTCGTTCAGCACCAGGTCGATGTGCAGTCGCGGATACGCGGTGCGGACACGCATCAGCGCCTTCGGCACGACGACCTCGCCGAAGCATTGCGGCGCCGCGATCCGGATCGTGCCGCTGAGGGTGTTGTCCGCCTTCGAGACCGATGCGACCGTATCGTCCGCCGCATCGAGCAATGCCTTGCTGCGTTCGTAGAAGACCCGGCCTTCTTCCGTGCAGACGAGCGTGCGCGCGCTGCGCATCAGCAGCCGTGCGCCGAGAAATTTCTCGAGCTTCTCGATACGCTCGCTGACGGCCGGCTGGCCCATGTCCAGATCCCGCGCCGCGCCCGACATCGTGCCGCGCTCGACGACCCTCACGTAGATACGCATCGTCGCCAACAAATCCATGAAGTCGCGCCTTGTGTCCGATTCGGTCGATATCGATCGACAGATGGTATCAAAGCGCGGTCGGCCGGAAGGTGCGTGCCGTGCCGATATTCACCATCGGCTCAGGGCGAAGGTGCCGAAGCCGCATGCGCTTGCCGGCGCCGTGAGCGAAAATCCATCCAGAGAACTCACAGGAGACGACATGACGCAACCTGACGAAGCGACGCGCATGCGCTGCGTTGCATGGCAGATCGAGCAGAGCTGGCAGGCGGTCGAATGGTGCCGGCTGGCCGAGTCGCGCACGGGCATCGACCTGTCGGGCGCGGTTGCGGGCGTGCTCGGCGGCACGCCGTTTCGCGTCGACTATGCGATCGCGTGCGATGCGGACTGGCTTACGCGGTCGGCGCGCGTGAACTACTGGCTCGGCACGGCACCGCCGCGGCAGCGCGATATCCGGTGCGAAGCAGGGCGATGGACGATCGACGGTGCCGACGCGCCGGCGCTCGAAGGCGCGACCGACATCGACCTCGGCTTCAGTCCGTCGACCAATACGCTGCCGATCCGGCGTCTCGGGCTGGAGGTTGGCGCAGCGGCGATGATCCGCACGACATGGCTGCGCTTTCCGGACTTCGACATCGTGCGCGGCCAGCAGCGCTACGCGCGTACAGCGGAGCATGTGTACCGCTACGAGAGCGGCACGTATGCGGCCGATATCGCGATCGACGACGCGGGCCTCGTCATCGATTACGACGAATGGCGGCGCATCGGCGCGACGGACGCTTGTTGAGCGCGTCGCAGCGGCGATGCGCGAACGTCAGCGCGCGTTGGCGACCGTCAGCTTGCCGGGAATCAGTTTCAGCGAACTGAACGCGTCGGCGATGCTCTGCTGATAGCCGAGCGTTGCATCGGTGATCGGCTGCACGCCGTAGCCGGCCCGCTTGAGTGCGACTTCGAGCGTCGGCGCGTCGAGGCCGACGAGCGGCGACAGTTGCGCGGCGACTTCCGGAACATGGTCGCGCGCCCAGCGATCGACCGCGTCGACTTCGTCGAGCAGCGTGCGTATCACCTGCGGCTGCGCGGCCGCATATTTGCGCGCGGCGAGATAGTACTGCGTGTTGCGCACGAGCCCGTCGCCGTTCGCGACGACGCGCGCGCCGAGCTGCCGTTCGGCGGCGGCCAGATACGGATCCCAGATCACCCACGCATCGACACTGCGCTGCACGAACGCGGCGCGCGCATCGGCGGGCGTCAGGTAGATCGGCTGGATGTCGGCATACGTGAGGCCCGCGTGTTCGAGCGCCTTCACGAGCAGGTAATGTACGTTCGAACCCTTGTTGAACGCGACCTTCTTGCCGCGCAGCTGCGCGACGCTGCGGATCGGCGAATCGGGCAGCACAACGATCGCTTCGCCGTGCGGGGCGGGCGGCTCGTTGCCGATATAGACGAAGTCGACGCCGGCCGCCTGCGCGAAGATCGGCGGCGTCTCGCCGACCGTGCCGACGTCGATCGCGCCGGCGTTCAGCCCCTCGAGCAATTGCGGGCCGGCCGGAAACTCCAGCCATTGCACCGTGACGCCCTGGCTCGCGAGCCGCTTCTCGAGCGTGCCGCGCGCCTTGAGCACGACGAAGTTGCCGTATTTCTGGAAGCCGATGCGCAGCCGCGTGCCGTCTTGCGCGTGCGCGGGCAGCCCCGCGAGCGGGCCGAGTGCGAGCCCGGCCAGCCCGGCGGCCGCGCCGTGCAGCAACCGGCGGCGGCGCGGGTTCTCCAGGGGCGTGTCAACGTGTGCGTGTGGCGTGTCGTTCATCGAGGCGTCCTGCTTGCGGGTTCACGGGCCGCGCGGGCATCGCGCGGTGGCGCAGGACGGAGCCGGATGCGGGCGATGCGCGCAGCCGGCCGGCCCGCGCCGGATTCAGGACGATAAAGCCGCGCGGGTTGGCGGCCAACCAATGAATCCGCATATGCAAATCAGCGGCCGGACGATAGGAGCGACAGGGCTGGCCCGGCGCCCGACGGCTGCTGCGCTCAGTCGGTGCCGAGCGGGCTTTCGTCGATCGAGTCGACGCGATCCGGATAGAACGCGAGATGGGCGCGAATCGATTCGACGGCCGGATACGGATGCTCGTACGTCCATGCCGCGTTGGTCGCGCGCTCGCCGCCGGCCGGAATCGAGTAGTACGCGCAATCGCCCTTGTACGGGCAGTACGTCGCATGGTCGGTGCGGTGCAGCTGCGACATGTCGGCATCCTCGCGCGGGATGTACAGCACGGCCGGATAGCTGGCCTCGCGCAGCGCCAGCGCGCGACGCGTATCGGCGATGACCTTGCCGGCCACCTTGACGACGACGCGCGACGGATGCGGTTCGATCGTGATCGGATGATCGGGGCCCGGCGACTTCACGGGACGAGACGGCGTATCGGGACTGATCGACATCGTGGATCCTCCAGGAGGTGACGGCGTGCCCGGGCAGGCACGCCGTGCCGGAACGCGCGCGCCGGGCGGATGCCCGCGCACCGTTGGCGGCGTTGGCCAACCGATACGATGCGCCAATTCCGCAGAAGCTGCAGGGGGACGGAAGGCCATACGCCGAGCGTGCCGTGCCCGTGTCGTGCGGCCGGCTTCCGACGCTCGCATGGACGTTCTCATGCAGCGGCAGCGGGATGCATTCGCCGCGATAAGCAACGCCGAATTAATTGGTAAGCGATCGGCGCGATGCGCGCGAAGATCGACGGTCGTCATTTACGTGACCGTCCTTTTCCTACCGCCATCATGAAGATCCCGTTCGTATCATCCGCCGCGCGTCGGGCGCGGCGCACAGCGCATGCCGGTGTGGCGCTACGCTGCGTGGCCGCGTCGCTGCTGCTCGCCGGCGCGGTTTCGCATGCATACGCCGCGCCTGGCGGCAAGACGCTCGTGTACTGCACCGAAGGCAGCCCGGCCGGCTTCGATCCGGGCCAGCACACGACGAGTACCGATTTCGACGCGAGCACGTACACGGTCTACAACGGGCTCGTGCAGTTCAAGCGCGGCACGCTCGATCTCGTGCCGTCGCTCGCGACGAGCTGGGACGTGTCGCCCGACCAGCGCGTCTATACGTTCCACCTGCGGCACGACGTGAAGTTCCAGACCACCGCATGGTTCAAGCCGACGCGCCCGTTCCAGGCCGACGACGTCCTGTTCACGTTCCGCCGAATGCTCGACCCGGACGATCCGTTCCGCAAGGCGTACCCGGTCAGCTTCCCGTACTTCAGCGATCTCGGCTTCGATCGCAACATCGAGCGCATCGAGAAAGTCGACGACTACACGGTGCGCTTCGTGCTGAAGTCGCCCGACGTCGTGTTCGTGCGCAATCTCGCGATGGCGTTCGCGTCGGTCCTGTCGGCCGAATATGCATCGCAGCTCGCGGCGCGCCATCGCGAGGGCGACATCAACCAGCTCCCGGTCGGCACCGGGCCGTTCCAGTTGCGCACGTACCAGAAGGACGCGCTGATCCGCTACGACGCGAATCCCGACTACTGGAAACCGGATGACGTGAAGCTCGCGCATCTGGTGTTCGCGATCACGCCGGATCCGGCCGCGCGGCTGCAGAAGCTGGTGGCCGGCGAGTGCCAGGTGTCGGTGTTCCCGCGCCCGGCCGATCTCGAGACGGTGCGGCGCGACCCGAAGCTGACGCTGTTCTCGGGAACGGGCTTCAACGTCGGCTTCGTCGCATACAACACGCAGCATCCGCCGCTCGATCGGGTCGACGTGCGGCGTGCGCTCGATATCGCGATCGACAAGGCGGCGATCATCAAGACGGTGTTCAACGGCGATGCGAAGATCGCGACGAACCCGATGCCGCCGTCGCAATGGTCGTACAACCCGCGCCTGAAGGACGCGCCGCGCGATCCGGCCGCCGCGAAGGCGCTGCTCGCGCAGGCGGGCTTCCCGAACGGTTTCGACCTGACGCTGTGGGCGATGCCGGTGCAGCGCCCGTACAACCCGAATGCGCAGCTGATGGCGCAACTGATCCAGCAGGACTGGGCGAAGATCGGCGTGCGCGCGAAGATCGTCAGCTACGAATGGGGCGAGTACAACCGCCGTGCGAAGCACGACGGCCAGCACGACGCGATCCTGTACGGCTGGTCGGGCGACAACGGCGACCCCGACAACTGGCTCGGCACGCTGCTCGGCTGCGACGCGGTGCACGGCAGCAATCTCGCCAAATGGTGCAACGCGGACTTCGAACGGCTCGTGGATGCGGCGCGCACGAACGCCGACGTCGCGAAGCGCACGTCGCTCTACGAGCAGGCGCAGGTGGTGTTCAAGGATCAGGTGCCGTTCACGCCGATCGCCACGTCGATCGTGTCGCTGCCGGTGTCGAAGCGCGTGCACGGGCTCACGTTCTCGCCGCTCGGCGGGCACCGGTTCGACGGCGTGTGGCTGGATTGAACGAAGGAGACGAAGCCGGCGCGCAGGTGCGCGCCGGGGGTTGCCGCGACGGCGGTCAGTTCAGTGCGACGGCCGCCGCCGCCTCGACGGGCGACCCTTCGAGCGCGACGGACGCGCGGCCGTCGGGGCCGACCGGCACGTCGCCGACGAGCGTCGTGCGATACAGCTGGCGATCGAAGTCGAGATCGAAGATGTCGACGGGCGCGAGATGCGCGGTCGCGCGGTTGTCCCAGAACGCGATGCTGCGCGGTTCCCACTTGAAGCGGATCGTGAATTCCGGCCGCGTCACGTGTTCCCACAGCAGTTCGAGCAAGGCCTGGCTTTCGCGTGGCGTGAGCCCGACGATCGACTTCAGGAAACTCGGGCTCGCGTACAGCGCGCGTTCGCCGGTCTCCGGATGCACGCGCACCAGCGGATGCTCGGTCACGAGCGGGCGGCGCTCGACGGCTGCGTCGAACGCACCGGTCGCGCGCGCGCCGGCCGGCGGCGTGAAGCGATGAATGCCGCGCAGGCCGTCGACGAAGCCGCGCAGCGGCGCGGACAGCGTTTCGTACGCGCGCACGAGGTTGGTCCACTGCGTGTCGCCGCCGTACGGCGGAATCGTCACGCCGCGCAGGATCGATGCCCACGGCGGATTGACGGCGGCCGTCACGTCGGTGTGCCAGCCCGTCCACGGCCGACGCACCGGTTCGCCTTCGAAGCGCGTCGCCTTGCGATGCTTCGCGATCGAATAGACGGCCGGATGACCGTCGACGTGCCCGAATACCGGGTGGCCGACCGTCGGCTCGCCGAACTGCGCGGAGAACGCGACGTGCTGCTCGTGCGTGAGGAACTGCTCGCGAAAGAAGATCACGCGCCATTTCAGCAGCGCCGCGCGAATCGCGGCGATCTGCGGCGTGGTCAACGGCTGGGTGAGGTCGACACCGCGTATCTCCGCGCCGATGTGGGCGGACAGCGGAATCACGTCGACGGGTTGGCCGGCGGGTTCGAGTAGGGCGCTCATGCGACGCTCCTGGCGGAAGTGGACGGGGTGGACGGCCGGCGACATCGTTGCGCATGCATGCGTCGGCGCGGTGGCGGGACGGTCATGGTCGGATCCTCCGGTCGGGAATGCAGCGTTGCAGGGATACGGTGATGCGGTGATGCAGGGATACGTTCATGCGCAAGCGCGACCGCGCATGGCGGCGACCGGTGCCGCCGCCATGCGCGAAGCTCATTGCAGCGTGGCGCCCGGCCCCTTCAGCACGACGCTGCGGCGGCCGTCGATGCCGACCGGCACGTCGCCGTGAACGGTCGCGCGACGCACGACGCGGCGTGCATCGCCGTAGTCGTTGATCGCATAGTGCTGCGTCGCGCGGTTGTCCCAGATCGCGACGTCGCCTTGCTGCCAGTTCCAGCGCACGGTGTTCTCGAGCCGCGTCACGTGTTCGTGCAGCACCTGCAGCAGGTGCGCGGAGTCCTGCGACGACAGCCCCTTGATCTTCTGCACGAAGTGCCCGAGCACGAGCGTGCGCTCGCCGGTCTCCGGATGCACGCGCACGACGGGGTGCTCGGTCTCGTAGACGGTCGACGTGAACACTTCGCGGTAGCGCTTCAGTTGCGCGTCGTCGGCATGCACGTGCGTCGACGCGTAGTCGTACGCGTTCGTGTGGACGGCCCACAGCGTGTCGACGAGGGCTCGCAGCGCTTCAGGCAGGTGCGTGTAGGCGGCAGCGGTGTTGGCCCACACGGTGTCGCCGCCGAACGGCGGAATCACGACCGCGCGCAGGATCGACACCTTCGGGTACGCATCGACGAAGGTCACGTCGGTGTGCCACGAGTTGGCGCGCGCGCCGTGCTCGGAATCGAGTTCGAGCAGATGCGCGCTGCCGTCGACGGACGGCACGGTCGGATGCGCGACGGTGTCGCCGAAGCGGCGTGCGAACGCCTCCTGCGCGGCGTCGTCGAGATGGCCCTGGTTGCGGAAGAACAGCACCTTGTGGCGCAGCAGCGCGGCGTGGATCGCGTCGAACGTCGCATCGTCGAGCGTGCCCGACAGCCGCACGCCGGCGATTTCGGCGCCGATGCGGCCGGCAACCTGGCGAAGCTGCAGCGGATCGGCGGCCGTGCGCGGTGCGGCGGCGTGCGAAGCATGCGAGGACGGTTGAGCGGCGTGCTGGACTTCGGACATCGGGAGTCTCCTGGTCGGGTCGGTGGAGTCTCCATTCAAGCAGGGACCGCGCGGAACCGGAACCGATGAATCGTCACAACCTTAGCGTGCGCCGCGATGATCGATATGTGTCGTCGTGCTGAACGAATCGTGCGCGACCGACGGCGCCGGCGCGCCATGCAGCCGTGCCGCGCGCGCTACCACGCGAGCCGCCATTCGCCGATGCGATGCGCATCGGCCGCGGCGAGCCGCGTTCCGCCGTCGCCATCATCGCCCGGCGGCTCGCGATCGTCGAAATCGGCGAGCACCGTGTCGCGCAGCCGCGCGAATTCGGGCGAATCGCGCCGGCGCGGCCGCGGCAACGCGACGTCGACGATGCGTTCGATGCGCCCCGGCCGCGGCGCCATCGTGACGACGCGATCGCCCAGATACACGGCCTCGTCGACGTCGTGCGTGACGAGCACCATCGTGATGCGCTCCTGCTGCCAGATGCGCAGCAGCTCGTTCTGCATGCGCGCGCGCGTCTGCGCGTCGAGCGCGCCGAACGGTTCGTCGAGCAGCAGCACGCGCGGATGGTTCACGAGGCCGCGCGCGATCGCGACGCGCTGCGCCATCCCGCCCGACAACTGGTTCGGGTATGCATGCTCGAAGCCGTTCAGCCCGACGAGCGCGATGTGCTCGGCCACCGCGCGCCGCTTTTGCGCGGCGTCGAGCGGGGCATTGCGCAGCGCGGCCTCGATGTTCTGCGCGACGGTCAGCCACGGAAACAGCCGGTGATCCTGGAACACGATCCCGCGCTGCAGCGACGTATCGCGCACGAGCGCGTCGCCGGCCCGGATTTCGCCCGCATAGTCGCGATCGAGCCCGGCGATCAGCCGCAGCAACGTCGACTTGCCGCAGCCGCTCGCGCCGACGATCGTCACGAACTCGCCGGCGCGTACGTGCAGCGACACATCGTCGAGTACGGCGAGCGTCGCGCCGCGTTGCGCATAGCGCTTGCTCACATGGAGGATATCGAGCGAATCGGAAGCGAGGGTCGTCATGGCGGAAAGGAAAGCGACAGGAAGGAAGAGGGTGATTACCGTTGCAGGTCGCCGCGCCGGGCCAGCACCTTGCGCTCGAGCGCACGCGCGACGGCGTTCAGCGCCCAGCCGGTCACGCCGACGACGATGATCCCGAACAGCACGAGGTCCATCCGGAACTGCTCGCTGCCGTCGATCAGGGTGTTGCCGATCCCGCTGCCCGCGACGAGCAGGTATTCGGCGCCGAGCGTCGCGAGCCACGAATAGATGAGACCGAGATACAGCCCGGTGAAGATCGACGGCAGCGCGGCGGGCAGGATCACGTAGCGCACGAGCTGAAGCCGCGAATAGCGCAGCGCGCGCGCGACGTCGACATACGCGCGCGGCACCGCGTGAATGCCGTCGCACGTGTGCGCGGCAACCGGCAGCAGCGCGGCGAGCGACAGGAACACGACCTTGGCGACGTCGCCGAGGCCGAACCACACGGAAATCAGCGGAATCCATGCGAACAGCGAGATCTGCTTGAACGTGTCGAAGCTCGGGCCGACGACGCGCGTCGCGATGCGCGACAGCCCGAGCACGGCGCCGAGCAGCAGGCCGCCCGTCGCGCCGATCGCGAAGCCGCACGCTTCGCGCGCGAGCGATGCCGACAGCGCGCGCGCGAGCGCGCCGCTGGTCGTCTGCGTCCATGCGGTGTGCAGCACGTCGGCCGGGCCGACCAGCAGCCCGCTCTTGACGAGATGCGCGGCAGAGATCGCCCACCAGATCGCGAGCGCGGCGAGCGGCAGGACGAAGCCGCGCCAGTCGGGCGCGGCCACGCGGCGGGCGCGTGCGGGCGCCGCGGCGATCGCGGCGATCG
>NZ_JAPVQY010000087.1 GCF_027257875.1 Burkholderia sp. IMCC1007
CCGCCTGCGCCCGTCGGTCAGCCGCCGCTCGCCCCGGCCGGCGCGGACGCCGCACCCGGCACGCTCGCGCCGCTGCTCGGCATGCCCGACGGCGCGGTCGACGGCGCGGGCGACATGGCGCCCGGGGCCGAACTCGCACTGGTGCCGGTGTCGTCGGCGCTCTTCTTCTGACAGCCCGCCCCCGCCGCCAGGCCGGCGATCAGGATGCCGGCGAAGACGGCCCGCGATACGTGACGAAAGGAATATCGCTGCATGACACCTCCGCTGATGTCGATGTGGATGGAGCCCGCTGACGCGCAATTCGCGTGCCGCGGACCAGCCCGCTGCCGAACGCACCCCATTCATTTCCCCACTGACGCTCAACCAGATATTTAATTTCCCATCGTTGCGGCCGCCGCCCATACTCGCGAACACATCCGAGACATAACGTCCACGGCGGCCGGGCCCGCACTGCGTGCACACGCAGGCGGTTCGCGCCCCGCACACGGAAGGAGACAACGCGTGCAACTGGAAGCCACCCACCGCGCGGGCATCGTGCTCGGCGCGGACGACGCATTGCATCGCACCGATACGGCCGCGCGCGACGCCGCGTTGAGCCCGCGGCTGCACAATCCCGACCTCGCGCCAACCAAGGCCGAAGGCCGCACCTGGGGCCGCTACAGCATCTTTGCGCTGTGGACCAACGACGTGCACAACATCGCGAACTACTCGTTCGCGATCGGCCTGTTCGCGCTCGGCCTGTCGGGCTGGCAGATGCTCGCGTCGCTCGCGATCGGCGCGGTGCTCGTGTACTGCCTCATGAATCTCACCGGCTACATGGGCCAGAAGACCGGCGTGCCGTTCCCGGTGATCAGCCGGATGAGCTTCGGCATCTACGGCGCGATGCTGCCCGCGATGATCCGCGCGGTAATCGCGATCGCATGGTTCGGGATCCAGACCTATCTCGCGTCGGTCGTGCTGCGCGTGCTGCTCACCGCGATCTGGCCGGGCCTCGCCGCCTTCGACCAGAACGCGATCTTCGGGCTGTCGTCGCTCGGCTGGATCACGTTCGTCGCGATCTGGCTCGTGCAGATCGGCGTCCTCACGTACGGGATGGAGATGGTCCGCAAGTACGAAGGGCTCGCCGGCCCAGTGATCCTCGTCACGACACTGTCGCTCGCCGCGTGGATGTTCAGCCGCACCGGCGGCCAGCTCGCGATGTCGATCGGCAAGCCGATGACCGGCCTCAAGATGTGGACCGAGGTGTTCGCGGGCGGCTCGCTGTGGCTCGCGATCTACGGCACGCTGGTGCTCAATTTCTGCGATTTCGCCCGCTCGTCGCCGAGCGCGAAGACAGTGCGGGTCGGCAACTTCTGGGGCCTGCCGGTCAACATCCTGGTGTTTGCGACGATCAGCTTCGTGCTCGCGGGCGCGCAGTTCAAGCTGAACGGTCACATCATCCACAGCCCGACGGAAATCATCGCGACGGTGCCGAACAAGCTGTTCCTCGTGCTCGGTTGCCTCGCATTCCTGATCGTCACGGTTGCCGTGAACATCATGGCGAACTTCGTCGCGCCGGCCTTCGTGCTGACGAGCCTCGCGCCGCACCGCCTGTCGTTCCGCCGCGCGGGCCTGATCAGCGCGACGATCGCGGTGCTGATCCTGCCGTGGAACCTGTACAACAGCCCGATCGTGATCGTGTACTTCCTGTCCGGCCTGGGCGCGCTGCTCGGCCCGCTGTACGGGATCATCACGGTCGACTACTGGCTCGTGCGCAAGCAGCGCGTGAACGTGCCCGATCTCTACACCGAAGCGCCGACCGGCGCGTATTTCTACAAGGGCGGCGTGAACCGCAAGGCGCTCGCGGCGCTCGTGCCGTCCGCGCTGATCTCGATCACGCTCGCCGTCGTGCCGGCGTTCAGCGCGATGACGCCGTTCTCGTGGCTGCTCGGCGCCGCCATCGCGGGCAGCGTGTACTGGCTGACGGCCGACCGCAAACGGCAATACGACGAGCGCTCGGGCGAACACATCGCGGTCGCCTGCGCGCAACACTGACACAAACGCATACGGAGTCACGATGAGGATCCTGGTAGTCAACGTCAACACGACCGAATCGATCACCGACGCCATCGCCGCGCAAGCGCAGGCCGCGGCCTCCCCCGGCACGGAGATCGTCGGGCTGACGCCGCGCTTCGGCGCGGAGTCGATCGAAGGCAACTTCGAGAGCTACCTCGCGGCGATCGCCGTGATGGAGCGCGTGCTGAGCTACGACGAACCGTACGACGCGGTGATCCAGGCCGGCTACGGCGAACACGGCCGCGAAGGGCTGCAGGAGCTGCTGACCGTGCCCGTCGTCGACATCACCGAAGCGGCCGCGAGCGTCGCGATGCTGCTCGGCCATCGCTACTCCGTCGTCACGACGCTCGACCGCACGGTGCCGCTGATCGAGGATCGCCTGAAGCTCGCCGGGCTCGATGCGCGCTGCGCGTCGGTGCGCGCGAGCGGGCTCGCGGTGCTCGAACTCGAGGAGAATCCGGCGCGTGCGATCGAGTCGATCGTCGGCGAAGCGCAGCGTGCGGTGAAGGACGATCACGCGGAAGTGATCTGCCTCGGCTGCGGCGGGATGGCTGGGCTCGACCGGCAGATCGAGGAATGCACGGGCGTGCCGGTCGTCGACGGCGTATCGGCCGCGGTCGCGCTCGCCGAATCGCTGGTGCGCCTGAAGCTGAAGACGTCGAAGGTCCGCACGTACGCGCCGCCGCGGCCGAAGCGGATCGTCGGCTGGCCCGGCACCTTCGTCAAATGACGGGCCGCACGATCGTATAGCGACATGCGGCGCGCTCCGGCACCGACCAGCCCTTCCTCCAACGCGTGCGACGCGACGGGCGCGCTCGACGTGCTGGACGCGCGGCTGATGCGCATCCTGCTCGTGCTGCTCACCGAGCGCACCGTATCGCGCGCGGCCGTGCGGCTGAACATGTCGCAGCCGGCGACGAGCGCGGCGCTCAAGCGCCTGCGCACGCTGCTCGGCGATCCGCTGCTGGTGCGCAGCCGCTACGGGATGGTGCCGACCGAGTTCGGCGCACGCCTGATCGAGCCGCTGCGCAACGCGCTGCGCGTGATCGACTTCATCCGCATCCAGCAGCCGACGTTCGACGCGCGCACGTCGGTGCGCACCTACCGGATCGGCTGCCCCGACTACCTGAACGTGCTGTTCGTGCCGAAGCTCGTCGCGCTGTTCCGCGAACGCGCGCCGAACGCGCAGCTCGTGTTCCATCCGCTCGGCGACGGCTTCGACGACGAGCGCGCGCTCGCCGACGGCGAGCTCGACGTCGTGATCGACAACCGTGCCGCGCGTCTGTCGCGCTTCCGCCAGGACGACCTGTTCGACGATCGCGTCGTGTGCCTGATGCGCGCGACGCACCCGCTCGCGCGGCACGGCGCGATCACGGCGGACGCGTTCGCGCAGGCCGCGCAGCTGTGCCCGACGCCGTCATGGCTCGAAGCGTCCGGCGCGATCGACCGGCAGCTCGAACGCGTCGGCCCGCAGCGGCGGATCGTCGTCACGCTGCCGCACTTCGAACTTGCCGCGCATGCGCTCGTGCGCTCCGACCTGATCCTGACCACCACGTACCGGCTCGCGCGCCATTACGCGAAGCTGTTGCCGCTCGCCGCGGTCGCGCTGCCGGCCCAGCCGCCGGACATCGTCTATCGGATGACGTGGAACGAATCGGGATCGTGCGTCGACGGCGTGCGCTGGTTGCGCGCGCTGATCGCCGAAGCGACGCGCAGCTGGCTCGACGCCGAAGCCGCACAACCGGCCGTCGCGGCGGTCGCCGCGAATGGGGACGATGCGCGCGTGCTTGCGTCAGTCGCGCCTGCGCCGGGCTCTGCGTCGAACGCTACGGACCCCGCGCGGCGCACGCGCCGCCGGCAGGCGACGCATTGCGGCACGGCGCAGCGGCCGCGAGTCGCGCATGCGGCGCGCATACACCGGATCGCGACGAAGTCGCACTGAGCGTGCGAGCGGCGCACGCGGCACCGACGGCACCGGCGGCACCGCCCGCGCGACGTCACGCGTGCCGCGCGCTCGCGAGCAGCACCGACAGCGACAGGATCGAGCCGAGCGTCGACAGCAGGATCGTGCGCGACGTCACGTGCGCTTCGCGTCCGTAGAATTCGGCCAGCATGTACGGCCCCGTGCCGGTCGGCAGCGCCGCCAGCACGACGGCGATCTGCGCGAGCACGGGCGGCATCGCGAACACCCGCACGCCGAGCCACCACGCCAGCGCCGGCTGCACGAACAGCTTGACCGCCGTCAGCGCGACGCTGCCGCGCGGCGCGGCGCCGTTCGCGTCGCGCTTTTCCGCGAGAAACAGCCCGAGACTGACGAGCGCGCACGGGCTCGCGGCCGCGCCGAGCAGCTTGAGAAAGGTCTCGACGGGCGCACCGAGCGGCACCTGCGCGGCCGACACGCACACGCCGGCCAGCGGCGCGACGATCAGCGGGTTGCACAGCAGCGCGCCGACCACCTTCCAGATCAGCTTGAGCGGCGCGCGATCGCGCTGCAGCCCGATCGCGATCAGCACGATCGCGCCGGCGAACAGCACGCATGCAACGAGAATGGTCGCGATGGTGGTCGGCGTGAGGCTCTCGGTGCCGAATGCGAGCACGCACAGCGGAAAACCGAGATAGCCGGTGTTCGGATACGACGCGGCGATCGCGTCGATGCTCGCATCGGCCAGCCCGCGCCCCGCGAACAGCCGCCACGCGAGCACGCCGCCGAACACGAGCGCGCAGGTCAGTGCGAACGTCGCGACGAAGGCCGGCTGATAGAGCTGGTGCCACGACGCGTGCGCCATGATCTGGAACAGCAGCGCCGGCAGCGCGAGCCACACGACGAAACGGTTGAGCTCCGAAGCCGCTGCCGGCCCGAGTACGCCGCGCCGGCGGCACAGGAACCCGGCCGCGATCAGCCCGAACACGGGCAACAGAATCTCGATCGTCGATGACATCTTGAGCACGCTGCGTGAAACCGGAACGCGCAAGCTTAACGGCTGCGCGCGGTCGCGTGCAATGGGCGGCGCACGCGTTGCCGCGCGCATCACGCTCCGCGCGACGGTTGCGTAAGCAACTTGTATGCAACGGCGGCAGCCGCGAGCGCGAGCACGCCGCTCACCGTCAGCGCGGCCGCGAACCCGCTCGCGAACGCCGCGGGCGCCGCCTGCGCAAGGGTGCGCGCCGCCGACAGCGGCACGCGCTCCAGCGCCTGTGCGAGATCGCCGGCCAGCAGGCTCGACATGAACGGCGCATCGACGGCCATCGCTTCCCCGCCCCGCATCGCGCGAATAAGCATTTCGCGATTCGATGTTTGCCCGCGCGGAGCCGATTCCGTAATCTGCCCGGCAGCCGCGCGGCCCGCGCGCGGATCTCCAAGGACCTGCCGCCGATGACTTCGCCCTCCACCGCGGCCCGCCGCCGCGCACTGCTGCGTGTGGCCGCGCTGGCCGCCGCGCCGCTCGCCGGCAACGCATTGCCCGCCCGCGCGGCCGGCGCCAACCTGTCGAACGTCACGCTGGTGCTCGGCGACCAGGCCGGCGGCCTGCGCGCGCTGGCCGAAGCCGCGCGCGTGCTCGACGGCGCGCCATACCGGTTCCGCTGGGCGAATTTCCAGGGCGCCGCGCCGCTGTTCGAAGCGCAGCGCGCGGGCGCGATCGATCTCGCGCCCGCCGGCGACCTGCCCGTGCTGACGGCCGCGCTCGGCGATCCGGCGCTGCGCATCGTCGCGACGCGCGTCGGCTCACCGGCATCGCTCGGCATCGTCGTCCAGCCGGATTCGCCGGTCCGCACGGTCGTCGACCTGAAGGGGCGTACCGTGGTCGTATCGTCAGCGCGCGGCAGCATCTCGCAATACCAGCTCTACGGCGCATTGCGCGAACACGGCCTCGCGCCGGGCGACGTCGACGTGCGCTTCGTGCTGCCGGTCGATGCGTTCGCCGCATTCGAGGCGAAGCAGATCGGCATCTGGGCCACCTTCGACCCGTATTACGGACACGCAGTGCGGCGCGGCGCGCGCATCGTGCGCGACGGCAGCGGGATCAACTCGGGGCTTGCGTTCCTCACGTCGCCGGTCGACACGCTCGACGATCGCGCGAAGCGCGCGGCGCTGTCCGACGTGCTCGCGCGGCTCGCCCGCGCCGGCCAGTGGGCGCTCGCGCATCCGGCCGATTACGCGAGCGTCTATGCGTCGCTCACGCGCCTGCCGAGCGATGCGGCGTCCGACATCGCACGCCGTGCGGCGCTCGCGCAGCGCGCGCTCACCGGCGCGGACATCGACGTGCTGCAGCGGGTCGCCGATCGCGCGGCGGCGGATGCGATCCTGCCGAAGCGTGTCGACGTCGCGTCGATCGCGGTACGCAACCTGTCGGCCGCGTAACGGGCGGTGCCCGAAGGTCGCATCGCCTATCGCGGTTTCGACATGTCGAGATCCGGCACGTCGTCGCCGAACGTCGATGCGACCAGCGTGCGCATCGCGGCGACCAGCAGTGTCGGCCCCGACTGATTGAACGTGCAGCGCTCGCCGGCCGCCGGCATCGCGCGATGCAGCACCGCGCGCCACGCGCCGTGTCCGCCGTCGCGTTCGAACGCCGCGAACGGCAGCCGCTCGACGAGCGGGCCGCCATCCGTCCACTTCGACGACGGCGCATACGGCACCTGCGCACCGCCCGGCTCGCGAACGACCGTGCATCCCGTGGCATCGACGCGCGGCGCGCCGAGTTCTTCCACCATCGCCACCCAGAAATCGAGCGGCGGGCCGGTCAGGTCGTGGACTTGCATCACGCGCTCCTTCGCACCGAAAACGTCATCGTAGCGCCGCTGCACACCGCCCGCCGATCACCGGCGACCGATATTTTCCCCGGCACGCCGCCGGCGATGCGAACCCGCGCATCCGTGTTACGAATCGCCAAATCCTGCGTACAATGTCGCAACACCTATCGTTCGGTCTGCGATGGACTGGCAGGCCGACACGGAATTCGTACCGAACGGGCCCGCCCGTTCGGCAAACGACAACCGGACCCATACGGTGCAGCGCGGGCCGGACCTCTCGGGGGGGGGCGCAGCATGTCGACGCACGCCAGAAAGCCGCTGATATCGCTTGTCGTGCCGTTTCACGACGAAGACGAAGCGATCGACGCATTCTTTGCCGAAACACTGCCCGTTCTCGAATCGGTCGCCGACGTCCGCTTCGAGATCGTCTGCATCAACGACGGCAGCCGGGATCGCACGCTCGAGCGGCTGCTCGCGCTCGCCGCCGCCGATCCGCGCGTGCACGTCGTCGATCTCACGCGCCGCTTCGGCAAGGAGGCCGCGCTCACCGCCGGCCTCGACGAAGCGTCCGGCGCCGCGGTGATCCTGATCGACGCCGATCTGCAGGACCCTCCCGCGCTGATTCCCGCGATGATCGAACACTGGCGCGCCGGTGCGGAGGTCGTCGCGGCGAAACGCACGAACCGGATGTGCGATCCGTACCTGCAGCGCGCGGCGGCGGCGCTCTACTACCGCGTGCACAACGCACTGTCCGAAGTCGAGATGCCGGAGAACGTCGGCGACTTCCGGCTGATGGATCGCGAGGTGGTCGACGCGCTGCGCGCGCTGCCCGAGCGGCGGCGCTTCATGAAGGGCCTGTTCGCGTGGATCGGCTTTCGCACCACGATCGTCGAATACACGCGCGCACCGCGCAGCGGCGGCCGCTCGAAATTCTCCGGATGGCGGCGCTGGAACTTCGCGCTCGAGGGCATCACCGGCTTCAGCACGGTGCCGCTGCGCGTGTGGACTTACGTCGGCCTCACGTTCGCGATGCTGTCGCTCGCGTACGGCGCGTTCATCGTGGTGCGCACGCTGCTGTTCGGCAATCCGGTGCACGGCTACCCGTCGCTGATTTCGGTGGTGCTGTTCATGGGCGGCATCCAGCTGATCGGCATCGGCGTGATCGGCGAATACCTGGGCCGCATCTATCACGAGTCGAAGCAGCGCCCCGTCTACCTCGTGCGGCGGCGCTACCGCGCGGAGCGCGACGCCGGCGCGCAACCGGCGTCGAAGCTGCTGCAGTTCCCGCTCAAGCGTGCGCATGCGGGCCGCCGTCGGACGGCGACGCCGGCAGCGGCCGGCCACGCCGCGCGCAAGGCGTCGTTCAAGTAAGCGGCCTTCCGCGCATGGACCTTCCCCACCCATCGATGCGCGCGGCCGCGCGCCCCGTGCACGCATGGCTCACGCCACGGCGCGTCGTCGCGTACAGCGCATTCGTGCTGGCGTTCTACGCGCTGTTCGTCGCGCTCTGGATCTACGGCATCCATCACGCGCCCGGCACCGTCCTGTCGCGCCCGGGCGCGGACTACTCGGTGTTCTGGTCGGCGTCGTACGTGATGCTGCACGGCGCGCCGTGGCAGGCGTACGATTTTCCGACCTTCTCGCGATTGTCGGTCGAGCTGTTCCCGCTGTTTCGCCGCGAAGGCTTCCTCGCGTGGCTGTACCCGCCCACCTACCTGCTGCTCGTGACGCCACTCGCGCTGCTTCCGTATGCGATCAGCTATCCGCTGTTCGTCGCATGCGGCATCGTCGTGCTCGGCTTCGCCGCGTGGCGGGTCTCGGGCCTCGGCGCGATCCCCGGCGCGGCGCGTGTCGGCGCGTTCGCGCTGCTCGCGGCGCCGTGCGTATTCGTCACTGGCTCGCTCGGGCAAAACGCATTCCTCACCGCATCGTGCGCGGCGCTGGCCGTCTGCTGGGCCGACCGGCGGCCGTTATGGGCCGGCATCTGCATCGGGCTCCTGTCGGTCAAGCCGCAGATGGCGCTGCTGTTTCCGTTCGTGCTGGTCGCCGCGCGCGCGTGGCGCACGATCGCGTGGGCCGCACTGGCAACCGCTGCGTTCGGCGCGGCCAGCGTGCTGGTCTGCGGCATCGAATCGCTGCGCCTGTTCGTCACGAGCGCCGGGCTCGCGCGCTCGATCATCCTCGAGCATGGCGTCGTGTTCTGGCTCGCGTCGCCGACGTCATTCGCTGCGCTGCGCCTCGCCGGCGTGCCGCTCGGCGCCGCGTATGCCGTCCAGGCTTGCATCTCCGCGCTCGCGATTACGGCCGCCTGCATCGTATGGGCCCGCTCGCGCGATATCCGCGTGCGCGCCGCAACACTCGCGGTCGCGACGCTCGCGGCCAATCCTTATGTGTGGCACTACGAGCTCGCGTGGCACGCGATCGCGATCGCGTGCATGCTCGCGATCGGCTGGCGCGGCGCCTGGCTGCGCGGCGAGCAGGTCGCGATCGCGCTGCTGTGGCTGCTGCCGCTGTACGAATACCTGAACCCGTGGCTGCAGCAGCCGCAGATCGGCCCTGCCGTGACGCTCTTCGCGCTGCTCGTGCTGCTGCGCCGCGCGCGGCACGACGCTCACAACGCCAGGCGCGGCGGCACGTATACGCCGTAGTACGGACCGACCCCCGTCGCGACGCCGGTCATCTTCATGCCCGCGACGAAGTGGCCCTGGATGTACTTGTACGTGCCGCCGAGCGCCGCATCGATGTGAAACGGCGCGAACGCGACGATCGGCACGTAGGTGCTGGTCAGCGTCTGCGTGACGACCGGCAGCAGGACCGTCGCGCCGATCGGCACCGATGTGTACAGCGTCGCCTTGATGCCCGTCGCCAGATTAATGCTGTCACCGATATTGAGCGTCGTCGGATTGCCTGTCAGCATCAGCCCGCCCATCGTCGTCGTGTCGCTTGCGGTCGACTGGAACGACGTCCATTGGCCGCCCATGCACAACGCGCCGTAGGTCTGCCCGTTCGTGACCGAGAACTCGAACGGCTGGTTCGTCAGCGGATTGATCAGCGGCTGGTTGGTCTGCGAGTTCCAGTACTGGTTGTACACGCACTGGTCGATGGCGACCGGAAAGAGCGCGCCCGCGGCCACCCCGCCCGGCGCGGCGAGCACCGCGATGGCGGTCGCGCTGCCGGACGCGCCCGGAATGCCCAGCAGCCCGCCGAGCAGCAGCGGAATCGAGCCGCCGTTCACGCCCGGCGCGCGCGATACGGTGACCTGCACCGCCGGCACGTCGTACGGCCCCGGGACGATGGTGGTCGACTGCATCGACGACGGGGTCCGCGTCACGTTCCAGTAGCCGGTCGTGACCGTACCGGTCGCGAGCGGCGCACCCGCCGCCGAATTCTGCGCGATCACGCCGTTCGCCGCCGGCGCGGCCTGCGACCAGTTCAGCGCACCGCCGCCCGCCGGCATCATCGCATCGGCCGCCGCGAGCGCGGCCGCGTCGGCGGCGTTCTGCAGCTGGTTGCGCACCGCGGCCACCCACGCGATGTCGACCGCCAGCGCGCCGAACGACAGCAGCGGAATCAGGAACAGCAGGAAGAACAGCGCGACGGAGCCGCGTTCGCGCGCGGCGCCGGTGCAGCGCGTGCCGGCCGCATCATTCATAGAGCATCACCGAACTGGCGGAGACCGTGACCGGGCCGGTCAGCGCGCTGAATGCCGAACCGAGCACCAGCCCCGAATACGTGTAGGTCACCGTCACGGTCAGCGCGGTGCCCGAGGTCGTGCCGTTCGCCTGCGTCACGGTCACGGTCGGCGTCGTCGCCGTGCCGCCGGTGATCAGGCTGTTCTGCGTGTAGTTCAACGCGACGTTGGCGACCTGCGTGGTGGTCAGCATCGGCACGCGCAACACGACGCCGGCCCGCGCGGCCTCGCGGCTCGCGTTCGTGATGACGGCCTTGTCGCACAGGAGCAGGCTCGTGTCGATGATGCCGATCAGCACCATCAGCAGGAACGGCAGCATCAACACGAACTCGAGCGACACGACGCCGCGCGCACGGCGCGCGCCCATCGCCCCGCGTGTCATTTTGCGGCCCCGTCGCCGGCCGGCATCGTGCGCGGCTCCAGTGCGGCACCCGTCAGTGCGCGTGGGCCGTCGGATGCCGAACGCGACGCGAGCTGCGCGCGCACGGCCTGGTAGAAACGCAGATTGTCGGCCACCGCCGACGCGGGCAGGTCGGCCGACAGCAGCTTTTTCGCGGAATCGGTGTTGCCGAGCACGCCGTACGCGAATGCGAGGTTCTGGCGCGCCTGCCACGGCGCGTCGGGCAGCCCCGCGACGTCGAGCAGCACGTTCACGCCTTCGCGCGGCCGGTTGCTCAGCACGAGCGACAGCCCGAGGTCGACGCGCAGCCCCTGCGCATCCGGATGCGCGCGCAACGCATCGCGATAGACGGCCTGCGCGTCGGCGTGGCGGCCCTGCAGGTCGAGCACCGTGCCGAGCCCTTCGGCCGCGAGCGGCAGATTGGGCTGCGCGGCCAGCAGGTCGCGGTAGCGCTGCGCAGCCTCGTCGAGCCGGCGCTGCCGCAGCGCGACGCGCGCAAGCCCGATCTGCGGCCCGGGTTGCGCGGGCGCCTGCTGCCGGGCCTGCTCATAGAGCACGCGCGCGCGCTCCAGGTCGCCCGCGCGGTAGTTGACGTCGCCGAGCCCCAGCCGGGCGGCGAGCGAATCGGGATGGCGGGCGAGCACCTTGTCGTACAACGTCGACGCGAGATCGATGTTGCCGCCGGCGAGTGCGCTGTCGGCGATGCGCAATTCTGCCTGCGGGTCGTCGCTCTTCTGCGACACCACCGGCCGCGTCTGGATGCCCGGCGCGCAGCCGCCGGCCAGCACCGGCAGCACGGCCGCGAACGCGAGCACGCGTACGGCGGAGCGTTTCATTTGAATACCTCGAGCAGGTGGATGGCGGCCGGGCCCGCCGCGATCAGGCCGACCGTCGGCAGGATGAACAGCATCATCGGCAGCGTGATCTTCGGCGCGAGCTTCGCGGCCTTTTCCTCGAGCGCGACGATCTGCTCGGTGCGCTCGCTGCGCGACAGCGTGCGCAACGCCTGCGTGATCGGCGTGCCGAATCGCTGCGATTGCGTGAGCGTCGTCGCCAGCGAACGGGCCGACGCGAAGTCGACGCGCAGCGCGAAATGCGCGAGCGTCTCGGACACGTCGCCGCTCAGCGTCAGCTCGTCCGCGCATACCGCCAGTTCGTCGGCGAGCGGCGGACAGATGCGCTGGAGTTCGCGTGCGACGCGCCGGATGCCCGATACGAGACTGTTGCCCGCCATCGTGCAGATCACGAGCAGATCGAGCGCATCCGGAAAACACGCGGCGATGATCCGCCGGCGCCGCCGGATCATCGCACCCAGCACGTACTCGGGCACGATCACGCCGATCACGAACGCGGCGACCATCGCCACCGCGCGAATCATGAAATACTCGCCCAAGCGCGGAATGAACGGGCTGAACACCATCGCGACGGTCGCGAACAGCACGCCGCAGCTCAGCTTGATCCCGATCATCGCCGATACCGCGCGGCGCTCGCGAAAACCCGCGCGCGTCAGTTGCAGCCCGAGCTTCACGCGCTGCATCGGGTCGAGCACCGGCATCCGCTCGCCGAGCTGCGCGAGCCGCTGCGTGACCCCTCGACGCACGTCGTTCGGCTGCAGCCGCCCCGCCACCAGCGGCAGCGGCCGCTGCCCGGCCGCCTGCTGCACCCGCTCGGCGATGCGCCGGCGTGTGCCGCCGCCCGGCGGCGCGAGCGCCGCCGCGACGCAGGCGAGCAACAGCAGCACTTCGAGACCTCGGGCGGCCAGCATCGGGATCGTCATCGCGCGGTATCCAGTTTCGATATCTTGCGGATCACCAGCAGTCCGATCGTCAGCAGCACGGCGGCGATCGTCAGCATCACGTGTCCGACGTGCGTATCGAACAGCAGCATCACGTAAGAGCGGTTCACGAGGTACAGCGCGCCGATCATCACGAACGGCACCGCCGAAATGATGTTCGTCGTGATCCGCCCTTCGGCGGTCAGCGCGCGGGTCTTCAGGCGAATGTCGCGACGCGTGCGGATGATGCCGGACAGCTCGTCGAGCGTCTCGCCGAGGCTGCCGCCCGTCTCGCGCTGCAGCAGCAGGTAGACGGTGAAGAACGAGAAGTCGGCGATCATCAGCCGGTCCGCCGATGCCGACAGCACGTCCTTCAGATCCGCGCCGACGCGCAGGCTGTCGCCCATCGTGCGGAACGTCGAGCGCACCGGCTCGGCCGCGCTGTCGCCCACCGTACTGATCGCCTGCGTGACCGGAATGCCCGCGCGCACGGCGCGCACGATCAGGTCGATCGCATCCGGAAACGCTTCGAGAAAGCGCATCCGGAAACGCTCGACCAGCGCGCGATAGCTCGCGCGCATCGCCAGCAGCGGCAACCCGACGTAGAGCAGCGGACGCAGGAGGCCCGGCGGCTGGATCAGCGCCACCGCGACGAGCGCGGCGAGCGCGCCGGCAATCGTGCTCCCGATGACGATCCGCATCCCGCGTTCGCCGCCCACCGCCCGCACGCGCGTCACGTAGCGCTGCAGCCACGCGCGCGCGCGGCTTTGCCGGCGCGGCAGGTTGAACAGCGCGATGCCGGGCGCGTCGGCCGCGCCGGCATTGCGGCCCGCGAGCGACGGCGCGAGGCGCCGCATCCGGTCGCGAATCCGCTGCTCCGGCGTGCGGCGCGCGCGGTCGAACAGCGTGGACAGCGCGATGCCGAGCGTCAGGAGCACGGCGAACGCGCCCATCGCGAACAGGTCGGCGCCCCTCATTGGCGGAAGACCTCGGACAGCGCATCGTCGACGCCGTAATACGCGGCGCGCTGCGCGAATGCAGGGCGCAGCGACGATGTCTCGAACACGCCCTTCACCGCATCGCGCGTGGTGTCGCCCTCCTGGCGGAACGTGAACAGGTCCTGCGTGATCACCACGTCGCCTTCCATGCCGACGATCTCCGTGATGCGCGTCACGCGGCGCACGCCGTCGCGCATCCGCTCGACCTGCACGAACAGGTGCACCGCGCTCGCGATCTGACGCCGGATCGACAGCAGCTGCAGGTTCGCGTTCGCCATCATGACCATGCTCTCGAGCCGGGTGATCGCATCGCGCGGCGTGTTCGCGTGGATCGTCGTCATCGAGCCGTCGTGGCCCGTATTCATCGCCTGCAGCACGTCGAACGCCTCGGGGCCGCGGATCTCGCCGAGGATGATGCGGTCGGGCCGCATCCGCAGCGCGTTGCGCACGAGATCGCGCTGCGAGATTCCGCCGAGCCCCTCGGTGTTCTCCGGCCGCGTCTCGAGACTGACGACGTGCGGCTGCAGCAGTTGCAGCTCCGCGGCATCCTCGATCGTCACGATCCGTTCGTGCTGCTCGATGTGTTGCGACAGCGCGTTGAGCAGCGTCGTCTTGCCCGAACCGGTGCCGCCCGAAATCACGATGTTCAGCCGGCACCCGCACGCGATCTTCAGCACCTGCAGCATGGCGTTCGAGATGTTGCCCTGGTGCGCCATCCGCGCGAGCGTGATGTCGCGCTTCGCGAACTTCCGGATCGAGATCGACGCGCCGCGCATCGCGATCGGCGGCAGCACGACGTTGACGCGGCTGCCGTCCGCCAGGCGCGCGTCGACCATCGGACTGCTCTCGTCGACGCGACGGCCCACCGCCGCCGCGATCCGCTGCGCAACGCTCGTCACGTGCGCGTTGTCGCGAAACTTCAGCGACGTGAGCTCGAGCCGGCCCCCGCGCTCGACGTACACCTGGTCGGGGCCGTTCACCAGGATGTCGCTGACCGTGTCGTCCGCGAGCAGCGGCTCGATCGGCCCGACGCCGAACATGTCGTTCAGGATCGCGTCGACGATCAACACCTGCTCGCCCATCGTGATCTTCAGGCGTTCGCGCTCGATCGTGTGCGCGGCCACCTGCTCGATGCCAGCGCGCACTTCGTCGCGCGTCTTCATCAGCGCCGCCGACATGTTCATCGACGTGAACACCGCGTGGCGGATCGCATCGAACTTGCCGGAGCGGATCAGCGCCTCCTGCGTGTCGGCCGCCGCGGCGGTGCGCGGGTGCGCCGCGGCCGGCCCCGTGCCCTGAGCCGTGCCCTGAGCCGTGGCCGGCGCGAGGTTCGGCGCCGGCGTCGGCGCCTGCGCGTTGTTGCGCGGCTCGGCCGGAGCAGCGGCCGGTGCGGGCTCCGGTGCGTGCCGTTTGCGGGTACCGAACGTCACGTTCCTTTCCTCCATTTGACGAAGCGCGCATACCACGGCTCGGCGACCACCATCGACTCGCCGGTGATCCCGTTCGCGAGCCGCCGGATCTCGTCGACGAAGCCGTGGCGTTTCGCGCTCTCGATCGGCTCGCCGAGGTTCTCCGCGACCGCCAGCGGCTGCGGTTCGTGCGGCAGTTCGCGCAGCCTCACGCCACCGAATGCGTCTTCGAAATCGGCCGGTGCGACGCGGCCCTTGACCGGGTCGAGCGGATTGTTCAGCACCATCGACAACAGCCGCTCGCCGGGCAGCTCCTTCACGAAGCGCGCGAGCCGCGCGGCCTCGTACGCGGCGTGCACCGAACGATCGGCGACGATGTAGACGAGACCGGACGCCGCCAGCGCGTCCTCGAACAGCTTGCCGGTGCGCAGGCCCACGTCGAACAGCACGTAGTGGAAGCGGTCCTGCAGCATGTCGACCAGCAGCGCGAGCGCATCGTCGCGCAGCGGCGCGTCGTCCCCGTACGCGAGCTCCGCGGACAGCACGTGCAGGCGGTCGCCCTTCGTGACGAACATGCGGTCGAACAGCGCGTCGTCGGGACGCTGCTCCATGTTCAGCAATTCGATCAGCCCGTTGTTGCTCGACAGCCCCAGCATCGAGTTCGCGCCGCCGCCATGCAGGTTCAGGTCGACGTACGCGACACGGCGGCGCTTCTCGCCCGCCAGGCAGCGTGCGAGGCTCACCGCGATCGTCGTCGTGCCGACCCCGCCGCGCGCGCCGACGAAGCTGACGATCTTGCCGGTGCGGGCCTGCACGATCGATTCCGTCGCGCTCAACGCCCGCCGCATCAACTCGACGGTGAGCGGCTTCACGATGTAGTCCTGCACGCCGATGCCGAGCAGGTTGCGGAACAGCCCGACGTCGTTCTGCGTGCCGATCGCAATCACGCGCACCGACGGGTCGCACACTTCGGCGAGCCGCATCAGGTCCGACACCGGCAGCACCGAGTCGGACACGTCGACGATCAGCTGGCGCGGCGAGCGCTCGTTCTGCTGCAGCAGCCGGATCGCGTCGTCGCAGGTGCCCGCCTGCACGTGCGCGCGCGCGATCGCCAGGTCCTGCGCGACGCGGCGGATCACGTCTTCGCTGCCCGGATCGGACACGACCGCGACGAGATCCGCCGCTCCGGCGGTGGCGGCGCGCTTGGCGTTCTGGCGGTCGAGGACGTTCATGGACGGCATTGCGATGGCATCCCGGTGAGTCAATGGCCGGACGAGCCGGTCGTCGTCAGCGTCTTGTCCGGTGTCGGCAGCTTCACGCGATCCTCGACATAGCGGCGCACCGCGTCGGCCGCGACTTGCGCGTCCGCACCGCCGTACGGCACCGGCGCGACGAGATCCTCGGGCCGCGCGAGCATCGCCGCGAGATTCGTATAGGTCGCGCAGCCGAACGGCACGCCGGGCCGGCCGTACCCCGCATCGACGAGATGCGACGGCTGCATCAGCTGCGCGCAGTCGGGCGGCACCGCGCGCGCGCCGTCGAAGCCGATCGCCCGCGCATCGGGCAGGTCGATCGGCGGCGGCGCCGACAGGCACGCCGCGAGTACCGGCAGCAGCAGCGTGGCGACGACGGTTCGAATTCGCATGGCGCCCTCCGGTCAGTACACGAAGCCCGCTGCGCCGACGAGTCGCGGCGTGTCGCCCGACAGCAGGTCGAGCCCGAGGTTGCGCTGCACCGCGAACTCGAGATCGCTGCTCGGCCGCGCGACCGTGTCGAGCGCCTGCTCGAGCTGGCCGGGCCCGGTCGGCTGCACGATGTACGGCGTGACGATCACGACGACCTCGGTCTTGTTGTCCTGGAAATTCGTCGACGAGAACAGCCGGCCGAGGATCGGCAGCCGGCCGAGCCCCGGCACCTGCGACACGGTGTCGGCCGTCTGGCTCTGCAGCAGCCCGCCGATCGCGAAGCTCTGCCCGCTCGACAGCTCGACCGTCGTCTGGACGCGCCGCACGCTGAGCCCCGGCACCGTGATGCCGCCGGTCGTCACGCTGTTGCTCGAATCGACCTCGCTGACCTCCGGCCGCACCTTCAGGCTGATCCGGTTGTCGGCAAGCACGGTCGGCGTGAAGTCGAGCGACACGCCGAACGGCTTGAACGCCACCGTGATCGCGCCCGACGTGTTGCCGGCCTGCGCGACCGGGATCGGAATCTCGCCGCCGGCGAGAAAGCTCGCGGTCTCGCCGGACATCGCGGTGAGGTTCGGCTCCGCGAGCATCGTGATCAGCCCTTCCTGGTCGAGCGCGTCGAGCACGGCGTCGATCGACCAGCGCCCCGCGCGGAAGCCGCCCAGCACCGAATACGCGCCCGTCGGCGACAGGTTGAACAGCTTCGTCGTCGGATCGAACAGCGTGCGCCCGTTGAACAGCCCGCCGACGAAGTTGCCGGCCGCGCCGAGCGAGCTCCAGTTGATGCCGAGCTGCTGCGTGATGTTGCGGCTCACCTCGGTCACGCGCACGCGCAGGTTCACCTGGATCGGCCGCGACAGCGCGAGGCGATTGACGATCTTTTCCTTGTCGTTCAGATACGGCGACAGCGACTGCATCACCGCGTCCGCATCGGCCGCGCTCGGCACCTTGCCGGACACCATCAGCGAGCCCGGCGCGCCCGACACCGACAGCTTCAGTTGCGGAAAGCGGGCGTCGAGCACCGCCTGCAGCGACGCCGTGTCGACCTGCACGACCACCGTCCTGCGCAGGATCGGCCGCTGGTTCGCGCCCAGCGCGATCAGCGTGGTCGTGCCGGCCTTCTTGCCGAACACGAACACGGTGCGCGGCGACGGTACCTGGATGTCCGCAATGGTCGGATCGGCAACGAACATCGCGGCCGCGGGTTCCGGCAGCGACAGCATCTCGCCCTTGCCGGTCGCGATCGACAGCACCGCGGCGGCGTCCTGCGCACGCGTGCCCTGCGCGAACGCGGCGCCAGGCGCAACGAGACAGGCCAGCCACCAGAAAGCGATCCAACGCACCATGCGCACCATCCGTATTCCCGTCAAATGCCGGCCGCCGGGCGGCCGGCCCGAGTCGTCACCCCATCACTGCGTCACTGCGACAACGTCATATTCGGCGTTGGCGCGATCGCATTCGCCGCCATGTTGCCGGCGGCCGGCGCCGGCAGCGCCGTCGGCGCCGTCGGCGCCGTCGGTACTATCGACATGCCCGGCAGCCCGGCCGGCAGCGGCGGCAGGCCCGGCATGCCGGTGCCGCCGCCGCGCGATCCGTCGTCGACCGACGAGCCGCGATAGATCACGACCGTATTGCCCTGCGACATCGGCCGCGTGCCGGTGTCCGTCCTCGCGGACGATCCGCGCACCGGCTCGCGCGCCGCGTCGCGGGCCGCGCGCGACACGTCGCTGGCCCACACCGGCGGCGGATCGGGTTCCTCGTCGTCGCCACCCGCCGCCTGCGTACGATCGCGCGTCGCGAAGCTGCGCAGCGCGAGCGACAACGAACCGAGGCGCGTCGCGACCAGCACCACCTGCGCCGTGCGCGGCGCGACCTCCAGCGTGACCGTGCGCGCGCGCACCGGTGCGTCGGGGGCACTGGCGGGCTGCTTCGCGCGCTGGAATTCCGAACCGACCGCCAGCACGCGTGCGCGCCGCACCACCGTTTCCGCTTCGAACGTGCCGGGCGTCGTTGCCGAGCCGCCGATCTGCTGCGTGAGTACCACGTCGACGAAATCGCCCGGCTGGATCAGGCCCGCGTTGCCCGACACGTCGTCGACCGGCACCGAGATCGCGCGCATGCCGGGCTTCAGTGCCGCCGCAAGAAAATCCGGCGCGGCGGCCGGGATCACGTTCTCCGCTCGGATCGGCGTGCCGGCATCGACGCGATTGCGCAGCAGCGCGCCCTTGAGGTCCGCGCCCGGCTGCGACTCGACGAACGCGCCGGTCGGCACCTGCGCGCGCGGCATGCGTTTCCAGCCGAGATCGTTGTCGCGCAACAGCAGCCCTTCGGGCAAGTCGGCAGCCGCAACGCGCACGCGCACCTCGGCCGGATCGCCGGACGCGGACGGTGTCGAGCCCGACACGTACAGCTGACGCAGGATGAATGCACCGATGCCGGCAGCGATGATCAGCACGGCCAGTCTCAGCGGTTTGGGCATGGCGGCGTGCGTCCCCCGGCTAGTTGAGCGAAACCACGTGAGGAAACGGCGCCCAGACGGCCAGCGCGCCGCCGAGCGCGAGCGCGACGCCGTACGGGACGCCGCGCGACGTCGCCATGCGCGCCGGCGCGACGCGACGCTGCCACGCGCCGGCCGCGAGCGCGACGCAGCCGCACACGGCACCGCTCGCGCCGACGATCGTCAGCACGGGAAGTGCGAGTGCGGGGCCCGCCCACAGGAACACCGCCGCGGCCAGCTTGACGTCGCCGCCGCCGAGCCACCCGGCGTGACGCAAGCTGCCGAACAGGGCCAGCATCGCCGCCGCGGTTGCAACGTGCCCCGCGAGCGCGACGAGCCCTTCGCGCGTGAGTGCCGCCGCGACGCAATACAGCGTCGCGAGCGACAGCACCGCACGATTGGACAGGCGCCGGTCGCGCAGATCCTGCGCGGCGAGCAACGCGAGCACAAGCGTCGCCGCCGACTGTACGAGAAAGAGCATCGGAGAGCCGTCCGTACGCGCCCCGGCTGCATACGTCGTACCGCTGCGGATCCGTATGTTCGTCGGCGACGCGCGGGTTCAGGGGATCAGATCAACGCAGTGACCTTGTTGAGCAGCGACTGGAAGATGGCCGGCAGGCCGCCGGTGTTGCTGCTGAGGGCCGTGCCGACCAACGCCAGCGCGATCACGACGATGCCGGCGAGAACCGCATATTCGAGCGAGCTGACGCCGCGTTCATCGCGCAGCAGGGACTTGACGTATTGCAGCATGACAACCTCCGTGTGACGGGGTCGGTGATCGACCGTTGAACGTAATGACGCGGCATTGCTTCGGCGGCGGTGCACGGCGTTCGCCCATTCGTGACTCTGCGGCGGCCCATGCAGCGGCCGCTCGCATTCCCCGGAATCGTTTCGATCACTGCAACGCGGCAGTGCGGCAACCCCATCGGTTGCGTGATGGCGCGTTCGGTGCGCGGTCGCATCGGCACGATGACGACCACGCTGATTCGTCTAGGGTATACACAATTTTTGAGATGAGTTCAAATAATTTGGAGTCGGATGCATTTATGGGCGACACGCTGTAAAAGCGAAACACAGCTGTTCCCTTTTCCTGGATTTTCTGTTAACGGGCTAAGTTGTTCGGAAGCCGAAGTAAGAATGTAAACACGGGCGACTCACCGCCTCTATCTATCGCCGTTACGTCAATGATTTTTATTCGATTTTTCGGCATGCACGGAAGAAATTCGGGTAAGTGAATCGCGCGCGCGAGTCGGCAATTATTTCATCGCGAGATCATTCGGTCCGGTAAATACGACGCAACCCGATTGCATTGATCGTCGGCAGTCGCGCACCTTCGTCGAAGCCCGATTCGTCGTCATTCGCCCAGCGAACCCACCATCCCCATGACAACCGTTTCCGGCAGCGATCATCGACGCTCATCCGCGATCGCGTGATCGGCCAACCCGTGACGCGGCGATAAGCATAGTTCAAATCGTTGCTTGTCCGCCGCCGGACGCGTCATCGAGAATGATTCGACGTACCGGGCCCCGGCCCGCCCTTTCCAACGTTATCCCGACCGATCGATTCATGCTCCCACTGCGCCTGCTGCGATCGCTGCTGATCGCTTCCCTCGTTGCGCTGCCGGCCGCCGCCGCGCACGCCGACAAGCCCGCCACCATCCGCATCGGCGTCGCCCAGCAAGGCGCCGGCGATCCACCGACGTTCGGCGGATCGAGCGCCGCCACCGTGCAGTTGCAGCAGCTCGTCGAAAAGGAATTCGCCGCCGACGGCATCAAGGTGGAATGGCTGTTCTTCAAGGGTGCGGGGCCGGCCGTCAACGAGGCGATCGCCAACAAGGCGCTCGATTTCGCGTATCAAGGCGACCTGCCCGCCGTACTCGCGCGCTCGAACGGGATCAAGACGCACCTGGTGCTCGCCGCGAGCGTGCGCTCGGGCGTGAAGATCGCCGTGCCGCCCGATTCCGACATCCGCTCGATCACCGACCTGAAAGGCCGTCGCGTGTCGATCTTCCGCGGCACCAACCTGCAGCTCGTCGCCGACAACGCGCTCGCGAAGAACAGCCTGAGCGAGCGCGACCTGCGCGTGATCAATCTCGACTCCGCGAGTGCGCTCGCCGCACTCGCATCGAAGGGCATCGATGCATCGGTAGGCGACTATCAGCTATACAAGCTGCGCGACGCCGGCCTCGCGAAGATCATCTACGAATCGCAGAACGACGGCCCGCAGCTGACGCGCCAGACCCACCTGCTCGTGCTCGACGATTTCGAGCGCGCGCATCCCGACATCGTGCAGCGCGTCGTCGACGCGTTCGTGAAGGGCGCGCAATGGTCGTCCGACGAGGCGAACCGCGATGCGCTGTTCAAGCTGTGGGCGAAGAGCGGCGTGCCGTATGCATCGTGGCAGGCCGACTATGCGAACCAGCGCCTGAAAGACCGGCTGTCGCCGCTGATCGACCCGTTCGTGATCGCGCGTTACAAGGCCGTCGCGCAGGATGCGCTGAAGCTCAAGCTGATCCGCCAGCCGGTCGACGTCGACGGCTGGTTCGAGCCGAAGTATCTCGACCACGCGTTGCGCGCGCAGAAGCTCGAACACTACTGGCCGCGTTACGACGCGACCGGCAAGCCCCTCTCCTGACCGGACCGGCCCCGATGAGCGACACCGCGATCCCGATTCCGTCGTCCGACCCGCACGCGCTCGCCGCACGGCCGTCCCGCGCCGCGGCCGCGAAACGCGTCGCGTGGCGGCTCGCGCCGTGGGCGCTGCCCGCGCTGCTGTTCGCGCTGTGGACCATCGGCAGCGCGCGCGGCTGGATCGCGCCGCAGATCCTGCCGCCGCCCGAACAGGTGGCGGATGCGCTGTCCGAACTCGCGGCGAGCGGCGATCTCGCACGCCACACGCTGATCAGCCTGCAGCGCGTGCTGGTCGGCTTCGCGGCCGGCACGCTGCTCGGCTTCGCAATCGGCGCCGCACTCGGACTGTCGCGCACGCTCGAGGCTTACGTGCTGCCCAGCTTCAACGCGCTCGTGCAGATTCCCGTGCTCGGCTGGTTGCCGTTCCTGCTGCTGCTCGTCGGCGTCGGCGAACCGCTGAAGTACCTGCTGATCGCGCACGCGGCGCTCGTCCCCGTCACGTTGAGCACGCTGCAGGGCTTCCGCCAGACGCCGCCCGCGCTGGACGAAGTCGCGCGCATCTTCGGCTATACGCGACGCCAGCGCATTCTCCATATCGTGCTGCCCGCCGCGATCCCGACGCTCGCGACCGGCGTGCGGCTCGCGTTCACGAAGTCGTGGCTCGCGCTCGTCGTCGTCGAGCTCGTCGCGTCGTCGGAAGGGCTCGGCTACCTGATCGTGTACGGGCGCCAGCTATTCCAGCTCGATCTCGTGATGGCCGCGGTGATCGTGGTCGGCGCGGTCGGCTTCGTGATCAACCGGCTGCTCGATGCGCTCGAAGCGCGGCTGCGCCGCGGCGTGCCGTCCGCGTTCCGCGGCTGAACCCGATTCAAGGAGCTTTGTCGTGACGCCTTCCGCCACGTCTACGTCCACGTCCACGTCCACGTCCGCGCCGAACGCCGCGCCGGCCGCCGCCGCGATCGCCGCGATCGCCGCGGCGCCCGCACGCGCCCGCCGCGTG
>NZ_JAPVQY010000088.1 GCF_027257875.1 Burkholderia sp. IMCC1007
ATCAGGCCGAACAGATGCTCGGTTTCACGCGACGACAGCGGCGTCGTCGGTTCGTCCATCACGAGGATGCGTGCACGGGTGTGCACGGCGCGCGCGATTTCGACGAGTTGCTGTTCGGCGATCGACAGCGTGCCGACGAGCGTGTCGGGGCCGAACGGGGCGCCGAGGCGCGCGAGCACGTCCTGGCAGCCGCGCGCCATCGCCGCGCGATCGATGGTGCCCCAGCGCCGGTTGCCGCGGCGCAGTTCGCGGCCGACGTAGATGTTTTCCGCGACGGTGAGGTTCGGCGCGAGGCACAGTTCCTGGTAGATCACCGCGACGCCGGCATCGCGCGCGGCGAGCGGGCCGTCGATGTCGATGCGCTCGCCGTCGATCAGGATCTCGCCGCCGGCGTCGGCGCGATACGCGCCGGACAGGATCTTCATCAGCGTCGATTTGCCGGCGCCGTTCTCGCCCATCAGCGAGTGGATCTCGCCCGGGTAGACGGTGAGGCTGACGTTGTCGAGCGCGCGCACGGCCGGGAACGTCTTGCTGATCCCGCGCATCTCGAGCAGCGGTCGGGGCGAGTCAGATCGCGACATGGTTGACCTCCTGCGATTCGGTGCGGGCGCCCTTGAGGATGCCGGCCCGCGGAGAGAAGTTGAAGAACATCGGCAGCGTCGCGGCGCCGATCGCACCGGCGTCGGCGCCGAACGTGCCGCGCACGAGCGTCGGCGTGCCGCGCGCTTCCGGGGCGGTGGCGACGAGCGCGGCGCGCAGGCGCGTCGTGACCGCATCGAGCAGGCCCGCGTCGGTATCGGCGTCGAGCACGACCACCGGCGCATCGACGACGCACAGCACCGCGCGCAACGCCGGCGCGAGCGCATCGACGCAGTCGTCGATCCATTCGTCGACAGCCGGCAGGCCGCGCGCGATGCAGGCCTCCAGATCGGCGCGGTTCTCGACCGTCTCGCCGTGATGGCGCAGATGACGTACGAGCGCATGCAGCGACGCGCGCGCGAGCAGGATGTCCCACGGGCCGCGCGGCGGCGGCGCGGACGCGAGCCGGCTCGGCGGCACGGGGATCACGGCGATGTCGCCCGCATTACCGGTTACGCCGCGCAGGCAGTCGCCGTCGATCGCGATGCCGCCGCCGATCGCCGGGCCGATGAACAGGTACACGAAGTCGTCGCATTGCCGGCCGTATCCGTAGAACAGCTCGGCGATGGCGGCCGCGTTGCCGTCGTTTTCGCCGAACACGGGCAGCGACAGCGTGCGCCCGAGGTCGCTCGCGAAGTCGACGTCTTCCCACGCACGGAACGTGTCGGGTGCGAGGCCGAGCTCGCGCATCCATGCGCCGAGGTTGTACGGCTGCGCGACGCCGACGCCCGTCAGGCGTGCGCGTTCATGGTCGGGGAGCAGGTCCTGCATCGCGTCGATGTCGCGCCGAACGATCTCGAGCACGTCGGCGGGCGGCGGGAGCAGCATGTCGTGCGAGTGGCGGCCGAGCACGTCGCCGGCGAAATTGACGAGCGCCGTTTCGATGCGCATCCGATCGAGATGGACGCCGATGCCAAACGCGCCGCGCGGGTCGAGCCGGATCAGCGACGCCGGCTGGCCGCGCTGGCCTTCGGTGCGGCCGGCGAATTCGATCAGCTTCGCATCGGCGAGCGACGCGATGATGCTGCCGACCGCCGTGCCCGTCATGTTCGCGAGACGCGCGAGGTCGGCCTTCGACGCGCTGCCCGCACGGCGCAGCGTCTTCAACAGCAGGCGCTCGTTGTAACGGCGCACGTTGGCCGAGTTGCTGCCCTGGCCGATGTGCGGGCTTCTCATGGCGTCTCCTTCCATGGTGCGTCGTCGCTCGACGCATTAAATAAATCATGTTGATTTATTTAACCGCGTGACAGACCGGATGTCAGCCTAGGGAAATCCCGGTTTCGGTCGGCAGGAACGAGGCGCGGGATTTCCGGGTGAAGAAGGGCCGGCGCGGTGCGGTCGAGGCAGTCCCCCGTCTGCTTTAGGGGGAAGGTCGATGCATCGTCCGACGCCCCCCGATATCGCTGCTTGATCTTGATACCGGTACCGAGCCGTTGCCGCTTTACACCACGACGGAGACCGTCGCCAGCGGCGAATCGGCTCATGGGCGATCGTCCGGGCGCGCGCTCTGCAACGACCGGCGAACTCGATGTGTCGTTGCGTCTGCCGATCGAGCTCGGCGGCACGGGGGCGGCACGAATCCGGAGCCGCTATTCGTGGCCGGCTTCGCAGCGTGTTTTCATGGTGCGTTGACGCTGGTTGCGATGAAGCGACGGATTCAGCCGCCAGCGGATCTTTCGATTTCGGCGAGCACAACGTCTCAGCGCGATCCTGCCCAAGGCTTGTTGATGATCGCTCTCGATCTCGAGGTCAGCATGCCGGTGTTGGCGTCGAGGAGGCGCGAGAGTTCGTTGCGGACACCGAGACGACTTGTCCGTACGTGGAGATGGCGGGGGACGGATTCGGCACGCCGTCCGTATCGCCGGAGCGGCGTGAGTCGCGATGTGGTGACGTTGTCGCGCTTTCGGAAGCGGAAATGAAAAAAGGCCGGCTAGAAGCCGACCTTTTTTATAAATCAAGTGGTGCCCAGGAGAGGACTCGGTCACACGGGCGCGACCCCGGCTGCGCTTGCAAGCGCAGCCTTTCGAGTCCTCGCGCAAAGCGCGCAGGCGCTTTGCTTCCTGGGCCGGAAATGAAAAAAGGCCGGCTAGAAGCCGACCTTTTTTATAAATCGATTGGTGCCCAGGAGAGGACTCGAACCTCCACGATGTTGCCACCGCTAGGACCTGAACCTAGTGCGTCTACCAATTCCGCCACCTGGGCACGTTTCGCTTGCTGCGATGCGAAGACCGCTATTCTAGCGTGTTGCGAAGATCTGTCAACTCAATTTGAGGTCGCGAATGCAAATAATTTTGCGGCGAGCTTGTTTGCTTGTTGCGTCAGAGGAGGGTGCGTCGAGTCGATGGCTGCGCCGTTGACTCGACATGACTTCGCGGATGCTGACCGGACATGCGCGTAGGGGTGCGTATCGATTCGGCGCCAGAAATAAAAAAGGCCGGCAAAAAGCCGACCTTTTTATAAATCAAGTGGTGCCCAGGAGAGGACTCGGTCACACGGGCGCGACCCCGGCTGCGCTTGCAAGCGCAGCCTTTCGAGTCCTCGCGCAAAGCGAGCAGGCGCTTTGCTTCCTGGGCCGGAAATGAAAAAAGGCCGGCTAGAAGCCGACCTTTTTTATAAATCAAGTGGTGCCCAGGAGAGGACTCGAACCTCCACGATGTTGCCACCGCTAGGACCTGAACCTAGTGCGTCTACCAATTCCGCCACCTGGGCACGTTTCGCTTACTGCGATGCGAAGACCGCTATTGTAGCGTGTCTGACGAGGCTGTCAACACAATTTCTTCGATGACGATAAAAATATCGCGCATTGCGTATTTGTGGCATCACGCGCCGATCGGGTCCGCGCGCTTCGACGTGAAATTCCAGCGCAATGCTTCGCTCGTATCGACGCGAGCGGGCAGGAGGCCGGCTGCGAGGAACGTGTCGGCGATCGTCTGCTGCTCGCCGAAGTGCTGCGCGACCACGGCGCGGACGAGATAGCTGCGTCGCGCATTGGCGCGCGCGATCGTCGGTGCGTCGAGTCCCCAGATCGGCGCGAGCGTATTGGCCGCTTCCTGCGGGTGCTCGCGCAGCCACGCGCCGGCCTGCGACAGTCGGTCGAACACGATCTGGATGACATCCGGGCGCGCGGCTGCAAAGCTGCTCGATGCGAGGTAATAGCGCTGGTATGAAGCGAGCCCGCTGCCGTCGGCCAGAATCCGCACGTCCGGATTCGAGTCGACCGACGCGACATAGGGGTCCCACGTGATCCACGCATCGACGCTGCCGCGCTCGAACGCCGCACGGCCATCGGCCGGCGTCAGGTAGTGGATCGCCGTGTCGGCGGGGGCGAGCTTCGTGCGCGCGAGCGCGGCCAGCAGCAGATAGTGGCTGCCGGCAGCCTTCGTGACGGCGATGCGTTTGCCCTTCAGATCGGCGAGCGCATGCAGCGTGCTGTCCTTCTTGACGATGATGGCCTGTGCCTTCGGCGACGGCGCCTCCTGGGCGACATACACGAAGCGTGCATGCGCGGCCTGCGCGAACACGGGTACCGTGTCGGCCACGTCCGCGCTGAAATCGACCGCGCCGACGGTGAGCGCTTCGGTCAGCGGCAAGCCGCTCGCGAATTCATGCCACGACACACGCAACCCGAGCGGTGCCAGCGACTGCTCGAGCGTGCCGCGTGTCTTGAGCAGCGTGATGAGCGTCGACGATTTCTGATATCCGATGCGCAACTCGGAAGGCGTGCTGTCGGCGTGCGCCCGGATGCCGGCGGCGCCGAGGCCGGCGGCCAGCATCGCGCGCGCGAACGCACGGCGGTTCATCGACGTCATGGATGGTGCTCCTCGTTGGTTTCGTTGCAAACAAGGCGGCTAACGTACCAACGGGGAAGGCGATCGATAAACGATTAATTCTGCTATCGATCGGCGTGACCGGCATAAGGATGAGCCGGTGCGCGGGATGCGCGACTTGAAATGAAAAAAGGCCGGCTAGAAGCCGACCTTTTTTATAAATCAAGTGGTGCCCAGGAGAGGACTCGGTCACACATGCGCGACCCCGGCTGCGCTTGCAAGCGCAGCCTTTCGAGTCCTCGCGCAAAGCGCGCAGGCGCTTTGCTTCCTGGGCCGGAAATGAAAAAAGGCCGGCTAGAAGCCGACCTTTTTTATAAATCAAGTGGTGCCCAGGAGAGGACCTGGATTTCTCATCTATGTATTTGATAATTAACGATAATTATTTGGTTGTTGTGTGGGCGTGTACTCATTGATGTACTCATTTGCAGTTGGCTTAAAAAACTAATAAGTGTGTCGCGCAAATGCGACGACAGATCGACTATCTCTCTTGAGTCGCGGTTCGCGGTTCGCGGTTCGCGGTTCGCGGTTCGCGGTGGCGGTGGCGGTCAAACAGTCCCTTCCAGATGCTCGCCAGCCGTCGCCTGCTCCCTGAAAAGGGCGGCTCCCCCGGGGCGTCGTGAGCTTGATGTGCCCCATCCGTTTTTTGGTTCTTCGCAGGAACCCGTGGAGGGCTTGAGTGCGATTGCGTGACCTGACGCCTGATTTTATGGAGGTCAGGAGGAAGAACTGCTAACCACGAGCCTGCGAGGGTCTCGATTGAGTTGGATGAGAGCTGGTGGCAAGCCGGTCATCGGATAATGCCGACCTATGACTGCTTGAGGCCGATTAGGTCAATGGCCTAAGGGAAGCGCCCGCCCGCCGGTGCCGTGACCATCATTTCCTCGCAGCATTGCCGAGATTCCACCGGCGGACAGCACGTGTTCGATGCCAAGCACGATTCCGCCCACGGTTCCCGCATGCGTGGCGGTCGACGTACTTTCGACCAGCAGGCTGCGCGTAGCGAGCGGCAATGCCCGCTGATAGACGACGGCCCGCACGCCCGCTAGCAAATCGTCGCTGATTCTGACGAGCCGTCCGCCCAGCACGATCGTCGCCGGATTGAACATGTGCACCAGCATCGCGATCACCTCGCCGATCAGCGTGGCCGCGTTGCGGGTCAGACGGATTGCTGTGTGGTCGCGGGCCTTGATGAGGTGCGCGAGGTCGTCCATCGTCGGCGCTGTTGCGGCGCTCGACGCCCGACCGAGTTGCCGCAACAGCGCAGGGGCCGATGCGACTGCCTCGATGCAGCCGATGTTGCCACATCGACAGACGGTGTGGTCATGCTCGGGCACGCGGATATGCCCGATATCGCCGGCGGCGCCGTCCGTGCCGCGATGCAGTCGCCCGTCCGCCGTCACGATGCCGCAACCGATGCCGGTCGAGATCTTCGCGAAGAGCAGCGGTGACTGCGATGCCGGCCGCGTGCGCGCTTCGCCGAGCGCCATCAGGTTGACGTCGTTGTCGACGAGGACGGGCGCGTGCAGCCGCTGTCGAAGGTAAGCTGATACCGGAAACTCGTCCCAATCGGGCATGATCGGCGGCCGGACGCAAACCCCGCGGCCGAAATCCACCGGGCTCGGCAGCCCGACGACGACGGCGCGTACGGTCAGCGCCGTGAGGTTACGCGCGGCGAGCAGCCGCGTGAAGTCGTCGACGAGCCGGTCGAGCACGACCCCGGGCCCCACCGACAGATCGACTTCGAACCGATGCTCGGCGAGCGGATGCTGACCGAGGTCCGCGACGACCAGCCGGCCGTGACTCGCGCCGATGTCCGCCACCAGAATGAGCCCGGCTCGCGGGTTGATCGACAGCCGCGTACCGGGGCGCCCGCGGCCGCTCGGGCCGGCCGCATGCTCGACGACCATCCCGGCTTCGATGAGCGGCTGCACGAGTTGCGAGACGGTCGAGCGTGCGAAGCCCGTGTCGCGGGAAAGATCCGCGCGGCTCACGCCCGGCAGCGACGCAATGATCAACGCCAGCTTGCTGTGGACTTCGTATTCGTCGAGCCGAAACTGCCGGTCGGATGCAATCAGCCGCGACGGGTTGGGGTGATTCGCGCGTTCAGTCATGATGGCCGGGCAGTCGGACAACGCTCAGGAAGGAGACACACGCCGCGGACGACGCGATAGTCTGCGTATTTATAACGTAAATCGAATTAAATAATACAAAATTCAAACGAATCCGGCCAGCCCGTATCGTCCCGCTCTATCGGCAATCGACGGAGGAAGCAGCGGATGACGGGCAAGCGCAACCTGACAGCGGCGATAATCGGCGCGGGCATGATAGGCGAGGTCCACCTGCGCGCCGCGCGGCTCGCGGGCGCACGGATCGGCGGTATCGTCGCGTCGACGCCGGCGCGCACGTCGGCAGCGGCCGACAGACTCGGCGTGAGCGCGTACCCGCGTGCGGACGCCGCGATCGATGACCCGGCCGTCGACGTGATCCATGTCTGCACGCCGAACGCGATCCATCACCGGCTCGCGATGGCCGCGCTGGCAGCAGGCAAGCACGTGATCTGCGAAAAACCGCTCGCGATCCGCGCCGACCAGGCGGCGGAACTCGCGGCGGCCGCGGCGAGCGCGGACCGCGTGGCAACGGTGCCGTTCGTCTATCGCTATCACCCGATGGTCCGCGAAGCGCGCGCGCGGGTACAGGACGGCAGGATCGGCGCGCTGCACATGATCCACGGCAGCTACCTGCAGGACTGGTTGCTCGGGCAACACGACACAAACTGGCGCGTCGATCCGGACGCGGGCGGCGCGTCTCGGGCCTTTGCTGACATTGGCTCGCACTGGTGCGATCTCGTGGAGTGGGTCAGCGGAGAGCGGCTCGCGTCGGTTGTCGCTTGCCTGCGCACGGCTGTTGCGTCGCGCCCCGCGCAGAGCGGGCGAACCTTTGCGGCAGCGGCCGCGGGCGATCACGCGTCGTACCGGTCGGTCGAAACCGAGGATGTCGCGGGCGCGCTGTTCACGACGGCCCGCGGCGTGCCCGTTTCGCTCGCGGTCAGCCAGGTATCGGCCGGCCGCAAGAACCGGCTGTGGTTCGAAATCGACGGTGCCGAAGCAAGTGTCGTGTTCGATCAGGAGGACGCGGAGCGCCTGTGGGTCGGCACGCGCGATGCCGCCACGGTGCTCGTGCGCGATCCGACGCGCGGCAGCGCCGAGCAGCGGCGGCTCGCATCGCTGCCCGCTGGCCACACGCAAGGTTATGCGCAATGTTTCGAGGCGTTCGTCGACGATACCTACGCGGCGATTCGCGGAGAGCGGCGCGACGGATTGCCGACGTTCGAGGACGGCGCGCGCTCGGCGACGATCGTCGACGCCGTGCTGGCGTCGTCGCGGAAACGGAACTGGCAGAGGATCGGCTAGAGGCAATACGTGGCGATCACATCGCGCCGCGCGACCTTACCAACGACAAGGAGACAATGACATGATCAAGGGACCCGGCTTGTTACTGGCCCAGTTCATCGGAGACGATCCGCCGTTCGACGAACTGGATTCGCTGGCTTCGTGGGCGGCGCAGCTCGGCTATGCGGGCGTCCAGATTCCGACGAGTACGCCGCGCGTGTTCGACCTCGCGCTCGCGGCGCGAAGCCAGGAGTATTGCGACGACGTGCTCGCGCGGCTGGAGCGCCACGGGTTGCAGATCACCGAGTTGTCGACGCATCTGCAAGGCCAGCTCGTTGCCGTGCATCCGGCGTACGACACGTTGTTCGACGGCTTTGCACCGGCCGACGTGCGCGGGAAGCCGCAGATGCGCCAGGAATGGGCGGTAGCGCAACTGAAGCTCGCCGCGCAGGCGAGCCGCCGCCTCGGGCTGCATGCGCATGCGACCTTTTCCGGTGCACTCGCGTGGCCGTACTTGTATCCGTGGCCGCAACGTCCGCCGGGACTCGTCGACGAAGCCTTCGCCGAACTCGCGCGGCGCTGGCGGCCCATCCTCGATCTCTACGATGAACACGGTGTCGACGTGTGCTTCGAACTGCACGCTGGCGAGGACCTGCATGACGGTGCGACGTTCGAGCGCTTCCTCGACGCGGTCGACCATCATCCGCGCGCGAAGATCCTGTACGACCCGAGTCACATGCTGCTTCAGCAGATGGACTACCTCGGCTTCATCGACCGTTACCACCGGCGAATCGGCTGCTTCCACGTCAAGGATGCGGAGTTCCGTCCGAACGCCCGCAGCGGCGTCTACGGCGGCTACGAAGGCTGGCGCGAGCGCGCCGGGCGCTTCCGCTCGCCAGGCGACGGGCAGATTGACTTCCGCACGATTTTCTCGAAGCTCACGCAGTACGGCTACGACGGCTGGGCCGTCGTCGAATGGGAATGCTGCCTGAAGCATCCGGAAGACGGCGCACGCGAAGGTGCACCGTTCGTCCGCGATCATCTGATCCGGGTGGCGGAGCGGGCGTTCGACGATTTCGCCGGTGCGTCCGTTTCGCGCTCCGCGCTCACGCGGATGCTCGGCATCGACAACGAATCGGAGGAGCGATGAACGCGATGATGTTCCGCCTCGGCGCGATGATGTTTCTCGAGTTCTTCATCTGGGGAGCGTGGTTCGTCACGCTCGGTACCTATCTCGGCCAAGGGCCGTTGCATGCCGACGGGTCGCAGATCGCCGCTGCGTATCTGAGCCAGTCGATCGGTGCGATTCTCGCGCCGTTCGTTGTTGGCCTGATTGCGGACCGCTATTGCGCGGCCCAGCGCATTCTCGCCGTGCTGCAACTGGGCGGGGCAGTATTGATGTGGGTCGCGCCGGAGATGACGCGCTTTCCGGCGTTTCTCGTGCTGATCATGCTTTACATGGTGCTGTTCATGCCGACGCTCGCGCTCGTCAATACGGTCGCGATGCGCCACATGCAGGATCCCGGCAGGCAGTTCCCGCCCGTGCGCGTCGCCGGCAGCATCGGCTGGATCGTGGCCGGCCTGGCAATCGCATGGCTCGGGCTGGAGCAGCAGCATCGGCTCGATCTGACGTTCCGGATGGCCTCGATCGCTGCATTCGTGCTCGCGCTGTATGCGCTTTCGTTGCCCGACACGCCGCCGTTGAAACGCGGCGGCGACGTGTCGCTCGGCGATATCGTCGGGCTCGACTCGCTCAAACTCCTGAAGAGCCGGTCGTATCTCGTGTTTTTCCTCGCGTCGATCGCGATCTGCGTGCCCCTATCTTTCTATTACAACTTCACCAATCCGTTCCTGAATGAAATCGGCGTACAGGGCGCGGCAGGGTTGCAATCGCTGGGGCAGATGTCGGAGGTGCTGTTGATGCTCGCCATGCCGGTCATTCTGGCGATGCTGGGCGTCAAGGTCATGCTCGCAGTCAGCATGGTCGCATGGGTATTGCGCTACGTACTGTTCGCGTACGGCAACGTGGATACCGCTTACTGGTCGCTCGTCGCCGGTATCGTGCTGCACGGCATCTGCTACGACTTCTTCTTCGTCGCCGGCCAGATCTATACCGACAATCATGCGGGGCCACGCTTTCGAAGCGCCGCGCAGGGCTTCATCACGCTCGCGACCTACGGTGTCGGGATGCTGATCGGCACCTATCTGTCGGGCACGGTCGTCGATCATTTCACGCATAGTGCGGTGCGTGACTGGCGCGCGATCTGGCTCGTGCCGGCATCCGCCGCGCTGGTCGTGCTGATCATCTTCGTGGCGTTGTTCCGTGAGCGGGAAGCGGGGGCGCCGGAGATCAAGCCTCTTTCCTGACGAATGGAGGAGGGGCCGAATAAGCGGTTATGGCCGTATAAGTTCGTTATGAAAATCAGATAAGGAAATCAATATCATGAGACAAGAACGCCGTCGCTTCATCAAGCAAGGTGCCGCCGCAATGGCTGCGCTTTCTGTTGGATTGCCCGCTCTCGCCGGCGACAAGCGGCCGGGCGACTATTCAGGGCCGATCGGGCTGCAGCTCTATACGCTCGGCGACGCGGTGCAGCAGGACCCGGCCCGCGTGTTCGCGCAGCTCGTTGCGATCGGCTACCGCGAGGTGGAGGCGCTGACGTATGCAAACCTGACACCGTCGGCGTTGCGCCGCCATGCCGCCACTGCAGGCTTGCTGATGAGAAGCGCACACCTCGATTTCGCGACCGCGACGGATGTTTCGCGCGTGTTCGACATCGCTCACCAACTGGGGGTGACGCAGGTCGTCAGTTCGGTGTTGCCGCCGGTGCCCCAGGATGTCGGCGCGTTCATCGCGAACACGGGATCGCTGACGATCGACGATTTTCGGCGTATCGCAGAACGCGCGCAGCATATCGGCGAGCTCGCGCGCCGCGCAGGTCTGGTCTATGCGTATCACAATCACAATTTCGAGTTCCGGAACCTCGGTGGCGGTGTGCTCGGCTATGACGTGCTGTTGCGTGATACGGATCCGCGCTCCGTCAGATTTGAGCTCGACTGCGGGTGGATGAGCTTCGCCGGAGTCAATCCGGTCGGATATCTAAAACGGCACGGACACCGCTTCCATGCGCTGCATATCAAGAACTTCGACATGATCGGGTACTCCACGTCGCTCGATGCGGCTTCGCAAGACCATATCACCGAGCTCGGCCGCGGCGTGATCGACTATCGGCCGATCGTCGCCACGGCGTTGCAACGTGACGTGCGGTATCTGTTCGTCGAACACGATCCGAGGCGCGGTGTTCCCATTCCGATGGACATGGTGACGCGCGAGTTCGAGTTCTTTGAAAGCATAGTTTGAAGGGGACCTTGCGGAATCCGGGGCGGCGACGCCGAACATGGCATCGCCGAATCTGCGGGAGCCGGACTCACGGCCCATAGCATGGCGGGCTCAGAATCGATAGAGAAGTTCGGGCTGGCAAAAAAACGTAGGAAACTGCGCAATATGTCGGATTGGTGAGCGGAAGTGACGTTTCCGCTCAACGCGTAGTTATTCCCAGCTCCACTTTGGACTGGGGGCTAACATGTGTGGATCAAGTTCGATTCCTGCATAGAGCCGCGCTCGCATATCGAATAGCGGACTCGCAACCGAAGGCCCTGAACACGAATGATCCTTTGACGTATGGAATTCCGGCACTCTGCTGAAGTGTCATCGATTGCGTGGGCCAACGAGTGCATATTCAGCATGTGGATCACGTCACCAGTTTATCCATTCAATGACAACAAATCGCCGTCTGTACCAATGCCTCCGTTTGAGCTGGATCGCAAAATTCCATGACCGTTTCGCCTACTGCGGTGCACAATTGGCATGAGCTTTCCTCAGTGATTCCTTAGCCCTCACGGCTGAGGGATGAGATGGTGCCGCGTGTTCGGACAGGGTCCCGAGATTTTTAAGTGGAACGTCCGGGCGATCATGCTGCCGATTTGATCGCTGGCAGCGTCGCGAAGTATGCCTCATCGGGCGTCTGGTCCGCTAGGCTCGAATGAGTGGCCAATGGAGCGCCGCGCGTGGCTAACCGACTCGTAGGCTCTCAAATAAATCTCTTCGTACTTGATGCTGCGCCACACGCGCTCGACGAATACGTTGTCGCGCCAGGCGCCGTTGCCGTCCATCGACAGCCGAATGCCCCGGCCCAGCACCGCCTCGGTAAAGGCTCCCGCCGTGAACTGGCTGCCCTGGTCGGTGTTCGCGATGTCGGGGTGCCCATAGCGGGCGAACGCTTCTTCCTGCGCTTCAACGGCATGCACGGCCTCCAGCGTGATCGCCACGCGGTGCGCGAGGATGTTGCGGCTGGTTCGGTCCACCACCGCCGCCAGATACACGAAGCCGCGCGCTATGGGAACGTAGGTCGTGTCGAGTGCGCAGGCCTGGTTGGCCCGCTCGATCTTCATGCCGCGCAGCAGATACGGCCAAGTCGCCCAGCTTAAGCTCGACGAGCGACTTGCGAAACTGGATGCCGACATTGGTTCATCGTCGCGAAGCAGGCGGCGTGACGAATGATCGCGCGCGGCACCGGCGGCAAGATCATCAATATCGGCTCGCTCACGAGCGCGCAACGGTCGGCGCGTATTGGCCGCGAAGGGCGGAATCAAGATGCTAACGACATGCGATGAGTGCCGGCTTTCCGGCGTGGCCACCGAGACGCAACGATGACGCGCATCGTCGAAGGCACCGCTGCGCTCATTCTCGATACGAGAAAGATGCTTCCCGGCCTGCGCATCGCCCAGAAATACGAGGTCCGTATCGGCGGAGGCGAAAACGATTGTCTCGGACTGTATGACGGGATCAAGGAAAACCATGTCGCGTCGCGCGGGAGCGTTGAATCGACGATTCGCGCCGCCTATGCACCGGGCGCCGGCGTGTCGGTGCAGGTCGAAGAGGAGACGCTCGATGGGCTGCGCGAAGCGCTGGACGCGGGCGCTACCACGATTCTGCTCGACAATTTCCCGCTGGACGTGATGCGCGACGCGGTGCGCGTCAGCGCCGGACGCGCCGAACTGGAAGCGTCAGACGGCGTGACGGTGGAACCGCCGCGCGCCATTGCGGAAAACGGCGTACATCGCATTTTGCTGAGCAAGCTGACGAAGCACGTCAGAGCAGTGGATTTTTCGCTGCGATTCGCGCCGTTCGCCGGGTAGCGCTGGCGCGTTGCGCACGCGTTGAGGCACTGCGGGCAGCGAGTCATCGTCCATTGCCGATTGCGGCACAAAAAAAGGGCTGGCTAACGAAAAAAAATGCCGGTCGGTCGTCAACCGAACGGCATTTACGTCGACGCGCAGGACGTCAAAGCATCACGTCCGCGCCTGTTTCGCTCGACTTCAGAATCGCGAGGCAGATTCCCAGCGTGCCCTGCGCCCATTCGCCGTCGTGAAGCGGTCCATGTCCGTCGACGAGTGCTCCGTACAGCTCGTCGATGACCTCCGCGCGCGGCACGGCAGGTGCCGGCAACGGCAGCGTTTCGCGCCGCGCGTCGCCGTAGACGACAATCGAATCAGGCAGCGGTCGCAGGTCCGCGCGTTCGCACGACACGATCACCGGGCCGAAATGCTGATGGTGGCGCGGCGGCTCGTCGTCGGGGGAGGGCGGCGGTTTGTACGCCGATCCGCCGTAGGTGCCGGCCGCCTTCAGCCGCGCTTCGTCCTGGGACGACGCGAGCGTCGCGAGACGGCGGCGCGCAGCGCCATATGCGTCGGGCCGCGTACGTTCGCCCATCTCGCCGATCCAGCCGGTCCACTCGTCGCTGTTGAAGTGGCCATAGCCGTTGTACGACAGCGACGCATACGCGCCGCTCTCGAACCAGATAAGCGCCGAATACGCGCCTTCGGTCGGCCGGGACGGATCCCACCGGCCGACGCTCGCACGCAGCCTGACCGCGCGCGAACCGGCGAGCAACCGCACGATGTCGACCTGATGCGCGGCCTGGCTGAACACGGCGCCGCCGCCTTCGGCCGTCAGCAACTCTTCGGGGCGCCGCGGACGGTACAGATAGTCGGTGTAGTTGAACGCGTGGATCATCTTCACCGCGCCGAAATCGCCGAGGCCGATCAGCTCGCGTGTGCGCAGATACGGCGTATCGAAGCTGTGACAATGACCGACCATCAGGTGCACGTTCGCCGTGCGGCACGCGGCGATCATCCGGTCGCAGTCGGCAGCGTCGAGCGCCATCGGCTTTTCCACGAGCACGTGCTTGCCCTTCGATGCGGCGATCTCCGTGTGCCGCGCATGGAACTGGTGCGGGCTCGCGACGTAGATGACCTCCACGTCCGGGTCGTCAGCCAGTTCCGGCACGTCCGCATACGTTCGCGCGCCAAAGTCGGCCGCGAACCGGTCCCGCGCGTCGGCACGCGGGTCGCATGCGGCGACCAGCTGAACCCGCGGATCCCGCAGGAACGTCGGCAGCATCAGCGAGAATGCCCGGCCGAGTCCGGCTACTCCGATGCGCAAGCGGCGCTGCGTCATGGTGCTGTCCCTCCGGTTATTGCGACACCTGATAGTCGGTCGCGGCGACCGCCGGTTCGCCGGCCGGTTGCGGATGCTTCGAGCTGACATAGCGCACCGCGTGCGTGCGCCAGTCGATTTCCTTCGGCACGATCGCCTGGTACGAGCAGATCTCCGGCGGAATCGCATGCGCACCGGTGCCGATCGCATCGCTGCCTTGCCGGAAGTCGGCGATCGCATCCAGCATGCGGCGCCGGAATTCGACGATCGCGAGATCGCTCGCGCCGAGCCGCTCGTCCGAGCGGTTCGCGATGGGCCCCATCGTCACCCACATCGCGATGTCCTGGTTCGGGAAACCCGCGATTCCCGTGAAATTGCCGGCCGCCATCGCCGCGCGGTCCTGCCAGAAGCGGTTCTCGTGATTGCGCAGCGGACGGTAGCGTTCGTCGAGGTCGACGCCGACCTGCTGGCGCAGGAACTTGCGCCAGGTCTCGGTTTCCGGCGTGGTCTCGGCATCGCCCCATGCGATGAAGTAGAACGCGGTGTTCGTGTCGTCCATCGGCACGTTGATGTTCGCGACGTTGTACAGGTTGTTCGGCGGAATCAGCACGGTGGCCGGCGCGACGAACACGGTCGAGCGCACGTAGTCGTGCGTCGCCGCGTTGACGATCGGCCGGCGCAGTGCCGCGTAGCGGAAGCCGTAGCCGGTGCGCTCGACCTGCAGGCGCGGCGCCTTGTCGGTGGACGGGCGCAGCCAGTTCTTCGACGTGGCTTCCGCGCCCCCAACACGTGCGGGCACGAAGTCCGACGAATGCAGGCTCGAGCTGTGCGCGGAGTCGATCGCGCCTTCGAGAATCTGCGCCCAGTTGCACGGCAAAAGTGCCTTCGCGATGCTCACGCGCGTGTCGGCGGTCGGCGCCCATGCCGGCGCGACGAATTCGGGCGCCGCATCCTGCGGCCCCATGTACGCCCACACCATGCCGCCCCATTCATGCGTCGGATACGCCTTGTGCTTGACCTTGTCCGTCATGCAGCTGGAGGCCGGCTCCGACACCATCTCGATCACGTTGCCCTTCACGTCGAACTTCCAGCCGTGATACAGGCAGCGCAGCCCGCAGTCCTCGTTCCTGCCATATACGAGCGATGCGCGGCGGTGCGGGCAATACTCGTCCATCACGCCGACGCTGCCTTCGGTGTCGCGGAACACGACCAGGTCCTCGCCGAACACGCGCGCTTTCACGGGCGCACTGTCCGGCTCGCTGACTTCCTCGATCAAGCACACAGGCGTCCAGTGCCGGCGCATCAGTTGCCCCATCGGGGCATCGCCTTCGACGCGGCACAACAGCTCGTTTTCTTCTTGGGTCAACATGGGGCTCTCCTGGCGATACTTCGCCTCTGTTAATGGGTTTCCAAAAACGGGTCCGACTTTCGGCAACCGTGGCACGCGCCCACTAGGGCAGGGTTTTTAGAGATCCAGCACCAGCTCGCCGGACCGCGCGCGCGACACGCACACCATGATCTGCGTGTCCTTCTCGTCGTCGCGCAATACCAGGTCGCGATGATCGGCTTCGCCTGCGCACAGCCCGGTCCGGCACGAGCCGCAGGTGCCGCTTTCGCACGAACTCGGCACGCGGACGTCGGCGGCTCGCAGCACGTCCAGGATCGAGCGGTCGTTCGGGATGTCGAAACAAGCACCGCTGCTTTTCAGGCGAACGGTGAACGGCGTGTTGTCGCGTGCGGCCGTGCCGCTCGCGCCGAAGCTTTCGAAGTGGACGGTGCCGGACGGCCAGTGGCCGGTCATGTCGCGCACGGCATCCATCAACGGCTGCGGGCCGCAGCAGTAGACGTGTTCCGGTTTCGGCCGCTCGAACAGTTTCCAGAAATCGAATGCGTTCGACGGATCGCCGAAGTCGTGGTGAATCGTGACCACCGAGCGCCACTCGTCGCTGGCCAGTTCGTCGAGAAACGCGGTGCTTTCAGGATCGCGTGCGACGTAGATCAGCCGGAACGGCCTGAGTCCCTCCGTCTTCAGCTGCCGAGCCATCGACAGCATCGGCGTGATGCCGATGCCGCCTGCGACGAGCGTGAAGGCCTTCGCGCGTTCGTCGAGCGGAAATTCGTTGCGCGGCAGCGATACTGCGATCGCGTCGCCGATGCACGTTTCGTCGACGACGCTCATCGAGCCGCCGCGCCCGTTGCTATCGCGCTTCACCGCGATCACGTAGCGGTTGCGCTCCTGTGAATCGTTGCACAGCGAATAGCTGCGGCGCGCGCCGTTGGGCACGATGACGGTCAGATTCGCGCCGGCCTCGAACGGCGGCAGCGGCGCGCCGTGCGGGTCGACCAGCTCGAAGCGCCAGATGTCGCGCGCGATGTTGTCCTTTTCCGCAATCTTCAGACGCAGAAAACCGTCTTCGTCCGTCGTCATGTCCGTCTCCTTCTGTGCGATCCGGTGTCGTTCGGCATCAGCCATGAGCGCATCATATGGCTAGATATCTAATAATGCAAGTGTGCGACGCGGGAATCGGCGTGTTTCGCCTGTCGGTATAAACCCGCTCTTGCCATCGGTGCCGACGCTTCGTAGTCTTATAGTTAGATGTCTAATTATATTGATGCGGTCGCGATGCAACGTGCCGTGTCCGATACTCGACGAGCGTGCTCGCGCGCTTTCGCCGACCCCATGAGTGCCACCCGGAGACATGCAGAAATGGCAGATTCAACGTTGAGCTACGACGAAGCGACCCGACCTCCGGTCGCCGATTCGGCGGTCGTGGAAGCGACTTATCGCAAGGTCACCCTACGGTTGATGACCTTCCTGTTCCTTTGCTGGGTGCTGAACTATCTCGATCGCGTCAACGTCAGCTTCGCGCAGTTGCAGCTGAAGCACGATCTCGGCCTGAGCGATGCCGCATACGGGCTCGGCGTGAGCCTGTTCTTCATCGGCTACATCCTGCTCGAAGTGCCGAGCACGCTATTGCTCAGGCGAATCGGCGCGCGCCGCACGGTCACGCGGATCATGCTGCTATGGGGCACGATCTCCACGGCGATGGCGTTCATGACCGCGCCGTGGCAGTTCTATCTGGCGCGCACATTGCTGGGTGCGGCGGAGGCCGGTTTCTGGCCGGGGATCATTCTGTATCTGTCGTACTGGTATCCGGCGAAACGGCGCGCGCGCATCACGTCGCGGTTCCTGCTCGCTATCGCGGTCGCCGGCATCATCGGCGGTCCGCTGTCGGGGTTCATCCTGCAGAACTTCGTCGATGTGTGGGGCTTTCGCAACTGGCAGTGGCTGTTCTTCCTCGAGGGCCTGCCGGCCGTGGTCACCGGTGTCGTAGCGTGGTTCTACCTCACCGACCGGCCGCAGGACGCGATGTGGCTCACCGACGAGCAGAAGCGCATCGTCGTCGGCGCGCTGGAGGACGACAACCGGCAGAAGGCGCATGACGCGCCGAGCCGCCTCCTCGTCGCGCTGCGCGATTCGCGCGTGTACGTGATCGCGGCCGGCTGGGCCACGGTGCCCGTGTGCGGCACGATCCTCAACTACTGGACGCCGACGATCATCACGCAGACCGGCGTGTCGAACCTGCTGCAGCTCGGCATGCTGTCGGCGCTGCCGTATATCGTCGGCGCGGTCGCGATGCTGTGGATCGCGCGCAGTTCCGACCTGCGTCTCGAGCGGCGCTGGCACTTCGTGCTGTCGACGACGGCCGGCGCGGCAGGCGCCGTGCTGCTGACGCTCGTCACGCACAACTGGCCGGTCGCGATCGTGTGCCTGAGCCTCGTGTCGATCAGCTATTTCGCGGCCGCGGCGATCATCTGGACGATCCCGCCGACCTACCTGAAGGGCGAGGCAGCTGCCGGCGGCATCGGCGTGATCAGCAGCCTCGGGCAGGTAGGGGCGTTCTTTGCGCCGAACGTGCTCGGCTGGGTCAAAAGCGTGACCGGCAGTTTCTCCGCGGGCATCCTGCTCGTGGCCGCATTCGTGTTCATCGGCGGCATCGTCGTGTTCTTCGGTGTGCCGCGGGCGCAGCTCGCAGCGCGGCCGGGTGCATGACATCCCGCATTTTTTCGACAGTCAGACAGGAACAGCAATGAGCAAGCTTCAACTTTCCATCGCGGTGGGCAACTATGACCGGATGCGCCCGCTGATCGACGGCGACGTGCAGATCGACGGCGTGGACCCGGTATTCATGTTGCAGGATCCGGAGGAGATCTTTTTTCGCGCGTTCCGGCATGCGGACTACGACATCTGCGAGCTGTCGCTGAGCAGCTATTCGGTGAAGACAGCGGCCGGCACGTCGCCGTATATTGCGGTGCCGGTGTTTCCGTCGCGCGCGTTCCGGCACAGCTCGATCTACGTGCGCGCGGACCGCGGCATCGATCGCCCGGAAGACCTGAAGGGCAAGTGCATCGGCGTGCCGGAATACCAGCTGACGGCCAACGTCTGGGTCCGGCTGTTGCTCGAGGAAGAGTACGGCGTGAAGGCGTCGGACATCCGCTGGGTGCGCGGCGGCTACGAGGATCCGACGCGTGTCGAGAAGATCGCGCTGAAGCTGCCTGACGGCGTCGTGCTCGAGAACGCGCCCGAAGGCCGGACCATCTCCAACCTGCTGGCGGATGGCGAAATCGATGGCGTGATCGGCCCGCGTGCGCCGTCGTGCTTCGAGCGCGGCCATCCGCAGGTCACGTATCTGTTCGCCGATCCTCAAGCGAGCGCGGCCGATTGGTATGGGCGCAGGAAGCTGTTTCCGATCATGCATACGCTCGGCATCCGCCGCACGCTCGCGGATCAGCATCCGTGGCTGCCGGGCGCTATCGTGAAGGCGTTCGAGCAGTCGAAGGCGATCGCGCTCGCGCGTCTCAGCGACACGTCGGCTACCAAGGTCACGCTGCCGTTCATCGAGGATCAGCTGCGCAACGCGCGGCGCCTGATGGGCGATGACTTCTGGTCGTACGGCTTCGCGCAGAACGAACACGTGCTCGACCGGTTTCTCGCGCAGCACCATGCGGAGGGCCTGTCGAGCCGCCGGCTGCAGCCGGCGGAGCTGTTCCATCCGGCGAGCCTCGAAAGCTTCAAGATCTGACGCCGGCGCGCGGCCAGACCGTTCGCCGCGGCGTTGCCGCCAGTGGCTCGCCCGCCGGGTAAAGCGATATGATTGTCACCACTTCGGTTACAACGACGGCGAGGATGGTATGGCAGCAACACGTTCTTCGGGCAAGGGCCGCGACCCGGGCGCGAATCCGATCCTTCGGCACTGGCGCGACGCGGTGCCGGACGATCGTCTTGCCCACCTGGTGAAGGACGCGGCCCGCGCGATGATCCGCGGGCTGCAGATGCGGCTCGCGCAGCACGAAGTGTCGTTCGGTCACTGGGCGTATCTGCGCGTGCTGTGGGAAACCGACGGGCTGACGCAGAAGGAGCTCAGTGACGAGACCGGCACGACGACGCCCACCACGTTCAGCGCGGTATCCGCAATGGAAAAGCTCGGCTACGTCGAGCGCCGCTATGCGCCCGACAACCGCAAGAACACGCACGTATTCCTCACGTCGCGCGGCAAGGCGCTGAAGGGCAAGCTCGTGCCGCTTGCGGAAGAAGTCAACGAGATCAGCGTGAACGGGCTGAAGGCGACCGAGATCAACGTTGCGCGCAAGGTGCTGCTGACGATCATCGAAAACATGGCGCGCGATGAAGCCGAATCGGACGATCCGGCGCGCCGGATTCCGTCGACGCGCGAAGTGGGCAACCTGATCGCGACGCGCGGGGAAGAATGATGCAGCGGCGGTCGTGCGCCGCCGCACTCAGGTCAATCCCCGGGTGGTCATTTTATTAAATCTCTAATAATATTGGTTCCGTGCCGGTGCGTGGTTGCGAGCGACTGCGTGCCGATTCTTCTGCTGATGATACGGAACCCTGAATGGATGCAACGACCCGCGCAGTGATGGTGCGCAACGTGCGCGATGCGCTCTCGGAGGATGTCGGCGACGTCGACTGGACGTCGGAATTGATCGATCCCGGTACGGCGTGCGACGCGCTGCTCACCGTGCGGGAGGCGGCCGTGCTGTGCGGCAGGCCCTGGTTCGACGAAACGCTGCTTCAGGTGGACGCGCGTATCGCGGTCGAATGGTTTGTCGACGAAGGCGAGCCGATGTGCGCCGGGCAGACAGTCTGCAAGATTGCGGGCCCGGCACGCGGCGTGCTGACCGCCGAGCGCACGGCACTCAATTTTCTTCAGCTGTTGTCGGGCGTCGCGACCGCGACACGCGCGATGGTCCGTATCGTCGAGGGCACCGCGGCGCAGGTGCTCGATACGAGAAAGACGCTGCCGGGGCTGCGGCTCGCGCAAAAGTACGCGGTGCGGATCGGTGGCGGCAGTAATCATCGCCGCGGGCTTTACGACGGCATCCTGATCAAGGAGAACCACGTGGCTGCGGGCGGCGGCATCGCGCCGACCGTGCGGGCCGCGCAGGCGCTCGGCGCCGGTGTGCCGGTGCAGGTCGAGGTCGAGACGCTGCGCGAACTGGCCGAAGCCTTGGCTGCTGGCGCCGCATCGATCCTGCTCGACAATTTCTCGCTGGAACAGATGTGCGAAGCCGTGCGCATCGCCGATGGACGAGCGGCGCTCGAAGTATCCGGCGGCGTGACGCCGCATACGCTGCGCGTCATTGCGGAGACCGGCGTCCACCGTATTTCGGTGGGAGCGCTCACGAAGCACGTCACGGCGATCGATTTTTCGCTGCGATTCTTGACACTGGCCGTGCCACCGTTCGCAGAGTCGATTTCGGTGGCGGACACGCCTGACTTGCACGGCTGACGAATACTCGATTGGCGTCGTTGGTTTTCGACGCACCAAAATCATTCAAATTGTTCGTCTGATGCTCCTGTTCAGTTGGCACCGGTCAGTACGGGTCACATCGTTTCTCAGGAACATGGTTAAGGGTGGGCCCCAAAATATGGTGGTATCTGATGCCCATCATCTTCATCTCACCTACAGCATCGCTTATCTCGATCGCGCGAATTACGGTTTCGCGGCGGCCGCCGGGATCGACAAGGACCTCGGCATCACACACGGCATGTCGTCGCTGATCGGCTCGTTGTTTTTCCTTGGCTACTTCCTGTTCCAGGTGCCGGGCGCAATCTACGCGCAGCGCAACAGCATGAAAAAACTGATTTTCGTCGGCCTGATCTTGTGAGGCCTCTGCGCGGCGGCGACCGGGATGGTCAGCAACATTCCGATGCTGATGGTCCTGCGCTTCGTGCTCGGCGTGGTAGAGGCCGCGGTCATGCCGTCGATGCTGATGTACATCATTCCACGCGAATATTGCCTGCGACCCAACTCATGCCCTCCGCGCCTTCAGGTCCCTGTTGCTGCGCTCGATTCCGACGCCGTCAAGGCAGGTGTACGGGCTATCAAGGACAGGCGACCGCTTCACTTCAAAGCCCGACAGGAAGCAGATAAGTCACTCAAGCTGCCGGGCTTCTAACTAAAGGATGCACTATGTCACGAGACTCCCGCGCCGGGCCGGGAAGATGTACACGTTGCTGACCTTTCCCCTCTGAAGTATCCCACTGTAAAGTTAGTGGCAAGGCCGCAGGAGAAACCTTGTCATGAAGAAGTCGCGGTTCACCGAGGAACAGATCATCGGGGTGTTGAAGGAAGCCGAAGCGGGCATGAAGGTCGGGGACGTATGCCGGAAGCACGGCATATCGGATGCGACGTTCTATATATATGGACTGCTCCCAATAGCAAACGGAAGTTGACGGACACGGAAGTCGATTGCGTACATATATCCGGCGTCAGGGCATCGCCCAGCGCCCAACTGGAATTCCGCGCGTGCAGGCCTCAACAACTGGAAGACCTCAAGGGCCGTTATAAAAATCAGGTTCCCTGCTCGCCCGGATCGACCGGAGTGCCACTCGTCAATTCGTCAACGCATCGTTTGTGGCGTTGCTACACTGCTTTCTGATACGACTGGCCGGTTGCGAGCATCGACCAGATCACACGGGCAATCTTGTTCGCGATCGCAACAATGGCCCGATTGGCGCCTCGTCTGGCTTGCAATGCGAGAGCCCAGGCGTGCTTCTTGTCATGTTTGGTTGGTGCGGTTCGGAGTACCGCGCGAGCACCGTGTATGAACCGCTCCGGGAATGTAGGAGACTTCGGATCTTGGCTGTAATTGGAGATTTGAAGTATGGAAAACGAAAGCAAGGTAAGGAAGCCCACCGGGACGCGATATTCAGATGAGGTGCGGGAGCGGGC
>NZ_JAPVQY010000089.1 GCF_027257875.1 Burkholderia sp. IMCC1007
CGCGACCAGCCCGGCGGCGCCGGCCGCCAACGCGGCGAGCGCCGCGGCTGCCGCGCGAACGCGCGCGAGCCGCACCGGCCGTTCGGCATGCTTGCGATGTCTCATGGTGTGACTCCCTTGCAAAGATGAGTGCCCAGGTCCGGCAGCGGGTCGTCGCCGGCGGGAAAGCGCACGGTCACGTCGCACTGCCGGTCGCGCCACGCCGCATGCAGGTGGTTCTGCTCCGACAGTCCGGTCACGTAGACGACGCCGTCGCGGCCAACCGGAAACGCGTCCTTCTGTCCCGCGATCGTGACGATCGCGCCGGCCGGCAGGTGCGCGCCGTCCTCGAGATCGAGGGTCAGCATCGCGCCGCGCGAGCGCGTGATCGGGAACACGAGTGCCATGCCGCTGCGGAAGTAGGGCACCGCGTCGAGCTTGAGCGTGCCGATCGTCGCGTCGAACGGCAGGTCGGCCTGCTCGATCGAGACCGGGTTGCTTTCATACGCACGCAGCCGCGGCAGCAGCGCGACGCCGCTCGCGTCGGTGCGCGCTACGAGCTGGTTGTCCGCGAGGATGCCGACGTTGGCGAAGCCCGGCACCTTGACCAGCGCGAAGCTGTCGGTGATCTGCCGCGACAGGCGCGCGGTGCCGTCGACGAACGCGACGCCGCCCGCGACGTTGGCGCGCACGCCGGCGCGGCCGCGATACGCCGCCGCCTCGACGCTGTAGGTGCCGGTGCGCGTCTGCAGCGTCGCGCTCGCGTCCTGCGTGTCGTTGCCGGCCTGCAGCGCGTAGCCGAAGCCTTCGCCGACCGGCAGGCTGCGCTGCAGTTGCGCGAGCATTTCGGTGCCGCCCTGCTGGTGCGTCATCGTGACCGATGCGCTGGTGCGGTTGTCGACCGGGATCGTCCACGCGACGCCGACGATCGTCGCGCCCGCGCCGCTCAGCGGCTTGCTGACGCTGATGTTGGCGAAGCCGAAGCGCCCCAGCTGCGCGCTGTAGCTGAGCGACAGCAGCTGGGTCCTGTAGCCGTCGCGATTGTCGAGGAATACGTGCGCAAGCCCGAGCGAGCCGAAGCGACCCAGTCCGAGGCCGAGGTTGACGCTCGTCAGCAGCTTCGGCGCGAGCGTGCCCGGTTCGAGCCCGATCTGCGCGAAATGCGGCGTCGCCCATTGCGCGTGCGCGCCGATCTCGACGAGGCCGGCCTGGCTCTGGGCGCCGATCGTCGCCAGCGCGCCCGGGCCGTCGGCACTGCGGCTCGCCGCCGCCGACGCGTTGACAACGCCCAGCGGCCCGGCCAGCACGACGCCGCCGACGCCGAGGTTCTGCCGCGACGCTTCGGCTTCCGCGTGGATCTCGCCGGTGAACCGGTCGGTCATACCGATCCGGTGCGTCGCGCTGGCGAACCAGTGGCCGTAGTCGTTGCTCGCCAGCCCGAAATCCCGCCGCTCCTTGCCAATCTCGTACGAGAAATCCTGCATCCCCTGCTTCAGCAGGTTCGCGCTCGCATAGAACGACTGCGTGATCACCTGCTCGCGGCCCATCACGTCGCGCACCACGACCCGCACGTCGCCCTGGCCGGTCACCACCGGGACGTTGTTGATCGCGAACGGACCGGGCGCGACCTCGCGCGTCGACGTCAGCGCATTGTTGACGTAGACGTCGACGGTCGAAGGCAGCACGGCTTGCCCGTTCACGCCCTGCAGCGGAATCGTGACGAGCCCGGGCTGGGTCGCGAAATTGGTCGCGTACTGGATGCCGCCGAAGCGGATCGCGCGGCCCCACATGCCCGCGCGGCTGATCGCGTCGCCGATGCGCAGGCTGGCGAGGTGGCCGGGCCGATCGGTCGTCCACGTGGTTTCGAGGCGGGTCAGGCGCCGCGTCGGGCCGGATTCGTCCGCGAGGAACGTGCCGACGCCGACGCCGAAGCGGTTGAAGAAGCCAAGCTCGAACAGCCCGGAGCCGTGCGTCTGGCCCGCGGCCTGTTCGGCGAGCAGGTCGTAGTTGAAGAAGCCGCCGATGCCCGGTGCGACCGCCGGCACCTGGCGCCGGTCGGTCTCGTCGAAGGTCGCGCCGACGAATGCCTGCGCGGGGACGCTGATCGACATCGTCAGGTTCTGCTCGTCGACGGTGTACGTCAGCCCCGCGATCGCGTTCAACGGGTAGTACGGCGTGTCGCTGCCGGCGAGCGGCGCGACGTCCGGCTGCCTGAGCCGCCAGCGCTTGAGGTCGTCGGCCGACACGTAGAACGCGCCGTCGGCCGCCTTGATCAGCAATGCGGTTTCGTCGAGCCCCTGGCGGTTGATGTCGATCTGGTACAGCAGCTCGGCCGGGCCGCCCGCCGCCGCATGCGACGCCAGCGCGGCCGCGGCGGCCGGTGCCGCGACGAGACGCTCTTCCGCGAGTGTGGTCTGCGCGCTCATGAGAATCGCGATCAGCAGCGCCGCGTCAGCGCGCGTTCGGCGCGACCGTCGAATCGATGTCGCCCGCATCGGAGTAGCCGATCAGGTGCATGCCGGAGGCAACGGCCGGCGAAGTACCGGCGCCGGGCTTGAACATCAGTTCGCGCGACTGGCCCGGCAGCACATACGCGAATTCCGCGTGCGTGGCGACAGGGCGATCGCTGCCCGGCGCGAACAGCGCGAGGTTCGCCACCTGCGCATGCGCGGTGCCGTCGTTGGTCACGCGCAACGCGAGCGTGCCCGTGCCGCCCGGCCGCGGCGCCGCGCTCCAGCTCAGCCGCGGGGCGGTATCGGCGGCCGGCTTCACGAAGATCGGCAGGCTCATTTCCAGCGCGATCTGCACGCCGGCGAAACCGGGTTTCGGCGCGGGCGGAATTTCCTGCAGATAGAGGCGGTAGCTGGTTTCGCGGTCCGCGGCCGGCGGATGCCGCAGACCGACGCGTACGACCTGCGCACCGCCGGGCGCGATCGTGAAAATGGGCGGCGCGGCAATCAGGTCGCCGGTCGACGCATAGACGTCGTCGCCTGCGTCCTGCGACCACGCAGCGGTCCGCAACTGCACGATCACGGGCTGGTCGGGCGATTCGTTCCTGACCGTGAGCGCGACGCTGCGCTGCGCGGCGGAAAGCTCGATGCGCACGGGCGACACGGTGAAGTCGGTCGCCTGGCTGTCGGCGCATGCGCCAGCGAGTGTCATGGCCGCGATCCAGGTCGCGAGTTTGCACACGTTCGGTTTCATCACGGGTCCACCTCCGGGGAAGTCGCTTCGGCACGCTTGACGCGGGCCGCAGGGAGGGGCGCACGCATCGGCGATGCGGCGCACCCTCCGCACGGCACTAAAACGTCACGGTGACCGTCACCGTATCGGCATAGTTGCCGGGCACTGCATTGGGCTGGTCGGGCACCTTGCCGTAGACGGTCTTGGTGATCGCCTGGGCCATCGCCATCCCCTGGCCGGTCCCGTTGACGGTGTCGGTCGGCGGCGTATTGCCCCACACGACCGTGCGGTTCGAATCCTGGTACAGCGAGTAGTTGAGCTGGTTCGAGCCGCTCGTCATCACGCGGGTGGCGACCGTGGCGCCGGATGTCGCGCCTGCATTCAGACCGATGTTGAAGTTCGTGCCGTTCGTGCAGCGGACCGTGATCGCCGATTGCGCGGATTGGTCGCCGGTGCCGGGCGTATAGGCGGGGAAGGTCAGCGCGCCGGCCGAGTCGATCAGGCAGGTGGCATTGACGGTGGCGGACACGCCGAACGTCGTGCTGGCCTGTGCGGCCGATGCCGAGACGGCCGCGCAAGCGAGCGATGCGGCAAGGGCCGCCTGGATCAGTAAGGATTGTTTCATGATGCATTTCTCCCGTGAAAACTGGAATACGCGGCCGGTGCGGCGAGCGTGTCGTTCGCGACGGAAACTCGATCGTCCGGATGCGAGATGGCTCTTCTGGTTGCGTCGGAATCGGATCGCTGTCTGGGCGGGCACCTCCTTGATGTCGTCATGCAGAGTCGGAGTGGCGCGCGGATACCCTGGCCGCTGGGCTGCCGCGCCTGCGACGTGTGTCGCAGCCGTCGCCGCGCGCGCGGCGGCTCGCCGGCGGGTGGGCGCGGGTGCGGGCGGCAAGGCCCGAGCGAACGGCACGCGTCGCCGTGGCGCGCATGCGCCTGGCGAAGGGGTTCGGGGGTTTGCCTATCGGATTGGTGCGTCGTGACGTCGGCGAACTGGCTGGGCCGTGTTCGCGCATCGGACGGCGACGGTGCGAAGCTGTGCAGCCGGCATCGATGCCGGCGTGACGGGAGCAGTGATGCAGGACAGCAGCCGTGTGACGGCTGATATGAGCTTGAACATGATTTCCCCGACCCGCTTGATGATTGTTTGTCGCCTGCATCGAGCCGTTGGCGCGTGCAGCGTCGTTGTGTGCGCGACTGCATCAGCAAGCAGCGGGCCAGCACGCGCACAGCCACGCGAACAGGAGATGAGCGGACCCGATGCGGACGCGGGCGACGGTGCACGCGCGGAAATGTTTCAGTCGTGAAACGAGATGCGACGAGGCCGGTCGGCCGTTCGCCCCGCCGGCACGCGACTGCGCGAATACGGGGCAATTGCAGCGGGGCGCGCGACGGCGATTCTGCAGTGGAATCGCGCGCGTTGCAGGCCGATCGGTTTCATCCGTGCAACGTGTGCGGGGACCGGAGGCGGTGCATCGCGGCCGCTTCGATCAGGCGCCAGGGCACGGCGCATCAGCCACTCACATTCGACTGCGCCTGCAGCCACGCGCAGAACTGCGCGACGAGCGAATCGTCGGCCGGCGCGCCCGGCGCGATCCACCAGTAGCTGCGCGTCGCGATGCGCGGGCCGTCGAGCGGCATCACCAGGCGCCCGCTTGCGAGCTCGTCGTCGATCAGCGGCAGCGGGCCGAGCGCGACGCCCAGCCCGTCGACGGCCGCCTGCAGCGCCAGGTAGAAGTGATCGAACGACTGCCGCTTGCGCCCCTTCATCGTCACGCCGGCCGCCGCGAACCAGTCGCGCCAGCCTTCCGGCCGCGTATCCGAATGCAGCAGCACGTGCCGCGCGAGATCGTCCGCGCGGGTGATCGGCGCGCGCTTGAGCAGCGCCGGACTGCACACCGGAATCACGCTTTCGTCGAGGAAGTGGCCGCTCGTGCAGTTCGGCCAGTGGCCGGGGCCGCGGCGGATCGCGACGTCGAAGCCGTTCAGCGTGTCGAGTGGCGCGTTCGACGTGGACAGCTTCAGCTCGACGTTCGGCACGTCGCGCTGGAACCGCGACAGCCGCGGCAGCAGCCATTTCATCGCGAAGGTCGGCAGCGCGTTGATGCGCAGCACGCGCGCCGCGCCCGTATTGCGCAGCTGCTCGGTGGCGAGCGCGATGCTGTCGAACGCGGCGCGTACGGTGTCGAGATAGCGGCGGCCCTCGTCGGTGAGCTTCACGCGCTTGCCGTAGCGGTGGAACACCGGCTTGCCGAGCCATGCCTCGAACCCCGCGATCTGCCGGCTGATGGCACCGTGAGTCACATGCAGCTCGTCGCCGGCAGCGCTGAAGCTTTCGTGTCGTGCCGCTGCTTCAAAGGCCCGAAGCGCGGAAAAGGGCGGGAGATCGCGTGCCATGCTTGTGATTCTAGATCACAAGGGCGTGCCGATAAAATCGTTTTGCCGGCTTCCTGAAGGGCGGTAACCTCGGGTCACCGTTTGATGAGGATGCCCATGCAATCCGTTTCTCCCCCGCCTGCCGTGTCGCCGCGCCAGGTCGGCGTAGCCGAGCTGTTTACCGGTTTCCTGTCGCTCGGCCTGATGTCGTTCGGCGGCGCGCTGCCGTTTGCGCGGCGCACGATCGTCGAGCAGCGCAAGTGGCTTTCCGCGGACGAATTCACCGATCTGCTCGGCTTGTGCCAGTTCCTGCCGGGCGGCAACGTGATCAACCTGTCGGTGGCCGTCGGCATGCGCTTTCGCGGCGTTGCGGGCGCGTTCGCCAGTATTTTCGGGCTGATCGTGGGGCCGACGCTCGTCGTCGTCTCGCTCGGCGTGCTGTACGCGAAGACGCAGGGCGATCCGCGCGTGCAGCATCTGTTCGGCGGGCTGGCCGCCGCGGCCGCGGGCCTGCTCGTCGCGATGGCCGTGAAGGTCGTCAAGCCGCTGCGCCACGCGCGTGCGGCGGCCGGCATCGCGGCGCTGTCGTTCGTCGCGATCGCGGTGCTGCGGATTCCGCTGCTGACCACGATGCTGGTGCTGACGCCCGTGAGTATCTGGCTCGCATCGCGACGCCGCGACACGCCGGCGCCGCAGCGCGCCGCCGCACGCGACGGAGGCCGCTCGTGAACGACACGCTGATCGCCATCGCGACGATCTTCAGCCAGCTGTCGCTGCTCGCGTTCGGCGGCGGCAACACGATCCTGCCGGAGATGCAGCGGCAGGTGGTCGACGTGCATCACTGGATGAGCGCGCACGAATTCACCGCGCTGTTCGCGCTCGCGCAGGCGGCGCCGGGGCCGAACATGATGATCGTGTCGCTGGTCGGCTGGCATGTGGCCGGCTGGCCGGGGCTGCTCGTCGCGTCGATCGCGAAGTTCGGGCCGTCGTCGCTCGTCACGGTGCTCGCGCTGCATGCGTGGGAGCGCTTTCGCGACCGGCCGTGGCGCCGCTACGTGCAGCAGGGGTTGATGCCGGTCACGGCCGGGCTCGTCGCGGCCAGCGCGGTGCTGATCTCGGAAGCGTCGAACCGCACGGCGATCCAGTGGGGCATCACCGCCGTGTGCGCGGTGCTCGCGTGGCGCACGCGCATTCACCCGCTGTGGCTACTCGCGGGCGGCGCGCTGATCGGGCTCACGGGCATCGGCCAGTGAGCGGCGGGGCGGGCGGTGGCGTGTGCTATGGGCAGTGCGGGCACTGCGGCCGCTCCGGCTATTCTGGCTATTCTGGCTCTTCCGGTTACACCCGCTACACCGGCTACCCCTGACGCTCCGGCCACTAGGGACGTCCCGCCCTCTACCGCCACTACGGCGACGCAGGCTGGTCGCTGTTCACGAGGCCGAGCAGCCGGCCGCGCTCCGCGCTGACGTCGTCCGTCGGCGTCGGCCAGTCCACCACGTAACCGGCTTCGAGCGCATCGCGCATGATCGCGTCGTAGTCGGCCTTGCGAAGCCTGTCGCTGCCGCGCAATGCGCGCGCCACCTCGTGCTTGAGCTTCGGCGTGAATGACGGATACGCCGCCACCAGCGCCGCATACTGGCGCGCATCGATCTCACCCGATTCGCGGTTGAACGCCCAGATGGCCACCAGCACGATCGCGAAGAACGGGATCACGGTGAAGCGCAGGAAGAACTTCGCGGGTGTCATGTCATTCGACGGTTGGTTGAGACGGCGCGGCAGAGTGTGCTCGCGGCCCGCCGGTATACTCGGCCGGTCTTCCGGTCCGGCGACGCCGGCCGTGTGCGACAGATGCGCGCCCGACGCCCAGCATTATATTGGCGCGGCGCGCGGGCCTGCCGAGTGGCCGCGCCGGCCGGTATCAATGACGGAATCGATGAATGACGCGCCGCCCGCCGCATCCGGCCGGTGGTGCGCTACACGGGAGAATCGATGGATCTCGACGGCGCGAGCCGCAACCTCACTGTCGCGGCGCTGCTGACGCTGTCCGGCGGCTATCTCGACGCATACACGTACGTCAGCCACGGCCACGTGTTTGCGAACACGATGACCGGCAACGTCGCGCTGCTCGGCATCAACCTGTCGGCCGGCGAATGGGCGGCCGCACTTCATCATGTGCCGCCGCTCGGCGGCTTCGTGCTCGCGGTCTTCGTCGCGCACCTGCTCGGTCTTGCCGCGCAGCGCCGCTGGATGCGGCACACGGCGTTCGCGAGCCTGATCGTCGAGATCGCGTTTCTCGGCTTCGCCGCGAGCGGGCTCGTCGGCGCGTCGAGCGCGTGGCTGATTCCGGGCATCTCGTTCGTCGCGACGCTGCAGACGCTGTCGTTCACGCATCTCGAAGAACTGTCGTACACGTCGGTGATGACGACCGGCAACCTGCGGCGCGCCGCGCAGAAGCTGTTCGTCGGACTGATCCCGCGCTACGACGCGGGCGCGCTGCACGACTCGGCGCTGCTCGCGACGATCAGCTTCTGCTTCCTGGCCGGGGCGGTGGCCGGCGGCCTCGTGACGCGGCTCGTGCCGGACATCGCGCTGTGGGGCGCCGTGTTGCTGCTCGTCGGCGCGTTCGTGGAAATCGTGCGGCGTGCGCGGCGGCGCGCGGGCGATGACGGCAGCAGCAGTAGCGGCGAGGGCGGCACCGGTCGCAACGGGGACGGCAGCATCGATAAAGGCAGTGACGGCAACGCCGACGGCGGGACGCCGCAAGCAGTCTGACGACGTGTGGTCGGGCCGCCATGCGCGGCCGGCACATCGGTGCGCCGCACGACGGATTCGCGGGCGCGCGATTCGCGGATGCGCGTCATACTGCTTCCCGGCTTCCCGGCTTCCCGGCTTCCCGGCTTCGCGGCTTCGCGGCTTCGCGGCTTCGCGGCTTCGCTGCTTCTTCCACACGCTGCGCTCCTCAACGTGCCGCGCCCGATACCGCGCGATCGGGCGCGGCGCCGATCATCTCCCGATCGCTCCGCATCGGATCACAACCGCGCCGCTTTCATCACCGGTCTGCGCTCGATCCTTACAACGCAGCCCCACATTTCGAGACTTCCGCGCGTCGCTTCACTCGCCGGAGACGCCTATGCGGCGCGGGAACCGTTGTTCCAGGGCGACAATCGCGCGTTGCCGGGCGTTTCAATTTCTTTCAGCGTCCGTACTCGTCTTATGATTCAGCCCACATCGCGCGCGCCATGAGCGTGAGCGATCGCCACCCGGCTGCGCACGCGGCCGGCCATGAATGGAGACACCTAAAAAAAAGGCAAGCTCATGAAGCAGACCACTCGACTCGCAGCCATCGCAGGGGGCGCGGCCCTGGCCTTCGCCAGCCAGTACGCAGCCGCACAAAGCTCGGTCACGCTGTGGGGCGTCGCCGACGCCAGCATCCGTTACCTGACCAACGCCAACGCGAAGAACGACGGCCTGCTGTCGATGACCAACGGCGCGATCACGAACAGCCGCTTCGGCATCTACGGCACGGAAGACCTCGGCGGCGGCCTGAAAGCCGTGTTCAACCTCGAAAGCGGCGTGAACCTGCAGAACGGCGCATTCGCCGACAGCGGCCGCCTGTTCAACCGCGCAGCGTACGTCGGCCTGCAGAGCCCGTACGGCACGGTGACCCTCGGTCGCCAGAAGACCCCGCTGTTCGACCTGCTGTCGGACACCTACGATCCTCTGACGGTCGGTAACTACCTCGAAAACGCATGGCTGCCGGTCGCGCTGGGCGGCGGTCTGTATGCGGACAACCAGATCAAGTACACCGGCAAGTTCGCGGGCCTGACCGCGAAGGCGATGTACTCGACGGGCACCAACTACGAATCGACCGGCGCGGGCGGCTTCTCGGGCCAGATCCCGGGCTCGCTCGGCAAGGGCAATGCGTGGGGCGTATCGGTGTCGTACGTGGCGGGCCCGCTCAGCATCGCGGCCGGCGCGCAGCAGAACAGCGACAACTCCGCACGCAAGCAGACGATCTACCACGCGAACGTCGTGTACGCGTTCAGCAAGGCGAAGGTCTACGCGGGCTACCTGCGCTCGAAGGACGACACCGGTTTCGTCGACAGCCTGCTCGCGCAGCAGTCGATTCCGGTCGCGAAGGGCACGGGGCGGATCGACGACGGTCCGTTCGCGGGCGTGAGCTGGCAGGTCAGCACGCCGCTGACGCTGACGGGCGCGTTCTACTACGACCACATGCGCAATGCGATGACCACGAACGGCACGCTCGCGAGCGGCAACCGCTACGCGATCGTCGGCATCGCCGAATACGCGCTGAGCAAGCGCACGGAAGTCTACGGCACCGTCGACTTCAACAAGACGAACGGCGCGGCGAACGTCGAACTGCCGGGTCGCAGCAACCAGACCGGCATCGCGATCGGCCTGCGCAATATCTTCTGACGAACGTCGGCATTCCCCGCGCGGGCGTCGGCCCGGCGCACCTCGAAGAGGCTCCTGCGGGAGCCTCTTTTTTTCGGCCGCGAGGTTCATGCGCGTGGACGATTATTCAGCGATCGCTGCATCGGGAAAGTCCTGCCCGTAAGGCATTCGTCGGCATTGCAGAACATACTTTGACAGTGCGCGCGAAGGGTTTCCGCTACGCTGCGTGCAAGGTCCGCCGCGTGCGGCCGGCCTGGTGCGTAACTTGTGTATCCGGTGATGACAAACACGGTCTGCCGGTTTTTTTCGTGGGACGATGCGCTCACGATTTTCTTGAAAGGGGATGACGATGGGTATCCTGAACACCGTGGGTGAAATCGCGGGCGCAGTGGCGGCCGTCGAAGGCGTGGAAAAGCTGGATCCGGATGCGGGCCTGCTGACCAAGGCGGCGGCAGCGGTGGCCGGCTTCAAGGGCGCCGAAGCACTCGAAGGCCTGGTCGAGAAGAAGAAGGACGAAGAGCAGGCTGCGGACGACACGCAGGCGACGGACGGCAGCGACACGTCGCAGGCATGAGCATGGCGGCTGGATCCGCCGCGGGTGCGCGTGTCGCGCCGGGCGGACCGGTGCCGCGCGGCCGGCAGGCCGGGCATGTGGTCGATCGGTGACGCATGGCACACCCGGCGGCTGGTTTGACCGGCGAGAGGCGACGTCTCTCGCCGTTTTTTATGGAAGGGGCGCCGTGCCGCGCCACGTTCCGCACGAATTCCGGAATCTTGCTATCGTGCCGTCATCCGAACTGCGATGAGGGCTTGCAATGGATTTCGACTACGACCTGTTCGTCATCGGGGCCGGCTCCGGCGGCGTGAGGCTCGCCCGGATGTCGGCGTCATACGGCGCGCGCGTCGGCATCGCGGAAGAAGAGCAGATCGGCGGCACCTGCGTGCTGCGCGGCTGCATTCCGAAGAAGCTGCTCGTCTACGCGTCGCATTATCCGCATGAGCTCGACGACGCGAAGGGCTTCGGCTGGAGCTTCGGCGCCGGCACGCTCGACTGGCCCGCGCTGATCGCCGCGAAGGATCGCGAGATCAACCGGCTCAGCGACATCTACATCAACCTGCTGCGGCAATCCGGCGTCGAGATGCACGCGGGGCGCGCGACGCTCGTCGACGCGCATACGGTCGCCGTCGGCGATCGTACGATCCGCGCACGCCACATCGCGATCGCGACCGGCTCGCGCCCGTCGCTGCCGCCGCGGCCCGGCATCGAGCACGTGATCACGTCGCGCGAGGCGCTGTCGCTCGCGAAGCTGCCCGCGCGCATCGCGGTGGTCGGCGGCGGCTATATCGCGGTCGAGTTCGCGGGCATCTTCAACGGCTTCGGCAGCCATGTCGACCTGTTCTATCGCGGTGAAAAGATCCTGCGCGGCTTCGACGACGACGTGCGTCACTTCCTGACCGACGAAATGACGAAGCAGGGTGTCGCGATCCATGCGCGCGCGGTGGTCGAATCGATCGCACGCGCGGACGACGGCACGCTGTCGGTGCGCGTCGGCGATGCGCAGCACGGGCCGTACGATGCGGTGCTCTATGCGACCGGCCGCGTGCCGAACGTCGACGGGATCGGGCTCGAACGCGCGGGCGTGCTGCTCGATGCACGCGGCGCGATCGCGGTCGATGCGTATTCGGCGACGTCGGTGCCGTCGATCCACGCGATCGGCGACGTCACGTCGCGGCCGCAGCTCACGCCGGTGGCGACGCGCGACGGCGCGCTGCTTGCGCGGACGCTGTTCGGCGGCTCGCGGGTCGCGGTCGACCACGATTACGTGCCGTCGGCCGTGTTCAGCCAGCCCGAGGTCGCGACGGTCGGCCTGACCGAAGCCGATGCGCGTCGCGTACACAGCGAGCTCGACATCTATCGCACGTCGTTCAAGGCGCTGCGCCACACGCTGTCGGGCCGCGACGAGCGCACGCTGATGAAGCTCGTCGTCGCGCGCGACAGCCAACGCGTGATCGGTGCGCACATGGTCGGCCGCGATGCGGGCGAGATCATCCAGGGCATCGCGATCGCAATTCGTGCCGGTGCGACGAAGGCGCAGTTCGACGACACGATCGGCATTCACCCGACCGCGGCCGAGGAGTTCGTGACGATGCGGCAGAAGGTGGCCGACTAGCGTAGAGCGGGCGCGCCGGCACGTATGGCCGGCGCGCGCTCTTGCAGATGATTCGTTTGCGCGTCGCGTTTCACCGATTTACGGACATTCGTAAAAATCGTCAATTCTTCTCAAGAAATCCCGTCTCAATAATCAGGCTTGGTATGATCGGCAAAAATCATATCCGGGGCCGATCATGCGCGATCAACAGCGCAGTCATCACAATAATGGGCTGATCGACGCACGCGGGGCCATCGCCCGCCGTGCCGCTCGTCAGCGCCTTGCCGCAACACGTCGGTTGCGCGCACTTTCCGTCCGAATCCCGCTGTCGCTATCGCCATCCCGGCGATGAGCGCGCACGCGCGCGTATTCGCGCGCCAGCCGTTTCGATCGCTGGATCGACCGCCGGTTCGCCGGTGAGCCGGCACCCGTTTCGGGCATTTTTTCACGCAAGGAGACCAGCAGTGAACATTCAGACACGACGCACCGTGCTCGTGGCGGCAGCGCTCGTCGCGGCACTGTCCGGCTGCGCGACCGAATCGTCGCGCACGCTCGACGTGCCGGCCGTGAGCAGTGCGCAGAAGCCGTATGCCGGCAAGCCCGTCGCGATCGCGGTCGGCAAGTTCGACAATCGCTCGAGCTACATGCGCGGCATCTTCTCGGACGGCATCGACCGTCTCGGCGGGCAGGCGAAGACGATCCTCGTCACGCGCCTGCAGCAGAGCCGCCGCTTCAACGTGCTCGATCGCGAGAATCTCGACGAGATCAAGCAGGAAGCCGGATTCATGAAGAAGGCGCAGGCCGTGAAGGGCGCGAACTACGTCGTGACCGGCGACGTGACCGAGTTCGGTCGCAAGGACGTCGGCGATCACCAGCTGTTCGGCATTCTCGGCCGCGGCAAGACGCAGGTCGCCTACGCGAAGGTCAGCCTGAACATCGTCGACACGACGACGTCGGAAGTCGTCGCGTCGAGCCAGGGCGCGGGCGAATTCAGCCTGTCGAACCGCGAGGTGATCGGCTTCGGCGGCACCGCCGGCTACGACTCGACGCTCAACGGCAAGGTGCTGGATCTCGCGATCCAGGAGGCCGTCAACCATCTCGTCGACCAGGTCGATGCCGGTACGCTGAAGGTGCCGCAATAAGCGCCGTGCGCGACACGCATTCGACGAATCATTCACCAACCAGAAGAGACACGACCATGAAACGGGGAATCTGGCTGCCGGCGACGGCGGCCGCCATGCTGCTCGCGGGCTGCGCGGCGCCGACCACGCCGCCGCTCTATCAGTGGAACGGCTATCAGCCGCAGGTGTACGAATACTTCAAGGGGCAGACCTCGCCGCAACAGCAGATCGACGCGCTCGAGAAGGCGCTGCAGGAGATCCGCGCGAAGGGCAACAAGCCGCCGCCCGGCTTCCACGCGCATCTCGGGATGCTCTATGCGAGCGTCGGCAACGAGCAGCAGGCGCGACAGGCGTTCGAGGCCGAGAAGGCGCTCTTCCCGGAGTCCGCGTCGTACATGGATTTCCTGATGAAGAACAAAGCCGGCAATACAAAGGCCGCGAAGGCTGCGAACCCGTCGGCCGCCGGCCAGACGATCACCGGCCGGACGCAGGCCGATCCGACTCCCGCCCAACAGTGACGTGCGTGCCATGATCAAGACACTTTCATTCAAGCTGCTGTCCGTGCTGTCGCTCGTCGCATTGCTGAGCGCATGCGCGCAGCCCGTCAAGCGTCCCGACTACACGGCCTTCAAGAAGAGCCAGCCGCGCTCGATCCTCGTGCTGCCGCCGGTCAACGACACCACCGATGTCGGTGCGACCTACGGGGTGTTGTCGCAGATGACGCAGCCGCTCGCCGAGTCGGGCTACTACGTGGTGCCGGTCGCGGTGATGGACGAGACCTTCAAGCAGAACGGCCTCGCGAACGCGGCCGAGATCCAGAACACGTCGCCGGCGAAGCTGCGCGAGATCTTCGGCGCGGACGCCGCGCTCTATTCGAAGGTCACGCAATACGGCTCCGTCTACCAGGTGGTGGACAGCACGACGGTGGTCGCGGCATCGGCGAAGCTCGTCGACCTGAGGAGCGGCGACGTGCTGTGGCAGGGCGAGGGCCGTGCGACCGGCAAGGAGGTCGGCAACAACATGAGCGTCAATGCGTTCGGTGTCGTCGGGATGCTGGTGCAGGCGGCCGTCAAGCAGGTCGCGCATTCGCTGACCGACGAAGCGCACGATGTGGCCGGGTTGACCAGCAGCAGGCTGTTGTCCGCGGGGCCGCCGACCGGGCTGCTGTACGGGCCGCGCTCGCCGAAGTACGGGACCGACTGATCGGCATGGCTGGCACCGGCACTCGGCGCGCGGCGCGGGCTCAATGCACGCCGAACGCGTCGAGCAGCCGATACCAGCTCATCGCGAGCACGAGCGCCGGCGTGCGCAGCGCCGCGCCGCCCGGAAAATCGCGATGCCGGATCCTGCCGAACAGGTCGAAGCGGCTCGCCTGCCCGTCGATCGCCTCGGCGATCAGCTTGCCCGCGAGTGCGGTCGTGTTCACGCCGTGCCCCGAGAAGCCCTGCGCGAAATACATCGTCGGTGCGACGCGCCCGAAGTGCGGCGCGCGGTTCATCGTGATGTCGACGAAGCCGCCCCACGCGTAATCGACCTTTACGTCCGCGAGCTGCGGGAACGTCTTCAGCATGTCCGCGCGCATCGCCGCCGCGAGATCGCGCGGCGCGCGCGTCGAATAGCTGACCTTGCCGCCCCACACGAGCCGCGTGTCGGGCGCCGGCCGGAAATAATCCAGCACGAAGCGGCTGTCGCAGATCGCCGCGCGCGCGGGCATCAGTGCGGCGGCGCGCGCTTCGCCGAGCGGTTCCGTCGCGATCACGTAGGTGCCGACCGGCATGATCTTCTTCGACAGCGCGGGCGCGAGCGTGCCGACGTAGGTGTTGCACGCGAGCACGACGAAGCGCGCACGCACGTTGCCGCCGCTCGTCTCGACGACGTGGCCGCCTGACACGTCCCGCACGCGCGTCACGCAGCTGTCCTCGTGGATGCGCACGCCCGCGTCGGCGGCCGCACGCGCGAGGCCGAGCGTGTAGTTCAGCGGATGCAGGTGGCCGCTGTCGGGGTCATACAGGCCGCCGCAATAGCGGGCCGACTGCACGTAGTCGCCGAGTTCGTCGGCTTCGACGAAGTGGAACCGGTCGTAGCCGAAGCGCTTTGCGGCCTCGTCGCGCCAGCGCTTGAGCGCGTCGGCGTCGCGCTCGGTATTCGCCGCGGTCAGGTAGCCGGGGACGAGTGCGCAGTCGATGTCGTGCCGCGCGATGCGCGACTTCACCAGCGACAGCGTTTCGAGCCCCATGTCCCAGATCCGCTTCACGTCGCCTTCCGGCATGAATTGCGCGAACGTGTCGATGTCGCACGCGAAGCCGCCGATCAGCTGGCCGCCGTTGCGGCCGCTCGCTGCCCATCCGACGCGCGACGCCTCGAGCACGGTCACCGAATGGCCGCGCTCGGCGAGATTGAGCGCGGCCGACAGGCCCGTGAGGCCCGCACCGATCACGCACACGTCGGCATCGGTCGCGCCGGCGAGCGGCGCATGGCGGGTCGTATCGTTGACGGTCGCCGCGTAGTACGACGCGACGTGCGGCTGGTTGGCGAATGTCTGCATGATCAGGAAAACGGAGAAAGATGGCTCAGAACAGCTCGCGCACGCGGTGATACAGCATCCCGAGTTCGAGCGCGGGCTGCCGCCATGCGTCGCCGCCGGGAAAGCGCCGGTGGCGCAGCCGCGCGAACAGGTCGAACGCGTGCGTGTCGCCCGCGATCGCGGCGGCGATCGTGCGGCCGGCGATGCCGGTCAGCGCGACGCCGTGCCCGCTGAAGCCCTGGACGTAGAAGAAGTTGGCGTCGAGCGCACCGAAGTCCGGTGCGCGATTGCGCGTGACGTCGACGAAGCCGCCCCATGCGTGGTCGACGCGCACGTCGCGGAGTTGCGGGAACACGCCAACCATGCGCTGCCGGATCGTTTCCGCGAGCGTGTCGGGCGACGCGCCGGCGGAATTCGCGCGGCCGCCGAACAGCATCCGGTGATCGGCCGACAGCCGGAAGTAGTCGAGAAAGAAGTTGTTGTCGCACACCGCTTCGCGCTGCGCGATCAGCGCGTCGGCGCGTGCGCGGCCGAGCGGTTCGGTCGCGATGATGTACGACGCGATCGGCGCGATGCGCGCGGCGGTCGCGGCAGGCAGCACGCCGCCCGGGCCTGCGTTGCAGCACGATACGACGAAGCGGCAGCGCACTTCGCCGGACGGCGTACGCACGATGGGGCGCGTGCCGCGTACGATGTCGAGCGCGGGCGTGTGAGCATGGAGCGCGACGCCTTCGCGGCGCGCGGCATCGGCGAGGCCGAGGCAATACTTGAGCGGATGCAGGTGGCCCGACAGCGGGTCGTAGACGCCCGCCAGATAGCGCGTCGATGCGATGCGCGCGCGGATTTCGGCGGTGTCGAGCCACGACAGCGACGGATGGCCCCAGCGCGAAGTCGCCGCGTCCATCCAGGTGCGCAGATCGTCGATACGGCGCGGCTTGGTGGCCACCGTCAGGTAGCCGCGCGTGAAGTCGCAGTCGATGCCGTAGCGCGCGATGCGCTCGGCGATCAGCGCGACGCCGTCGAGCGACAGCGACCATGCGGCGCGCGCGCCGTTCGCGCCGAGCTGTTGCTCGATCACCTCGTCCTTCGCGAAGCCCGTGATCGCCTGGCCGCCGTTGCGGCCCGATGCGCCCCAGCCGGGCCGGTGCGCGTCGATCACGGCGACCGACAGCCCGCGCGCGCGGCATTCGAGCGCCGTGGACAGGCCCGCGAAGCCCGCGCCGATCACGCACACATCGACGTCGATCGTATCGTCGAGCACCGGAGCGCCGGCCGCAGGGTCGTCAGCCAGCGGACGCGTGGCGGTTGCTTCGTAGTACGAGTCGCGCACGAGCGCGTCGGCGCGGCGGGTGAAAGACTGCGTCATCAAACCGACTCCGTCGAAGACGGCCGGCGCCGGTGCGCGATGCACCGCCATCCGGCCGGATGAAACGGCGCGGGAGGCCGTGCGTGTGGCACGGCGTCCCGCGCGGCCAGCATCAGAACGAATAGATGAACTGCGTCGCGAGCAGGTCGTTGGACTTGCCGTACGAACCGTCGTTGCGCAGGAACACCTTGTTGTTCGCCCAGTCGTGCCGGTATTCGACCTTCACCGTGATCTGCTGGGTCGGATAGAACAGCAGGTCGAGCGCGACGTCCTGACGGATCGCACCCTTGCAGTCGAAGCCCAGGCCGCCGTTCGCCTTCGACGTCGCGAGGCAGTCCGCGTCGACGCCGAAGCCGTTGTACGGATCCATCCCGTTGCCGTTCAGCGCGATGCCGCCGCCGCCGCCGCCGTTCTTGCGGTTGACCAGCGCATCGTAGCGCAGCGTCACGCCCATGCGGCCGACCACCGGCGCGTTGAACTTGCGGTGCGCGAGCAGCGACAGGCCGTACCACTGCGCGAGGCCGCCGTTGTACGCCGCGTGCTGCTGCTGGCCGTAGTCGAGCTCTGCGTTGTACTGAACGTCGGCGAGCGTATACGTCGCGTCGGCTTCCGCGAAGAAGAACGTGCCGTATGCGTTCGGCGCGGCGCCGCCCGGGCCGTAGTGCACGTTGCCGTCGGCGTCGATCGCGCTCGACAGCGTCTGCCGGCCGATGTTGAACGACGCGCCGAGGTCGAGCGCGCTGGACCACGTGTAGTCGGCGCGCGCGGTGAAGGTCGGCACCTTGTTGCTGGTCGTGATCGGATCGCCGAGCGCGTTCGTGCCCGTCTGCGTGACCGAGCCGTACGTGCGGTACTGCTCGTTGCCGACGAAGAACTTCCACGCCCATGCGCCCTTCGTGTAGTTCGCGCCCGCACCGACGTAGCTGCCCGGATCGGAGAAGTCGTACAGCAGGTTGTGCGTGAGCGTGAGCATCTGGTTCGACTGCTGCACCTCGTAGCCGCCGAAGCTCGGGATCAGGCCGGCGACGAGCGTCGTCTCGGCGGTGATCGGCACGTTGATGACCGCGGTGTTCAGCAGGTTGTCGGTGATCGAGCCGCGCGAGTTCTGCAGCAGCGTGATGCCGTTGCCGCGGTTCGGCATCAGCGTGATCTCGGCCGACGGCGCCATCGGGCCGACGCCGAAGGTCTTCTTGATGTCGAGGTAGAGATCGCCGAACGTGCTGTTGAAATAGTTGTACGCGTTCTCGTGGTTCGCGAACAGGAACGACGACGTGCCGGCCGCGCGGTTGTAGATGTAGGTCGGGTCGATGTAGCCCGTCACGGACAGGCCCGCGAGCGGCCCGGTGTTGGCCGCGTCGGTCAGCGAATCGACTTTCAGCTGCTGGTTCGCGATCTGCTGCTTCATGTCGCTGACTTCGTCGTTGGTCAGCGTGGCCTGCGCCTTGCCGTAGTCCGGCGACGCCGGATCGGCGGCCACGACGACCGGCTTCGCAGCGGCGCCCGTGCCGGCCTGCGCGAGCGGCGCGCCGCCCGGCTTCGCGGCGAGTTGCGCCTGCATCGCCTTCATCTGCTTCTGCAGCGCCGCGACCTGCGCCTGCAGCGCCTTGATTTCGGCGGATGTCGAGTCGGCCAGCGCGATGCCCGGCAACGCGCCGGCCACCAGCAGGCAGATCAGTTTCTTCTTCATTGCGGATTCTCCTTGTCGTGCGTGTGTCAATGTGCGATTCGGTGGCGCGCCGCAGCGCGCGGCGCGCCGGTCTTGTTATCGATGGATCGGAAAGAGGGGATTCAGGCCGCCGCGAACGCCGCCTTCATGTCGTCCACGCGACGCCGCTCGCGCGCGATCATCGCCTGGTTCACGACGATCACGCCGATCGTCACGGCCGTGATGAACAGTGTTGCCAACGCATTCATCTCCGGGTTCAGCCCGAGCCGCACGCGCGAGAACACCACCAGCGGCAGCGTCGTCGAGCCCGGCCCGGACAGAAACGCCGACAGCACCAGATCGTCGATCGACAGCGTGAACGACAGCAGCCACCCCGACAGCAGCGCCTGCGAGATCAGCGGCAGCGTCACCACGAAGAACACCTTCAACGGCGTCGCACCCAGATCGAGCGCAGCCTCTTCGAGCGACTTGTTCATCTCTTTGACGCGCGACTGCACGATGATCGCGACATACGACACGCACAGCATCACGTGACCGATCCAGATCGTCACCATCCCGCGGCCCTTCGGCCAGCCGAACATCTGCTCCAGCGCAACGAACAGCAGCAGCAGCGAGATCCCCTGGATCACCTCCGGAATCACCAGCGGCGCGTTGATCATCCCCGTGTACAGCGTGAAGCCCTTGAAGCGGCCGAAGCGCGCGAGCACGAAGCCGGCCCACGTGCCGATCACGACCGACGCGGTGGCCGTCAGCAGACCGATCTTCAGCGACAGCCACGCGGCGGTCAGCAGCTCGTCGTCGTCCAGCAGCGCCGCGTACCACTTCAGCGAGAAGCCCGACCACACCGTCACCAGCTTCGATTCGTTGAACGAGTACACGACGAGACTGATGATCGGGATGTACAGGAACAGAAAGCCGAAGGCGAGAACGCCCGTCGACAGCGGTTTGCTCGGCTTGATCATTTCGCTTCCTCCAGTTCCTTGACCTGGTAGTACTGGAACAGCGCCATCGGCACCAGCAGCAGCATTACCATCGCGACCGTCACCGCGGACGCCATCGGCCAGTCCATGTTGTTGAAGAATTCATCCCACATCACGCGGCCGATCATCAGCGTGTCGGCGCCGCCGAGCAGCTCGGGAATCACGTATTCGCCGACCGCCGGGATGAACACCAGCAGGCTGCCGGCGATGATCCCGTTCTTCGACAGCGGCAGCGTGATGCGCGTGAACGCGACCCACGGCTTGGCGCCCAGGTCGTACGCGGCTTCGAGCAGCGTGAGGTCCATCTTCACGAGGTGTGCATAGAGCGGCATCACCATGAACGGCAGGTACGAATAGACCATGCCGATATAGACGCCGGCATCGCTGTGATAGAGGCGCAGCGGCGTGTGGATGATGCCGAGCGCGATCAGCGCGTGGTTCAGCAGCCCGTCATCCTTCAGGATCCCGATCCATGCGTATACGCGGATCAGGAACGACGTCCAGAACGGCAGCATCACGGCCATCATCAGCACGTTGCGCCGGCCCGGTTCCGCGCGCGCGATGTAGTACGCTATCGGGTAGCCGATCAGCAGGCACAGCAGCGTCGACACGGCGGCCATCTTCAGCGAGCTGAGGTAGGTCGCGATATACAGGTCGTCCTGCAGCAGGAACGCGTAGTGGCCGAGCTGCAGCGCGAAGTGCACGACGCCGTCCTTCATCGCGACGAGCGACGTGTACGGCGGGATTCCCATCACCTGGTCGGCGAAGCTGATCTTGAACACCAGCACGAACGGCAGCGCGAAGAAGACCGTGAGCCACAGGAACGGCACGCCGATCGCGACGCTGCGGCCCGACGGCAGCAAGCGCGACAGCGCGGCGAAGCGGCTGCGGCGTCTGGAAGCCGGTGTCGCGGCGGTGGCGCCGGTCGGAACCGGCGCGGACGGAGTGGAAGCGGAAGTTCTCATCGTGTCGTCCTCACGCCGTCAGCACGACGCCGCTCGCCGGCGACCACGACACGAACACGTCGTCGTTCCACGACGGCGCACCGTCGTGCAGCAGGTGCGAGCTCGACAGGTTCGACACCACCGTCTTGCCGCTCGGCAAGCGCACGTGATACAGCGAGTAGCTGCCCATGTACGCGATGTCGGTCACGACGCCGCGCGCCCAGTTGTGATGCGAGCCGGGTTTCTCGCGCGACACCTGCACGCGCTCCGGGCGCACCGAGATGCCGACCGGCATCCCGAGCGGGCCGGTGACGCCGTGGCTCACGTACATGCGCGCTTCGAGATCGTCGCTCTCGACGAAGATGTGATCGGGCTCGTCCTCGACCACGCGCCCTTCGAACAGGTTCGTCGAGCCGATGAACTCGGCCGAGAAGCGGCTGTTCGGGTATTCGTACACTTCGCCGGGTGTGCCGATCTGCACAATCTTGCCTTCGCTCATCACCGCGAGGCGGCTCGCCATCGTCATCGCTTCTTCCTGGTCGTGCGTGACCATCACGCAGGTCACGTCGACCTTCTCGATGATGTTCACCAGTTCGAGCTGGGTCTTCTGGCGGATCTTCTTGTCGAGCGCGGACATCGGCTCGTCGAGCAGCAGCAGCTTCGGGCGCTTGACGAGCGAACGCGCGAGCGCGACGCGCTGCTGCTGGCCGCCGGACAGCTGATGCGGCTTGCGCTTCGCGTACTTGCTCATCTGCACGAGCGCGAGCGCATCGGCCACGCGCTCCTTGATCTCGTTCTTCGGCGTGCCTTCCTGCTTCAGCCCGAACGCGACGTTCGACTCGACCGACATGTGCGGGAACAGCGCGTACGACTGGAACATCATGTTCACCGGGCGGCGATACGGCGGCAGCGACGCGAGGTCTTCGCCGTCGACGAAGATCTTGCCAGAGGTGGCCGTCTCGAGCCCGGCGAGCATGCGCAGCAGTGTCGACTTGCCGCAGCCGGAGCTGCCGAGCAGCGCGAACAGTTCGTTCTTCGCGATCGTGAGATTTACGTTGTCGACGGCGGTGCTGTCGCCGAATTTCTTCACGACGTTTTCGATGCGTACGAACGCGTCGTTCGGCTTGATCAGGTCCGTCGTCGCGTCGCGACGCACTGCCTCAGGTGTACTGAATGAATCCCGTTTCATGATGGTCCGTGTTGAAAAGGTAAGCGAATGTCGACTGTCAGGCGACCGTCGGCCGGCGCGGCACAAGGCCGGGAGGCGGTCTGCGGCGCGACCGCTCATGCGGTCGCGCGGTGCCGGCGGAGAGGGATCGAGCGACTCCTCATCCGGATCATGTGGTGCAAGAAAGCGGGTATCGGGCGCAACGTGCGGCGATCAGCAGCGACGGCAGCCGGCCAGCACACCCAACGGCACCGGCTCATCGCGCATGGCGGCCATCGGCGGCCGGTCGGGCACGCCGACGGCTTCGTTCGCCATGCTGGCTGTCATGATGATTTCATCGGTTTTCATCGGGCTTTCCGCACGCATCTGTTGTGTCCAGTGCGAATTTTTAAACCCGTCAAAAACTTTTTGGATCGCGGATTTCCGTTGCGGACATTGAACGGAATCGATGTGAGAAAAGGCCGCAGACGGCGCGCAGCGCGCGCCCGCGCGGCCATGCGGGAAACCCGGCCGGCACGATGGCCGGCGGGCTAGGGCCTGTTCACGCTAATAACGGGCTTGCGAACGTGCCTTTCCGCCCGCAGGGCAAGGAG
>NZ_JAPVQY010000009.1:0-46108 GCF_027257875.1 Burkholderia sp. IMCC1007
GGTGCTGGCGCACCGGCGCGAGCGGCCGGTCGCGCACGCGGCATCAGGCCGCCGCCGGGTAGCGGCGCGACCGGCGGAAGCCCGCGGCCACCCGCCCGCGCAACCGTTTCCGCTTGATGCCGGTCAATCGTCAGACGACGCGCGTTGATGCATGAATGCAACACGCCACCATAGGGCATACCCGCGGCAGCGTCAGCGGCCCGATGCGAGCGCCGTCGGCGCGTTCGCACGGCCGCGGCCGGCCGGGGCGTGGTCGTGATCGCCGTACGCGGCGACGAGCGCGTCGACACGCGCGAGATGATGGCGGTTGTCATGGTCCCACGGGTGGAAAGCCGGCCGCAGGAAGCTCAGCCATTCGCCCGCGATGCGCGGAAAGAGCCCGCGCCGCGGCCCGTACAGGAATGCGAGCATGCGCAGCATCCCGCGCACGTGATGCCCGGCGCGACGGTCGCGCCACAACAGCGTCACGTGCATCAGGAATACGGTCGGCCAGAACGTCAGCGTCGTCAGCAGATACACGCCGACGCGGATCAGATAGCGGCCCGCGCCCGGCTTCATCACGGCATTCCACACGTCGTACGACACGGCCTTGTGCTCGGTTTCCTCGAGCGCGTGCCATATCCACATCTGCCGATAGCCGTCGACCGAGCCGTCGAGACGCGTCGGGTCGCGCAGGAGCCAGTCCGCGAGCATCGCCGTGTAGTGTTCGGCCGCGACCGTATGCGCGAGTTGCACCGACCGCGGCAGCACGCGCTTCATGACGCCGAGCACCGCCCACACGCGCTTGTCGAGCTTGCGCGCCGGCAGCCGGTTGGCCTGCATCAGTTCGTTGTATTCGACGTGCTCGCGCGTGTGCATCGCTTCCTGGCCGATGAAGCCGAGCACCTGCCGCTTCAGCACGGGATCGTCGATCCGGTCGCGATAGTTGCGCACCGAATCCATGAAAAAACGTTCGCCGGCCGGAAACAGCAGCGACAGCGCGTTGAAGAAGTGGGTCACGTGCGGGCCGAGCCCATGCCAGTCCTTCGCGCGTTCGACCGGCAGGTCGAAGCGCAGGTCGCGGCGCACCGGCATCACCTCGGCTGCGGTGGCGGAAGCGGCTGACTTCATGTTGGTCGTTCTCCTTGTTTTCGGCGGCCCGGCATCCGTTGCGGCCGTGCCGGCGCGGGCCTCGGCGCCGCATCGCGCGGCGCCGGAATCGTGACATCGATAGATGTAACGATAGGCCGCGGCCGCCAGCGCGCGCAAGCCGCGCGATAGACGCGCGCTTCCAAACAGAACGCTGTCGAACGCGCCCGGAAAACGGCGTTCCGATCTCGGCCGGCGCTGCGGAAATTCGAACGCGTGCGGCGGCTCGCGGGCTGCCGATGAGCGTCGTCACTACGGCTCGCGACGGCTTGGCGAGCCCCGGCCAACGGGCGTTTCACCGGTTTTCACGGCGGTAGGCGGGGCGCCGCCGACCGGGCCGGTTAGCACCGATTCATACGCTCGAGCAGCGCGGGCGATGCAACCGCATTCATTCGGCTCGTGAAAAATTCAAACGCGCGTTCCATTCGCGTTTCGGGCACCGCGCTCCGCCGCGGTCACGACGGGCGTGCAGCCGGGCCTGAGCCACGTGCGGCGGCCCCCTGCGCGCTCGCCTACAATAGCGGTTTTACCCAACCCCTTTTCAGGAGAAGTCATGACTGTCACCACGACCGCATCGGGCCTCAAAATCGAAGACCTGACCGAAGGCACCGGCGCGGAAGCGCAAGCCGGCAAGACCGTCAGCGTTCACTACACGGGCTGGCTGACCGACGGTCAGAAATTCGACTCGAGCAAGGACCGCAACGACCCGTTCGCGTTCGTGCTCGGCGGCGGCATGGTCATCAAGGGCTGGGACGAAGGCGTGCAGGGGATGAAGGTCGGCGGCGTGCGTCGCCTGACGATCCCGCCGCAACTCGGCTACGGCCCGCGCGGCGCAGGCGGCGTGATTCCGCCGAACGCGACGCTCGTGTTCGAAGTCGAACTGCTCGACGTCTGACGACGCCGCCGGCCGACGTCCCGCCGATGCAACGCATCCCGTCTCCCGCCATCGCGCTGCGCCGTTACGACACGTGCGAAGCGTCCGACGTGCACGACTTTCATCAGGTCGTGCTCGGCGTCGACGGCGCGATGGTGATGGCGGTGGACGGCGTCGGCCAGCGCATCGACCGGCACGCGGCCTGGCTGATTCCGGCCGGCTCGCGCCACGATTACGCGGGCCTCGGCGACAATCGCCAGCTCGTGCTGGATCTCCCCGCCGCGTCGCTCGCGGTGCCGCAGCGGTTGTTCGACAGCGCGCGCGCCGTGGCGATCGACCCGGCGCTGACCTCGCTCGTCGCGCAGGTCGCGGCAGTCGCTGCCCAGCTCGACGAGCCGGGCGGCGACGCGCCGCACACGCATCGTTTCCAGTGGCAGGCGGCCGCGCGGCTGTGCGACGCGCTGCTCGGCGAGGCCGGCGTGGCCGCGCCCGCCGCAGGCCTCGATTTCGCGCGAATCGACCGCTGGCTGCGCGCGCGGCTCGCGGAGCCGCTGCGCATTGCCGATCTCGCCGCGCACTGCGGCTACGGGATGCGCCGCTTTCACCAATTGTTCGTCGACGCGTTTGGCGAAACGCCGCATCGCTACCTGCAGCGGCTGCGGCTCGACACGGCCGTGGTGCTGCTCGCCGACGGCCGTCATCCGCTCGTCGACGTCGCCGGCATGGTCGGCTTCGCCGATCAGAGCGCCTTCACGCACGCATTCACGAAGCGCTTCGGCGTCGCGCCCGGGCGCTGGCGCGGCGAACGGCACTGAGCGGATCCCGCGGGCCGGACAGCCTTCTCCACCGTCACGCTTTCAGATCGCGAGACAGACAGTTCGGAGGCCTGCTCATCAAGCGATCGGATTGCGTCGGCACCACGCAGCATCGACGCTTCACGCCTGCCTGAAACATCGCAGCCCATCGCGCCCTACGATGGGTTCATGGACAAGACCACCGTTTCCCCCGCCTTCTCGCCCGCGCTCACGCGCATCGTCGCGACCGTCAGCGTCGGCTTCGTCGTCACGCAGCTCGACGTGACGATCGTCAACATCGCGCTCGCGCACCTGGCCGGCGACCTGCATCTGCCGGTCGCCGGGCTGCAGTGGGTCGTCGATGCGTACACGCTCGCGTTCGCGGTGCTGATGCTGTCGGCCGGTGCGCTCGGCGACCGCTTCGGCGCGCGCCGGCTGTACGTCGGAGGCCTCGTGCTGTTCGCGCTCGCGTCGCTTGCGTGCGGCGCCGCCGTCGCGCCCGCGATGCTGATCGCGGCCCGCGCGCTGCAGGGCGTCGGCGCGGCGGCGATGCTGCCGAATTCGCTCGCGCTGCTCAACGACGCATGCCGGCACGATCCGCGCGTGCGTGCACGCGCCGTCGGCTGGTGGACGGCGGCCGGCTCGATCTCGATCGCGGCCGGCCCGGTCGTCGGCGGCCTGCTGATCGCGGCGTGGGGCTGGCGCGGCATCTTTTTCGTGAACCTGCCGCTGTGCGCGGCCGGGCTCGCGGCCACGTTCGCATGGGTGCCCGAGCGGCGCGCCGCGGCGGCACCGGCGATTCCGGCAATGCCCGCACGCGCCGCAAGCGCGCTCGATCTGCGCGGCCAACTCGTCGCGATCGCGATGCTCACCGCGCTCACCGCCGCCGTGATCGAATGGCGGCCGCTCGGCTTCACGCATCCGGTCGTCGCCGGCGGTTTCGCGGTCGCGGTGCTGACCGCGCTCGCCTTCGTCGCGATCGAGTCGCGTACCGCGACGCCGATGCTGCCGCTGTCGCTGTTCCGCCGCCGCACGTTCAGCGCGGCCGTGCTGTTCGGGATCTGCGTGAACCTCACGTATTACGGCACCGTGTTCGTGCTGGCGCTGTATCTGCAGCGCGTGCGCGGCGAATCGGCGTTGCAGGCCGGCGTCGCGTTCCTGCCGTTGACGGGCGGCTTCCTGCTGTCGAATCTCGCGAGCGGCCGCGCGGTCGCGCGACACGGCCCGCGCGTGCCGATGCTCGTCGGGGCGCTCGTCGCCGCGCTCGGCTACGGCTCGCTGCATTTCGTCGATGGGTCGACGCCGCTGCCGCTGCTGCTCGTGCCGTTCCTGCTGATTCCGGCCGGCATGGGCTTCGCCGTGCCGTCGATGACGACGGCCGTGCTCGCGTCGGTCGAGCAGGAACGTGCCGGTATCGCGTCGGCCGTGCTGAACACCGCACGGCAGGCCGGCGGCGCGATGGGCGTGGCCGCATTCGGCGCGCTCGCGGGCGGCGGCGGCGCGTGGCAGACCGTCGAGGGCCTGCATGCCGAAACCGCCGTGTCGGCCGGACTGCTGGTTGCGGCGGCGTTACTCGCGATGTTGGTCAGGGCCGATGCGCATCGCGACACATCGGGCGCACGCCGGGCGGCATCCGCAGCCGATTGAGCGAAACGATCGATCGCCATCGGCGCGCGTGTTGCCCGACGACACCGTGCGACGGCCCCAGCGCGGCGCTTGCACCGCCCGATGAACGGGCGCTCATCCGCGCGCCGCGCCCTCGTCGTCCCCCACCTTCCGCACCATCGTCTCCGCCGCCTTCACCGGCCGCCCATCGCCGTGCCGCAGCGCGAGCTTGCGGATCGCGCGGCCCGTCTTGCGGTCGACCAGCACCGAATGCGGCTCGCCGCGCGCAAACAAGTTCGCCTCGCCCCACTGGCGCAGCATCACGATGATCGGGAACAGCCCCTCGCCCTTCTTCGTCAGCACGTATTCCTGATACGCGCTGCCATCCGACGCGGGCACCACGTCGAATACGCCGGCATCCACCAGCATCCGCAGCCGGTCCGACAGGATGTTGCTCGCGACGCCGAGGCTCGTGCGGAAATCGCCGAACCGGCGCACGCCGTCGAACGCATCGCGCACGATCAGCAACGCCCACCGATCGCCGACGATATCGGTCGCCCGCGCCACCGGGCACGGCGAATCCGCAAGACTTTTCTGCCTGGCCATGGTTCCTCTCCGCTGTCGCACCCGGTCGCCTTCTCAGGCACCGGCCGGCCATGCGACGGGCCCGTCGCCCGTCGCTTCACAAGTTGCATTTTAAAACTACTTTTCCTACACTCCATTCTAGTTTCAAATTGCAACTACATAGCGCAAGGGAAAAGCCATGGAATCGTCCTGCCATTCAGGCTCCGTCGCGGTGAACGCGGCATCGGGCGCGGATCGTCCGGCCGACGGCGCACGCGCGTCCACCGCGTCGAGCGTGTCCACGGCGCTGGTCGCGCTGCTCGCCGTCTGCTGCGCGGCGAGCGTCGCGAACGTGTACTACGCGCAACCGCTGCTCGATTCGATCGCGCGCGACTTCGGCGTGTCGCAGGCGGCAGTCGGCGGCGTCATCACCGCGACGCAGCTCGGCTGCGCGCTCGCGCTGCTGTTCGTCGTGCCGCTCGGCGATCTGCTGAACCGCAAGCGCCTGATCGCCGTTCAGCTATTGCTGTTGACGGCGGCGTGCATCGGCGTGGCCGCATCGTCGACACGCATCGCACTGCTCGCGGGAATGGTGGCGGTCGGGCTGCTCGGCACCGCGATGACGCAGGGGCTGATCGCCTGCTCGGCCGCACTGGCCGGCGCGGGCGAGCGCGGGCGCGTGGTGGGCGCCGCGCAGGGCGGCGTCGTGATCGGCTTGCTGGCCGCGCGTTCATTGGCGGGTGTCGTCACGGACATCGCCGGATGGCGCGCGGTCTATCTCGTGTCGGGCGCGCTCGCGGTCGCGATGCTCGTCGCGCTGTCGCGGCTGTTGCCCGATACCGATGCGCCGCGCGGACGCATCGGCTACGCGGCGCTGCTCGGTTCGATGATGATGCTGTTGCGCACCGAGCGCGTGCTGCGCGGGCGCGGTTCGATCGCGCTACTGATGTTCGCCGCGTTCAGCATCTTCTGGAGCGCGCTCGTGCTGCCGCTGAGCGCCCCGCCGCATTCGATGTCGCATACGCAAATCGGCGCATTCGGGCTCGTCGGCGCGCTGGGCGCGGCAGCGGCGGCACGCGCGGGCCGGCTCGCCGATCGCGGGCGCGGCGAAGCGACGACCGGCGCCGCGCTCGCGCTGCTCGCGCTCTCGTGGCTGCCGCTGGCGTTCGGCGACACGTCGATCGCGCTGCTGGTGGCCGGCATCGTGCTGCTCGACGTCGGCGGACAGGCCGTCCACGTCGTGAACCAGAGCATGATTCTCGGCGCGCGGCCCGATGCGCATGCGCGGCTGGTCGGCTGCTACATGCTGTTCTATTCGGTCGGCAGCGGGCTCGGCGCGATCGCGTCGACGATGATGTATGCGCGCGCCGGATGGATCGGCGTCTGCGGGCTTGGCGCGGCGGTCAGCGTGATCTCGCTCGTCGTCTGGGCGGCGACGCGAACGCGTGCATGATGCGCGTGCGCACACCCGCGCCGCGTGCGCTCACCCCGCCATCTGGATCGCCTCGTCGTACACGCCGGCGACGCGGCGTGCGATCACCGCATTGTCGAAGTGATCGCGTGCATAACGCTTGCATGCGGCTTCGTCCGGCAGCTTGATCGCGCCCGACAGCGCGGCGCCGAGCCCTTCGGCGATCGCATCGGCGCCGGTGGACGGCAGCACGAGATCGTCGGACAACCCGGCGACCGCCTCGGGCAGCCCGCCGACCGGCGTGACCAGCACGGGCGTGCCGGATGCGAGCGATTCGACCGTGATCAGCCCGAAGCCCTCGAGCGCGACGGTCGGCACGACGCTGACGGTGGCCGCGCGGTACAGCGCGGCGAGATGCTGGTCGGGCACGAAGCCGAGCAGCTTCACGTTGTCCTGCAGCCCGGCCGCATCGATGCGTTGCTGCAGCTCCTCGGCGAGCTTGCCCTTGCCGGCGATCAGCAGCAGCACGTCGGGATGGCGGCGCTTGACCATGCCGATCGCGTCGACCAGATCCTCCAGCCCCATGCGCCGCACGAGCCGGCGCACGGCCAGCACGATCGGCCGGTCCTGCGGCAATTGCAGCTTGTGGCGCGCCTCGACCGGCGTGAGCGGCGTGTCGAACTGCGCGGTATCGACGCAGCCGGGAATCACGCGCACGCGCGACGGATCGATCCCGTAGCGGTTCGTCAGGATCTGGCCGAATGCCTGCGACAGCACGATCAGCCGCGACGAGCGCGTGTAGACGGCCTGTTCGAGATAGCGCTTCGCGCGCTGCCCGAGCGATGCGGCGCCCTCGACCTGGCTTTCGTCCGCCCACGGCCCCTGGAAGTGCGACACCTGCGGAATCCCGCGCGTCACGTCGAGGCCGGGGAACGTGTACAGCGCGAAGTGCGACGAGATCACGTCGGGCCGCGCGCTGCGGATTTCGTCGCGCAGCGCGCGGCGCGCGGCGAGCATCCGGCGCGCGAGCGGCTGCGATGCGGGGCCGAAGCCCTGGATCGCGCCGCCCGTGTCGTCGGCGACCTTCGGCGAGCCGGCGACGAGCCCGCGTACCTCGACGCCCGCACCCGGCAGCGCGCCGACGAGCGAGTAGTACATCCGGTCGAGGCCGCCCGCGCGTTCGGGGAACCAGTGCATGCCGATTTGCAACGATTTGATCGGCCGGGAAGAAAGAGACATTACGACTGCTCCTGCGTGACCGCATGCTCGACCCGCTCGAACGCGGACGGCTGCGAGGGTTGGCCGATGCGCCGGTAAAGCGCGACGTACTGGGCGCCCATGTGGGCCCAGCCGAAACGGGTCATCAATTCGCGGGCGGCGTCGCCCATTGCGCGGCAGGTGTCGCGCGACGCGGCGAGCGAGCCGATCGCCTGCGCGAGCGCGTCGGGATCGTCCGGATCCTCCAGCACGATTCCGCAGTCGCGCGTGATGATTTCCGCGCCGCCCGCGGTGCGCGCGGTGACGACCGGCAGCCCGGCCGCCATCGCCTCCAGCAACGACAGGCTCATCGCTTCGTAGCGCGAAGGAAACACGTACGCGTCGACCGAGCGCATCAGCGTCGGCATGTTTTTCACGAGCCCGAGGAAATGCACGCGCGACGCGATGCCGAGCGCGCGCGCCTCTTCCGGATACGGGCTGCCGGGCAGATAGCCGGCCACTGCCAGATGCACGTTCGCGGGCAGCTTCGTCAGCGCCTTCAGCACGGTGCCGAGGTTCTTGCGCGGCGTGCGCAGATCGCCGACGAACAGCAGCAGGAACGCGTCGTCCGGCAGCGCGAACGCCGCGCGATCGGCCTGCGCGCCCGCGAACGCGCTGCCGTCGACGCCGTTGTAGATCACGCTGATCTTGCGGCTGTCGATGCCGAGCCCGGCGATCTCGTCGGCGACCTTCTGCGACACCGCGGTGATCGCGCGCGAGCGGCGGTATGCCCAGCGCTCCAGCGCGGTGTTCACGCGCGTATAGACGTACTGGTAGGCCGACCACAGCCCCTTCGTCAGCCCGAACGGGTAGTACGGACTCTTGAACCAGCCGCCGTGCACGAAGTGCGCGGTATTCACGTCGGCGCGGATCCACGAGATGAAGCCGTTCACGTGCAGCACGTCGTATTCGCCGCGATGCGCGCGCAGCCACCACGCGCTCTTCAGTGCGAACACCTGCTGCTTGACGAGATTCGACGGCCAGAAGCGCCCGACCTTCATCGGCACCCAGCGTACGCGCGGGTCGGCCAGCAACTCGGGCGCGACGTGCGACGCGACCAGCGTGACTTCGTAGTGTTCGGCCAGCGCCGCGCGCGCGATTTCATAATTGACGCGGCCCTGCCCATCGTTATGACGCACGACGTGCGTGACGATCGCGATCCTCAATGGTCGCCTCCCCGTGAACGCGCGGCGGCCGGCAGGCGCTGCGCCTTCTGCCAGTGCGCCGCGGATAGTATGGAAAAAATGGCCGTGAACATCAGCAGGCCGCCCGTGCCGATCAGCGAGTTCGTGAACACGAGCATCGCGAACGTCGACAGGCACAGGCTCAGGCATGCGCCGACGAACTTGTCCTGGCGCAGCTTGAACGCCGCGCGCAGCGTGCGGCCGAACAGCATCACGACGCCCGCCAGATACAGCAGCGTGCCGGGCCAGCCGAGCACGAACGGCACGTTCATCACGCCGCTGTCGAAGCTGCCGTACTTGCCGAGCTCGCCGCTGTCGCTCGACAGCTTGGTCGACGCACCGGTCGCGCCCATCCCTTCGCCGGCGACGTCGGTGAACGCCGTCTGCGCGAAGGTCGCGTAGAACTTGTTGCGGTCGTCGTAGCTGCGGTCGTCCTTCAGGTTCGTGATGGACTGCAGGCGCGCACCGAGCCGGTCGGCCACCGGCCCGACGGTCAGGAGCGGCACGCACAGCCCGACCAGCACGACGCCGCTGATCAGGATCCGCATCCGCACGCGGTTGCTCGACTGCACGAGCTGGATCGCGAGCGCGATCACCCAGCCGCCCCAGGTCGAGCGCACGAGACACAGCGCGAACGACACGAAGCCGGCGGCGCCGGCGACCCAGCGGACCTTCTGCGGCGCCGCGAACACGAACACCAGCGCGCCCATGATCGCGAACGCGAACGGCCCCGACGAGTTCATCGTGCTGAACACGCGCACGCCGTACGGCACCGGCTCGCCCTGCGAGCCCATGTCCGAGCCGATCATCCACAGCACGTCCCACTGCGGCATCACGAAGTACTGGACGACACCGTACACGCCCATCACGAGCATGCCCCACATGAAGGTGGACAGCAGCACGTCGCGGTACTCGGGATAGTCGCGCGCGTTGACCATGATGTGGAAGCCGATCAGCACCGGGTACACCCAGTTCGCGAGGTCGTAGGTCGCGGCCATCACGCCGCTCGACACGATTCCGACGAGATACGCATACGTGAGCCCGAACAGGATCAGCAGCACCGGAATGCCACGCCGCTGCGCGAGCACGCGGTAGTGCCGCAACAACCCGAGGCCGGCGATCATCGTCACCGCGAGCGGCGCGACCTGGATCAGGCTCGTCGGCGTGAACGCGCCCTTCGACCAGTCGGCCAGGCGCCGCACCTCGGGGCTCAGGAACCACACCCACCACATGAAGCCGACGTAGCGCGCCGGGCTCTTGAAATAGAGCCAGAGGCCGACCACGATGGCCAGCACCGGAAACGCGAGCGTCAGTACCTTGCCCTGGTGAATGGCGATCAGCGCGGCCGTCAGCGTCCACAGCCCGGCCTGTCCGGCCCAGTGCCTCGGCTCGGCGAACCAGCTGCGGGTGCGCGACGGGGCGCGTTCGGCGGCAATCGTGCTCATCGATCCGTACTCACTGCGACGAAGGACGCGAATCCGCGAGCGGCATCGCGACGCCCGCGGCGGCCGGCGTGCGCCGGCGGCGCAGCATGTCGCGCGTGATCCGCACGTGCTGTTCGGCGAACGCCTGCGTGGTCAGGTCGCGCTCGCGCAGGCACGTCGCCGCGGCGCGTGCGCACTGGAGCGCGGCGGCCGGGTCGGCCACGAAGCGGTCGGCAGCCTCGCGCATCGCCTGCGCGTCGAACGGCGGCACGTATGCAGCCGTGTCGTGCGGGAAGTAGTCGCTGAGCCCGCCGACGTCGGACACGATCATCGGCTTGCCGACGGCCGCCGCCTCGAGCATCACGGTGATACCCGATGCGTGGAAGTTCGGCCGCAGCGGCACGACGATCACGTCGGCCCATGCGTACAGCTCGTGCTGCTTCGCGAGCCCCGACGCCGAGCCGATCCGCACGTTCGGCGCATGCCAGTCGCGCGGCACGCGGCGGCGCGTCGCGAGCCGCACGTCGTAGCGTTCGTCGCCGCCGAACGCGGCGAGGAAGGTGCGCCAGTCGCGATCGCGGTCGTTGCCGATCGCCGCGATCCGCAGCGGCCGGTTCGGCTGCCATTGTTGCGGGTCGGTGAGCGGGAAATCCTGCGTGTTCAGTCCGTAATAGACGAACTCGGCCTCGCGCCCGAGGTAGCGGCGGCACAGCTCCGCGTTGTCGCGGGCGAGCGTGGTCAGCGCGTCGGCGCGCGCGAGCAGCTTGCGGTACAGCCAGCGGCGCGGGCCGCCGAAGGTACCCCACTTGTCGAACAGCCACACGCTCTGCGCGAGCAGCAGCGGGCGCTTGCCCTGCGCGCCGGCCAGCTTCAGGATCAGCGCGGCGGCGAGGTGTTCCTGCTCGGTGTGCGTCCAGATCACGTCGGTGTTCAGCAGTGCGGCGCGATTGCGCCATGCATGCACGACGTCGAAGCCGAGCGCCGCCTTCAGGCCGCGGCGCGCGAGGCTCGCGATGCGGCCCTCGCGCCGGTCCTGCGAATAGGTGAGCCGGAATTCGTCGGACTCCGCGTGGTGATAACCGTACAGGCAGCCGATGTTCTCGCCTTGCCGGTAGGTACGCGGATCGGCGCCGTAAAACAGGTGGACGTGAACCTTGGTTGAAGTCATGCAAGCCCTCCGGGTGTGGCCGTGCGCGATGCGCGCGGCCCGTTCAAGACGTCACCGGCGGCATCGCCGCGCGGTGGGGGGCAAGGTTCGCGCGGCGCGCATCGCGGGCGCCGCGGCGCACCGCGCGCCAGTGCTCGCGCACACGCTCGCGCCGGGCGGTCGGCAGCGCCAGCAGCACGTGCGCGAAGCCGGGATAGACGCGCGTACCGACCAGCGTCCACCACCACCACGCGATCTCGCGCCGCAGCGGCGGCAGATGCTCGCGCAGGATCAGATGCAGGTTGTACGCGCCGTTGCTGATCGCGTTCAGCGATGCGGCATCGCGCCGGTCGTCGTCGAAGCGCTCGGCCGGGTAATGATCGACCGCGATCGCCGGGTCGTAGACGAGCTTCCAGCCGTCGCGCTGCACGCGCATGCTGAACGCCATGTCGTTGTGCACCTGCGCGCCGGCGCCGCGCAGCCGCGTGTCGAAGCGCAGCCGCTCGATCGCCGCGCGGCGATAGCTCATGTTCGCGCCTTTCAGCATGTCGACTTCGCGCGCGCCGCCGACGCCGAGGTGATGGTTGCCGACGATCTTGCCGGACAGCGTGAGCTGGCCGACGAGCTCGCGCGATTCGTCGAGCACGCGGCCTTTCTCATGGACCCAGTCGCGTCCGCCGACCGCGCCGACGCGCGGATCGCGATCGAACACGGCTTCGACACGCGCGAGCCAGTCGGCGCGCGGCGCCGCATCGTCGTCGGTGATCGCGATGATGTCGCCGTTCGCCGAGTCGAGCCCCTTGTTCAGCGCGGCGACCTGGCCCGGCACGTCGACCGGCACGATCCGCAGCGGCAGCGCGCCGCCGACGGCCGGATCGGCGAGCCGTTCGTGCGTGGCGTCGTCCTCCGGGCGCGCGACGACGATCACCTCGTCGGGCAGCCGCTGCTGCCGCTGCAGCGCCAGCAGGCAGCGCGCGAGGTCGGCAGGGCGCCGGTAGGTCGGAACGAGCACGGAAATTTTCATCGAAGATTCTCCAGTCGGCCGGGCGGGCGCGCATGGCGCCGGCCCGGTTTCGCGCAACGGGGTCACGCGCTCAGGTATTCATGCACGGCCGCATAGCCGCGGCCGTAGCCGCGCGCCTTTGGCGGCACGCCGTTGAAGATCCCGCCTTCCAGATCGACGCCCGCGGTGCGCAGGCGCTTGATCGCGTCGGCGATCTCGCCTTCGGTGTGCATGCCCGAGCGCAGCACGAGGAACGTCGAGCCGGCCATGCGGCCGATGATGGTCGCGTCGGTCACCGCCAGCACCGGCGGCGAATCGATCAGCACGACGTCGTAGCGCTTGCCGAGCCCTTCGAGGTATTGCGGCAGGCGCGCCGACATCAGCAGCTCCGACGGGTTCGGCGGACGCGTGCCGGCCGCGATGAACGACAGGCCCTGCACCGGCGTCTCGCGCACGGCGTCCTCGAGCGGCGACTGGTCGCTCAGCAGCTCGGACAGGCCCGGCTGCGCGGTGAGGCCGAAATGGCGGTCGAGCATCCCGCGGCGCATGTCGGCGTCGATCAGCAGCACGCGCTTGCCCGAATGCGCGAGCAGCACCGCGAGGTTGACCGTCAGGAAGCTCTTGCCGATACCGGGCGTCGGGCCGGTCAGCACGATCACGCGGTTCTGCGCGTCCATCATCGCGAACTGCATCGCGGTGCGCAGGCTGCGCATGCTTTCGACGCTCATGTCCTTCGGACGCAGGCTCGCGAGGATCGGCCGCGCGCGGCCGCCGCCCTTCTCCGCCGCCGCGTCGAGCTTCACCTGCTCGGCGCTTTGCGGCACGAGCCCGTACAGCGGCAGGTTGAACGTGCGCTCGATGCGGTCGGGATCCTCGATGCCCTGGAACAGGTTGCGGCGCAGGAACACCACGCCGGTGCCGAGGATCAGCCCGAGGAACACCGCGGCCGACAGGATCAGCACCTTCTTCGGCTTGACCGGATCGCCCGGACGCAGCGCCGAATCGACGAGGTGGATGTTGCCGCCCGTGCCGGCCTTCTGCACCGACAGCTCCTGCACGCGGTTCAGCAGCAGCACGTAGATGTCCTCGGCGACCTTTGCGTCACGCTGGAGCTGGACGGCCTTCACTTCGGTCGCCGGCAGGCTGCGGAAGCGGTTGCTGAACTTGTCCTTCTCGCCCTGCAGTTCGGCGAGCTGCTGCTTCGCGGCGATCACCATCGGGTGCGAATCGGTGAAGCGCTGCGCGAGCGACGCAAGCTGCAGGCGCTGCGCGGCGATCTGCTGTTCGTACTGCACGCTGCCTTCGAGGTAGACCTTCGCCTCGTCGCTCGCGTTGATCGAGCCGGACGTGCGCTGGTACTGCGTGAGCGCCGCTTCCGCGCGTTCGAGGTCGGCCTTCAGGCGCGGCTCCTCGCCCTTCAGGAAAGCGAGCATCTTGGTCGCTTCGGCCTGCTTCGCGATCACGTGCTGGTTCAGGTACGACTGCGCGAGCGCGTTCGCGATCGCGGCGGTCTGGTCCGGGTCCTTGCCTTCGAGCGAGATCTGCACGACGCCCGTCTGCTTGCCCTGCTCGCTCACCTGGATGCCGGACTGGAAACCGGTGATCGCGTCGAGATCGTTGTAGCGGACCACCGTGAACTGCGTGCCCGGCCGCGCGACCAGCTTCTGCACCAGCAGCGTCACGCCGCCGCCCTGCTCCGATTCGCCGGTGCGGCCCGACAGCAGCCGGTTGCCGTGTTCGTCGACCAGCGTATAAGTGCCGTCCGGGCCGGCCGTCAGCGTCAGCTTCTTGCCTTCGAGCGCGGGCACGACGTTGATCGTGTCGATGTCGGCCACTTCGCCGCCCCACGCGTACGACTTCAGCCCGAGCCACGGCCGCGCCGGGACGCCCGGCGTCGCCATGCGCGCGGCGAGGCTGCCGATGAGCGGCATCGTCTTCGGCACGACCGAGAAGTTCAGCTTGAACTGCTCGACGACCGGCGCGACGACGCCGCGGCTCTTGATGATCTCGATTTCCGCATCGGTCGGCGCCTGCTGCGGACCGCTGTTGATCATCGCGCCCGTCTGGGTCTGCGTGAGCGCCTGCGTCGTGTTGTCGTTGCCCTCGACCCGCACGTGCACGTCGGCCTGGTACACCGGCTTCGCGACGTAGCAGTAGAGGCCGGCGAGCGCGATGACCGTCACCGCGATGCCGAGCAGCAGCCAGATGTCGTCCATGATCACCTGGAGCAACTGGCCGAGGACGAAATCCTCTTCCTCGGTTTTCGCGGTCAGATCCGCGTAGGAGTGTTTCGCTTGCGTGTTCACCATTCGTTCCCGCTTGAGTGGTGCCGGGGGGCGGGCGCCGCCCCGGCGGGCTATCAGCGCGTGATTTGCCGCATGTAGAAGATCGTCTGGATCGTCGGCAGCACCTGCTGCAGCACGCGGTTGAACTGCACCGAGCTCGCCGTGCTGACGTACACGACGTCGAGCGGCTGCAGCGGGAAGCGGCTCGACAGCATCAGCGCATCCGGCTGCGTCATGTCGAGACGGAAGACTTCCGGCTTCGTCGGGTTGTCACGCATGCCGCGCATCACGTAGATCTTGCGCGGGTTCGCATCGGTGTCGAGGATGCCGCCGCCCGCGGTCAGCGCGTCGGCGATGGTCAGCTTGCCCTTGAGCATCGGCACGGTGACCGGCGTCTTGACCTCGCCCATGATGAACACGCGGCTGTCGCTGCGGTCCGGCACGTTGACGATGTCGCCCGGCTGCAGCATCACGTTCTGCTTCACCTCGCCGCGATCGAGCACGCCGTTCGCGTCGAGCGTGTAGAGCTTGCCGTCGCGCGTCAGGCGCACGCGCTGCAGGTCGGCCTCGTTGGTCGAGCCGCCCGAGCGCGAGATCGCGTCGACCAGCGTCAGCGGCACGTCGCTCACGGCGAGCGGGCCCGGCTGCTTCACCTCGCCCGTCACCTGCACCTTCTGGCTGCGGAACGACAGCACGCGCACGTCGAGCTGCGGATTCTTCACGTAGCGCGCGAGGGTCGATGCCATCTCGTCGCGGATCTGCGCGACCGTCTTGCCCGCCACATGTATGCGGCCGACGAACGGGAAGAAGATCGTGCCGTCGGCGGCGACCGTCTGGCCGTACGGATCGGCCTGCCCCGGCAGCGCGGTCGTATACGGCTGCTGCAGCGCGCCGGCCACCGACTGCGTCGTGTTGCCGCCGCTCGAGAACGACTGGCCCTGCGGCGTCGTCAGCTCGGGGTGATCCCACACCGTGACGCCGAGGATGTCCTGCGGGCCGACGCGGTACACGTACTGCGACGGATCCGTAAAGCGGCCCGGCGGCAGCGGGTGCTCGACCTGCTGCTTCTGCAGCTGATCCATCACCAGCTTCGCGTCGATGTAATGAACCGGATAGGTTTCGGCCTGACCTTGCCGGCCTTCGTCCTTCAGGTTCGACGAGTCGAGATAGTTGCCGGGCGCGCTCGCGCAGGCCGACAGGAAGGTCGTCATTGCGACGGCGAGCGCCAGCGGGCGCAGGGGACGTTTCAGCATAGTTTTTGCAGCCATCCTTGAACCAGGCGTTCGATCAATGAGTAGCTCTCGCGATAGTCGGCCTCGGGGCCGCCATGCGGATCGGCGATTTCGGCGTCCTCCCACTTGCCGAGCAAGTGGACCTTGCCGCGCGCGAACGGATCGACCGATTCGACGGCCTTGATCTGTTCGCGCTCGCTGACGAGAATCAGGTCGGCGTCGCGCACGATGCGGCGCGACAGCCGCCGCGAGCGGTGCGTCGTCGCATCGACGCCGCGCTCGGCGAGCAATTTCCGCATCACCGGATCGATGCCGTCGCCGTCGTTCGCACGGACGCCGGCCGAATGGAACGTCACGCGCGGGCCGCCGCGCGACGCCGCATGCGACTTGAACAGCATTTCCGCTGCCGGGCTGCGGCAGACGTTCGCGTGACAGACGATCAGGATGTTCCGGAACATGGGCGTCTCGATTCGGGTGACGGGTGACGGTGACGCGCCGGTTACGCGTTCGCGCGCACGGCGCCCGGCACGCGGGCGGCGACGGCCTGGCGCGAGCCGGGGCGGCCGATCGGGTGGTATTCGATGCCCTGCTCGGTCATCGTCTCCGGCTCGTACAGGTTGCGGCCGTCGAAGATCACCGGCGACTTCCACTGCCGGCCGAGCGCGACGAAATCGGGGCTCTTGAATGCCTTCCATTCGGTGACGATCACGAGCGCGTCGGCATCGTGCGCGGCCTGCGCCTCGTCGTCGACGAACGAGAGGCGCTCGAGCCAGCCCGGGTGATCGGCGAGATCGAGCGCGAGCACGCGGCGCGCTTCCTGCTGCGCGACCGGGTCGTATGCGGCGATACGCGCGCCGCGCGACAGCAGTTCGGCGATCAGCTCGCGGCTCGGCGCTTCGCGCATGTCGTCGGTGTTCGGCTTGAACGCAAGGCCCCAGATGCCGAACGTGCGGCCCGTCAGGTCGGCGCCGAAGCGCGCGACGATCTTGTCGGCCAGCACGCGCTTCTGGTTCGCATTGACGGCCGACACGGCCTGCAGGATCTGCAGCGCCTGGCCGTGCTCGTCGGCGGTGCGGATCAGCGCCTCGACGTCCTTCGGGAAGCACGAGCCGCCGTAGCCGCAGCCTGCATACAGGAAGTGATAGCCGATCCGCGGATCCGAGCCGATCCCGCGGCGCACGGCCTCGATGTCGGCGCCGAAGCGGTCGGCGAGATTCGCGAGTTCGTTCATGAACGAGATGCGCGTCGCGAGCATCGCGTTGGCCGCGTATTTCGTGAATTCGGCCGAGCGCACGTCCATGTACAGCGTGCGTTCGTGGTTGCGGTTGAACGGCGCGTACAGCTTCTTCATCAGCTCGCGCGCGCGCTCGCCCGGCACGTCGTCGTCGCAGCCGATCACGATGCGGTCCGGCCGCGTGAAATCGTCGACCGCCGCGCCTTCCTTCAGGAATTCCGGGTTCGACACGACGGAGAACATCTGGTCGTCGTCGCCGCGCTTCGCGAGCTCGTCGGCGACCGCCGCGCGCACGCGCTCGGCCGTGCCGACCGGCACCGTGGATTTGTCGACGATCACCTTGAAGCCCTTCATGTGGCGGCCGATGTTGCGCGCCGCCGCGAGCACGTACTGCAGGTCGGCCGAGCCGTCCTCGTCGGGCGGCGTGCCGACCGCGATGAACTGCACGTCGCCGTGCGCGACCGCGGCCTCGACATCGGTCGAGAAGCGCAGGCGGCCCGCCGCGCGATTGCGCGCGATGACTTCCTTGAGGCCCGGCTCATGGATCGGCACGCCGCCGTTGTTCAGGATATCGATCTTTACCTGATCGACGTCGAGACAGAACACGTCGTGCCCGATGTCGGCGAGACAGGCGCCGGTGACGAGACCTACGTAACCGCTGCCGATGATAGTCAGATTCATGATGTGTCGGACCTCTTGACCAATGATTCGAAATTCGTAAATCCGGAATCCCGGGCGAATATCCGTCGCGCGTCCTCGCGGCGCAGCGACGGGCCCAGGCGCTCGACTCAGTAAGCGTTGCTGCCGGTGAAGCCCTTCCACAGCGTCAGCACGACGATCTTGATGTCGAGCCAGAACGACCAGTTCTGCATGTAGTACAGGTCGAGCTTCACGCGGCCCATCATCTTCTCGATCTGGTCGGTCTCGCCGCGAAAGCCGTTGATCTGCGCCCATCCGGTGATGCCCGGCTTGATCCGGTAGCGGAACATGTAGCCCTTGACCAGATCCTTGTAGATGTCGTCGTGCGCGAGCGCATGAGGCCGCGGGCCGACGACCGACATCTCGCCCTTCAGCACGTTGATGAACTGCGGCAGCTCGTCGAGGCTCGTGCGTCGCAGGAACCGGCCGACCGGCGTCACGCGCGAGTCGTTCCGGGTCGCCTGCGTGACTTGCCCGGCCACTTCCTGATGCACCTTCATCGAGCGAAACTTGTAGATCTCGAACTCGTGCCCGTCGATGCCCTTGCGCTTCTGCCGAAAGAACACCGGCCCACGCGACGTCAGCTTGATCAGCGCCGCGATCAGCAGCATCACCGGCGCGAGCGCCGTCAGCGCCGCCAGCGCGAACAGCCGGTCGAACACGAACTTCGGCAGGATCCGCACGTCGGTGATCGGCGACGCCGCCAGGTTGATCGCCGGCACGCCGAGCAGCTCCACCACTTCCTGGTTGAAGAAAGACAGGCTGCGCACGTCCGGAATGAAGCGGATGTTCACGAAGTCGTGGCGGAACACCGTCACGATCTGGTGAATCCGGCGCTCTTCCGTGATCGGCAGCGTGAGCCACAGCTCGCTGATCGCGCGGCTGCGCACCAGCCACACCAGCGATTCGAACTGCCGCTCGATGCGCACGTCGTCGAGCGCGACTTCGCCCGGCGCCTCGCTTTCGTCGTAGACGCATACCGGGTTGAAGCCCGCTTCCGGGCGCGCCCGCATCTGCGCGATCAGCCGCCGCGCCGCCGGCGTACCGCCGACGATCGCCACCGCCTTCAGGTTGTAGCCGCCGCGCCGCAGCTGACGCAGCACGACGTGCACGCACGCCTTGGAGCCGGCGAGCAGCACCATCGTCACGAGCGCCCAGTAGCCGAGCCACAGCCGCGACAGCTCGCCCGACTGGTGAAAACTGAAGCTCATCAGGATGCCCGCGAGCTCGACCATCAGCCACGCGAACGCAACGCGCCCCACCAGCCCGATGAGGCGCTTGCCGCGCCACGACTGATAGATGCCGATCGCCGGAAAGAACACGACCACCAGCAGGCAGTCGAACAGCACCATCGTGCGCTGCAGATCGTTGAACCAGACGCTGCCGTCGTGCAGCGCGGCGGCGATCACCGCCCCCGTCACGACCATCGCGATATCGATGACTCTCGCCAGCACGCTCAACATGTCCGCTTCCTCTTTGAACAGGCGTTTGCCGAACAGCTCCTCGTGCAGCCCGTGCCGCACCTTCGATTCAAACGTTGCATGACGCTATTGAAGCGGTAAGAAAATCCACTCTCAAGCGCACAAGTATTTCGAAAAATAATCGGAAATTCTTGCCGCGATAGTGTTGAATTAATTCGGCAGGTTTTCCCGAATCGCGCGCGCGTGCCGATTTTTTCGAAATCATTACGGATTGCGCGAAGCCTTTGCAGGCAAGCGCTCCCGGGCCCTCGCCCGAATTATTTTTTATTTTTTTATTTGCAGCCGATGTCATCGCGGAAAAGTTTCCCGGATGGATATCCGGCGAATATCGTGCAGCAACCTCGGTTTTATTGTCGATTTACTTCATGCTACAAACAGGCCTGACTTCAAATCGTGGAGAGTGCCATCATGAATGCTCCGGCCGTGGTAGCCGATACGCGCCATTCTTCTTCCGCCGCAAGCGACGCCGGTACGCGCGTCGCGGTGCAGCCGGTGATCCTTGCCGGCGGTTCGGGCACGCGCCTGTGGCCGATGTCGCGCGAACACTATCCGAAACAGCTGATCGGCCTGCTCGGCGATCATTCGCTGCTGCAATCCACCGCGCTGCGCCTCGACGATCTCGAGACCGGCCACCCGCTGAACGACGACGTGCTGATCGTGTGCGGCGAGGATCACCGCTTCACGACCGCGGAACAGCTGCGCGTCGCCGGCAAGCCTGCGTCGATCATGCTCGAGCCGCTCGGCCGCGACACCGCGCCCGCCCTGACGCTCGCCGCGCTGCGGATCGTCGCGACCGGCGGCGACGCCGTGATGACCGTGATGCCGGCCGACCACGCAGTGGCCGACCTGCCGCGCTTTCATGCGGCCGTCGCGGCCGGCGTGCACTGCGCGGCCCAGGGCAGGATCGCGACGATGGGCATCGTGCCGGCCCGCGCGGAAACGGGCTACGGCTACATCCGCGTCGGCGCGCCGCTGCGCGACGCCGCGACCGGCGACCTCGACGTGCGGCGCCTGGATCGCTTCGTCGAAAAACCGCATCTCGAACTCGCTCAGCAGTACGTCGCATCCGGCGAATACTGGTGGAACAGCGGGATCTTCATCGTGCGCGCATCGGTCTGGCTGAACGCGATTCGTCAGCTCGAACCCGACATCTACGCAGCGTGCGAGCGCGCCATCGCGCAGGGCAAGCAGGACGGCGACTTCTTCCGCGTCGATCGCGACGCCTTCGCCGCATCGCCGTCGAACTCGATCGACTACGCGGTGATGGAGCCGCTCGCGAGCCAGCCGCAGCTGTGCGAAAGCGTCGTCGTGCCGCTCGATGCCGGCTGGTCGGACGTCGGTTCGTGGGACGCGATCTGGCAAATCCTGCCGAAGGATGACGCCGAAAACGTCGGCCGCGGCAACGTGCTGTTCGAAAGCGCCGAGTCGACTTTCGCGCACTCGGAAAGCCGGCTCGTCGCGTGCGTCGGCACGCAGAACCTCGTCGTCGTCGAAACGCCGGACGCCGTGCTCGTCGCCGACAAGTCCCGCGTGCAGGACGTGAAGAAGATCGTCGGCCGCATCAAGGCCGTGCACGGCGTGGAAGCCACCGATCACCGCAAGGTGCATCGCCCGTGGGGCCACTACGATTCGGTCGACACGGGCGAACGCTTCCAGGTGAAACGCATCGTCGTGAAGCCGGGCGCGCGCCTGTCGCTGCAGATGCACCACCACCGCGCCGAACACTGGATCGTCGTGCGCGGCACCGCGCGCATCACGCGTGGCGAAGAGACCTTCCTGCTATCGGAGAATGAATCGACGTACATCCCGCTCGGCGTGTCGCACCGTCTCGAGAACCCGGGCAAGATGCCGCTCGAACTGATCGAGGTGCAGTCGGGCGCGTATCTCGGCGAGGACGATATCGTCCGCTTCGACGATACCTACGGCCGCGGATGACGCAGCAACGCATGCCGGGCACGCCGCATCGACGGCGCGCCCGGCATGACGGAGAAACGGGAAGACAAGCAGGGAATCGCGCGGGCATCGCGGCCCGCGCGCTTTCGTTCGGAGGACGATCAACCTACGCGGTACGCATACTCGCCGCGATCCGACTGTACGGGATCGTTGCGGCTCTCGGTCAGCGCACCCCCGCGACGCTCGGCGATGAAGCGCTTGATGTCCGACTCCGCCCGCGCCAGCACGGACAAACCGGCCAGCACCTCGCTTTGCGGCGTGCGCGCCGGCTCGTCGCTCGCACCATGCCGATCGATCCACTGACGGGCCCAGTCGAGCGCGTATTGCTCCGCTTCGTCGGCATCGGTGAAGCGCGGCCCGATCAGGCCCGAGCGTTCGACGCGCCGGTCGTCCTGCATGATCTCGGCCCACGCGCGATACATCAGGTTCTGCACCGGCTGCGCCAGGCCGCAGATCGTATAGCCGCGATATTCGTCGACCTGCGGTTCGGCCGCGCTGAAGCTCGCCGCGCTCGGACGCGCGTGGCGCAGCCCGGCGGGCGCCGCGCCCGGCACCGAGAACGACGCACCGGACGACGCAGCGGTGTCGTCGCTCGACATCGCGGCGACCGACGCGCCTTCGCCGTCCCACGCACCCGCCTGCGCGACCGGCAGTTGCCACGACTCGGGGTTCTGCCAGAACACGCCGCGCAGCCGGTCGTTGTCGGGCGCGGGCTCCGCACGGCACGCCGGCGCGGACGGCACGGGCGGCGGCGGAACGTACGCGAACGTACGCCCGCTGAACTGGGTCAGCACGTCGATCATCTGCAGCAGCGTGCCGTTCGCGAGCCACTCTTCGTAGCGGCGGCGGCACGTCGGCCCGGACGGATAGCGCCCGGGCAGTTTGGACCAGGCTTCGCCCGTCGTCAGGATCCAGAGCACCGCATTCGCGACGACGCGCGGTTCGGCTCGTGGACGGCCTCGACGGTTCAGCCGGATGGGTTCATCGGCGATCAGCGCCGAAAGACGAAACCACTCTTCATCGGTAAGCTCATCGAAGAACATAGTAGATTTCTCCACGCAGCCAGGCCGGGGCTGCGATTGCCGGCGCCGTCGTCACGCATCGCGTCACGGGGCGCCCCGGTTGCACATTATGTTTATCCGATTGTCGTGCTTGCCGGTGCGGCACCGCACTTTCACGGTGCCGCCATTCCCGGCAATGGCGCACGAATCACGGTCTCACTCCAATGTGGGAATTTTTGTGCACGAAGCATACCATCGTCAGGGTTTATCTCAATATGACAATGACTTAATGTTACTCACTGAAACAACCTCGCATGGATGCGCAATCCATTTGCGCATGAATTTTTTTACGCGATGGTTATGCCAGAGGTGGGAAAGCCCCGTCAGACGGGGCTTTGCGGGGGATGGCGCGAGCCCTTGCAGCGGGCTTCAGCGGCTGGTCCGACCCTCTGCAGCAGCCTGCGCCCGAATTGCGTTCCGAAATCGGTAAATCAGGGAAAAAAACGTAACAAGATATTCATGGATCGGTAAATCGTTCAAATACCGCCCAATTTAATTATCTCCGCGCACAATCTTTTTAATGTTTCCCTGCGGGTAATGAAAGCGCTGCGTCAGGCAATAGACATATTTCCGCGAATGTAAATCCGGAAAGGTTTGTTACAACCTGCGCGACCGCGGCGAGCAAGCGCGATCAGGCGGCCCCGAATCAACGCAGATCGCCGACGAGCGATGCGCGCACGTCCGCATCGATACGTTGCGGAGGCAACGTATAGGCCGGATGGTCGCAGCCGATCGACAGCGCCGCGCCGTCCTTGAGCGCCGCGCGCACGGGTTCGCTCAATTCGAAGCGCACGAAGTGAACGGCCGACGTCTTCTCCGCGTTCTCGCGATCGAGATCCTCGTCGGCGATCGCATAGATATCCGGATGACCGTCGACGTGCAGGTACACGCGATCCTCGACGCCGATCAGCCGCGCGAGCGCCGCGCGCCGTTCGGCCTCGTGCTCGTATTCGATCTGCAGCGTCGCCTTCAGGTTGGTGCCATCCGGCACGAGCGGCAGATACGCTTCCAGTTCGCCGTCGATGCCTGCTTCGTCGAAGATCTTCTCGATGTGCAGCATCTCCTGGATCTGATAGCGGATCGTGGTCTCGTCCTCGAACAGCAAGCGCAGATGGTTGCCGAGCGACACCGCGCGGCGGCGCTTGTACGCGACGAGCCGCGCGTGTTCGGCCTTGCGGATCTTCGCGTACGCTTCGAGCGTCAGCAGCGAGTCGCGGGTCAGCGTCATGGGATGTCCTCGAGTGTCGTCGATGTCGTCGATGCCGTTACGGAGCGGTCGATTCAGATGCCGTACGCGCGGCGCAGCAGCGTCAGCGGATGCGCGAGCGGCGCGGCCGGCAGCCCGTGCTCGTCGATGCCCTGCTCGATGTGATGGCCGGCGAGCGCGCAGTCGGACGACACGAAATCCGGTTTCGGCTCGGCCATCGCCTTGAACACGGGCGCGCCGATGCGCAGCGCGTCCGCATGGAATGCCTTCTTCACGCCGAACGTGCCCGCATGGCCCGAACAGCGCTCGACGACGTTCACGCGCGTATCGGGCACGAGCGACAGCGTGTCGGCCGTCTTGCGGCCGATGTTCTGCACGCGCGCGTGACACGGCACGTGGTATGACACGGTGCCGAGGCCGGTCTTGAAATCGGTCTTCAACAGCCCGTCGCGGTGCCGCGCGATCACGTATTCGAACGGATCCCAGAATGCTTCGGCCACCGCGCGCACGGCTTCGTCGCCGGGGAACATCAGCGGCAGCTCGCTCTTGTACATCAGCACGCAGCTCGGGATCGCGCCGATCAGCGCATAGCCTTCGCGCGCATAGCGCTCCAGCACCGGAATATTCACGGCCTTCTTCGCGGCAACGCCCGCGAGGTTGCCCTGCTCGAGCAGCGGCATCCCGCAGCACGCCTCGCGCGTGACGAGCTCGTACGGAATCTCGTTGTGCGCGAGGATCGCGAGCAGATCGTGACCGATGCCCGGCTCGTTGAAGTTCACATAGCACGTCGCATAGATCGCGACCTTGCCGGGCGTGCGCTCGCCGTCGCGCACCGGCGGCCCGTCCGAGCGCTTCGCCGCGCGCCGGAACTTGCGCGGCGCGAACTCGGGCAGCCAGGCGTCGCGATCGACGCCGAGCGTCGCTTCGAGTGCGTGGCGCGCGAGCGGTGTGCGATTCACCGCGTTCACCGTCTGCGTGACGACCGGAATGCCCGCGAGCTGGCCGAGCGCGTCGGTATTCGACAGCACCTTGTCGGCGAGCGTCGCTTCGCCGCGCCGGTAGCGTGCGGCTTTCGCGCGCAGCATCAGGTGCGGGAAGTCGACGTTCCATGCGTGCGGCGGCACGTACGGACACTTCGTCATGTAGCAGAGGTCGCACAGGTAGCATTGGTCGACGACCTTGCCGAATGCGTCCTTCGACACTTCGTCGACGTCGCCCGTCGGCGTGTCGTCGACGAGATCGAACAGCGTCGGAAATGCGCCGCACAGCGACACGCAGCGCCGGCACCCGGCGCAGATGTCGAACACGCGCGTCATTTCCGCATCGATCGCGGCCTGGTCGTAGAACGTGTCGGACTGCCAGTCGAGCGGATGCCGGGTCGGGGCTTCGAGGCTGCCTTCCTTGTGGGGCATGGGGCGCTCCAGCATGGCGCGCATGCGCGCCGACGCGCCGCCCGCGCGCTGCGGACGGCGATCAACGCACGGCCGGCCGCGCGACGTACCGCGGCGGGCCGTGCGGCCTTGCGTGGGCCCGCGTCAGTCGACGAGCGCGTCCAGCGCCTTCGTATAGCGGTTCGCGTGGCTGCGCTCGGCTTTCGCGAGCGTTTCGAACCAGTTCGCGATTTCGTCGAAGCCTTCCTCGCGCGCGGCCTTCGCCATGCCCGGATACATGTCGGTGTATTCGTGCGTCTCGCCGGCGATCGCCGATTCGAGATTCAGCCGCGACGAGCCGAACGGCAGACCGGTGGCCGGATCGCCGACGGCTTCCAGGTATTCGAGGTGGCCATGCGCATGGCCCGTTTCGCCTTCGGCGGTGGAGCGGAACAGCGCGGCGACATCGTTCTGGCCTTCGACGTCGGCCTTCGAAGCGAAATACAGATAGCGCCGGTTCGCCTGCGACTCGCCCGCGAATGCGGCCTTCAGATTCTCTTCGGTCTTGCTGCCCTTGAGTTGAGCCATTTGCGCCTCCGTTCGAGTCGGCGCGGCCGCGTGCGAAGCCGGGCCGATGATGTATGTGGGGAACGATGCGCTTGCGGAGCGCGCACGCATCGTGCTCTTTAATCTAGGCGTTCGCGTTCGCATCCCCCAATAGGCTTTTTCAATGCGGGCGATAGCGGGGGGCCTGGAGGGGATGCGGGGACGATATGGGTGGCGTGGGCTGGAATGGCGCGGTGGGCGGGTTGGCGGGTGGCTGGGCGGTTAGACCCCATCCCGCGTCACGCATCCATCGCGCGCCTGAGCAGTAATTCCCTTTCGCGCTCGTTCCGGGTCAATTCCGCCGCGCGCCGGAATTCGACCTTCGCCTCGTCCGCGCGGCCGAGCTTCGCGAGCAGGTCGCCGCGCACGCTCGGCAACCAGTGATAGCGCGCGAGCGCGGGATCGTCGCGCAGCGCGTCGACGAGTTCGAGCGCCGCGGCCGGCCCGAACGCCATCCCTACCGCCACCGCGCGATTGAGTTCGACGACCGGCGAAGGCGCGACTTCGGCGAGCGCGTCGTACAGCGCGACGATCTGCGCCCAGTCGGTGTCCGACGCGCGCCGCGCACGCGCATGGCAGGCCGCGAGCGCGGCCTGCAGCGCATACGGCCCGCGCACGCCGCCGAGCTTCGTCGCCTGCTCGAGTGCCGCGAGGCCGCGCCGGATCAGCAGCGGATCCCAGCGGCTGCGGTCCTGGTCGAGCAGCAGCACCGGCCGCCCCTGCGCATCGGTGCGCGCATGCATGCGCGACGCCTGCAGTTCCATCAGCGCGACGAGCCCGAGCACTTCGCTTTCGTCCGGCGCAAGCGCGGCCAGCACGCGGCCGAGGCGCAGCGCCTCGTCGCACAGCGCCGGGCGGGTCCAGTCGTCGCCCGCGGTCGCCGCATGGCCTTCGTTGAATATCAGATAGATCACTTCGAGCACCGACGCGAGCCGTGCGGGCCGCGCGTCGACGGACGGCACTTCGAACGGCACGCGCGCCGCCGCGAGCGTGCGCTTCGCGCGCACGATGCGCTGCGCGATCGTCGGCTCGGGCGACAGGAACGCGCGCGCGATCTCGCCCGTGGTCAGCCCGCCGAGCAGCCGCAGCGTCAGCGCGACGCGCGCGTCGGTCGACAGCACCGGATGGCACGACGTGAAGATCAGCCGCAACAGATCGTCGCCGATGTCGTCGTCGCGCGCATCGGCCAGCGCATCCGCGATGTCGGGGACGACGTGCGCTTCGAGCGCGTCCATTTCATGGCCGAGCTGGTCGCGCTTCGCCGCATGCAGCGACTCCTGCCGGACCCGGTCGAGCGCGCGGCGCTTCACGGCCGTCATCAGCCACGCGGCCGGGTTGTCGGGCACGCCGTCGACAGGCCAGTGCTCGAGCGCCGCGACGAGCGTGTCCTGCGCCAGCTCCTCGGCCACGCCGACGTCGCGCACCACGCGCGCGGCGCGCGCGATGATCTTCGGCGCCTCGATTCGCCAGACGGCTTCGATCGCACGATGGGTCGCCTCGCGCGTCACGACGCCGGCCCCTGTGCGGCCGCGCACAGCCCCCACTCGTGGCCGTCCGGATCCGCAAACTCGTGGGTGTACATGCCCGGATCGGTTTGCGGCGCGCGCGGCACGGTGCCGCCGGCCGCGCGCGCCTTCGCAACGACCGCATCGACCTCCGCGCGGCTGTCGCACGACAGGCACGGCAGCACCTGCACGTGCGTCGCCGGATCGACGACCGTCTTGCCGGTGAAGGTCTGGAACAGCGGCCGCTCGAGCAGCATCGCAAAGATCGCGTCGCTGATGCTGACGCAGACGGCCTGCACGGTGGTGTAGGCCGGCACGACGTCGAAGCCGAGCGCGACATAGAATGCTCGCGCGCGCGGCAGGTCGGCCACGGGCAGGCTGACGAAGATCGTTCGGTGCATGACGGTCGCTCCGGCAATGGTGGTGTCAGACGGCGTGGCCGCGCCCGACGTTGAGTTCCCGGAACCGCTCGACCGCATCGCTCGGCGTCAGGTCGTCCAGCTCGAACAGCGGACGCACTTCGATCTCGCAATCCATCTCCGCGCCGAATGGCGCCGGGAAGCGCCGCGTCCATTCGAGCGCCTCGTCTCGCGAACGCACCTGGATCAGCGTATAGCCGGCGATCAGTTCCTTCGTTTCGGCGAATGGTCCGTCGATCACCTTGCCCTTGCCGCCCGTATAACGGACACGCCAGCCCTGCGAACTCGGCCGCAGGCCGTTCGCATCGAGCAGCACGCCGGCGTTGGCGAGCTCCTCGTGATAGACCGTCATGGCCTCGACGAGCCGATCGTCCGGCAATACGTCGGATTCGCTGACGGCGTTCGCCCGGATCATGATCATGAATCGCATCGTGCACTCCTTGTCGTCGGTGGAAGGGGGCAACCGTTCATCGGCGCCTCATCCGGACGACGGACGGCGCATACCCGGATCGACGTGCCGCACGACGAATCAGGGTAAACACCGAGTCGCTGCATTCAAAGGAAACACGGGCCGAGCGCGCGTACCTCGACCGTGCACCATTGCGCGGCCGGGCACTGGCGCGCGATCTCGATCGCCTCGTCGCGCGTATCGACATCGACGAGGAAGAAGCCGCCGACCATCTCCTTCGCTTCGGCAAACGGGCCGTCGACGACGCGCGTCTCGCCGTCGCGGACCTGCACGCGGGTCGCGCGCTCGGAACGCTCCAGCGACTCGACGCCGCGCAGCACGCCGCGTGCCTTCAGCGTCTCGGCAAAATCGACCATCCGCGCATACAGCGCCTGTCCGTCTTCCAGCGTGCGTTCGGCGCGCTGGCCGGTCGGTTCGACAATCAACAGCATGTAGGCCATGAAGCTCTCCTGGTGAGGCCGCGCGCGGAAGCGTTCGGAATGCAGCGAAAACGATGCGCGACGGCAGGTCAGGTGCAGAGCGTAACAGCCTCGACCGGCGCCGCGGGCATCGTTGGCCATCCGGCACTGGCCGAACGGCCATTTCGACCGCAGCACGCAATTTTGCCGTCAACATGCTGTCCCGAACCTTCGAATTTTCTTCTTGTGGACCGCCTCATGTCACGCCTGCTGCCGTCGTTCGCGCTCGCCGCATCACTCGCCTGTTCCGCCTTGCCCGCCACCGCCGCGTTGCCGGTCAGCGCCGGCTGCGGCGGCGCAACGTCGGCGATCGCCGACATCCGGCACCGCAGCGGCCTGTCGCCGGTCGCCGGACGAACCACGTCGATCGAAGCGGTCGTCACCGCCGTATTCGGCGGCCCCGGCGGCTTCGGCGGATTCTTCGTCCAGCAGGCCGACGCACAGCGGCGGCAGCGGCCGGGCGTCCCCGAAGGCCTGTTCGTGTACGCACCGAACGCGCGGGCGCACCCCGGCGATCTCGTGCATCTGACCGGCAGCGTCGAACAGAAATACGGCCGCACGCAGCTCGCGCTGTCGGGCCACGTGGCCGTCTGCGCGCGCGGGCAGACGGTCACCCCGGCAACGCTCGCGCTGCCGGTCGACACGCTCGCGGTGTTTGACGCGCACGAAGGCATGCGGGTGAGGTTCGCGCAAACGCTGACGGTCAGCGACACCTACGAACTCGGCCGCTACGGCAGCATCGTGCTCAGCAACGGCCGTCTGCGGATTCCGACCCACGTGGTCCCGCCGGCCGAAGCCGCGGCGCAGGCGGCGGCGAATGCGCGCAACCGCATCGTGCTCGACGACGGTTCGAGTCGCGTGACACCGGCTACCGTGCGCTATCCGCCGCCCGCGCTGAGCGCCGCCAATACGCTGCGCGCGGGCTATACGGTGCGCGGAGTCGAAGGCGTGCTCGAGAAGCGCTACGGGTCGTGGCGGCTGCAACCGGTGCCGGCGTCGGCTCCGGTCTTCGATGCCGCGTCGAATCCGCGGGCCGATGCGCCGGCGCGGCATGCGCGGGCCGACGTGCGCGTCGCGTCGTTCAACGTTTTTAACTATTTCAACGGCGACGGCAGCGGCGGCGGGTTCGGCGATCGGGCCAATCGCGGCGCGAAGACGCCCGCCGCATTCGCGCGCCAGGAAGCGAAGATCGTCGCCGCATTGCGCGCGTTGCGCGCCGACGTGATCGGCCTGATGGAAATCGCGAACAACGGATACGGCCCCACGAGCGCCGTGCAGCGGCTCGCGGCCCGGCTCGGCGACGGCTGGCGCGCGGTCGACCCCGGCACCGCGCGGCTCGGTCGCGACGCGATCGCGGTCGCGTTGCTGTACGACAGCCGGACGATCGAACCCGTCGGGCGCGCCGCCACCGTCGCGATCGATGGCCGCGGCCGGCCGCCGCTCGCGCAGACGTTCCGGCGCATCGGCGGAACCCGTGCGTTCACCGTGGCGGTCAACCACCTGAAGTCGAAGAATTGTCCGCACGCGACCGGCGCGGATCGCGACCAGCAGGACGGCCAGGGCTGCTGGAACGCGACACGCACACGCGCCGCCGCACGCGTCGCCGACTGGCTCGCCACCTCGCCGACCGGCGTCGCAACCGACGGCGTCCTGCTGATCGGCGACCTGAACAGCTACGCGAAGGAAGATCCGCTGCGCGCGCTCGAGTCGCGCGGCTACGCGAACCTCGTCGCCCGCTTTGTCGGCAATGCGGGGTACACCTACGTATTCCGCGGCGAAGCCGGCAGCCTCGACCACGCGCTCGCGACCGCGCCGCTCGCCGCGCGCGTGAAGGCCGTGCATGCCTGGCACATCAATGCCGATGAACCGATTGCACTGCAATCCGTGCCCGATTACAAAACGCCGGCGCAACGGGCCGCGTATTACGCGGCCGATCCATATCGCTCGTCGGACCACGATCCGATCGTCATCGACCTCGCACTGGCGGAAGGCGGCGCGCGAACCGCTGCGGGCACGAACCCTGCTCCTCGGGAAAACGGCCATTAGTGCAATTGCATCAAGGCGACGCGTGCAATGGCACTATTTACCTGAGCACCCAGGCGACGCCATATTTACCGTACTTTCACTTCGTGCAAATGCAACGCAATGCCGCTTCGCCGGAATCGCGAATTTTTTTCAACCGCTGCGCGGCCCCGTGCGGCGGGGCTTTCGCGGCATCCCGCCGAAGAATTGAAAATTTATCTCGAAACTCATTTGGGCGATTTGAATCACAACGGTTGCTGGGAGTTGTCTTATCTTCAAATTGGCCTGTAAATCAAATCGAAGGAGGATAAACATCATGGCGCTCACCGACTCGATCGAACACAAGCTGGACCGCGGCCTGACCGAGATCCGTCGCACCGGCCGGCGCGTGGGACGCAGGACGCGCTCGGCGGCCCAGGACTTGCAAGCGGACGTGTCCGACGAACTGCGCGGACTGGTCGATGAACTCGAAGACCTGCTGAAGAACGATGGCGACGGCGATATCGCCGCACTGCGCAAGCGCGTGCAAGCGCGCCTCGACGAAGCGCGCGGCGCGCTCGACTACGCGTCCGGCACCGCGGCCGCCCGGCTGCGTGATTCGGCCGAACGCGTGTCGCAAGCGGTGCATGACAACCCGTGGCAGACCGCGGGCGTCGTCGCGGGCCTCGCGTTCGTCGCCGGCCTGCTCCTTTCCCGCCGTTGAACAGGGCCGCGCACTCGCCGCACGCCCCATCCGTCGTCAACCCGACAACGAAGGAGAATCGCCATGCAGAAGTCCCTCGCCCTGAAAGCCGCCGCCGCCGTCATGCTCGCCAGTCTCGCACTTGCCGGCTGCACCACCACGCCCAACAAACCCGACAATGCATCCGCCAGCGCGTCGAAACGCGAGTCGATCGATGCCAGCGTGAACGCGACGCTATCGCGCCTCTATTCGACGGTGCCGGGCTCGCGTGAGCTCGTCGCGAAATCGCGCGGCGTGCTCGTGTTCCCGAACGTGCTGCAGGCCGGCTTCATCATCGGCGGCCAGTCGGGCAACGGCGCACTGCGCGTCGGCGGCAGCACCGTCGGCTACTACAACACGTCGTCGCTATCGGTCGGCCTGCAGGCAGGCGCGCAGTCGAAGGCCGTCGTGTTCCTGTTCATGACGCAGGATGCGCTCGACTCGTTCCGCAAGTCCGACGGCTGGTCGGCCGGCGCCGACGCTTCGGTCGCGGTCGTGAAGATGGGCGCGAACGGCGCAGTCGACTCCAACACGGTCACCGCACCGGTCCAGGTGCTGGTGCTGACCAACGCGGGCCTGATGGGCGACCTGTCCGTGAGCGGCACCAAGGTCACCCGGCTTCATATCTGACGATCCGGCGCGGCGCCGCCGCACCGGCTGTCCCTTCAACAACGCCGCGGCTTCGGCCGCGGCGTTTTCATGTGTGCCGCGCGCGCCGGGTATGATGGCGACACCTTTGCGGGCATACTTCGATCGGGCCGCCCCGCGCGCTTCGCCGCGAACGCCGTGATTCGCGACGCGATCGCGCCCGGGGCAACGACATTCAATCAAATCAGGCATCAATCTGCGCGAACCATCCATGGATAGCGGACACGACCACCAAAAATTCTTCTATTTCCTGCTGTTCGCGGTCACCGTCGGACTGTGCTGGATCCTCGCACCGTTCTCCGGCGCCGTCTTCTGGGGCACCATTCTCGCGATCCTGTTCCAGCCGGTGCAGCGCTGGCTCGCCGCGCGCTTGGGCAAGCGGCGCAATCTCGCCGCGCTCGTCACGCTGTCGCTGATCATCCTGATCGTGATCCTGCCGCTCGTATTCGTCGCGGCCACGCTCGTGCAGGAAATCGCGTACGTGTATCAGGAGCTCAAGGACGCCCCGCCGAACTATTCGCAGTACGTCCACGACATCATCCATGCGCTGCCGACGTCGATCCAGCACCTGCTGCAGAAATACGGGCTGACCAACATCGCCGGCATCCAGAAAAAGCTGACCGACGGCGCCGCGCAGATCAGCCAGTTCGCGGCCGCGCAGGCGCTCAGCATCGGACAGAACACGTTCCAGTTCGTCGTCAGCTTCGGCGTGATGCTGTACATGGTGTTCTTCCTGGTGCGCGACGGCGGCGAGATCGGCCGGCGCGTGCGCCGCGCGATCCCGCTCGACGAAGAGCACAAGATCCTGCTGCTCGCGAAATTCACGACGGTTGTGCGCGCAACCGTCAAGGGCAACATCGCGGTCGCGCTCGTGCAAGGCGCGCTCGGCGGGCTGATCTTCTGGATCCTCGGGATCGAGGGCGTCGTGCTGTGGGGCGCGCTGATGGCGTTCCTGTCGCTGCTGCCGGCGATCGGCGCGAGCATCGTGTGGGTGCCCGCCGCGCTCTACTTCCTCGCGATCGGCGCGATCTGGAAGTGCGTGATCCTCGTCGCGTTCTGCGTCGGCGTGATCGGCCTCGTCGACAACCTGCTGCGCCCGATCCTCGTCGGCAAGGACACGAAGATGCCCGACTGGGTCGTGCTGATCTCGACGCTCGGCGGGATGGCGCTGTTCGGGATCAACGGCTTCGTGATCGGGCCGCTCGTCGCCGCGCTGTTCATGGCGAGCTGGGACATCTACGCGCGCTCCGAACAGGCCGAATGACGCGCGTGCGACCGCGCGCGATTCGCACACCTCTCGGAAATCGGCGGTCACGGAGAACGAATGCGGATCACGACGGGCGCCACGGCGCCCGTTGCTTCATCCGCCGCCGCCGTCGCCATCTTCATCGCGCCGCCATACGGGCCGGCGCGATGAACGCGTCACCGGAAAAACAGGCGGCGCGACGCGTCGGTGACACCGCCTGTTTGCCGGCGCCGGCAATCACGCAGCGAGAGCGGCCCCGGCCATATATGGATTAAGTCCTGAACTGCTGCGGAGCCGATCAAACCCAGCGTTCGTCGACACGGCCTCGCGGCCCGATGCGACCGCAGTTGCACGGCCGTTACGCGTCCGGATCGACACGCAGCACGAGCTTGCCGCGATGGTCGCCGTCGAACAGGCGGTTCAGCACGTCGGGCGCGTTTTCGAGCCCGTCGGCAACCGTTTCCTCGGCCTTGAGCCGGCCGTCGCGCAGCCAGCCCGCGAGCGTCTGCACCGCTTCGCGGCTCTTGCGATAGTCGAGGATCAGGAAGCCGCGCATCGTGATCCGCTTCGAGATCAGCACGCCGACGTCGTCCGCCGCGCGGCCGCTGTTGTAGTTCGAGATCACCCCGCACAGCGCGACGCGGCCGCCGATCACCATTCGCGACAGCACCGCGCGCATCACTTCGCCGCCGACGTTCTCGAAGTTCACGTGCACGCCGTCCGGCGTCGCCGCCTTGAGTTGCTGACGGAAATCGTCGGCCTTGTAGTCGACGGCCGCGTCGAAGCCGAGCGTCTCGGTCAGGTAGCGGCACTTGTCCGCTCCGCCCGCGATACCGACCACGCGCGCGCCGTGGATCTTGCCGATCTGGCCGGCGATCGAGCCGACCGAGCCGGCCGCCGCCGACACCACGAGCGTCTCGCCCGGCTGCACCGGCGCGATGTCGGTGAGCCCGTAGTACGCGGTCAGGCCGCTCATCCCGCATGCGCCGAGCAGCGTCGGCAGCGGCAGCCCCGACTGCGCGGGCAACTTCACGAGCTGCGCGGCCTGGTCGGCCGGTACGACCGCGTAGTCCTGCCAGCCGACGAGCCCCTGCACGAGATCGCCTTCCGCGAAACCCGCATTGCGCGACGCGACCACGCGCCCGATGCCGAGCGCGCGCATCACCTCGCCGATCGCGACGGGCGGCAGGTATTGCGGCACGTCGCTCATCCACACGCGGTTGGTCGGGTCCATCGACAGATACAGCACGCGCACGAGCACGTCGCCGTCGGCGAGCGCCGGCACCGGCGTCTCGACCAGCGAAAAATGTTCGCGGCCGACGCGCCCTTCCGGGCGCGTCTTCAGCAGCAGTTGGCGGTTCACGAGTGTCGACACGATGTTCTCCTCCGGTTGTTGTTGTCGCCGCGCGTCAGACCGCGCACATGCCGCCGTCGATCACCAGTTCGGCGGCCGTCACGAAACGGCTCTCGTCGGACGCGAGATACACGGCCGCATGCGCGACGTCGTCCGGCTCGCCGAGCCGGCGCAGCGGAATGCCGCGTGCGAGCTTGCGCGTCGCATCGCGTTCGCCGAGCGACTGGAACAGCGGCTCGACGATCCCCGTGCGGATGAACGCCGGGTGAATCGAGTTGCAGCGCACGTCGATCTCGCGGCGCGCGCAATCGATCGCGACCGACTTCGTCAGCGACGCGACTGCCGCCTTCGACGCGTTGTAGGCGGTGAAATCCGGTTCGACCTTGAACGCGGCCACCGACGAGATGTTGACGATCGAAGCGGGACTGCTCTCGGCCAGATACGACAGCGCATGCTTGCAGCCGAGCACGATGCTCTCGACGTTGATCGCCATCACGCGCCGCCACTCGTCGAGCTCGATCTGCGCGGGCGAGCCGATCGACCCGACGCCGGCGTTGTTGACGAGCACCGACAGCCCGCCCATCGCGTCGACCGCCTGCATGAGCAGCGCCTGCCAGCGCGCTTCGTCGCGCACGTCCTGCGTCGCCGCGAATGCGACCGGCACCGCGCGCCCGGCGTTGAGCTCCTGCGCGAACGCATCGAGCACCGCGGCTTCGGCAATGTCGGTCAGGAACACGCGCGCGCCCTGCTCGACCATCCGGCGCGCGATCGCGCGGCCGAGGCCGCCGGCGGCGCCCGTGATGTACGCACACTTGCCTGCGAGGCGCGAAGAAACGACTGTCATGTGACCTGCTCCTATCGTGAATCGTCGTTGCGGACCGCTGCCGCGACGGCGGTTGCCGTACACCGGCCAACGTCCGCCGGCCGCGCGGTTTGCGCGAGTATAGCGAGCCGGCGGCGACACGCCGTGCCGGACGGGTCCGCCAGCGCGTCGCAACGCGCCCCGATCGAACGGACGTCAGCGTACGCGAATGCCGCCAATCGATGAAATGAATATTCGTAATGCCCGGTCATAGGCACGACTCATGACCTGCGCGCGCGCGTGCCGTTTCAATGGTACGGCGCGATCGGGATATTGGCTCGCCGAAAACGGGCGCCTGCGTCAGCCGGCACCCCGACGAAACGAATGGACTGACGTATCGGAACAAAGCCGCCGGCGAGAACCGCATGCGGCACCGGGACATGTGCGCCCCCGCCAGCACCACCGTCAGAATCCGTCGCCTGACGCGCGCACGAATGCGCAGAGTTGCGGAGAATGGGTATCGATCATCTGCTGGAACGGCGCGCGATGTCCGTACGCGATGCCGGACACGAGCAGCAGGCACGCGGCCGCGATGCGCGGCGAGAACGCGCGTTTGTACGCGCGGTCGTACGCGTGCAGGAACACCAGTGCGACCAGCGCGCCGAGCAGCCAGCCGGCAATGACCTCGGGAATCGTGTGCGAATGATCGAACACGCGCGCAACCGCCGTCGCCGCGCCGACCGCGAGGCCCGCCGCCACGCCCGGCAGCCTCCCAGGACGAAACGCCTGCCACAGCGTCGAGAGCGCGACGGTCCACACGGACGTCGACAGCATCGTATGCCCGCTGATCACGCGGAAATCGAGCTGCGCAAGCGCGATTCCGCACCCGGCGTAGAGAATCTTGGTGGCGCCGACGACGCTCATCCCGAGCGCGAGCAGCGCGACCCAGCGCACCGCGAGCCGCCAGTTGCACAGCGCGAGCCAGACGGCGCAGGTCAGCGCGACCGGCAAGGTCAGCGCGGCATCGCCGATGTTGCTGATTTCACCCCACATGACGGACGTCGAACGACTAGCGAAAGGCCGCAGTTTAACGCACGCGCGCCCGGCGCCTGTATCAGCCTGTGACAGGCTGTATCAGCCCGCGACACCCGTAATCAGCAGCAGGTTCGTGCCGGTGATGACGGCGAACAGCGCCCACGCGGCCACCTGCATCTTGCGGCCGATCGCATGCTCGCCCATCGTGTCGCGATCGCTGACCGAGCGGATCAGCGGCCACATCGCGAACGGCAGCTGCAGGCTCAGCAGCACCTGGCTCCACACCAGCAACCGCCCGACCGAGCCGTCGCCGAGCCACAGCACGCCGATCAGCGCCGGCGCGAGCGCGAGGCCGCGCGTGATCAGCCGGCGCTGGTAGCACGGAATCTTCGTATGCAGGAAGCCGTCCATGATCACCTGGCCGGCGATCGTGCCGGTCAGCGTCGAGCTTTGCCCCGACGCCAGCAGCGCGATGCCGAACAGCAGCGCGGCCGCGCCGCCCGCGATCGGCGTGATGAGCCGGTACGCCTGTTCGATGTCGGTCACGTTGTGCTGGCCGGTCGCATGGAACGCCGCGCCCGCGACGATCAGGATCGCCGCATTGACGAGCATCGCGACGAACAACGACACGAAGGTATCGATCCGCACCAGCGCGAGCGTATCGCGCACCAGGCCGCGCGCGCCGCCGACCACGTGCCGCGTCTGCACGACCGACGAATGCAGATACAGGTTGTGCGGCATGATCGTCGCACCGACGATGCCGAGCGCGAGCACGATCGCATCCTTGCGGTCGTGGCCCGGATTGCCCGGCACGAGCCCCTTCGCGACCGCATGCCAGTCGGGCGGCGTGATCGCGACCTGCGCGACGAAGCAGAACGCCATCGTCGCGATCAGCCCGAGCACGATCGCCTCGATCTGCCGGACGCCCTTGCCTTGCAGCCCGAGGACGATCACCGTGTCGAGCGCGGTCAGCACGATGCCCCACGCGAGCGGCACGCCCAGCAGCAGCTTGAACGCCAGCGCGCAGCCGAGCACTTCGGCGATGTCGCACGCGATGATCGACACCTCGGCCGTCACCCATTGCACGATGCGGCCGAAGCGGCCGTAACGGTCGTAGCTCGCCTGCGCGAGGTCCTTGCCGGCGACGAGGCCGAGCCGCGCCGCCAGCATCTGCAGGAAGATCGCGGCGAGACTGGAAAACGCGACGACCCACAGCAGCGAGTAACCGAATTGCGAGCCGGCCTGGATGTCGGTCGCCCAGTTGCCGGGGTCCATGTAGCCGATCGCGACCAGCAGGCCCGGGCCGAAGAATCGCCTGAGCTTCATCCAGCGCGACGCGCCGGCGTCGATCGTGATGCTGCCCTTTACTTCTGACGGGCAGAAGGGGGCTGTGGCGGTAGTGGGAAGCAAGGGCATGGAAACCGGGGATCGTGATCGCGACACGGTGATTTTACGGTCATCCGCCCCGTCTTCTCGCGCACATCGGCGCGCGGGCCCCGGCTCGGCCGCTCGCCGTCGGCGCGGCCAGGCTGCGGCGGCGTGGCCTGCGCGTCGGGCGTCCCGTCGCGCGTCCCCTCGGGTGCGCCGGCGCCGAACGCCTGCAGCCGCTCGCGTTCGGCGACGCGAAACTCGGTCGGCGAGATCAGCAGCCGCTGGCGAAACAGCTTCGCCAGACGCTCGCCGCTGCCGAAGCCCGTGCGCCGCGCGACCTTGTCGGCCGGCAGCGTCGTGTGGATCAGCATGTGACATGCGCGCTCGAGCCGCACGTGCTGCACGAACTCGGTCGGCGTCACGCCGATTTCCTTCTTGAAGCGCCGCAGGAAATTGCGCTCGCTCATCGCGACCGTCTGCGCGATGTCGGCAATCGAGATGCGGTTCGCGCTCTGCGCACGCAGCTGCTGCACCGACATCCGGATCGACGGGCTCGCGCTCAACTCGCGAAACGCCCACATCGACTGCGGACAGCGCTGCTCGACCGGGCGCAGCAGGATGCTGGCGATCTCCTGCGCGGCGCTGTCGCCGAGATCGGCGCGGAACATGTCGAGCACGGTGTCGAGCACGTCGGCTTCGGCCGCCTGCAGTTCGATGGTTGCCGCGGCGCGACGGGCGCGCGCCGTCGTCGCGGCGCCGGCATCCTGCGGCGGCTGCGCTGCCGCGAGCGTGCACAGATCCATCCCGTCGACGATCCAGCGCGCATGCCGGCGAATGTCGGTCAGCCGGCGCCGCAGCGCATCGTCCCAGTTGACCGCCGCGCGATCGCCGTGAAGATGAAAGAACGCGAATGCGCGGCGGCCGTGCTCATCGCCGAGCGCCTCGGCGGCGATCTTCACGCCGGACGACGACTGCAACAATCCACCGCTTTCGGATACGTACTTCAGCTGGTAATCGGCACTGAACGCATGCAGGCGATTCGCCAGATTGAAAACCTCGCCGAGACGCGCGGCCTGGGCCAAGGAAAACCCCGTACTCAAATAGACAACGACCCACCTCTGATCTGCTGCTTCCACTGGCCAAGCCCCCGGACTGTTTCGACTTCTTGTAATACCGTCGAACTGTCTGGCTTATATTTGCTTTGACCTCGTGCGACAGGACGGCTATCTCGAAATATGAAGCGACGGCATCTTAGCCGAACGCGTGATGTCTTTGGCGCGAAATGGCCAACAGGGACAGCATGATGGCGGAATACAACAGGCTGTCGCCGGCGCACGGCACGGCCGCGCCGAAGCATGCATGCCGCAGCGGCGCGCCGGCACCGGAATGCGGCCCATGCCGCGTACCGCGGCGAACGTCGTCCACGTGCATCGAAACGCATCGATCGTCGTGAACGAACGCAGTACGAAACGGCAGGTCGGGCGATGCCGATTCACGCGAATGCGCGCATGCGAGTCCGTTGTTCGCGCATCCTTTAGAATCGGCGCACTACCCTCCTCGACTGCATCCGTGCCCGCCGATCATCGTCTCGACCTGAACCTGTTTCGCGTGCTCGACGCCGTCTACGTGCACGGCGGCATCGGCGCGGCCGCCCGCGCGCTGCATCTGACGCAGCCGGCCGTCACCCACGCGCTCAACCGGCTGCGCGCGCATTTCGACGATCCGCTGTTCGTGCGTCAAGGCAACCGCGTCGTGCCGACCGAACGCACGCGCGCGATCATCGCGGACGTCCAGCTTCATCTTGCCGGCCTGCAACGCACCGCGCGCGACCCGTCGGCGTTCGAGCCGGCCACCCTCGACCTGAGCGTCGCGGTCGGCATTCGCGACGTGCTCGAATCGATCGCGCTGCCGCAGATCGTCGCCGCGTTCGCCGACGAAGCGCCGGGCCTGCGGTTCGTGAGTCGCCGCGTCGCGGCGCACGACATCGAACGCGAACTCGCATCGGGCAATCTCGACCTCGTCGTCGAGCGCCGCGTGCAGACCGGCCCGCGCATCGCGACCGAGCACCTGCTCGACGATTCGCTCGTCGTCGCGATGCGCGACGATCATCGGCTGATGCGCGGCCCGCTTCGCCGCGGCGACTATTTCGCCGCGCAGCATATCGCGGTGTCGTCGCTCGGCGTGCCGCAGTCGCTCGACGTGCTGCTCGGCAACGACGGGCGCTTCCGTCAGATCAAGCTGGTCTGCCAGCACTATTTCGCCGCATGCCAGATCGCCGCGTCGGGCGACCTGCTGCTCACGCTGCCGAGCACGTATGCGACGCGCATGACGGCGATGCTGCCGATCGCCGTGCAGCCGTTGCCGCTTCGGCTCAAGCCGTTTCCGCTGCTCGCTTACTGGCACGAATCGCGCGACACCGATCGCGCGCACCAGTGGGTGCGAGAACGCGTCGCGACGCTGGTGCGGCGCAGCGCCGGCGTCGCGGACCAGCCGCTCTCCTCACGCCCATGACGCGGCTCGCGCGAGCGCGCCGTCGCGCCCGAGATCCCGCCCGAACCGGTATGCTGGCGGCTCGTACGCCGCGCGCCGTCGCGGCCCTCTCTTTCCCGCTCACCGGAGACTTGCCATGTCGCTCATCCACGCTGCCGCCACCCTCGCCGCCGACGCGCCGAACTACGTCGTCCAGCTCCAGGCCGGCACGCACGCGCTGACCGGCGACGAAGCGCCGCGCGAAGGCGGACAGGGTCTCGGCCCGGCGCCGTACGAGTTCGTGCTCGCCGGCCTCGCGCAATGCACGGCCGCGACGCTGCGCATGTACATGCAGCGCAAGTCGTGGCCGGCCGTGCCCATCGACGTGCGCACCGAGCTGCATGCCGATCGCGACGGGCTGCAATACGTGCGCCGCGTCGTGACGCTCGACGGCCCGCTCGACGACGCGCAACGCCAGCGTCTCGCGGAAATCTGCGAGAAGACGCCCGTCACGCAATTCATCAAGCGCGGCACGCGCATCGAAACGACGTTGAATTGACGATCGTCGCACGCAGCGCCGGCGTGCGAAGGAACCAACCCGCGCCGCACTCGACCGAACGCTGAAAGAAACGACGTTGAATTGACGATCGCCATACGCCGCATCGGCAGGCTGCGCGGGACGCAACCCGCACTGCACGCGACCGATACCTGAATGCAAAACGGGCGGCCCGTGCGCCAAGCGCGGGCCGCCCGTTCGTGAATGCCGTCCGGCGCTTACAGTCCGAGCGCGGACAGATCCAGCGTGCCGTCCTTCACCGGCGGGCACCAGAAATACGCACCCGTCAGCGGCCGCGTGAAGCGGAACAGGCCGTCGACGATACCGTCTTCCGCGCCGCTCATCCGGCGCATCTGCACGTCGAACGCGCGGAACGAATTGCCGAACGCGACGAAGTAGAGGCCGGCGCGGCGCGCATCGGACCACGGCGACGAGCGGCGCAGCATGAACGCCTCCGGCTCGAAGCTTTCCTGCGCGGTGCGCTTCACGTGCGCGAACTCGGGTGCGTCGTCGAGTTCCTCGTTGTCCGAGCGGCGGCGGCCGATGATGTGATCCATGTCGCCGGACGCGATGCGTTCCATCTGGTCGAAGTCGTGCAGCCATTGCTGGACCGCGACGAAGCTCGAACCGTCGAGCCCGGCGCCCTGCCCGGCGACGATGGCCGCGGCCACCGCGTCGTCGCCTTCCGGGTTCTCCGTGCCGTCCTCGTAACCGGACAGGTCGCGATCGTTCGAATAGCGGAATCCGTCGACCGCGTCCTGCAGCGCGAATGCCGGCGCCAGCGCGCGCTCGATCGCGCGGGCGCGCAGCACGAGGTCGCCGCGATCGTCGCCGCGCAGCCACACCCACACGTCGGCCGGCGTGATCGGCAGCGTGCGGTCGTTCACCGCGAACGCCGGGTATTCGGTCAGGCCCGGCACCGGGCGCCCGATGTGCGCGGCCAGCGAATGCCCGAAGCCGACGACCGTGTCGCGCCCGTCGACGAGCGCGCGCAGCGCCTTCAGCGCCGCCGCCACATTGCCGTTGTCCGAAATCGTGAAAGTCAGGTATCGGGCCGCCGTGTCGATCGGAGCCAGGATGCCTTGCTGAACGTCGCTCATCGTTTCCTCAGGAATGTATCGTGGTGAGTCTGCGGGCCGTACCGGCCGGCGCGACGCGCGTGAACACGCGCCGCGCCGCACGCCGCGCAACGCGAAAGTGTAATCGATGCGGGCGGCCGGCCCGTGCGCCACTGCACCACTGCGCCGCGGCACGTGCCACGCACCAGGGCCGCAACCGCCGAATACCAGCCGCGTCGATGCTGCATCGCCGCATTCGTCAGACGTTGCAGCGAGTCCGGCACTGCTGATAAAATCCCTTCACGTCTTTTCGGCGTCCTTTCAAACCGTTCACTTCAGGGAGGTGCAGATGTTCCGAATGCCAGCAACCTTCCCGAACGTGGTCCCACGACGCGGCTGATCCAGCCCGTCGTCCGCGCCGGCTCCCGGATGCTTCGCTAACCCGCCAGCCCGCGCGCTTTTCCCGACAGCCCGTTTCGTTTCGCCCGCGTCGTCCGTGCGGCCGGCTGTTGCGTTTTCGACGTTCTCCGAACCGGAAAGCCCCGTCGCGCGATGCGCCGGGCAACGACTTATGACCAGAAAAACCACCCATCTGGGCGGCCAGGCGTTCCAGGCCGTCTTCGGCTTCACTTTCCGCTACTGGCGCAAACAGCCGGTACGCACCGCGGCGGTCGCGGCACTCGCGCTGCTGGGCGCACTCGCCGACGTGCTCACGCCGCTGTTCGCCGGCCGTCTCGTCGATGCGCTGTCGACCGGCCTGACCGACCGCGCGGCCGCGTGGCATTCGGCCCTCGTCGCGTTCGGCACGCTCGCCGCGCTCGGCATCGGCGCGACGCTGCTGCGCCAGGGCGTCTACCTGAACATCATCACGCTCACGCTGAAGATGATGAGCGAGATCGCCGCCGCGTCGTTCCATCGCGTGCAGCGCTTCTCGACCGACTGGCACGCGAACAGCTTCGCGGGCTCGACCGTGCGCAAGATCACGCGCGGGATCTGGGCGCTCGACCTGCTCAACGACACCGTGCTGATCGCGCTGCTGCCGTCGGTGACGATGCTCGTCGGCGCGACCGTGCTGCTCGGCACGCACTGGCCGGTGATGGGGCTCGTCGTCGGCGCGGGTTCGCTGCTGTACATCTCGGTGACGGTCGCCGTGTCGCTCGGCATCGTCGCGCCCGCCGCGCGGCTCGGCAACCTGTGGGACACGCGCATGGGCGGCGCGCTTGCGGACGCCGTGAGCTGCAACGCCGTCGTCAAGGCGTTCGGCGCGGAAACGCGCGAGGAAGCGCGGCTCGCGCGCGTGATCGGCAAGTGGCGTCAGCGCACGCGCCGCACCTGGGTGCGCGGCACGCTCAACGGCGGGCTGCAGGGTGGGATGCTCGTCGCGATGCAGGCCGCGATGATCGGCGTCGCGCTGCGGCTGTGGGCGAACGACGAAGCGAGCGTCGGCGACATCGCGTTCTCGCTGACCATGTTCTTCATGCTGCAGGGCTATCTGCGCGACGTCGGCATGCACATCCGCAACCTGCAGCGCTCGGTGAACGACATGGAAGAACTCGTCGCGCTCGAGCGTCAGCCGCTCGGCATCGACGATCGTCCCGACGCGCCGGCGATCCGGATCGGCCGCGGCGAGATCCGCTTCGAGCACGTGACGTTCCGCTACGGCAATCATCCGGTGCCGCTGTACGACGATTTCTCGATGCGCATCGCGCCCGGTGAGCGCGTGGGGCTCGTCGGCCATTCCGGGTCGGGCAAGACGACGTTCATCAAGCTGATCCAGCGTCTGTACGACGTGTCGGACGGGCGCATCACGATCGACGGCCAGGACATCGCGCAGGTGCGGCAGGATTCGCTGCGCAGCCAGATCGCGATCGTCCAGCAGGAGCCCGTGCTGTTCCACCGCACGCTCGCGGAGAACGTCGCGTATGCGCGCCCCGGCGCGAGCCGTGCCGACATCGAGCGTGCCGCGCGTCTGGCCAGCGCGCACGACTTCATCGCCGCGCTGCCGGACGGCTATGACACGCTCGTCGGCGAGCGCGGGATCAAGCTGTCGGGCGGCGAACGCCAACGCGTCGCGATCGCGCGCGCGTTCCTCGCCGATGCGCCGATCCTGATCCTCGACGAAGCGACGTCGAGCCTCGACAGCGAAAGCGAGGTGCTGATCCAGCAGGCGATGGAGCGGCTGATGGTCGGCCGCACGACGCTGGTGGTCGCGCACCGGCTGTCGACGGTGCGCTCGCTCGACCGCCTGCTCGTGCTGGATCGCGGCAAGGTGATCGAGGAAGGCAATCACGACGAGTTGATCCGCATCGACGGCGGGATCTATCGGCGGTTGTTCGAACGGCAGGCGCTGGAACTGGCGAAGGGCTTGATCGATTCGCCGCGGCGCATGGTCGATGACGATGCGGGGCCGGTGGGCAAGCGGGCGGCGGTTTGATGGTCGTCCGTCGCTGGTCGACGCATCGGTGCCTGCTCGCAAACGGCGCAGGACACGCGCTCGCCCGGCTAGTTCAGGCCGGTGTGGTGCCGCTCGACACCGCTGCGGTCGTTTTCGAACTGCAGCAGACCTGGCATCGCCCCGACGCACAACCATGGGCGGAAGTCTACGGGATGATTTTCGCGCCGTACCGCCTGCTCATCGAGCGCTCCCTGAAGGACCAGGCGGTCGTGAAGCATAACGACCCACTCGATTCCGAACGGGCATGGCCCGCTCGGCCGAGCCGGTCCTTCCCGATTCACGGGCCGCCCCCGAATGCAGCGGCCTCGCCCGCTACTCACTCCGGCCGAATCAACAGGTCGTTCCTGACTGCGGCGACGCCGCTCACCGAGCTCGCTACCGCGGTTGCGATTAAAGACTGGGCGCTATCCGTCACCGAGCCGCGCAAGACGATCGCACCGTCGCGCGCAATGACGACGATGTTGGTCGCATTCAGCCCCTTGGCGCTCCCGAGCGCGCGAACGACGGCCTTCTGAAGCCGGCGATTGGCGGCCCTGATCTCCTTCTTGCTGGACGTGACCGCCGGCGGCACGATACCGGAACCGGCCGGCTCCGACTGAGCATGGACATTCGCCGCAACGGACAGCGCGATCGCCACGTAGAGCGACAACAGGGCGTGACTGGTCTTCATGTTGATGTTCCTGTTTTCGTGACCCGGTGCCGGGCCACGATCGAATTGATTAGAAGAATTTCCGGATGCCGACCGTCCCGCCGAACGTCGTGCCTGCCGTGCCATACAGCGCCCCGATCATCGACAGGCCGGTATTCATTGCTCCGTGATTGTTGACCGCCCCGCATTGCGCATAGAGCGTCGTGCTCTTCGACAGGAAATAATCGGCGCCCACGGCCGCCATGATCGAATGATTGGTCGTATGGTTGCGATCGCTTGTCAGCCATACCCCTGCGTTGATCCCCAGCGTCGGCGATGCGAACCAGTTGATGCCGCCGCCGAACACGTCGCTGTCGAACGAGCCGGCGACCTTGAAGTTGACGAACGATGCCTTCGCGGTGAGCGAGCCGAATTGATAGCCGACGCCGATCATGCGGCCATCGAACTCGACGTTGGTCGGCACCGGCGTGCTCTGCGCGCCGCCTGCATTGCCGCTGTATAGCGCGGCGTTGACCGTCAGTCCGCCGTGCTGGTATCGGACACGCGCCGCATATTGCTTGCCGGCGCTAAAATCGCCCGGCTTTCCGCCAAACGCGAACATGGTACTGACAGTCAAGCCGGCAAAGGTCGGGCTCGTATACGTCACCGCGTTCGGATTGAAAATGCTGGTTCCCAGTACGGTACCAACGTAAATGGTTGCTTCGCTGCCGAACAGCGACAGATCGCGAGGATCCGAATCGTAAACTGCCTGGAAGAACGGGGAAAATTGCAATCCCATTTTCAACTCGCCGGCAGCGCCCGACAGCGCAATCCACGATTCGCAGCCGAACAGGTTTCCATTGCAGTGAAACAAGCTGCCGTCCGTCGCACTGATGCCGCTCTGCAGACGAAACTTCGCCTTCACTCCGCCTCCGAGATCTTCGACTCCCTGCAGGCCGAACTGCGAATAGTAGCGACCGCCGTCGATCATCGATACCTGGCCTCCATCGTTCAGACCCGTGACGGGGTTACGCGTCTTGTTCGTATAGAGCATCGCCACGTCGACCACACCGAATAGCGTGACACTGCTTTGAGCGTACGCAGGCGCGCATGCGGCAGTCGCCATCAGACAGCCGGCAAGCCCCAGCGAAACGTGCTTTCTCGCTGACATCATCATCTCCATGCCTTGTCGCGAATCTCGCGACAATGATTTGTCATCCTGATCTTTTTGAAAACTCATGCGCCGAATCTGACGATGAGCACGCTACATATCCTTGTGCCGTGAGGATCGGCACCAGCGGCTCGGGGGGGGGGGGGGGGGGGGGGGGGCCCCCCCCCCCCCAGGGGGGGGCCGGGGGGTGGCCCGGCCCCGG
>NZ_JAPVQY010000009.1:46118-197015 GCF_027257875.1 Burkholderia sp. IMCC1007
TGTTGGTGGGGTGTGTTGGGCCCCGGGGGGGGGGGGGTGCGCGCCCGTTTAGCGCCACCCCCGGCTCAGTAGCGGCGGACCGGTTTCGTCCCGAGCCACGGGTAGCGGTCCGTATCGCTGCCCGCATAGTCAGGATCCAGATAGACGTGACACCGCTGGATCCTGAAATCGCGAATCTCGAACACATCACACCAGCGCCCCGCGTGTGTGGCGCCTGCCTGCCAGGCCGCACCGGTTTTCAGGCTGCCGCTCGACAGCCCCTCGACGCACACGAGATCTCCGTGTTGAATGACGTTCAGACAGGAAGTCTCGTGCGAGACACCGGCCAGAATCGTCATGAGATCGCTGAACAACTGACCGATTTCCTCTTTGCCGCGTGCAACGCCCCACTTCGGGAAATACATTTGTGCGTGGTCGTCGAACAGCTCCAGCAGGTTGCCGCCCCGGTCCAGCCGCCTGAAATACTCGAGCGCGATCGCCTTACGTTGCTCATCGTTCATCGCCTTGATCTCCATCTCCGTCTCCTTTGACCAAAAAATTTCATGCCTGTCGAACTACATATGCATTCCTAATAAATTCAAAGGGAGAACGCCCATTGAAATTTCTCCGTCCGGAACACGCCGCGCTTATTTCATGGCGGCCGCTGCGCGTCGAAAGATCCAGGCAACGGGTTCGTCGTGCGCACTGCCCCCCGGCAGGCACAGCACCATAGGCAAAGCGGGGGCTTTCCGGCCGAGCGCATGACTGCGCTGCCGCGCTCGGTCATGGCTCGCTGAACAGCGGCGACATGTCGGCCACCGGCGACGGCCTGAACAAAGCATGTGCGACGTCCAGCAGCACCGGAGAAAGTTCGTTCAGCAGCGACTTCCATGTGCCGGGCCAGGACTGCACCCACTGCCGGGCGACCCAGGCGTCGACGCTCGGCGGGCGCGTATAGACACGCACGCGGTTCAGCGGGCCGACCATCACATTGAACGCGCCCAGCAAACCATCGACAAACGACGCGTCGTCGGGCAGGCCCCGTTGCGCGAAAGCCTGCCAGAACCGCGGCACGCCGCCTGCGCGAAAGCTCAAGGTCGTCTCGACGACCACCGCGCGTGGCGCGGACACCGGTATCGGCGCGCCGTGTACCGGCAACCAGTCGTTGCCGTTGCCCCACATCGGCGTCGCGCGATCAACGCCCGCCGGCACGAGAAACTCGTTTTCCTGGCGCAGGATCATCGGCCGGACTCGCGCGAAATACGTGGCCAGACGCGTATCGCCGGGCAGACTGCCCAGCCGCGCTTGCCAATCCGCGAAGTCGTCGTAACGATAGAGACAAACGACCGACTCGGGCATGCCCGACACAGGCGCGAACGCGCCGATCAAACGCTGGAGGATCGGGTTCAGTCCATCGGCACGCAACTGTTGTGCGTCCCAGAAATCACTCAGCATGCCGGGTTGCAGCGTGTAGGTACGGCGCTCGATCAGCATCGGTTTCTCCACTTCTCGGCGATGACGCCGCTATCGTGTTACAGGGTATCGGCGCCTTCGTAAGCGCGTTCCAGCAGCGCGCGAACCGCGTGCCGCTCGATCGGGCGAGGGTTCGGATAGGTCCTTTCGACAATCAGGTCCGCCGCACGGTCGAGGCCGTCGCGCGGCATCCCGATCTCGCGCAATGAACGCGGCGCACCGAGCGAGTCGATCAGGCCGCGCAGCCCGGCGACCGCGTCCGTCGCACCGATCGCGCGCCCTATACGCTCGAGCGCATGCGCAACGTGAGCCGCGTTATAGCGCAGCGCATACGGCAGGATGACGGTGTGGACGTCGGCATGAGGAAGATTGAACGTGCCGCCCAGCGTATGGCATATCTTGTGATGAAGGCCCATTTGGACGTTGCCGAGCACGGTCCCGCAGAGCCATGCGCCGTAAAGCGCGTCGCCACGCGCGTCGACGTCGGAAGGCGACACGTACAGGCGCGGCAGCGCGCTCGCGAGTGCACGTATCCCCTCTTCGGCCATCAGGCTGTATACCGGGCTGCCATCGCGCGCATACAGCCCCTCGACGGCGTGCGCGATGGCGTTCACACCGCTCGTGACGCTCAGCTTCACCGGCAACGTGAGCGTCAGCCGCGGGTCATACACGACGCACCGCGGCAGCACGCGCCAGTCCTTGCCGGTTTTCTTCACGCCCGCTTCGGTCAGCCCGTAAAGCGGCGTCATTTCGGAGCCGGCATAGGTCGTCGGCAACGCGATGATCGGCAGATCGGCGTCGAGCGCAATGGCCTTCGCGAGGCCGATCGTCGACCCGCCGCCCGCCGCGATGCACGCATCGGCGCCGGACGCCCGCATCACCCGGACAGCCTCTCGCGCCGTCTCGATCGGGACATGCATGACCGCCTTGGCCAACACGCCCGCACTGCGCTTTCCGAGCAGATGGGCGATTTGATGCCCCAACGCCGCCTGTTCGGGCGTCGTAATCAGCAGAGCCCGAGCGACGCCCAGCGAGTCGAGAATTGCGGGAAGGGTTTCCAGGCTGCCGCTGCCGAATACGACCCGACCGCCGTGGCTTTCATGGTTGAACGACTGCATGATGTGATTCGATTCCTGCTCAAAGGGGTATCCGGCGCGCGACTGGATCACGCGTCGAGCGTGCGTCTCGCATATTCGATTTCCGCATCACGTATGCCGTGCTCAGTCGCCGGATCGACGTGCAGTGTGACGGCGGCACCGGCCGCTTCGAACAGGGCCGCCGACCGGCGGACGTATTCCACCGGGACATGAGGATCGCGCTCCCAGGTGGAAAACAGCGCCGGCATGCCTGAAAAATCGCGCGCCGCCGGAGCGCGCTGCAGTTCCGGCGGCCCGATCAACGCTCCAGTGAAGGACATCAACGCACGGTACCGCCGCCGGTTGCGCCACACGAACTCGCTGCACAGGCAGGCGCCTTGCGAGAACCCCATCAGCACCTGCGACGCATACGGTACGCCCTGCAGCCGCAGCCGCTCGGACAGCGCGTCCAGACACGCGAGCGCGTCGGAAAGACGGGGCTCGTTCAATTCGACGGGAACCAGAAAGCGCTCCGGGTACCACGATGCGCCGTCTGCCATGGGCGCCCGCCACGCAAGGTCCGGCCGACCGAATCGGCGCACGACGTGATCGTGCATCCAGTCCGCCGACTGACCACGCCCGTGCACGAGAATCACCGTTGCAGCGGCACGATCGAGCGGCGCGCCATAATCGGTCACCGGCTGTTCGAGATGTGTATTCGTCATGAGATCGACGCTTCCAGACCATCGCAGCAGGCGGCACGTCGCCGCCCGGCCTGCTTGTCGTTTCAATAATTGAGGGCTTCCAGCGATTCCAGGATCACCGCGCGCTGACTTTCGAACTGCGGCGCAAGCTGCACCGTCTGCCCCATCTCCTCGTACGGTTCGTCGATCAGGAACGCATCCGGCTTCGAAACGGTCGCCTCGAACATCGCACCGCTCGGCGTGCGAACGTAGATCGATTCGAAGTAGCCGCGGTCCTTGCGCTCCGACGTATCGGTAAAGCCGAGACCTTCGAGATTGGCCTTGACCCGATCCTGTACCGAGCGGTCGGCGACCTGAAACGCGCAGTGATGCACGATCCCCTCGCCGTAAGTCCAGCTCGCCTGACGCATGTCCGGCTCGAGCGCGTAATCGACAAACTTGCCGGAGCCGCCGTCGCCGAATGCATAGCGCGCGAACTTGCCATCCTTGTCGACCTCGTGCGCCGACCAGCCCTGCTGCATGAATTCCTGCGAAGCCTCCATGTCGCGCACGTTCACGCCGATCGTATGCAGGCCGCGAATCGCCAGCTCGGCCGGCACGTCGCCGTTCGAATAGGGCTTGCGTGCGTCGTCGGCAATGCCGATCAGCTCGTACGGGATGCCGCACGGATGGCAAAACGACAGGACCTGCTCGCCGAAACGTTCCGACCGACGGACCTCGAATCCGTGCGCGGCAAGCCGTCGTTCCCAGAACGGAATCGCCGATACAGGAACAGACAGCGACAGGCCGCCGATCTGCCCCGCGCCGCGATGCCCCTTGCGCCCGAAATGCGCGACCGGAAAGCAGGTAATCAGCGTGCTTTCCTCGCCGAGATCATTACCGTAGTAAAGGTGGTAAAACGGCGCCATGCCGTCGTAGATGAGCGTCTTCTTCACGCTTTTCAGCGACAGCACCTTCGTATGGAAGTCATAGTCCTGTTGCGCGGTACCGACGCACAGCGTGATGTGATGGTGGCGCATGATCGCCTGGTTGATCTGGGTCATGTGTGTCTCCTTCATGGAATCGAATGCGATACAAATTCGCGGCGGGCGGGAACCGGCCGACGTACTAACCGGTCATCGCGTCGTCGACGAGTTGCCAGATGAAGCGCCCCGACGGACGCTTCTGCTCTTCCGCGATATGCGCGATCAATCCGGCCGCGCGACTGAGCACGGCGAAGCCGCGCATCAACGACGGGGGAATGCCGAGATCGCCGAGCAGTGCCGCGATCGCGCCGGTCGCATTGATCGTGACGTGCTTGCCGGCGGCGGCATCGACTTCCGCAGCCAGCATCTCGAGCGCTTCGCAATGGGCGCCATACGTACCGGCATCGCGCGCGAGCGCAAGCAATGCGATGGCACGCGGATCGTCCGGCCGGTGCAGATGGTGCCCAAATCCCGGAACGGGCTCGTGCCGCGCGCGGTATTCACGTGCCACGTCCGCGGCCTCGCGCGGCCCGTTCTCCTGGGCCGCGACAATCCTCGCGAGCAGCTCCGCGGCCGGCTCCATCGTGCCGACGAAACGGCTGGCCACCGCGAGCAGGCCCGCGGCGACGCCCGCCTGAAGATTCTCGGGCGAACTCGAGTACACCATCCGCGTCGCGATGGCACTGGGCGTCATGCCATGCTCCATCAGCGTCACGAGAATCGCATCGACGACACGTCGCTGGTGCTGCGCGAGCGCGATACCGAAGGTCTGCTGCATGAATACGTCGATGAAACCGGCGTTGCCGATCAGGTCGTCGACGAGATTGCTGTCGCCGTAGTACACCGCATCCGCGGTGTAGCGACAGAGCCGGCTATCCGGCACATCGGCCTTGCCCGCCATCACTGCCCCCTTGTTCCGAGGATCGCATCGCGAACCGCCGGCTTGAGCACCTTGCCGACCGCGCTACGCGGCAATGCATCGAAAAAATGAACGACCTTCGGCGTCTTGACCGAACCGAGCTCGCGCTTGACGAACGCGATCAGTTCGTCCGTGTGTACGCTTGCGCCCGGGCGCAGTTGCACCGCGGCATGTACCGCTTCGCCCCATTTGTCGTCCGGAACGCCGACCACCGAGCAGTCCGCGACGGCCGGGTGCCCCGACAGGACCACTTCGACGTCTCCGGGATAGACATTGAATCCGCCGGTGATGATGACGTCGCGCATGCGGTCGCGCAGAAACAGATAGCCGCGCTCGTCGAACACGCCCGCATCGCCGGTACGCAGCCAGCCGTCGATCAGGGTCTTGCGCGTTTCTTCTTCCGCATTCAGGTATCCGCTCATGACGAGGCCGCCACGCACGGCGATCTCGCCCTCCTCGCCCGGCGGCAGCGGCACTCCGTCCTTGCCGATGATCGCCACCTGCGTCAGCAGCGTCGGTCGTCCGACCGACGCGAGGTTCTCGCCCGTCATGTCGGTCGGCGGCAGGAACGTGATGATTTGCGGTGCTTCGGTCTGCCCGAACGACGTACAGACGACCGGACCGAACACGGCTTGCGCATCGCGAATCTGCTCGGGCCGCATCGGCGCGCCGCCGTAGACCAGATAGCGCAGCGCGCCGAGCGAGCGCGGCGCGCTGCGCTGTTCTTCAGCGAGCGCCTGGATCAGCGTGGGCGGCGCAAAGAAGACCGTCACGTCGTGCGCGCTCGCGTGATCGAGCAACGCTCCCGGCTTCGCGTGGTCGGGAAAGACGAGCGCACCGCCGGAGCCGAGGATCGGCAGCATGTACGTCGATGTGCCGTGCGTGAGCGGGGCCGCGACGAGATAACGGTCATTCGGCTGCAACCCGAGCTCATGAATCTGCGTCGCGATGCTCGTGGTCCACGCGCGCAGCGGCTGGATCACCCCTTTCGGGAAACCCGTCGTCCCGCCGGTAAATTTGATGGCCTGCGCGTCGTCCAGCGGAATGCCGGCGCGCGAGCGCGGGCCCATCGCGAGCGCGTCGCGATTGCCGGTCTGACGAGCCAGCGCATCGAGCGGCTGCAATGGGGCATCGATCGGCTCGAGACGTTCCAGCATCGCCGTATCGGCGAGTACCAGCGACGGTTTGACGAAATCGACGATGCGGTGCAACTCGGGATCGCCGTTGCGCGGATTGAGCGGCACCCAGACCTTGCCGGCCGCGAGAATCGCGAGAATGGCCACCAGATGGTCGACCGAATTCGCGGCGCCCACGCAAACACGGCTGCGCGGCTGCGGATCGATGCGATCGAGCGCGGCGGCGCGATCGAGCACGATGTCCGCGAGCGCGGCGAACGTCAGATCGCCCTGCGGGCTGATCACCGCGAGACGGTCGGGATGCCGCTGCACGGCACGCCACAAATAGTCGATTGGATACATGGACAGACTCCGGGTTTCGGGGCGCACTCGAAGCGAGTGCATCAGTACGTGGCTGAACTTTATTAATTGTTCAAATGTTCGAACATTCGGATATACCCGAGGGCCATGCGATGCGTCCCCAACACAACCGAAGCGACACGTTCCGGACGAACATTCGAACAAAGGCCCAACCGCCCGCTATACTGAAAGCCGCTCAATCATGCGTCGTCGCCAATGAACGCCCCCGTCCCAGCGTCCGATACCGTCTCGCTCGAGTCCCCCCAGCCCCGTCATGTCGACTTGGCCCGCACGCTGATGCACGACATCGGCAGCGGCCGATACCGGGTCGGAGACATGCTGCCGACGGAAGCCGAGCTGTGCGCCCAATGGAACCTCAGCCGCTATGCCGTGCGCCAAGCCATTCTGAAGCTGTGCGAACTTGGCCTGATCAGCCGCCAGGCAGGGATCGGCACCCGCGTGATCGCGAGTCATCCACACACCCGCTACGTGCAGTCGATGGATTCGTTATCGGATCTCGCCCGTTACGCGCAAGGCACACGACTCGATGTCGTATCGCGCAGCGTCCGCCCCGCGAGCGATGCCGAATCCGGCCTCCTGCACTGCGCACCCGGGACCAAGTGGTTGCATATCGCCGGCATTCGCCACGATGTATCGGGCGCAGCCGAGCCGATCGCGCTCGTCGACCTGTATGTCGCGGAGCGCTACAGTCGCCTGAAAGGCGTGGGAGAAACGCTCGATACACCGATACACACGATGCTCGAGCAACAGTTCGGCATCAAGGCGACGCGCGTCGAACAGCAGATCCAGGGGCTGCTGCTCGTCGGCGACCAGGCAGTCGCATTGCGGGTGCCGGACCAATCGGCCGGGCTACGTATCGTGAGAACCTATTACGCTCAAGACACTGTGATCGAGGTCACGTCGGGCATTCATCCTGCAAGCCGCTTCAGCTATTCGATGACGTTTCAGCTGACGCATACATCGAGCTGATATTCGAACTCGCGCCGCGTGCTGCGTCGAACGAATGCGTCGCGTGCGTTCGACAAAAATGCTCCGTTCGACCATCGTGTCTGCCGCGCTTGCAGCGACTCGCTTGACGTAGCGTTGAAATTCGCCGGCTGCCGCGCGATGCCGCTTGCCGCGTTCCGGCTCGTTCGCGCGACATGGCCCTCTCGATGATCTTTCCTACGATCATGCGCGCAATATCGACGGGGCACGCATCGCGCTCGACGGCGGCCTCGCGGTGAGCGCAAGGTACGCAGTCGATCCGCCCGATCGTCGACGATGCATGCGACCCAACAGGCCCGGTGTATCCAGTCCCGGCGCCATCTCCCCGGATCACTTATCATACCGGCCAAGAAATTCGCGACGAAAGGCAGATCATGTTTACAGGCATTGTTCAGGGTATTGGCGTCATCGAGGCCATCAAGGATCACGGCGAGCTGCGCACGTTCAGCATCGCATTCCCCGAGGGCTTCACCACCGACATCGAGATCGGCGCGAGCGTGTCCGTCGACGGCGTCTGTCTGACCGTGACGACGATCCATTCTCCGGCCCTGATCGACTTCGACGTGATGCTGCCGAGCCTGCGCATCACCACGCTCGCCGGCCTCACGACCGGCGCGCGCGTCAACGTCGAGCGGGCCGCCAAGGACGGCGCGGAAATCGGCGGGCATCCGCTGTCCGGCCACGTCGACTTCATGGGGACCATCGCGAACATCGCGTCGTCCGAGCACAACCGGATGATCCGGATCGCCGTGCCGGCCGATTTCAAGCGCTATGTGTTCGCAAAGGGCTATATCGCGATCAACGGCTGCAGCCTCACCGTGGCGGACGTCAACCGCGACGAAGGCTGGTTCGAGGTCTGGCTGATTCCCGAAACGCGCCGCGCCACCACCTTCGATGCGAAGGGCGTCAACGACAAGGTCAACATCGAGATCGAGCGCAGCACGCAGGTCGTCGTCGATACGATCCGCGAGTCGGTCAAGGAAACGCTCGGCGAACTGACCGGCGTCGTCACGACGTTGCTCGCGGAAAAGGGCATCGACATCGAGGAACTGCTCGCGCGCAACGTCGCGAAGCTACCGAAGGCGTAACGCCCGCGTTCCCGGTGATCCACGGGATCACCGGTTCAGGCTGCCGTGGACCCGATCCGGTCGTCCGCGTCGCCCACCGCCACACCCGCCGGCTTCATGCCGGCTTCACTCCGCCTCCGCCTGCGCGCCCTTCCCCACCGCCACCCGCTGCGACCGATAGATCCCCGCGTGCCCGGAGAACAGATACGCGACCACGCAAGCAACGATCGCATACACGCCGATATCCGCGCCGAACAGTTCGATCGCCATGATCGTCGATGCGATCGGCGTGTTGGCCGCGCCCGCGAACACCGCGACGAAGCCGAGCCCCGCGAGCACCGGCACGGGCAGCGCGAGCACCGGTCCGAGCGCGTTGCCGAGCGTCGCGCCGATGTAGAACAGCGGCGTCACCTCACCGCCCTTGAATCCCGACGCCAGCGTGACGACGGTAAACGCGAACTTGCCCGCGAAATCGTAAGCCGGCAGCGGCCCGTGAAACGCGGCCTCGATCGTCGGAATCCCGAGGCCGAGATACTGCGGCACGTTCAGCACGGTCGCGGCCACGGCGACGAGCAGGCCGCCGAGCACCGGCTGCAGCGGCGCGTAGCGCACGATCCGCCGAAACCATGCCGTCAGCCCGTGCGTCGCATACGCGAACAGCCGACCGACGACACCGAACGCGACACCCGCGACCACCGTCGCGGCAAGCCCCGCCGCCGACACGGCCGGCACGAACGGAATCGCATACACGGTGTGATGCACGCCCCACGCGCGGCACACGACGTCCGCGACGATCGCCGATGCCACGCAGGTCAACAGCGCGTCGTACCGCAAGCGCCCGATCGCGAGCACCTCGAGCCCGAACACGGCACCGGCGAGCGGCGTGCCGAACACCGACGAGAACCCGGCCGCGATACCGCCCATCAGCAGCACGCGCCGATGCTCGCGATCGAGACGGAACACGTGCGTGACGCGATCGGCGAGCGCGCCGCCCATCTGCACGGCCGTGCCCTCGCGGCCGGCCGACCCGCCGAACAGGTGCGTGACGACGGTCGCGACGAGCACGAGCGGCGCCATCCGTTTCGGCACGAGCGCCTTCGGGTCGTGGATCTCGTCGATCAACAGGTTGTTGCCGCGCGCGACCGACTGGCCGAACCGGTGATAGATCCAGCCCGTCGCGAAGCCGGCGGCCGGGAGCCCCCACAACAGCCACGGATGCGCGACGCGCGTGCCGGTGGCCCAGTCGAGCGCGATCAGGAACACCGCGGAAGCCGAGCCGGCCAATGCGCCGAGCAGGGCCGAAAGCGCGAGCCAGCGGCACACGTAGCGGACGGTCGCGAAAAAATCGGCAGAAGTCGAAAAAAACATGATTTCCAGATTCGACGGAACATCGAACCCTGGGCGGCAGAACACCGCGTGGACGGCCTGCGACCTCCTGACGACCCAGGAACACGCAGGCATCATCAGCCGGGCAGACCGGCGGTTGAGGGCCGAACCGTGCGCGCAACGCGCCGGGATCGACCGCAGGGAGGCATGCCATCTCCGCTGGCGGCAATTGTACGCGACGCGCGACACGGCGCGCAATGCGGCTCCGGTCAGGGCGCGCGGGCTGCCCGGGTCGCGCGCGCGGCCCCAGCGCGCCGTCAGTCGCGCCGTCAGTCGCGCGGCATGCGCGCCACGCGCGAGATCAGCTGCGGCGCGATCCGCTCGAGCGGCAGGATCGCCGATGCCGCGCCGATGGCCGCGGCCGCCTTCGGCATCCCGTACACGGCGCTCGTCGCCTCGTCCTGCGCGATCGTGTAGCAGCCCTTCGCGCGCATCGCCTTCAGCCCGAGCGCGCCGTCGCGCCCCATTCCCGTCAGCAGCACGCCGAGCGCATCGCCCTGCCAGCCATCGGCCACGCTATTGAAGAACACGTCGATCGACGGCCGGTACGGCGTCTCGGCCGGATGCCGCGTATAGCTGAGCACGCCGCGCGGCGACAGGCACAGGTGATCGTTGGTCGCCGCGAGCAGCACCTCGCCCGGCTGCGGCACGCTGCCCTGCCGCGCGATACGCACGGGCAGCCGCGTATTGCCGTCGAGCCACTGAGCCATGCCGACCGCGAACGCCTGGTCGACGTGCTGCACGATCACGAGCGCGGCCGGAAAATCGGCCGGCAGTGCGCGCAGCAGCGCGGTGAGCGCGGTCGGGCCACCCGCCGACGCGCCGATCGCGACGAGCGTCGGCTGGCCGCGCGCGCGTGCCGGCGCGGGCGGCACGACTGTGGCGGTGCGGTTTTCGAGCAGCCGGCCGATCTGGTCGATCTTCGCGAGCAGCGGCTGCCGCGCCCCATCAGACGGCAGGCCGAGCGCGAGCGTCGGCGTGTCGACCGCATCGAGCGCACCGGCGCCCATCGCCTCGTACACCGACGACGTGTTCGCACTGACGCTCGCGGTCACGATCAGGATCGCGCACGGCGCGCGCGCCATGATCTGCCGCGTCGCGGCCACGCCGTCGAGCCTCGGCATCACGAGGTCCATCAGCACGAGATCGGGCGGATGCGCGACGCAGAAATCCACGGCCTCGTCGCCATCGGTCGCGACCCACAGCACCCGATGATCGGTGCGCAGCGCGATCACGCGGCGCAGCGCCTCGACGGCCAGCGGCAGATCGTTGACGATGCCGATGTTCATCCGCGCGCATCCCCGATCAGGTCGTGCACCGCATCGAGCAGCGCCTCGTCGTGGAAACTGCTCTTCGCGAGGTAGTAGTCGGCGCCGGCGTCGAGCCCGCGCCGGCGATCCTCGTCGCGATCCTTGTACGACACGATCATCACCGGCACGCGCGTGAGCATCGGATCGCCCTTGATCAGCGTGACGAGCTCGATGCCGTCCATGCGCGGCATGTCGACGTCGGTCACGACCAGGTCGAACGCGTCGCTGCGCACGGCGTTCCAGCCGTCCATCCCGTCGACCGCGACGGTCACGTCGTAGCCGCGCTTCTCGAGCAGCTTGCGTTCGAGCTCGCGCACGGTCAGCGAATCGTCGACGACGAGCACGCGGCGGCGCCGGTCGGCCAGCGCGAGCTGCGGATCGCGCGTGAGCTTCGCGAGCTGCCCGCCGCGCACGAGCTTGTCGACCGAGCGGATCAGGTCCTCGACATCGACGATCAGCACCGGGTCGCCGTTCTCGAGCAGCGCGCCGGCCGCGATGTTCTGGATCTTGTGCAGGCGGCTGTCGAGCGGCTGCACGACGAGCATCCGCTCGCCGAGAAAGCGGTCGACCGCGATGCCGTACAGCTCGGGCTCGCCGCCGACCACCACCACCGCCGTGCTGGACCGCGTGACGTCGGGTTCGCCCGCATCGAGCAGCTGATGCGCGGAAACGAGCCCCGCGCGCCGGCCGTCGAACGGAAAATGCGGCTGGCCTTCGAGCACGTCGATGTCTTCGTGCGCGAGTTCGAGCGTGCGCCGCACGTGGGCGAGCGGAAACGCATACGGCTCGCCGCCGACCTCGACCAGCAGGCTGCGGATCACCGACAGCGTGAGCGGCAGCTGCAGCACGAAGCGCATGCCCGCACCGGGCTCGTTGAAGATGCGCACCGCGCCGCGCACGCCGCGCACCATCTCGTGCACCGCGTCGAGGCCGACCCCGCGCCCGGACACGTCGGTCACCGCGTCGCGCATCGAGAAGCCCGGCAGCAGCAGGAATTCGAGCAGTTCGGGATCGGACAATCGCGCGGCCGTCTCGTCGTCGGTCAGCCGTTGGCGGACGACGGCCGCGCGCAGCGCGTCCATGTCGACGCCCGGGCCGTCGTCGATCACGCTGACGAGCAGCGAGCCGGCGCTGTGGCGCGCCTCGAGCGTCACGCTCGCTTCGGCGGGCTTGCCGCGCGCGCGCCGCGCGTCGGGCGACTCAACGCCATGATCGAGCGCGTTGCGCAGCAGGTGGCCGAGCGGCGCGTCGAGCAGGTCGAGAATGTCGCGGTCGACCTGCGTGCCTTCGCCGACGATCGAGAAGCGCACCTGCTTGCCCAGCGAGCGCGCGAGATCGCGGACGATGCGCGGATACGCGCGCGTCGCGTCGCCGAACGGCCGCATCCGGCACTGCAGCGCCTCGTCGTAGAGCTGCTCGGCGATGTGCGTGCTGCGGCGCTCGAAGCGGTCGAATTCATCCATCCGCTCGGCCAACGAACGCTGCAGGTCGTTCAGCATGTGCCGCACTTCGTTCACCGACGCGAGCACGCCCGCGCCGAGCTCGTCGGCAAACTGTTCGTACACCAGATCGAGCGAACGGGCCGCGTCGCGCTGCGCGCGCTTCACGCGCAGCATCGATTCGGCGAACGGCTTGAGCCAGCGCGACTCGACGAGCGATTCGCCGGACAGGCTCAACAGCCGGTTCAGCGTATCGGCACGCACGCGGCGCATCGCGCCCGCGCCGGCCGCCCGGCTGGCCTGGACCGAATCCGGCACGGCCGCCGATACGGCGAGCGGCGGCACCTCGGCCCCCGCGCCCACCGGCTCGTTCGCGGCGCCATCGTGCTCGCGAAGCGGTACGACGGACGGCGGTGCCGGCGGCGGCGTCGCTCGCGCGCCGTCCGCGCCCGTGAGCGCTGCCGCGAATGCATCGATGTCGGACGACGACACGGGCTGCGCATGCGGATCGGCGACACGCACCAGCAGGTCGACGCCCGCGAGCAGCACGTCGACGTGCGCGGCCGTCAGCGTGATGGTGCCGGCTTGCGCGGCGACGAAGCATTCCTCCATCCGCCCCGCGATGTCGATGCCGAGCGGCACGCCGACGATGCGCGCGGCCCCCTTCAGCGAATGCGCGGCGCGCATGCAGGCTTCGAGCGCGACGGAATCGGGCTCGCCCGATTCGAGCGCGAGCAGGCGCTCGGACAGCGCCTGGGTCTGCGTGCGCGTCTCCTCGCGATACAGCTCGAGCAGCGACAGGTGGCTCAGATCGTCATCGCCGCTCATCGCATGCTCCGGGTCACGGCGTCGAACAGACGATCGTCGTCGAGCAGCCCCACCGACTTGCCGCGCCACGACAGCACGCCGCGCGACAGGCCGGCGCTCGCGCGGCCGACCGTCGCCGGCACGGGCACCCATTCGGATGCGCCGAAGTGCAGCACGCCCTCGACCTCGTCGACCGGAAACACCACCGGCTCGCCGTGGTGCGCGGCGACCAGCAGCCGCGTGAAGCGGCCGTCCGCGTCGCCATTGCCGTCCTTGCCAACCTTGCGATCCTTGCCGCCGTTGCCCGCATCGAGGCCGAGCAGCGCGCCGATCGAAATCGCGATGCGCAGCGTGCCGCGAATGTTGACCACGCCGCGCACGGCCGAGTGCCGACGATGCGGCAGCGAATGGATCGGGCGTGTGCCGGCGATCTCGCGCAGCACGCCGATCGGCAGCGCGAGCCATTCGTCGGCGACGCGAAACGCCAGCGCCGCCTGGCGCGTATCGTCGTCGCCGCGCGCGCGGGTCGCGTCGAACCCGCTCATCCGGCGCGTGGCGTCGGCCATCTCGGCCGCGCCGAGCGGGCGCTCGAGCAGCTTCGCCGCGTGATACGCGTAGACCGGGCAGTTCAGGCAGCGCAGACAGTCGGCCAGCCGCTCGCACGAACGGTCGCCGCGCGTGCCGATCCGGTTCCAGCAGTCGTCGATGCCGATCGTCGTGTCGTCAGTGACAACGGCGTCGCGGTTCATTCTTTCCTCGGTCATCCCGATCTCGGCTCCAAACCCGTATTTTCATATGCGCTTATCCGGCCGAGCGCCGCGCACGCTCGAGCAGCCATTGCGCGCTGGCGCCATCGCCGCCGACGTCGAGCAAGGTCGCAAGATGCGTCAGCGCCTCGTGGTGCGTGGGCCGCAGATACAGCGCCTTCCGGTAGAACTCGCCGGCTTCCGCGGCACGCCCGCGTGCGTCCGCGATCAGCCCGTTCAGGTAGAACGCGTCGGCGTGCGGCCCCACCCGCGCCGAAAACTGCGCGAGCACGCGCTCGGCCTCGTCGAACGCCCCTGCGTTCGCGAGCGCCTGTGCCTCCTCGAGCGTCGGCACGACGTTATCGCCAGCCGGCGCGGCGGCGGCGGCCGGCAGATCACCGCGCATGTCGGTCGGCATGTCGGTCCGTATTTCCGGCCGTATTTCCTGCCGCATTTCAGCCCGTATTTCCGGTCGCATTTCAGCGCGCCCGTCGGCCCCGACATCGGGACACGGCTCGACCGCTATCGGGCGCTCGGCCGCCGCGAGCCCCGCGAACGGTTGCTGCGCGACACCGATCCACGTCGGCGGCACGGCGGCCAGCGTCGGACGCTTGGCGGCTGCCGGCGCCACCGTGAAGCGCTCCGCGCGCCGGTATGGCGCAACCGCGGGCATCGGCGCCGCATGCCGGGCCGCGTAGCCGTCCGCGGCCGCAGCGCCGCGCGCCGGATGAAACGCGAACGCGAGCGGCACGCGCGCCGAGCGCATCCCGTGCCGCATCGCGACACCCGTCTCCGCCGGACCGACGAACAAGGTTCCGTCGTCGGCGAGGCAGCTTTCGAGCGAAGCGATCACGCGATCCTGCACGTCGCGACCGAAATAGATCAACACGTTGCGGCAGAACACGAAATCGTAGCGGACGCCCGTATCGGTGCCCGGTTCGACCAGGTTGGCCTGGCGAAACTGCACGCACGCGCGCACGCGCGCGTCCAGCAGCCAGCCGTCCGCGGCCTGCGTGAAGTGCCGGGCGCGAAACTCGGTCGCCGTGCCGCGAAACGCGTTGCGTCCGTAGCAGCCGAGCCGCGCCTGTTCGATCGCGCGGGCACTCAGGTCGATCGCGTCGATCGTGAAGCTGGCCGGATCGAGCCCCGCGTCGAGCAACGCCATCGCCGCCGAATACGGCTCCTCGCCGCTCGAGCACGGCGCGCTCAGCACGCGGATCACGCGCCCGGGCGTCGCGGCAACCCGTTCGGCGGCGAGCCGCGCGAGGGTCGCGAATGCCTCGCGGTCGCGGAAGAACCACGTCTCCGGCACGACGAACAGTTCGATCAGCGCGCGCCGCTCGTCGGCCGACGCGTTGAGCTGCTGCCAGTACGCGTCGAGCGCGTCCGCGGTCACGGGCGGCCGCGGCGTCGACGGCAGCCGCTCGCTGTCGCCCTGCAGCGCATGCACGCGCTCGGTCAGCGCGCGGATCAGGAAATCGTTGCCGAGCGAATCGGGGTCGATGCCGGTCTCGCGCAACAGCCATGCGCGAAATCGCGAATCGGACGCTCTCATGCGGACTCCCCTTCATGGCCCGGCTGGCCTTCGAACAGATACAGGCGTGCGACGTCGTCGATCAGGTCGGCCACCGACACCTGCTGGATGATGCCGTCGGGCGTGTTCGCGACGCGCCCGAGCCAGCGCGTGCGCGCGCTCGCGACGCCGCTCGCCTGGAACGTCGTGCGATCGATCCGCAAGGTCTGCGTCGCACGCTCGAGGATCAGGCCGATCACGCGCGCGCGCGCGGCCGGGCCGCTGCGATAGCGAACCATCACGAGCCGCGTCGAACGCAGCGCATGCGCGCGCCGCCCGAGCGCCAGCATCGGCACGTCGATCACGGGCACCGGCTGGCCGTTGCGCATCAGCAGCCCGGCGATCCATTCTGGCGCGCCCGGCACGGCCTTGGTGGCCGCGAGCGGCAGCACCTCGTCGATGTCGGCCGCGTCCAGCGCGTAGCGCTCGCCGTCGAGCTCGAACATCAGGAACAGCGCGTGCACGCCGCCGTGCGGATCGGCGCGCGTCACGCGTCGACCTTGAAGCGCGACACGCTGGTGCGCAACTGGTTCGCGACGAGCGTCAGGTCGTCGATCGCCTGCGACGACTGGCGCAGCGATTCGGCCGTCTGCTGCGCGGCTTCCGACAGTTGCGACAGCGCCTGCGTGATCTGCTCGGCGCCGTTCGCCTGCGTCTGCATCCCTTCGTTGACCATCTGGAAGCGCGGCGCGAGCGTCTGCACCTCGGCGATGATCTGCGACAGCTGGCCGCCCACCTGCTGCACGTCGAGCATCCCGCGGCGCACTTCCTCGGAGAACTTGTCCATCCCCATCACGCCCGCCGACACGGCCGACTGGATCTCCTTCACCGTCTGCTCGATGTCGTAGGTCGCCACCGCCGTCTGGTCCGCCAGGCGGCGGATCTCGGTCGCGACGACCGCGAAGCCGCGGCCGTACTCGCCGGCCTTCTCGGCCTCGATCGCAGCGTTCAGCGACAGCAGGTTGGTCTGGTCGGCCACCTTGGTGATGGTCGCGACGACCTGGTTGATGTTCAGCGCCTTCTCGTTGAGGATCGCGAGCTTCGCGTTCACCGAGCCGGCCGCGTCCATCACGCTGCGCATCGTCTCGCCCATCCGCGTGAGCCCGCTCTGGCTCACGCCCGCGAGCGTCGCCGACTGCTCGGCCACACCGGCCACCTCGTTCATCGTGCGCAGCAAGTCGCGCGACGTCGCGAAGATCTCGCGCGAGGTCGCACCGATCTCGGTGGTCGTCGCCGCGGTTTCATTCGCGGTCGCCTGCTGCTCGCGCGACGTCGCCGCGATTTCGGCCACCGACGTCGTGACCTGCAGCGACGACTGCTGCGCGCGGGAGACCAGTTCGGTCAGCTCGTCGGCCATCCGGTTGAAGCCCGTCTCGAGCGTGCCGAATTCGTCGGCGCGGCGCAGATCCAGGCGGTGCGTCAGGTTGCCGGTGCGCATCACGTCGTGCACTTCGACGAGCCGCGCCATCGGCACGGTCACCGCGCGAAAGAGCGCGTAGCCGAGCCCGAGCGCGGACAGCAGCACGATGCCGAGCGCGGCCGCGAGGACGATCTCGGTGTCCTGCACGGACTGGCGGATCACCTTGGCGGAGTTGTCGGCGAACTTGCGGTTTTCCTGCACGAGCGTGTTCGCGTTGCGCACGACCTCGGTCCACGCGAGTTGCGCCTTCGCGTACGCGGCGACGGCCTCTTCGTGCGACACGCGATGCTTTTGCACGGCATCGTTCAACAGCGGCAGATAGCGATCGAACGACGCGCGGAACGTCGCGAAGCGCTGGCGGTCGTCGTCGCGGAACGTGGTGTTCTCGTAACCGATCGACAGCGACTCGACGTCCTTCACCGCATCGCCGATCTTCGCGAGATCGCGCTGCACGGCTTCGGGATCGCTTTCGACGAAGGTAGCCTGCTGCAGCATCGTGAACGATTCGTTGACCGCGCCGCGCAGCGACGCCGCGAGATAGACGCCGGGCAGCGAATCGCGTTCGATGCTGACGGCTTCGCTGTTGATCGCGCGCAGACGCTCGTAGGACACGCCGGCGGTCACCAGCATCAGCACGAACAGCACGCCGAAACTGAGCAGGATACGGTTGCCGAGCGTCAGCCGGGCAGCGCCGATCGTCGGGTGCAGGCTTTCATTGGTCGCGCGGGGCGTCACGGTGGCCATGTTCGTTATGGGCTTTCTAAAATCAGCGTTGAAAAAATTCGCGCCCGCCTGCGCGCCGAACGGCGCGCCACGAGCGCATCTGGGCCGGCGGGCGATGCGGCGCCGGCAGGCCGCGCCGCGATATTACCGCTCCGCTTGCGCCGGCAGGCGAAGTCCGACCATGAAACCGCGCGACGAATTGCGCATCAGGATCTGGCCGCGATGCCGCGCCGCCGTCGCGCGGACGAACGCCAGCCCGAGGCCGAAGCCGCTGCGCGCCGCGCCGTGCGCGGACTCGAGCCGCACGAACGACTCGGTCGCGGCCGTGCGCTGCTCGGGTGCGATGCCGGCGCCGGCGTCCTCGACGCCGATCAGCCACGCACCGCCGTCGTCGCTCAGCGTGCAGTGCACGTCGGTGCCGGCCGGGCCGTATTTCAGTGCGTTGTCGATCAGGTTCGCGACCGCACGCGTGAGCATCATGCGGTCGCCCATCGTCACGCACGCGGTGTCGGGCACGCTGGCCACGACGCGGCTGCCGAATCCGGCCGCCTTTTCCCACAACTGGTCGACGGCGTCGAGCACGATTTCGTTGAGACTCACGACCTCGTGCGCACGGCGTTCCGACTGCGCGCGGGTCAGGTGGATGAAGCCGTCGGCGAGCGCCAGCGCGCGGCGGGCGTGACCGGCAATGCGCTCCATGATCGGCGGCATGTGGCCGTGTTCGGCCCGGTAGACCTCGAGGAGCGCGAGGATCGACGTCTGCGGCGAACGCATGTCGTGCGACAGGAAATCCAGCGCCTCGTCGCGCTGGCGCGACATCAGGTACGAATTCGCGTGATAGCGGATCCGCGCGGTCAGCTCCATCGCGTCCGGCAGCTTCACGAGATAGTCGTTCGCGCCGGCGATGAACGCCTCGCGCTTGACGATCGGCTCCTCCTTCGCCGACAGCACGATGATCGGCACGCGTGCGGTGCCGGCGTCCGCGCGCCACGCGCGAACGAGATCGAGCCCGTCGATTTCGGGCATCACGAGGTCCTGCAGGATCACCGTCGGCTTCACGTCGCGCGCGACCGCCATCGCCCGGTGTGCATCGGTGCACACATGCAGGTCGATATCGTGCTCGCTGCGCAACGCGCGCCGGATTACCTCGCCGACGAAAGGCTGATCGTCGACGAGCAGGACCGACAGCCCCGATTCAAGACAATCCGGCGCATTTTCACCGCTCGATTCTTTCATAAATACCGTTTCAAACGCCAAATCTCCAATTGATTCATTCACAGGAGTTGTTTATCTGACTTGGACGCCATCTTGATTTGGCGGCTGGGGAAATTCCCCATTGTTGCCGAGTTGGCCTGTCGGCATTGCCTCACGGGGATTCGAACGCCGATTTCCCCCGTCGACGGTCGCATTACCTCCGCGTGCTTTCTCTCAATAAAGATAACCGGCTGATTCTAAATGAAATTAGAACACAGCATGTATCTCCTTCCGGTTTAGTGTTGCCAAATATAGTGAAAGAGCGGGATACAGATAAATCGGATCATTTCCGGATTCGAAAGACGAGAACGTTTGCGCGGGTGATGCCGCGAGGTTTGCATGCGTTGCAAGGTCGGCTCGCCGAGCATGTCGGGACCGGTTCCGGATATGCCCGAATCGGGGATGAGGGGAAGCGGCCCGTGACGGTGGGTCGTGACGGTGGCGCTGATCGCTGATCGCTGATCGCTCGTCGCTCGTCGCTCGTCGCTCGTCGCTCGTCGCTCGTCGCTCGTCGCTGGACGCTGGACGCTGGTCGCTGGTCGCTGGACGCTGGTGCTAGTGCTAGTGCTGGTGCTGGTGCTGGTGCTGGTGCTGGTGCTGGTGCTGGTGCTGGTGCTGGTGCTGGTGCTGGTGCTGGTGCTGGTGCTGGTGCTGGTGCCGATGCTCACGCGGATGCCGATGCTGACGCGGATGCCGAGCCGAGCCGAGCCGAGCCGAGCCGAGCCGAGCCGATACCGATACCGATACCGATACCGATACCGATACCGATGCCGATGCCGATGCCGATGCCGATGCTGACGGATGCGCCTGCGGCTGCGGCTGCGGCTGCGTGCCTCAGATGACACCGCGCAGCAGCCACGACGGCGGCGGCGATGCGCAAACGCCCGGCCGCCGTGCGGCCGACCGTCAGCCGCGCGCGTGCTGCGCGGATACTTCCTGCAGATCGAGGTCGCGCTCGAGCGCGTGCAGCATCTCGTCGTGGATATGGCCCGAACGGTGCAGGCGCAGCAGCTCCGTGCGGCCCGCCGCGATCGCGGCCAGCACCACGTCGTAGTGGGTGGCACGGGCACTGTCCGGAAACGCGGGCTCGTCCTTCAGGCGCTCCGTCAGTTCCGCGCGGTAGGTGTACTGCTCGAGCAGGCGCGGATGAATCACCTTGCCGCTGTCGTCGCGCACGAGCGGCTGGATCGCCACGAGCTGCGCGGCCTCGATCCGCGCCCATGCCTGCGGCTCGGTCAGGTGATGCGCGGCGCGCTCGTGGTGTTGCGGCAGGCGCAGCAGCCGGATCAGCGGCCCGATGGTCGTGCCCTGCAGCAGCACGGTGACGAGGATCACCGCGAACGACGCGACCAGGATCACGTCGCGCCCGGGCAGCGCCGGCGGCAGCGACAGCGCGATCGCCAGCGTCACGACGCCGCGCATGCCGGCCCAGCTCATGACCGTCGCGGCCTTCCAGTCGGGCGCGGGGCCGCGCCGCGCGATCCCGCGCACCGGCCACTTCAGCGCCTCGACCGCGTAGATCCACACGAAGCGCGACACGATCACCGCCGCCAGCACCGCGAGCACCGGCGGCACCATCGTGGCGAGCACCTGCTCGAACCCGCCGAGCCGGTGCATCGCACCGCGCAGCGACAGCCCGATCAGCACGAACACCATCGCTTCGAGCAGGAACACGATGACCTGCCAGAACGCGGTGCCGCGCGTGCGCACCGCAGCCGAGAACACTTCGTGCTGATGCCAGCCGACGATCATGCCGGCCGTCACCGTCGAGATAACGCCCGACACCTCGGCCATCTCGCCCGCGATGTACGCGATCCAGCCCGCGATCACGGCGACGGTGATCACCAGATAGTCGTCGTCGAGCAGCTTCAGGAACCACACGACGACCTTGCCGACGAGGAAACCGACCACCACGCCGCCGAGCCCGAGCTCCGCGAAGCGCACGACCGCGTGCTCGAGGCTGAACGCGCCCGTCAGCGCGGCGGCGACCGCGAAACGGAACAGCACGAGCCCGGCCGCGTCGTTCAGCAGGCTCTCGCCTTCGAGCAGCACCATCAGCCGGCGCGGCAGCGCGACGCGTTCGAGCACCGCCTTCGCGGCGACCGCGTCGGGCGGCGACACGATCGCGCCGAGCGCGAAGCACGCGGCCCACGGCAGCGACGGCACGACCCAGTGCACGGCGAAGCCGACCGCGAACGTCGTGAACACCACCGCACCGATCGCGAGCATCAGGATGCCGCCGACGTTGCGCTTGAACTCCTCCCACACCGAGAAATACGCGCCGTCCATCAGCAGCGGCGGCAGGAACACCAGCAGCACGAGATCGGGATCGAGATTGATCGGCGGCAGGCCGGGAATGAACGCGATGCCGATGCCGCCGATCAGCAGCGCGGCAGCGGGCGGCAGCCGCAGCCGCTTGGCGATGCATTCGAGCGCGACGATCGCGAGGAATGACAATAGAACCAGCTTGAATGCCGAGACGGGGGACATGAATCGACCTTGTGAAGAATGAATGCGCACGCCTGCGGGTGTCGTACCCGATGGCAATTTCGCGCGATTACATCACGATGCGATGCATGCAGTCGAGCGCGTTCGGCACGCGCGGCGCGCGATGTGGCCGCGACGGTACGCGGCGGGCGGCCATCGTGCCCGGATTCGCATACCGAAATGAAAAACGGCACGCGGGCCGGCACGATCGCCAGCCCGCGTGCCGCCGTGGCAGCGCGCCGCCCGCAAACGCGCTAGCGGCGCCGCACGACCATCAGCCGCGGCTCGGTCATGTCCTCGATCGCGTAGCGGATCCCTTCGCGGCCGAGCCCCGAATCCTTCACGCCGCCGTACGGCATGTTGTCGACGCGGAACGACGGCACGTCGTTGATCACGACGCCGCCCACCTCCAGTTCGTCCCATGCGCGGTGCGCATGCGCGAGCGAATCGGTGAACACGCCGGCCTGCAGCCCGAAGTCGCTGTCGTTCACGCGCGCGAGCGCGTCGTCGAAGCGGTCGAACTTCTCGAGGATCGCGACCGGGCCGAACGCTTCCTTGCGGTACAGATCCTGCTCGCGGCCGACGTTTTCCAGCAGCGTCGCCTCGAACATCGCGCCGTCGACCTTGCCGCCCGCGACGATCTTCGCGCCTGCCGCGACGGCCGCATCCATCCAGCCCGACAGCCGCCGCGACTCGGATTCCGAGATCATCGGGCCGACGAACGTCGACGGATCCTTCGGGTCCCCCATCTTCAGCGAGCGCGTCTTCGCGATCAGCTTGTCGCGCAGCGCGTCGTACACGCCTGCATGCACGAGGATGCGCTGCACGCCGATGCAGCTCTGGCCGGACTGGTAATACGCGCCGAACGCGAGACGATCGACCACGTAGTCGAGCTGGTCGCGCTGGTCGGCGTCGACGATCGCCGCCGCGTTGCCGCCGAGTTCCAGCACGACTTTCTTCTTGCCGGCCTTCTCCTTCAGCGCCCAGCCGACGGCCGGCGAGCCCGTAAACGACAGCAGCTTGAAGCGCTCGTCGGTCGTGAACAGATCCGCGCCGTCGCGATGCGCGGGCAGCACCGAGAACGCGCCCTTCGGCAAATCGGTTTCCGCGAGCACTTCGCCGATGATCAGCGCGCCGATCGGCGTGCGGCTCGCGGGCTTCAGCACGAACGGACAGCCGGCCGCCAGCGCCGGTGCGACCTTGTGCGCGGCGAGATTCAGCGGGAAGTTGAACGGCGAGATGAACGAGCACGGGCCGATCGGCACGCGCCGCGTATAGCCCGTGTAGCCTTGCGCGCGCGCCGAGATCTCCAGGTTGATCACTTCGCCGTCGATACGCACCGACTCCTCGGACGCGACGCGAAACGTGTCGATCAGCCGCGTGACTTCGCCCTTCGAATCGTTGATCGGCTTGCCGGCCTCGATGCACAGCGCTTCGGCCAGCTCGCCGAAGCGCTCGCGAAAACGGGCGACGCAATGGTCGAGCACCGCCTGCCGCCTGTAGGCCGGCAATTCGCGCAGCGGTTTTTCGGCGGCGACCGCCGCGCCGATGGCCGCATCGATCGCCTTCGCGTCGGCCAGCGCGACGCGCGTCGCGACCTTGCCGCTGAACTTGTCCGTCACCTCGAGATCGGTGTTCGCGTAGACCGCTTCGTTGGCCAGGTAGTACGGATAGGTATCCTTCAACATGGAACGCTCCTTGCGGTGAACTGCGGATTCAGAGTTGCGCCGACAGGCGCTTGATTTCGCGGTTGAGCACGCGCTCGTTGTCCGAATAGTCGATCGGCACGTCGATCACGTGCACGCCGGGCGTCGCGAAGCAGTCGCGCAAGAGCGGCTCGAGATCGTCGGCCGCTTCGACGCGATGCCCGTGCGCGCCGTAGCTCTGCGCATACGACACGAAATCGGGGTTCTTCAGCGTCATCGCGAAATCGGGGAAATTCATGTTTTCCTGCTTCCAGCGGATCATCCCGAACGCATCGTCGCGCAGGATCATCACGACGATGTCGAGCTTCAGCCGCACGGCCGTTTCGAGCTCCTGCGAATTCATCATGAAGCCGCCGTCGCCGCACACGGCGATCACCTTGCGCTGCGGATGCACGATCTTCGTCGCGATCGCCGACGGCAGGCCCGCACCCATCGATGCCAGCGCATTGTCGAGCAGCAGCGAGTTCGGCTCGTGCGCGCGCCAGTAACGCGCGAACCAGATCTTGTACATCCCGTTGTCGAGACAGACGATCCCGTCGACCGGCAGCGCGCTGTACAGATCGTTGACGATCCGCACCGGATACATCGGGAAGCGCGGGTCGTGCTGGCCCTTCTGCAGGTGCGCGTCGAAATGCTCCTTGATCATCTTGAAGCGCTCGAAATCCCAGTGCGATTGCGGCGTGACCGCTTCCTTCATCTGCCACACCGCATTCGCGATGTCGCCGACCACCTCGATCTGCGGGAAATAGACGGGATCGACCTGCGCGCCGAGGAAGTTCACGTGGATCACGGTTTTGTCGTCCGCGCGCATGAAGAACGGCGGCTTCTCGATCACGTCGTGGCCGACGTTGATGATGCAATCGGCATGCTCGATCGCGCGGTGCACGAAGTCGCCGTCGGACAGCGTCGCATTGCCGAGCCACAGCGGATGCGTTTCGTCGATCACGCCCTTGCCCATCTGCGTCGTGAAGAACGGGATGCCCGTCGTGTCGACGAATTCGAGCAGCATCTTGCAGGTGGTCTTGCGGTTGCCGCCCGCCCCGATCATCAACAGCGGATGACGGGCGGCCTGGATCGCGCCGATCGCATGCGCGACCGCCTTCTCCTCGGCCACCGGCCGCCGGCTGTAGCTGCGCGGAATCGGCTTGCCGTCGCCTTCCTCGTGCGCGATGTCTTCCGGCAACTCGAGGTGCGCGGCGCCCGGGCGCTCTTCCTCCGCGCGGCGGAACGCCTCGCGCACCGCCGACGGAATATTGCCGATCGACACGATCTGCCGCGTGAACTTCGTGAGCGGCTGCATCATGTCGACCACGTCGACGATCTGGAAGTGGCCCTGCTTGCTGGACTTGATCGGCTTCTGCCCGGTGATCATCAGCATCGGCATGCCGCCGAGCTGCGCATACGCGGCAGCCGTCACGAAGTTGGTCGCACCGGGCCCGAGCGTGGCGAGACATACGCCGGTGCGGCCCGTCAGGCGGCCGTAGGTGGCGGCCATGAACCCGGCTGCCTGCTCGTGCCGGGTCAGCACGAGCTTGATCTTCGATCGCCGCAGCGACTCGAGCAGATCGAGGTTTTCCTCGCCGGGAATGCCGAACACGTACTCGACGCCTTCGGCTTCCAGCGCCTTCACGAACAAATCCGATGCTTTCATGGGGGACCTCGGTTGATGCCGCCTGCCCGGCTTACGGACGCGCGGCGGCCGGCCTACGGCACGCGGACGCTTTACCTACAGGACACAGACCACGGCACGACACGCCGCGCGAAGCAGGATTGGCCACGCACGACGGCACCTCCGCGAGACGGAGGGCAAACGGATCCGCCCGCGTGACAAGCACGCGCGGGCAGCAAAGACGTTTTTGATTGTAGACGGATTCGGGAAATTCCGGCCTCGGCCGGATGGCCAGGCCCGCGGCCGGAAAAGATCGGCCTGATGGCCAATCCGGCGTCAAACGACGCGCGCGGCCCTACTGTAGCGGCACGTCCATTCATTCGACATGTGAACTATGGTTGACACACTGCGATTCATGCCCTACAGTGCCCCTACATTCAGCATCCGGACCACCGACGTCTTCGACGCGTGGTTCGCCGGGCTGCCCGACCGTGTCGCGAGGCGCCGCATCCAGGCGCGCATCGACCGCCTGTCGATGGGCAATCCGGGCGACTGGAAATCCGCCGGCGCACCCATCGTCGAAATGCGTATCGACCACGGGCCCGGTTATCGCGTCTACTACGTGCGGCGCGGAACGATATGGGTGATCCTGCTGTGCGGCGGCGACAAGTCGACGCAACAGGCGGATATCCGCGCCGCGCACGCGATGCTCGCGCGGCTCGACCTGGAGTGACGGATGGACAAGATCAAGACCCGGCCGTGGGATTCGGCCGAACACCTGAAAACCGACGACGACATGGCCGAGTACTTCGACGCGTGCCTGCGGGAAGCCGGCGACGATCCGGCCTTCATCGCGCATGCGCTCGGCGTGATCGCCCGTGCACGCGGCATGTCACAGGTCGCGCGCGACGCGGGCCTGTCGCGCGAAGGGCTGTACAAGGCGCTGTCGCACGACGGCAATCCGAGCTTCGGCACGATCCTGAAGGTCATCAAGGCACTCGGCCTGCAACTGCACGGCACCAAGGCGCACGCGTGATCCGGCCGCACGCGGCGGTGTGCCGCCGGCGCCATGTGCGCGGCCGCATCAATGCAACCATGCGCCGGCCCAGCGCGGCACCAGCGACACCAGATACAGCCCGAGCCCGATCAGCCCGCCGACCAGCGTGCCGTTGATGCGGATGTACTGCAGATCCTTGCCGATGTTCAGTTCGATCTGCCGCGACATCTCGCGCCCATCCCAGTTGCGCACCGTGTCGCGGATGTGGCGCATCAGGAAATCGGCGAAATCGGGCGCCACCTCGTGCACGGCCTTCTCGATGTGCTCGTTCAGCGATGCGCGCAGCGCCGGGCTTTCCGCGAGCCGTGCACCGAGCCAGCCGCCGAGCGTCGCGGCCTGCCGGTGCAGCGCCGAATCGGGGCGTGCGAGATCGGCCTTCAGCCATGCGCGCAACTGGTCCCACAGATCGCGCACATACTCGTTGAACGCGTCGCCGTCGCGAATGTAGCGCTTGATCTCGTCGCCTTTCGCGATGAACGCGGGATCGTGCTTCAGCCGCTCCGTCAGCCGCACGACGGTGCGATCGAAGCGCTGCCGCAGTTCGTGCTCCGGATCGTCGGCCACGCCCTCGAGCACGCGGCTCACCGCGCTTGCCAGCATGCGTGCGCCGTTCTCGCCGAACCACTGCGTCGGCATGATCTTCTCGATCTTCGGATACTGCGTCTTCAACCATTCGACGATGAAGCCCGCGATCACCTCGCGGTTCTCCTCCTTGTCGAGCACGTCGACCACCTGTTCGATCGCGTCGTCGAGCAGCGCCTGGTGGCGGCCGTCCTTCGTCAGCGTATCGAGGATCGCGCCGGCCGATTGCGACAGGTCGACCCGGTCGATCACCGCGCGGAACGCGTCGTGCACGAACGACTGGATCCGCGCGTCGTCGGTCATGTCGAGCGCGAAGCTCATCAGTTTCGTCACGTAGCTGCCGAGCGCGTCGGTGTTCGCCGGCTCGCCGAGCCACGCGCCGAGCTTCCGCGCGGGATCGTGCTGGCGGATCTGCGCGGCGAGCGCGTCCGGGCCGAGAAATTTCTCGCGCACGAACACCGCGAGATTGTCGGCGATCTTGTCCTTGTTCTTCGGGATGATTTCGGTGTGGCGCGACACGAACGGGATCGGCACGCGGCGGAACAGCGCGACGACCGCGAACCAGTCGGCGAGCGCGCCGACCATCGCGGCCTCGGCCACCGCCTTGAAACCGTCGACCCACGGGTCGCGCGGCAGCAGGATCGTCGTGACGAACACCGCGACGGCGGCGAGCAGCAGCCACAGCGCGCGGCGCTTGCTTCGTTTCAGTTCGAGGGCTTTGTCTGGCGTCATGGGTGACCGGTGAGGCGAACGATGCCGCCAATATGCACCGAGTCGGCGGCCGCCGCCACATACCCGGCCCCGTTTAACGGGCCACCCGACTTCGCCGCCGATCGATGGAGCGGGCCATGCGTTTCACCATGCGTCCGGCCGGCCTCCACGCTCGCCCTCCCCGCCGGACGACCGTCCCGACACCGCGAACCGCCCGCTCAGCCGCGCCGGCCGGGCTGTCTCTCAATGTCGCGTTTACCCGGATAGCACGACGCCATCGCGTCCGCTCAGACTGTATTCACATTTCGAGACACTGTCTCTCATACAGAGACGAACATCATGCTCAAGACACTCAGCAGCGCACTGCAACTGATGCAGTACTTCACCGCCCAACAGGCCGCATGGGGCGTCCGCGAACTCGCGAAGGAAAGCGGCGTGCATCACGCCATCGTCCATCGCGTGCTCGCGACGTTCGCGGCCGAGGGCTATCTCGTGCAGGACGATGCGGGCCGCTACGCGCTCGGCCTGCGCTGGTTCGAAATGGGCGAGATCGTGCGGCGCTCGCTGTCGCCGTCGCAGATCGTCGAGCCCGCGCTGCACCGGCTCGCACAGCAAAGCGGCGAGACGGTGTTCCTGTCGCTGCTCGACGGCTACGAGGGGCTGTGCCTCGACATCGCGCACGGCGATCAGCAGTTGCGCTTCTCGATCGAGGAAGGCCAGCGCTTCGCGCTGCACGCAGGCGCGCACGGCAAGGCGATCCTCGCGTTCCAGCCCGATTCGATGCGTGACGAAGTCTTCGCGCGGGCGACGAAGGCCGGCCAGGCGCTCGACCGCGCGGCCATCGAGGCGCGCCTCGACGTGATCCGCGAGAACGGCTGGGCCTACACGCGCGAAGAAGCCGCCACCGGCGTTGCAGGCCTGGCCGTGCCGCTCACGGCGAAGGGCAGCCGCTCGGTCGCCGGGTCGCTCGCGATCTCGGGGCCGATGCAGCGCCTCGACGAATCGGCCGTGCCGCGCCTGCTCGATGCGTTGCACGACGCGCGCCGCAAGATCGAAAGCGTGCTCAGCCTGATGCGCTGACCGCCGCGGCGACCAACGGGGCCGTCGCCGCCCCGCCCCGACACACCAGAACAAGCCACAGGCATCAAGAGGAGATACCCATGAACGCCCTGCACGACGCGCAGGCCGGCACCCCCGCCGTGCCCGCCGCCCCTTCCGGCGCCCCGCGCGTCCGTTTCGCCGAACCCGTGCTGCTGATCGTATCGGTCGTCCTTTCCGTGCTCGGCGCGATCATCGGCATGCAGCTGATCGTGTCGCTCGGCATTTCGGCGAACACGTCGATCATCGGCGCGCTGATCGCGATCGTGTTCTCGCGCATCCCGCTCGAACTCACGCGGCGCTTCCGCGTGCTCGAACGCCAGAACCTCGTGCAGACGGCGATTTCGTCCGCCACGTTCGGCGCGGCGAACTCGCTGATGATCCCGATCGGCGTGCCGTACGCGATGGGCATGCCCGAGCTCGCAACGCCGATGCTGATCGGCGCGCTCGCCGCGATGCTGGTCGACGGCACGATGCTGTATCTCTTGTTCGGCAGCCGGATCTTCCCCGCCACCGGCAGCTGGCCGTCCGGCGTCGCGACCGCCGAAGCGATCTGGGCCGGCGACCGCGGCGGCCGCAAGGCCGCGTTCCTCGGGATCGGCGTCGCGGTCGGCGTCGCCGGCGCGTGGCTCGGCATTCCGATGTCCGCGTTCGGCGCCGCGTTCCTCGGCAACCTGGCTGCGCTGACGATGTTCGGCTTCGGTCTGCTGATCCGCGGCTACTCGGTCGCGTTGACGGGCGTCGACATCGCGAAGGCGTATATCCCGCACGGCGTGATGATCGGCGCGGGCATCGTCGCGATGCTGCAGGTGTCGTCCGAAATCCGCCGTGCGCGCCGCGCGCCGGTCGACGAAGCGGGCACCGGCGACGTGTCGCCGCTGCGCGCGGGCCGCATTCTCGGCCTCGGCTACGTCGTCTACATGCTGATCGCGCTCGTGATCGTCGGCTGCACCGGCGGCTTCTCGGAGATGTCGACCGGCATGCTGATCGTGTTCGTGCTGTATGCGGCGTTCGCGGCGTACATCCACGAGCTGATCGTCGGCATCGCCGCCATGCACTCGGGCTGGTTTCCGGCGTTCGCGGTCGCGCTGATCACGCTGACGATCGGCATCCTGATCGGCTTCCCGGCACCCGCGCTCGCGGTACTGGTCGGCTTCTCGGCCGCGACGGGCCCGGCATTCGCCGACATGGGCTACGACCTGAAGACCGGCTTCATGTTGCGCGGCTCCGGCCAGGATCCGGCGCTCGAAATGGCCGGCCGCCGCCAGCAGTTCCTCGCGGCCACGCTCGGCTTCGTCGTCGCGGGGATCGTGGTCGTGCTGTTTCACCACGGCTTCTTCAGCCGCGACATGCTGCCGCCCGTCGATCGCGTCTATGCGGCGTCGATCAAGGCCGGTTCGTCGTGGGACATCGCGCGCGACCTCGCGATCTGGGCCGTGCCCGGTGCGCTGCTGCAGTGGCTCGGCGGCGCGAAGCGCCAGCTCGGCGTGCTGCTGTCGACCGGCATGCTGCTCACGTCGCCGCTCGCGGGCTTCGCCGTGCTGATCGGCCTCGCGATCCGCTTCGTCGTGCTGCGCACGCGCGGCGAACGCGACATCGCCGAGATGAGCGCGTTCGCGGGCGGCGTGATCGCCGGCGATGCGCTCTTCAGCTTCACGCGCTCGCTCATCAAGCTCAAGTAATCCGTTTCACCGACAGGACTCCAGATGGACATCACTGCAATTCGCGCCGATACGCCGCTGACGGCATCGACGATCTATCTCGACACGGCCGCCGCGTCGCTGCCGCCCGAGCCCGTGCTCGATACCGTCAACGACTATCTGCGCGATACCGGCCGCATCGGGATCTACCTGCCCGCGTTCCGAAAGACGACCTATGCGCGCGTCGATGCCGTGCGCACGCAGCTCGCGGCATTCCTCGGCGCGCAGGCCGACGAGATCGCATTCACGAAGAACGCGACCGAAGCGATCTCGCTCATCGCGCAAGGTCTGCGCTGGCAGCCGGGCGACGAAGTGCTCGTCGCCGACACCGAAATGCTCAGCAACCTGCTGCCATGGAAGCGGCTCGAAGCGACGCGCGGCATCGTCGTGAAGATGATCGCGGCGAACGGCGAAGGGCTGCTCGCGCCGGACGCGTTCGCGCAGGCGATCACGCCGCGCACGCGCCTCATCACCTTCTCGCACGTGCCGAACTCGTCGGGCGCGCTGCAGGACGCCGCGGCACTGTGCGCGGTCGCGCGTACCCGCGGTGTGCTGACGCTCGTCAACGCGTCGCAAACCATCGGGATGGTCGCCACGGACGTGCGCACGCTCGACTGCGACTTCCTCGCGGGCTGCGGCCGCAAGGCGCTGCGCGCGACGGAAGGCTCGGGCTTCCTTTATGTGCGGCGCGCGTGCATCGACACGCTCGAACCGGTGCTCGCCGGGTGGTGGAACGGCACGTACGATCGCGCGAGCGGCGCGTTGTCGTTCGTCGCCGGCGCGAAGCGTTTCGAGGCCGGCTGCCCGATCGTGCCGGCGATCCTCGGCCTGGGCGCCGCGCTCGACTATGCGCAACGTATCGGCATCGCGCGGATCGAAGCGCGCGTGCGCGAGCTGACGGCCCATGCGGTCGCCACCTTCTCGACGCTGCCCGGCTTCGAGCTGTACGGCCCGCGCGATGCCGCGCAACGCATCGGCATCGTGCCGTTCAATCTGCGCGGCATCGATCCCGCGACGATCGTCGCGGCGCTCGAGGCGCAGCACTGCATCATCGAGGCCGGCAACTTCATGGCCGATGCGATCCTCGCGCGCTATGGCGTGTCGACGATGGCGCGCGTGTCGCTGCACTATTTCAATACCCGCGAAGAAATCGACCGCGTCGCCGAACTGATCCGCGCGGCGGCCCGCTGACCCCACCCGACAACCGACACAGGAGCCACCATGAATCAACGCTTTCTGCTGATGAGCAGTTCCCGCAAGGACGCACTCGGCTATCTCGAACACGCGACCGAACAGATCCACGCGCTGTTCCGCCACGAAGCACGCAAGATCGTGTTCGTGCCGTATGCCGGCGTGTCGTTCAGCTTCGACACGTACGAAGGCATCGTGAAGCCGGTGTTCGAGAAGCTCGGCTATGCGCTCGAATCGCTGCATCACAGCACCGACCCGCGCAACACGATCGAGAACGCCGACGCGATCGCGGTGGGCGGCGGCAATACGTTTGCGCTCCTCAAGCGCATGTACGACGCGAACATCGTCGATGCGATCCGTGCCCGTGTGCATGCAGGGGTGCCGTACGTCGGCTGGAGCGCGGGCAGCAATGTCGCGTGCCCGACGATCCGCACGACCAACGACATGCCGATCGTGCAGCCGCCGACGCTGCGCGCGCTCGGCCTCGTGCCGTTTCAGATCAACCCGCACTTCATCAGCGGCAAGCCGGTCGGCCACAACGGCGAGAGCCGCGAGGAGCGGCTCGGCGAATTCCTCGACATCAACGCGCCCGAACAGGTGTTCGCGCTGCCCGAAGGCTCGGCGCTGCTCGCCGACGGCACGACGGGCACCGTGCTCGGCGAGCGCGGCGCGCTGCAATTCGCGAGCAAGACCGACGTGCGCACGCTCGCGGAAAACGCGACCTTCCCGCTCGCGTCGATCACGGGCCCGGTCGGCATCGACCAGTGGCCCGCGTTCCGGCAATAAGCGCCGGGTACCCATTTTAAAAAAACCGTCCCATATCGGTTAGGAGACCTTTTCATGAAGAAGCAGCTTGCCGGACTCGCGCTGTTGGCCGGCGCGACGGGCGTCGCGCATGCCCAGTCCACCGTGACGCTCTATGGCGTCATCGACGTCGCGATCGGTTACCAGACCCACACCAACGCGGCGGGAGACCGGACGATCGGCCTGCAACAGGGCAACGAGGGCTTCCTGTCCGGAAGCCGCTTCGGGTTGAAGGGCAACGAGGCGCTCGGCGACGGCTGGAAGGCCGGCTTCACGCTGGAGAACGGCTTTCTCGCGAACAACGGCAAGCTGGATCAGCAGGGCCAGCTGTTCGGCAGGCAGGCATTCGTGAAGCTCGGCCACGAGCGCTGGGGCGAGCTTGCGCTCGGCCGGCAGTACACCACCGGCAACACGATGCTGTACTACGTCGATCCGCTCGGCGTCGGCGCCGCACCGACCAATTCGTGGCAGGTCTACCTGGTCGGCCAGCGCTACGACAACGCGCTCAGCTATACCGGCACCTACGGGCCGATGCAGGTGATCGCCGAGTATGCGTTTGGCGGGATCGCCGGCGCGACGCGCGCACGTTCGTCGATGTCGCTCGGCGTCAAGTACGAAGCGGAGCCGGTGACGTTGATCGGCGATGCGCAGCAGACTCGCGACACGCAAAGCCGTCGCGCGCGGATCTATCTCGCCGGTGCGAAAGCCGCGCTCGGCAGCGTGAACCTGTTCGCGAACTACCTGCACAGCGATCGCGACGCAGGCTTCGACTCATCGAACGGCGGCACGGACACCGCGTCGATCACAAGCATGGCGTCCGGCGCGCCGAGCGCTGCCGTCACGATCAACTCGGTATTCGCGTCGCATCGCCGTGACGATTTCTTCACGGTCGGCGCGAACTGGCGTGCGACGCCCGTGTGGAACTTCGTCGTCGCCGGGATGCACGACCGGACGCTCGCCGACGGCTTCAACGGTGCACGCAGCACCGTATACGGCGTCGCCGACTACAGCCTCAGCAAGCGTACCGACGTGTATGTCGCGACCTCGTACGAATGGACGCGTGGCGGCTGGTCGGGCCTGTTCGGCAATACGACGACCAACGCGGCAGCCGCGAACGGCGCCGCACTCAACGGCCGCAACGAGCAGCTGTCCGTGCTGCTCGGCCTGCGGCACTTCTTCTGACCCACCGCGGATTCGACCGATGCTGCCCGCGACGCGGCGCACGACCGGCGCATCGGCAACCTGAATCAAGAGGCATTCGATGGCACTGAAACAGACCCTCGTCATTTTCGACGCGCTCGACGGCGCGACCGTCAACGGGCAGCACATCGCCGCGCTGTTCGCGCCGTACGCGCCGCACGGCGTGACGGTCGAGGTCACCACGGTCAATAACGAACCGCCGGAAGACACGACGAAGACGACCGACTTCATCACGATCGTGATCCCCGGCTCGCGCGGCAAGAAGGCAGGCGGCGACGCGCGCACGCTCGGCATCGTCGGCCGCAACGGCGCGATCGGCGCGCGGCCCGCGAAGTTCGGGATGGTGTCGGACGCGGACGGCCCGATCGGCTCGCTCGCGGCCGCGCTGAAGCTCGCCCAGATGAAGGCGAACGGTGACGTGCTGCCCGGCGACGTGATCGTCACGACGCACCTGTCGACCGACGTGTCGATGAGCGAGAACAACGGCGTGCCGTTCATGGGGATGCCGGTTTCGTCGGCCACGATGAACCGCTACGAAGTGACGCCCGACATGGACGCGATCCTGTCGCTCGATGCATCGAAGGGCAACCGGATCGTCAAGCAGCGCGGCTTCGCACTGTCGCCGACCGCGATGCAGGGCTACATCCTGCGGATGGCGCCCGACCTCGTGTCGATCATGGAATCGACGACCGGCATGCCGGCCGTCACGTTCCCGATCTCGCTGCAGGACATCACGCCGTACGACAACGGGCTGTCGCACTTCAACAGCATCATGCAGCCGCACGTCGGCACGGACAAACCGGTGGTCGGCGTCGCGATCACCGCGCGCGCGGTCGTGGGCGGCAGCGATTCGAGCGCGAGTCACGAAGTCGATCTGGCCGAAGCGGTGCGCTTCTCGGTCGAAGTCGCGAAGCGCTACACGGCGGGGACTTGCGAGTTCTACGACGCGAACGAGTGGCGCAAGATCCGCGACGCATATCCGGACCTGAGCGTGTTCCAGGGGTACGGCAAGGCGGCCTGACGGTCAACGGCCCGGGCGACGCACGACGCGCGACGCGGACCTGGCCGATTCCCGGGCCGCAGCGGAATGGAGCGCGGCCCCGACAGGGCGCTGCGGCAGCGCTTATCGTTGCCGCGCCTTCTCCATTACGGCATACCGGGCCGCGCCCTCCGGGTCGTCGCTACGATAAGCAACGTTTTGCTCCGTGCCGGTACGGCCATCCAGCCCCTGAACGGCAAGCAGCCGTTCCCGCCAGTGCCGCCGAGGTTCGACATCACGGAGCAGCGCCGAAAATATGCGTCGAGCCGGCCTTTCCCCGGGTTCCACAACTCCTCGGTAAGCGCGTCCGGATAGGCATTTTTCCGCGATGAACCCCAGTCGATCGCAATGCCGGCGCGGGGGCACAGCTCGGTATGAACCAGCAGCATCGTTCGCCCGTTGCCGTCAAGGAACGGATGGCCCCACGCAAAAGCGCCCATCACGTCGCCGGGCCCAGCCTGCCCGCGATGCATGCTGGCAGCCAGTCGGAGCCCCCACTCCACGGCCTGCTGCGACCGGTCCGCCCGCTCGAACTCAACCGCGCCGTCGCCCTTGCCGACGTGCATGCCCACTCCTAGTGGTGATCCGGTCCGTCCTGGCCCCACCGATAAAAACCGGCAAACAGCATGCGATGTACGCCCAGGAAAGTCCGGTACGTGATGTCCGGAGAACGATCCGGCGAAAGATAGTCGAGCGCTTCTTCCAGGTGAGTGGTAAAGAAAAGGTGCCCCTGGATCTTGACGATATCGAGATCCTTCAGCGCTCGATATTGCGCAGGTATCCCGCCGACTGAAAATCCCCGAATGGATCGAACATGCTGGTCTCTTTTTCAAATCCGGACGGCTTGCATCGCCACGGCTCGTTCGCGCGCGATCGAAGCAGCGGGCAACGCGGCCGGCCTACGGCTGGCCGTGGCCGGCCGTGACGGAAGACGAACCTGCTGCCAGCCCGCCATTACGCAACGCGTCATTTTCGCGCTGCTCGCGGACGTAGTTCGTCATCAGACGCGCCATCTGAGCGCTGTTGATGAGTTTTGCCTTGCCGAGCTTCACGAGCAGGCGCCCGACGGCATCGAGTTTCACGTGATCGCCTGCCGCCCGGGTCACGGCCTCCGCCCACGCATCAAGATCCGATCGACTATCTTCGATGCAGTGCGCTCGAGCAAAGGCACGCAGAAACCCGCCGACGTTCTTCGTCGGCAATTTGTCCGGATCCGACGGCATCGTGGGCGCGACGTTTCGTCGTCGGCCATGCATCCCCACGTATCTGACCGTGTCATGTCCGACTTCGAACTGTCTGGATGAACGCGACCCGCCGGCATCGATCTGGTAGACGTAGCCGCGCTGATTCCGTTCGGCCCGCACTTGACTCTCGGCAATGCCCAGTTTGCCGAAAGGCTCCCGCACCACGACTTCGGACGGGGCGAGCAACTTCGCCTTGCCGTCGGGACCGATTCGCGCTTTCGCGAAAAACCCCTTTGTCCAGGCGCAGCTTTATTTTTCATGTAATTACGGGCTCACCTCGGGCCAGCGCATCGAACGTGCCGAGCGGCGGCCGCGGTGCCGTCCACATCATCGGATGCATCGTCAATAGCAGGCCCAGCCGGGCCGACGATCCAACCCGGCAAGCCGCCCGCTTTTATCGATTTATGACAGAAACGTCTTCAAATTGACCGCCGGATCCGCAAGCTTCACCGGATCGGGCACCGCCCCTGCCGCGATCAACCGCCGCGACGCGCCGATGTCGCGCCCCAGGTTCGCCGCGGCCACCGCGACGATTTTCCCGTCGTCACCGAGCCCGAACACCGTGAACGGCCCGCTCGCCGGGTCGCCGCGCACGACGATCGTCCGTTCGCTGCCGAACAGCCCGAGCATCTGCAGATTGCAGTCGTACTGATCGGACCACAGCCACGGCAGCTCCGCATAGGTCTCGTCCGCGCCCAGCAGGTTCGCGGCCGCGACGGCCGGCTGGTTTTCCGCGACCTGCCACGACTCGATCCGAACGTGCCGGCCGAGCAGCGGATTGAAGTGCATCGTCACCTCGCCCGCCGCGAAGATCGCGCAATCGTCCGTGCGGCAGCCCGCGTCGACGCGGATCCCGTTGTCGATGTCGAGCCCGGCCGCCTGCGCGAGTTCGACGTTGGGCACGACGCCGATACCGACCACGACGATATCCGCCTGCACGTCGCCGCGATCGGTCTCGACGATCGCGCCGCCGCCCGCCGCGCGACGAATCGCACGCGGCAGCGTCGCCATCTGAAAGGTCACGCCGCGCGCGTCATGCAACCGGCGCGCATACGCGCCGACGACTTCCGGCAACGCCCGCTGCAGCAATCGCGGGGCCGGGTCGATCACCGTCACGTCGCAACCGACCTGCCGCGCGGCGGCCGCCACTTCGAGGCCGATGAAGCCGCCGCCGAGCACCGCCACGCGTCGCCCCGGCGCGAGCTGCGCACGCAGTGCGCGCGCGTCGGCAACGGTGCGCACGTAATGCGGCACGACGCCTTCGTCGAGCGGCCCGCCGAACGCCCGCACGCGCGAGCCCGTCGCGAGCACGAGCCGCGCGTACGGCACCGTCGCGCCATCGTCGAGCCGCACCCGCTGCGCGTCGCGATCGATCGTCTCGACGCGCGTGCCGAGCCGCAGCTCGATGCGCTCGGCGTCGTACCATGCCGCGTCACGCACGAACGCGCGCTGCTCGCCGCCGTCGCCGAGCAGCGCATCCTTCGACAATGCGGGCCGGTCGTACGGCAGCTCGCGTTCCGCGCCGATCATCACGATGCGCGCGCCGGCGTCGCGCGCGCGCAGCGCCTCGGCCGTGCGCCGGGCCGCGTGACCCGCGCCGACGATCACGAACGGGTCAGTCGACATTGACTTCCACCTGCCCGTCGACGACCCGGATCGGATAGACCCGCACCGGCTCGGTGATCGGCGCGCATTTCGGCGCGCCGGTGCGAATGTCGATCAGCCCCTGGTGCAGCGGGCATTCGACGCAACCGTCTTCCACATAGCCTTCCGACAGCCGCGCGTGACCATGCGAACACAGGTCGTGCATCGCGAACAGTTCGTCACCGATCCGGAACACCGCGATCGGCTTCTGGCCGGCGACACGTGCCGCCGGTTCGTCCTCGGAGAATTCGTCGAATGCGCCCAGCGGATGCCATTGCGCGAGCGTTGCTTCAGTCATGTCGGTTCCTTGCTTCGTCAGATCGGTCAGGGCGGTCAGAGCGGTCAGATCGGCGTCGCGAGCAGCGTCTGCACGCGCGACGTGTCGTAGATCACGCGCTTGGTCTTGTAGCGCAGCCCGTCGGGCGTACGCACGACCGTGTCGTAGTACTTGCCGGCCTGGTACACGTTCGATTCGCCGTTGCTGCGCGTCTGCACGACCACGTAGTTGCTCTCGGTGTCGATCTCGCCGTCGCGCACGGCGACGATCGTCAGGCCCGACGTCATGTGCCGGTACGTATGCTCTTCATAGATGTTCGCGTGCCGCAGCGACACCACTCGGTCGCGCAGCATCCGCTGGTTCGTGCAGTGAACGATCCCGACCGGCAGGCCGAGATCCGCGTTCTCCTTCGGCACGATCTCGTACGTGCAGTCCTCGGTGAACATCTCCGGCCAGCGTTCGAGCCGGTCGTTGTCGAGGTGGCCGATGTAGCGGTTCTGGAGCATGTAAATCTCGAACCACGTCTTCATGTCTTCCGTCAGGTTTTCCATCGTTCCGCGCTCCCGCTTCAATAGCCCATCAGCTTCTGGTAGCCGACCCAGAACTTGCGGATCAGGCTTTCGGTGATCACCGTGTCCTGCTGGTCCGGATTGCCGCGCGACATCTCGATCACCGACGTCGCGTCGGCATCGCGCACGGTGCCGCGCTGCACGAGTTCGGTCGCTTCCGTGTCTTCCATCGAGATATAGCCGGCCGGCCCGACGAGGTTCGCCTGCTTGATGCGCAGCGCGCGCAGCTCGGGCGTGTCGTCCGCGTAGCCGAAGAAGTGGAAGATCAGCTCGAAATTGTCCGGCCCCTTCGGCAGGATCTGCCGCGCGACCAGCGTGTTGTGGATCTGCTGGATCACGAGCTGCGGGAAGATCGGCTGGATATGGTTCGTGCAGTCCTCGTCGTATTCCGACACGAGATCGAGGATCGACTCGTCTTCCAGATGGAAGCCCTCGTCGAACGAACGGATGTTCTGCTGCTTGTATGCGGCCGACGTGTCGTCGCCCGTCTTCGTCACGGTGATGATGCTGTGCAGCCCGTGGTTCGCATCCGGAATCGAGCGCGCCTTCATCCCGACGCGGAAGATGTTGAAGGTCGTATGGAACAGATGCAGCATGCTCGCGTGATACGGGTCCTTCACGTTCTCCATGTAGAGCTTCCAGTTCGACTTCGAATACTGGCGCGTACAGCCGAGATACTCGATCGGCTTGTGGAAGATGCGGTCGATCCACGGGCGCATCTGCTCGCCGAGATAGTCGGGCAGCGGCATCACGTCGTCGCTGAAGGTCGCGAACACGAGCCCGCGATAGCTGTCGACGCGCAGCTTGCGCAGCCCGTGCTGCTTCGGATCGAAATCGGCCGGCATCCCGGTCATCCCCTTCTGGCCGCGCCGGAACGGCACGCCGAGCAGGTTGCCCTGATTGTCGAAGCTCCACTGGTGGTACACGCACGTGTGCGAACTCGCGTTGCCGCGCGACTTGCGGCACACCTGCGCGCCGCGGTGCGCGCAGCGGTTCACCCACGCGGACAGCGTGCCGTCCTCGGTGCGCGTGACGACGACCGGCGTGTCGCCGACGAACGTGCTCTTGAAGTCGCCGGCATTCGGGATTTCCGCTTCCAGCGCGACGAAGTTCCACGTCGGCCCGCGGAAGATGCGCTCCTGCTCGCGATCGTAGACTGCCCGCGAGCTGAACACCTTGTACGGCACGCGCGAGCCGTCGTCGTGCGGAAAATGCACGTCGGACGCGTCGTCGCGCGCGGCGAATACGACGGGCGATTCTGTCTGCTCCATGTCGGACTCCTTGTGGTTCCGTTTGGTTGATTGCATGGAGTCGATTTTTGAAAAGCTAATATTCCCCGTCTATCCGGAAAGTGCGATTGCGGCAGCGCAATATCCACTTTCGGCGAATTTCTGCGCTAGCATGGCGACACACACGTGCCGCAGCACGACGATCGCGACCCATTCGTCGAAGCCGGCGTCCATACCAAGGCCGATGCCCATGTCCCCAACGTCGTTCGAGCCGCTTGCGCTGCGCGCGCACCGGCTGTTCGAATCCCGCGATCTCGACGAGACGCGCGAGCGCATCTCGCGCGTGATGCAGCCGCACGCGCTGCTGCCGAGCGGCCGCGTGCAAGGCGCATCGCACATGGATTTCGTCCGGCTCGGCGGCCTCGGGATCGGTACCATCGCATTCGGCGACGCGATGCGCGTGCAGGTCGACGCCGTCGACGGCTATTACCTGCTGATGTTCTGCCTGTCCGGGCAGGCCGAAGTCCGCGCGATGGGGCGCCGGCTCGGCGTCGACGGGCAGACGGGCGTGCTGTGCGCGCCCGGCGAGCGCTTCGACGCGGTGCTGTCCGCCGACTGCGAGCAGTTCGTGCTGCGCATCGACGCGGCCACCGTCGGCGCGCTGACCGGCGACCCGCGCGCGACGCTCGACCCCGTGCTGCACATCAGCGACGCCGCGCTTGCCGCGTGGCGCCAGCAGCTGATGCTCGTCGCGCGGTCGCCGGAGCTGCTCGAACGCGCGAACGCAAACCCGCGCGTCGCGTCGCAGCTCGAGCACCTGCTGATCGACCTGCTGATCGAAGGCCACCCGCCGTCGGCGCTGCAGGCGGCGCACCGCGACCCGGCGCCGGGCTTCGTACGGCGCGCGCAGGAATTCGTCGATGCCCAGTACATGCAGCCGCTGCAGCTCGCCGATATCGTCCAGGCCGCCAACGTGCCCGAACGGACGCTGCGCGACGCGTTCCTGCAATTCCGCGGGATGAGCCCGATGCAATACCTGCGCGCGACGCGCCTCGCGCACGCGCGCGAACTGCTGCGCGGCGCGGCATCCGACCGGCGGATCGCCGATATCGCGCTCGACTGCGGGTTTACCCATCTCGGGCGGTTCGCGATCGCGTATCGGGAGAAGTTCGGCGAGTCGCCGTCCGAGACGCTCGACGCCAGGCGCTGAAGCCGTGCGCGCACGCTCCGCGCCACGCCGCATGCGGCACTTCGCGCTTCGTCAAGCGCATCGCCATCCGCAGCATTCGCCTTCCGTTCGTGCGGGCGGCCGCGCCCTGATCGGCGGCCGGTTGCGCTCGCGCGACGCCGGCGGGATCTACGCCGGCGGTCCGCGCCGCGGCACGGCGTCGCGCTCTGCATCCTCGGACGGCGGGCACGCACGGTCGAGCCGTTCCGCCGCACACGCCAGCGCCCCTTCGACCCGTTCGAGCATCGTGCGCGTGGCCTCGCTGCGCGGGCTCGCGCGCAGCAGCAGCTTCAGCCACTTCAGCCGCCGCTCGAGCATCGGCACGACGAGTGTTTGGACGATCAACCGCTGATCCCGGTCCAACGGATCGAAACGCACGCATGCGTCGACGAGCGCATCGAGGGTGAGTACCACGTAAGCAGAATGCGTCGAGCCTTTCATGGGTCGATACTCCCGTCGCAGCAGGCTGCGGACCGTTATCCCGATCAAAACGCCTTCCAGTCGACGGATCCGCCCGCGGCAGGCGCGCTCAGCACCACCCGCGGCGCAACGGCCGGCGGTTCCGTCCGCGCGGGCGCGAGCGCGGGCGACGCCACGGCCGGCACATCGACGGCGTCCGGGGCGAGCTTGAACGTGGCCATCGCCGCCTGCAGACGGCCGGCCTGCTCCTCGAGCGAATGCGCGGCCGCTGCCGCCTGCTCGACGAGCGCCGCGTTCTGCTGCGTGACCATGTCCATCTGCTCGATCGCCAGATTGACCTGCGAAATCCCCTGGCTCTGCTCCCGCGACGCAGCCGCGATTTCGGCGACGATATCGGACACCTGCTTGATCGCGAGCTTCACCTGCGCCATCGTCTCGCCGACGCCCGTGGCCTGCTGCGCGCTGTCCCGGATCATCGACACCGACGCGCCGATCAGTTCCTTGATCTCCTTCGCGGCGGCCGCCGAGCGCTGCGCGAGGCTGCGCACCTCGCTCGCGACCACCGCGAAGCCGCGCCCCTGCTCGCCGGCGCGCGCGGCCTCCACCGCGGCGTTGAGCGCGAGGATGTTGGTCTGGAACGCGATGCCCTCGATCACGCCCGTGATCTCGGAAACCTGGCTGGAACTGCTGCTGATCTGCCCGATCGTCGCGACCATACCCTGCACGGCATCGTTGCCGGCATCGGCCATCCCGGTCGCGCGCGTCGCCAGCGTATTGGCCTGCTGCGCGTTGTCGGCGTTCTGCTTCACGGTCTCGGTCAGTTGCGTCATGCTCGACGCGGTTTCCGCGAGCGACGCGGCCTGCTCTTCCGTGCGGGCCGACAGATCGGCATTGCCGCTCGCGATCTGGCGCGACGCGACCGCCACCGCTTCCGCGCTGCGCTTGATGCCGCGCACCGTCGTACCGAGCTGCCGATCCATCGTCGCCAGCGCGCCGAGCAACCGGCCGAATTCATCGTGCGAATCGATGTCGATCCGGTTGTCCAGCGACCCGCCGGCGATTTCGTCGGCCACGCGCACGGCCTTTCCGAGCGGCGTCGAGATGTGCCGCATCAGGTGCGCGGACACCCACGCCGCGACCAGCACGCCGGCGCCGATCAGGCCGATCGCAATCCATAAAATCATCACGAAGGTCGACGCGCTGTCGTCCGCGAACGACTTCGCCTGCTCGAGGTTCAGTGCGATGTCGTCGTCGAGCGCCTGCTTGAGCGCGCCGGCGGTCGGCGCCAGCCGGTCGATCGCCGCGGCGGCCGCGTCGCGGTCGCCGCCGTCCACCGCCGCGAGCGCTTCGCCCACGCCGGTCCGGAACCGCGGCAGCAGGTCGCGGATCCGGTCCGCGATGCGGCGCTCCTTGTCGCCCGTGATCGATTCGCTGTAGTAGCGGTTCCATATCGTGTCGACACGGCGTTGCTCGGCACGCGTCGCGTCGATTCCGCTTTGGACCCGCGCGGGATCGCGCTCGGACAACGCCCCACGCACCCGAAGCTGCGTCTCGAAGGTCGCGGCGCGAACTTCCGACAACTCGCTGATCGGCAGCGTGTTGCCCGCGTAAGCCTCATGGACGTTCGAATTCAGTCGCGACAGGCCGAATATGCCGAACACGCCGATTGCGACCATGAGCGCGACGCAGCCGGCAAGCGCGAAAAATATCCTGAACTTGATGCTTTTCCCAAATCGGTTCACGTTGCTCTCCTTGAATGTTCCGGTCGATGCGGAGCGGAAAATTCCGCTTTCAACCTGTTTACGGAGAGCGACACGACCGGTTTACCCGCCGGCGGCAGGATAGAAAAAACCACGTGCAGCAATAATCGGCACACTGGCGATCGTTTTTCGGTCGCCGGCCAGCCGTCACGCCGCCGGCACGATCATCTCCCGCGCGATCGCGCAGAACGCGGCCGTCACCGCGCTTTCGCCATGCAGCCGGCGGCTCATGATGATCGGCGACGTCGCCATGGGCTCCGGCAGCCTCCGGTAGACGACGCCCTTCACGCGCACGCCCTCCACGCTTTCCGGCACGAGCGATACCCCCATCCGCGCGGCGACGAGCCCGAGCGCCGTCTGCAGTTCGCGCACCTCGTGAACGGCCGCCGGCACGAGGCCGCCGTCGCGCAGCGCGGACAGCTGCTGGTCGGCGTAGCTCGGCCGCGGCGTGCTCGGATAGACGATCAGCGTCTCGTTCGCGATGTCCGCGAGCGTCAGCGGCCGGTCCGGATCCGCGAGCGGATGCCCGAGCGGTAGCACCGCGATCAGCTTTTCCTCGATCAGCGCCTCGCGCACGAGCTGGTCGTCGTCGAAGCGCAGGCGACCGAACCCGACGTCGATTCGCCCGCCCTTCAATGCGCCGAGCTGTTCGAGCGTGAACATTTCGATCAGCGACAGCTCGACGGCCGGCTGCGCCTCGCGAAACGCGCGAATCACGTCCGGCAGCGCGCCATAGAGCGTCGACGGCACGAAGCCGATCACGATCCGCTCCGACAATTGCGCGAGCCGACGCGTCAGCGGGCCGAGCTCGTCGGCCTGGTCGACCAGGCGCTTCGCCTGCGCATAGAACATGCGCCCCGCGTCGGTCAGCTTCAGCGGCCGCGCGCCGCGCTCAAAGAGCGGCAAGCCGACCTCGTCCTCGATGGCCTGGAGCTGGCGGCTCAGCGGCGGCTGCGTCATGTGCAGCCGCTCCGCCGCCCGCGTGATGTTCATTTCCTCCGCGACGGCGATGAAGTAGCGGAGCTGGCGCAATTCCATTTCATGCCTCAAAGGTATGGAAGTAGTCGGAAAGAGTGTTGGACGACGCCGGGTCGGAATTCCTACCATGTGCACCAACAGGAGGAATCGCATGATAGCAACCGCCGCCACCATCGAACGCATCGACACGCTGCTGGTCGATGTGCCGACGATCCGGCCCCACAAACTATCGGTCGCGACGATGAATTGCCAGACTCTCGTACTCGTCCGAATTCGATGCACGGACGGTATCGAAGGCGTCGGCGAGGCGACCACGATCGGTGGTCTCGCGTACGGCGAGGAAAGCCCCGAGAGCATCAAGGTCAACATCGACACGTACTTCGCGCCGCTGCTGCAGGGCATGGACGCGACGCGCCCGGGCGCCGCGATGGCGCGGGCGCGCAAGCTGTTCCAGGGCAACCGGTTCGCGAAGTGCGCGATCGAGACCGCGCTGTTCGACGCGCAGGCGCGCCGCCTCGGCGTGCCGCTGTCGGAACTGTTCGGCGGCCGCACGACCGACGCGGTCGACGTTGCGTGGACGCTCGCGAGCGGCGACACGCAGCGCGACATCGCGGAGGCCGAGGCGATGCTGGAAGCGCGCCGGCATCGCGCGTTCAAGCTGAAGATCGGCTCGAACGCGGTCGACGACGACGTCGCGCACGTGATCGCGATCAAGCGCGCGCTCGGCGAGCGCGGCGACGTGCGCGTCGACGTGAACCAGGCATGGACCGAAACCGATGCGATCCGGGCCGGCGCACGGCTCGCGGATGCCGGCGTCAGCCTCGTCGAGCAGCCGATCGCCGCGGCCAACCGCGCGGGGCTGAAGCGCCTCACGCAGCTCGCGCAGATTCCGATCATGGCCGACGAGGCGCTGCACGGCCCCGTCGATGCGTTCGCGCTCGCGCAGGACCGCGCGGCCGACGTGTTCGCGGTGAAGATCGCGCAGTCGGGCGGCCTGCTCGGCGCGGCGGGCGTCGCGTCGATCGCGTCGGCCGCCGGCATCGACCTGTACGGCGGCACGATGCTCGAAGGCGCGGCCGGCACGATGGCGTCCGCGCAACTGTTCAGCACGTTCGGCTCGCTGAAATGGGGCACCGAACTGTTCGGCCCGCTGCTGCTCACCGAGGAAATCCTCGTCGAGCCGCTGCGCTACGAGGATTTCAAGCTGCACCTGCCGGCGACGCCCGGCCTCGGCATCACCTTCGACTGGGCCCGCATCGAACGGATGCGACGCGACGCCCGCTGATCCCACACGACACGACAACCGAAACCGGAGACACAGATGAACAAGCAAGCCATCGACGCCCTGCTGAAGACCTTCGACGACGCCGCAGAAAAGCCCGGCAACCCGCGCGTGCGCGCGATCGTCAACCGGATCGTGAAGGACATCTGCTACACGATCGAGGACTTCGACGTACAGCCGAGCGAGTTCTGGACCGCACTCAACTACCTGAACGAAGCCGGCCGCGAATTCGGGCTGATCGCCGCGGGCCTCGGGCTCGAGCGCTTCCTCGACGTGCGCATGGACGAGGCCGAGCAGAAGGCCGGCATCCAGGGCGGCACGCCGCGCACGATCGAGGGGCCGCTGTATGTTGCGGGCGCACCGGAATCGGTCGGCCATGCACGCCTCGACGACGGCACCGAGCCGGGCCAGACGCTGATCATGCGCGGCCAGGTGCTCGGCCACGACGGTGCGCCGCTCGCGAATGCGCTGGTCGAGGTGTGGCACGCGAACCATCTCGGCAACTACTCGTACTTCGACCCGTCGCAGCCCGCGTTCAATCTGCGCCGTTCGATCCGTACCGACGCCGAAGGCCGCTACAGCTTCCGCAGCGTGCTGCCGGTCGGCTACAGCGTGCCGCCGGGCAGCAAGACCGAGCAGTTGCTCGACCAGCTCGGCCGTCACGGCCACCGTCCGGCGCACATTCACTTCTTCGTTTCCGCGGACGGATATCGTAAGCTGACGACGCAGATCAACATCGAAGGCGATCCGCACCTGTGGGACGACTTCGCGTTCGCGACGCGCGAAGGGCTGATTCCGAAGATCAAGCAGGCCGAGGGCGCGGAAGGCAAGCCGTATGGCGTCGACGGGCAGTTCGCGCTGATCGACTTCGATTTCTCGCTGCTCAAGGACAAGCAGGACGTGCCGGCGAGCGACGTCGAGCGGGTGCGCGCGCAGGCCTGAGCGGCGTCCCGTTCGACGCATCGATCACGCAAGGAGTGCAGAATGCTGTTTCATGTGGAAATGACCGTCCGTCTGCCGGCAGACATGGATCCGGTCAAGGCGGCCACGCTGAAGGCCGAAGAGAAGGCGATGTGCCAGCGGCTGATGAACGAAGGGATCTGGCGACATCTGTGGCGCATCGCGGGGCAGTATGCGAACGTCAGCATCTTCGATGTCGAAAGCGTGCAGCAGTTGCATGACCTGCTGAGCCAGCTGCCGTTGTTTCCGTATATGGAAATGGAAGTGCGCGCGCTGTGCCGGCATCCGTCCTCGGTGCGCGACGACGATCGGTAAGTGCGTGTGAAGCGCGCCGTCACCGAACGGCGCGCGAAACACGACGCGGGCGGCCGGCGAGGTTCTCGCCTGCCGCCCGTGCGCTTTGCAACGCCTGCTTCAGGAATCGCCGGGATCGCCGGGATCGCCCGCGCATCGCGCCGATGCAGCGACGATTACTGCTCACACGCGAGATGCGCCGCGAACCCGACCTGCCCCGGCGCGATGTCTGTCTTCAGCGTCAGCGCCGGAATCTCGTAGTCGCCCGCGTTCTGCCGCCGGAACGGAATCGGCTGCGCGGTCCACAGTTCGTCGAGACGCTTGCCGAGCGCCGTACGCGTTGCGTCGAAACGCGCCGCGTCCATCCGATGCGTCTGGTACAGCACGAACGGCGGCAGCACGTCGAACCCGGGGTAATACAAGATGCCGTGCTGGATCGGAAACAGCACGTCGTCGATCGGCCCGTTGATGCCGCGCGCGCTGTAGTGCGACTCCCACCCGCCCGTCGTGACGATCACCATCGCGCGCTTGCCTGCGAACGAGCCTTCGCCGTAACGGTCGCCCCAGTGCCGGTCGGAATGCTCGCCGACGCCATACGCGAATCCGTATGCATACACACGCTCGACCCACCCCTTCATGATCGCCGGCATCGAGAACCACCACAGCGGAAACTGCAGAATCAGCGCGTCGGCCCACCTCAGCTTGTCCTGTTCGCGCGCGATGTCATCGCGTTGCGTGCCGGCCTCGAACGCGCGCTTCGAATCGAGCGCCGGATCGAAGCGCACATCGGGCGCGCGGTCGGTCACGTCGCTCGCATCGAATGCGGCCTTCCAGTTCATCGCATACAGGTCGCTTACCTGCACGGCATGACCCGCCGCTTCCAGATGTTCGACCGCAAAGTCCCGCAGCGCGCCGTTGAGCGAGCGCGGTTCGGGATGGGCGTAGACGATCAGCACGTTCATGTTGGCAACTCCGTTGATTGATTGACGTCCTCCCCCGCCTAAAGGCGGAGGATTCCCACACCTGGCGATGCACGTCCGCATCGGAGAATGTTCAGCGCAGCGTTGATATCACGATCATGTTCGACACCACAGTCACTGCAGGTCCACTCTCTTATTCGCAGTCCCGCGATACCTTTCGGCCGCGTCGTGCTGTCTTTCGACCCGCACGACGAACAGGACTGGGTAGAACCGCTTTCGTCGACTTCCTCGAACGTGGCTCCGTGCGTGATCGCTTTGTAGCGGAGCTTGTTTCGGAAGGACGACCAGGATGCGTCGTAGACGCATTTCGCCATCCTGGTTCTGGCGAGTTTGACAGCCGACACGTTGCCGACCGCGATGTAATCGAAACGCCGCACCAGATCGAGCGCAAGCTTGTGCTGGAAATCGGCACGGGCATTCGCGATCTTCGCGTGCAGCTTCGCGATATGCCGCTTGTGCTTTCGCGCCCGTTGCGCTTTCGCCAGCTTTTCCGCCGCTCGTCGACCGAACTGGTCATTGGGCAGCTTCTCGCCGGTCGAAAGTGTGGCGAAGTCTTTCAGGCCGAGATCGATGCCGACGCCGGAACGGATCGGGCGAGCCTGAACATCTGGCATCTCGATCACGATGTTCAAGAACCAATTGCCGCGCGCATCCTGCGCAAAGTTGGTCCCGTCCTTGATCTTGCCTTCGGGAAACGGTCGGCTGTTGAACACGCGGAAGGTGTTGCCAGCGAAACGAAACGCGTCGCCCTCGCGCTTCAGGTCACGGCCCTTCAGCGGCACCCAGCCCAGCGATTTCCTGCCGCGATAGCGCAGGTAGGGCCGACGGCGCTGACTGCGCGACTTCGCGTATTGCTCGCACGTCGCGTTGACCGTGCCGGAGTGAATACCGAGTTCCTTGCTGCTGCCGGTCGTCAGCACGTTCAGGTCGAATCCCGTCGGCCACTTCTTGCCCCACTTCAGCGCGTGCTTCTGCGTGTCATTGCAGAAGTTCCAGACGTAGTTCACCGCACGGCTCTGCTTGTTGAGCAGTCCGTTGAGCGACTTCACCCGGTAGCGGTAGACAAGGATCATGCCGGTGATCCTAACCCGTGGAAGAAGCTGCTTGTCAACAGCACTTCTTTCCTTCCCGCCATCAATGGCGGGGTTTCTCGGAGCAAATTCTGATGAATAATCTCAGAAGGCTCGATCTGAATCTGCTCGTCACGCTGGACGTGCTGCTCGCGGAGCACAACGTCACGCGGGCGGCCGAAAAACTGAACATGTCGCAGCCCTCGGTCAGCGTGCAACTGCAGAAACTGCGCGACGTGTTCGGCGATCCGCTGCTGCTGCCCGGGCCGCGCGGGATGCGGCCGACCGCGCGCCCGGAAGCGCTGCGCGAGCCATTGCGCGACGCGCTCGAAGCCGTCGAGCGTGCGGTGATCCCGGCCACGCCGTTCGATCCCGCGACCGCGACGAACACGTGGCGCGTGGCCGCGACCGACTACGGCGAATCGACGATCGTGCTGCCCGCGCTGCGCACGCTGCGTTCGACCGCGCCCGGCACGCGGCTGGCCGTCGTCGAACTCGTGCCGCCGCGCATCGAGCAGGACACCGAACGAAACGGCATCGACCTGGCTTTTCATCTGACCGAAGGCGCGCCGCCCGGCATGCGGCGCCTGCCGCTGTTCGTCGAGCGTTACGTGCTGATCGGCCGCGCCGGTCACCCGAAGCTGAAGCGGTGCCCCACGCTCGCACAGTTCGGCATGCTCGAGCACGTGATCGTGTCGCCCGACGGCGGCGGCTTCTTCGGCGTGACGGACGAAGTGCTCGCGAAGGTCGGTGCCACGCGGCGCGTCGTGCTGTCGGTGCCGCACTTCCTGTTCGTGATGTCGGCCGTCGCGCGCACCGATCTCGTCGCGATGCTGCCCGAGCGGCTGGTGCGCGACGTGCCGGCGCTGCGCGTGGTGGACGCACCGGTCGAGGTGCCCGGCTACGAAATGTCGATGCTCTGGCACGAGCGCGTGCCTCGCGACCTGGCCCATCGGTGGCTGCGGGAGACGATCGCGGCGGCGGTCTGACACGCCGGTCGCGACGCGGCTGACATTTACTGTCATCGGGGGCTTGAAAGTCGACCAATCACTGTATATATTTACAGTGTTTCTGCATCATTTGACCCGAATTCCGTCATCCCGAGACGGTCTTTAGTGAGGCGACCATGTTCCAGTCATCCGCATTCGATCCCGAGCAACCCGGCTTCAACCCGGCCCACTTCGAACGCGCCGCGCAGCGGGCGGTCGTCGATCTGCAGCGTGTCGTCGGCGCCCCCGCGCAGCGCGCGCTCGGCCTGCGACGCCGCACCCATCCGGCCGCCGTCCGCACGATGAGCTGGCAGGCGCTGCTGAACGTCGAAGAACTCGCGTTCTCGAATGCCGGTTTCCTGAGCCGCAACGACCCGACGGTCGTCGACGCGTTCATCCGTCTGCGCGACAGCCGGCTGGTGGCCGCGGACGTCGAGGAACCGGTCGACTGGCGTCGCGACGACGACGATCTGCCGGCCGTCTACCTGATCGTCAAGGCGATGCTCGAAGCGGAAGAGGAAGAGCGGGCCGAAGCGGCCTGACGCGCACCGGCCGGTTGCGGGATCGCGTCGCGACGTTGCAAGGCGACGCGAGATGCGTGTTCCGTTCCGCCGGCCGAACCGGCATGACAGTCGCGAAGCGCCCCGCACGCACACTACCGCCATGCGCGGGCGCCTCGCGCCGCCCCCCGAAGCAACGCCCGTTACAACCGCGCCGCGAGCCGCGACCCTTGATCGATCGCGCGCTTCGCATCGAGCTCGGCAGCCAGTTCCGCGCCGCCGATCAGATGCACCAAGCGTCCGGCCGCCTGCAGCGGCGCGAGCAGCGCGCGCTGCGGCTCCTGCCCCGTGCAGAGCACGATCGTATCGGCTTCGATGCACGCGTGATCGGTGCGCTGCTCGCCGTACGACACGTGCAACCCGCGCGCATCGATCCGTTCGTAGTTCACGCCGCCGATCATCTTCACCTGCTTCATCTTCAGCGTCGCGCGGTGAATCCAGCCGGTCGTCTTGCCGAGCCCCTTGCCGAGCGGCGCGGCTTTGCGCTGCAGCAGCGTCACTTCGCGCGCGGGCGCCGCGACCTGCGCGCGCGTCACGCCGCCACGCGTCGCGGCCGGATCGGTCACACCCCACTCGGCTTTCCACTCTTCCAGATCGAGCGTCGGCGACTCGCCGTCCTGCACCAGATATTCGGCGACATCGAAGCCGATCCCGCCCGCGCCGACCACCGCGACGCGCCGGCCAACCGGCTGCCGGCCGGCCAGCACGTCGATATAGCTGAGCACGTTCGGCCCGTCCTGCCCCGGAATCTTCGGATCGCGCGGCGCGACGCCGGTCGCGAGCACGATCTCGTCGTAGCCGCCCGCGATCAACTCGCTCGCGTCGACGCGCCGGTTCAGATGCAGGTTCACGCCGGTCAGTTCGACTTGCCGGCCGAAGTAGCGCAGCGCTTCGTCGAATTCTTCCTTGCCCGGAATCCGCTTCGCCATGTTGAACTGGCCGCCGATCTGCGGCGCGGCATCGAACAGGTCGACCCGATGCCCGCGCTGTGCGAGCACGGTCGAGCACGCGAGCCCCGCCGGCCCCGCGCCGACCACCGCGATACGCTTCGGCTGTTGCGCGCGCGTGTAGATCAGCTCCGTCTCGTGGCACGCGCGCGGATTCAGCAGGCACGACGCGATCTCGTTCTTGAACGCGTGGTCGAGGCACGCCTGGTTGCAGCCGATGCAGGTGTTGATCTCGTCCGCGCGACCCTGCGCGGCCTTCACGACGAACTCGGCATCCGCGAGCAGCGGCCGCGCCATCGACACCATGTCCGCGCAACCGTCCGCGAGAATCTGCTCGGCCACTTCGGGCCGGTTGATCCGGTTGGTCGTCACGAGCGGGATGCCGACCTCGCCCTTCATCTTCTTCGTCACCCATGCGAACGCGCCGCGCGGCACCGACGTCGCGATCGTCGGCACGCGCGCCTCGTGCCAGCCGATCCCCGTGTTGATGATCGTCGCGCCCGCGCGCTCCACCGCCTTCGCGAGCTGCACCGTCTCGCTCCAGTCGCTGCCGTCCGGGATCAGGTCGAGCATCGACAGCCGGTAGATCAGGATGAAGTCGCGCCCGACCGCTTCGCGCGTGCGCTCGACGATCTCAATCGGCAGGCGGATGCGGTTCTCGTACGAACCGCCCCACTGGTCGGTGCGCTTGTTGGTGTGCATCGAGATGAACTGGTTGATCAGGTAGCCCTCGGAGCCCATGATCTCGACGCCGTCGTAACCGGCTTCGCGCGCGAGCTGCGCGCAACGGACGAACGCGCGGATCTGGCGCTCGACGCCGCGCGCGCCGAGCTCATGCGGCGCGAACGGCGAGATCGGCGACTTGATCTTCGACGGCGCGACCGCGAACGGGTGATAACCGTAGCGGCCGGTATGCAGGATCTGCAGCGCGATCTTGCCGTCGTCCGCATGCACGGCATCGGTGATCACGCGGTGACGCCGCGCACCGGCCGACGTCATCAGCGTGCCGCCGAACGGCTTGGTCCAGCCGGCCATGTTCGGCGCAAAGCCGCCGGTCACGATCAGCCCGACACCGCCGCGCGCGCGTTCGGCGAAATAGTCGGCGAGCCGCGGCAGCGTCTTGCGGCTGTCCTCGAGGCCGGTGTGCATGGAACCCATCAGCACGCGGTTCTTCAGCGTGGTGAAGCCAAGGTCGAGCGGTGCGAGCAGATGGGGAAACGAGGTCGTCATGATGGTCCTGCCGGTAAGCGATGGGTGTCATCGTAGGCCGCGCGCCGCCTTGAACGTGAGGGGGCAAACAGCCATAATGCTTGTCATTTCCGGCCAAAACGACATGACCTCCCCGCCACGCAAGGACCACCTCGGGCTGCGCCGGCCGACGATTCCGGTCGCCTATACGCGCCTGCTGCTGCAGGCGCTGGCCGCGCGCGGCGTCGATCTCGCCGCGGTGCGTGCCGGCACTGGGCTGCGCGACGCGGTGCTGGCCGAACCGGATGCGCGCGTCGCGCCGTCGCAATGGGGGCGGCTCGTGCTCAACGCAATCGAGATCGGCGGCGACGCCGGCATCGGGCTCGCGTTCGGGCTGCTGCTGAAGCCCACCGTGCACGGCTTTCTCGGCTATGCGACGCTGACCGCGCGGGACATCCGCGCCGCGCTGATCGTCACGCAACGCTACTTCCGGATGCGCAACCGTCAATATCGTCTGACCTACGCGGAGGACGAGCACGGCGCGACGCTCGAACTGCACGGCGTGCAGGCGAGCCCCGTGCTGCAGCATCACGTGATGTTCGAGTTCGTGCTGACGGGGCTCGCGCAGAATATCGCGCAGTGGTCCGGGCGCGCGTCGCCGCCGATCGCGCTGCGCTTCATGTGGCCGGAGCCCGACTATTTCGCGCGCTATCGCGGCCAGTTGCCGCCGGTCGAATTCGGCTGCCCGGCAAACGCGCTGTGGATCGCGCACGACGTGCTCGACTGGCCGCTGCCGCTCGCCGACGAAGTCGCGCACCGGCAGGCGCTCGTGCAGGTCGAGCGCGAGTATGCGCAGGTGCGTCAGGACGAAGGCGATCTGATCGAGCGCGTGCGCGCGGAACTGGCACGCACGGCCGGCGATTATCCGGGGCCGCACACGCTCGCCGACGCGCTGCTCGTGTCGACCCGCACGCTGCGGCGCCGGCTCGAGGAAGCCGGGTCGAGCTATCGGCAACTGCTTGACGAAGCGCGGTTTCGCGACGCGAAGCAGTTGCTGTCGGCATCGGATCTCGACCTGAAGACGATCGCCGAGCGGCTGCAATTCACCGACCCGGCGAATTTCACGCGCGCGTTCCGCAGGTGGGCCGGGCAGACGCCGAGCGCGTATCGGGAAGCCGCGGCGGGAACCGCGGACGAATGACGCAACAACGCGGGCGACGCCATGCCGCCCTGCACGTGGGCCGCGTGATCGCGTGGCCCGAAATCCGACGGCTGAAGCAACCGGGCGGCAAGCGCGAGATGACAGCGGCGCGCAACGCGCTGTCGCTCGCGCCGCAAGCGTTACCGCATATTCGCTACATCTGAGCCGGCGCGCGCATCACGCGTCAGCCGCCGATGTCGATCCGCGCGCCGCCGTCCCCGTCGCCCGCTTCGATCCGCACGTCGGCCGTTGCAGCGACAATCGCGTCATACACGTCGTCCGTCACGCACACCACCGGCACCGCGATCGCATACAGCTCGGCCGCGACGATCGCACCGATCGAGATGATCAGGTCGCGCTCCTTCAGCACGATCGCGACCGGCCCCGTGCCGTTGCGCACCGCTTCCGCCAGCACGCTGCTGCTCGAACTCGAGCCCTTCGCGTGCGGCATCACCATGATCCGGCCGGCGAGGCTCGCGCCCGCCTGCGGATGCCCGCGATCGACGATGCGCCCCGCGCCCGAATCGTAGCCGCCCCAGAAGCTGAGCGGCTTGTCGAGCACGATCGTGCGCGCGCACGCGCGGCCCGGCACGAGCGTGTCGCCCGTCAGTCCCTTCACCGTTGCTTCAGTCATCGAATCGCACCTTTCCTTCGAACGCGGAGCGCACGCACTCGCGCATGCTGCCGTACGCCACCGTGACGCCGATGTTCGCGGGCGCATACGATGCCCATTTCCCCGAGTTGGTCATGACGAGGCCTGACAGTTGCCTCATCACCGGCGTGATGTACGTGCAGGTGTCGACGACGATCTGGATGCCGCGGGCCTCGAACTTCTCCGCGAGCCCGAGCTCGCCCAGTTCCCACAGGATGAAGCGGCTCGTGTTCACGTAGAAATCGCACGTCGGCTTGCCGTCGAATTGATCGAGCAGCGCGTCGAGCGTGCGGAATTCGGCCAGCGAGAAATGCGGCGTGCCGAGCGCGACCGCGACGAGCGCATCGCCGTCGGCGCCATGGTTCAGCGTGCGGCGAATCTCGTCGAGATCGGCCATCGCGACATCGACGGTCCGCCGCGCGGCACACCCGTGCAACGCGGCGTCGAGGGTCGGCGCCTCGGGCGTCACGCCCACCGCATGGAACAGCGCGACCGCGCCGCTCGATGCGGCGGCGGCGCCGAGCGCCTTGAGTTCGTCCTCGGTGGTGTCCGCGGGCAGCCCGACGATCGCGGGCACGATCGCGCCGGCGATCCTGCCGATCAACAGCCCGAGCGCCGCGAAATAGATGTCGCGCGACGAGCATCCGCCGAAGTCGGGCGCGTTGAACACGATCTGCGCGGCGCGATTCGCTTCGACGTGCAGGCCCGCATACGGCGCACGCCCGGTGATCGCGGCGGCCAGATCGAGAAAGTCGCCGTAGCGGCTGGTGCGCGCGCCAAGCACCGAATTGGCGAACACGATCGCATTGGATTCGGCCCACGCGATCTGCTCGCCGACGCGCGGACGATTCTTCAGCTGATACGGCGCGCACGTGAAGCTCGATTCGCAGCCGAGCTGCAGGTGCGCGTCCATCAGGCGCTGCGCGTCGCGCTGGATCGTGCGGTCGCCGTGATACAGCTCGGGATGCATCAGATCGAGCGACCCGACGTTCAGCGTGGTGGGCACCGCGACTTTCGCGCCGGTGTCGACGAAATACTCGACGAAGTCGAGGCTCGTCTGGCCGTGATACAGACAGCCGTCGATATGCGCGGACGTGATGTCGATCAGGTGCGGCGCGGACATCACGCCGGCCGTGCGGGCGACGATCCGCATCGCGCGTGCGACGCCGTCGCCGAATGCGCCGCGCAACATCGCCTCGTCGCGCTCGCTCAACTGCAGCATGGGGTGCTCCTCGTGTCTCGTCCGGTGGATCCGGATCGCTTTTGTAATACTACCGTGCGCGCATCGCCGTCACGCTGAACAACTCGCCGCGCAACGCCTCGGCGCGGTCGCGGCCGAACTGCGTCTCGAACTCGTCCTGCGCGGCCCGCCATGCGACTTTCGCTTGCGCATAGGTGCGCTCGCCGAGCTTCGTCAGGCTGAGCGCATGCGCGCGCGCATCCTGCTCCGACGCGGCCGCGGCGACGAATCCGTCGCGCTGCAGCGGCTTCAGCGCGCGCAACAGCGTCGTGCGATCCATCACGAGCGTGTCGGCGAGTTCGCTCATCACGAGGCCGGGCCGATGCGACAGGTTCGCCATGATCGAAAACTGCGCTGGCGTCACGCCGACCGGGGCCAGATGGCGCTCGTAAAGTTGCGTGACGAAGCGCGCCGCCTGACGCAGCGCGAGGCAATTGCAGGCCTGGGCCATCTGGATGTCGTTCATGATCGGCAATTTATATGTGCATATGCATAAAGTCAATGTACACTCCGCCGTAACGGCCGGCCGCGTGCGTTCGGCGCGCCGTCATCGCGTCGAGGAGACGGACATGGACTACATCGACAAGCTGCGCATTTTCCGGTCGGTGGTGGAGCTGCGCAGCTTCACGCGCGCCGCCGACATGCACGGCCTCGCGCGGCCGGTCGTGTCGCGGGCGGTCGCGGAGCTGGAAGCGCGCTTCGGCAGCCGGTTGCTGCACCGGACCACGCGGCAGGTCTCGCTGACCGAAACGGCCGAGCGGATCTACGAGCGCTGCGCGGCCGTGCTCGACGAACTCGATTCGCTGGAGGCGCAAGCGCAGTCGCACACGCGCGAGCCCGAGGGCCTGCTGCGCGTCGTCGCGCACACGACCGCCACGCTGAACCGGCTGGTACCGCTGATCGCCGGCTTCAAGGCCGCGCATCCGAAGGTACGCCTCGACGTCACGCTGACCGAACGCCCGGTCGATCTCGTCGGCGAAGGCTACGACATCGGCATCGTCGTGCCGTACATGCTGACGAGCGAGACGACCGTCGTGCGGGTGATCGAACGCATTCCGGTGGTGCTCGTCGCGACACCGGCATACCTGCGCGCGCATCCGCGCCCTGAAACGCCGGCCGCACTCGCCGATCATCCGTTCGTGCCGCTGTCGCCGTCGTTGCGCCGGCCCGCGCTGTCGTTCCGCGTCGACGGCGACACGCTGACCGTGCCGTTTCACTTCGACATCTCGTCGAACAGCCCCGTCTTCAACCGCGAAATGGTGCTGCACGACTTCGGCATCGGGATCGTGCCGAGAACGCTCGTCGATGCCGAACTCGCGTCGGGCGCGCTCGTGCAGCTGCTGGAAGACGCCGATCTCGTCGATGCGTTCGTGGACATCAAGCTCGCGTACGCGAACCGCGCGCTCCTGCCCGCGAAGGTGAAGGCGTTCATCGACTATACGGTCGCGTACTGCGACCGCGAAGGCCGCAGCGTTCCGGCGGCCGCCTGACCCGGCGCGCGAGCGCGCCCGCCTGCCGCCGATTGGTACAGCCACGATACCAATCTGATCCCGCCCCGCCGCTCGCTCGATGCCGTCTCGCCGCCTAACATGTGCATATGCATACGAAAACCCTCACCGATGACGACTGCTTCGCGGTCCGGCAAGCGGCGCGACGGATCTCGCAGTTCTACGAACGCTATCTGTCGCGCGCCGGTGTCACGCCGTCGCAGTACAGCATTCTCGCGCTGTTGCGGGAGCGTCCGGGCCTGACGATGGCGACGCTGTCGGCCGTGCTGGTGATCGAGCGCACCGCGCTGTTGCGCGCGCTCAAGCCGCTGGTCGCCGCGGCGCTGGTGGCGGGCCGCATCGAGCCGCCGTGCCGCGGGCAGACGTTCGCACTGACCGCGCACGGCGAAACGAAGGTCGCCGACGCGCACGTGCACTGGCTCGCCGCGCAGGAAGCGTTCGAGCGGCGCTTCGGGCCGGCGCAGGCGGCCCGCCTCAGAGACGAATTGTTCCGCATCACGCACAACCTGCCGGAACGTTAGCCCCTTCCCCGATCGACGCCCCGTCGTCGATCGCCTCAATCAGTGCATATACATAGGTGAATCGATGGATACGACCCAAACCGCTGCCGCATCACGCGAGGCAGCCACAATCGACCGGCCCGCGAAGCAGCGCCGCCGCGTGCCGTGGATGCGGATCGCGGTGGCCGTCGTGGCCGTCGCGGTCGCGGCCGCCGCGCTCGACTGGTGGCTGGTGCTGCGCTTCCAGGAAAGCACCGACGACGCGTACGTCGGCGGCGACGTCACGGTGCTCGCACCGAAGGTCAACGGCTTCGTCGACAAGATTCTCGTGACCGACAACCAGCGCGTGAAGGCCGGCGACGTGCTCGTGCAGCTCGATGCGCGCGACTACGACGCGAAGCTCGCGCAGGCCAGCGCCGAAGTCGACAGCGCACGCTCGGCCGTGACCGAACTCGAAGCGAAGCAGCAACTGCAATTCGCGGTGATCGGCCAGCACGCGGCGGACAAGAACGCATCGTCGGCCGAACTGACGCGCGCCGCATCGGATCGCGTGCGCTACCGCGAGCTCGTGAAATCCGATGCGGTGTCGAACCAGATCGTCGAGCGCGCGGACGCCGACTATTCGAAGGCGGGCGCCGCCGTCGAGCGCAGCGATGCCGCGCTGCTCGCGTCGAAGCGCCAGCTCGACGTGCTCGGCGCGCAGCTCGCCGATGCACGGGCGCGCGTGAACACCGCGCTCGCCGCGCAGCGCGTCGCAGCGCTGAACGTCGAATACACGACGATCCGCTCGCCCGTAGACGGTTACGTCGGCAACCGCACAGGCCGCGTCGGGATGCTCGCGAACGTCGGCGTGCCGCTGCTGACGGTCGTGCCGGCGTCGGGGCTGTGGATAGATGCGAACTTCAAGGAAGACCAGTTGCGCAAGATGCATGCGGGCGATCGCGTCGACGTCGCGCTCGATGCATCGAGCACGCGCCTGCATGGCCGCGTCGACAGCCTCGCGCCGGCGACCGGCGCGACCTTCAGCGTGCTGCCGCCCGAGAACGCGACCGGCAACTTCACGAAGATCGTCCAGCGCGTGCCGGTGCGCGTGCATCTCGATCCGCAGCCGGGCATCGAGCACGTGCTGCGCCCCGGCCTGTCCGCGGTCGTGACCGTGCATACCGACCACAAGAACTGAGCGGGAGCCGACGATGACCACCGCATTCTCAGGCGACCCCGCGTCGCAACCGACCAGGCAGCGCGTGTTCGCGTTCGCGCTGATGTGCGTCGGCTTCTTCATGGCGACGCTCGACATCCAGATCGTCGCGTCGTCGCTGCGCGACATCGGCGGCGGGCTCTCCGCGAGCCAGGACGAACTGTCGTGGGTGCAGACCGCGTACCTGATCGCCGAGATCATCGTGATCCCGATGTCGGGCTGGCTGTCGAAGGTGATGTCGACGCGCTGGCTGTTCGCCGCGTCGGCCGTCGGCTTCACGATCACCAGCATGCTGTGCGGGCTCGCGTGGGACATCAACTCGATGATCCTGTTTCGCGGCCTGCAGGGCGCGCTCGGCGCCGCGATGATCCCGACCGTGTTCACCACCGCGTTCGTGCTGTTCCCCGGCAAGCAGCGTCTGATCGCGTCGACGACCATCGGCGCGCTCGCGTCGCTCGCGCCGGCGATCGGCCCCGTGATCGGCGGCTGGATCACCGACCAATGGTCGTGGCACTGGCTGTTCTACCTGAACCTCGTGCCGGGCATCGCGGTGGCCGCGCTCGTGCCGCGCTACGTGCATATCGACGCGCCCGATCTCAGCCTCGTCAAGCGCGGCGACTATCTCGGCATCGTCCTGATGTCGGGCTTCCTCGGCTGCCTCGAATACGTGCTCGAAGAAGGCCCGCGCAAGAACTGGTTCGGCGACGACGCGATCGTGATCTGCGCGTGGATCTCCGGCATCTGCGGCTTCCTGTTCATCGTGCATGCGCTGACCGCGAAGGATCCGATCGTCGACCTGCGCGCGCTCGTCGTGCGCAACTTCGGGATCGGCAGCCTGCTGTCGTTCGTGACGGGCATCGGGATCTTCGTGACCGTGTTCCTCACGCCGCTGTTTCTCGCGCAGGTGCGTGCGTTCAGCTCGCTGCAGATCGGCATCGCGCTGCTGTCGGTCGGCGCGTTCCAGTTGGTCGCGCTGTGCGCGTATGCGTTCGCCGCGCGCTACGTCAGCATGCGTGCGCTGCTCGTGTTCGGGCTGATCTGCTTCGGCCTCGGCTGCTACCTGTACACGCCGATCACGCACGACTGGGGCTGGCGGGAATTGCTGCTGCCGCAGGCGCTGCGCGGCATCGGCCAGCAGTTCAGCGTGCCGCCGATCGTGACGATGGCGCTCGGCTCGCTGCCGCAATCGCGGCTCAAATCGGCGAGCGGCCTGTTCAACCTGATGCGTAACCTCGGCGGCGCGATCGGCATCGCGGTGAGCGCGACGATGCTCAACGACCGGCTGAACTTCCACTACCTGCGCCTGAACGAGCACGTGAGCGCCGGCGAACCGCAGGTCGCATCGCTGCTCGATCGCCAGGCCGCGTACTGGACGTCGGTGGCCGGCGACACGCTGAATACCGCGCAAGCCGGCCTCGCGAACCTGCACCGGCTGATCTATCGCGAAGCGCTGACGCTGACCTACGCGGACGCGTATTACGCGCTGTCGCTGTGCTTCGTCGTCGCGCTGGTTGCCGTCGCGTTTTCCAAACCCATTACCCTGAACGCGCCGCCGCCGGACGCGCACTGAGTCGAGGTCATCGTCATGAAAAAGCTACTCGTCGCGCTGGCCGTCAGCGCATTCGCCGCCGGGTGTGCGGTGCAGCCCGCGCAGCATCCGGCGCTGAACGAATCGGTTCAGACGCTTGCGCCGACCGCGTGGGATACCGATGTGCCGCGCGCCGACATCGACGCCGCCGCCTGGTGGGCGCAGTTCCACGATCCCGTGCTCGACCGGCTGATCGCGACCGTGCTCGACGGCAACCTCGACCTGCAGGCCGCCGCCGAACGCGTGAAGCAGGCGCAGGCGCTGACCGTGCAGAAGCGCGCGGTGCTGCTGCCCGAACTCGATGCGACCGCGCATGCGGCCGACGCGCGGCAGAACACGCCGCCGCCGCTCGGCTATGTGCGGCAGGCCGGCGCGGGGCTGGCGCTGAGCTGGTCGCCCGATGTGTTCGGCGGCGAACGGCTCGATCTGCTCGCCGCTCAAGCGGAGCTGGTCGGGCAGAAGCATGCAGAAGATGCGATGCGGCTCGCGCTTGCGGCCGATGCGGCATCCGCGTATGTCGATCTGCGCTGGGCGCAGCAGGAATTGAAGATCCTGCAGGACAACGCGAAGATCCGGCAGCATGCGCTCGAACTGACGCGCAAGCGGCAGGCGTTCGGGCTGTCGACGGAGCTCGACGTCACGCGCGCGCAGAACCAGCTCGATGCGCTCGAAGCCAGGATTCCACCGACGCAGGCGCAGATTTCACATCAGCTGAATCTGATCGCCGTGTATTCGGGGCGGACGCCGGAATCGGTCGATCGGCTCGTGCTGGCGCAGGCGGGCGACATTCCCGCGCCGCCGGTTGGCGCGCCGGGAACGTTGCCTTCGCAAGCGTTGTTGCGGCGGCCGGATGTGCTGACTGCCTACGCTCAAGTCGAGCGGCGTGCTGCGCAAGTGGGCGTGGCGAAGGCCGAGCGGTATCCGAAGTTTTCGTTGAATCTGACGGACGGGATTCTCGCAGCTTCGTATCTCGGGTTGCCGACGTTGACCGATAACCTGTTCAGCGCGGCGCTGAGTGCGACTAGCCCGATCTTCAACGCGGGACGCATTACCGCCGATATCTCGCAGAGCGAAAGCCGGATGCGTGAATCCGAACTCGGGTTGCGGCAGACGATGCTGCAAGCGTTGCGGGAAGTCGAGGATGCGCGCGCGAATCTCGTCAGTTCCGATGAGGCGACGCGGCGGCTCGATAGTGCATTGGCGGCTTCCGATAAAGCGCTTGGGTTGGCGAATCAGCTTTATAAGGGCGGCGCGACGGACTTTCTGGACGTGCTGTCGGCGCAGGAGGTGTATCTGCGCGATTCGGATTCGCTCAATCAGGTCAAGCGCGAGCATGCGCTGGCGGCGGTGGCGTTGTATCGGTCGCTTGGGGGTGGATGGAGCCGGAATGACGCGGCCGGCGGGCCGCCGACGGAAACCGAGGCAGTGGCAAAAAACTAGGCAGGATCACGATACGGCGCCGGCTCCCATACTCGCCGGCGCCCTGCTCTTCAGCCGCACGATCCGAGACATTGGACCGTCGACAACGCAATCGAGTAAGCCACGATCCCCGCAATACCGAGCCCGACGATCACGGTGACGATACGCGTGACGAGCTTGTGCCGGAACCGGGCCGCAACGAACACGCCTGCCGCCAGCAGGAGCACCATGAGAATCGGCCAGAACACATTCATCGCGAATTACAGCGGCGGACGCTTCAGCTTCACCCAGCGCTGCACCGACGCCCGCTCCCACTGCGCACGCGCGTAATCGGCGAGCCGCTGCGGCACCGGATCGTCGTTCAGCACCAGACGGTTCAGCATCACCGCCAGATCGACATCGGCAATGCTCCATTCGCCGCACAGGTTCGCCGCGCCCGGCGCGAGCAGTTTGTCGGCGGCCGCGAACAGCTTCTGCGCAGCGGCCTGCGCGAGACTCGACAGCGGCTCGCTCGACGGGCCGTAGAACAGCACTTCGGTCGACCGTTCCGTGCGGATCGGCATCAGGTCGCTGCGCAGCCACGCCTGCACCTGCCGCGCCCGCGCGCGCTGGCGGGGATCGGCCGGATAGAGCCGCGTGCCCGGGAAGGTTTCGTCGAGATACTCGGTAATCGCCGACGATTCCGACAGCGCGAAGTCGTCGTGCACGAGCGTCGGCACGCGCTGCGTCAGCGACGTCGCCGCATAGTCGGGCGCGAAATGCGCGCGGTTGCCGAGATCGACGGTCACCAGTTCGTAGGGCCGCGATTTTTCTTCGAGCGCGACGAACACGGACATCGCGTAAGGGCTCGCGTATTGCGTATCCGCGTAGAGACGGAGATGACCGGTTTGCACTGCAGGCTCCTCATGGGTGGAGAACATGGGTAGGGAATTCGGGCGCGATGACCTGGCGCGCCGACGAACCCGGGATGAATCGATGCGGACGGCGCGTTCAGCCGGCGTCGGGCCACCGGTATCCGATCACCTCGCCGACCGGATACGCGAGCTCGCGCACCGCTTCCAGCTGATTGCCGCCGAACAGATGCACGTGTTCGGCGTCGTGGCGCAGATAGAAGCCGACGTGGCCCTTCCAGCTCGCCGGGTCGTCGCGCGTCAGGACGGCGATGCAGCCGTACACCGGGCGCTCGAGCGGGCGCCCCCATTCGAGCCACGAACGCGCGAGCGCGGAACCCGTGCCGCGAATCCCGGCATGCGTCATGCACCAGTTGACGAACGACGAACACCACGAAATCTTGTCGTCGTAGCCGACCAGGTTCGTGTGGTTGTTGTATTCGACGATGCGCGGGTTGATGCTGCCGGGCGGGAAACGGCGGATGCCCAGCTCGGCCAGCGCGACGGACATCCACGGCGGATGGCCGGCTTGCGGGTTGCCCTCGGGGTTCGGTCGGATCACGACGGTCTCGATGGAATGCGGATGGAACGCAGGTTGAATGTCGCTCAATCTTCGCACGAATACGCGCCGGCCGGCAGCGCGTTGTCCGACATGCGGTTTCCGGCCCATACGCCCGTACGCCCGTATCATGTTGATAGCGACCTCGACCTTCACGCCCGCCATGCGCATCACGCCCCTGCCGCCCCTTCAGTGCCTCGTCGCGTTCGAAGCCGCCGTGCGGCATGCCAGCTTCACGAAGGCCGCCTCCGAGCTGCACCTGACGCAAAGCGCGATCAGCCGCCAGATCCAGCAACTCGAGGAATTCCTCGGCCGCTCGCTGTTCGTCCGCGAACACCGTTCGCTGCGGCTCACGATCGCCGGCGAGCAATACGCGGCACAGGTCCAGCACCTGCTCACGCAGTGTGCGCAAGCCACGCACGACGTGATGAAGCCGTACGGCGACCTCGAACTGACGATCGCCTGCTCGTCCGGCGTCGCGGTGCTGTGGCTCACGCCGCGCCTGCCCCGATTCCGCGCCGCGTATCCGGACATCAAGCTGCGCGTGATCGTGCGCGACGGCCTCGCGTCGATGTCGCCGGCGGAGTTCGACGTCGGCGTGTACTACGTGCGCCAGCAGGCGCCGGCCGAGTACACCGCGCGCCGCCTGTTCGACGAGGAAGTCTTTCCCGTGTGCGCGCCGGACTATCTGGCCGGCCGTACGCTGAGCGCGGCCGACCTCGCGAACGAGACGCTGCTGCGCCTGGAAGACGGCCAGCGCCAATGGATGTCGTGGTCCGAATGGTTCGACATGAACGACGTCGACCGGCAGAAGGCGCAGCCGCAGGACATCACGATCAACTCGTATCCGCAGATCGTGCAGATGACGATCCTCGGCCAGGGCGTGTCGCTCGGCTGGCGCTACATGATCGACGCATGCATCGAGGCCGGCCTGCTCGTGCGTGTGACGGAAGCCTCCGCGAGCCACGGCGGCGGCTACTACGTGATCTCGCCGCACGACCGCGCGCAGAACCAGGCCGCACGCCTGTTCTCGCGCTGGCTGTTCGAATAGGCGGAGCAGCAGACCGCGCCCTGAACGCGATCCATGCGCTCCGCGCATGCGTGCATGCAAATCTTTCGTTTCAAAAAATAACCCGGTTGTCCTTAGCATGGGGTTCACGCGGGACACCCGTCCCGCCTTCTGGCAAAGGAAGAGACCATGCAAGGAACGCTTTCCCCGCGCGCCGCGCGTTCCGTCGATGCGGCCACGCAGCAGCGCCGCCGCGCCATCGTCGCGACCGTGATCGGCAACGGCCTCGAATGGTTCGACTTCACCGTCTACAGCTTTTTCGCGGTGATCATCGCGAAGCTGTTCTTTCCGACCGGCAATGAACTGACGTCGGTGCTGCTCACCGTCGCGACGTTCGGCGTCGGCTTCTTCATGCGGCCGGTGGGCGGCATCGTGCTCGGCGTGTACGCGGACAAGGTCGGCCGCAAGGCCGCGCTGTCGCTGACGATCCTGATGATGGCGTTCGGCACCGCGCTGATCGGGCTCGCGCCGACCTACGAGCAGGCCGGCATCGCCGCGCCGCTCCTGATCGTCGTCGCGCGGCTGCTGCAGGGCTTCTCGGCCGGCGGCGAGATGGGCGGCGCCACCGCGTTCCTCACCGAGTACGCGCCGCCGCAGAAGCGCGCGTACTACTCGAGCTGGATCCAGTCGAGCATCGGCTTCGCGGTGCTGCTCGGCGCGGCGACCGGCACGTTCGTCACGACGTCGCTCGATGCGCAGGCGCTGCATAGCTGGGGCTGGCGCGTGCCGTTCCTGCTCGGCATCGTGGTCGGGCCGGTCGGCTACTTCATCCGCAGCCATCTCGACGAAACGCCCGCGTTCAGCGCGGTCGAAGCGCAGGTGAAGGAAAGCTCGCCGCTGAAGGAAGTGCTGTCCACCTACCCGCGCGAAACGTTCGCGAGCTTCTCGATGGTGATCCTGTGGACGGTGTGCACGTACGTGCTGCTGTTCTACATGCCGACCTATTCGGTGCGCACGCTGCACCTGCCGCAATCGACCGGCTTCACGGCCGGCATGGTCGGCGGGATGATGATCATGTGCTGCTCGCCGATCGTCGGCAAGCTCGCCGACGCATGGGGCCGACGCGTGTTCCTGTCCGGCTCCGCGCTCGCGATCCTGGTGCTCGCGTGGCCGATGTTCGCGTGGATCAATCACGCGCCCGGCTTCACGTCGCTGATCGTGTTCCAGGCGGTGTTCGGCGTGCTGATCGCCACCTACACGGGGCCGATCCTCGCGGCGTTCGCCGAGCTGTTTCCGACCAAGGTGCTGTCGACGGGGCTGTCGGTCGCGTACAACTTCGCGGTCACGATCTTCGGCGGCTTCGCACCGTTCCTCATGACGTGGCTCATCGCCCGCACGGGCAGCAACATGGCGCCCGCGCTCTACGTGAGCATCGCGGCCGCGGTCAGCCTCGTCGGCACGCGCTTCGTGAAGGACGCGCGGCGCAACGCGTCAACGATTCGATAAGGATATTTCCCATGACCATTACCGTGCTTCAGGGCGGCAACGTGCTCGACCTCGAACGGGGCGTGCTGCTCGAACATCATCATGTCGTGATCGACGGCGAGCGCATCGTCGAAGTGACCGACCGGCCCGTGGATTTTCCGAATGCGCGGGTGATCGATGTGCGCGGCAAGACCGTGATGCCGGGGTTCATCGATTGCCACGTGCACGTACTCGCGTCGAAGGCGAACCTGGGGGCCAACGCGACGCAGCCGAACATCCTCGCGGCCATCCGGTCGCTGCCGATTCTCGACGCGATGCTGGCGCGCGGGTTTACCAGCGTGCGGGACGCGGGCGGCGCCGACTGGAGCCTGATGCAGGCGGTCGAGACGGGGCTGGTGTCGGGGCCGAGAATCTTTCCGTCCGGGAAGGCGTTGTCGCAAACCGGCGGGCATGGCGATTTCCGGCCGCGCGGCGATGTGCTGGAACCGTGTTCGTGCTGCTTTCGCACGGGTGCGATTGCCCGCGTCGTCGACGGCGTCGACGCCGTGCGGCTCGCGGTGCGTGAAGAGATTCAGAAAGGCGCGACACAGATCAAGATCATGGCGTCGGGCGGCGTGGCCTCGCCGACCGACCCGATCGCGAACACGCAGTATTCGGAAGACGAGATTCGCGCGATCGTCGACGAAGCCGAAGCAGCCAACACCTACGTGATGGCCCATGCGTACACGGGGCGTGCGATTGCGCGCGCGGTGCGGTGCGGGGTGCGGACGATCGAGCACGGCAATCTGGTCGACGACGCGGCGGCGAAACTGATGCACGAGCGCGGCGCATTCGTCGTGCCCACGCTCGTCACGTACGACGCACTGGCGAAACACGGCGCGCAGTACGGGATGCCGGCCGACTCGGTGGCCAAGGTCGCGTCCGTCCAGCAGAAAGGACGCGAGTCGCTCGAGATCTATGCGAACGCCGGCGTGAAGATGGGCTTCGGATCCGACCTGCTCGGCGAAATGCACACGTTTCAGTGCGGCGAGTTCCGGATCCGCGCCGACGTGCTGGGCAATCTCGAGGCGCTCCGGTCCGCGACGACGGTGGCCGCCGAGATCGTCGACATGGCGGGGCAACTCGGCGTGATCGCCGCAGGCGCGATCGCGGACGTCGTCGTGCTCGACGGAAATCCGCTCGACGATATCGGTGTCGTTGCTGGCGAAGGCGAAAACGTCGCGTACGTGATGCAGCGCGGGACGATCGTGAAGACGCGCTCACCCTTGCGATGACCGCTCGCGCGGGCCGGTCGGCAAACGTCGACCGGGCCGCTTGCCGTTCCCCGTCCCGTCACTCGACCGTCACCGACTTCGCCAGGTTCCGCGGCTTGTCGATATCCGCGCCGCGCAGGCATGCGGCGTGATACGCGAGCAGTTGCAGCGGCACGACGTGCAGGATCGGCGACAGCAGCCCGTAGTAATCCGGCATCCGCAGCACCGAGATGCCTTCGCCGTTGTCGATCCGCGTATCGGCATCGGCGAACACGTAAAGCTGACCGCCCCGCGCACGCACTTCCTGCATGTTCGACTTGAGCTTTTCGAGCAGCGCGTCGTTCGGCGCGATCGTCGCGACCGGCATCGCGTGCGTCACGAGCGCCAGCGGCCCGTGCTTCAGTTCGCCGGCCGGATACGCTTCCGCGTGGATATACGAAATCTCCTTCAGCTTCAGCGCGCCTTCGAGCGCGATCGGGTAATGCAGCCCGCGCCCGAGGAACAGCGCGTTCTCGTGCCGCGAGAATTCCGCTGCCCAGCGCTCGATCTGCGCCTCCAGCGCGAGCACGTCTTCGATCGCGGCGGGCAGCCTGCGAAGCTGCGTCGTATAGCGGGCGAGCTGCGCGTCGTCGACGTAGCCGCGCAGCCGCCCGAGCGTCACGGCGAGGATGAACAGCGCGACGAGCTGCGTCGTGAACGCCTTGGTCGACGCGACGCCGATCTCCGGGCCGGCCCGTGTCAGGAACCGCAGGCCGGTCTGCCGCATCATCGCGCTGGTCGGCACGTTGCAGATCGCCAGCGTGTCCATATGGCCGAGCGCCTGTGCATACTTCAGCGCGGCGAGCGTGTCGGCAGTCTCGCCGGATTGCGACACGCTGACCACGAGCGTGTTCGGCAGCGCAAGCGCATCGCTGTAGCGGTATTCGCTCGCGATCTCGACCTGCGCGGGCACGCGGGCGATCGTTTCGAGCCAGCGGCGGGCGGTCAGCCCGGAATAGTGGCTCGTGCCGCACGCGAGAATCAGCACGTTGTCGATCTGCGCGAACGCGCGCGCGGCGTCCGGGCCGAATGTCGCCGGATCGAACAGCCCCGCATCGGGAATCGTCGCGGCGACGGCCTGCGGCTGCTCGAAGATTTCCTTCTGCATGAAATGCCGGTACGGGCCGAGTTCGACCACGCCCTGCGTCGACGTGATGGTCTGGATCGGGCGCACGACCGGCGTGCCTTCGCGTGCGAGCACCCGCACGCCGCCCGGCGTCAGTTCGACGATGTCGCCTTCCTCGAGAAAGATGAAGCGGTCGGTGATGCCGGCCAGCGCGAGCGCGTCGGACGCGAGAAAGCACTCGTCGTCCTTCAGGCCGACCACCAGCGGCGAGCCGGCGCGCGCGCCGATCAGCCGCTGCGGCTCGTGCTTGCTGAACACCGCGATCGCGTACGCGCCGTGCAGCTGCGACGTCGCATCGCGCACGGCGGCGAGCAGGTCGCCGCGATACTTGCTGTGGATCAGGTGCGCGACGACCTCCGTGTCGGTCTGACCGTCGAACTGGTAATTTTCGTCTGACAGTTGCCTGCGCAACTTTTCGTGATTCTCGATGATGCCGTTGTGCACGAGGGCGATTTCGTCGCGCGAGAAGATCGGATGCGCGTTGCAGGTGGCCGGCGCGCCGTGCGTCGCCCAGCGGGTATGCGCGATGGCGGTGCTGCCGGTCAGTCCGGCGCTGCGCACGTTCGCGTCGAGATCCGCGACGCGCGACACGCTGCGTTCGCGGCGCGCCTGACCGTCGACGACGGTCGCCACCCCGCACGAATCGTAGCCGCGATACTCGAGGCGGCGCAGACCTTCAATCAGTATCGGAATGATGTTCCGTTGCGCGACCGCGCCGACGATGCCACACATGACACGTCTCCTTCCCTGGGTTCATTGATCGACCGTGCGCCGTCGTGTCGGCGCGATCCGGTCACCGTTGCAGTTGCCGTCGTCTCCCTTCGTCGCGCGTGTGCGACCGGCGATAGATAGTGGCCGATGCACGCTCGAACATGACCCATGACGCGCCGGATGCCGACCGGAAGCGGTCGCACCTTCGTCGTGCACGTGCGGCCGAGCTTCGCATCGGTCGCGTGTGCAGCCGCGGTTTCCGATTCATTGTTTCGGCATCCCTATGCTTTTTCCGCCGTTCCGGTGCGTTAAACGCACCTTTCCTCATGAAGCATGCAAGCAAGGGGTGAGCCATGGGCAGCCTCGCCCCGTGCGGCAAGGGCCTGCAGGCGCACGATGAATCTCCCGTTACGCGGATCGCGCGTTTTTGATTCATCGGCGAATCAGCGCTCTCCCGCTATCGACTTCGCACCGTCCGCCCGCAGGCCGCGGGCGACTTGCATCGCATCTCGCGCGAACGCCATCGGCCTCCGATAGCCGCCGCACGAACGGTGTGAGCAAAGCGCGTGCGCGCCGCTCCCGCCGCGCCGTTGCGAGCGAGCGTTTCAGATACGAAACGTTTCATACGCGCCGCTTCGGACGACGCAGGTGATGCCGCGCGCAGGCGCAATCGTGCACGTGCGAAGGGGCGCTGAGCGTCGCCGACGGCCCGCGCATTGCCCGGACAAAATTCGCGAACCGAAACGTTTGACGAGACCCGGAACGACGCACGTGTGCGGATCGAGGACCGCACGCAACGCGACTCGCGATTCTTCGGACGACGCGACCCGAGCGACTTGCGCGAACGATCGGACGTATCGCTGCGTCGCGACACCCCATCGACGTGCGCGTCGTAGCAATTGTGAAACGTTCCGCGGCGATCTACGTGTGCGGCGCGAACGGAGCCCGCTCACAGCGCCGTTGGTTTGAATATTGCTATATCGGCAGCAGGGACAGGTGCCCGAATGCAACGACAGTGAGGAGCGCTCATGACGTGATCGACGAGGTGCAAGAAGACGGCCGCGGCCCGACGGTTCCCCGGCGATGGGGGGTGGAGAAACGCGGAGCGACGCCTCGAACACGGTGGATGTCGCGCGGCCGACACAACCGCATGCGGGGGTGCCGAGGTCGGCCGAATGCCTGCTTGGTGCGAAATGCCGGGTCTGCCGGCGCATGGAAGTCCAACGAGGATAATGATGAAAAAGATCTTGCTTGTGTTCGGCACGCGGCCGGAAGCCATCAAGATGGCGCCGCTCGTCCGCGCACTGAAAGCGCGCGCCGACGTCGAGGCGAGTGTCTGCGTGACGGCCCAGCATCGGGAAATGCTGGATCAGGTGCTCACCTTGTTCGACATCAAGCCGGACTACGACCTCAACCTGATGCGTCAGAGCCAGACGCTGACCGACGTGACGACCGGCATTCTTCAGGCGATCGGCGTGGTGTTCGACGACTTGCGTCCGGACGTCGTGCTGGTGCACGGCGACACGACGACGACGCTCGCCGTCAGTATCGCGGCGTTCTACCGCTATCTGCCGATCGGCCACGTGGAAGCGGGCCTGCGCAGCGGCGACATCTGGTCGCCGTGGCCCGAGGAATTGAATCGCCGCGTGACCGACGCGGTGTCGTCCTGGCATTTCGCGCCGACCGAGCAGGCGCGCGACAACCTGTTCGCCGAAGGCGTGTCGGTCGGCGGGGTCGTGATGACGGGCAACACCGTGATCGATGCGCTGCACGACGTCAAACGGATGCTCGATCACGATACCGCCCTCAACGACGGGGTCGCCGCGCACTTTCCGTTTCTCGATCCGTCGCGCCGCGTCGTACTGATCACCGGCCATCGCCGCGAGAGCTTCGGCGAGCCGTTCCGGAATTTCTGCGATGCGCTGTGCACGCTTGCGAAGCGCTATCCCGATGCGCAGTTCGTCTATCCGCTGCACATGAATCCGAACGTGCGCGAGCCGGCGCGCGCACTGCTCGGCAGCGTGTCGAACATTTACCTGATCGAACCGCAGGAATATCTGTCGTTCGTCTACCTGATGTCGCGCGCGCATTTCATCATCACCGATTCGGGCGGGATCCAGGAGGAAGGGCCGGCGCTCGGCAAGCCGGTTCTCGTCACGCGCGACACGACCGAGCGGCCCGAAGCGATCCGCGCCGGCACCGCGCGGCTCGTCGGCACGGATCGGGACCGGATCGTGCGCGAGGCGTCGCGCCTCTTCGACAACGAGACTGCGTACGACGAAATGTCGCGGGCGAGCAATCCGTATGGCGACGGCCATGCGAGCGAGCGAATCGTGCATGCGCTGATGCATACGGCGGCGGAGACCGCAACGGCGACGAGCTTTTCGATGGGCACCGCGGAGATGCCGTTCAATGCGCTGACGATGGGGCTGCAGGTGATGCGTCCGCGTTGACTTCACCGGCGGGCGGCGACCTGTCGTGTCGCTGCCCGTCATTCGTCTGATGCACACGCCCTGCGTCGCCGTCGCAACGCACCGGGCGCTCGACGAGCGCTATCGCACCACCGCGTCGGCCATCGCTTGCGCCTGTGCGACCAGCCGTTGATAGATCCGCTGCGACGGCACCTGTTTTGCGAAACACGCCTGCCGCGCACCCTCGGGCACGCGCGCCGCGCTGCACGCGGCGATCGGACGAAGCGTCACGTTCTTCCACAGCAGATACACGCGCTGGCCCTCGCGGACCGACACGGCGAGCGTGTTCGGCCCATCCGGCACGCCGTCCTGGCTTTCGCCGAGCAGCAACGCCTTCACCACGCCGTCGGCCGGCTGCCGCTTGACGGGCAATTCGGCGAAGCGAAACGCGGCGGCATCGTCGCCGAATACCTGCGTGTAGAGCGTTTCATTGTCGAACATCGCGGCGACGTCGTCGGTCGGCTTGATGCCCGCGTCGGCGGCAGCCGCCCACGCCTTCAACAGCGGAACCGTCGTCACGACGAGATTCGTCTTGCCGTCTTCCGACTTGAAGGCCAGCCCGTCCGGCCCCGGCTGCATCCCGTCGACGGGGCCGACGCTCTGCACCGTACCCTCCGGCGTCGCGGCAAACCCTCTCGCGCGGACCGTGCCGATCAGCTTGGCGAGCCGGGCATTCACGTCGGCCGTGTACTGTTTGTCGAGACCGGCGCGCTCTTCCGTCCGGGCCGCCGCCACGGCCGCCGCGACCTTCTTCCGGTAGGCGAGATACGAATCGGCCGGCGATGCGATCACCTTCACCCCGACCGCGGCGAGCACCGCCGCCACCACCACCGCCCCCGCACCGACCTTCAATCTTGAAATGCGCTTCATTTTTATGACGTCACCGAATCCCGCACCGATCGCTAAAACGGCTGCCGTGAACCCGCGGCAGCCGTCGCTCAGAAACGCGTCATTCTAACGTCGCGCGCAATTCATTCGTCCACCTTGAACGCCGACACGAGCCGCGTCAGTTCCGCCGCCTGCTGCTTCAGGCTTTCCGCGGCCGCCGCACTTTCCTCGACCAGCGCCGCGTTCTGCTGCGTCATCTGGTCGAGCGACTGCACCGCGTCGCCGATCTGATCGATGCCGGCGCTCTGCTCGACGCTCGCTTCGGCGATCTCGCTCATCATCGCGCTCACGCCCTGCACCTGCGACACGACATCGCGCATCACGCTGCCCGCCTCGGCGACGAGCCGCGATCCGGTATTCACGGTGCCCGCGCTGTGCTCGATCAGCGTCTTGATTTCCTTCGCCGCCTGCGCGCTGCGCTGCGCGAGATTGCGCACTTCGGAGGCCACGACCGCGAACCCGCGCCCCTGCTCGCCGGCGCGCGCCGCCTCGACGGCCGCATTCAACGCGAGAATGTTGGTCTGGAACGAGATGCTGTCGATCATCACGATGATCTCGGAGATCCGCTGCGACGCGTCGCTGATCTGCTCCATCGTGGTCACGACTTCGCCGACCACCTGCCCGCCGCGCGCCGCCGTATCGGATGCACCGGTGATCAGCTTCGCGGCCGTGGTCGCCGTTTCGGTGTTGTTGCGCACGACGGCCGTGATTTCCTCCATCGACGACGCCGTGCGCTCGAGGTTGCCCGACTGCCCTTCGGTGCGTTCGCTGAGATCCGCATTGCCCGACGCGATCTGCGCCGAGCCGGTCGCGATCGACACGGACGCCGCGCGAATCCGGTGAACGAGCGTCGACAGCGACGACACGAAGCGGTTGAACGCATCCGACAGCTGCCCGATCTCGTCCTCGCTCTCGACCGTCATCCGGCGCGTCAGGTCGCCGTGGCCGCTCGCGATCTCCGCCAGCAGCGTCGCCGCGCGCCGGATCGGCGCGGCGATCGCGCGGCCGACCAGCCAGATCACGATCAGCGCCACCGCGAGGCCCACTACCGCCGCGACCAGCGCCGCGCTGCGAATCGCGCGCGTCACCGGGCCGAGCAGCTCCGCCTGCGGCACCTCGACGACCACATACGCGGTCAGCTCCGGGATGAACGACGTCGCGATGAAACGCGCGCCGCCGTCGCCGTCGTAGCTCAGGTACGCATACGGCTTGCCGGCCAGCAGCGTCGACGATGCATCGCCGGGCAGGCCCCGCGCGTCCTTCAGGAAGTGCTTGCCGTCGATCAGCGACGTATCGCGATGCATCATGATCGCGCCGTCGGGCCGCACGAGATACGCAAAGCCGGTCTCGCCGATCCGGTACGCGGCGATCCCTTTCGCGAGCGCATCGACGGACAGGCTCATGCTGGCCGCGCCGACCGGCACGCCGTCGCGCTCGACCCGGCTGTTGATGAACATCATGTAGCCGCCGACGGTGACCTCGTGATCCATGTTCACGTCGAACGGCTTGCCCGACGCGAGGAAGGCGGTCAGCCACTGGTCGTTGTCGGTGACCTTGCGCTGCAGGCCGGCTTCGTTGTAGTAGTTGCCGCTCTTCACCGACACCCACTGCACCGACGCCGCCTTCTGCTCGTCCTTCACGTTCTTCGCGAGCTGGATCCAGTTGCGCGTGCCGGCGTCGGGTTCGCCGTCGGCTTCCCACTGCAGCAGGAACGCATCGCGCGCGAGCAGGCGCGACGCCGCGATCGGGCCGGCCATCTGCCGTTGCACGTCGGCGCGAATGCCGTTCACGGCGGTCGGCAGTTCTTCGCGCACGACGCGGTCGCGCACCGCATCGCCGATCAGACGGATGCTCAGCCCGCTCGAAATTGCGACGAACACGAGCAGGCAACTCGTCATGCTGAGAATCAGCTTGTTCTGAATGGAAAGCTTGCGCCAGAAATGCATGGAGTCCCCTCGATAACCGCTCGGTCTGAGCCAGTTCGGGTTATCGGCACGCGAGCGCGGGAACCGCATCGCTGGTTTCGGATGTTCGTCATACCGCATCCGATATATCGCGGATGAGCGGCGCCGGCAGGAGCGCGGCGCCGGCCCGTCAAGCTCGTGACGCTCAGTACGCGACGAAGATCGTCACGCGCCGGTTGCGCGCGCGCGCGGCGGCATCGTCGCCCGCGACGAGCGGCTGCGTATCCGCGCGGCCGATCGCCGCGAGCCGGTGCGGCGCCACGCCGCGATCGGCGAGATAGCGCACGACGCTGCCGGCCCGCGCGGACGACAGCTCCCAGTTCGATTCGTATTTCGCGGTCGCGATCGGCACGCTGTCGGTATGCCCTTCGACGAGGATGTCGCCGGTCGCGTGCGCGCTCAGCGCTCGCGCGATCTCGCCCAGCACGGGCGCCGCATCCGGCAGCACGTGCGCATCGCCGACGTTGAACAGGATCTTCGCGTCGATGCCGATCTCGATGCCGTGCGGCGCCTTCACGAGCGAAATGCGGCCGCTGCGCTTCAACGCATCGAGCGCCGCGAGCCACGCGGGCGCGTCGCCTTGCGCAGCCGCGTCGCGGGTGCTCGCGGCACCGCCGTCGCGCCGCGCAAGCGTCTGATAGCGCGCGTCGAGCGCGTTGTATTTCGCGAGCTGCAGCACATACAACGCGAGAAACAGCACCATCAGCGTCGTGATGAGATCGGCGTACGAGATCAGCCAGCGTCCCGACTGCGCGCCGTCGGGATCGTCTTCGGGATCGGCGGCCGAACCGGCTCGCGCGGAATCAGTTCGGGTGGTCATGTCGCGGCTCCGTGTTCATCATGCGAGCGACTCCGCCGCGCGGCCGCGCACGTCGCCGGTCAGCCGCGTTTCGATCGTGTGCGGCGACTCCTTGCGCGAGATCGCCAGCAAGCCGTCGAGATACAGCTTGCGGAAACGCAGCTCGCTGTCGATCTGCGCGCGCAGCTTTCCGTACAGCGGCAGGAACACGAGGTTCGCGAACGCGAGGCCGTAGAGCGTCGCGATGAACGCCACCGCGATGCCCGGGCCGAGCTGCGCCGGTTCGAGCATGTGGCTCGTCACCTGCACGAGCCCGAGCACCGAGCCGAGGATGCCGAACGTCGGCGCGTAGCCGCCGGCCTGCTGCCAGACGCGCGCGGCGGCCAGCCGGCTGCGCTCGTACGCGTCGAGGTCGCGCTGCAGCGCATCTTCGAGCACCGCGGTCGACACGCCGTTCGCGAGCAGCTCCAGCCCGCGGCGCGCGAACGGATGAATGCCGCTCACGTCCATCGATTCGAACGCGAGCAGGCCGTCGAGCTTCGCGCGATCGCCCCACTCCAGCAGGTCGGCCAGGTGCTTGCGATCGACTTCCTGCGCGCGCACGAACGCGAGCCGCAACTGCTTCACCGCATCGAAGAAGCGCGCCCATGTGTTCTGGATCATCACCGCGCCGAGCGTGCCGCCGAGCACGATGACGAACGCCTCGAACTGGAACAGCATCGAGAAGTGTCCGCCTTCGAGCGCGAAACCGAATACGATGGCCGCGCCGCCGAGCAGCGCGCCGACCAGGGTCAACAGGTCCATGGTGTCTCCGTTCCGTTATCCGTCATGCATCGGACGAGGCCGACGGCGCGGCTGCCGCGCCCGCCGCGGGTGCCGCGGGTGCCTTCGCGGCACGCACGGCATCGAGCACGCGCCGCTCGATCTCCTCGATCTCGATCGGGTCGAGCTTCAGCTCGCGGCGCATCACCCACGACACCTCGTTGCGCCGCGCCTCCGTCATCACGGAGAACAGCTTGTCGGCAACCGCGCGATCGTCGAGGCTCGCGATCAGTTTCGCGAGATCATACGTATCGAATCCGCTGATCACGTCGAACAGCGTGCGCTGATCGACCCACACGATGTCCTCGAGGCCGCGCATGTCGCCGCCCGAGCGCGGGTTGCGCCGCGAGAAATACGCGACGCCCTTTTGCTCGACGTAGCCGAGCACCTTCGACTTGCGGAACGCGAACACCTCTTCGGCGATCTCGGCATGCGACAGCTTGTTGAGCAGGAGCTTGCGGTCGACGCCGATCAGCGCTTCGAGATCGGCCAGCTCGATGAGCTCGAGCTCGCTGTTGATCGACACGTCGAGGTCGCAATCGGCGACCTGCTGCGCACGATCGACCACGCGCGCTGCGTCGAACGTGACGACCTGGCGCGCGTCCGACGACGACGCATGGTCGGCTGCGCTGCCCGCATGGTTCGTCTGCGCGGCTTCGATCGTGACGAGATTGAGCTTCTCCATCCGGCGCAGCATCGCGAGCACGTGCGGCCGCGAATGGCCGGCGATTGCGCGGCAGCGGCGGATCACGTCGGCGAGCGGCACCGACGTCTCGGCCGCATGCGTGTGCAGCGGCCGGCGGGCCCACGCGTCGCCGGACTCGCGCGTGTCGGGCGCCGCCATCAGCGACAGCACATGCGCGTACGACAGCACGCCGGGCATGAAGTCGGCATGCGTATAGGTCGCGAGCTGGTCGTCCTTGCGCTTCACGCGCCGGATCATCGTGCGCACGATATGGCGCAGCAGCGCGGACACCTGCTCGATTTCCTTGTCGAGCATCGCGGCCGGCACGACCGTGAGCTGACAGAACGACAGCGCCTTCGCGGTGTGCGCGCGCGGCTCGGACGCGAGCAGCGCCGATTCGCCGAAGAATTCGCCGCGGCCGAGCGTCGCGACCACGACGCGCTTGTCGTCGCATCGCGTGGACAGCTCGACCTTGCCGTCGGCGATGAGGAACAGGACGGGCTCGCCGGCGAAGCCCTCCGAATAGATGATCTCGCCGGGCGCGGCCGTGCGCGTCCAAGATTGCTGATGGTTCATTTGGTTCCCCTGCTGCGCTGGTTGTCGCGGACTGCGCGCCGCATGTCGGTTGCATGCGATCGACAGTCGTCCCCGTGACCGTTTAACGTCATCGGCACCGGCTTTCTTTAGGGGATTTCTGCTAATTTTTATCGGAAATGAAGATGAAAGGGCCGCCGACGCGTCGGATCGACGAACGGCTATCGCGCACGGCGCGCGGATTGTGTATGAACGGACGCGCGTCGCGCGCGACGGGAAACCGGTCCCGCGGGGGTGCGTGACGGCATGCCGACGGAAGGACCCGCCTTCTCGCGAGCCTTGCCCGAAGCGGCCGGATTCGTTTCGGGATGCTGCATTTATCTCGCCGCGGCACGCGGTAGCAACTTCCGCTCCCGCCCATCCGCCCCTCGTTTACCCGATATCGTCGGATAATTAGCTTTTATTTTCGCCTAAAATCGCGCTTCCCTTTAACCCGGAGCGGAAAGTACGTTTTGATTAAACTGACAAAAACCATCTCGCGCACGGCCATCGCCGCCTGCGTCGCTTATGCCGGCCTGATGCCGGTTTCCCAGTTCGCCCAAGCCCAGGTCGAACCGCTGAAGAACCCGGTCTACGGCGTCACGCTCGATGATCTGACGAAACTGGATGCGATCGTCGCGTCGCTGCAGAACTTGCCTTACCGTCCGACCGTGCGTGTCGTGTTCGATCCGGGCACGTCGGCCGCCGACTACTACGCGCCGTTGCTGCGCCTGCATGCGGTCGCTTACGTGATGGGCGAAGTCTACGATTCGTACTATTTCCCGACGGATCTCGCGACCTACAAGGCACGCACGCAGGAACTGGTGTCGCAACTGAAGAATACGGTCGACGTGTGGGAGATCGCCAACGAAATCAACGGCGAATGGCTGCGCGCCGATCCGTCCGGCACCACCGCCACGGTCAATTCGGAAGAGCAGCAGATCGGCCAGATGGTTGCCGCGGCCAACACGATCGTGAAATCGAACGGCGGCAAGACCGCGATCACGCTGTACTACAACGACGACAGCAAGGGCACCAACTGCTGGGAGAAGCCGCAGGATTACTGGAAGACCTGGCCGACGACCTTCCTGTCGTCGACGGTTCGCCAGCAGGCCGACTACGCGCTGTTCAGCTACTACCCGTATCAGGATTGCCCGGGGCTGAATCCGTCGTGGAAAAACGATTTCGCGGCGCTGGAAAGCATCTTCCCGAACGCGAAGGTCGGCTTCGGCGAGATCGGCACGTCCAGCACCTCGGCGCCCGCATCGGTGCAGCAGAACCTGATCAAGACCTACTACCCGATGGTCAACAGCATGACCGATCCGCGTTTCATCGGCGGCTTCTTCTGGTGGAACTACGCGGAACAGATGGTCCCGTATTCGACGAGCTCGTACTTCCAGTTGCTGCGTCAGACGATCCTCCCGCTCAAGGCGCCGAACTGATCGCCCGGCCATAGTCAACACCGTCAGCGCAGTCGCTCAGAACCACAATGTCGCGCGCACCACGAGACCACGTGCGCGGGCCGCTGACGTCACCCCGAACCGGTATTGCACCGTCACGTCGAGATAGCTTGCCGGCGCGGTATACCTGCCTTCGCGAAACCAGTACCGCACCTGGATGCCGGGCCCCGCACCGATTGCCGTTTGGTCCGACTCGCGATTGTCGTGATCGCCCGCCACCGCGACGTGCGGATAGACGGTCAGCCGGTCGCTGATCATCGGCAAGCGCCACGTGTGCCCGTAACGCAGCTCCGAATAAATGATGTAGCGCCCTGCCTTGATGAAATACGCGCCTTCGACATACGCCTGCCAGCTGCGCCAGCTCGGTTCGGTGACCCTCAGGTCGGTGCCGCCCTCCGACGAATAGCCGAGCCGCATCAGCCAGTCCGTCATCGACAGGCTGCCGATGTGAAACAGCCGCTCGGCGGTCAACACTACGTTCTGGTCGGCCAGCGGCTTGTAGCGCGCCCCGACCGATCCCTGCACGGTCGGCATGCCCGTCACGTTGCCGTTACCATCGTAGGCCGTGCCGTATCCGCGCACGAAGAACTGCAGGATGCGACCGTTCTGATAGCCGATCTTCGGCGGCTGCCAGTACGCCTCGACACCAGGCTGAAGGACGCTGATCGTGCCTTGCGGGCCGAACGCGGCCGACTGGTACGGCGCGCTCAGCACGAAACCCCACCTGCGCTCCAGTTGCTCGACTTCCCGCCGATAGCCGAACTTGCGCTGCGAGTCGAATGCATGTTCGTCTTCATCGGCGTCGAGACTGTGCTCGAAGAGCTGCACGGACTGCTCGTTCAAGCCGATCCGCTTGGCCGCATAGCCGGCGTCCGCGTAGTTCATCGCGTTGCCCGCGCCGCCGGCGAACCCCTCGTGAAATGCGTCGAGCGCCTCCTGATCCTTGTGTTCGCGAAGCAGGTCGTAGGCCTCCTGCAGTTTCCGCATCGCGGTGTCGTCCGCCGGCGCCGGCTGATCGGCTTGCCGCGCCTGCGCGACGATCGACGCGGCCATGTTGCGGTCGCCATCGGACGTCGCGTCGCCCGCCGCCAGCTCGGCCACGCGGATCGCGCTTTCGTTGTCGCCCGCCTGCAAGCTCATCTGCGCGATGCGCACCTGGATCGCGGCCGACTTTTCGCCGGCGAGGGGCGCCAGCGCCACGCCGGCTTCGTGCGGGCGCTTCGCCGCGAGCGCGCTGTCCGCCCACGCGAGGCGCAGGTTGCGCTGCTGCTCGCCGCTCCACTTTCCGGTCGTGACGGCCGCCGAGAAATCGCTGCACGCGACGTCGTAGCGCATCTGCCGCTGCGCCATGTAGCCGTGTTGCGCGAGTACCGGCGCGCTTTTCGGAAACCGGGTGCTCAGCGATTCGACCACCGCGTCCGCTTCGTCGACCTTGCCTTCGCGCCGGTACACGTCGACGAGCAGCAGCCCGAGCTGCTCGCTTCCGGGCTGAATCCGCAACGCGCGCAACACGTTGTTTTCCGCACGCGGCAGGTCGCCTGCATTGATGGCCTTGTATGCGCCGTCGGCGAGCCGATAGGCTCTGGGTGTCAGTGGGCGGGCGGCGAATGCCGGCGCCTGCCAGACGAGCGACATGGCGACCGCCAATGCGCTCAGCCGTGCACAGCGCTGGAGGCTCGTCGCGATCGGGCGTGTCGCGCGTTTCATGCTTGTTCTCCCAGCGGCTTCTCCGGCGGCGCGGCGTCGCCGCGGGTCCGCGCAAATTCGACGAAGCGCGAGTGCCGGGCCAGTTCGGCTGCGATCTCCGCATCGCTCGCGATGAAATAGGCAACCTTCGACCTGGCGCCGCGCCGCACGACGTCCTGCTCGTCCAGCGTGAGCGGACGTCCGACTGCAACGTTCAAGGTTCCGTCGTCCGCGGTCGAAAACGGGACGGCGTGGTACGTGTACTGCACCTCGAAGGCGAGCGCATCCGCGAAGTGGCCCACCGCGACGTTGCCGAGGCTCACGCGGGGCAGTTCGGCCTGTTCGGCGATCGCATCAGCCAGCGATTCGGGCGACAGTGCGCAGTCTTCGAGCAACAGCTCGCCCAGCCGCCTGCCGCACGTCAGTTGCTTGTCGAGGGTTGCCTGCAGCTGCTCCAGCGTGACCACGCCCCAGCCGACCAGGATCTCGCCGATCTTCTGGCGAACCTTCCCGAGCGCTTCGTTCGACAGGTAGGTATGGCTGGTCTTGTCCCACGCGATCGGCTTGCCGCTCGCAAGATGGTTCAGATAAATGCGCCACGCGCGACACACCGCGCAGAAGTTGATCAGGTTGTTGACGAACATGCGCGGAATCGACAGCAGCCCCTGCAACCGGCCGTTCAACCTGCTGACGAAGTAGTAGCGCTGCCCGGCGCGCACGAACAGCATGATCGTGTTCACCCACAGCAGCGGCGCGAACCACGTGGCGGCCTCGGCGAGCGGCCCGCCGATGGGGCCGGCCAGCCCGGCGCTTTGCAACGCGGCAACCAGCAGGAAGTTGAGCAGCACGGCATACGCGACCACCGAGAACAGCGATGTCACGACGCCCTTGCGATCGTGAAAGAACATGTACCGGGTGAGGAGGTCGCCCTTCCAGCCCAGTTGCTCCCAGCCCTGGAACGCGATGCCGAGGATCCAGCGCGCGCGCTGCCGATAGGCGGTCCGGAAGGTCTTCGGAAAATATTCGCGCGTGGCCAGCAGGTTTTGGTTGACGGCGCCGCCCGGTGCGCGCCGTGCATCGGTATCGCGCGTGCGATCCGACAGCGGAAAGCGCGCGAACGTCTCCTTCATCCCGAGGTCTCTCAGCCGGAAGCTGAAGTCGTAGTCCTCGGTCAGCGAAGCGGTGTTGAACGCGGAGCCGCCGCGCGCCTTCATCGCCGCTTCGATCGACCGCCGGCTGTAACACGACGCGACGCCCGCACCCGGGACGACGCCCGTCAGGCGCCCGCGTACCGGCACATCCTTCTGGTGCGTTTCGCTGAAATCGTCGAGATAGCAGCCGGCGACGAACTCGTTCCATTTCCGCGGCAACGACAGCACGGGGAGCTGGACGAGGTCGCTGTCCGCTACCGCATGATTCAGATACTTGAGTTCCACCGGATGAATGACGTCTTCGCAGTCGTGCATGACGACGCCGGCGAACTGGATATGGTGGGTCTCTTCGTAGCGCAGGATCGATCCGACGATCCAGTTCAGGCAGTCGGCCTTGCAGGTCGGCCCGTCGTTCATGACGGTCGCGCGCGTCACCCGCCCCGGATACCGGCGCACCATCCGTTCGACTTCCGCGGTGGTTTCGGCGTCGTTGTGATAGGTCCCGACGAAGATGACGTAGCGCTCGTACTCGAGGGTCGCCAACGTGTTTTCGATCATTTTGGCGATCACGTCATACTCTTTCCAGGCCGGCACCATGAGCGCCAGATAGCGCTCTTCCAGTGCACGCAGCGCGCCGACATCGATGGTCTGCGTTGGCTCGTGACGCAGCAGGCGCCCGATCTCGAACGACCAGTAACAGGCGTCCAGCACGAGATCATCCAGCGTGCTGACCAGGATGATGACGGCCGTCATGATGGCGACGGCAGTCAATCCATTTATATACGTACTCCATATTAGTTGGCTCATCATCGTCCCGATATGTGCGCTCGTTGGTATTGCTTCCCCCTCACACCCAACTCGGACGAAAAGCGCTCCGTCCTCGTCACCCCGTCACCCCGTCACGCCCCGCCCCCGCGGCTTGCACCACGACAACCGCCCGCGTTCGAATACGCCGTCGCCCGTGGCGCTTTCCGATTCACGCGCGCAACGTCGTTCAAAGATGCAACGTATTCGATGCGTGCCGTTCGACGCTACGCACTTGCGTGCCGGCTTGCGTCGTGCATCTCGATGCACGTTGAGATCATCGACGCATGCAGCCTGCTGTCGGGACAGCCGCCGGTCATGCAACGGCTTCGCGCTGCTCAGGTCGTGAAGCAAGTCATGCGCCATCGCCCGCGCAGCCCTTGATATTCAAGGCATCGACGTGTGCAAACAGGGATTTGGTCGACGAATCCGGGCCAAACGTTTCAGTGCTGCAACGTGCATCGGCCGATCGTGAGAAAAGCGCGTTTCGCGTCGCGTGCCGCGCAATCGGCACGCGATGACGACGGTCCCCGCACGAAAAAGCGCGGATCGACCGCGGGCAAGCGCGCACATCGGTCGTCTTCGCTCGCGCGCGCACCCACCACGAATTGCAGCGTGGCCTTATATCGAGCGTGACACGCAACTGGTTTTCCCTGAATCGTCCGAACACACTTCGACAGTAGCCAAACGAATGCGCGAAAACAGCGCTGTTGCAAGCATGAAACGTTTATCGGGCCATTTTCGAGCCGCCGTGACGCGCCAATTCGGGTAGCGCGGCCCAGCATCCATTTGCGACGGATGGTACGTTTTTAGCTTGAAAACACTGCCATCCGGGGCACGATTTTTGTCCGGTGCCAGGCGAAAAACGCGACGCGGCATCCCGATTCTGAAGGGCATCGGGCCGTGGTCGTTTCGTTGCAGCGATGCAACCAATCTGCATATCAGAGGATGAAAATCATGCCTTATCGTCGCAATCAATCTTTTCGAAACGGGTTGAGCACCGTCGCGCTACTCGCTGCTCTGGTTCCTGCGCTCGTCGTCATCGGCACGACGCAGCAGGCGAGTGCGGATCAGACCAAGCAGTCAGGCAAGATCAAGCCGCCGCCACTGCCGATCGGTTCGGCCCAGGTCCAAATCAAGGCAGGCATGTCCGAAGAGGATTGGGAGAAGGCATACAAGGAGACGGGGCGTCCCAAGTTCGACCGGAAGCTCGTCAAGAAAAACAACGGCAACGTTGAACGCGACTAGGGAGAAACGGCCATGAAAAAGATCTTGATCGTCATCGCCCTGCTTGCCGGACTCGCGCAACTCACATTGCCGGGCACCGCGCACGCTCAGGCCACCACCGCCCATACGCTCGTGCTGTACGATAACCCGCCCAACAATGCGTATTCGAAGCTCGGGCTGATGTACAGCATCATGTTGCGCAACCTGCTCGGCCACTTCAACACGACGGTCGACATGGTACCGATACAGAACTACACGGCCGGCATGATCGGCAGCCACGATGCGACGTTCTACGTCGGCGACTACTACAACAATACGATCCCCGCTGCGTTCATGAGCGACGTGATGACCGCCACGAAGACCGTCGTCTGGTTCAAGTACAACCTGTGGCAGCTCGCGTGGAACACGGCCTACACGTTCAACCAGACCTACGGGATCAACTTCCTCGGCCTTGCCGGAATGAACGCGGCGCCTTCGTCGAGCAATCCGAACCCGGGCTTCTACGACACCGTCTCGTACAAGAACCTGTCGATGGTCAAGTACTACGCGTATAACGCGTCGACCGGCGTCATCAGCGCGGACCCGGATGTCGGCCTGACCCAGGTGAGCGACGCCACGAAGGCCCAGACGCTCGTCACCATCAAGAACAGCAAGACCGGCGCCACCGCGCCGTACGTGATTCGCTCTGGCAAGTTCTGGTACTTCGCCGACATGCCGTTCTCGTACATCGGCCCGACGGATCGCTACCTCGTGATCTGCGACATGCTGCACGACATCCTGCAGACCAATGCACCGGTGAATCATCGTGCGCTCGTCCGTCTCGAGGACCTCGACGCGTACACGACGACGTCTTCGATGAAACAGCTGACGGACTACCTGTACTCGAAGAACATCAAGTTCACGATGGCGACCATCCCGGTGTATACCGATCCGAACGGGTATTACAACGGCGGCGTCCCGGAGACGATCCACCTCGCGCAGGCGACGGGCCTCAAGAGTGCGTTGAACTATGCGATCCCGCGCGGCGGCTCGATCGTCATGCACGGGCTTACGCACCAGTACGACTCGACACCGAATCTGCTGACCGCGGTGAGCGGCAGCGACTACGAGTTCTGGTTCGCGGTGCAGAATCGTCCGGTCGATGAGGACTCCGTGCAATGGGCGAAAGGCAGAATGACCGATGGCATGCTCGAGTTCACGACCAACGGCTACAAGGTCGTCGGCTGGGCCGCGCCGCAGTACCAGATGTCGCCGAACGCAGCGGCGGCCACGGCGCAGACGTTCCCGACCACGTTCCAGCGGGCCGTCTACTACACGTCGACCAATCCGCAAATCGGTACAGGGGCCGCCAACCAGGACTTCTCGGCCGGGCAGTTCTTCCCGTACATCATCAACTCCGACTACTACGGTCAGCGGATCATTCCGGAGAACCTGGGCAGCATCCAGTACAACATCTGCAACGTCGACCAGTTCTCGTGCATCGCGTACCCGTGGCAGACACTCGTCACCAACGCGCAGTATGGCCTCGCGGTGCGGGACGGTTTCGCGTCGTTCTTCTTCCATCCGTACTGGCTCGAACCTGACCTCGGATTGCCGGCGCTCCAGGACTTCCAGAGTCTCGTGACGGGCATCACGAACCTCGGCTATACGTGGGTGGACGGCACGACGGCCAAGTGACACGCGCCGGCGAAAGCCTCGTGCGACCCGCAGCAGTCAGGCGGGTCGCACATTTGCATGTGATCGGCTACGATGACGCGCGGGGATGCTTCCGGGGAGGCCGCGATGATCACGTACGCCACCCGGGCCTTGCGCGGCATTCGACAGCGCGCGGCCCGGTTTCTGCACGCAAGCCGGGCGCGCCGGCGCTCGGCCGCACCGCATTCATCGCGCGCGGCGACGTTCGCCGCCGTCGGCTCATCGCTCGTCATGGCCGCGTGTAGCTGGACGCCGCACGACGTGCATGCCGACGGCATCGTCTGGCAGCTGGACAACGCGACGACCCATCCGGCCGGGAACTGGCAGATGCTCGGCATCCACGATCTGTTGATCCAGTGGAGCGTGGTCGACGATACCGCTTACCTGCCCGGCACCAGCATCGGCGCCGCGGCGGACCTTCCGGACTGGGAGCGTATCGGCCGCGAGCCGTGGGCACAAAACGTCATTCTGGGCCTCGCCGGCTACCAGGACGAAAAGCGTGCGCGTACCCATCTGTCGACACTCGCGGAGCAGTCCGCGCAAGTCGCCCGCGTGCGCGTGCCGCTGCATGTCGTCGGCTACTACTTCCCGGTCGAAATCGATCCGACCTGGCAGAACGCGCCCAAGCTCGCCGAGATCCTGCAGAAACTGCCGCGGCCGCTGTGGGTGAGCGTGTACGACCAGACCAATATCGGCGGGAAACCGCTGACCGACTGGCTCGCAGCGTGGCTTCCCGCTGACGTCGGCGTGTTTCTCCAGGACGGCTGCGGCGTCTATGCGCGCGAACCCTACGTCGCACGCAGTTACATCGACGCGCTGGCCTCGCGCCTGGGGAAACAACGTGTTCGGATCATCGCGGAGGCGTTCCGGCCGTCCGAACACGGCGGATTCCGTCCGGCCACCGCCGACGAACTGCGCCGGCAGCTGGCCGCTTACCGCGGCTACGAGGTCTATCTGTTCGATGGTCCGCACTACGTGTCGAACGATCTCACCCGCGCCCTCGTCACCGGAACGCCCCCGGCGCCCGCATCCGCGCCCGCCGCACCCGCGCACTGACGATCCTGGCGCACAGCGGCGGCAATGCTGACGGCCTGCGTCGGGTCGATCGACGGCAGATGGAAAAACGCCCCGCTCGAACGGCGGGGCGTGATAGCCGGCAGACAGCCGGCGGGCAATGCGCGAGCAGGACTCGCGCGGCCGGCTTACGAACAGGCCTTGCCGTGCGACGGATGGAAGCCCTTCGCCTTCGCATCGGCTTCCGACATGTAGCTGCCGTGCTTCGTCTTGCCGTAGTACTTGTCGGTCGAGCAGTGATAGACCTTGGTGCTGTCGTTGGCCCACACCTGGCCCGCGCCGCCGCCGGCTGCCGCGGTCTTCGCCGGCGCGGTCTTCGCGGTTGCTGCGGCGGAGGTCGAAGCCGCGGTGGCAGGCGCGGCTGCGGCCGGTGCGCTGGCGGCGGCTACCGCCGACGCGCCGTACCACGTCTTCACACCCTTGTGACCCGCGCATGCGCCCTTCTTCGACGCGCCCGAGTAGAACGAGCCGTCCTTGCACAGGCCGGTCGTGCCGGCCGGCGCGCTGGCCGGAACCTGGGCGAACGCACCGAGCGACAGCCCCATGCCGGCAGCGAGCACGGCGATCAACATCGTCTTTTTCATTTCCACTCCTGATTTGCGTGAATGTGGACAGCGTCCCGGGGCGCGCCCGAGGAAAGTCGCGACTACCGCACCCAGCGGCACATGCGGTGGTGGTGATCGAAATGGCACACACGGTGCGAATGCGCTTCGGCGAGTGCCGGAACGAGAACGGCGCAAGCCAGTGCCGTGGCCGTCAGAATCTTCGCGATGCGGTTCATGGAACTCTCCCGGGTAGGCCAGCCGCTTGTCCGGCTGGTATCTCCTTAACGCCGGTCAACGGATCCCGGTGTACCGCCTCCACGCGGAATTGACGATCTTTGACATCGACCGCGCAACGTCGATAAAGCCGACCGTTGCGCACTCACAGGCTTTCGATGCTTTCAGTCGTTGCGCGTGCCGTCATCCCACTGCACGCGCGGCGGCAGCGCGGCGGTCAAAACTCCATGTCGAGTTCGTCGATGTCCTCGTGCTCCGCTTTCGCCGCATCGATCCATTCCGCGACGAACGGATGCGCGAGCATGCGCATGCAGTAGTCGGCGATATCGGGCGGGAGTTTCACGTCGTAGGTCAGGAACCGGGTGACGACCGGTGCGTACATCGCATCGGCGATACCGATCTGCGCGCCGAACAGCCAGGGGCCGCCGTACGCGGACAGACATTCGCGCCAGATCGTCACGATGCGCTCGATGTCGTGCTGCGCGCGCGACCAGATCCGGAAACCGGGAAAATGCGCACGCAGGTTCATCGGCAGCGCGGAGCGCAACGCGCTGAAGCCGGAGTGCATCTCGCCGCAGATCGAACGGCAATGCGCACGCGCATGCCGATCGTCGGGCAGCAGCCGCGCCTGCGGCCGAATCTCGTTCAGGTATTCGGCAATCGCGAGCGTGTCCCACACCGTGCTGCCGTCGTGCGTCAGGCACGGCACGAGAATCGACGGCGAGAGCAGCAGCAGCTCCGCGCGCGATGCCGCGTCGATCGGCACGCTCACCGTCTCGAACGCGAGCCCGCTCAGTTTCGCGAGCAGCCAGCCGCGCATCGACCACGACGAATAATTGCGACTGCTGATGGTCAATGTCGATTCCATGTCGCTCCCCTGCTGATTGCCGTTTGCGCCCCCGCACCGAAAGCGCACGCCACGCCGCCCGAACCGCACCACACCTGTGCGGCGCATTCGCCGAAGTGGCGCAGCGCCGCACGATGCAGCCGCCGGATCGGCAGCCGCGCCCCGCGGCGGCCGTGTGTGGCGTGCGCGCATGCGGTGCCCGTGCCTGCATGATTCGCCGCGCTTCGCGCCGCGTTCGTAAACCGCGTGCAACGCCCGTGCCAGCGCAATGCTGGCACACCCCTTGCCTCGCTAAACGCAACGTGACGCACCGAGCGACGGCCATGAACCTGCTTGCCTATCCGCTTTACCAATGGTCTGCGGAATGCCTGCGCCCGGCGCGTGCATGGGCGGCCGCCACGCGCGCGACGATGTCGCTGTGGCCGCCCGCCGCGTCGACACCGACGGCCCGCATGGTCGACGCGCTGTGCGAACTGCTCGAATGCTGCGCGTTCTCGCACCGGCGTCCGCCGTTCGGCATCGCATCGATCACCGTCGACGGCAACACGATACCCATCGTCGAGGAAGCCGCCGCGGCGACGCCGTTCGGCACGCTGCTGCATTTCCGGAAGGCGCGCACGGTGGCACGCCAGCCGCGCGTGCTGATCGTCGCGCCGATGTCCGGGCACTTCGCGACGCTGTTGCGCGGCACGGTCAGCACGATGCTGGCCGATCACGACGTGTACATCACCGACTGGCACAACCCGCGCGACATCCCGCTGTCGGCCGGGCGCTTCGGCTTCGACGAATACGTCGCGCACGTGATCGATTTCATTCGGCACATCGGCCCGGACGCGCACGTCCTTGCGATCTGCCAGCCGACCGTCGCCGCGCTTTCGGCGGTCGCGCTGATGGCCGCCGCCGGCGATCCGGCACAGCCCGCGAGCCTGACGTTGATGGCGGGGCCGATCGACTGCCGCGTGAATCCGACGAAGGTCAACGCGCTCGCGACGAGCCGGCCGATCGACTGGTTCGCGCGCCACCTGATCAGCGTGGTGCCGCCCGGCTTCGCCGGCGCGCAGCGTTGCGTGTATCCGGGCTTCGTGCAGGTCGGCGCATTCATGTCGATGAATCCCGACCGCCATGCGGCGTCGTTTGCCGACCTCTACTTCGAGCGTGCGAAAGGCGATCCGGCGAAAGCCGACACGCTGCGCCGCTTCTATGACGAATACTTCGCGACGACCGATCTCACTGCGGAGTTCTATCTGGAGACGGTCGAGAAAGTGTTCCAGCAGTACGCGCTGCCGCGCGGCGAATTGACGGTCGGCGGCCGGCTGGTGGAGCCCGCCGCGATCCACCGCACCGCGCTGCTGACGATCGAGGGCGAGAAGGACGACATCTGCGCGGTGGGCCAGACCGTGGCCGCGCAGGAGCTGTGTTCGGGGTTGCCGTCCTACCTGAAAACGCATCACGTGCAGACGGGCGCGGGCCACTACGGCGTGTTCAACGGCAGCCGCTGGGAAACGCAGATCTATCCGATCGTGCGCGCGACGATTCACGACAACGAGCCGTACGACCGCACCGCCGATCCCGACCGCGACGTGAGCGGCGCGCACTACGTGACGCTGCGCGCGTTGCTCGATGCGCGCGCAACCCTTCGCGACGCGGCGACGCCCGACATGCAATCCGATCACGTGCGCTGAATCCGCGCTGCCGCGACGACGCCCGACATGCAATCCGATCACGTGCGCTGAATCCGCGCTGCCGCGACGAGCATCGCGGCACCCGGCATCGACGCGAATCCCCTCCGCGCCGGGGGCGCGGCGCGCGATGCCCGGCAATGCGCGGCCCGCCCGGAGGCGGCGTACCGCAGCCTTGCGGATGCGTCGCGCCCGACGCGACGAGGGCTTACGCGCCCGCGTCGCCCCACGGCGTCGGCGCAGGGACGTCGCATGGCCCTTCGACGTCGATCGACTTGAAATCGGCCGGCCCGACGATCTCCAGATACTCCATGTCGGGCGAGTAGTCGAACAGGTAATGCACGATTCCCGGCGCCTGGTGCACGCAGTCGCCGGCGTTCACCAGCGTCTCGCGCTCGCCGTACATGAAGCGCGCCCAGCCCTTCAGCATGATCACGATGTGGAAGTCGGCCTCGTGACGGTGCCAGCCGGTGCCCGCCGCCGGTGCATGATTCGCCCTGACGAGTTGCGCGACGACCCGGCCGTTCGTCGCGCCCGCGATGCCGAGATCGCGATACAGGAAAAAGTCGCGCAGGCCTTCGCCTTGATACGGCGTGTCCTGCGGCTTCACGTGGGAAAAAGCGGTAGGGGTCGGCGTGCTCATCGTGGCGCTCCTCGCTCGAAAGAGTCGTCCGGGACAAGCATTTAGCGTTCCAGGTTGCGACCGCGCCCGCTTACTTGAGCCGCCCCGACAGGAATTGTCCGAGCCGCTCGCTCTTCGGGTTGACGAGGATCTCCTGCGGATCGCCCTCCTCCTCGATCTTGCCCTGGTGCAGGAAGATCACGTGATTCGACACGTTGCGCGCGAAGCCCATCTCGTGCGTGACGACGACCATCGTGCGCCCTTCCTCGGCGAGCTTCTGCATCACCTTCAGCACTTCGCCCACCAGCTCAGGATCGAGCGCCGACGTCGGTTCGTCGAACAGCATCACCTCGGGCTCCATCGCGAGCGCCCGTGCGATCGCCACGCGCTGCTGCTGGCCGCCCGACAGGTGCGACGGATACATGCTCTCGATGCGCGTCGGCAGGCCGACCTTCTCCAGATATTTGCGGGCCCGCGCGATTGCTTCGTCCTTGCCGACGCCGAGCACGGCCATCGGTGCCTCGATCACGTTCTCGAGCACCGTCATGTGCGCCCACAGGTTGAAGTGCTGGAACACCATCGACAGCTTCGTGCGCATGCGCTGCAGCTGCTTGTGGTCGGCCACGCGCAGCGACCCGTTGCGATCGCGCGCGGTCTGGATCGGCTCGGTGCCGATCGTGATCTGCCCCGAGCACGGCTGCTCGAGGAAGTTGATGCAGCGCAGGAACGTGCTCTTGCCGGAGCCGCTCGAGCCGATGATGCTGATCACGTCGCCGGCCTTCGCCTTCATCGACACGCCCTTCAACACCTCGTTGTCGCCGAATTTCTTGTGGAGATTTTCAACGGTCAGCTTGTACATGCTTGGTCCTTCCTTGCGAATCTTGCGTATGCGTTAGTGGCTGCGCGGCGAGAGGTACGCGAGCCAGCGCGTCTCGAGCTTGCGGAATGCCCAGATGAGCGTGAACACGACGGCGGCGTACAGCACGGCTGCGACGCCGTAGGCCTGGAACGACATGTACGTCGCGGAATTGACGTCGCGCGTGACCTTCAGGATGTCGGGCACCGTCGCGGTGAACGCGAGTGTGGTCGCGTGCAGCATCAGGATCACTTCGTTGCTGTAGCTCGGCAGCGAGCGGCGCAGCGCGGACGGCAGGATGATGCGCGTATAGAGCTTGAAGCGCGACATCCCGTACGCCATCCCTGCCTCGATCTCGCCGGCCGACGTCGCCTTGATCGCCCCCGCGAAGATCTCCGTCGCATACGCGCATTCGTTCAGCACGAACGCGAGCAGCGTGCAGTTCATCGCGTTGCGGAAGAACGTGTCGAGCAGCACGTGGTTGTGCACGACCTGCAGGCTGTAGATGCCGGTGTAGCACATCAGCAGCTGCACGTAGAGCGGCGTGCCGCGGAACACGTACGTATAGAGCCACACCGGGCCGGAGATCCAGCGGTTCGACGACGCGCGCGCGATCGCGAGCGGCACCGCCAGCGCGAAGCCGAGCGCGATCGACACGACCAGCAGCCACAGCGTGATCGCGAGGCCGCTGAAGCGGTAACCGTCGGTGTACAGATAGTTCTGCCAGTACTGGCTGATGATTTCGATCACAGTGCAAGCCTCCGGACGCCGACGGAATAACGCTTCTCGAGGTGGTGCAGCACGACGTTCGACACCGTCGTGATCGCGAGATAGATCGCGCCGGCCGCGAGCGTGAAGAAGAAGAAATCGAGCGTGCTCTTGCCGGCGTCCTGCGACGCCTTCACCACGTCGGCGAGGCCGATGATCGATACGAGCGCAGTGGCCTTCACGAGCACCTGCCAGTTGTTGCCGATGCCCGGCAGCGCGAAGCGCATCATCTGCGGGAACAGGATCCGATGGAACACGCGCCAGCCGCTCATCCCGTATGCGAAGCCCGCTTCGAGCTGGCCGCGCGGCACCGCGAGGAACGCGCCGCGGAACGTCTCGGTGAAGTACGCGCCGTAGATGAAGCCCAGTGTGACGACGCCGGCCACGAACGGGTCGATGTCGATCTGGTCCCAGCCGAGCAGGTCGGTCACGTTGTTCAGCAGGATCTGGATCCCGTAGAACAGCAGCAGCATCAGCACGAGGTCGGGCACCGCGCGGATCAGCGTCGTGTAGAAGGTGCCGACCGATTTCAGCGCGCGGTTGGTCGACAGTTTCGCGGCGGCGCCGGCGAGGCCCAGTATCAGCGACGCGGCCAGCGACAGCACCGCGAGCTTCACGGTCTCGACCGTGCCGGCCCACAGCAGCGGGCCAAATCCTTGGAAAATCATGTAAGGGATCCAGAACGATGTGGCTGGAGTATCAATCGCCATTGACTGCGCATCGAGCGCGTTCTCCGCACGACCCGATGCCGTCCGCGCGTCAGGCCGGACGCATCATGCGAAGCCAAGTGGCACCCAGTGACCGATGCGGCACGCATCGCAGCCGATGCGCGCCGCATCGACGGTCAGCCGCCGTAGACGTCGAACGCGAAGTACTTCTTCTCGAGCTTCTTGTACGTGCCGTCCTTGATGATGTCGGCGATCGCGTGGTCGATCTTCGCCTTCAGGTCGGCGTCGTCCTTGCGCAAGCCGATGCCGGCGCCGTTGCCGAGCGTCTTCGGATCGTCGATGTCCTTGCCGGCAAAATCGAAGTTCGCGCCGCGCGGCGTCTTCAGGAAGCCGAGGTCGGCCTGCACCGCGTCCTGCAGCGCGGCGTCGAGGCGGCCGGACATCAAGTCCTGGTACACGCCGTCCTGGTTCTGGTAAGGCACGACCTGCACGCCCTTCGGCGCCCAGTACGCCTTCGCGTAGGTTTCCTGAATGGTGCCCTGCTCGACGCCGACCGACTTGCCCTTCAGCGATTCGGCCGTCGGCTGCAGGCCCGTGCCCTTCTTCGCGACGAGGCGCGTCGGCGTGTTGAACAGCTTGTCGGAGAACGCGATCTGCTCGGCGCGCGCCGGCGTCATCGACATCGACGACAGCACGCCGTCGAACTTCTTCGCCTTCAGCGCCGGGATCATCCCGTCGAAATCGTTCTCGACCCACACGCATTTCGCCTTCAGGCGCGCGCAGATTTCGTTGCCGAGATCGACGTCGAAGCCGACGACCTTGCCGCTTGCGTCCTTCGATTCGAACGGCGGATAGCTGGCGTCGACGCCGAACCGGATCGTCGACCAATCCTTGGCGTGGGCACCGACCGCGATGCAGGCAAGGGCAATACTGAGCGCGAGTTTCTTCATGGCGTTCCTGTCATAGGCGAACTGGGCACGGGTCCCGTCGGGCGTCGCCGCCGTGAACCCTTCCAACCGGGAGCCTTCCGTTTGCCGGCGCCCAAGTTGTACATACAACTTTGCCTTTTCCACCCCGATGCCAGCAATCCGTGTTTATCTCTAATTGTCGGCGGATTGTTTCCATGAGCGAATTTCCCTTATATTTCAATTCACTACACATTACGCGAGGCTGAAGGCGAGCTTTCGCCGCGTGACTCGGGTAGCGCCGGCACGGATTGATCTGTCTATACTTTTCGTTTTCCCGCACGTACCGGCCCGCGGACGGCGTCGCTGCACGCACGTGGCGCGTCGATCCGGCGCTCGCATGCCTGCCGGGATAACCCGAACCGGCCGTCCGCAGTCGGGCCGCGCGGCGTCGAACCCGGTACACTCCGCCCGGACACCGCACGAAGGCCGACCGGCGACGGCACGCGGCCGCCGTCTCTTGAACAGCAACGCAATGACCACACCGATCTATCAGGAAATCAAGGACTTCATCCTCGCGCGCATCCATGCCGGCGAATGGGCGGAGGGCGACCAGGTGCCGTCGGAGAACGAGCTCGCGCGCGAATTCAACGTCGCGCGGATGACGGTCAACCGCGCGCTGCGCGAGCTGACGGCCGAGCAAGTGCTCACGCGCACGCGCGGCTCCGGCACCTACGTCGCGTCACCGAAATACGAATCGACGCTGGTCGCGATCCGCAGCATCTCGGACGAGGTCGCCGCGCGCGGCCACAGCTATCGCGCGCAAGTGCTGGAAGTCGGCGCGGCCGTCGCCGATGCGAAGCTCGCCGACGAGCTGCAGCTCGACACCGGCAGCGCGATCTTCCATTCGCGCGTGCTGCACTTCGAGAACCACACGCCCGTGCAGCTCGAAGAACGCTGGGTGAATCCGGCCTGCGCGCCGGAATACGCGTTGCAGGACTTCACGACGACGACGCCGAACCAGTACCTGACGCGCGTCGCGCCGCTGCAGCGTGTCGAATACCGGATCGAGGCCGCGATGCCCGACACGGCAACGCGCCGCCACCTGACGATGGACGAGCGCGAACCCTGCCTGTTGCTGCATCGGCGCACGTGGTCGCAGGGGATGGTCGCGTCGGTCGCCAATCTTTGGCATCCGGGCAGCCGCTATCGGTTCACCGGGCATTTCTGATTCAGGCGGGGGCGCAGGACGCCGCGGCCGGTGATGGGTGGTACGTCGTGCGTGGCGCGTGGTGCGGCGTGCGGCGTGCGGCGTGCGGCGTGCGGCGTGCGGCGTGCGGCGTGCGGCGTGCGTCAGCGTACACCCGAGCGCACATGGCGCTCGATTGCATCGATCGCGATCCGCAACCCGTCCTCCTGCGCGATACGCGCACCCAGTTCGCCAGCACGTGCTCGCGTGTCGGCTCGCGCGGCGAATGCGATCGCGCGGGCTAGCGCGGCTGCATCCACCCGCCGCCCCGCAACCGGCGCACTCGCCACGCCGAGCCGCCGCAGCCGGTTCGCCCAAAAGAACTGATCGCCCGCGAACGGCACGACGACGGACGGAATGCCAGCCCGTGCAGCCGAATGTGTGGTGCCCGATCCGCCATGATGAATCGCCATCGACGTGCGCGGAAACAGCCAGTCGTGCGGCGTCTCGCCGATCACGCACACGTGCGCCGGCAACATCGACGCATCGATACCGCTCCAGCCCGGATAGAACAATGCGCGCCGGCCGTCGAGCGCGCGCAGCAGCGCATCGACCATCGCGGCCCGGTCGAAACCGGTCATGCTGCCGAAACCGACATACGCGGGCGGCTCACCCGCTTCGAGGAAAGGCCGCCGCGCGCGCAAGCGCATCCAGATGCTCGCGCATCTTGCCGCGACGGGCGCACGCCTGTTCGACGCGCACGGCTACGACGCCGTCACGATGGAGCAGATCGCCGCGCAGGCCGACGTCGCGAAACGCACGCTGTACAACCACTTTCCGACGAAGGAAGCCGTGCTCGCGCACTGGCTGGAGGGTGAGCTCGCACGCGACCTCGCGCACCTGCAACGCGACGTTGCGCGACGCAAGCGCTTCACGTCGCGGCTCGCGTGCGTGCTCGATGCGTCGGCCGCGTGGTGCGAGCAGCATCCGGTCTACCTGCTCGCATATCTGCGGCATCGGTTCCTGAGCATCGGGGCGGCGCAGCCGGACGGCGGCGGGGAGAACGTCAGCGACATCGCGCTCGTGTGGCAGCAGCTGATCGCGGCCGGCCAGCAAGCCGGCGAGCTGGACGCCGCGCTGCAGGCCGACCAGCTCGCGACGTGGTTCCATCACCTGTATCTCGCGGCGATGCTGCGCTGGCTGACCGTGCCCGGGTTGTCGCTGAAACGGGAATTCCAGTCGATCGCGAAGCTGTTCGTCGAAGGCGCGCAAGCGAACGCCTGAGCGGCGGCCGCTGGCGCGACGGCCGTTGATCGCGATGCGCGATGCGCGATGCGCGATGCGCACGCATTTTCGCAACGAATGCAGCGACGGGATGCCAAATTTCCCGAGCCGCAGTATGCTGATGTCGTACGGCACGCACGATACATCGGGCAATCCCCTAGTCCGCACATCGCTGCGCCGCCGTCGAGTCCGCAATCATGCATTGCAAGGAGGGCTTCGTGATGGCTACTACGCATCAGCACTTCCACCTCGAACTACGGCACGCCACCGCGCCGACGTACTTCATCAGTTACCTGTTCCCCGCCTTGCTGTTCGTTTACGAACTGCTGCGCGTCGGCCAGTGGGTCCGCGATCACGGAATGCAATTCGCCGCATTCAAGCAGATGGGTTACGAGTACCTGCTGATGCTGCTGTTCGTCGGATTGCAGATCGTCGTCGAAGCGATCTTCCTGCTCGGCGCCGCGATGCGCCGGGATCATCGCGATTTCGAGCATCGCCTGCCGAACGTGATCCTCGGCATCGGCTGCTCGATCGCACTCCTCGCGATCGACCTCGCGATCCAGCTGTCGTTCTGACTCGGCGGGCGTGCCCCGCCGGTCGTAGCAGCGCTCAGGCGCTCAGGCGCCCGCGTCGCGCAGGAACGTCGCGACGGCTGCCAGCACGTCGTCGGTCCGCTCGCGGTGCGGCATGTGCCCGCATCCGTCAAGCAGCAGGAGCGACGACGGCCCGGCCACGCGCGCGGCGATGCGCTTCGGATGCACGTCCGAACCGTATTCGTCCTGCTCGCCGTGAATCGCGAGCGTCGCGCAGTGCACGTGCGGCAGTTCGTCGTCGAGACTCCAGTCGCGAAACGCCGGCGACAGCCACGTGTCGACCCACGCGCGCAGCACCCATTCGGCCCTGTCGCCGTGATAGCGCGCGAGCCGGTCGAGCTGGCCCGGCGCGTCGAACTGCTCGCCCGCTTCGCGAATGCCGTCGCGCGTGCGATCTTCGACGAATGCCTGCGCGGCGACGGTCACCAGTGCACGGCAACGCGTCGGTTGCGCGGCCGCGCAGCCGACCGCCATGCCGCCGCCGACGCTGTGCCCGAACACGACGAACGCATCGATGCCGAAGTGCTCGAGCACCGCACGAAACCCGTGGTCGGCTTCGTCGCGCACGAACGTCGTGCGGAGCCGGCCCGGATGACGATCCGAGCGGCCGAAGCCGAGCCGGTCGTACGCGATCACGTCGCGTCGCGTCGCGCGTGCCAGTTGCGCGGGGAAATCGCGCCACAGGTCGACACAGCCGAGCGAATCGTGCAGCAGCACGATCGGTGCGGCCGGCTTAGGTGCGGCCGGCTTAGGCGCGGCCGGCTCAGGCGCGCCAGCCCGCCGCCAGCGCTTCGCAAAGAGACGCCCTTGCGGTGTCTCGACGAAAGTCTCTTCGGTCACGATATCGGTCATCTGTCTGTCGTCGTTCTGCATGAAAACGGCGGCACGCCGGCGTGCCGCATCGAATGCCGGTGATGGTGGCCCGGCGCCGCGCGCCGCGTCAGGCGAGCCCCATCGCGCGCCCGCTCATTCGGGCTGCGGCGGCAGGTATTCCATCTGCGCTTCGTCGTACAGCCGGTAGATCAGCGCCTGTATCGCGCGAATGTCCTCCGACTCGTCGAGCATCCGCATGCTCATGATGATCGGCGACACGAGGTTCGGGTCGTCGAGCGGCTTGTAGCTGATGTCGTCGCGCTTCAGGCCATATACGCTGTGCGGCACGACCGACACGCCCTCGCCCATTGCGACGAGTCCGAGCGCGATCTGCAGTTCGCGCGTCTCGTAGATGCGCCGCGGCTGCAGCGCGCGATCGTGGAAGGCCGCGAGCACCTGGTCCGCATAGCTCGGCCGCGGCTCCTTCGGGAAGATGATCAGCGTGTCGTGCACGAGATCGTGCAGCGACAGCACCGACTTCGCGCCGTCGAGCGGATGGCCGACCGGCAGCGCGACGATCATCCGCTCCTCGCGCAGCACGACCCGCCGCACGCTCGGATCCTCGTGGCGGATCCGTCCGAACCCGACGTCGATGCGCCCTTCCTTCAGCGCCTTGATCTGGTCCATCGTCGACATTTCATGCAGGGTCAACTCGACGGCCGGATACTCGCTGCGAAAGCGCCGGATGATCTTCGGCAGCATCCCGTACAGCGTCGAGCCGACGAAACCGACCGACATGCTGCGCTCGATCTTGCCGACGCGCTTCGTCATCGATTCGAGCTCGGTCGTCTGCGCGAGCAGTTGCACCGCGTGCGAATAGAAGAAGCGCCCGGCGTCGGTCAGCTTCAGCGGCCGCGCGTTGCGCTCGAACAGCGGCACGCCGAGTTCGTCCTCGAGCTGCTGGATCTGCCGGCTCAGCGGCGGCTGCGCGATGTGCAGCCGCTCGGCCGCCCGCGTGAAATTCCGCTCCTCGGCAACCGCGACGAAGTAGCGGAGATGTCTCAACTCCATTTCGATCCCTCCCGGACCGGCACCGGACGCTCATCCGGCAGCGCGCCGGCCACGCTCGCGCCTTTCGTCCCGTGCGTGCCTGTCCCGATCCCATGACGATACCTCAGCCGGCGTCGGTACCGGTTCGAGCCGCATCGCGCAAAACGCAAAACAAAACGGGAAGCGCGCGGCTTCCCGTTCCTTCATCGACGCTGCACTGCGGCATCGGCGCGACCGCGCGTCATGCCTCGGTCGCGTACAGCGCGTCGCGCTGCGCGTCGCTCAGCGAATCGAGCGGCACGTCCGGCAGCCGATAGCAGATCATCGCGCCGTACAGCTCGGCGAGACAATTGCTGCCGGCGTCCAGAACGTAGCCGTCCTCGCCGTCCGGGGCGGGCGGATACACTTCGCGCCACGCATTGATCGCGGCTTCGATTCGCACGATGGAAACGGGTCCGGCCTTCCGCTCGGCGGGTGATGCGCTCATGGATTCCTCTGGGTTGCGCTGCGCGGGCCATGCTGGCCGCGACGAAACGATGAAAACGCCGGGCGCCGCCGGCCGTCGCAGGCAGCGCACACGCCGGATGCCGATCCGCGCCGCGCTCGTCGCGCCGGCCGGGCCGCAGCCCGGTAGGGTCGGGAAATATAACCGGCTTTGACCCCGTGCAGGCGAAAGCCGACAAAAAAAGCGGGGTCGGCAAGCACGATCGCGCACAAAGAAAACGGGAAGCCCGCGGGCTTCCCGTTTCGTCGGAGCTCGCGCGGCGGCGTGCCGCGCCCGCATCAGCCGGCGGTTTCGCGGTTCGTCACGCGCTGCGCTTGCGCGCCGCGATTCGCGGCGACCCACGGCGCGATCTCCATGTCCTCGTAACGCACGAACCGGCTCTTGTTCATGAACCGGTAGCCGAGCCACACGACGACGAACAGCGGAATGCCGACGTAGGTCGCGGCGACGCCGGCCCAGTCGATCCGGTTCGCGAGGAACGCCTGATAGTCCTGCCCCAGCGCGATCACGAGACACAGCACGAACGCGAACAGCGGGCCGAACGGGAACCACTTCGACTGGTACGGCAGCTGGTCGACCGAATAGCCCTGCGTCACGTAACCCTTGCGGAACCGGTAATGGCTGATCGCGATGCCGAGCCACGCGATGAAGCCGGTCATCCCCGACGTGTTCAGCAGCCACAGGTACACCGTCTTGTCGCCGTAGAGCGACGTGAAGAAGCACAGCGCGCCGACGGCGGTGGTCGCATACAGCGCATTGCGCGGCACGCCGCCCGGCGACAGCTTCGCGAACAGCTTCGGCGCACGGCCTTCGGTCGCGAGGTTGTACAGCATCCGCGTGGATGCGTACATGCCCGAGTTGCCGGCCGACAGCACGGCCGTCAGGATCACCGCGTTCATCACGCCGGCCGCGAACGCGAGGCCCGCGTGGCGGAACACGAGCGTAAACGGGCTCACGCCGATGTCGGTGACGTCGCTCTTCAGCAGGTTCGGGTCGGTGTACGGAATCAGCACGCCGATCACGAAGATCGCGAGCACATAGAACAGCAGGATCCGCCAGAACACCTGGCGCACCGCGCGCGGGATCGTCGTGCGCGGGTTTTCCGATTCGCCGGCCGCGACGCCGATCAGCTCCGTGCCCTGGAACGAGAAGCCCGCGATCATCGCGACGCCCATCAGCGCCGGCAGGCCGCCGGCGAACGGCGCGTCGCCGATCGTCAGGTTGCCCCAGCCGTTGCTCGGCGCGCCCTTCAGAATGCCGAAGATCATCAGCAGGCCGACGCCGATGAACGCGACCACGGTGACGACCTTGATCAGCGCGAACCAGTATTCGGCTTCGCCAAAGCCGCGCACGGTCAGCGCGTTGAGCAGGAACATCACGCCGAGGAACGCGGCGCTCCACCAGACGCCCGGCACGTTCGGGAACCAGTAGTGCATCACGAGCTGCGCGGCGACGAGTTCGACCGCGATCGTCACCGCCCAGTTGTACCAGTAGTTCCAGCCGAGCGCGAAGCCGAAGCCTTCGTCGACGTATTTCGCGCCGTAGGTCGCGAACGACCCCGACACCGGCATGAACGCGGCCATTTCGCCGAGGCTCGTCATCAGGAAGTAGACCATCAGGCCGATCAGCATGTACGCGACCATCGCGCCGCCGGGGCCGGCCTGCGAAATCGATGCGCCGGACGCGACGAACAGGCCCGTGCCGATCGAGCCGCCGATGGCGATCATCGTCAGGTGGCGCGCCTTCAGCGCGCGATGAAGCTTGGGTGGGTTCGCGGACGAACCGGGTTGGTCGGAATTCGGGATTGCGGACATAAACGAGACGAACGTTGAGCGGGCCGGCATCCGGGGCCGGCGCATGCGGGATCGGGGCGCGCGATGCGCCGCCTGCCGTGCATTCGATGCGGCCCCGATACGCGTTGCGCGCCGGGCGCCTGCGGCGAAGCGCGGATTCTACCTGATTCGTCAGCGGGACAGCTCCGGTCCCGACGCGTCGCCATCGCATGCAGACGCCGCAGAATCAACGGGTTGGACGCAGCGCGCACGGCGCCGCGCCGACCGCGGCGGCGCCCGGACAGAAAGCCGTATTTTTTCAGGGCCGGTTCGCAATGCCAAAGCCGCAATACCCGAGCGGTATTCGATGCAGGGCCGGATCGCGCATTAATCCGACAAGGCAATCCGCATGCGCCCCATTATTCAGACAAAACACATGCACTCGCGATTGATTTAAATCAAATCGTTCACGCAGGACGCGGTAATCATGCGTAACGGTTCGGGATCGCCAGTCACGCATGCAGGTTTCGCATCGCCCGGCTAAAATTCAGGAATTCGCGAGATAATACGGATTAATTCGAAATATTAGCGCGCGGCATCGTCTACGACGCAACTGCCCGTCGCCCCGCCCCCCCGAGGATGAAGCCATACCCGCTGCCCGCCGCGCTGCGCCGCCATACCGCGGCGGCCGTCGCACGCGTTTTGTCGCCCCGCGGCGTACTCGTCGCGGGCATCGTGCTGCTGCTGTTCAGCTGGGGACTCTCCACGTCGCTGTTAATCGAGGCGCGCCACGACGCATATGACCATGCGGTCCAAAATGCGCGCAACCTGATGCTGCTGATCGAGCGCGATATTTCGCGCAATATCGAACTGTATGATCTGTCGCTGCAAAACGTCGTCGACGGTGTCGCCGATCCGGAGCTGATGGCACTGCCGCCGCGCCAGCGTCACCGGCTGCTGTTCGATCGCGCGGCGACCGGCGCGTATCTCGGCGCCATTTTCGTGATGGATCCGCACGGCAATATCGTGATCGACTCGGCCGCGTCGCCGCCGCGGGGCGGCAATTTCGCCGATCGCGCGTATTTCGCCGTGCACCGCGACCGCCTCGCGCAGGGCCTCTACATCAGCCGGCCCTATGCATCCCGGCTGCGCGGCGGCGCACTGACGATCGCGCTCAGCCGCCGGATCACGCTCGCCGACGGCCGCTTCGGCGGCATCGTCGTCGGCACGCTCAGCGTCGACTACTTCCGCGCGCTGCTCGACGGTCTCGCGGTCGGCCGGCACGGCAGCGCGGCGATCGTCGAGAACAACGGCGCGCTCGTGTCGCGCCTGCCGTACGACGCGCGGGTGGTCGGCCTCGACCTTCACGACGCCCCGCTCTTCATCGAGGCGCAGCGCCGCAGCGAAGGCGCGCTCACCGGCGTCGGTACGATCGACGGCGTGCGGCGCATCTATGTTTACAAGCATCTCGATAACCTGCCGCTCATCGTCGACGTCGCGCCGGCCGAGATCGACATCTACGCATCGTGGCGCAATCGCGCGATCTGGACCGCGGTGCTGATGGGCCTGTTCACCGCATTCATCGTCGGGGGCTCGCTCGCGCTGTCGCGCGAGCTCAAGCGTCGGCAGATGGCCGAGTCGAAGCTGTACCGGCTCGCGCACACCGATTCGCTGACCGGCCTCGACAATCGCGGCACGTTCGACGCTGTGCTCGCGAAGGAAGCGCAGCGCGCGTCGCGCAGCGGCCGCCCGCTGTCGGTGCTGTTCGTCGACGTCGATCACTTCAAGGCGTTCAACGACTACTACGGCCATCTCGCCGGCGACGACGTGTTGCATCGCGTCGCGCAATCCGCATCGTGCTGCCTGCGCCGCGACGGCGACCACATCGCGCGCTACGGCGGCGAGGAATTCGTCGTCACGCTGCCCGACACCGATGCGCAGGGCGCGGCCACCGTCGCCGAAGCAATCCGCCGGGCGATCGCCGGGCTCGCCATCGCGCATGGCGCGAGCCCGTACGGCCACGTGACGGCCAGCATCGGCGCCGCCACCGCCACCGGCGGGCGCGTGAATGCCGCGACGCTGCTGCGGCAGGCCGACGAGGCGCTGTACCGCGCGAAGTCAGGCGGCCGCAATCGCGTGTCAAGCCCGGAGCCGAGCGCGGCCGACGCGTGACGGGACGTGACGTGACGTGACGTGACGTGGCGTGACGTGACGTGGCGTGGCGTGACCTGACGTGACGGCTGGCCGCGTCGCGCCGCGACGGCGTGGACAGCCCGCACACCTTCAGCTAGCGTTACGTCAGCTGCGCATGCGGCGCGGCGCCGGCCCGCGCAGGCCGCCCGCGCGTATTCCGGCCGCCCGCCGGCCACCCTCGATCCGTCATGACCGCCCAGCTCCCCTCCCGCCTGCCGCCGCTCGTGCGCCACACGCTTCGTCCGCTGCTGGACCCGTACCGGCGCTACCGGCACGCGAAACTGATCCACGCGGCGCGCGTCGCGCTCGCGATTCTCGTGTCGATCGCGCTGTCCACCGGCCTGCGCGTGCCGCACGGCGAATGGTCGACGATCACCGTGCTGATCGTCGTCGGCGGGCTGCAGCATCACGGCAACATCCGCAAGAAGGCGGCCGAGCGCGCGCTCGGCACGTCGATCGGCGCGCGCGCGGGGCGCGCGCTGATCCTGCTCTACTCGTTCCTGCACGCGCCGCTCGCGATCTATCTGCTGATGGCGATCGCGTGCGGCTTCTGCGCGTATCACGCGATCGGCAAGGCCGGCTATATCGCGCTGCTGTCGGCGATCACGATGGTGATCGTCGCCGGGCACGGCGACAACGAGATCGTCGACGGCCTGTGGCGCGCGGTGAACGTGCTGACCGGCATCGCGATCGCGCTGGCGTTCTCGTTCGCGCTGCCGCTCTACGCGACCTACTCGTGGCGCTACAAGCTCGCCGACGCGCTGCGCGCGTGCGCGGCCGTGCATGCGCGGCTCGCGGGCGACCGGCACGTGAGCGACGACGCGCACCTGAAGGAGATGGCCGCGCTGAGCACGCTGCTCGTGCAGTTGCGCTCGCTGATGCCGTCGGTGTCGAAGGAATGCGATATTCCGGTCTCGCAGCTCGAGGCGATCCAGCGCGGCCTGCGCCTGTGCATCGGCTATCTGGAGATCCTGTCGAGCACCGTGCCGGCCCGCGACGACGTGACGTCCCGCGAGTACGTGCGCACCGCGATGAAGGCCGTGAACCGGCGCATCCGCGACACGCTCGTCGGCGCGAGCCGCGCGCTGAAGTTCGGCACGCCGAGCCGGCTCACGCCGCGCCGCCGGCCGGCCGATCCGCCGCATGACGCGTCGCCGCTGCCGCCGCCGCAGTTGTCCGGCTACGTGTCGATCACGGTCAAGCTGGCCGGTGAAGTGGATCAGTTGCGCGAGAAACTGCTCGATACGGCGCGGGCGTGGAATATTTAAAATCCCGGACGTTTGCCGAATATCGCGCCGAGCGGGGACAACCTTTCATTTTTATTTCAACCCGAAAGCGCGGCGTTCCGGGGCGGCATTCGCGCACGTCGACCGATCGGGCCCCGGAAATACGCGCCGGCTCACCGGTTCGCGACGGCCGTTTCGATCGCCATTTCACGCCGATTCGCGCCTGATTCTCCGGCTGGTTAACCGTCCGCCAACCCCGTCGCGACGGGGCCGCCGACGCATTTGCGCGAAAATCAGCCCTTGCCCCAACCTCCCGGACAGCCGATACTCGCATATTCCGCGAAATACGATCCCACCGGACTACAATCCACGGTTATTCCTATGAGCACGATTCTCGAAAGCCTCCCGACCGGCCAGAAGGTCGGTATCGCCTTCTCCGGCGGCCTGGACACCAGCGCCGCGCTGCACTGGATGAAACTGAAGGGCGCCGTCCCGTACGCATACACGGCGAACCTCGGTCAGCCCGACGAAGACGATTACGACGCGATCCCGAAGCGTGCAATCGAATACGGCGCAGAAGGCGCCCGCCTGATCGACTGCCGCGCGCAGCTGGTCGCAGAAGGCATCGCGGCGCTGCAAAGCGGCGCATTCCACATCACGACGGCCGGCGTCACGTACTTCAACACGACGCCGATCGGCCGCGCCGTGACGGGCACGATGCTCGTCGCCGCGATGAAGGAAGACGGCGTCAACATCTGGGGCGACGGCAGCACGTACAAGGGCAACGACATCGAGCGCTTCTACCGCTACGGCCTGCTCGTGAACCCGGATCTGAAGATCTACAAGCCGTGGCTCGACCAGACGTTCATCGACGAGCTCGGCGGCCGCGCCGAAATGTCCGAATTCATGAACCAGGCCGGCTTCGCGTACAAGATGTCGGCCGAGAAGGCGTATTCGACCGACTCGAACCTGCTCGGCGCGACGCACGAAGCGAAGGATCTCGAAAGCCTCGAAAGCGGCATCAAGATCGTGAACCCGATCATGGGTGTCGCGTTCTGGCGCGACGACGTGAAGATCGCCGCCGAAGAAGTGACGGTGCGCTTCGAAGCCGGCCAACCGGTCGCGCTGAACGGCGTCGAGTTCAAGGATCAGGTCGAGCTGCTGCTCGAGGCGAACCGCATCGGCGGCCGCCACGGTCTCGGCATGAGCGATCAGATCGAGAACCGCATCATCGAGGCGAAGAGCCGCGGCATCTACGAAGCCCCGGGCCTCGCGCTGCTGTACATCGCCTACGAGCGTCTCGTCACCGGCATCCACAACGAAGACACGATCGAGCAGTATCGCGAGAACGGCCGCCGCCTCGGCCGCCTGCTGTATCAGGGCCGCTGGTTCGACCCGCAGGCGATCATGCTGCGCGAAACGGCACAACGCTGGGTCGCACGCGCGATCACCGGCGAAGTGAAGATCGAACTGCGCCGCGGCAACGACTACTCGATCCTGAGCACGAAGTCGCCGAACCTCACGTATCAGCCGGAACGCCTGTCGATGGAGAAGGTGGCGTCGACGTTCTCGCCGCGCGACCGGATCGGTCAGCTGACGATGCGCAACCTCGACATCACCGACACGCGCGACAAGCTGCGCGTGTACACCCAGGTCGGCCTGCTGACGCCGGGTGAATCGTCGGCGCTGCCGCAGATCAAGGGCGACGGCGAGCAGTAAGCCGTTTTACCCGAAGCCGGCGCGCGTAGCCGATACGCGCGCCGGGCCGGGCCGCGCCGGGCAGGCCGTGTGTGCGTCGATGCATGCGCGGCCTGCCGGTTCTTCTGCTTGGCCCCTGCCTTTCTCCGCTTCTCGCGCTTTCCCCGCTTTCCCCGCTTTCCCCGCTTTCCCCGCTTTCCCCGCTTTCTCCGCTTTCTCCGCTTTCCTTCCGTGCTTTCACCCGCGATCGCGTCGCGCGCAAACGGCGCTGCAACGCTGCCGCGATCATGGCAAGCTGCGAGTCGTTCGATTTCCGACCCGGCTCATGACTTCCCTCTTCGTCATTCACGTGAACGGCCCAATCAACAGCGGCAAGACGACGATCGGTCGCGCACTCGCGCGCGTGCTGCCCGATGCGCGCTTCATCGACGGCGACGATCACGACGCGCCCGACGACGCCCCGTTCCACGAGCAGTGGGCGATCGCGCTGGCGCGCGTCGTCAACGAGATCGCGCATGCGCGCGAACGTCATCTGGTGATCGCCTATCCGATCGGCGACGCGGAATTCCGGCAGTTGCGCGCGGCCTGCGACGCACGCGATGCGCGCCTGTTCGTCGCGACGCTCGCGCCGCCCGAAGCGGTCGCCGCGTCGGATCGCGGCACGCGCACGCTGACGGACTGGGAGCGGCAGCGTATCGCCGAGATGTATCGGGAAGGGTATGCGGCGCGCGCGTTCAGCGACTGCTTCGTCGATACGTCGAGCGCGCCGGCCGATGCGTGTGCGGCGGAGATCGCGCGCCGCGCGGCGCTTCCGGCACCTTGATGCGCGCCGCCTGCAGCGCGTAGAACCTCGCGGCCCTTGCGGATATATCCTCGGGGCTTTTCATCCGCCGGGCACTTCCTGCTCTGCATCCCGTGCTTGTGGTTCGGGCTCCGCGCATGAGCATGCGGCGTACGCGTCCGGATCCACGATCGCCGGCGCGCGCCGCCTTCAATGATGATGCTGCACGCGCGACACGACTGCGTCGCGCGCACCCTTGCGGCTCAGCAGCAGCGTGACGAGCGCCGACACCGCGAGCGTGCCGGCCACCACGTACAGCCCGGCCGCATAGCCGCCCGTCACGTGCTTGAGCCAGCCGATCGCGAATGGCCCGACGAACCCGCCGAGGTTGCCGATCGAGTTGATCATCGCGATCCCCGCGGCCGCACCGGCGCCCGACAGGAACGCGCTCGGCATCGCCCACAGCGGCGCCTTCGCGGCGCTGATCCCGACGTTGACGACCACCAGCGCGAGCACGGTCACGAGCGCCGTACTCGCCTGCCCCGCGAACACGAAGCCGGCGCAGGCCAGCACGCACGGAATCACCACATGCCACGTGCGCTCGCCGCTGCGGTCCGAATGGCGCGCCCACCCGATCATCGCGACGACGGCGGCAATGCTCGGGATGCCGGTCAGCAGGCCCGTCTGCAATGCGGTGAAGCCGAACTGCTTGACCATCAGCGGCGCCCACAGGCCGAGCGTATAGAGCCCCGCCGACGTGCCGAAGTAGATCAGCGCGAGCGCCAGCACACGCGGGTCGCGCAGCGCCTGCCACGCGCCGGCCGTATGCCCGGCGTGCGTGTGCCGCACGTCGGCTTCCGACTTCAGCTTCGCGATCAGCCAGTCGCGCTCGTCCGCCTTCAGCCACGCGGCCTTCGACGGCGCATCGGTCAGGCACTTCAGCACCACGAAGCCGAGCACGACGGCCGGCAGCGCCTCGACGACGTACAGCATCTGCCAGTCCGCGAGCCCGAACATCGGCGGCATCTGCATGATCGCGCCCGACAGCGGCGAGCCGATCGCGGTCGAGATCGGCGCGGCCGCCATGAACCATGCGGCGGCCACCGCGCGTTGCTTCGCAGGGAACCACAGGCTCAGGTACAGGATGATGCCGGGGAAGAAGCCGGCTTCCGCGATGCCGAGCAGGAAGCGCAACGCGTAGAAGCTCGTCGGCCCGGTCACGAATGCGGAGACCGCCGACACGATGCCCCACGTGATCATCACGCGCGCGATCCAGATGCGGGCGCCGACGCGGTGGAGAATCAGGTTGGATGGCACTTCGAACAGAAAGTAGCCGATGAAGAACAGGCCGCCGCCCAGTCCGAACGCGGTCGGCGACAGGCCGATCGCCTTGTTCATCGTCATCGCCGCGAAGCCGACGTTGACGCGGTCGAGAAAGCTGACGAAGTAAAGCAGCATCACGAACGGAATGATGCGCCACATCAGTTTCCGCGCGACGCGGGTTTCCAGATCCGCTTGCATGTGTCTCCTCCTTCGAGGTCGAGCCGAGCTCCCTGCTTGCAGGTGCCCGGCGGGTGCTCAACGAGCGCTGACCGGCGCAGCGCCGAAGCGCGCGCACCGGCGCCCGGCTCGCGTCGAATGTGCGAGTCGCGGGCAATCAATTTCCGGTGGAGGCGAGCGGACGGCGATCGTCGCGCGCCTCGTTGCCGTCAGGCAGCGACCGCCGCGGTCGCGACGCGCTCGCAGACGGCCGCCGTCACCTGCGCGGTCGTGGCGCTGCCGCCGAGATCGCGGGTATGCAGCGACGGGTCGGCCGTGACGGCCTCGATCGCCTGCATTACGCGCGCGGCCGCCTCCGTCTCGCCGAGATGCTCGAGCAGCATCACGACCGACCAGAACGTGCCGACCGGATTCGCGAGCCCCTTGCCCATGATGTCGAACGCGGAACCGTGGATCGGCTCGAACATCGACGGATAGCGGCGCTCCGGATCGATGTTGCCGGTCGGCGCGATGCCGAGGCTGCCGGCGAGCGCGGCGGCGAGGTCGCTGAGGATGTCCGCGTGCAGGTTCGTCGCGACGATCGTGTCGAGCGACGCCGGGCGGTTCACCATGCGCGCGGTCGCCGCATCGACGAGTTCCTTGTCCCACGTGACGTCGGGGAATTCCTGCGCGACCTGCTTCGCGATCTCGTCCCACATCACCATCGCGTGACGCTGCGCGTTGCTCTTCGTGATGACGGTCAGCAGCTTGCGCGGCCGCGATTGCGCGAGGCGGAACGCGAAGCGCATGATGCGTTCGACGCCGGCGCGCGTGAGGATCGACACGTCGGTCGCGGCCTCGATCGGATGACCCTGGTGCACGCGGCCGCCGACGCCCGCGTATTCGCCTTCCGAGTTCTCGCGCACGATCACCCAGTTCAGGTCGTCCGGGCCGCAGCGCTTCAGCGGCGCATCGATGCCGGGCAGGATGCGCGTCGGGCGCACGTTCGCGTACTGGTCGAAGCCCTGGCAGATCTTCAGGCGCAGGCCCCACAGCGTCACGTGGTCGGGCACGTCCGGGTCGCCGGCCGAGCCGAACAGGATCGCGTCCTTGCCGCGCAGCGCGTCCAGGCCGTCGGCCGGCATCATCGCGCCGTGCTCGCGGTAGTAGTCGGCGCCCCAGTCGAAATCCTCGAACTCGAACGCAAACCGGTCGCTGCCGCGAGCCAGCGCTTCCAGAACCTGCTTGCCGGCAGGCACCACTTCCTTGCCGATCCCGTCGCCGGGAATGGTCGCGATACGGTAGGTCTTCATGCTGACATCCTCGATTGATCGTGAGCGTGAATGCACTTTACCTAACCTGCAGTACCGGAACCGGCGCTAGAATCAAAGCATCTTTAACTTCGGTTCATTAATCCAGACATGGCGGATACCGTGCAGCCGGCCGATCTCGGCTTCTTCTCGACGCTGGCCGCGTCGGGCAGCCTGAGCGCGGCCGCGCGCGAGCTCGGGCTGACCGCGGCGGCGGTCAGCAAGCGGCTCACGCAGATGGAACGGCGTGCGGGCGTGACGCTCGTCAACCGCACGACGCGACGCATGATGCTGACGCCCGAAGGCGACGTGTATCTCGACTACGCGCGCCGGATCCTCGATCAGATGGACGAGCTGGGCGAACTGCTCGGCAGCGCGAAACAGCGGCCGAAGGGGCTGCTGCGCGTGAACGCGACGCTCGGCTTCGGGCGTGGCCACGTCGGGCCGGCGATCTCGCGCTTCGTCGCGCGCTATCCGGAGGTGTCGGTGCAGCTGCAGCTGTCGGTGATGCCGCCGCCGCTGACCGACGACGCGTTCGACGTCTGTATCCGCTTCGGCGAGCCGCCCGACACGCGGGTGGTCGCGCGGCGCCTCGCGCCGAACCGCCGGCTGCTGTGCGCGGCGCCCGCGTATCTCGCGCGGCACGGGACGCCCGGCACGCCGCACGAGCTGACGCGGCACAACTGCATCGGCATCCGGCAGGGCGACGAGGGTTACGGGATCTGGCGGCTGACGAGCGGGCGCGGTGCGGCGCGCCACACCGAAGCGGTGCGAATCAACGGCAACCTGACGACGAACGACGGCGAGATCGCAGTGAAGTGGGCGCTCGACGGGCATGGGATCCTGATGCGCGCCGAGTGGGATATCCGCGACTATCTGGCCGACGGGCGGCTCGTCGTCGTGTTGCCCGACTACGAGACGCCGAGCGCGGACATCTATGCGGTGTATGCGCAACGGCATCAGATGTCGACGCGGATACGGGCGTTCGTGGAGTTTCTGGCGGGGGAATTGGGCGGGTGACGGGGGCGCCCTGCTGGACGAAGTCGGACCGTAGGCCCTGCGCAAACCGCGTTCGGCGCTGACTCGACATGCCAGCGCAATGCCAATATTTCCACTATTTTCCTGCAATTTCGCCAGAATATTTACACAATCGGCCACCGAACCAGCATCGCACCATGCCGCCTGCAGGCCAAAGTGCTATTATTTTGGCGTTATCCTGCAAAAATCGATGAAATATTAGCTCCGATCATGGCCAAGAAGACCGCCCCGCTCTTGCCGGCATCCAATCGGCTACTCGTCGACTTCGGCGAGCGGCTGAAGCTGGCGCGCCTGCGCCGAAAGCTGACGGCGAAACAGGTCGCCGAACGCGCCGGCATGTCGCCGATGACGCTTCGCTCCCTCGAAGCGGGCGGTTCCGGCGTAACGATCGGGGCCTATCTTTCCGTCATGCAGACGCTCGGGCTGCAGGACGATCTGGAAAAGCTGGCCGCCACGGACTCGCTCGGCCGCCAGCTTCAGGACGCCCGCCTCGCCACACCGCGGCGCCGGAAGGAAACAGCATCGCCTCCCGCGGCAGCGGCGCGCGCATCGGCCAACAGGCGCGCTCGCGCGCGGGTCGCCCCCGCGCCCCAGACCGGGGAAACAGCCGCGACGGCAGCCGGTCGCGCCCTGCCAGACGACAATCGCGGTACGACCGCCGCGGATCTGGCCGCATTGCTGAAACCGGTGGGCAGGCGGCACGGGGGCCCAGCCAAGAAATGACGACCATCTCCGTCTATGCGGACTGGAACAGCCTGCCCGCTCCCCGAAAGCTCGGTGTTCTGCACGCGCGGCAGACGCGCGCCACCGAACGGTTCGAATACCAGTACGACGCGGTTGCGCTGGCTGCGCCCGAGTTCGCCGGTGTGCAGCTCGACCCCGGCATCGGCCTCTTCGAAGGACCGCAATATCCGGTTCCGCCGCGCAACACGTTCGGCGCGTTCGCCGATTCGAGCCCCGACCGGTGGGGCCGCATGCTGATGGATCGCCGGCTGGAGCGCGACATTCGCGCCGGACTGCGACCGAAGGGCACGCGACTGCATGAGTCCGACTACCTGCTCGGCGTTCATGATCTCTATCGAGTCGGCGCATTGCGCTACAAGCTCGACGACACCGGAGAATTTCTCGACGACCGCATCGATCTCGCCGCGCCACCGTTTGCGGAGATTCGTGAACTCGAGCAAGCCAGTCGAGCTCTGGAGGAAGACGTCGACAACATCGCGCCGGACGGTCGCGATTGGCTGTCGATGCTCATCGCGCCCGGCGGCTCGCTCGGCGGCGCAAGACCGAAAGCCAGCGTGGCCGACGATCGCGGGCATCTGTACATCGCAAAGTTCCCGAGCGCGCGAGACGACTACGACGTAGGTGGCTGGGAAATGGTTGTCAATGCACTGGCGCTCGGCTGCGGCTTGAACGTCGCCCATGCAGAAGCGCGGAAATTCGCCAGTGACCATCACTGCTTCCTTGTCCGGCGCTTCGATCGGACTGCCGATGGCCGCAGGCTGCATTTTGCGTCGGCCATGACGATGACCGGACATGTCGACGGCGACGATGCATCCACCGGCGCCAGCTATCTGGAACTGGCGGAGGTGCTCATCCGACACGGCGCGCGAGCGAATGCAGACCTGCGCGAACTATGGGCGCGCATCGTATTCAACCTTCTCGTCTCGAATACCGACGACCATCTTCGCAATCACGGATTCATTCTCGAGCCGGATGCGGGCTGGAGACTCTCCGCCGCGTACGACATGAACCCCGTCGCCGTGGCCGATTGTCTCAAGCTCAACATCACGGAAGCCGACAACGCGCTGGACCTCGAACTCGCCCGCGAGGTATGTGAATATTTTCGGCTGAGCCTGAAAGACGCCGACGAGATCATCGACGACTTCCGCGGCGTCGTCGCCCAATGGCGCACGCTCGCGGCACGACTCGCGCTTTCCGCCCGCGAACAGGAGCGCATGGCCGACGCGTTTCGCCTGGCCGGCGCCTGAGCACGTCATTCGACCATGCTCGTCGTCGACGCTGACCACGCCGTCGAGCCGATTTTGCGCACCGCGACGTCCATCGCGAAATCGAGGAACCGAATACAATGCGTCGATTCCCCGCCGCTGCGCCAACCTTGCCGGAGCCGCCATGTTCGACCTGACCACGCTGACCACCTTCACGGCCGTCGTCCTGGGCCTGTTCCTGATCCCCGGCCCCGCCGTGCTGCTCGTGCTGAGCCGCACCGTGCAGGGCGGGCGCAAGACCGGCATCCTGACCGGGCTCGGCGTCGCGAGCGGCGATTTCGTGCATGCGCTGTTCGCGGCCGTCGGCTTGTCCGCGCTGCTGATGACGTCGGCGCTCGCGTTCAACGTCGTGAAGCTGGTGGGTGCCGCGTACCTGATCTACCTCGGCGTGCGCGCGCTGCTCGACAGGCCGTCCGATCCGTCGCTGCCGAAGGTGTCGCCCGTCACGCCGCTGAAGGCGTACCTGCAGGCGATTCCCGCCGAAGTGCTGAATCCGAAGACCGCGCTGTTCTTCCTCGCGTTCATGCCGCAGTTCGTGCATCCGGAACGCGGCTCGACGTTCGTGCAGTTCGCGGTGCTCGGGCTGATCTTCGTCGCGCTCAGCTCGCTCTACACGACGCTGATCGCATGCTCGATCCGCCCGCTGGGCCGCCTCGTGAAGCGGCTCGCATGGCTCACGCGCTGCCAGGGGAAGATCATCGGGTCGATCTTCATCGCGCTCGGGCTGCGGGTGGCGGTGCAGCAGCGCTGAATGGGCACGGCCGCATGACGCGCGCCGACGTTGGGGGCCCGCGTCGAAGCGACTGACGCCGGCCGGCACGGGCGCGGTGCCGTCGGACGTCAACGCGCGACGTCGAGCGCCAGCCGCACCGCCTCCCAATCGAGCCCGAATCGCGCGAGGTACTTGCGCAACCGGTCCGCGTCGTTCGGCTGCTTCTTGTTCTGCCGCGACACCGCGAACAGCGTGCGCCCGGCTTCCGACAAACTCGCCGATACGCGGCACACGTCCAGCACGCGTTCGAGCTGCGCGCGGTCGAACAGGTCGAGTTCCGCCGCCCGCGCACCGAATACCGCGTCGACGTGCGCGTCCGGCGCCCGGCCGCTGCCCGGCGACGACCACGTGCGCGTCAAGCGCTCGACCTCCTGTTCGGCGATGCCCTCGGTAATCCGCCCGGCATCGGCCAGCGTCGCCATCCGCGTGATCGATGCGGACAGCTCGCGGAAGTTGCCGGCCCACGTCGCGCGCGGCGATGCGGCGAACGCGAGATAGCGCCGCTTCGCTTCCACGTTGAACCGCACCTGTTCGCCCTGCTCGCGGCCGAAACGATCGAGTTCGAATTCGAGGTTCGGCTCGATGTCCTCGCGGCGTTCCGCGAGCCCCGGCAATTCGTAAGTCCACAGGTTGATCCGCGCATACAGATCCTCGCGGAACGTGCCGGCCGCCACCATCTGCCGCAGGTCGCGGTGGGTGCCGGCGATCAGCTCGAAATCGCTGGTCGCCTCGACGTCCGCGCCGACCGGCAGGAAGCGCTTCTCCTCGATCGCCTTCAGCAGCATCGCCTGCTCGTCGAGCCCGAGTTCGCCGATCTCGTCGAGAAACAGCAGGCCGCCGTCCGCCGCGCGCAGCAGGCCCGCGCGGGCGGACTGCGCGCCGGTGAACGCGCCCTTCACGTGCCCGAACAGCGTGGACATCGCGGCGTCGCCGCGCAGCGTCGCGCAGTTGATCTCGATGAACGGGCCCGCGAGCCGATGGCGGCCGCGCTTCAGTTCGTACACGCGCTTCGCGAGAAACGACTTGCCGGCGCCCGTCGGGCCGACCAGCAGCATCGGCGCGCGCGAACGCACGGCCACGCGCTCCAGCTGCTCGATCAGCGCGTTGAAGCGCGCGTTGCGCGTCGCGATGCCGGCCTTCAGGAACGACACCGTCTCGTCGCGCTCGTGCGTGAAGCGCTGCGCGATGCGGTTGTAGCGCGACAGGTCGAGATCGATCACCGACACCGTGCCCGGCCCGCTCGGCCCTTCGTCGGTCTGCTGCGGCGGCCCGGTTTGCACGAGGCGCGCGGGCAGGTAGCGCGCTTCCGCGAGCAGGAACCAGCAGATCTGCGCGACGTGCGTGCCGGTCGTGATGTGAACCAGATAGTCCTCGCGGTCGAGATCGAACGGATAGGCGCGCGCGTAGTCGTGCAGCGTCGCGTAGACCTCCTCGAAATCCCACGGGTCGCGGATCGTGATCGGCGTGAGGCGCACGTCGGTATGCGGCGACAGTTCCGCGAGATCGTCGCGCACCTGCAGCGCGAGGCGCGTGTAGCCCGGCGGATGCAGCAATTCGAGGCGATCGATCGCGAGATCCGGTTGCGCGCACAGCGACACGGTCGGGCGCCACTTGCGGAAACGGCGCGGCGCGCGGCCGCCCTGGTCGAGCACGGTGCCCAGAAAGCCGATGGCGACGGTTTTGCGCATGTTTATCTCATGGGATAAAAGCCAATCCGATTTTATCTAAATTCGGCAGTCGAGCGACAACGACCTTCCCTTCGCTCGCCGCCCCAAAATAAACAATCCTCTTTTGTTTCAACCACTTGTCGACATTTTCAATGGCTGCGCCAGCCGCTGGCACGCTCCTCGCTAAATAAGAGGGGCCGGATGTCCCGCTGGCCCGCGAGCCAGGGTTCAAAAAGCCCTGCTGGTGCGCCGCCGCCGAACCTCGTTCGTTGCGGCCGCGCATGCCGCCATGGACAGACGAAGGCAAAGGGGCGCGCGAGGCAGCTTCGTCCGGGTTCGAATCCCGGGGCGCCCACTGTTCGGAAGCTCAACAGGTAGAGCAGCCGGCGCAAGCCGGTGTGTGGCGGGTTCGAATCCCGTCCGAACGTTGTCCGCAAGGACAATTTCTGATGAAAGCAGTACCCGCCGGCGCGGGCCGACAGGCCCGCCGCGCGTCGAACCGGTTGCGGTTCCGCGCGATCGGCCGGGCGGCCGGACGGCCAGCGCGAACGCGCACGACGACGCGATGCAGGATGCGTCGCCGCGTGCTGCCGCGCCGGCCAACGCGCCGCCCGCCCGATCGCGTCGCACCCCGATCCGTACGAGGCATGTCGTCCGGCGGTCATTGAAGAAAAGGACAAGAATATGTGGAAGCGTCATGTAGTGAAAAAGAACGAACGCGCGCTGCTGATGAATGAGGGCGATTTCGTGAAGGTTCTCGAACCGGGCGTGTTCAAGGCCTTCGATCCGTTCAAGCGACTGTCGGTGCAAACCGCGCGTCTCGACGCGCCGCTCGCCGACGAAGCGTTGGCCGACTATCTGCGTCACGACGCACCGGACGTGCTCGCGCAGCACTTCGTCGCGATGGACCTGGCCGACGACGAAGCGGGCCTGCGCTACGAAGACGACGTGCTCGTCGAGATCCTGCCGCCGGGCACGCGCCGGCTGTACTGGCGCGGCCTGATCGCGCACCGTCTGGAGCGCGTCGACCTCGCGCAGGACAGCATGCTGCCGGCCGCACTCGCGAAGCGCATCGCGCAACCGGCGCTGCGTGCGCGCGGCGTGGCGGGGCTGGCGGGCGTGCTGCTTGCGCAGGTGCCGGCGTATCACGTCGGGGTGCTGAAGATCGACGGCAAGATCGAGCGGCTGCTGGACGCGGGCGTGACGGCGTTCTGGCGCTTCAACCGCGACGTGGCGGTCGAGCTCGTCGACCTGCGCCTGCAGCCGCTCGAAGTCGCGGGGCAGGAAATCCTGACGCGCGACAAGGTCGCGCTGCGGCTGAACCTGTCGGCGACGTGGCGTTATGCGGACGTGCTGCATGCGTTCGCCCAGCTCCAGAAGCCGCTCGAACACCTGTATCGCGAGCTGCAGTTCGCGCTGCGTGCGGCCGTCGGCACGCGCTCGCTCGATGAACTGCTGGAGGACAAGCAGGCGATCGACGACGTCGTGATCGCGCAGGTCCGCACGCGCCTTGCGCAATCGGGCGTCGACGTGCGCAGCGTCGGCGTGAAGGATATCGTGCTGCCGGGCGACATGAAGACGATCCTCGCGCAGGTGGTCGAAGCCGAAAAGGCCGCACAGGCGAACGTGATCCGCCGCCGCGAGGAAACGGCGGCGACCCGCTCGCTGCTGAACACCGCGAAGGTGATGGAAGAGAACCCGACCGCGCTGCGACTCAAGGAGCTGGAAACGCTCGAGCGCGTCGCGGAACGGATCGACCGCATCTCGGTGTTCGGCGGTCTCGACCAGGTGCTGAACGGACTCGTCAGCATCAAGGGCGCATGATGCACGAAGCACACGAAGCGCATGAAACTGGATGAAACGGCGCGGCGCAGGGCCGCCGCGCCGCACGCATGAACGAATGGTGAAGCCTATGAGTAACGACGATTATCAACTGATGGAACTGGCGAACGGCAAGCCGGTGAAGATGTGGACGCAAGGCGTCGCCGTCGAGGACGACGCGCGCACGCAGTTGCGCAATACCGCACAGATGCCGTTCATCTTCCGGCACGTCGCGGTGATGCCGGACGTGCACCTTGGCAAGGGCTCGACGATCGGCAGCGTGATCCCGACGAAGGGCGCGATCATTCCGGCGGCGGTCGGTGTCGACATCGGCTGCGGGATGATGGCTGCACGCACGACGCTGCGCGCCGCCGATCTGCCCGACTCGCTCGCGGGCCTGCGCAGCGCGATCGAACGCGCGGTGCCGCACGGCCGCGCGCCGGGCCGCCGCGATCCCGGCGCGTGGGGCGATCGCACGCCGGCCGCCGTGACGGATGCATGGAAGTCGCTGCTGCCGGGTTTTCAGCGGATCGTCGACAAGTATCCGAAGCTGCAGAAGACGAACAACTACGCGCATCTGGGCACGCTCGGCACCGGCAACCACTTCATCGAAGTGTGCATCGACGAAGCCGATCGCGTGTGGTTCATGCTGCATAGCGGCTCGCGCGGCGTCGGCAACGCGATCGGCAGCCTGTTCATCGAACTCGCGCAAGCCGACATGCGGCAGCACATCGCGAACCTGCCGGATCGCAATCTCGCGTATTTCAACGAGGGCAGCCGGCACTTCGACGACTACGTCGAAGCGGTCGGCTGGGCGCAGGACTACGCGCGCCGCAACCGGCAGGCGATGATGGATGCGGTGATCGGCGCCGCGCGTGACGTGATCGCCAAGCCATTCGGGCTCGACGAGCACGCAGTGAACTGCCACCACAACTACGTGCAGCGCGAACGCCACTTCGGCGAGGACGTGCTCGTGACGCGCAAGGGCGCGGTGTCCGCGCAGAAGGGGCAACTCGGGATCATTCCGGGCTCGATGGGCGCGAAGAGCTTCATCGTGCGCGGGCTCGGCAACCCGGAGAGCTTCTGCTCGTGCAGCCACGGCGCCGGCCGCTCGATGAGCCGGACCGAAGCGAAGCGCCGCTTCACGGTCGACGACCAGGTGAACGCGACGCGTGGCGTCGAATGCCGGAAGGACGCGGGTGTCGTCGACGAAATCCCGATGGCCTACAAGGACATCGATGCGGTGATGGCGGCGCAGCGCAGCCTCGTCGAAGTGGTGCACACGCTGCGCCAGGTGGTGTGCGTGAAGGGATAGCGGGCGCGTCGCCAAGACCCGCGCGCATCTTCGATCGCCGTCGCACGATTCGCGGCCGCAGCAGCGGTATACTCGTTGCTGTCCGGCCGCGCTCGATCCGCATCGCGCGCTTACGATGCGCTTTCAACCGGACGTCCGCCCTACTCCCCGTCATCGCCGATACGAACCGTCATGTTTCGTCATCTCCCGCTTGCTGCCGCCGTCATCCTGCTCACCGTGTCGCTGTCCGCTGCCGCGCGCGACTCCGCGCAACATCCGGTCGCGCGCGATTTCAAGAACTGGTCGGTCGTCTGCGACAACGCGAACCGCTGCGTCGCCGAAGGCGGCAACGACGACATCGACGACACGCGCACCAGCCTGATCGTGCGGCTCGCGCGCGACGCCGGCCCGGATGCGCGACCGTCGCTGGAGATCTTCGCGTCGGCGCCGCTCGATCTGCGCACCGCGCGCGCGGACGGTCGACCGTTCGACGCAGTGCCGGCCGAGTGGCACGCGCTCGCCAAGAGCAACGAAAACGACGACGTCTATCCGTTCCATATTCGTACCGGCGATCCGACGACGGTCGACGCATGGCTGACGATGTCGCACAACGCGCAGGTGCTGAGCTTCGGCGACCCGGCCGATACGCGCACGCCGCGGGTATCGCTGTCGGGACTCAATGCCGCGCTGCTGCTGATCGACGACACGCAAGGCCGCATCGGCACGGTCACCGCGCTGCTGCGCAAAGGTGCCAAGCCCGCATCGGCGGTGCCCGCCGCACCGGCGCTGCCGCCCGCGCCCGTTCCGGCGCCGCGCGTGGCCGATCTCACGCCGGCCGAACAACGCCCGCTCGTCGACGCGGTATTCGACAAGTTCGGCGCCAGCGTGAAGCGTTGCGCGGCCGATGCCGGCGACGAGATGTCGCTGGCCGATCGCCGCAAGGCCGCATCGGCCACCGCGATCTCGACCACCGACGCGATCGTGTCGATCCCGTGCGAGACGAGCAGCGCGTACAACCATACGGACCTGTGGTATCGCGTGCACCGCAGCGCGCCGTATGCGCCGACGCCGCTCGACTTCGGCGAGAACGCCAGCGCGGGCCTCGACCCGGCATCGTTCTCGAACCAACTGACCGAAGCGATCTACGATCCCGCGCATGCGACGCTGTCGAGCCTCGATCGCGTGCGCAGTGCCGGCGATTGCGGGTCGAGCGCGTCGTGGGTGTTCGACGGCCGGCGCTTCGTGCTGAACGACGTCGCGATGCACGGCGCGTGCAACGGGTTGTTCCAGGCTCAGTGGCCGCGGCTGTATCGCACCGGTGGGTCGGTGGATACGCAGCAGCCCTGACGAAAACGCATCGCGGCGTCGCGGCCGGTGATCGACAACGATACCGGGGCGCCGATCCATGCACCGTTCTTTCCTTGCGTCGACGCATCGACGCATCGACGCGACTCGGCTCTACGACCGTGTGCGCGTCGCGCAGACGCTCACGACCGGTGCGCAAGGCACCTGCCGTATTGCGCGGCGTACCGCGGAACCCACGTCGCCTCGCATCACCTCACATCACTCGCCGACGATCGAGATCGAGAACCCGTCCCAGCCCTTGAGCCCGACCGTCTGCACGGCGGTCGTCGTGACGTTCGGCTCCGCAACGATCCGCGCGAACCCGTTGCGCACGCCGACGACGTCCGGCTCGTGATTGTCGGGATCGGCGACGCGCCCGCGCCGCACGACGTTGTCGACGACGATCACCGTGCCGGGCCGCGACAGCTTCAGCGCGGCGTCCAGATAGACGGCGTTGTTGTCCTTGTCCGCGTCGATGAAGATGAAGTCGAAAGGCGCCTCGCCCGCATCGACGAGCCGCGCGAGGCTGTCCTTCGCGCTGCCGACGATCACCGACACGATGCCCGCGAAGCCGGCGCGCGCGATGTTCTGCGTCGCGACCTTCGCATGGTCGGGATTCAGTTCGAGCGTGACGAGTTGCCCGCCGGGCGGCAACGCACGCGCGAGCCAGATCGTGCTGTAGCCGCCGAGCGTGCCGACCTCGAGGATGCGCCGCGCACCGCGGATCGTCGCGAGCAGCTGCAGCAGCTTGCCCTGGTTCGGCGCGACGTTGATCGCGGGTAGCCCGGCCGCATCGCTCGCCGCGAGCGCGGCGTCGAGCGCGTCGTCGGACGGCACGAGCGTCGCCGAGAAATACGCATCCACCTTGTTCCACTGATCCTGATCCATCGCGCGTCCTTTGCCTGTCGTTCGTGGAAAAGGCATTCTATGCGCCGCCATCCCATAAGCAACAAACCATTCGTTCTAAGGACAGCGGCGCACGTGCTCCTATAATCGCTCGACGATCACAACAACAGACGGAGCACACCCATGACCGATCAGGCCTCTTCGAACTGGCGCCTCGAAACCATCGCCGTGCACGGTGGCTATCGCCCCGACCCGACCACGCGCGCGGTGGCGGTGCCGATCTACCAGACCGTTGCGTACGCATTCGACGACACGCAGCACGGTGCGGACCTGTTCGACCTGAAGGTCCAGGGCAACATCTACACGCGGATCATGAACCCGACGACGGACGTGCTCGAGCAGCGGATCGCCGCGCTCGAGGGCGGCATCGGCGCGCTGGCGCTCGCGTCGGGCCAGGCGGCCGTCACGTACGCGATCCAGACGATCGCGGAAGCGGGCGACAACATCGTGTCCGCGAGTTCGCTGTACGGCGGCACCTACAACCTGTTCGCGCACACGCTGCCGCAGTACGGGATCACGACGCGCTTCGCCGATCCGCGCGATCCGGCATCGTTCGAGCCGCTGATCGATGCGCGCACGAAGGCGATCTTCGCGGAATCGGTCGGCAACCCGCTCGGCAACGTGACCGACATCGCCGCGCTCGCGGAAGTCGCGCATCGCCACGGGATCCCGCTGATCGTCGACAACACGGTGCCGTCGCCGTACCTGCTGCGTCCGTTCGAGCATGGCGCGGACATCGTCGTGCACTCGCTGACGAAATATCTCGGCGGGCACGGCACGAGCCTCGGCGGCGCGATCGTCGACTCGGGCAAGTTCCCGTGGGCGCAGCACGCGGACCGCTTCAAGCGGCTCAACGAGCCGGACGTCAGCTATCACGGCGTCGTCTACACGGAAGCGTTCGGGCCGGCCGCGTACATCGGCCGCGCACGCGTGGTGCCGCTGCGCAACATGGGCGCGGCAATCTCGCCGTTCAACGCATTCCAGATCCTGCAGGGCATCGAAACGCTCGCGCTGCGCATCGAACGCATCAGCGACAACGCGCTGAAGATCGCGCAGCATCTCGCGCGCCATGAAAACGTCGAATGGGTGAACTACGCGGGGCTGCCCGATCATCCGGACCACGCGCTCGTCGCGCGCTACCTGTCGGGCCGCGCGCCGGGCATCCTGACGTTCGGCGTGAAGGGCGGCCGCGACGGCGGCGCGAAGTTCCAGGACGCGCTGAAGCTGTTCACGCGGCTCGTGAACATCGGCGATACGAAGTCGCTCGCGACACATCCGGCATCGACGACGCACCGGCAGTTGTCGCCGGCCGAACTCGCGAAGGCCGGCGTGAAGGAGGAAACGGTGCGGCTGTCGATCGGCATCGAGCATATCGACGACCTGCTCGCCGATCTCGACCAGGCGCTCGCGCGGCTGTAACGGGAACGGGCGCGCGCCGCCGGTCGGCCGCGCCCGGTATCGGGGGGCGGCAACGATTCGCCAGTGCGAGGCGTGGCCGCGCATCGAAACGAAGACGTTCGGGAAATCGGCAAGCGCGCGTCAGGCGCCGCTCTGCTTCTCGCGTCGGCGTTGCACCAGCCAGTCGAGCAGTTGACGCCCGTCGCGTTCGCCGAACCATTGCGCATGCCCGATCAGGTAACCGTCGTACGCAACGTCGACGATATCGGGCGCGTTGACGATACAGCCGAAATACGCAACTTCCGACAGTGCGAACTCCGTATGCACGATCGGCAGCAGCGCAACCAGCGCCGCGTGTGCAGCGTCGCTCAGCGGTTCGAGCGACTCGTAGCCGTCGAGCAGCGCGGCGATCTGTTCGTACTCCACACGGCGCGCATCGGCCGGCGCCATCCAGTCGATCGTGTTGCGCTCGATCGCAAGCGCGACGTCCATCACCGCGCAGGTGCAATCCGACAAACCGAAATCGAGCAACGTCCGCACGTCTGCGCCGGGCCCGGCGTCGGTCCACAGCAGGTTCGACGCATGCCAGTCACCGTGCGTCCACAGCGGCGGCAATGCTGGCAGCAGCGGCACGAGGCGCGCATGATACGGGCCAATGACGTTCGCGACGTCGCCGCGCCAGTCGCGCGTACCGAGCGCGTTCACGAGCAACGGTTGCGCCGTGACCCAGCGTTCGAGCGCAGCGGCAAGATCATCTGACGACAGCACGCGAAAACTCGACAGCAGCGGGCGAACCGGCCGCGCCGGCGCGTCGTGGCCGGCCGACGCGCGATGCAATCGGGCCAGCGCGCGGCCGGCCGCATATGCGTGCGACGGATGCGTGAACGGCTTCCACGACATCACGCCGCGATACGCGTCGACACCGGGCGCGACCACGTGCACTTCATATGTCCAGTCGCCGGATGCGAACGCGGTTGCGCCGTTACGATCGGCCAGCACGTCCACCACCGGCATCCCGCGTTCGCGCAGATGCGCGATGAAGCGATGCTCCTCCTCGAGCCCCGCGACATCGCGCAGGCTTGCGTGATGTCGCTTGACGAACAACCCGCGGCCGTCCGCCATCCGCACGAGCACGGCGGCCGCAAATTGCCGCGGGCTGTGCCACGTCAGCCGCACCGGTTCACCCGCGCCGTCGATCCGCGCGAGCACGGCCGCCACTTCGTCGTGCGTGATCAGCGGCCAGTCGCGTTCGGCCTGCTCGCCGTCCACGCCGAATTGCGGGGGCGCGACGTCGCGCGACAGGGGGCCGTCCGGCTCGAGGGGAAATGACATGAACGACGTTGCTCCGTAGTTGAATCGGTGCGCGAATCAGCGCACGCCGCCGCCCGACGCGAGCGGCCCGCCGGCAGCCGCACGCAATGCGGCGGCGGTCCGGCTCCAGTCGCGCCAGCCGATCACGGCGAGCGCGATGAACAGCGCATAGAGGCCGGCCGTCAGATACAGTTCCTTGAACACGAACATCCCGACGTACACGACGTTCACGACGATCCACAGCCCCCACGACGCGATGTAGCGCCGCGCGGTCCAGTATTGCGCGACGAGGCTGAACGCGGTCAGCGACGCATCGACGAACGGCAGCGCCGCGTCGGTCCAGCGCGCCATCATCCCGCCGAGCAATGCGCTGCCGACAACGGCCGCGATCAGGTCGGGCAGCATCTTCATCGGTCGTACGCCGGTCACGGGCGCGACGTCGCCGGCCGGCGCCGCCTCGCCGCCCGCACCGCCGCCTGCCTCGCTCGCGCGCTGCGCGAGCCAGCGCTGCCAGCCGTACACCTGCAGCACCGCGAACGCGCCCTGCAGCAGCATGTCGGAGTACAGCTTCGCATCGAAGAAGATCCAGCCGTACAGCGCGACCGACGCGAGGCCGACCGGCCAGCACAGCATGCGCCGCTTCGCGGTCAGCCAGATCGCGAGTGCGCTGACGATCACGCCGGCGATTTCGAGTGGGGACATCGTCTGGGCTCTCCTGGTGGGCCGCCGGGGCCGCGCGTCACGCCGCGGGATCCGATCGATCAGAAATCATAGGTCAACGATACACGGGCGGTGCGCGGCGCACCGGCGAACAGGTACGCATCGCCCTGCTGCTCGCCTGCATCGCGCCAATAGAACTTGTTGAACAGATTGTCCACCGACACGCGCAACACCGTGCGATGGCCGCCGATCTTCGTCGTATAGCGCGCGCCGAGATTGAACACGAACCACGACGGCACGCGCGCGGTGCCTTCCTCGTTCGCGTTGCGCGCGGCGCTGTATTCCACGCCGCCGACCACGTTCAGGCCCGCGACGCCCGGCACCGCGTAGTCCGCGTACAGCGACGCGCGCAGCGCGGGCACGTTGATGATCTGGTGCCCTTCGTAGGCAGGCGAACCCGAATCGACGGCGCGCGCACGAATCGCCGCGACGCTGGCCGTCAGGCCCAGCCGCTCGGTCACGCGCCCGGCCGCGCCGAGTTCGATCCCTTGATGCCGCTGCGTGCCGCGCTGCACGAACGTGTAGGACGTGCCCGATGCGTCAGGATCGGCGAACTGGAACGGCTTGCTGATCGAGAACACGGCGGCCGTGAGGCTCAGACGGTCGAGCCAGTCGTATTTCGCGCCGACCTCGATCTGGTGCGATTCGACCGGCGGCAGGAACGCATACGCGTTGGTCGCGCGCACCGGCGCCTGATCGCCGAGCGACAGCGCCTTGCTGTACGACGCATACAACGACAGTACGCTCACCGGCTTGTAGACGAGCGCGACCTGCGGCAGGAACACCGAACGGTCGGTATGCGTCGCGTCGCCGTCGAGGCTGCTCCAGCTGCGCTGACGCAGCAGCACTTCCTTGCCGCCCGCAAGCACCTGCCAGTGTTCGCCGAGGCTGATGCGGTCGAGCCCGAACACGCCGTACTGCCACGAGTCGAGCTGCGGATACGACGGCCCGGGCGTGTTCGGCGACGGTGCAAACGCAACGTCGGGCCCGTAGATGTTCTCGCTGCCGACGTAGTCGTACACGGCAGTCGCCATATGCACGACGCGGCGCTGCACGCTCACGCCGAGCGTCAGCTCGTGGCGCAGCGGGCCCGTCGCGAACTTGCCGGTCGTCACGGCGCGCAGATCGTCGTTGCGCCGGTATTCGCCGGGGCTGCGGAAGTCGTACACGTCGTAGTCGCCGTTCGCGCCGAAGAAGAACGGCGACGTCGCGCCGGCCGCGCAGCTTGCCGCATACGAACAGCCATACGCGAACGCACTGTTGTCGTCGATCATCGTGCGGCTGCGGCCGGCAGCGATGTACGCTTTCCAGTCGTCGTTGAACTGGTAGTCGAAACGCGCGTTCAGGTTCAGCGCATCGGTCGTCACCGGTTTCGCCCACGGCTGCGTGCCGAGCGCCTTCGACGTCGTCTTCACCGACGGCACGACCGTGCCGCCGAGCAGCTGGTAGCCGGGCGCGGACCGCTGGATCCACTGCTGGAACTCGGCATTGAGCTGCAGGCTCGCGCGCGGGCTGATGTCCCAGTCGGCGGCGATCGAGCCGAACGTGCGCCGGCCGTTCGTACCGTCGATATAGGAGTGCATGTTCTCCTTCGCCGCATTGATCCGGAAACCGAACTGATTGTCCGGGCCGAAGCGGCGGCCGAGATCGACGGCCGCCGACGTCGAGCCGCGGCTGTCGACGCCGCCCGTCACGCTCGCGACGTTCGCGGAGCGCTTCGTCACGAAGTTGATCACGCCGCCCGGCGCGACCACGCCGCTGTCGATGCCGGCCAGCCCCTTCAGGATCTCGACGCGCTCCTTGTTCTCGAGCGGCACGTTCTGTTCGCCGGATACCGTCAGCCCGTCGATCCGGATCGCGCTCGCGAGATCGACCGGGAAGCCGCGGATCGCGAAGCCTTCGTAGTAGCCGACCGGCGCATAGTCGTTGACGACCGATGCATCGTTGCGCACCACGTCGCTCAGACGCTTGGCCTGCTGATCGTCGATCACCGCGCGCGTGATGACGTTCACCGACGCCGGCGTGTCGCGCAGCGGCGCGCCGTCGAGCCCCGCGACCGATGCTTCGCGCGCGCGAAACGTGCTGCCGCGCTCGCCGCTGACCGTGATCGCCGGCAGCGTCGCGCTGCCGGACGCATCGCTGTCCGGCGCGGGCGCGTCTCCCTGTGCTGCGGCGCCCTGCGCCGCGAAAAGCGTGATGCCGAAGCCGACGCCAAGCCCGACCTTCGCGCGCCGCCGCCGTGCGGGCGACGCTGTTGTTCTATTTACCGTCATTGTTCTGGATGGAAAACTCGCCACTCGACCCTGTCGAAACACGTTACGAAGCTGCGAAGCGCGAACCCGCGCACGAATCCGCGACGGGCCCGGCAAATCTCTGCGGGCACGCGCGCGGACACGACATTCATCAGACGAATCGGGCGACGCGGCCGCATGCGTGCCGATCGATCGGGAAACCGCAGGATGGGACATCGGATCCGGATGACGCGCCGGGCACCGACGCGGCCGCCGATTCGTTCGTCGGGTGCCTGTCGGGCGCGCCGGTTGCATCGCGCGACCTTGTGTTGCGGGGGACGCTTCGAACGCCCCGGTGCGGGCGCACGGCGCGGCGGTGCGCCGTTCGTCGGAATGGCGGCAGGCCCGGCGCGCGCGGCATCGCGGCGTGGCGCGCATTTTACCCCGCGGCGCGCGCGGCGGCGGGGAAAACCGCCCGGCGGGTGCGCGGGCAGACGCGGTGGGCGGTGGGCGGTGGGCGGTGGACGGCCTGGCGGCCGCCGCCGCTCGACAACTACGCGGTATCGGCGGCTTTCAGCCCCCATGTGTCGATCATCTGCTGGCGCATCACGAACTTCTGCACCTTGCCGGTCACCGTCATCGGCAATTCGTCGACGAAACATACGTACTTCGGGATCTTGTAGTGCGCGATCTGGCCGTCGCAAAATGCGCGCACGTCGTCCTCGGTCATCTGCTCGTCGGCGCGCAGCACGATCCACGCGCACAGCTCCTCGCCGTACTTCGCGTCGGGCACGCCGAACACCTGCACGCTCTGGATCTTCGGATGCCGGAACAGGAATTCCTCGATCTCGCGCGGATAGATGTTCTCGCCGCCGCGGATCACCATGTCCTTCAGCCGGCCGACGATGTTGCAGTAGCCGTCCGTATCGAGCGTCGCGAGATCGCCCGTGTGCATCCAGCCGTCGACGATCGTTTCGCGCGTTTTCGCATCGTCGTCCCAGTAGCCGAGCATCACCGAATAACCCTTCGTGCACAGCTCGCCCGTCTCACCGACCGGCACGATCTCGCCGTTCGGGTCGACGATCTTCACTTCCAGATGCGGCTGCACGCGCCCGACCGTCGTCGTGCGTTTCTCGAGCGGATCGTCGGTCGAACTCTGGAACGACACGGGGCTCGTCTCCGTCATCCCGTACGCGATCGTGATTTCCGACAGATGCATCTGCGACACCACGCGCTTCATCGTCTCGATCGGGCACGGCGAGCCGGCCATGATCCCGGTGCGCAACGTCGACAGATCGAATTTCGCGAACTCCGGATGATCGAGCTCCGCGATGAACATCGTCGGCACGCCGTGCAGCGCGGTGCAGCGTTCGTCGGCCACCGCCGCGAGCGTGGCGACCGGGTCGAACGCCTCGCCGGGGAACACCATCGCGGCTCCGGTCGACACACATGCGAGCACGGCCAGCACCATCCCGAAGCAGTGATACAGCGGCACCGGAATGCAGAGCGCATCCTGTTCGGTGAAACGCATCGCCATCGCGATGAACCGCGCATTGTTGACGACGTTGCGATGCGTGAGCGTCGCGCCCTTCGGGCTGCCGGTCGTGCCGCTCGTGAACTGGATGTTGATCGGGTCGGTCGCAGCAAGCGTCGCGCCGATCGCATCGAGCGCCGCGACGTCGAGCACGTCGCGGCCGCGCGCGACGACGTCCGGATAGCGCAGCATGCCCGGCGTATGGCCGTCGCCCATCCGGATCACGATGCGCAGCGCGGGCAGCCGCGCCGCATGCAGGTCACCCGGCGCGCAATGCGCGAGTTCGGGCGCCAGCGCCTGCAGCATCTCCAGGTACTTCGACGACTTGAACTGCTCGGCCGCGATCAGCGCGCGGCAGCCGACCTTGTTCAGCGCGTAGTCGAGTTCCGCGAGCCGGTAGGCCGGATTGATGTTGACGAGGATCGCGCCGACGCGCGCGGTCGCGAACTGCGCGAGCAGCCATTCGACGCGATTCGGCGACCAGATGCCGACGCGGTCGCCCTTTTCGATGCCGAGCGCGGCAAGGCCGGCCGCGAGTACGTCGATCTCGTGCGCGAACGTGCGCCAGTCCCAGCGAATGCCCTGCTCGCGGAACACGACGGCCGGCCGCGCCGGAAAGCGCGCGGCGGTGTCGCGCAGCAGCGCGGCGACGGGCGCGTCCGACAGCGGCACGTCGGTGCGGCCGCGCACGATCGACAGGCCGTCGCACGGCACGCCGGTTGCGATGGCGGTGGTCATGTGTGTCTCCTGGTCGGCGGCGCCGGCCCACGGGCCGGCGCGCGCGTCATCGTGTAAAGATCTGCGCGGTCGTGATCGCCATGTCGCCGCCCGGCACGCGAATGTCCTTCAGCTTCTTCAGCGTGTCGGCGTCGTACACCGCGACGGTGTTGAAGGTGCCCGCGAGGTACAGCTTGCTGCCGTCGCGGTTGAACGACAGGCAGTAGTACGAATGATCGAGCGGCGCGGCTTCCACCAGCTTCTCGTTCTTCACGTCGTACTTCGCGAGCCGGTTCAGCACGCCGTACATCGCGTTCGGATCCTTCGGCGACACCCCGCCCGTGAAATACACCTCGGTGACCGGCGCGAAATCCTTGACCGTCGCGTTGCCCGTCTTCAGGTCGATGTCGATGTAGCCGTACATCGTCTGCGCGGAGGCCGGATCCTTCTTCTCGTCCTTGAAGCGGTCGGCCGTGTAGAGCAGGTTGAACGTATGCTGCGGACGCTGTTGCGGCCACACGTACAGCACGTCCGGCTGGCCGTGCAGCGGCTGTTTCCAGTTGCGCAGCGGCACCGCGACGTCGTACTTGCCCGTCTGCACGTTCATCCGGTAGATGTCCGCGCCGACGATGAACAGCGACCCGTCGTCGGCCGCCTGCAACATCGTCGTCTGGCGCGGCGCCGCGAACGTGCGCACCGGCTTCGCGTCGAGCCCGCCGTCGGTGCGGTACACCTGCAGGCGCGGCGACGCCACTTCATAGCTGTCACGGTTCAGCTTCGTCGGATTGACGACGCTGTAGATCTCCTTGCCGTCCGGGCTCAGCCCGATCGAGAACATCGCGCGCGCACGCTCGTTGCCGGCTTCCGCGAGATCCGCGTGGAACACGGTCTTGCACGAATCGAGGTCGATGCCGTACAGGTCGCCGTAGTGATTGTTCAGCACATAGGCGCGCGTGCGGTCCGGGCTGATCTGGATCGTGCCGGGGCCGAACGCGTCGGGCAGCGTGCAGGTCTTCGCGATGCTGTCGGTGCCCGTGTCGATCACCGTCAGGTTGTTCGGATAGTTCGTGACGGCGAGGTACTCGCGCCCGGCCTGCAGCGGCGCATCGGCCGCGGCCGACAGCGACGCGGCCGATGCGAGCGCGGCGGCGAGGAGCGCGCGGCTCAGGGGTGTCGTGAATCGCATGGGGAATCCTTGATCGGTGCCGGGTGGATCACTTGTCTTTGGGGAACACGCTGCCGAGCTGGCGCCAGTCCGCGCCGGAATCGATCGCATGCTTGTTCCAGTCGGGATAGGTGCTCATCATGTCGGGCACCTGCGCGGGCCACCAGCACGGATCGGAGCAGCCGTACAGGTCGGCTTCCATCGGCTGGCACAGCGACGCGACCCCGCCGAACACGTCCGTTTCCCAGCCGGGATCGGTCGTCGACGTGCAGCCCGCGACGGACGTCATCGCCACGACTTCCTCGAGGCGATCCTGCTGCACGGCCTCCTCGAGCTTTCTCGCCTTGTTGTTGAGCGGCTTCAGATGTTTCATGTCAGTTCGCCTTGCGCGGAGTGATGTGGTTGTCGATGAACGCCGGGTTGCCGGCGATGATCCGGCTGTAGACCTCGATACCGAAATCGATCCAGTCGCGCATCAGCTCGCAGTAGTGGTAGGTCGGATGCGCGGGGTCGCCGTAGCGCGCGTAGCTCTCGTGATAGCAACCGCCCGAGCACAGGTTGCGGATGCGGCAGGTTTCGCAGCCGGTGCCGCTGCGATCGAGGCGTTGCGACAGGAAGTCGTTGAGCTGTGCCTGCGCGACGCCTTCGTGCACGTTCCCGAAAGTCGGCAGCGTCGAGCCCGTGAAGCGGTGGCACAGGTTCAGGTCGCCCTTGTGATCGACCGCGAGCATCTTGAGCCCCGCGCCGCACGGCAGCGACTTCTTGTGCCCTTCGTGCAGGTCGGTGATCAGCTGATGCAGGTTCGAGAAGCCGATGTTGCGGTTCTCGAGCGCGGCGGCCAGGTAGCGCCTGCCGAGCGCCTTCATGTTCGCGAACACCTGCGCGAGTTCGGCCGGCTGCAGGTTGAACGTGTCGAGCTGGCCCGACGTGACCGGCGCGAAGCCGACTTCCGCGAAGCCGAGCTCGTTGAACAGGTGATCCCAGATCCCTTCGATGTCGGTCACGCCGCTCGTGAGCGTCACGCGCGCGCCGACCGGGCGGCTGCGGTAGCGCTCGAGCAGCATCTCGACCTTGCGGCGCACGACGTCGTAGGTGCCCGCGCCGCCGACCGTGCGGCGGTTCAGGTCGTGGATCTGGCGCGGCCCGTCGATGCTGATCGACAGCCCGAAGCGATGCGCGTCGAGCCAGTCGATGATGTCCTCGGTCAGCAGCGTCGCGTTGGTCGTCATCACGAACTCGACCTGCTTGCCGAGCGCGCCGAAGCGCAGCTCGCAGTACTCGACCATGCACTCGATCAGCTTGCGGTTGCTGAGCGGTTCGCCGCCGAAGAACACGACCGTGTAGCGCGGCAGGTCGGGCGACTCCTTCAGCAGCATCTCGACCGACGCCTTCGCGGTGTCGATGTCCATCCGCCGCCCGGCGGACGGCGTGTCGAGGTCTTCCTTGTAGCAGTAGGTACAACTCAGGTTGCAGCCGGTGTTCACGTTCAGCACGACCGTATCGATCGCGGTGCGCTCGACGCGCTTCACCGCGATCTCGGGCGTGAGCGGCGAGCCGTCGCTGACGACCTCGAGGGCCATCAGCTCGCCGAGCGTCTCGGCGAGTTCACCGTGCGGCGAGCGGCCGGCCAGCCGCGCGAACAATTCGTCGGCCGTGCAGCTGCTCGCACGCAGTGCGTCGATGATGTCGGCCGTCACGCGATCGGCCGCGAACAGCGAACTGCTCGGCACATGGAACATCAGGCGCTCGTCGTCGACGCGCACTTCGTGCACGTTACGTTCGACCACGTTCAGCAGGGCGCTCATCGGATTCTCCTTGGATTCTTCGGATTCGGACCGGGCCGCACGGCGGCCCGGCGCAGAGGCATGCGGACCGGTCAGGGCAGCGGCGGATTGTTCCAGCGCTGCACCGCGACGATCATGTGCCCGGTGCCCGTCACCATGCGCGAGCCGTCCGTCACCGTGGCGACGACGTTCAGGTTGCCCGTGTTGTTGGTGCCCATCCGGCGCGCGGGGTTCGGGCCCGCGTTGCCCGGCGTGAAGATGCCCGTCGACACCTGCATCGCGCCGGCGAACTGCGTGTCGCGATCGTTCTTCGACTGGTCGTCGAACGGCGCGACCGACCATTGCGCGGGCACGACGCCGATACGGAACGGCTTGCCCGCACCGTCGACGCCCCATGCCACCGCATCGAAACGCCCTTCCACCTTCGGCGTCGACCCGCCGTTGCCGCCGATGCGCGCGACCGCGAAGTCAGGCTCGACCTTCACGTCGTGGATCTCGCGATAGACCGCGAAGCCGTCCGCGTGCGCCGCGCCGACGCTCACGCTGCGCGGGCCGGCCGCGCTGCCGTCGGCAGCTTTCACGCGCACGCGCACATATCCCGGCGTGCGCTCGAGCACCGCTGCGACGGTCACGCCTGCGCCGAACGCGGGCGTGCCCTGCAGGTTCGCGCCGACGATCGTCACGTCGGTCTCGCCGCCGGCCTTCACATAGGCCGGCTGCACCGCGACGATCTGGACCTTGCCGAGCTTCGCCGCGTTGAAGTCGAGGCCGCGCTCGTCGTGCGCATCGTCGAACATGCGGCCGCGCAGCGTGCCGTCGCTCGCCATCAGCACCTGGCGCATCGTCGTGTCGCCGACCTTCACGCTCGCGCGCCACTCGTAGCCCGTATAGAGCACTGCGGTGCCGGTGCCCGCGAGCGGGCTGCCGTCCGCGAAGCGGCCCTTCAGCTCGACGTCGAAGCGGTCGCCCGCGCCGCCCTTCACGGTCATCGTGCCGTACGCGTCGCCCTTGCCCGGCATGTGGCCGCCGAAGCTCCACGTGCCGGCGAGCGCGGTCGCGGGCGCATGATGCCGCTTCCAGTCGGTCCATGCCTTGCTGTCGTACGGATAGTCCTTCGCGAGCATCGGCGCCATCTCGGTCAGCGCGACCTTGAACCAGTCGCGGTCGCGGCCCATCGCCGAATACTCGATCGACGGCCACTGCCCGAGGTGGAAGTTCACGAGCCTGTCCCATTCGGCGACCGGGCGGCGCTGCAGCAGCGGACGCGCGGCCGAGTGGCAGCGCGCGCACATCTGCTTGAACTCCTCGTTGTTGACGGTCTCCTGCGTGTTCAGTCGACGCTCGGGCGCATAGCGGAAATCCTTCGTCTCCGACGGCGCGAGGCCCTGCGTGTCGGACAGGTACTTCACGAGGATGCGGCGCTCGTCGTCGCTGATCGTGAGGCCGTGCATCGTCTGCATCCGCGCGATCGTCATCAGCCAGCCTTCCGGCGTCTTGCGCTGATGGCTGATGCGGCTCCACGAATCCTTCGACTCGGCCGCGTGACAGGCCGCGCATGTCTGGCTCAGGATCGCGTGCGCATCGCGCGGTGCCTGGGCCTGCGCCGGCACGGCGCCCGAGGCCAGCGCGAACGCACCGGCGGCCACGACGGCCGCGGCCGCGCGGGGCGGCCGGCTGCGTCGAATGAAAGTCTTGAACAAGGCTCTGCTCCTTTACGTGGGGTCTCGAATCGTCCGGCATGCAGCGCTGCGGCGCTTGTCTCATGCTCTTCAAGCACAGGCCGTGCCAATCGCCCGATCCGGATTTGCCACAAGGAAAACACGCGCTTTTGTCGCCGAACGCTCGGGAAAATCCCGATTCAAACCGACGCGCCAAATCGGCATTCGCGCGCCTTCGCGGCCGCTGCGTCACGTCGGCCGGCCGCGCGCGTGCCGCATGTCGCGTCTCACGTTGCATGCGAATTCTCAAATTGAGACGCCGCACCGCGCACGCCGCGCACCGCCGATCTGGCGCGGCATCATCGACGCTCGCACCGCGCGCCCCGCGCCGCATGGCGCGCGCGGCCCGCGTGCAGACCGCATTGCGGCCATTGGTACGGAAGCTGCTTTTTGCATCGGCACCCGAACCCCGATGAGCGAGGAGCTTTCATGCAGGCAACGTTGTCGTTACTTCCGCAAACCCAGTCGTTCATCGCACGCACGCCGTCGATGCTGATCGGCGATACGTGGCGCAGCGCCGAGAGCGGCGCGACCCTGGCCGTCCACAACCCCGCGACCGGCGAAGAACTGTGTCGCGTGCCGGCATCCGGCGCGGCCGACGTCGATCACGCGGTGCGCGCGGCACGCCACGCGTTCGACGATTCCGCGTGGAGCCGCATGCGGCCGCGCGAACGGCAGAACCTGCTGTGGCGTCTCGCGGATCTGCTCGAGCGCGACGCGCAGCAACTCTCCGAACTCGAGTGCGTGAACAACGGCAAGAGCGCGCAGATCGCGCGCGTGATGGACGTGCAGCTCGCGATCGATTTCCTGCGCTACATGGCCGGCTGGGCGACCAAGATCGAAGGCGCCACCGTCGACGTATCGATGCCGCTGATGCCCGACAGCCAGTTCCACGGCTTCATCCGGCGCGAGGCGGTCGGCGTGGTCGGCGCGATCGTCGCGTGGAACTTCCCGCTGCTGCTCGCGTGCTGGAAGCTCGGCCCCGCGCTCGCAACGGGCTGCACGATGGTGCTGAAACCCGCCGACGAAACGCCGCTCACCGCGCTGCGGCTCGCGGAACTCGTGCAGGAAGCCGGCTATCCGGCCGGCGTGTTCAACGTCGTCACCGGCACCGGCGTCGACGCGGGCGCGGCGCTCGCGCACCACCCCGACGTCGACAAGCTGACCTTCACCGGCTCGACCGAAGTCGGCAAGCTGATCGGCAAGGCCGCGATGGAATCGATGACGCGCGTGACGCTCGAACTCGGCGGCAAGTCGCCGACGATCGTGTGCGACGATGCGGACCCGGCCGTCGCGGCCGCCGGTGCGGCCACCGCGATCTTCTTCAATCACGGCCAGGTGTGCTGCGCAGGTTCGCGCCTGTACGTGCAGCGCAAGCACTTCGATCGCGTGGTGGGCGACATCGCGGGCATCGCGAGCAACATGAAGCTCGGCAATGCGCTCGATCCGTCGGTCGACATGGGCCCGCTGATCTCGGCGAAGCAGCAAAAGCGCGTGGCGGGTTACATCGAGCGCGGCCGCGAACTCGGCGCGCAGCTCGCGTGCGGCGGCGAAGCGTACGGCCCCGGCTACTTCGTGAAGCCGACCGTGCTCGTCGACGTCGACCAGAAAGGCCCGCTCGTGCAGGAGGAAATCTTCGGCCCGGTGCTGGTCGCGATGCCCTTCGACACGATCGACGACGCGATCCGTCTCGCGAACGACACGCGCTACGGGCTCGGCGCGAGCATCTGGACCAACAATCTGTCGGCCGCGCACCGGATGATCCCGAAGATCCGCTCCGGCTCGGTGTGGGTCAACTGCCACAGCGCGCTCGACCCCGCGCTGCCGTTCGGCGGCTACCGGATGTCGGGCTTCGGCCGCGAGATGGGCGCGGCCGCGATCGAGCATTACACGGAGTTGAAGTCGGTGCTGATGAACGTGTGATCGCGTCGCCGACATGAGTCAGGCTTGCGCCGCGCGGCGAGGTCGCGCGGCGCGCGTGTTGCCCCGGTTCGCAGTCTTCTGCGCTGCTCTCCACCTATAACGACAACGAGGCACCCGATGCCGCACCGCCCCGCTTCCCGCCGTGCCTTCATGATCGCCGCCGCCGGCCTGCTGTCGGCCGCCGCGCTGCCGCGCGCTGCGTGCGCCGCGCCGGCGCTGCTCGATGAAACCGATCCGGCCGCAAAAGCGCTCGGCTATCGCAGCGACGCCGCGCACGTGGACCGCGCCGCGTTCGCGCGCTATGCGCCGGGCCAGGACTGCGGCCGCTGCAGCCTGTACCAGGGCAAGGCCGCCGATCCGAGCGCACCGTGCCCGCTGTTCGCCGGGAAACGGGTCGCGAACGGCGGCTGGTGCAACGCGTACAACCCTCGGGCCTGAGCGCCGCCACCCCGCGAAATCCGCACCGCCTGCGCGCGATGCACGCCGCCCCGTCACGTTCGCCGACGACGGCCCTCCCGCGAGCGCGAGTCGCCCGCACCGCCGCGCCCCGCCTGGGTCTTAGGTTTTTGACCGGATGGATTTATGCCCGGGCTTATGCCAGACTCGGCGGGCCTTTTTGCGTGCGGCCGCGCCGGATCGGACGGCCCGACATTCTCCTGAGGAGGGGCGACGTGCAAGACTACTTCCCTTCCGGCCAACGACTCCCGGACCGGCTGCAGGCAACGCGCCTGATTCGCGAACGACTCAGTTCGGACGGCGTGCTGCCGCAAGGCTGCCTGCGCATCGAAATCGACCAGTCGTGGCGGCGCAGCCTCGATCACGGCGTGCGCTGGGACGACGACGCGCGCCTGAACCTGCATGAATTCTGCAATCTCGACGAGCTGCGCGACGCGAACCGCCTGCTGCTCGACGCGGCTGCACCCGAACTCGCATTTCTCGCCGAGCGTTGCGGACGCGACGGCATGATCATGCTGGCCGATGCGCGCGCAACCATCCTGTCGGTCGACGGCGACGCGAGCGCGCTCGCCGCACTCGGCATCGGCGACATCCGCGCCGGCGCGAACTGGTGCGAATCGCTGCGCGGCACCAACGCGCTCGGCACCGCGCTCGTCGAAGGTTGCGCGGTCGCGATCGACAGCGGCGAGCATTTCCTCGGCCGGCTGAGCCGCTTCTCGTGCCGCTCGGTGCCGCTGCGCGATCCGCACGGCAACCCGATCGGCGTGCTGGACCTCACGCGCGAAGGCGAACTGCCGCTCACGCTCGACGGGATGTCGATGCTGATGAGCACGGCGGCCACGCACATCGAGACGCGCCTGTTCGACGCGTACTTTCCCGAGCACGTCGTGCTCGTATTTCATCCGCGCCGCACGTATCTCGGCTCGAGCTGGAGCGGCGTGCTCGCCGTGTCGGAAGACGGCCGCATCGTCGCCGCGAACGCGCATGCGTGCGAGTTGCTCGGCGCCGCACGCGACGCACTCGTCGGCCGCCGCTGCGAAAGCGCATCGCTCGCGCGCACGCCGTCGTTCGTCGCGTTCGCCGAGCAAGGCGGGATGCTGCGCATCGAAGGCGTCGACGCCGCGTTCCACTGCAAGGCGCTGCGCCTGCCGCGCACGACGGCCGTGCCGGCCGTGCGCGAACGCGTATCGGCCCCGGCGGCCGGCGCCCGGGATGACGCCTGCACGCAGGCGCTCGCGGCCCTTGCCGGCCGCCAGCCGCGGCTGTTGCGCGCGCTGACGATGGCGCGACAAGGGCTCAACAACGGGCTGCCCGTGCTCGTGCAGGGTGAAACCGGCACCGGCAAGGAAGTCGTCGCACGCGCGCTGCACGATGCGAGCATGCGCGCCGGCAAGCCGTTCGTCGCGGTGAACTGCGCGTCGATCCCCGAAGGGCTGATCGAGTCCGAGTTGTTCGGCTATCGCGACGGCGCATTCACGGGCGCACGCAAGGGCGGGATGACGGGCCGGCTGATGCAGGCGCACGGCGGCACGCTGTTTCTCGACGAAATCGGCGACATGCCGCTGCATCTGCAGGCGCGCCTGCTGCGCGTGCTGCAGGAACGCAAGGTCGCGCCGCTCGGCGCGGGCGACGAGCAGGCCATCGACATCGCGGTGATCTGCGCGACGCACCGCGACCTGCAGACGATGGTGCGCGACAAGAGCTTCCGCGAAGACCTCTACTACCGGATTCACGGCGTCAACGTGCTGCTGCCCGCGCTGCGCGAGCGCGACGACGTCGACCTGATCGTCAACGCGCTGCTCGCGCGGCTCGGCGCGCCGCATGTGCGCATCAACGCGGAGCTCGCCGACGTATTCCGCCAGCATCGCTGGCCCGGCAACATCCGCCAGCTCGAGATGGTGCTGCGCACGGCGCTCGCGGTGCGCGACGAGCACGACGACGTGCTGGGCCTCGATCATCTGTGCGACGGCTTCATCGACGGCGTGTGCCCGTCGCGCGATGCGTCGTTCGGGCTGATCCGCCGTCACGAGGACGACCTGATCCGCGAATCGCTCGCGCGTCACGACGGCAACGTCGCGGCCGCCGCGCAGACGCTCGGGATCAGCCGCGCGACGCTGTATCGCCGGCTCAAGCGGCTGCAGTCATGACGGTGCGCGCGCGTTCGGCTGCTGCTTTCCGTACGGATCGATCGCGCCGATGCTGAAACTCGTCCTGCGTTTCGTGAAGACCGACGATCGCGCGCAGCTCGCGCGCGCGCTCGGCTGGCTGTACGGTTTCGTGCGGCCGCACCGGCTCGCGATCGCGGGGCTGCTCGCGTTGTCGGCCTGCGCGTCGCTGCTGGCGCTCGCGCAGCCGTGGCTCACGAAGGAGCTGATCGACCGCGGGCTCGTCGGCAAGGATTTCCGGATGCTCGTCGCGATCGCGTTCGCGATGGTGTTCGCCGGCTTCGTCGGCACGCTGCTCGGCGGCGTCAACCGTTACCTGCATACGCGGCTGTCCGGCCGCGTGCTGTTCTCGCTGCGCAGCGCCGTCTACGCGCACCTGCAGCGGCTGTCGCCGTCGTTCTACGGGCAGCGCCGCCTCGGCGACCTGCTGTCGCGCCTCGACGGCGACGTCGCCGAGATCCAGCGCTTTGCGCTCGACGCGCTGTTCTCCGCGGTGTCGAACGTGATCGGGCTGGTCGGCACGCTCGTGCTGCTGGTGACGCTGTCGTGGAAGCTGTCGCTGGTCGCGCTGCTGCTGATTCCGTTCGAGATCCTGTGGCTGCGCACGATGCGCCGCAAGGTCGAGCGCGATGCGCGGTCGGTGCGCGAAGGCGCGGCCGACGTGTCGTCGTTCCTCGTCGAGACGCTGCCCGCGATGAAGTTCATCCAGGCGGCCGGCCGCCAGCGCGCGGAGCAGGCGCGGCTCGACGGCCTCGGCGAGCGCTACATGGAGCGCCTGCTGAAGCTGCAGGTCACCGAATTCATCACGCAGTCGGTGCCCGGCACGCTGACGTCGCTGTCGCGCGCCGGCGCGTTCATCGTCGGCGGCTACTGGGTGATTCGCGGCGACTGGCCGCTCGGTTCGCTGATCGCGTTCTCGAGCTATCTCGGGATGGCGATCGGCCCGGTGAAGAGCCTGCTCGGGCTCTACGTCGCGCTGCAGCGGATGACGGTGAGCCTCGGCCGCGTGATGGAACTGCAGCGCGCGCTGGTGGCCGTGCAGCCGCCGGCCGTCGCGCGTGAGCTGCCGCCGCGCGGCGACCTCGAATTCGTCGACGTGTGGTTCGCGCACGACGAGCGCGCGCAGCCAGTGCTGCGTGGCGCCGCCGCGCGCGTGCCGGCCGGCAGCAAGGTCGCGTTGTCGGGGCTGTCGGGCAGCGGCAAATCGACGCTGATCGACCTGATGCAGCGCTTCTACGATCCGCAGCGCGGCAGCGTGCGCATCGACGGCGTCGACCTGCGCGACGTCGATCTCGATGCGCTGCGCCGGCACGTCGCGGTCGTCAGCCAGGACATCGTGCTGTTTCGCGGCAGCCTCGCGGACAACATCCGTTACGCGGCGCCGAACGCGACGCGCGACGACATCGCGCTCGCCGCGCGCGCGGCCCGCCTCGACGAACTGATCGCGACGCTGCCGGGCGGGCTCGACGGGCCGGTCGGCGAGCGCGGGCAACAGCTGTCCGGCGGCCAGAAGCAGCGCATCGCGATCGCCCGCGCGCTGCTGCAGGCGCCGGCGATCCTCGTGCTCGACGAGGCGACGTCGGCCGTCGACGAAGCCACCGAGCGGCAGGTCATCGCGCAGATCGACACGCTGTTCGGCGATCGCACGCGCATCCTCGTCAGCCACCGCGCGTCGACGCTCGCCGGCGTCGACCTGCATTTCGAGCTCGCGGACGGGCAACTCGCGCGCCGCACGCACCGGGACGTCGCGCATGCGTGACGACGGGAGCGTGCGCGTCGGTATCGTCGACAGCGGCTATCCGCCGTCGCTGAGCGCGCGCGTGGTCGACGCGCGGCGCTTCTCGCTCGACGATGCTTTGGTACTGCGGACCGGCGCCGCCGAGCCGGACCGGCTCGGCCACGGCAGCGCGATCTGCGCGACGATCGCGGACGCCGCGCCCGATGCGGCGCTGATCGTCGCGCAGGTGTTCGACGCGCGCGGCGTGACGAGTGCCGCGCAAATCGCGCACGCGATCGACTGGTTGCTGACACAACGTGTTCGCGTGATCAACCTGAGCGTCGGTGTGCGTGCCGATCGCGACTCGCTGCGCGACGCATGCGCGGCGGCCGTCGCGCAACGCGTGACCGTGTTCGCGTCGAGCCCCGCACAAGGCACGCCGGTGTTTCCGGCCAGCTATCCGGGCATCGTGCGCGTGACGGGCGATGCACGTTGCGCATTGGGCCAATGGTCGTGGCTCGACAGCGCGCAGGCCGATTTCGGTGCGATCGTCTCGAGCGGCGCACCGCGCGCGCCGGCCGGCGCGAGCATCGCGTGCGCGGCGCTCAGCGGCCATGCCGCGCACTGGTTCGCGCGGCACCCCGACGCGGATACCGCCGCGCTCGTCGCGCATCTGCGCGAAGCCGCGGCTTACGTCGGCGTCGAACGGCGCACCCACGCATCATGAAGCGCGCGCCGATCGCCGTGCTCGGCGCAGGCCCGGCCGGCGCCGCCGCCGCGCTCGGCCTCGCGCGGCTGGGCTATCCGGTGACCGTCGTCAGCGAATGGCGGCGCTTCGATGCGGTCGAAGGCGTGTCCGATCGCGTGCTGCAAGGGCTGCGCCATGCGGGGCTCGTGCAGGCGGCCGCGTGCGCGCTGCCGCCGTGCGCGCGCACGACGCGCTGGAACGGCGACACGCGCACGCTCAATCACGAACACCTGATCGATCGCCGCCGTTTCGACGAAGCGCTGCGCCGCGATCTCGCCGCAGCGGGCATCGCGGTGCGCGAAGCGACGGTGCGCGCGGTGCAGGCCGACGGCGACGGACATGCGATCCGCATCGATACGCGGGCCGGCTGCGACACGCTGCATGCGGCGTTCGTCGTCGAGGCGCGCGGGCGCCTCGCGCCGCTCGCGCGCGACGCGATGCGCGGGCCGCAAACGCTGAGCCTGCTGAACGTTTGGCAGCGCACACCCGGCGATCCGGCATCGGCAGTCGAGAGCCTGCCCGACGGCTGGGCGTGGATGGCGCGCCTGCCCGACGGCCGCTGCTACTGGCAGGCGACGCTCGACGTCGCGACCGCGACGCTGCCGCCGCGCGACGCGCTGCCCGCGTGGTGTGCGACGCTGCGGCACACGCCGCTCGCACGCGACTTCTTCGGGAACGAGGCCGGGGACGATGCGCGCGTGTTTGCACGCACCAGTAGCGCGACGCTGTGCGGCGACACGGGCGGCACGAACTGGCTGCGTATCGGCGACGCGGCAATGGCCGTCGATCCGTTGTCCGGCAACGGAATCTTCCAGTCGCTGTCATCCGCGCTGCAGGCGCCGGCCGTCATCCATACGTTGCTCGCGCATCCGGAGCGCGCGGCACTCGCGCTGCGCTTTCACGAGCGGCGCATCACCGCGCTGTTCATGCGTTTCGCGCGGATCGGCCGCGACTTCTACGCGCTCGACACGCAATGGACCGATCGACCGTTCTGGCGGGCGCGCCGCGCGTGGCCCGACGATGCGCCGTCGCATCGCGCGCCCGATTTCGACGCGCTCGCGATCGAGCGTGCGCCCGTGATCGAAGGCGATACGATCGCCGAAGCCGACGTCGTCACGAGCCCCGACCAGCCGCTCGGAATCTGGCATCTGCAAGGCATCGCGCTCGCGCCGATCGTCGCCGCGCTGCGCGACCAGCCGGCCGCGCAGGTGCTGGCGCAGTTCGCGCCGCAGCAAGCCGCGCTCGTGCGGCGCTGGCTCGAAACGCAGGGTTATCCGTTCTCGCGCGCGTAACGCGCGCTCTTTCTCTGTCCCCCCACCTCGTCGTGCCTGCATGCCGCGATGCTCGGGTCGCCGCATGCGCGTTTTCGCGCGGACGCTTCTTCTGCGTCGCATGTCGCGTCTCAAGTTGAGACGCGACATGCGACACGCGATGCGAATTGCTACGCGATTGATACGCGATCCCGCACGAATCGACCGCACCGCTCAATGAAATGGAACGCAGCCCGCGCATCGCGGTCTTGAAACCGGTGATGGCATGCCATCTGCTTATCGAAGGTCAAGCGCCGCACACGCCGCGCGACCGACCATCGACCGTTTCATCTTTCTAGCCCGCATTCCACATGAAAAAACTACCCTTCATCCTGTCGGCAGGATTCCTGATCGGTTGCGCGAACGCGCATGCACAAAGCTCCGTCCTGCTGTTCGGTGTGCTCGACGAAGGCATCAACTACACGAACAATGTCGGCGGGAAGTCGTCATGGCAGATGGCGAGCGGCGATCTCTCGACCAGCCGCTGGGGCATCAAGGGCGACGAGGATCTCGGCGGCGGGCTGCACGCGATCTTCGACCTGGAAAGCGGCTTCGCGGTGGAAAGCGGCCAGCTCGGCTACGGCAACCGCCTGTTCGGCTTCCAGTCGTATGTCGGGCTGCAGTCCGCGCGGCTCGGCACGCTGACGCTCGGCCGCCAGTTCGATAGCGTCTCCGATACGATCGGGCCGCTGACCGCGAACGGAAGCTGGGCCGGCTTCCTGTTCTCGCATCCGCTCGACAACGACAACACCGACGCGTCGTTCCATGCGAACAACGCGGTGAAGTACACGAGCCCCGTGGTCGGAGGGTTCTCGGGCACTGTGATGTATGCATTGAGCAATCTCGCCGGCGGCTTCGCGCAGAACCGGATGCTCGGCGTCGGCCTGAACTACACGTACCAGACGCTGTCGGTCGCCGCCGTCTACGAGAACATGTCGAATCCCGGCACCACGGCGGGCGGCGCACTGACGCCGGACGACACGGATTTCGTCGCGGGCAACCAGAAGATCTACGGGATCGGCGTGAACTACGGAATCGGCGCCGCGACGCTCGGCGCCGTGTATTCGCACGTGAACGTCGGGCACCCGGATGCGTCGCTGTATGCGGGCAGCCTCGGCCTCGCGAATGCGCGGCTCACGTTCGACAACATCGAAGTCAACGCGAAGTACAACGTCACGCCGTCGTTTCTGGTCGGCGGCATGTACACGTACACGCGCGGCGGTCTCGATCAGGCCGGCGTGAAGTCGTCGCTGCACTGGAACCAGTTCGGCGCGACGGCGCAGTACCTGCTGTCGAAGCGCACGTCGGTCTACACGCAGGTCGCGTATCAACTGGTGGGCGGCAGCGCGACCGGCACGCCGCTCGATGGCGCGCTCGTGCCGGGTTCGCCCGGTGCGTCGTCGAACGGGCACCAGATCGTCGCGCGCGTGGCGCTGAATCATACGTTCTGAGCGTGCGTGTTGCATGCCGTGCCGCGCACCGGTGCGGCACGCGGCGCTCAGAACCCCTGCATCGTCACCGTCGGATCGACGACCAGATGCACGACGCCGTAGATCACAGCACCGATCAGCACCGCGAGCACGATCGCGACGAACGGCAGCATCGTGAAGTTGGCGTTCGCGAGATCGGTCGCGTGCGCCTTGCTGTTGCGTACGCCGAAGAAACTCCACAGAACCAGGCGGATCATGCTGAACAGTTTCATGATGTTGCTCCTTTCCTCTATCGGTTGACGCTATCGTCGATCCGACAGGCGTCCGAAAAAAGAAGCAGTTGCGCACGGTTTTTGCGCAGCACGGGCTGTGCGACCGCGTGTCGCATGGGCGCAGCACCGCGGCGGCGCGCGCGTCAGAGATCGAGCACGAGCGGCTCCGCGGCCCCTTGCGCCGGCTGCGCGACGCACAGCAGCGCGCAGCCCGGGCCGACCGATGCATCGTGCGCCTGCACATAGTCGACCGCGCCGGACAGCACGCGCGTCGCGCACGTGCCGCATGATCCGGACCGGCATTCCGACGGCACCGCCACGCGTTGCCCTTCGGCGAATTCGAGCAGCGTGCCGTCGGCGGGCGTCCATCCGGCATCGCGCGCCGAGCGGCGAAACACGACGGGTACGCTCGGTGCCGGCGACGCCGCTGCCGCGCGGGCCGTGCTGCGCGCGACGCTCGACGGCCCGAACGCCTCGAAGCGGATACGCTCGTCCGGCACGTTCAGCGCGCGCAGTCCTTCATACAAATCGCGCATGAACGCGGACGGCCCGCACAGATAGAAGTCGTAGTCGTCAAACGGCAGGATCCGCTTCAGTTGCGCGATGTCGATGCGGCCCGGTCGCGCCGCGCCGTCGCGTTGCGGCTGGCTGTCGAACCAGTGCAGCGCGACGCGTGCGTCGGTGTCCGCGATGCGTGTCAGCGCCGCGGCGAACGGCCGGTCCGCCGTATCGCGTGCGCCGTGCACGAACACCACGCGGCGCGACGGCGCATCGTCGGCAAGCGCGCGGCGCAGCATCGCGATCATCGGCGTGATGCCGATACCGGCCGACACCAGCACGGCCGGGCGCGGGCTCGCGACGTCGAACGTGAAACGGCCGCGCGGCATCTGCGCGTCGAGCGTCATGCCGGCCCGCGCGTGGTCGTGCAGCCATGTCGACACGCGCCCTTCCCGCTTCACGGTGATCCGGTAATCCGCGCCGCCGGGCGCATCGGAGAGCGTGTAGCTGCGGATCGTCGGCGCATCGTCGCCGGGGACCGCGACCCGCAGCGTCAGATGTTGTCCGGCTTCGTATGCGGGCAACGCGTCGCCGTCGGCCGGTTCGAAATGGAACGAACGAATCGCGCGCGCTTCGTCGACGATCTTCGTGATGCGCAGCGACCGCCATGCGGGCGCTGGGGTAGGTGTGGCCGCGGAGAGCGCCGGCCGGGCCGTTGCCGCCGCGCCACCCGACGCCGCTGCTATCGCCATCGCCGCAAACTGCGGCGCGGGCTCGACCGCCGACCACCGGAACGGCAGTACGCGCCGCGTGCGCCGCACTTCGCGTACATGAAACCGCACGACGCGCTGCGCGCCGGCGAAGGACGCGACGAGCGGGCCGTCCCATACGATCTCAGCATCGGCGGCGACGTAGAGCAAATCGCCGCTGTCGAAATCGACGAACAACAATCCCGCGCGCGGATCGTGCTGCAGGTTGCCGAGCGTGTTGAAGAAGCGGTTGCCGCTGAAATCCGGCGTCGTCAGCGTATGCGCATCGTCGACGCGCACGAAGCCCGGCATCCCGCCGCGATGCGACACGTCCGCGCCGCGCGCGGAACCCGCATCCACCGACGTGTTCGCACTCGCGACGAAGAACGTATCGGCCTGCGCGAGCAGCGCGCGGTCCGCGTCGCTCAGCCGGTTAGATATGTCGGATGCGCCCGATACGTGGGATACGCCGGATGCATCGGATGGATTGGATGTATTGGATGCGTTGGATGCGTTGGATGCGTTGGACACGCTGGATACGTCCGATACGTCGGATTCAACCACCTCGGCCGCTGCACCAACCTCGTCCCCGACAAACGTCGGCTTGCGGCCCTGGATGTACTTCGCGCAGTTGCCGAAGCTCTGCTCGACCGCGATCGTCAACGCATCGCCATCGATCGCGCGCACGACGCCGTTCACGCGATTGCGCCGGCGCGTATCGAATTCGATCCCGAGCCCGCCGAGCGGCGCGCCCGGCCGCCACGCGCCGGCCAGCGGATCGCCCGGCAGCGCGCGCGCCGCGATGCGCAGCGTCCGGGCGTCCGGCGACGTGACGAAACCCGGCGCACCGACCCGCAACGTCGCCCACGGCTGGCCGCTCGCATCGACGCCGCCAAGCACGAAAAACGGCAGTTGCGCGAAAAACGTCCGGTGCTGGTCCGGCATGAAGCGCCGGATCCCGCGCCGGCCGGCCGCGCTCGCCGCGTCCGTCACGCCTGCGCGCTGCTGCACGGCAAGCTCGCCCGCGTGGAATGGTGCGGTGTCGAGTTCCCAGCCCGGTACGACGGCGGTCGGCGCATTCATCATGTTCTCCTGAACAAGCGCGGTGGCAGTGACCGTCAAGCGGCGAGCAGGCCCGCGCGCGTCGCCGGCATCGCGACGAAGCCCGGCAACGCCTCGATACGCGCGAGCCACGCGCGCACGTGCGGATACGGTTCGAGCGACACGCCGCCTTCCGGTGCGTGCGCGATGTACGTGTACGCGGCGATGTCCGCGATCGTCGGCTGCGCGCCGGCCGCGAACGGCTTGCCGGCCAGCTCGCGATCGATCACGTCAAGCACCTTCGCGGCCGTGCGCTTGGCCGCTTCCGCGTCGAGCTGTGCGCCGAACACGGTCACGAGCCGTGCGGCCGCGGGACCGGACGCGATCGGGCCGGCCGCGTACGACAGCCAGCGCTGCACGACCGCCGCGCCGACCGGATCGTCGGGCAGCCAGTGCGCGTCCCCGTAGCGCTTCGCGAGATACACGAGGATCGCGTTCGAATCGGCGATCACGGTGCCGTCGTCGTCGATCACCGGCACCTGCCCGAGCGGATTGAGCGCGAGAAACGCCGGTTCGCGCTGCGCGCCGGCCGCGAGATCGACGTCGATGGTCCTGGACGGCAGCCCGAGCAGCGACAGGAACAACCGGACACGGTGCGCGTGCCCGGACAACAGGAACGAATAGACGCGAATGGGCGAGGCGGGCTTGCTGGCGGCAGACATGGAAACACTCCGGAATCTCGCGCCGCCGGGGATCGGCGACGAACGGCTCCAGCGTAGCGCTCGCCGTTCGTCGCCAGAAGACGGATAATCGCGGAAACATTCTCCGCTTTCATAGGACAATCGACGATGGCTGATCTGCGCGACGTGAACCTGAACCGGCTGGCGATCTTCGTCGCGGTGGTCGACGCCGGCTCGCTGACGGCCGCGGCCGAGCGGCTCGGCCTCGCGAAGACGGTCGTCAGCACGCACATGCAGCGCCTCGAATCCGAGGTCGGCGCGAATCTGCTGGTGCGCACGACGCGGCGGCTGAGCGTGACCGATGCCGGACGCGTGTTCTACGACGCGTGTCGCGAGATCGTACGCGCGACCGAAAGCGCGCTCGACGCGGTGTCGTCCGACGCGGGGCCGCTGCGCGGCACGCTGCGCGTGAGCGTGCCGATCGACTATGGCGCGCTGGTCGTCGCGCCGGCCGTCGTCGCGCTGCGCGACGCGCATCCGGGGCTCGACGTCGAGCTGATTGCGAACGACCGCGTCGTCGATCTCGTCGCCGACAACCTCGACGTCGCGATCCGCATCGGCCGCCTCGCGGATTCGAACTACCGCGCGGTGCAGTTGGGCGAGTATGAGAAATGGCTGGTCGCGAGCCCGGCGTTCGTCGCGCGCCACGGGCTGCCGCGCGAACCGGACGCGCTGGCCGCGCTGCCGTTCGTGATGCTGTCGACGCTGCCGCGCCCGCATACGATCGAGCTCGACCATGCACGCGACGGCCATGCGGCGGTGCGCTGTGTCGCGCCGGTCGTGTCGAACACCGCGACCGCGTGCCGCGCGATCGTGCTCGCGGGTGGCGGCTTCGGGCTGCTGACGGATTTCTCGACCGCGGACGACGTCGCCGCCGGCCGGCTCGTGCGGCTGCTGCCCGCGTGGCGCTCGGCGCCGGCCGGGATCCATGCGGTGTATCCGTCGACGCGACTGCCGTCGCCGAAGGTGCGGGCGTTCATCGATGCGATGAAGGCGAAGCTCGGGGAAACTCCGGCCGCACCGATGACACGGCGGTCGCGGTCGAAGTAGCAAAAAGAAGAAACGTGAAGGTCAGCGCTCAATACGCGTGCATGAGTCGTCTCACGAGCAACGACTTCAGGTCTTGCGCGAGGCGAGGATAGTCGTCCGATCCCCACGTCCTTACCCGCCCGCTTCGCCCAACGTCCCCAGCAACACCTTCCTGCAGCTCGCGACCATCTGCGCCTCCGGGTCGCGATAACCGGTGAGCAGCCACGCCGCGCCGACGTTCGTCATCGCGCCGACGAGCGCGAGCCCGATCAGCCGCTGCTCGGTGCGCTCCGCCGGCGTCACGGCCTCGCGCGACGCGCCGATCGCCATGATCAGCTTGCCGAAGTCGAGCAGCATCCGCTGATAGGTCATGTCGGTATCCGCGCTCACGCCCATCACTTCGAGCAGCAGCACGCGCGCCGCGCATGGATCGCGCAGGAAACCGAAGAATGCGGCGAGCCCCGCGTCGACACTCTCGCGCAGATCGCCGCCGCGCTCGGCCACCGCGCGCGCGACCGCGTCGTGCAGCTGCTGCGCGTGATGCAGATAGGTGCAGCGCAGCAGATCCTCGGTGCTGTCGAACGCCGCGTAGAAATAGCGGTCGTTGAGCTTCGCCTCCTGACAGATCGACCGCACGGTCGCCTTGCGAAAACCCACCGTGCCGAACACGCGCGTCGCCGCGCGAATCAACGCGTCGCGCCGCTCGGCGGCCCGTACCTCGGGCGCCACGCCGCCATACGACCGGCCCCTTTTTTCCGTTTCGAGTGCTTTCTCCATTCCGCTATTTGACATCAGGACACCCGAAAACTAAAGTGGTGACGATCAACACCACAATAGATGCGCCGCCGGTACAGCGCAAGCGGCACGGGAGGACGACGAATGAAGGGCTTTTCCGGCAAGGTCGCCGCGATCACCGGCGCCGGTTCGGGCATGGGCCGCAGCCTCGCGGTCGAGCTCGCGCGGCGCGGCTGCGAGGTCGCGCTCGCCGACGTCAACGACGTCGGGCTCGCCGGCACGGCGGCCGCATGCGCGAAGCACGGCGTGCGCGCGAGCACGCGGCGGCTCGACGTCGCCGATCGCGACGCGGTGTTCGCGTGGGCCGATTTCGTGCGCGCGGAACACGGCAAGGTCAACCTGATCTTCAACAATGCGGGCGTGTCGCTGGCCGCGAGCGCCGAGACCGCGCGCATCGCCGATCTCGAATGGATCGTCGGCATCAACTTCTGGGGCGTCGTGCATGGCACGCAGGCGTTCCTGCCGCATCTGCGCGCGTCGGGCGACGGGCATGTGATCAACACGTCGAGCCTGTTCGGGCTGATCGCGATGCCGACGCAAAGCGCGTACAACGCGACCAAGTTCGCGGTGCGCGGCTTCACCGAAGCGCTGCGCATGGAACTCGAGCTCGACGGCGCACCGGTGAGCGCGACCTGCGTGCATCCGGGCGGCGTCGCGACCAACATCGTCGATGCAAGCCGCGTCGACACCAGCATCCATGCGCTCACCGGCCAGGACGAAGCGACCCATCGCCGCCAGGCAAACCGGCTGATCAACGCGACGACGGCCGACGATGCCGCACGGCAGATCCTCGCCGGCGTCGAGCGCAACGCGCGCCGCGTGCTGGTGGGCGCCGATGCGCGTCGTCTCGACAAGCTCGCGCGCCTGCTCGGCGCCGGCTATCAGCGGCTGATGCTGCGCCACGTGCGCCGCGCCCGCACACGCAACCTCGAACGCGCGCATCCCCCGGCCGCGCGCCCGACCACGCCGACCAAGGACCCCGCATGACCTCGACGACGACCGACCGGCGCGATGCGCCGCCCGCCCGCGGCGACAGCCGCGACCTCGACGTGCTGATCGTCGGCGCCGGCCTGTCCGGCATCGGCGCCGCGTATCACCTGAAGAAGCGCTGCCCGCATGCGAGCGTCGCGATCGTCGAGGCGCGCGATGCGATCGGCGGCACCTGGGACCTGTTCCGCTATCCCGGCATTCGTTCGGATTCCGACATGTTCACGCTCGGCTACAGCTTCCGCCCGTGGCACAGCGACAAGGCGATCTCCGACGGCCAGACGATCCTCGACTACATTCGCGACACCGCGCGCACGTACGGCATCGACAAGACGATCCGCTACGGCCAGAAAGTCGTCGCGGCCGACTGGGATTCGAACCGCGCGCGCTGGACGGTGCGCGTCGAGCGCGCGCACGACGGCACGCGCGACACGCTCGTCTATACGTGCCGCTTCCTCTACATGTGCAGCGGCTACTACGACTACGACGGCGGCTACCTGCCCGACTGGGCCGGCATGGAATCGTTCGAAGGCCGTATCGTGCATCCGCAGCACTGGCCGAAGGACCTGTCGTACGCGAACCGGCGCGTCGTCGTGATCGGCAGCGGCGCGACGGCCGTCACGCTGGTGCCGTCGATGGCGGCCGACGCGCAGCACGTGACGATGCTGCAGCGCTCGCCGACCTACATCGTGTCGCTGCCGGTGCGCGACAAGATCGCGAACGCGTTGCGCCGCGTGCTGCCGTCGAAGCTCGCGCACCGGCTCGTGCGCGTGAAGAATGTGTTGCTGACGATGTACCTGTACAACGTGTCGCGCCGCAAGCCCGCGCGCACCAAGCGGTTCATCATCCGCGCGGCCGCGAAGCAACTCGGTGCCGACTTCGACGTCGCGAAGCACCTGACGCCGCGCTACATGCCGTGGGACCAGCGCGTGTGTCTCGTGCCGAACGGCGACCTGTTCAAGGCGATCCGCGCGGGCCGCGCGTCGATCGTCACCGACGAGATCGAGCGCTTCACGCCGACCGGCCTGAAGCTGAAAAGCGGCGAGCAGCTCGACGCCGACGTGATCGTCACGGCCACCGGGCTGAAGGTGAAGCTGCTCGGCGGCGCGCGCGTGACGGTGGACGGCCGCGCGGTCGACTTGCCGCAGACGGTGTCCTATAAAGGAATGATGTACAGCGACGTGCCGAACCTCGCGTCGTCGTTCGGCTACACGAACGCGTCGTGGACGCTGAAGGCCGAGCTGATCTCGCGCTACGTGTGCCGGCTGCTGAACCACATGCGTGCGCACGGCTACGACACGTGCGTGCCGCGGCTCGGCGCCGGCGATCTCGGCGACGTGCCGGCCGTGAACCTGAGCTCCGGCTACATCCAGCGCGCAGCCGGCATCCTGCCGAAGCAGGGCCACCGCAAGCCATGGAAATTCCATCAGAACTACGTGCTCGATCTCGCATCGCTGAAGTTCAGCGGACTCGCCGATTCGGCGATGCAGTTCGAACGCCGCGCGCAAGCCGGCCCGGCCGCCGCGCCGGTTGCCGAACCCGTACTCGAAACCCGCTGAGGCCGACATGAGCCATACGCTCCATCTGATCCTGAACGCGCTGCTCGGCGCCATCGCGGTGCTCGCCGCGCTCGCGCTGTTTTCCGGTTACGTCGCGAGCCGCGTGACGCGCGCGTTTCCGCCCGAGGGCCGCTTCGTCGACGTCGACGGCGACCGCCTGCACTACGTCGAGTACGGCAGCGGCCCGCCGCTCGTGTTCGTGCACGGGCTCGCCGGCCAGTTGCGCAACTTCGCGTACCTGCCGCTCGCGCGGCTCGCGCAGCGGCATCGCGTGATCCTCGTCGACCGGCCCGGCGCCGGCCGCTCGCTGCGCGGCGCCGGCTCGCAGGCGAACGTGTTCGCGCAGGCCCGCACCATCGCCGCGTTCATCGACGTGCTGAAGCTCGACCGGCCCGTGCTCGTCGGTCACTCGCTCGGCGGCGCGATCGCGCTCGCCGTCGGCCTCAACCATCCGGAGCGCGTGAGCCGGCTCGCGCTGATCGCGCCGCTGTCGCACGAGCAGACCGAGCCGCCGGGGCCGTTCAAGCCGCTGATGCTGCCGTCGCCGCTGGTGCGCCGCTTCGTGTCGTGGACCTTCGCGATCCCGCTGACGATCCTGACGGGCCGCAAGGCCGTCCAGCAGGTGTTCGCGCCGGAAGCCGTGCCGCGCGACTTCCCGGTCAAGGGCGGCGGCCTGCTCGGGCTGCGCCCGCACGTGTTCTACGCGACGGCGACGGACTTGCTGTCGGCGCCCGTCGACCTCCCCGCGATGGAGCGACGCTACGCGGAACTGTCGTTGCCGGTCGACGTGCTGTACGGCCGCGCCGATCCGATCCTCAACTGGCGCGACCACGGCGAGGCGCTCGCGAAGAAGTCCGCGCGCGTGCGGCTGAAGGTCGTCGAAGGCGGGCACATGCTGCCGGTCACGATTCCGGAGGCGACGGCGGACTGGCTGCTCGAAGTCGCCGCGCAGCCGGGCGATGCGACCGTGCGGGGCACGCATGTCGAGCATTGATAGCCAGAGCGGGTACTGACGGGCTGCACCTGCGTGGCGATGCGCAGGTGCGGCCTCGCTCCTTACGACAGGCAAGTCGTTGAGTCGCGCGTCCGATGGGTGCTCGGCATGTCGGCCGCGGGCGCGCGCTGTGGCTCGCGGCACCGCCGCTTGCGTACGTCGCGCCGGCAGTCCGGCAGTTCGGCGGCCGGTCGCGCCGGGTCGCGGCGGGCCGGGTCGCGGCGGGCCGCGCCG
>NZ_JAPVQY010000090.1 GCF_027257875.1 Burkholderia sp. IMCC1007
CGCGCGCAGCCGCCCGTGCACCGCGCGCCGCGCGGCGTCGCCCGGCTCGAACGCCATGCGCCAGTCGGACGTCTTCGCGCCGACCGCGCGCACCAGCGCGAGCTGGCGCGCGACCTCGTGGCGCACGTGCTGGTCGGGCTCGGTTTCCGGCACGCGGTCGGTCAACAGTTCGTAAGGATTCTCGCGGCAATGCGCGAGCCGCAACGGGATGCCGGCGAGCCAGCACATCATCGCGGCCGGCAGCGGGCTCTGGCTGTAGACGGTGAAGATCACGGCCGCGTCGAAGCGGCCCGACAGCAGCTGGTCGATCATGTCGAGATCGGCGACCGGATCGCCGCGCGCGTCCGGATGCTTGACCCACGGCGCGTCGTAGGTCCACACGTCGTCGACCATCGGCAGGTGCTGGGTCAGCGCGGCGCCGGTGCGCGACGTCAGCAACGTGAGCCGGCGGCCGCTGCCGCTCTCCTTCAGCGCACGCAGCGCGGGCGTCGTCATCAGCACGTCGCCAAGGCTGTCGAGCCGCACGCACAGGATGCGGCGCGCACGATCCCAGGCGGCGCTCATCGCCGCACCCACAGTCCGTGGCGACGCGCGGCCTCGCGCATGACGATGTCGGCGGCGACATCGATGCGATCGACGACGTGGTGCGGGGTGCGCGCGGCATCGAGCCGCCATTCGGTCTCGTTGCCGCGGTCGACGAGGATCGTGGTGCAGCGTGCGCCGCGGCCGGCTTCGACGTCGTCGAGAATGTCGCCGATCATCCAGCTCCACTCGGCGACGGCGCCGAGCGTGGCGAGCGCGCGCCGCACCATGCCCGGGCGCGGCTTGCGGCACACGCAGTCACAGCTGTAGCGCGGCACGCTGCCGGCCGGGTGGTGCGGGCAGTAAAAAAAATCCGCCAGCGTCGCGCCGTTCGCTTCGAACAGCTCGGCGAGACGCTGGCGGACCGCGCCAAGCTCTTTTTCGGTAAAGCGGCCGAGCGCGACGCCCGGCTGGTTCGACACCACGGCGATCGGCATGCCCATCGCGCCGAGCGTGCGCAGCGCGCGCGCGGCGCCCGGCGCGAGCTGCATGCGCGCCGGATCGACGTTGTACGGCACGTCGACGAGCAGCGTGCCGTCCTTGTCGAGCAGCACGGCGCCGGGTAGCCGCCGTTCGCGCTTCAGGGCCATGATGTCTCCTTCATCGGCAGCACCATCACTTCCGGCACGACCGTGCCGGGCGGCTGCGTGAGCACGAAACGCACGGCGGCCGCGACGTGCTCCGGCGGCTGCAGCGTGTCCTCGTCGATGTCGGGGAAGCGGTCGAGCAGGAACGGCGTGCGCATCCCGCCCGCGACGATCGCCGACACGCTCACGCCGGCCGGGCGCAATTCCGCATGCAGCGCATGCGACAGCCCGAGGAGGCCCCACTTCGTCGCGTGATACGCGGACGCATTCGGCCACGCGCGCTTCGCCGCGGTCGACGCGATGTTGACGATGTGGCCGCGGCCGCGCGCCTTCATCATCGGCACGACCGCGTGGCATATCAGGTACGGGCCGAACAGGTTCGTCATCATCACCTGCTGCCACGCCGCGACGCTCACGTCGTCGATCGGCGCGGTCACGTCGATCGCCGCGTTGTTCACCACCACGTCGATATCGCCGAGCGCTTCGCGCGCATCCTGGATCACCTGCAGCACCGACGCCTCGTCGCGCACGTCGAGCGGCCGTCCGACCGCCTGCCCGCCATGCCGCTCGAGGCGTTGCGCGACCGCCGTCGCGCGATCGCCGTCGAGATCGGCGACGATCACGTGCGCGCCGTGCTGCGCGAGCTCCTCGCAGATGGCCTCGCCAAGACCGCGGCCGCCCCCCGTCACGAGTGCGGTGCGGCCGGCGAGCGGCGCTAGGGCTGAATCCTGGGTCGCGTTCACGTACACCTCCTGTCGGCGTGCAAAGAATCGTGGCGGGAACGCTTGTCTGGACAAGCGTCGGCAGGAGAGGTACAGCGAGAACCGTGCCCGTCTGCGCGTACCGTGGCGGTGTCGAGCCGTCGCGCGCCGGCGCTGGCTTTTTTATAAGTTCCTGTAAAAACGTGCCGGGTCGGCTGCGCTCAGATCGCGAGGCCGTCCGGCGTCGCCTGCGCGCGGTGCTTCGCGAGCGCGCGCAGGCAGTGCGCGATGCAGCCGGCGAACGCCTCGTCGAACCACGGCTGCGCGCCCGACACGCCCACCACGATCCCGTGCTGCGCGACGGCGCCCCACAGGTTGGTGTCGCCCGCGCGCAGCCGGTACGGCTCGAGCGCCTGTATCACGTGGCCGTCGCGGCCGGTTTCCCACGACAGCCGCGCCTTCGCGCGCGCATACGCGCGATAGTCGGCGTCCCAGTCCTTCGGGTCGGGCAGCGAGAATTCGTAGAGGATCGCGTCCTCGAACGCCGCATCGCGCGGCCCGAGCGCCGGGTCCATGATCACGATGTGCAGGCAGCCGCTGTCGCCGACGAAGTCGCTCTGCAACGCGGCGGACAGCGTCGGCAGCAGCAGCTCGACGGCGGCGACCGCCGCCTGGCGATCGGCGAACGCGCTACCGCCGCGGCGCTCGGTCAGGGCTGCGGGTGTCGTCGGTTTCAGAACGTTGGGCATGGATCTCTCCAGAGGAAAACGCGAGCGCGCGCAGCGCCGCGATCAGGTCGGCCGCTACCGCGGGCTTGGTCAGGTACGCATGGAAACCGGCTTCGACCGCGCGCGTGCGGTCGCGCTCGCGCGCATGGCCGGACAGCGCGAGCGCTTCGAGCGGCGCACGCTCGCCGCGCGGCCGGTCGGCGTCGAGCCGGCGTACGCGGCTCATCACCGTGTAGCCGTCTTCCTCGTCGTCGCCGAGGTCGATGTCGCATACGAGCAGCGCCGGCCAGTCCGCGCGGCGCATGCGCGACAGATCGTCGAGCAGCGCCTGCCCGGACGCGTAGGCCTGCACGTCCGCGCCAGCCGCCTTCAGCAGCTCGGTCAGCGCTTCGCGCGCCTCGTCGTGGTCGTCGACGCACGCGATGCGCACGCCGTCGAGCGGTTTCGTGTCGTGGGCCGAACCGGGATCCGGGCCGGCTCCCGCGCCCGGATCCGGCATGGCGTCCGCGGGTTGCATCGACGCCGGTGCCACCGCGCATACCGGGAGCGACAGGTGCAGCGTCACGCCGATGTCGTTGCGTTCGCGCACGACATAGCCGCCCGCGTCCTCGATCGCGGTCTGCAGGTGTTCGAGATCGACCAGCGACAGCTCGGGCGCGTCGACGCCCGCACAGGTGATCGTGATCCGCGCCTCGGGGTCGTGGCGCGCGGTGTGCACCTCGACCTGACCGCCGCCGCCCGCATCGACGCCGGCGCGGCACAGCGCCCACACGAAGCGCCGCAGCGCGGCCGGGTCGGCCTTCACGACCAGGTCTTCGTCCGACAAATGACGAAACACCGGCACGCCGCGCTGCGCGGCCGCGTCAGCCAGCGAGTCGAGCACCTGCGACACGAGCGGGTTGATCCGCACCGGCTGGCGCGCGAACTTCGCTTCGGTGCGCTCCAGTTCGCGCTGCTGGGCCTGCAACGACCACATCTGCGCGTACACGCCGCCGGCGGCCAGCAGCGCCTCGTGCGAGCCCTGTTCGACGAGCCGGCCGTACTCCATCACCAGGATCCGGTCCGCATCGGCGATCGTCGACAGCCGGTGCGCGATGATCAGGCTCGTGCGGTGCTGCGCGACGCGCGTCAGCTCCTGCTGGATCGCGCGCTCCGAGCGCGTGTCGAGCGCCGACGTGGCCTCGTCGAACACGACGATCGGCGGCGCCTTCAGCAGCGCGCGCGCGATCGCGACGCGCTGCCGCTCGCCGCCCGACAGCCGCACGCCGCGCTCGCCGACGCGCGTGTCGTACGCGTCGGGCAGCCGTTCGATGAACGCGTCGAGCTGCGCGCTGCGCGCGGCCGCGATCACTTCGCCGCGCGTCGCGTCACGCTTGCCGTACGCGATGTTGTAGGCGAGCGTGTCGTTGAACAGGATGGTGTCCTGCGGCACGATGCCGAGCGCGTCGCGCAGGCTGCGCTCGGTGACGAGGCGCAGGTCCTGCCCGTCGATCCGGATCGTGCCCGCATCGGGCTGGTACAGCCGGAACAGCAGCCGCGCGAGCGTCGACTTCCCCGAGCCGCTGCCGCCGACCACCGCGACCGACTGCCCGGGTTCGACGCGAAACGACACGTCCCACAGGATCTGCCGGCTCGGCTCGTAGCTGAAGTCGACATGCGCGAACTCGATCGCGCCGCCGCGCACCACCAGCGGCTGCGCGCCGGGCGCGTCGCCGTCCTCGCCCGGCTTGCCGCGCGCGTCCAGCAGCCCGAACAGGCGCTCGATGTTGGTCATCGCGTCGTTCGCCTCGCGGAACACGAAGCCGAGCGCGTTCAGCGGCAGGCTGATCTGGATGATGTACGCGTTGATCAGCACGAGGTCGCCGACCGTCATCGTGCCGCGCGCGACGTACTGGCCCGCGAGCAGCATCACCGCCGCGATGCCCGCGCCAATGCACGCGCTCTGCCCGATGTGCAGCGTCGACAGCGCGTACTGGTTGTCGACGCCGGCTTCGCGCCATTCGTCGAGCACGCGGTCGAGCCGGTCGCGTTCGACGTCCTCGCGCGCGAAGTACTTGACGGTGTCGACGTTCAGCAGGCTGTCGACCACGCGCGCATTCGATTCGGCTTCCAGCGCGTTCACGCGCCGCTGATAGCGCATCCGCCGGCGTGTGAACACGACCGTATAGGCCGCATAGACGGCGAACGTGACGAAGATGATGCCGGTGAAGCCGCCGCCGTACTTGACGACCACGATCACCAGCACCGAGCCGATCTCGAGCGCGGTCGGCACGACGGTGAACACCGCGACGCCGAGCAGGTAGCCGATGCCGGCCGTGCCTTTTTCGAGGTCGCGCACCACCGCGCCCGTCTCGCGCTGCGAATGAAAGCGCGCGCCGAGCCGGTGCAAGTGACCGAACGTGCGGACGGTAAACGACGCGACCGTGTGCTGCGTAACTTGCACGAAGGTCATGTCGCGCACTTCGTTCAGCGCGTTCGCTGCGAAGCGCACGACCGCATACGCGAACAGCAGCAGCACCGGCAGCGCGATCGGCTGGCCGGCCGCGCGGCCGAGCCCGTCGACGATGTCCTTGAGCAGCAGCGGCACCGATACGGCCGCCGCCTTCGCGCAGACCAGCAGCGCGATCGCCCCGAGCACGCGCGCGCGGTAATGCCAGATCGCGCGCCACAGCTCGACGGCGATGCGCCGCCGCAGGCCGCGTCCGGTGCGGGGGCGGCGATTGCGGCGATTGCGGCGGTCGTCGCGATCGTCGCGCGCGTCGCGGTCTTCGCGCGACGTGTCGTCAGTGCCGGTCGTCATGCGCGCGATGCCTGCGCTCGAGGTCGGGTCGTCCCGCGCATCGGCCGTCAATGGCGCGGTTCGCGATCGCGGTCCTGGCCGGAGCCTGCACCGGCACCTGTACCTGAACTGGAGCCGGAGCCGGACCCTGCACCCGCACCTGAACTGGAGCCCAAGCCGGAGCCTGTGCCCGAAGCTGAGCTGGAGCCGAAGCCGGAGCCCGAACCTGAACTGGCGCCGAAGCCGGGGACGGAGCTGGACGCGGAACCGCCGCCGGGCCTGGCGCCGGCGCCTGAACTCGAGCCTGAACTGGAGCCGGCACCGCTGCCCGGCTCGGGATCGCGCGCAGGCGGTTGCGTCGGCGTGACCGTGCGCTGTGCCGGATGCAGCACCATCCCCGTGTCGTGCTCGCCGTCGCGGCGCACGCGCACGCGGTTCTCGACGTCGCGCACGCCCGTGCAGTCGTCGGCGATATCCTCGATGTCGTGCTTCATCCAGCGGGCCGGCACGGTGCCGTCCAGCTCGACGCGGCCTTCGCTCACCTGCACGGTGACGTCGCTCACGTCGATTTCCAGCGCGTGCGCGAGCCGCTCGCACACGTCCTCGCGAATCCGCTCGTCCGAGCGCGTATAACCCTTCGGCCCGCGCCGGTAGCGCAGCGCCTCGCGTTCCGGATCGCCGCCGAAACGCGACAGATCCGGTGCGTCGGCGCGACGCTGACCGCGTGGATCGCGTGGGTCGCGTGGGTCGCGTGCATCTCGCGGGTCGCGCGGGTCGCGTTGATACCGCGAATCCCGCGGGTCGTACTCTCGTTCGCCGCCGTACCAGCCCATCCGGTGATGGCCGCGGTATTGGGGCTGGCCGCCGCCGTAGCGCGTGTCACGTGCGGGGCCACCCTCGGAACGCTGCCCGGAATGGCTTTGGCCGCGCTGGGCCTCCCACGCCGGATCGCGCGGGCCGCCGGGCCCGCCATGCCAGTCGCCGGACCCACGGCCGCGCTCGGCCGCCGAGCGCGCCGAGCGTTCGCTCCATTCGCTGCCCCAGTCTTCGGGGCCGACGTCTTCGCTCGCGAAGCGCCGGTACGCGGATTCATAGTCTTCGTCGGGCCGCAGCGACGGGTCGTCCGGGATCCCGCGCCCCACGCCCCGGTACGCGCGTTCGTTGCGTTCCTGCCAGTCGGGCGCGCCGCCGCGGCCGCCCGGTCGTCCGGGATATCGTCGTTCCATGGTGTCTCTCCTTGATCGCGCCAGTGCCACGCGGCCCCATGCCGTGCCGCGGCGTGTGTCGGTCGGGGCGTTGCAAATCATGTGCCGCCGCGCCGTGCGCGCCGCGGATGTCGAGCGCGGCGCGGGGGTGCGATCGGCGCGCAGCGATCCGGCACTCATCGATCGGCGTAGGTGACGGAGCACCCCTCGCGGAGCACCCCTCGCCGGACGCGCTTTGCCAGGCTCCCCTGGCCGGACGCCCGTGGCCGGACGCCCCTGGCCGGGCACGCCTAGCCGGGCGCGCCTAGCCGGACGCCCCTGGGCGGGCGCCCCTGGCCGGGCGCCCCTGGCCGGGCGCCCCTAGCCGGGCGCCCCTATCTGCAACGCCATTGCAGTTTTTGCGCAGAGCGATGCGGCGCGACCGCCCTACGCCCCGCCCACGCCCGATTCGTCGGGCTCATCCGGCGCGTCGGGATCGTCGATGCGCCCCGGCTCGCTCAGCCGCTCGGTGCGGTCCGGCTCGATGTCGGCGCCCTCCTCGAGCGTCGAGTCGCCGTCCGCCGACGCGCGCTCGCCGGTGCCCGCGCGGTCCGTGTCGCTGTCGAGCGCCGCGTCGCCGCGCTCCAGTGCATGCTCGTCGAGCGGCGAATCGACGTCGAACGGATGGCGCCGCGCGCCGGCCGTGTCGCTGCCGCTGTCGGACGAGTCGCTGGGCCCCAGCGCGCGGCCGTCGCGACCGCGCCGCGCGTTCTCGTCGTCCGGGCCGACCGGTTCGTTGTCGGGATTCAGGGTGCTGTTCATGTCGATGTCCTCGTATAGCGTCGGCCCGCGCCCCGGGCGGACATCCGCGCTGGACGGGCCCGCGGCGGGCATGTCGACCGTCGATGCAAACGGCATGCCACGTCGCGGCAAACCAGCCTGCCGCGCCGGGGATTTCCCGAGTTGTGTGCGCGGGGGCACATAGGATGCGCACAGATTGCGTCGCAGTTTTGAGTTGCCCTATGCTTTTGCAGTGCCAATCCGTTTGACTTGCCGCTGCCGGCTCGCTTCGCGGCGGCACGGTGGGTTCCCCCGCCCGTATTCGAGTTGCCGTTCGATGACGAAAGACCACGCCATTCCCGATCCGCATCCGCCGCTCGGCCCAGCCGATGCGCGCGACCTCCTGCACCGTTTCGCCGAGTTCCGTTTCGAGACCGTCGTCGACGCGATCACCGACTACGCGGTCTTCATGCTCGACCCGCACGGCAACGTCGCCACATGGAACGCGGGTGCGGAACGCATCAAGGGCTATCGCCCGGCCGAGACCATCGGCCACCATTTCTCGCGCTTCTACCCGTCCGAGGCGGCAGCCGCCGGACGCCCCGCATTCGGGCTCCGACAAGCGATCGCGCACGGCCGCTTCGAGGACGAAGGCTGGCGGGTGCGCAAGGACGGTTCGATGTTCTGGGCGAACGTGACGATCACGGCCGTGCATGACCACACCGGCCAGCTGGCCGGCTTCATCAAGATCACGCGCGACATGACCGAGCGCAAGCGGCTCGCGGAACTGGAAGCGTCGACGCATCGGCTCAGCGTGTTCATCGCGATGCTCGCGCACGAGCTGCGCAACCATCTCGCGCCGCTGCGCCATTCGGTCGGCGTGCTGCAGACGCTGCCGGACCCGGCCCCCGGGCTCGCGCAGTGCCGCGACGCCGTGAACCGTCAGGTCGCGCAACTGACGCGGCTCGTCGACGATCTGCTCGACGTCGGCCGCATCACGGCCGGCAAGCTCGAACTCGACAATGCGCCCGTCACGGTGCGCGACCTGGTGTGCCGCGGCGTCGAAAGCATCCAGCCGAAGCTGGCCACCCGCGCGCAGCACATTCGCGTCGACCTGCCGCCCGACCCCGTCGTCGTGCGCGGCGACGCCGGACGGCTCGTGCAGGTGCTGCACAACCTGCTCGACAACGCGTCGAAGTTCTCGCCGCGCGGCGGCCGCATCGACGTCGACGCCAGTGTCGAAGGCGCAATCGTCACGATTCGCGTGACCGATCACGGCGTCGGCATCGCGGCCGGCTCGCTCGAATCGATCTTCGACCTGTTCGAGCAGGAACGCGGGCCGGGCCGCCGCCCGTCCGACGGCTTCGGCCTCGGTCTCGCGATCTGCCGGTCGTTCGTCGAACTGCACGGCGGGATCATCACGGCGCGCAGCGACGGCCCCGGTCACGGCGCGACGTTGTCCGTACAGTTGCCGGTGGAACCTACGCAGCGCACCGCGCCGGACGAAGCACCGGCGCCGCGCGTACGCGAGCAGCCGACCGCCGCGCCGCTGCGCATCGTCATCGTGGACGACAACCGCGACGCCGCCGACACACTCGCCGTGCTGCTGCAGGTGAAGGGGCACGTGCCGCGCGTCGCGTACAACGCGGAGGATGCGCTGGCGCTCGCGCGCGACACCGTTCCGCACCTGATGTTCATCGACCTGTCGATGCCCGACGTCGACGGCTACACGCTATTGCACACACTGCGCGGGATCGACGCGCTGGCCGGCATGACGTGCGTCGCGCTGTCCGGCCACGCGGCGGAGTCCGACCTGGCGCGCACCGCGAGCGAGGGCTTCGACGAGCACCTCGTGAAGCCCGTCGAAATGGCGGTGCTCGACGCGCTGTTGCAGCGCGTCGGCCGCAAGGTCCACGGCACGCCGTAAGCGCGGCCACGACACCCGACGTTCACGCCATCGCGCGGCACATCGCCGCGCATGCATCGCACGCGAGCGCGCAGCGGCGGCAGTGTTCGTGCGCATGCTGCCGGCATTCCGCCGCGCACCGGTCGCACGCGTGCGCGCACAGCGCGCACACCTGCGGCGCGAGCGTGCTGCGGCGGGCCATCGCGCCCGACGCGAAGCGGCACAGCTGCGCGCAGTCGATGTCGAGCGCGATGCACGCGGCCAGTACGTGCGCGTCGGGTTCCGTGATGCATCCGGCCGTACACGCATCGCATGCGTGTGCGCATGCATCGCACGCGGCCATGCAGGTGTCGTATCGATCGTTCAGTTCGCTCATCGCGGCACTCCTCGTGGTGGTCGGGTTCGTCATGGGGTCAGCTTCACCTTCATCCAGCCGGGCTCGCGTACGTCGAACGCGCGATACGCGTCGATCGCGTTGGTCAGCGGCTCGCAGCGCGTGAGCACCGACGCCGGATCGAACGCACCGCTGCGCACCAGCTCGATCAGTTGCGGCGCGATCGTCCGGTGATTGCAGTTGCCCATCTTGATCGTCAGGTTGCGGTTCATCGCCTCGCCGATCGGGAACACGCGCGCCTGAGGCGGATACACGCCGATCACCGAAACCGTGCCGGCCTTCGCGACCGCGCGCACCGCCCACTGCAGCACCTGCGACGGCCCGTCGCCCGGCACCCAGTTGCGGCCGTCCGGCTTGCGGCGCGGCGCGACCGCGTCGAGTTCCGCGTCGAACGCGCGTGCCGCGTCGCGGTCGGCGGCCGCCGGCCCCTGCGTCGCGCGCATCGCATCCACGCCCACCGCATCGATCACGCGATCGACGCCGATCCCGCCGGTCAGGCGCAACACGGTGTCGACCGGGTCTTCCTCGGAGAAGTCGATCGTCTCCGCGCCCTGTGCGCATGCCATCTCGAGCCGCGATGCAATGCGGTCGATCGCGATCACGCGCCCCGCGCCCATCAGCTTCGCGCTCGCGATCGCGAACTGGCCGACCGGCCCCGCGCCGAACACGGCGACCGTGTCGCCCGGCTTCACCTCCGCGAGTTGCGCGCCGAAATAGCCGGTCGGAAAGATGTCGGACAGCAGGATCGCGCGGTCGTCGTCGAGCTCGTCGGGCAACCGGATCAGGCTCGCGTTCGCAAGCGGCGTGCGCGCGTATTCGGCCTGCAGCCCGTCGAACGGGCCGGAGTCCGCCGGGCCGCCATAGAACGCGGTGCCCGCGCGCGGGCCGCCCGGGTTCGCGACGTCGCATTGCGCGGTATAGCCCGCGCGGCAGTACACGCAGCTGCCGCATGCGATCGTCGATGGAATCAGCACGCGATCGCCGCGCCGCAGGTTGCGCACGTCGCGCCCGACGGCTTCGACGATGCCGACGCCTTCGTGACCGAGAATCGTGCCCGGCTTCATTCCGCCAAGCGTGCCGCGCACCATGTGCAGGTCGGTGCCGCAGATCGCGCTGGCCGTCAGGCGCACGACCGCGTCGGTCGCGTGCGCGACTTCCGGGTCGGGCACCGTATCGATGCGAATGTCGCCGATGCCGTGAAATACGACTGCTTTCATGTCAGGCCCTCCTTGTCGAAAGCGGAAACGGTGCAATTGACCGTCATGCCGTTCGAGCAAGGCCCGCGCCCGTGGGCGGCGGCAGGGTGGCTGGGGGAGTACGCGAGGATTTTGCAAGCTTCGCGCGGCAGGCGCGGAGCGGGGGCGCCTGCGCATTGAGCGGGGCGACTGGCGCGCGGCGTGCGGCGTGCGGCGTGCGGCCTGCGGGTGCAATCAGTCGGCCGCTGGCGCGCCGCCGTCGCCCCGCTTCGAGATCGCTTCGACGAGCTTGAGTTCGTCGTCGATCGACAAAGTCGTGTCGGTCACTTCACCGCCGAACGGCGCAAGCGCCGCGCTCAGCGCGACGACGTCGAGCTGCGTCGCGGCCAGCCCCACCGACACGGTGTCCGGCCGCGCGTTGCGCGCGATGCGATCGATCAGCGCGTCGTCCACGGGCCGCTCGCGCGACGCATCGAACGCCGCTTCGACGCGCTCGAGCGCGCGGCCGACCAGCGAGCCGGATGTAGCGTGGCCGCGCCCGACCGTCTGCGTGTGCAGTTGTCCGTCGGCCGCGCACTGAACGATCACGACGCCCGTCGGCGACACGACGCCACGCGCGCGCAACGTCTGCAGTTCGGCGGCCACGCGTCGGGCCGTGTCCAGGTCGGGATAGCACACCACGATCAACGTATTCATCAGTGACTCCCTGGCGCGCACCGGTAGCCGTGCGCGCCGCATTCAATGCAGGCCGAACGCGATCTTCAGGCTCGCGATGATCATCTGCATCGCGATCGCCGCGAGAATCATCCCCATCAGCCGCTGCGTGACGGCCGTCACGCGCGGCGACAGATAGTGGCCGATGAACGGCGCGGCCAGCAGCGCCGCGCTCAGCAGCAGCAGGAACGCGACGAGCCCGAGCGCGAACGCGAGCTCCTGCCCGCTCGCGAACGCGGTGTGGCCGAGCACGATCATCGTCGCGATCGTGCCGGGGCCGACCAGCAGCGGAATCGTCAGCGGATAGATCGCGATACTGTCGGCGCCGGCCGCATCCGCGCCTTCGCCGTCGCCCGGCGAATGCTGACGGCTCGGCGCGCCATGCAGCATCGACAGCGCGATCAGCAGCACGAGCAGCCCGCCCGCGAGACTGAAATCGTCGATCGTCAGGCCGAACGCGTGCAGGATCGCGCCGCCCGCGACCGCCGACACGATGCAGCCGATCGTCACGCCGATCGCGGCCGTCAGCGCGACCTTGCGCCGTGCGTCGTCGGTCGCGCCTTCCGTCAACGACAGGAACACCGGCACGTTCGCAATTGGGTTCATGATCGCGAACAGCGCCGCGAACACCTTGATGGAGAAAGTCAGGTCGACGTTCACGTGCGTGCTCCGTCGTGGCGGGATGATTCGCACGAAGGTTTCGATGCGGGACCGATGCATGCGCCGCACGATACTGCTACGATCGACGCACCGCTGCCGGCGGCCCGCGCGGCGGCTCGATCGAGATCGCGCGACACGCGCCGTCGCATCCCCGCTCACGCATGACGGAGGGCCCTGACCGATGCAAGCAAGCGATACGTACATGGATCACGAGATCCGCGTCGATGCGACGCGCAACGCGAACGGCGCGTGGGTCGCGCAGGTGCGGATCTTCCGCGACGGCGTGCCGGTCGATCTCCCTGCTCCCGAACTCGTCACGCCCGAATGGCTCACGTGCGAGGAAGCGCTGCGCGGCGGGATCGATCAGGGCCGCGTGATGATCCGCACGCGGGAGCGCTAGCCGCACGCGGTTCATCGCCCGGCGCCGGGCCGCGTCGGTGCGCGCACCGACTGGCCGGCCTCGAACGCGCCGCGCATCAGCCGCGACACGTCGTCCAGCGTCAGCTCGACCGAGGTCGATGCCGCCGTGTCGGCGTCGATCACGCGGTGGCCGATGATGCGCTCGGCAATCGCGTTGAGCACGGTCTCGACGAGATACTTTTCCATTCGGTTTCCTGTCCGGTTCCGGGCCGCTTCGCGCGTCGCGGTGATAGTTGCGTGCGCAACCAGATCGGCACGCGTGCGCGGGTTGTGCGTCGGCGTGCACATCGCGGAGCGTGCGGCATCGGGATGGGGCGGTCAAGGTACAGTCGGTGATAGGCGCTGCATCGCGTGCCGGGCGGGGTACAGCGCGCGCTTCGGGCGACGTGGCGGGATCCGGCCGCGCATCGCCGTGTCATACCCGGCGTCACTCGTGCGCCACCGCCCCCTGCCGCTCGAGCGCTTCTTCCGCGCGCAGGCACTCGAGATCGCGGCCGATCGTCGCGACCGCGAGCCGCGCGTTGCCGCGCCAGTACGTCACCGAACCGTCATGCGCGCGCAGGTCGCCGTCGATCTCGACGCGATCCCATTGCTCCGCATGTCCCACATAGCGGACGGTCAGGTCGTAATGCTGGGTCCAGAAGAACGGCACCGCGTCGAACGGCCGCTGCTGCCCGAGCATGTTGCGCGCGGCGGCGATGCCCTGCCGCTCGGCGACAACCCAGTGCTCGACGCGAATGTGCTCGCCCGTCAGCGGATCGGGCCAGCGCGCGATGTCGCCGGCCGCATAGACGCCCGGTGCGCTCGTCTGCAGGAAGCGGTCGACCGTCACGCCGCGGTCGATGGCGAGGCCCGCGTCCTGCGCGAGCGCGACGTTCGGATGCACGCCGATGCCGACCAGCACGACGTCGGCCGGCAGCACGTCGCCGTTCGACAGCGTCACGCGATCCGGCGCGATCTGCGCGGGCGTCGCGCCGAGATGGAACACCACGCCGTGCGATTCGTGCAGCGCGCGGAGCGTGTCGCCGAGCGCTTCGCCGAGCACGCGCGCCATCGGATGTGCATCGGGCGCGACGACGTGCACGTCGAGCCCGCGCGTACGCAGCGCGGCCGCCGCTTCGAGGCCGATGAAGCTCGCGCCGACCACGACGCAGCGCGTGGCCGTTTTCAGTTTGCCGATCAGCGCGTCGCAATCGGCGCGCGAGCGCAGCACGCACACGTGCGGCAGCTCGGCGCCCGGCACGGCCAGCCGGTTCGGCTCCGCGCCGGTGGCGAGCAGCAGCGCGCCGTATGCAATCCGGCTGCCGTCGGCCAGCTCGACCGCGCGCTGTGCCGGGTCGATGCGCGCGACGCGCGTGCCGCAGCGCACGTCGATGCGCTGGTCGGTATAGAACGCGGCACCGCGCAGCGGCAGCCAGTCGGCCTCGGCCGTGCCGGCCAGGTAATCTTTCGACAGATTCGGCCGGTCGTACGGCGGCTCGCTATCGGCGCTCAGCAGCGTGATCGCGTGCGGGTAACCTTCCTCGCGCAGCGTCACGGCCGCCGCGATCGCGGCCGCGCCGCCGCCGACGATCACCACCGAGTCGGGCAGCCCGGCCGCATTCAACGCAGGCGGCGCCGCGGCCGGCCGCGCATCGAGCACGACCGCGCGGCCATCGCGACGCTCGACGCGCCAGCACGTCAATCCATCGAGCGCGGGCGCGCGCTGCATGGCGCCGGTACGCAGGCAGAACGCCGCGTGATGCCACGGACAACGAATCGTGTCGCCGACCAGCAGCCCTTCGGCGAGCGGTGCGCCGTAATGCGTGCATTGCGCGCCGAGCGCGAACAGTTCGTCGGCGCGGCGCACGAGCAACACGGCGGCGTCGCCGACATGGCCCTCGATCATCGCGCCGTCGGCAATGTCGTCGAGTGCGATCCCCTGCGCGAGATCGGGACGTGAAGACGAAGCGTCGCTTCCGGACATGGCGTGGCTCCCTGCGCGTGAGGTAACGATCCCATTATCGGCGTCCTTCCCGAAAAGAACAGGTACAGACGCCCCGCAGCGCACGCAGACGCGGACTGTAGCTTGTACGCGATCCGCGACCGGCGTACAACGTGATCCACGTTGCGGCGCAGCACACCGCCCGCGCGTGCGGGCGTGCCGCCGAGCCAAGCAATCCGCGTGCCGCGTCTGCCCTTCATCCCGTCACGAGGAGGCGCTACCCGATGGCTACCGTGCTGTGCGTGCTCTATCCCGATCCCGTCGATGGCTATCCGCCGCGCTACGCGCGTGACGCGGTTGCGGTCATCACGCGGTACGCCGACGGGCAAACCGCGCCGACGCCGGCCGGCCCGCCCGGCTTTCGGCCCGGCGAACTCGTCGGCTGCGTATCCGGCGCGCTCGGGCTGCGCGGCTATCTGCAAGCGCACGGCCACACGCTGATCGTGACGAGCGACAAGGACGGCCCCGACTCCGAGTTCGAACGCCGTCTGCCTGAAGCGGACGTCGTGATTTCCCAGCCGTTCTGGCCGGCCTACCTGAGCGCCGAACGTATCGCGATGGCGCCGAAACTCAAGCTCGCACTGACGGCCGGCATCGGCTCCGATCACGTCGATCTCGACGCGGCCGCACGCGCGCGCATCACCGTCGCCGAAGTCACGGGCTCGAACAGCATCAGCGTGGCCGAACACGTCGTGATGACGACACTCGCGCTGGTGCGCAACTATCTGCCGTCGCACGCGATCGCGCAGCAAGGCGGCTGGAACATCGCCGATTGCGTGTCGCGCAGCTACGACGTCGAAGGGATGCATTTCGGCACGGTCGGCGCGGGACGTATCGGCCTCGCGGTGCTGCGCCGGCTGAAGCCGTTCGGGCTGCACCTGCACTACACGCAGCGCCACCCGCTCGATGCCGCGATCGAGCAGGAACTCGCGCTGACCTGGCACGACGACGCGGCATCGCTCGCGAGCGCGGTCGATATCGTGAGCCTGCAGATTCCGCTGTATCCGTCGACCGAACACCTGTTCGATGCGGCGATGATCGCGCGCATGAAGCGCGGCGCGTACCTGATCAACACCGCGCGCGCGAAGCTGGTCGAGCGCGATGCGGTCGTGCGTGCCGTCGCATCCGGGCATCTGGCCGGTTACGGCGGCGATGTCTGGTTTCCGGAGCCGGCGTCCGCCGATCATCCGTGGCGCACGATGCCTTATAACGGGATGACGCCGCACATCTCGGGCACGTCGCTGTCGGCCCAGGCGCGCTATGCGGCCGGCACGCTGGAGATCCTGCAGGACTGGTTCGACGGAAAGCCGATCCGCGACGAATACCTGATCGTCGACGGCGGCGCGCTCGCGGGAACGGGCAAGCAGTCGTATCGGCTCACCTGAGCGTGAGCGCGAGCCTGCGCCGCGCGATCACGGTCACGGTCACGGTCATGGTCATGGTCAGCCCACGCACACGGTCGCGAGCTTGCCGACCGTGACGACCGCGCGCTCGATCTCCGGCGACCACGGGCTGCTGTAGTTCAGCCGGATGAAGTTCCGGTAGTTGTCCGTGATCGAGAACATGTAGCCCGGCCCGATCGTGATCCCCTGCTCCAGCGCAAGCTGGTACAGCCGCATCGCATCGACCTGCGCCGGCAACTCGACCCACAGCACGTAGCCGCCCGCCGGGCTCGAGATGCGCGTGCCTTCGGGGAAGAACCGCGACACCATCGCACGCATCAGGTTCGCCTGCTGTGCATAGGCCTTGCGAATGCGCCGCAAGTGATGCTCGTAACCGTCCCGTTCGAGAAACTCGGCAATCGCGAGCTGCGGTATCGACGGCGTCGCCAGCGTGTTCAGGAACTTCAGCTTCTCGACCTGCTCCCGATAGCGGCCCGGCAATGCCCAGCCGATCCGGTATGCGGCCGTGAGGCTCTTCGAAAACGACGCGCAATGCAGCACGATGCCGCTGCGGTCGTACGACTTCAGCGCACTGGGATGCGTATTGCCGAAATACAGTTCGTTGTACACGCCGTTCTCGATGATCGGCAGATCGGCCTTCGTTGCGAATTCAACCAGTTCGCGCTTGCGCTCGTCGGGCATCTGGAAGCCGAGCGGGTTCTGGAAGTTCGGCATCACCATGCACGCGGCGATCGACTGCGACTTCGCGATCGCCGCCAGCGCCGCGATGTCGATTCCGTATTCGGGGTGCGTCGCCACCTCGATCGCCTTCATCCCCATCCGTTCGATCGCGTGCAGCATCGCGTAGAACGTCGGCGACTCGACCGCAATCGTATCGCCCGGCTTCGCGACCGCCTGCAGACACAGATTGATCGCCTCGGTCGCGCCCACCGTCACGATGATCTCGTTCGGGTCCACCGACATCCCGTTCTCCAGATAGCGGCGCGCGATCTGACGGATCAATCGCGGATGGCCGGGCGGCAGCCCGTCCGTCACGCCCCACAACGACTTGTCGCGGCCGGCCGCGTATGCATAGCGGTTCAGCTTCTCGAACGGAAACAGGCTCGGGTCCGGATACGGCGAGCCGAGCGGCACCGCGTCGTCCGTGCCGATCGAGCGCAGCGTCGACAGCACGAGCCGGCTCATGTCGACCGACGACGAAATCGCGATCGGCTTCGACGGCCTCAGCTCGCGCACCGGCGCATGGCCGTCGTCGTTGCGCAGGTTCACGAAGTAACCCGACTGCGGACGACTCTCCAGCAACCCGCGGCTTTCGAGCAGCAGGTACGCATGCAGCACGGTCGTGATGCTGATCCGGTGCTGCTGGCTCGCCTGCCGTACCGACGGTACGCGATCGCCGTGTCGATACACGCGTTGCCGGATGAGTCTCTCTATGTCGTTCGCGAACTTTTCGTAGAGCTTCATCCGCCTCGCCCCGCCAGCGGTGAACCGGCCCGCGATGCATCGGCGAGCATGCCGCGCCGATGCGGGAAGCCGGACAGCCGTGCGCGGTCGCGGGCGTTCCGGTTCGAGCGTCGTCCGTTAGCGAAATTGAAGGCGGATAGCAATGCGAAATCCATCATGACAGGGTCCGGCATCCTACTGCGTCATTTCGGCGAATGTAAGTGACAGTTTGGCGGTGAAACGCCAAATCGCGCGGGCGTGGTGAACAGATGGAAGGACGGCGGCACGCGGTGTTGTCGTGGCGTTCGCGATCGTCGCGGCGGCCAGCGACAACGCCATGCGCGTGCGGGCATTCGCGGTGTCCGAATGTATCCGCGTCGGCGATGTCGTCGACGCGAAGATCAATCGGCCGCGTTCATTCGTCGACGACCTTCGTCGGGAACGAACGCCGCGGTTCGATTCGATCAGCTCGCTGAGTCTGCGGTGAATCGCCAGCACCCGACTCGACTACGCGAGCAAGCCGGATCGCAGGCCGCCCGCCGCATCGACGATCGCAGCCGCGATTGCACGACCGCACGATCCCAAGAAGAACAGCGCCAGCCTCGCCGCGACGCCGACGCGCCGCCACGCGCAATGCGCACCGCATCCACGCCGCCGGCCATCCACGCACGCCCCCGCCTACCCAAGCGCGTGACGAACGACCTTGCCGCCGAACCCCGTCACGACGTTGTCGACCGAGAACGGCGTGGCCTCTTCCGCTTCGAGAATCACCGCGGCGCTGCCGGGCACGAGCTGCGCCGCGACCGACTCGACGAAGCGGCCGTCGAGCATCGCATGGCCGGCCGCGTCGGCGACGGTGCCGAGCCCCGCGCCGGCCGCCATGCCGGTCACGACACCGAGCGGCCCGGCGAGCATTCCGAGCAGGCCGCCCGCGAGCGCGCCGATCAGCCCGCCCTTGAACGGCGGCGCTTCGGCGTCGAGCACGACGAGCTTGCCCGCTGCGTCCTTTTCAACGGCGACGCCGTTATCGACATGAAACCCTGCGTTCTTCTCCGACAGTGCGTCGAAATCCTTCGCCGCGCGACGGGCCATGTCGGCGTTGCCGAACACGGCGACGATCAGTTGCCTGGCCATTCGATACCTCCTGCAGTGACGATCCGGGCGGCGGCCGCCGGCCGACGATCATCCGCGTACGAGTCGGGCCGCATGCATTGCGCCCGGTATTCAACTATTCGACGCCGCGACCCGCCGCCGTGCGATGCAGCGTCGGGCCCCGCCCGCTTACCTGCGCGCGTGCGCATCGTCGCCGGCGTCGGCAGCGTCGTCGGCCTCGATCGGAAACCGGTGCTGCCCGAAACTGAGGATCAGCACGCCCACCGCGAGCAGCACGATCCCGACCGTGGTCATCAGCATGCGCTCGGGGCTGTCGGTTGCGCCGCGCAGGATCAGATCCCGTGCGAGCGACGTCATCGCGATGAACAGCGGAAAACGCACCGGCAGGCGGCCGAGCCGCAGATAGCGCACGTCCATCGCGAGCACTTCGAGATACAGGAACATCAGCAGCAGATCGGTCAGCGACACCTCGCCCGCCACGATCACCTTCCACGCCTCCTGCACCATCGCGAACACCGTCGCGAGCCCGATCACGATCAGTCCGCCCAGCTCGGCGGCGTGCAGGAAATGGCCGAAGCGGCGGCGAAGGTGTTCGGCCAGCGGCCAGGAAGCGGTGGACATGTTCGACGTGTCGGGCGATGGAATGACGGGGACCGGAAAGCAGCGCCGCCGCCGGCTGCACCGGCGCGCGCATCGTCGCGAATCGCGAGCGAGCCCAATCTACCGCGCGCGCCACGCGGCCTCAAGAGCACAGCGCCGCGCGCGTCAGGAGCACAGCCGCGCGAAGCCCGCACAAAGGGTCCGTTGCTTGACCCGTTCGAATGACAGATTGACGATACGTGTTCCAAAGACCCGCCGAAGCTGCTAGATTGCATGCTCGACGACGTTACGCGGTGCGGAACAGCCACGCGCCGGGCGAACGCGGCCATCCTGTCTGCCTCCCCCTTTTCGCGCCCGGGCGGCAGGCCGCCGCCGCTGCGGCCCGTTGCGCGATGCCCGCGCAACGTCCTTCATCCGCATGTCACAAAGAGAACAGTCGCATGACACAGTCCAACCGTTCGCGTTCGCGCGCCGCGGCATCCGCGGGCCGTTCGTCCCGACATGACTGACCGGCAGGCCGCGATGCAAACCCGTCCCCCGCTTCCCCAGAATGTCCACAGCCCGATCACGCGCAGCGCGATCTTCCTCGTCGCCACCGTCAACCCGGGCGCCGAGCGCGCCGATACGATCCGCGGATGGTGCGGCGACATCGCCGCGCTGGTGCGCTCGGTCGGCAAGCGCGTGCCGGACGGCAACCTGTCGTGCGTGTGCGGCTTCGGCTCCGACGCATGGGATGCGCTGTTTGGCGAGCCACGCCCCGCGTCGCTGCATCCGTTCCGCGAATTCGGCGCCGGCCAGCGCGTCGCGATCGCGACGCCCGGCGACATCCTGCTGCACATCCGCGCCGACGCGATGGACCTGTGCTTCGAACTCGCGACGCAACTGCTCAACGCGCTCGGCGACGCGGTCACCGTCGTCGACGAAGTGCACGGCTTCCGCAACTTCGACCAGCGCGCGATGATCGGCTTCGTCGACGGCACCGAGAACCCGGAAGGCCGCGACGCGGTCGACTTCACGGTGATCGGCGACGAGGATCCCGAGTTCGCGGGCGGCAGCTACGTGATCGTGCAGAAGTACCTGCACGACATGGCCGGCTGGAACGCGCTCCCGGTCGAGACGCAGGAGCGCATCATCGGCCGCACGAAGCTGTCCGACATCGAGCTCGCGCCGGACGTGAAGCCGTCGTGCTCGCACAGCTCGCTGACCACGCTCGACGAAAACGGCCAGGAAGTGAAGATCCTGCGCGACAACATGCCGTTCGGGCGGCCCGGTTCCGGCGAATTCGGCACCTATTTCATCGGCTACGCGCGTTCGCCGGCGCCGATCGAGCAGATGCTCGAGAACATGTTCGTCGGCCGCCCGCCCGGCAACTACGACCGGCTGCTCGACTTCAGCCGCGCGGTCACCGGCTCGCTGTTCTTCGTGCCGTCGGCCGACCTGCTCGAAGCGCTCGCCGATCGCCCGGCGCCGGCCGATGCCGACGCCGCCGCTGCGCCGCCGTCCCGGCCGCAACCCGCATCCCCCGAGTCGCGCCGTGACGGCTCGCTGAACATCGGATCGCTGAAAGGAGCCAAAGCCTATGAATAACCTGCACCGCGAACTCGCACCGATCTCGTCGTCGGCCTGGGAACAGATCGAGGAAGAAGTCGCACGCACCTTCAAGCGCTCGGTGGCCGGGCGCCGCGTGGTCGACGTCCAAGGCCCGGCGGGCCCCGAGCTGTCGGCGGTCGGCACCGGGCACCTGCTCGACGTGACCGCGCCGCGCGAGCTGGTGAGCGCGCGGCTGCGCGAAGTGCGCACGATCGTCGAGCTGACGGTGCCGTTCGAGCTGAGCCGCGATGCGATCGACAGCGTCGAGCGCGGCGCGCGCGACGCCGACTGGCAGCCGGCGAAGGACGCCGCACAGCGGCTGGCCTTCGCGGAAGACGCCGCGATCTTCGACGGCTACCCGGCCGCCGGCATCGTCGGCATCCGCGAAGGCACGTCGAACCGCAAGCTGACGCTGCCGACCGACGTCAGCGCGTATCCGGACGCGATCAGCGACGCGCTGGAAGCGCTGCGGCTCGCCGGTGTCGACGGCCCGTACACCGTCGTGCTCGGCTCCGACGCGTACACGGCGCTCAGCGAGGCGCGCGACCAGGGTTACCCGGTGCTCGGCCACATCAAGCGGATCGTCAGCGGCGAGATCATCTGGGCGCCGGCGATCAGCGGCGGCTGCGTGCTGTCCACGCGCGGCGGCGATTACGAGCTGCACCTCGGCGAAGACGTGTCGATCGGCTACACGAGCCATACCGACAAGGTCGTCCGCCTGTACCTGCGCGAAACGTACACGTTCCTGATGCTGACGAGCGAGGCATCGGTGGCCGTGGCGCCGCAGGCCAGCGCGGCGGCCTGACGTCCCGCGCGCGATGCCTGCCGGGCGTCGCGCGCACCGGCCGCGTTGCCGGCCGCACGTTCGTCGCCAACCGTACCATCCTGCATGGAGCGTGAAATGAGCGAATCGAATGAAGCACTACAGGCACTGCAAGCGTCGATCGACACTCTGAAGCAGACCCTCGACGCCAACGCAAGCCGCGAGGCCGGCGACACCGCCGTGCTGTTCACCGTCGTGTCGCTGATGCTGGCCGAGCTGCCGCCCGACACCCGCAACCTGATCGAGGATTCGTTCTCCGTCTGGGCCAATGGTCTGCAAAATGCGTCATTGTCGACGTACGTGAGGCAGGTCGCGCGGCAACGGCTCGCGATGACACTCACGGACTGACACCCGCACCACGGTTGCGCCCGGTCGGGCGCGCACCGTGCAACCCACCCTCCCCATCAACGGCTCCGCGCCGCGCAGCGGCCACGCTGCGCGCGCGGCGCGACGTAACGCGCGCGCGTACGCTGCCGCACCGCACCATCGCGCCGCTGCGTGCGCACCGCGTTTCCTCCCGCACCTCCGTTCGCGCCGGCCGTCCGCCGGCCCCCTGCGCGCCAATGTCGCACCGCGCTTCGCGCGCGTCGCGCGCCGGCATGCTTCCCCGTTGCGCACGCCGCAGCCGCATGCGCGCGACGCTGTACTCCTTGCTGCACGTGCACGCGCGCATGTGAGGGTGCAATTCGCGGCCGGGCCGGCGCGGAACTGTGTCTTGGACGCCTGCGGCCGATTCGCTATTTTGAACGCAGTCGCAGTGATGCCGCGGGCTACGCGCCGCACCGGTGCTGCCGGCATCGGCCACGGCCGGGCACCGCACCGGCGCGCGCTGCGCGACCGGGC
>NZ_JAPVQY010000091.1 GCF_027257875.1 Burkholderia sp. IMCC1007
CCGTCGGAGGTTGCGCGGTGCACGTCGCGGCAGCGGCCGCCGGTGACGCGGCCGCGCCGGCCGCGTCGGCCGACCCCGCCGCGGCATCGGCACCGGCGGCCGTACCGGCGTGCAGCGCGACGCCGCTCGCCAGCACGACGCTCGGCAGCGCGCCGCGCCACGCTCGCTTCATCGACCGGCGCACCGTCATTTCGACCGCGCGTGGATCTCGGCGACGTAGCCGCCGGGGAACTGCACGAGCGCCGCATCGCGGCCGTCCGATGAGAACGGCGGCACCAGCACGGTCACGCCGGCCGCTTCGGCCCGCTTCAGCGTCGCGCCGAGATCGGTCACTTCATAGCCCGTCATCTCGCGGCCGAACGGATACGGCAGATGGCCATCCGTCGCCAGCACGGTCATCTTGCCGAAGCCCGATTCGATCCGGATCCGGCGGTACGTGTCGTTCGGGCGGCCGATCTCGGTGCCCGGCGCATGGCGCACGTCCGACACGATCTTGCCGTGCGAGAACGCGACGAAATCGCGCGCGAGCTTGCTTGCGCTTTCCGGCGACACGTAGACGCGGTTCTCCGGCACCGTCTGCAGCGCGTCGTAGTTCGGCGCCTGCGTGTGCCAGTACAGCTGCATGTTGACGCCGCCCGGCCAGCGGACGATCGCGTCGCGGCCGATCGGATCGGGGAACGTCGCGACGATCACGTCGGCGCCATGCGCGCGTGCCGACTTCACCGCGACGTCCATGTCGGTGACGAGATAGCCGGTGCGCTCGTCGCAGAACGGATACGGGATCGGCGTCTTGAAGCCGAACACCGAGATCGTGCCGACCGGCGTCAGCACGAGCTGCGACATCGTCTGGCTCGGCGTCGGCGTGACCTGGAACACGCCCTGCTGCGACTTCTTGCCGCCGAACGTCGCGACGAAGCTGTCGGTGAAGCGGTCGAAGTTTTCGGGTGCGACGCACACATGGGTCGTGTCGTACTGCGGGCCGACCGCAACGGCCGGGAACCGCGCCGCGGCGGCCGGCGACGCGATGTCGTCGAGGTGGGTTTCGTCGGCCAGCGCCGGCGCGCCGGCCAGCAGCGCGGCGAGCACGGCCGACGACGCGGCGGTCATGCGCAGCAGGTTGCGCAGGTTCAATGAACTCATCGGTTTCTCCTTGATGGTGATGCGCGCGGTCCAGCGCCGCGCGCAGATTCGGATTCAGCGGGATGCAGGCCGCTCGTCCGGGCGGCCCGAGCGACAGGCGAGAAACACGAGCACCGCGAGCGGCAGCGTGCGCCGCGACCGGGCGCGCGCGGCTTCCCGCTCGGCGGGGAGACGGAGCAGCGGCATCGTTTCAGCGCGGTCATCACGACGTCACCGAATTGCGGGACTGCTGCCAGGCCGGGTCTCGTCTATCGTCGAGCACGGTCATAAGGACGAGCCCACCGATCAGCCCCAGATGTTCGAAAAACGCGTTAAGGGCCATGAAACGCGCGGTGCCGGTCACGTGCCAGAAGTCGGCGGCCACCAGCATCGCGACGAGTGCCATCAGACCGCCCAGCACGAGCACCCGAACGCGCCCCAGAAGCCCTTCGCGTCAGCCGTCGGCAACGCGCTTCCCCATGCGCTCGCGTGCGCATGCTGGTGTACGTTGCATTCATTCGCGCACGCGCACATTGCGGCGGCCGCCGCGCGTTGCAACGGCGCGCCGCTGCGCTGCGTCGCGCCCCAGCCGCCATAGCCGCCGAACTCGCGCACGGGCGACCAGTCCGGCATGGCCGGCGGGATCGGCGCGTCGTGCGATGTGAACGGCCCCGCGCCCCACACGATCTTCCCGTCGACCACCGTCAGCAACGCGGTCGTGCCGGCGATATCGTCCTCCGCGCACGCGAAGAAATCGCGATCCGGGACGACCAGGTCGGCGAGCTGCCCGACCGCGATGCGCCCTTTCTTGCCCTCCTCGTTCGAGAACCACGTCACGTACTCGGTCCACATCCGCAGCGCGGTTTCGCGATCGAGCAGGTTGCGCTGCGGATACATGCGCAGGCCACCGACCGTCTTGCCCGTCACGAGCCACGCGAGCGACACCCACGGGTTGTACGACGCGACGCGCGTCGCGTCGGTACCGGCCGATACCTTGAGCCCCTTGCCGAGCATCTTCGCGACCGGCGGCGTCGCCTCGGCGGCTTGCGCGCCGTAGCGCTCGACGAAGTATTCGCCCTGGTACGCCATCCGGTGCTGCACCGCGATACCGCCGCCGAGCGCGGCGATCCGGTCCATCGACTTCTCGGAGATCGTTTCCGCATGATCGAAGAACCAGTTCAGCCCTTCGAGCGGGATGTCTTCGTTGACCTTCTCGAACACGTCGAGCGCGCGGCTGATCGTTTCGTCATAGGTCGCGTGCATGCGCCACGGCCAGCGGTTTTCCGCGAGCACGCGCACGACGCCTTCGAGATCGTCCTCCATCTGCGCGGGCAGGTCCGGACGCGCGACGCGGAAGTCTTCGAAGTCGGCCGCGGAAAACGCCAGCATCTCGCCCGCGCCGTTATTGCGGAAATAGTCGGTGCCATCGTGGTACTTGACGCTCTTCGTCCAGTTCACGAAGTCTTCCTTCTCCGCGTTCGGCTTCTGCGTGAACAGGTTGTACGCGATCCGGATCGTCATCTCGCCCGCGTCGTGCAGCTTGCGGATCACTTCGTAATCGTCGGGATAATTCTGCGAACCGCCGCCCGCGTCGATCACGCCGGTCACGCCGAGCCGGTTCAGTTCGCGCATGAAATGGCGCGTCGAGTTGTATTGATACTCGAACGGCAGCTTCGGCCCTTTCGCGAGCGTCGCATAGAGGATCGTCGCGTTCGGGTTCGCAAGCAGCAGGCCGGTCGGGTTGCCGGCGGCATCGCGCAGGATCGTGCCGCCCGGCGGCTCCGGCGTGTCCTTCGTATAGCCGACGACACGCAGCGCCGCCGCATTCAGCAACGCGCGATCGTACAGGTGCAGGATGAACACCGGCGTGTCGGGCGCGACTGCATTGAGCTCTTCGATCGTCGGCAGCCGTTTCTCCACGAACTGATGCTCGGTGAAGCCGCCGACCACGCGCACCCACTGAGGCGCCGGCGTGATCGCGACCTGCTGCTTGAGCATCTCCATCGCGATCGCAAGCGACGGCACGCCGTCCCAGCGCAGTTCCATGTTGTAGTTCAGTCCGCCACGAATCACGTGGCAGTGGTTGTCGATCAGACCGGGCAGCACGCCGCGGCCGCCGAGATCGACCACCTTCGTCGCGCGGCCCGCGAGCGGCATCACGTCCGCTTCACTGCCGACGGCGACGAAGCGCCCGGCGGCAATCGCGACGGCCGTCGCGACGGGGTTCGCGCGGTCGAGCGTCGTGAATCGTCCGTTATGCAGGATCAGATCCGGTTGGGTTACGGTTGCGGTCATGTGCATCACCTCTTGTTGATCAGAAGCCAAACAGCTGTTTCACGGTGGGTAAGGCTTGCACGCCGATCAGCATGCCGAGCAACCCGACCAGCGCAATCAGCGGCGGTGCGGGAGAGCGAACCTTGATGGCGCTGTAAATCACACCGATCAGCAGGCCCGCACCAAGGGAAACCAGATAAGGTTCCATGCGATAAATCTCCCGGACAAATTCGAATGCAGGCGCAGTGTTCCGGCCAGCATGCCGCGGCCGGCATTCGTGTTTCGGTCACGTCCGCCGCCCGCGGCAATGGCGCCCATGCGGCGCGTTCGCATCGAACCCGCCGCACCGGCATCGGCCGTTGCAGGCCGTCTTCGCTTACTTCGCCGGAACGGCCGGAATCGACTCGTGCGGCGTCGCGGTGCGCTGCGGTGCCTTGTGGAGCATCGTGTACGCGTAGTCGACGCCCATCCCGTACGCGCCCGAGTGTTCCTTCGCGATCGCCATCACCGCGTCATACGTCTCGCGGTGCGCCCAGTCGCGCTGCCATTCGAGCAGGACCTGCTGCCACGTGACCGGCACGACGCCGGCCTGCACCATGCGCTGCATCGCGAAGTCGTGCGCAGCCTGCGTCGTGCCGCCCGATGCGTCGGCGACCATGTAGATCTCGTAGTCGCCTTCGAGCATCGCGCACAGCGCGAACGTCGTATTGCAGACTTCGGTCCACAGGCCCGACACGACCACCTTCTTGCGGCCGTTCGCGGCCAGCGCGTCGCGCACCTTCTGGTCGTCCCACGAGTTCATCGACGTGCGTTCGAGCGTCTTCTGGTTCGGGAACACGTCGAGCAGCTCGGGATAGGTGTGGCCCGAGAAGCTCTCGCTTTCGACCGTCGTGATCGTGGTCGGGATGTTGAACACCTTCGCGGCCTTTGCAAGGCCGACGACGTTGTTCTTCAGCGTCTGACGATCGATCGACTGCACGCCGAACGCCATCTGCGGCTGCTGGTCGATGAAGATCAGCTGGCTGTTGTGCGGGGTAAGTACTTCAAGCTTGGGGTTGCTCATGGCGGTGATGTCCTTTGACGCGGAGAAAAATGAGGCTCGTCTGGCCGACGAACCCCCGAGGCGTCCAATGCGCTTGTCGGAAGCGTCGGCAGCCGGCCTGCGTCATTCAATACGCGAATGCGCGACCGCACCAGTTAATTGTTCTGATTCTCACGAGCCTTGAAATTCAGGCTGAAAAGATCTGAATTTCATTGAATACGCTAACGACGAACGTGCAGACCTGCTAGGCTGGTCCAATCCTTTCGGATCGACGCCAGATCGGTAGCTATCCGTATTTTTCAGCGGCCGTCATTCCCCTCCATGCCCATGAAACCGTACACTGCTTCGCTTTTCGCCGGCATCCTCGCCGGCCTCGTTTACGCGCTGATCGGCGTGCAATCGCCGGCGCCGCCCGCCGTCGCGTTGGCCGGCCTGCTCGGCATTCTGGCCGGCGAACAGATTCTTCCCGTGGTGCGACGGATGTTCGACGGAATCCGACTGGGAACCGCATGGCGCGACGCGAAGTGCAGCCAGCACATGTTCGGCGCACTGCCCGGCGCTCACGCCGACGCTTCCGTGAAGGGCCGCGAATCGACACCGACGTGACAGGCAGACGTCGAGCGAATGCGGCGGCGACTGTCGGCGCGGAAGCGCGCGTGTCTCGGCACGTCGGACGATGAACCGTTCTGAACGGCATTGGATTCAGCATCGCTTGACGGTCCGACACCACCCGATGCCCTTGCGGCAGCGTAATGCGCAATGAAGTTGTCGTTCGACGCACTCGAAGCACTGGACGCGATCGACCGCACCGGTACGACCTTGAAATAGACACGCGACTGCGACTGTCCACCGAAGTGCTCGGCGGCAACTGGGATGCGCTGATTTCGCGGCGGGCCGATCTAATCGTCGGCGCGGCAGGCGAGCCGCCGGAACTGCGGGACATCGTGGCGCAGCCGATCGGCACCCTCCGGCATGTGTTCGCGGTCGCCCCTACCCATCCGGCCGCTGCACTGCGCGAACCGCTGTCGATGGCGTCGATCGTCGAGTATTGCGGCGCGGTGATCTCCGACACGTCCCGCGAGCTTCAGCCGCAGTCGGTCGCGCTCGATGCCGGCCAACCGTATCGCGCGGTGCCGACGCTCGCCGCGAAACTCGTCGTGTAATGCGAAGGACTCGCGGTGGGTACGCTCCCTGGCTGCATCGCGGCGCGCGCGATCGCCGAAGGCAGGCTTGTCGCGCGGAACGTGACCGGCATGCGCGACACGACCCATTGCTATCTCGCGTGGCGCGCCGACGAAGCCGGGGGCGCGCGCTACGCTGGTGGGTCGAACAATTCGGGCACCCGGACCTCGTCGACCGGTTCACCGCGCTCGCGTGACGCTGCGCTTTCCGCGCGGGGGTGCGGTCTGATGAGAAGCCCGTTCGCTTTTTCCACGTCAGGCGCTACCGCTGCTTCTTGAGCCGCGCCTTCGCATCGCCGAATGACGCTTGCGTCTTGCCGACGATCTGTTCGGCCCTGCCCGTGAATCGGCTTGTCCGATTTCCCGTGACCTTGCCAACCACCTCCTTCAGTTTGCCCCTTGCTGCCGTGATACGGCCTTTCACCTGATCCTTGTTCATGACAATGCTCCATGAAATCGACCGATGCGCGAACTGCGAATGCCCGTCCGGCACGCTGAGGCTGATCGCGGTAAAACGTCCGCGCAGGCACGGCGATTGCGCCGGTCGCGCTTGCCGGCAGCGAGTCGACGGCTGGCGTGATGCGCGCAAGGCGCGACGCACGCACGCCAGGCTCGAGTCTTCGTAACGGGGGCCGGCGCCAACGGAGGCTGTGCCCACTCGTTGTCAATCTTGCGGAGGAAGCATGCACATTCTCATTGCCGCCGGCCCGCTCGTTTCGTTGATCGCCGGCATTCTGATCCTCGTGGTACCCCGCCTGCTGAATTACATCGTTGCGATTTACCTGATCGTCATCGGGCTGCTCGGGCTGCTTGGGGGACACGTTCATTGAATCGACACGACCACGAGAGATAGCAAAATACGTGCGCGCATCGGCTGCATCGTGACGCCATGCGCGCATCCGCCCATCACGCATCTTGTACCGAGTAGCGATCGACATCGGCACTGCGGGTACGGAAGATTTTCACTCCGTCGATGGCAAATCGACTCCCAAAGGTCAGACTTTTCGCGGTTTTGCCGAACGACCGAAATAGCAACGGCGTGCGCTTTCGCGTCGCGTCGTCATGCGCCGCAGCTCCTTCCCATTCTGCGTCACGCCGTAGCTCGACAACGGCGACATCGTGCGTTCCGACACCGGCGCGGCACTGGCTGCGAAGCGATGCGGGCGGCGTGGTCGAAATAGCGCGCGACGAGTCTGCCCATCCTTGCGGGAACGGATCGTGCGCATACGTTCTCACGTATTTCAGGGAGGACAGTTCGATGAAGCCCAAGACCATTGCAATACGCCGGACTCTGGCGACACTCGTGGCGGGCGGCGCACTCATCACGGTCGGCGCGGCCTTCGCGCAAGGCTACGGTACACCGCAACCGAGGTACGAAGAGCCGCATCCTGCCCCGGGAGCGGAAATGTCGGTCACGATCGGCATGCACGGTGACCGCTACTGGGACGGCCATCGTTACTGGGAGCACGACGCATGGAGGCATCGTCACCCGCATGAACATGATCCGTGGCGGGAGCACGAACACGAGCACGAACACGAGCATCGGGAATAGTGAGGCCCCGCGGCCCGTGACCAGGATCGTGTCGCTAAGCCGACGCGCGCCGTTGCGATACAGCAGGCTCCTTGCCGTGATTCGCTCTGCCCGGCCGTCGGGTTCCGCACGCGGTTGACGCAGCGTGCGGAATTCGCGTTCACCGCGATGCGGGCGACGTACCGGTCCGGCCAGCTCGCCAAGCGAGGAAGCCGAGCGCCGCGAGCGGCAGTGCCAGTGCCCAGAACCCCGCGTACAGGTACGCACTCGCGCCGGCGCCCGCGCCGAGCGCGAAACCAGCAACCGGCGCCAGCGTGCGCCGCAGCCGCGCGCGCGCGGCTTCGCGCTCGGCCGGCTCGGCGATCGGGACGAGCCAGTCGAATGCATCGATGACCGCCTGCGTGACATTGCCGGTCATCACGGTATTCGCGACCACCGAGCGCGCGGTCAACCGGCCGTGCGCGTTCTGCACGCCCATCGCGGCCGCACCCAGCAACCCGCAGACGATCGTCGCGGGCGCATCGGCGCTGCCGATCGGCGACGCCGCGACGCCCGCGAGCATGAATCCGGCCAGCAGGATCGTCTGCAGCGCGTACAGCGAGCGCGCCCGCGCGCCATGTCCGTGCGCGCGCATCCGGTGGTCCAGTATGCGGGCGGCCACGATTCCCGCGATGAATGCAGGAAACGCGAGCCACTTGATCAGCAGACCCTGGCCGGCGCCGGCCAAGCCCGAGCCGATCAGGATGAAGTTGCCGGTGACGTGCGCGGTAAACAGGCCGAACAGCGCGACGAAGCCGAGCGTGTCGACGTAGCCGGCGATCGACGCGAGAAACACATCCTCGCCGAGCAAGCGATCCGGCGCCGCCGCGCCCGCTGCCGTTACTTGCGCCGGCTGCATGTCGTGGCCTCCGCGGTTGGGTCGGCGGCGCCCGCAGCGCGGACCTGCGCCGCGCGCGGGCGCGACTGCGCATGCACGAACGGGATCGCATGCTCGCCAACGACGATGCCGCGCACGCCCGCAAGCGTGATCAGCGGCGGCGCGGACGACTGCCCGCGCACGAGGTAATACAGGAGGCCGGCTGCGATGCCGGCTCCCAGGAAGATCAGATAAGACATGTTCCGTTCCGGTTGCGCCGCGGGCCCGGCCGGCCGAAAGGCTTCGGCCTCATGCCGCGGTTCGCGAACAAGGCTACGGAATGCGAGCCTGAAAGTCATGGCGGCGAACTGAATTGTTCTGAACGCGCCGGCCGACCGGCACGCGCGGCGTGGCTGGCTTCGCGATGCTCGTCTTGCTATTTTTCGATCGATAAGTGCAGAATGGGCGGCATTCAGGAGCCGACGCATGACCGAAACCAAGCGCAACGCAGCGCCCCGCACGCGCGGGACGACCGCCGACGAGCCTACCGGCACGCCGGGCCGCCGCCTTACACCGGAAGCGCGCGAGCGCCAGATCGTCGAAAAGGCGGTCGAGCACTTCGCGACCCACGGGTTTTCCGGCAGCACGCGCGAGCTGGCGCGGCAGATCGGCGTCACGCAGCCGCTGCTCTACCGGTATTTTCCGAGCAAGGACGCATTGATCGACCGCGTGTACGACGAGGTCTACACGTGGAATCCCGACTGGGAAAAACTGATCGCCGATCGCTCGGTGCCGCTGCAGCAGCGGCTCGTCGCGTTCTACCGGTCGTATGCGCAGACGATCCTGCGGCGTGAATGGATCCGCACGTTCATCTTCGCGGGCCTGAGCCGCGAAGGCTTCAACACGCGCTATCTGTCGCGGCTGCGCGAACGCGTGTTCCTGCCGGTGCTGCGCGAGCTGCGACATGAGTACGACATTGCGACGCCGGCGTCGGAAGCGCAACGCAACGCGGAAATCGAACTGGTGTGGAGCCTGCACGCGAGCATCTTCTATCTCGGCGTGCGCAAGTGGGTGTACGGCCTGCCGGTGCCCGACGATCTCGACGCGGAAATCGAACGGCAGATCGATGCGTTCCTGAACGGCACGCCGGCGGCGCTGCAGCGCGTCGCGGCCGACGCGCCCGCGAAACGCCGCCGCGGGTGAACCGCGGCGCGTGCCGCGCGCGTGCGCTCAGGCAGCTTCAGAACGATTCAACCGCTGCGTGCGTCGCTTGCCCTATGCTCGGCACATCATCGGGCGCTTGCCGCACCGCGCACCGTCCGCATCGAACCGGGATTCGCCGATGACGACCGACACGCGTGCGCTCGCCCATCACACCGTCACGGCGAACGGCTTCCGCCAGCACGTCGTCGATGCGGGCGAACGCGCCGTCGTCGGGCTGCTGCACGGTGTTCGCGACGCCCGTTTCGCTTGGCGTCACGAGATTGCGCATCATCGGGGGAACATCGGATGGGACATGGATCGGGCCGCACGGCCATCATCGTCGGCGGCTCCGTCGGCGGGCTGTTCGCGGCGACCGCGCTGCGCGCCGCCGGCTGGCGCGTGAGCGTATTCGAGCAATCGCAGCACGAACTCGACAGCCGCGGCGGCGGCATCGTGCTGCAGCCGCCGATCGAGCGCGCGTTCGCGTTCGGCGGCGTCGCGATGCCGAACGATGCGGGCGTCGATTCGATCGACCGGATCTACGTCGACGCACGCGATCGCATCGTGCAGCGCATCGCGATGCCGCAAACGCAGACGGGCTGGAACGTGATCTACACGGCGCTCAAGCGCGCACTGCCTGCCGGGATCGTGCACGCGGGCGACGCGTTCGAGCGGCTCGAGCAGGATGGCGAGCGCGTCGTCGCGCACTTCGCGAGCGGCCGCGTCGAGACGGCCGACCTGCTGATCGGCGCGGACGGCGCGCGTTCGACGGTGCGCGCGCACGTGCTGCCTGGCGTGCGTCCGATCTATGCGGGCTATGTCGCATGGCGCGGGCTCGTCGACGAACAGGCGCTGCCCGAACAGGTGCTGTATCTGCTGCGCGACCGGTTCACGTTCCAGCAAGGCGACCGCCATCTGTTCCTGACCTATCTGGTGCCCGGCGCCGACGGTGCGGTCGAGCCCGGCAAGCGGCGCGTGAACTGGGTGTGGTACCGGCGCCTCGCTTCCGACCGGCTGCCGTCGCTGTTTCTCACACGCGACGGCACGCAGCGCGACGGATCGCTGCCGCCCGGCGCGATGCGCGACGACAACCGCGCGGAACTCGTCGACGCCGCCGACCGGATGCTCGCGCCGACGCTCGCCGCGCTCGTCGACGCGACACCCGCACCGTTCGCGCAGGCGATCGTCGATCTCGCGGCCTCGCGCATGGCCTTCGGCCGCGCCGTCCTGCTCGGCGACGCAGCATGCATCGTGCGCCCGCACACGGCGGCGGGCGTCGCGAAAGCCGCGGACAACGCGGTCGGTCTCGCCGAAGCATTGCGCGACGTCGCACGCGGCACCGCGCTCGATGCCGCGTTGGCGGGCTGGGAGGCAAGTCAGCGTGCGGCCGGCGCGGTGTTGTCCGCGCGCGGGATCGCGCTCGGCGCGCGGCTGATGGGCACGGCGTGACGGTTCTCGGGCCGGGTGCCGACCGCCGCGCGATGCGGCTCGAACCCGGGATCCAGCGCGCGCAGCACGCTGGCGCGCCCGCCGTCGTCGTCGGGCAGTTGCGGCTGCCCGCGCGCGAAAGCCGGGGCCGGAGCCGAGGCCGCCGCGAGCAACGCGGCGATCGCCAGCCCCATCGCGCATGCCGATATAGCGCCCCGCTTCATTGCACGCTCGCAGTCGACACGGAGGCCGACGTCGCCGCCATTGCCGCGGGCTGGTCGCCATGTGCGATCGCATACAGCTCGCGATTGCGCGCGATCGTCTCCGTGCTCGGCGGATAGTCCAGCTTCGGCGTCGGCAGCGTGCCGTCGCGCTCCGCCTGGATCAGGTCGGCGCGCACGTCGGCGCGCGTGAGCGTATGGTCAGTGGTTTGCGCGAATGCGAAGATCGGTGCGCTCAGTGCACAGGACAGCAGGGCTGCACGAATCAGCTTGTTCATGATGTTCACCTCTCGAGATGGCGTGTTCGCGTCCGCAGATCAGGCCGGACATCCGCTCCGCATCGATGCGATGAGGAGTGGTGTCCATTCTGCGATTCGCGCGCTTTCCGGAAGGTGATGCTTCGATTACGGTCTTGTCATCTGATCGCGGCCGCCAGTCGGGCGCAGGCCGACCTGCTTCGTCGAGCGCGGCGCACCTGCGGCAGCATCGCGACCTGGCCCGACGGCAGTGTCAGTCAGCGCGCAACGGTCTCCGCGTTTCGGACGCTGCCCAGAAACCGCGTCAACTCGATCGTCTGCGGCCGCTCGAAGATTTCGTCGGCCGTCCCGCTCTCCCACACGCGTCCTTGATGCATGAACACGATCCTGTCGCTCACCGCACGCGCGAAGTTCATCTCGTGGGTGACCATGATCAGCGTCATGTCCTCGCGCGCAAGCTGCTCGATCACGCCCAGCACCTCGCCGACGAGCTCGGGATCGAGCGCGGACGTGATCTCGTCGCACAGCAGCACGCTCGGCTTCATCGCGAGTGCACGCGCGATCGCCACGCGCTGCTGCTGGCCGCCCGACAGCTGTTCCGGCAACATGTCGAACTTGTCGCCGAGGCCGACGCGCTCGAGCATCAGTTCCGCAATCGCGCGCGCCTGCTGACGGTGTGACTTCTTCACCACCAACTGCGCGAGCATCACGTTCTGTATGGCGCTCAGGTGCGGAAACAGGTTGTATTGCTGGAACACCATGCCGACCTTCAGCCGCAGCGCGCGCAGGTCCGCATGCCGCGCATCGACGCGTTCGCCGTCGACCGAAATCGTGCCCGCGTCGATGCTCTCGAGCCCGTTGAGCGTGCGCAGCAGCGTGCTCTTGCCCGAGCCGCTGCGGCCGATGATCGACACGACCTGCCCGCGCTCGACGGAGAAATCGATGCCCTTGAGCACATGATGGGTGCCGAAGTTCTTTTCCAGACCACGGGTTTCAACGAGCGGCATGCCATCTCCTTTGCAACGTGCGCGCATAGCGGGTAAGCGGATAACAGAGCGCGAAATAGATCAGCGCGACGAGGCCATACACGACGAACGGCCGGAACGTCGCGTTCGAGATCGCGATGCCGACCTTCGTCAGCTCGGTGAAGCCGATGATCGACACGAGCGCCGTGTCCTTCACGGCCTGCACGCCGAAGCCGACGGTCGGCGCGATCGCGATGCGCGCGGCCTGCGGCAGGATCACGTGACGCAACTGCTCGACGTAGCTCATCGCCAGACTCGACGACGCCTCCCATTGCCCCTTCGGCACCGCCTCGACACAGCCGCGCCAGATCTCGGCCAGATACGCGCTCGTGAAGAACGTGAGCCCCGCCGTGGCCGCGACCCACGGCGAAACGTCGAGCCCGACGAGCGGCAGCCCGAAGAACACGATGAACAGTTGCATCAGCAACGGCGTGCCCTGGAACACTTCGATATAGAGCTTCGCGACGCCGCGCAGCACCGTCGAATTCGACACGCGCATCACGAGCAGCCCGAGGCCGACCAGGCCGCCGGTCACGAACGACACGAGCGACAGCACGATCGTCCAGCGCGCGGCGAGCAGCAGGTTCGCGAGAATCTGCCCGAACGTGAAATCGGTCATCGCGCACCTCGCATGCGTCGGGAGAACAAGCGGCGGCCCATCGCACCGAGCGTCGCGCGCAGCAGCAGCGCCATCGCCAGATACGAAAGCGTGATCACGAAGTACGTCTCGAATGCGCGGAAGTTGCGCGACTGGATGTAGCCGGCCGCATAGGTCAGGTCGGCCACCGAGATCTGCGACACGACCGCCGAACCGAGCATCGTGATCACGATCTGGCTCGACAGCGCGGGAAACACCTTGGCGAGCGCCTGCGGCAGCACGACATGGCGCAGCATCTGCGCGCGCGACATCGCCAGCGCGGACGCCGCCTCCAGATGCCCCTTCGGCACGGCGGCCACGCCCGCGCGCACGATCTCGACCGAGTACGCGCCGAGATTGAGCGTCATCGCGAGGATCGCGGCCGTGTATTCGTCGATGTGCACGCCGAGCGCCGGCAAGCCGAAGAAGATGAAGAACAGCTGGACGACGAACGGCGTATTGCGAATCGCCTCGACGTACGCGCCGATCAGCGGGCGAAGTTTCACGGCCGCGCGCGCGTCGGCGCTGTACGCGGCCGCGCCGAGCACGCCGACGGCCACGCCAAGCACGGTCGCGACCGCGGTCAGCGCGAGCGTGATCGCCGCGCCGCTCGCGAACACGCCGGCGTAATCGGCAAGCTCGCCGAATTGAAGCTGGTAGCTCATGGGTAGTGGGTCAATTCAGGTCCGGACAACGACACGCGCCGCGCCGGACATCCCGGCCGCGGCGACGTGTCACGCGACACGGCGATTCGTCACAGTCCGGCCGGCAACGGCTGGCCGAGCCACTTGCGCGACATCTCGCCCAGCGCGCCGTCCTGCTTCGCATGCGCGATCGCATCGTCGATCTTCGCGAGCAGCCGCGGTTCGTTCTTGTTGACGCCGACGAAGCACGGCGAATTCTTGATCACGAACTTGACCTCGGGGCGGCGCGGCGGATTCTTCGCGAGAATCGCCGCCGCGACGATGTTGCCGGCCGCGATCAGTTGTACCTGCCCCGACAGGAACGCCTGGATCGTCGCGTTGTTGTCCTCGAAGCGCTTGATCGTCGCATTCGGCGCGAGCTGCGACAGCGCGATCTCCTCGAGCGCGCCGCGCGTCGCGCCGACCGTCTTGCCCGTGAGGTCGGCGGGCGTGCTCACCTTCACGTCGGACGGCCCGAACACGCCCTGGAAATACGGTGCGTATGCGGTCGAGAAGTCGATGACCTTCTCGCGCTCCGGGGTCTTGCCGAGCGACGAGATCACCATGTCGACCTTGTTGGTCGTCAGGTACGGAATCCGGTTCGCGCTGTTCACGGGCACCAGCTTCAGCTTGACGCCGAGCGACTTGGCGAGGAGTCCTGCCATGTCGATGTCGTAGCCCTGCGGCTGCATGTCCGTGCCGACCGAACCGAACGGCGGGTAGTCCTCGGGCACCGCGACGCGCAGCGTGCCGTTTTTCGCGATGGTGTCGAGCGCATCGGCATGGGCCGGCGCGGCGGCGAACAGCGCGATCGCGGGGGCGGCGAGCAGCGCAGCCAGCCAGGTGCGTCGGGGGAACGGTCGGGTCGTCGGGCTCACGGTGAATCTTCCTTGTCTGGTATGTCGTCGGGCAGCGCGCAACCGTTGCGCGGCCAACACCACTCCAGCAAAAACCGGGCCATTGCCGTGAAACGCTTGTCGCACCGGCACGAGACGGCAATTTCGCGAACCTTTCGGTGAGCCGAATTCCTCATTTCGGTGCATGAACCGGCGCCGTCCGTAACGGTTGCCCTCGCAGCGCGCGCCGGCGCACCAAATTAACTGGCCGGTTCACCCACCGCCGAGGCTCCCATGCACGGATTCGAACAGGCTCAGTCCAAATTTGCATTCCGTTTGTGACGGGAATTACGGCTGAATACGTTCGCGACGTACCGTGCGTTTCGCCATGCTCGGCGAATCGCAATCAGGAGCGGCGCGCTTGATTCCGCGCGCAGGCCCTCCGGTACGGTGCGCCCGATCGTCCCGCGATCGGGATCAATCCAATCCCATCCGTGCGCGAGGATACCGTCATGGCATCGATTCCCGACCCGTCGACAACCGGCGAAACCGACAAACGCAGCTGGCTCGAATCGCACGAAGCCGGCTATCACAAGACCCTCGGCAATCGACAGGTGCAGATGATCGCAATCGGCGGGGCCATCGGCACCGGGCTGTTTCTCGGCGCCGGCGCCCGGCTGCAGGCCGCCGGCCCGGCGCTCGCGATCGTCTATCTGGTGTGCGGCGCGTTTTCGTTCCTGATCCTGCGCGCGCTCGGCGAGCTCGTGATGCATCGCCCGAGCAGCGGCAGCTTCGTGTCGTACGCGCGCGAATTCCTCGGCGAGAAGGCGTCGTTCGTCGCGGGCTGGATGTACTTCCTGAACTGGGCGATGACCGGCATCGTCGACATTACCGCCGTCGCGCTCTACATGCATTACTGGGCGCCGTTCGCGGCCGTGCCGCAGTGGATGTTCGCGCTCGTCGCGCTGTGCATCGTCGCGACGATGAACCTGATCGGCGTGAAGTGGTTCGCCGAGATGGAGTTCTGGTTCGCGCTGATCAAGGTCGCCGCGATCGTGCTGTTTCTCGTGATCGGCGCGGCGATCCTCGGCACCGGCATGCCGGTGGCCGGCCATGGCACCGGCATGCATCTGATCACCGACAACGGCGGGTTCTTTCCGCACGGACTGATGCCGGCGCTGGTGCTGGTGCAGGGCGTGGTGTTCGCGTTCGCGGGCGTCGAGCTGGTCGGCACGGCCGCCGGCGAATGCAAGGATGCGCGCAAGGTGCTGCCGCGCGCGATCAACAACGTGATCTGGCGCATCGCGATTTTCTACGTCGCGTCGGTCGTGCTGCTGGTCTGCCTGCTGCCGTGGAGCGCGTACAAGGCGGGCCAGAGCCCGTTCGTCACGTTCTTCGGCGCGCTCGGCGTGCCGGGCATCGGCTCGGTGATGAACCTGGTGGTGCTCACCGCCGCGCTGTCGAGTCTCAATTCCGGTCTGTATTCGACCGGGCGCGTATTGCGTTCGCTGTCGATGGGCGGCTCGGCCCCCGCGTTCCTCGCGCGGATGAGCGGGCAATCCGTGCCTTACGCGGGCATTCTCGTGACGGTCGCGATCTATGTGGTCGGCGTGCTGCTCAACTACCTCGTGCCGTCGAGCGTGTTCGAGATCGTGCTGAACATCGCGTCGCTCGGCATCATCAGCACATGGGGCTTCATCGTCGTGTGCCAGATGAAGTTTCGCGCCGCGGTCAGGCGCGGCGACGTGGAAGACGTGTCGTTCAGGATGCCGGGCGCGCCCGTGACGTCGTGGCTCACGCTGCTGTTCCTGCTCGGCGTGCTGGTGCTGATGGCGTTCGACTACCCGAACGGGACGTGGACGATCGCCTCGATCCCGCTGGTCGCGCTGCTGCTCGTGGCCGGCTGGAACTGGCTGAGCCGCCGCGCGCGCCGTGCGTTGCTCAAGCCGACGATTCCGTCGGTCACGCTCACGCAGAACGTGCTCGAAAACGGCGAGAACTGACTCGCGGCGGCATGCGCGCCGTCCGTTGAAGGAACCGCCGTCGGGCCGCGGACGGCGGTCGACCGCCGCGTTCAGTGATGCTCGTACAACGGCTGCGTGTCGAGCGACGCGAGTGATGACGTGGCCGTCTTGGCCGCGTCGGTCGGCTGGGCCGCGGCCGATTGCGATTGCTGCGCGGCGACCTTCGCTTCCGCAGCCTGGATGTCGTCGGGATAGTACGGATCGGTACCGACCGGCCGATAACCGGCCGTTTCGACGCGGACCAGATCGGCGCGCACGTCGGCCCGCGTGACCGCATGGTCGGTGGTTTGCGCAAATGCGACGATCGGTGCGCTTAGCGCACAGGAAAGCAGGACTGCACGAATCAGGTTGTTCATGATGTTCACCTCTCAAAGATGGCGTGTTCGCGTCCGCAGATCAGGCCGGACATCCGCTCCCCATCGATGTGATGAAGAGTTGGGTGCATTCTGCGATTCGCGCGCTTTCCTGAAGGTGAGGCTTCGATTACGGTTTTGTTATCCGGCCGTATCCAGTCCGATCACCGAGCGGACGCGCCCTGTTCGACGATGGCCCGACTCATGTCCTCGCTTGACACCGGCTTCTCGGGCTTCTTCACGACGCCCTTCAGCGATGCAAGCGAGCGCGTGGCCGGGTAAATCTCATACCGGCCCGTTGCCTCGTTGAAGCTGAATTCGATCCGGTCTCCGGACTCCAGGCCCAGTTGATTGCGGACGTCCACCGGAATGGTGACCCGCCCCTTTGACGTGATAGTGGCTGCTGTCATTGCGGCACCTCCAGTATTCTTACTTTCTTGTAAGGAACATGAAAAAGCAAGGGCGAGCCGCAGGCAACCAAACGCCGTCGATGCCGCCCGCACAGATAACGGTTTCGTAATCCTCGAGTCAGGGTCGGGTCAACGCCGCGCCGGCAGACTGCGTGCTCGTCGCATCGAATGCGCATCCGAGCCCTGCTTCGAGGAGCACCATCATGTGGATCGTCCGGCTGGCGTTACGCAGGCCCTACACGTTCGTCGTACTCGCGCTGCTGATCTTCATCGCGGGGCCGCTCGCGCTGCTGCGCACGCCGACGGACATTTTCCCGAGCATCGACATTCCGGTCGTCAGCATCGTCTGGTCGTACAACGGCTTCTCCGCGGAGGACATGGCCAAGCGGATCACGTCGAACTACGAACGCGCGCTCACGTCCGACGTCGACGACATCGAGCACATCGAGTCGCAGTCGCTGAACGGCGTGTCGGTCGTGAAGATCTTCTTCCACCCGGGCGCCGACATCAATCGCGCGATCGCGGAAGCCGCGAGCAACGCCGCGTCGATCCTGCGCATCCTGCCGCCCGGCACGCTGCCGCCGAACATCATCACGTACAACGCGTCGACCGTGCCGATCCTGCAGCTCGGGCTGTCGAGCGACACGCTCGCCGAGCAGCAGCTGTACGACCTCGGCAACAGCTTCATCCGCACGCAGCTCGCGACCGTCCAGGGCGCGGCGGTGCCGCTGCCGTTCGGCGGCAAAATCCGCCAGATCGTCGTCGATCTCGATACGCGCGCGCTGCAGGCGAAGGGGCTCGCGCCGATCGACGTCGTCAATGCGATCAACGCACAGAACCTCATCCTGCCGGGCGGCACCGCTAAGATCGGCACGCACGAATACAACGTGCAGATGAACGGCAGCACGCAGACGGTCGCCGCGCTGAACGACCTGCCGGTGAAGACGATCGGCGGCAACGTCGTGTATGTGCGCGACGTCGCGCACGTTCGCGACGGCTACGCGCCGCAGACCAACATCGTGCGCGCGGACGGCAAGCGTGCGGCGCTGCTGACGGTCGAGAAGACCGGCAGTACATCGACGCTGACGATCATCGACCAGGTGAAGGCGATGCTGCCGAAGATCGCGGCCGGGCTGCCGAAGGCGCTGCACATTTCGCCGCTCGACGATCAGTCCGTGTTCGTGAAGGCCGCCGTTCAGGGCGTCGTGCGCGAGGCGCTGATCGCCGCGTGCCTGACCGCGCTGATGATCCTGCTGTTTCTCGGCAGCTGGCGCGCGACGCTGATCATCGCGATCACGATCCCGCTCGCGGTGCTCACGTCGCTGCTCGCGCTGTCCGCGCTCGGCCAGACCATCAACATCATGACGCTCGGCGGGCTCGCGCTCGCGGTCGGCATTCTCGTCGACGACGCGACCGTCGCGATCGAGAACATCACGCATCATCTCGAGCTCGGCGCGCCGCTCGAGGAGGCCATCCTGACCGGCTCGGGAGAAATCGCGGTGCCGACCTTCGTGTCGACGCTGTCGATCTGCGTCGTGTTCGTGCCGATGTTCCTGCTCAGCGGCGTCGCGCGCTATCTGTTCGTGCCGCTGGCCGAGGCCGTGATCTTCGCGATGATCGCGTCGTACTTCTTCTCGCGCACGCTGGTGCCGACGCTCGCGATGGCGCTGATGCGCGTCAAAGGCAGCGGCCGGCCGCCGCGCGGCGTATTCGCACGCATCGCGCGTTTCCAGGCCGCGTTCGAGCATCGCTTCGAAGCCGTGCGGCTGCGCTATCGCGCGCTGCTGTCGGCGGCGATCGCGCGGCGCCGCCGCTTCGCGTCCGCGTTCCTGCTCGCCTGCATCGCGTCGACGGGCCTCTACGCGTTCGCGGGACAAGACTTCTTCCCGACGGTCGACACCGGCGAGATCCGCTTGCATCTGCGCGCGCCGACCGGCACGCGGATCGAGGAAACCGCGCGGATCACCGACGAAGTCGAAGCGAAGATCCGCAACGCGATTCCGGCCAACGAACTCGCCGGCGTGCTCGACAACATCGGCGTGCCGGTGAGCGGGATCAACCTCACGTACGACTCGTCGGACCCGATCGGCACCGAGGACGCCGACGTGCTCGTCACGCTGAAGCCGAATCACGCGTCGACGGCCGCCTACGTCGCGAAGCTGCGCAACGTGCTCGCGCAGGCGTTCCCCGGCGTGACGTTCGCGTTCCTGCCGGCCGACATCGTCAGCCAGATCCTCAACTTCGGGCTGCCCGCGCCGATCGACATCCAGATCGTCGGCAACAAGCTCGACCAGAACCGTGCGGTCGCGAATGCGCTGCTCGCGAAGCTGCGCAGCGTGCGCGGGCTCGTCGACGCGCGCATCCAGCAGCCCGGCGACGAACCGGCGATCAACGTGAACGTCGATCGCACGAAGGCGATCCAGGCCGGCCTCGAACAGCGCGACGTCGCGCAGAACCTGCTGATCGCGCTGTCCGGCAGCTCGCAGACGACGCCGAACTTCTGGCTCGATCCGCGCAACGGCGTCAGCTACCCGGTGCTCGTGCAGACGCCGCAACACACGGTGAATTCGTTGCAGTCGCTCGCGAACGTGCCGCTGCCCGCCGGCACCGCGCGCTCGCCGCAGACGCCGCCCGGCGGCCCGGCCGCGGGCGCGCCCGCGCAGAACCTGCTCGGCTCGTTGGGCACGTTCTCGCGCGCGACGCAGCAGGCCGTGGTGTCGCACTACAACGTGCAGCCGGTGCTCGACATCTTCGCGTCGGTGCAGGGGCGCGACCTCGGCGGCGTCACGGGCGACGTGACGAAGCTCGTCGACGCCGCGCGCGCGCAACTGCCGCCCGGCTCGTCGATCGTGCTGCGCGGCCAGGTGCAGGCGATGCACGAATCGTTCGCCGGCCTGCTCGGCGGCCTTGTGCTCGCGATCTCGCTGGTCTACCTGCTGATGGTCGTGAACTTCCAGTCGTGGCTCGATCCGCTCGTGATCGTCGGCGGGCTGCCGGCGTCGCTCGCCGGCATCGCGTGGATGCTGTTCGTCACGCGCACCACGCTGTCGGTGCCCGCGCTGACCGGCACGATCCTGTGCATCGGCATCGCGACCGCGAACAGCATTCTCGTCGTGAATTCGGCGCGCGAACTGCTCGCGGCCGGCGAGCCGCCGTGGCAAGCCGCGCTCGACGCTGGCTTCAGCCGCTTCCGGCCCGTCGTGATGACCGCGCTCGCGATGCTGATCGGCATGTTGCCGATGGCGCTCGGCCTCGGCGACGGCGGCGAGCAGAACGCGCCGCTCGGCCGCGCGGTGATCGGCGGCCTCGCGTTCGGCACGGTGTCGACGCTGCTGTTCGTGCCGGTGCTGTTCGGCTTCGTCCACGCGTGGCTCGCGCGGCGTCGCGACGCCGCGGCCGCGCGGGGTGCGCAGCACGCGCCCGATACGCCGGCGCTGCGTTGAGCGCGGACGGCCGCCCTTTCTCATCCTTCGATTCGCCCGAACCCGGACCCACAATGAACGACTCGATCGAACCCGTCGCCCCGCCGCCTGCTGCCGAGGCGGACACTTCGGCCACGCCAGCCGCTCCGGCTACGCCGACCGCTCCGACGACCTCGGCCACCCCAGCCACCACCGCGGCCTCGCCGCCCATCACACACGACGCAACCCGTGACGCGGCACGCGACGTGCCGCCCGGCCGCCGCGGCCGCAAGCGCGCCGTGCCGCTCGCGGCCGTCGCGCTCGCCGCCGCGCTGCTCGCGCTCGGCATCGTGCCGCGTATCGATGCACGCGCCGCGCAGCGTGCGCAGGTGGCCGTGCAGCAGGCGCTGCCGGTGTCCATCGTCGTGCCCGGCGCGGCGCCGGCCGACCAGACGCTGACGTTGCCCGGCTCGGTCGCGCCGTATGCTGACGCATCGATCTATGCGCGCACGAGCGGCTATATCGCGCACTGGAGCGCCGATCTCGGCACGCACGTGAAGGCCGGCCAGACGCTCGCGCAGATCTCGGCGCCCGATCTCGACGCGCAGCTGCGCCAGGCGCGCGCCGACGAAGCGAGCGCGCAGGCGAACTACGACTACGCGAAATCGACCGCGCAGCGCTGGCAGGACATGCTGAAAACGCAATCGGTGTCGCAGCAGGACACCGACACGAAAGTCGCGGACATGAACGCGAAGCGCGCGATGCTCGCGTCCGCGCAGGCGAACGTCGCGCATCTCGCCGAACTCGTGTCGTACGAGTCCGTCACCGCGCCGTTCGACGGCGTGATCACCGCACGCAACGTCGACGTCGGCACGCTCGTCACCGCGGGTGGCACGCCGGGCAGCCCGGGTTTGTCCGGCGAACTGTTCCATCTCGAACAGACGGACACGCTGCGCGTGTTCGTCGACGTGCCGCAGGACAGCGCGACCGGCGTGTCGGCCGGCACGGCCGTCTATCTGACGACGCCGCAGTATCCGGGGCGGCGCTTTGCCGCGCGTGTCGCGCGCAGCGCGGGCGCGATCGATCCCGTCACGCGCACGCTGCGCGTCGAGATCGACGTCGACAACCGTGACGGCGCATTGATGCCCGGCGCGTATGCGCAGGCGCATCTCGTCTTGCCGAGCGCGGCGCCGGCGCTCGAACTGCCGGTCAGCGCGCTGCTGTTCCGCCCGAACGGCGTGACGGTCGCTACCGTCGGCGCGAACGGGCGTACGGCGCTGAAGACCGTGCAGATCGGGCGGGATTTCGGCACGCGCGTGGAGATCGTCGCGGGGCTCGCGGCGACCGATCGCGTGATCGACAACCCGGGCGATGCGATCACGGCTGGGGAAGCCGTGAAGATCGTGGCGGCGGCGCGCGATGCGGCGCCGGTGGCTGCTTCGTCCGCTTCGTCCGCTTCGTCTGCTCCGTCCGCGCAGTCCGCGCAGTCCGCGCAACCACCGTCCGCGACCGGCGCGCGCAACGTGCCGCCGCTGCGCGCGGCCGGCGCCCCGCCGGCTGCGTCAACGCCCGCTCCGGCGCCTGCCCGCGGCTGACCCATCGACGACGACTCACGAGAGACCTGCCATGCGCCTTCCTCATCCGCTCCCGTTCGCCCGCCGCGCCGCCGCGCTCGGCGCCGCCGCGGCATTGGCCGCACTGACCGCCTGCTCGACGCTGCCGCCCTATTCGCCGCCCGCCGTCGCGGTGCCCGCCCACTACGCG
>NZ_JAPVQY010000092.1 GCF_027257875.1 Burkholderia sp. IMCC1007
GCGGCGCACGCCCGCGCGCACCGCTGCCCCGTTCAGCGCCGCAACGCCCGGCGCCATAGCCGGCGGGCCGCCGCGCGCGGCGCCCGCGTCGTGCCGCGCACCTTCCGGCCAGCCCAAAAACCCGATGCTGCGCTGCGCCACTCCTGTACAATTCGGCCTGTTTCAACCGTTCCCAGCCAGAGCCGCCGCCATGTCCGAGCCCCTCGACCTCTCGCAGATCGCCCCCACGCTGAAAGCAGGAATCCTCGCCGAAGCGCTGCCGTACATCCGCCGTTATCACGGCAAGACCGTGGTGATCAAATACGGCGGCAACGCGATGACGGAAGAACGGCTCAAGCAGGGCTTCGCGCGCGACGTGATCCTGCTGAAACTGGTCGGCATCAACCCGGTGATCGTCCACGGCGGCGGTCCGCAGATCGATCATGCGCTGAAGAAGATCGGCAAGGCCGGCACCTTCATCCAGGGCATGCGCGTGACCGACGAAGAGACGATGGAAGTCGTCGAATGGGTGCTGGGCGGCGAGGTGCAGCAGGACATCGTGATGCTGATCAACCACTTCGGCGGCCATGCGGTGGGCCTGACCGGCAAGGACGGCGGGCTGATCCACGCACGCAAGCTGTTGATGCCGGATCGCGACAATCCGGGCCAGTACATCGACATCGGCCAGGTCGGCGAAGTCGAGGCGATCAACCCGGCGGTCGTGAAGGCGCTGCAGGACGACGCGTTCATCCCGGTGATCTCGCCGATCGGCTTCGGCGAAGACGGCCTGTCGTACAACATCAACGCGGACCTCGTCGCCGGCAAGCTCGCCACCGTGCTGAACGCCGAGAAGCTGCTGATGATGACCAACATCCCCGGCGTGATGGACAAGGACGGCAACCTGCTGACCGACCTGTCCGCGCGCGAGATCGACGCGCTGTTCGAGGACGGCACGATCTCGGGCGGCATGCTGCCGAAGATCTCGTCGGCGCTCGACGCCGCGAAGAGCGGCGTGAAGTCGGTGCACATCGTCGACGGCCGGATCGAGCATTCGGTGCTGCTGGAAATCCTGACCGAGCAGCCGTTCGGCACGATGATCCGCTCGCATTGAGCACACGCCGCCCGCCCTCTGGCCGCGACCTGCCGGCGTCGCTGCGACGCCGGCGCATCTCCCGCAGCCGGCCGCGCGCCGGCGCGCCGGTCTGGCTGTTCGATCTCGACAACACGCTGCACCACGCATCGCACGCGATCTTTCCGGAGATCAACCGTGCGATGACGCAGTACATCATCGACGCGCTCCGCGTCGAGCGTGCCGAAGCCGACCGGCTGCGCACCGGCTACACGCAGCGCTACGGCGCGGCGCTCCTCGGCCTCACGCGCCATCATCCGATCGATCCGCACGATTTCCTGCGGGCCGTCCACACGTTTCCCGACTTGCCCGCGATGCTGCGCGCCGAGCGCGGCCTCGCCCGCATCGTTGCGTCGCTGCCCGGCCGCAAGTTCGTGCTGACCAACGCGCCCGAGAACTATGCGCGCGCGGTGCTGCGCGAGCTGCGCATCGAGCGGCTGTTCGAGCGCGTGATCGCGATCGAGCACATGCGCGACCGCCGCTCGTGGCGTGCGAAGCCCGACCACACGATGCTGCGCCGGACGCTGCGCGCCGCGCATGCCCGGCTCGCCGACGCGATCCTCGTCGAAGATACGCGCAGCCACCTGAAGCGCTACAAGCGCCTCGGCATCGGCACCGTCTGGATCACCGGCCACCTGCCCGGCCATCTGCCGCACGTCGGCCGACCGCATTATGTCGACCAACGCATTCGTTCGTTAAAATCGCTGCGACTGGGCACACGATCGGGGCGACAAAAATGCAGCCGACTTACCCGCAGGACCAAGCCGTAACGGAACACCAGGCCACGCCGTCCCGCCCGCGCCCGAAGCCGGGCGAGCGGCGCGTGATGATCCTGCAGACGCTCGCCGCGATGCTCGAGGCACCCAAGCCCGAGAAGATCACGACCGCCGCGCTCGCGGCCCGGCTCGACGTGTCGGAAGCCGCGCTGTACCGGCATTTCGCCAGCAAGGCGAAGATGTACGAAGGGCTGATCGAATTCATCGAGCAGGCGCTGTTCGGCCTCGTCAACCAGATCGTCGCGAAGGAGCCGAACGGCGTGCTGCAGGCGCGCACGATCGCGCTCACCATGCTCAATTTCGCCGCGAAGAACCCCGGCATGACGCGCGTGCTGACCGGCGAGGCGCTGGTCGGCGAGGACGAGCGGCTCGCCGAACGCGTGAACCAGCTGCTCGACCGGATCGAGGCGACCGTCAAGCAGTGCCTGCGCGTTGCGCGTACCGAAGCGAATGCCCCGCAGGACGGCGCCGCGCCGTTCGTGCTGCCCGCCGACTACGATCCCGGCGCGCGGGCCAGCCTGCTCGTCAGTTACGTGATCGGCAGGTGGCATCGGTTCGCGAAGGGGGGGTTCCAGAAGCCGCCGGGCGAGCTGGCCGATGCGCACCTGCGGCTGATCCTGCAGTAGCAGGGCCGTCCCGCCCGCGAAATCCGCGCCCCATGGAATTCCGCTATACTTTGCCGACTGTCGCCGCCCTGGCGGCAGGTCGGAAGCGCGCCGATTTGCTGACTCGATTGCGGGCGCGCGAACCGGCCGGAACCCGGATTCGTCCTGGTCCCGGCGGTTCACTATAAATGCGGCTAAAGAGGTCGTCAGCCGCGCACCTTCGCCTCCGCGCATCGCCGACACCATTTAGCCGCCCAGTCATAAGGCGGAACGAATGGAATCGATCGGCATCGTCGCTCCACAGACCATGCACTTCGCCGAACCGCTGCGCTTGCAAAGCGGCAGCGTGCTCGGCAACTATCAGCTCGTCGTCGAGACGTACGGCGAGCTCAACGCCGCGCGCTCGAACGCGGTGCTCGTGTGCCACGCGCTCAACGCGTCGCACCACGTCGCCGGCGTCTACGCGGACGATCCGCGCAGCACCGGCTGGTGGGACAACATGGTCGGCCCCGGCAAGCCCCTCGACACCAACCGCTTCTTCGTGATCGGCGTGAACAACCTCGGCTCGTGCTTCGGCTCGACCGGCCCGATGAGCATCGATCCGTCGACCGGCAAGCCGTACGGCGCAAAGTTCCCGGTGGTGACCGTCGAGGACTGGGTGCATGCGCAGGCGCGCGTCGCCGACGCGTTCGGCATCGACCGCTTCGCCGCGGTGATGGGCGGCAGCCTCGGCGGCATGCAGGCGCTCGCGTGGAGCCTGATGTATCCGGAACGCGTCGCGCACTGCATCGACATCGCGTCGACGCCGAAGCTGTCCGCGCAGAACATCGCGTTCAACGAAGTCGCACGCTCGGCGATCCTGTCCGATCCCGATTTTCACGGCGGCGACTACTACGCGCACGGCGTGAAGCCGAAGCGCGGCCTGCGCGTCGCGCGGATGATCGGCCACATCACGTACCTGTCCGACGACGACATGGCCGAGAAATTCGGCCGGGCGCTGCGCCGCGCGGATGGCGCGCTCGATGCGTACAACTTCAGCTTCGACGTCGAGTTCGAGGTCGAGTCGTACCTGCGCTACCAGGGCGACAAGTTCGCGGACTACTTCGACGCGAACACGTACCTGCTGATCACGCGCGCGCTCGACTACTTCGATCCGGCGAAGGCGTTCGACGGCAACCTGACGGCCGCGCTCGCCCATACGCAAGCGAAGTACCTGATCGCGAGCTTCTCGACCGACTGGCGCTTCGCGCCGGCGCGTTCGCGCGAGATCGTGAAGGCGCTGCTCGACAACAAGCGCACGGTCACCTACGCGGAAATCGATGCGCCGCACGGTCACGATGCATTCCTGCTCGACGACGCGCGCTATCACAACCTGCTCCGCGCGTATTACGAACGAATCGCCAACGAGGTGGGCGCATGAACCAGCAAGCGTTGAATTCCCTGTCCGCGCGCGCGGACTTCCGCACGATCGCGCGCTGGGTCGAGCCGCGCTCGACCGTGCTCGACCTCGGCTGCGGCGACGGCTCGCTGCTCGCGCTGCTGATGGAAGAGCTCGATGTGACCGGCTACGGGATCGAACTGAACGACGCGGGCGTGCTCGCGAGCGCGAAGAACGGCATCAACGTGATCCAGCAGAACCTCGAGGACGGCCTGCGCCTGTTCGAGGACCACAGCTTCGACATCGCGATCCTGTCGCAAACGCTGCAAACGATCCACCAGACGGCCGCGATCCTGCGTGAAACGGCGCGCGTCGGCCGCGAGTGCATCGTGTCGTTCCCGAACTTCGGCTACTGGTCGCACCGGCTGTCGGTGCTGCACGGCCGGATGCCGGTATCGAAATCGCTGCCTTACCAGTGGCACAACACGCCGAACGTGCGGGTGCTGACGATCAAGGATTTCGAGGCACTGGCGCCCGAAGTGGGCGTCACGATCCTCGACCGCGTCGTGCTGCACGAAGGCCAGCCGATTAGATGGGGAGCGAACTGGCGTGGTAGTCTTGCTGTCTACCGCGTCAAGCGCAGCTGAACCGGGGCCGTTGACGGAAGATCCGGCCCTCTCGCGCGAGCGGCCGCCCCTCCTGCGCCGCTCGCGCCGCCTGCGCTGCCGCCGCCATCAGTCAACGCTACCCAGTTCCAGTCCATGTCGAAAACGCCACACGAGGCGCCCGCACTCACCGCTCACGAGGATCACCCCGGCTGGCGCGCCTATCTGAACACGCACATGCTGATCTGCGTGTTCCTCGGCTTCACGTCGGGGCTGCCGCTCTTCACGCTCGTCTACCTCGTGCAGGCCTGGCTGCGCTCCGAGGGCGTGAACCTGAAGGAGATCGGCCTGTTCGCGCTGATCCAGCTGCCGTATACGTGGAAGTTCCTGTGGGCGCCGCTGATGGACCGCTTCATCCCGCGCCTGCCCGGCTGGCGGCCGGGCCGCCGGCGCGGCTGGATGCTGCTCACGCAGGTGCTGGTGGCCGTGGCGATCGCCACGCTCGGCCTCGTGTCGCCGCGCGACTCGATCAAGACGGTCGCCGCGCTCACGACGCTCGTCGCATTCTTCGGCGCGAGCTCGGACATCGTGATCGACGCCTATCGCCGCGAACTGCTGCGCGACACCGAGCAGGGCCTCGGCAACGCGGTACACGTGAACGCGTACAAGCTCGCCGCGCTGATCCCGGGCTCGCTCGCGCTGATCCTGTCCGACCACCTGCCGTGGGACGTCGTGTTCGCGCTCACCGGCGCGTTCATGCTGCCGGGCATCCTGATCACGCTGCTGGTGCGCGAGCCCGAGGTGGCCGGCGCGCCGCCGCGCAACCTGAGCGACGCGATCGTGCTGCCGTTTCGCGAATTCATCCTGCGCGACGGCTGGGCCGGCGCGCTGCTCGTGATCGCGTTCATCTTCCTGTTCAAGATCGGCGACACGATGGCCACCACGCTGTCGACGTCGTTCTTCCTCGACATCGGCTTCACGCGCACCGAGATCGGCATCGTCGCGAAAACCACCGCGCTCGTCGCGAGTGTCGCCGGCGGCATCATCGGCGGCGTGTGGCTCGTGAAGATCGGCATTGGTCGCGGGCTGTGGATCTTCGGCGCGCTGCAGATGGTATCGACGCTCGGCTTCGCGTGGCTCGCGCAGCTCGGCCCCGGCTCGCCGGTGCTCGCGGTGCTGTACGACTTCACCGTATCGACGAGCCACGCGATCGCGTCCGCGCTGTCGGTGTTCGGCATCGCCGTCACGCCGCAGCTCAGCCCGATGACGGTCGCGCTCGCGCTCGTCTACGGCTTCGAAACCTTCACGACCGGCCTGACGATGGCCGCGTTCGTCGCGTATATCGCGAGCACGACCGACCCGCGCTACACGGCCACGCAGTTCGCGCTGTTTACGAGCCTCGCATCGGTGCCGCGCACGCTCGCATCGGCCGCGAGCGGCTTCGTCGTCGCGAAGATCGGCTGGTTCGACTACTTCATCGTGTGCACCGCGCTCGCGATCCCCGGCATGCTGCTGCTGTTCAAGATCGCGCCGTGGAACGGCGTGGCACGCAACGGCGAGGCCAGCCGTGCGCAGTGATCGACTGCATGGCCTGGCACGCGTCGCCGCGTCGCTGAGCGTCGGCATCGCGGCACTCGCGACGGGGAGCGCGCATGCGTCCGACGCAAGCGCGACCGCGGCAGGCTCCGCACCGGCCACCGCGCCGGCGCCGCCCGTTACGCCGTCCGGCGCCGATGCCGCGCAACCGACCGGTGCGGCCGCATCCACGAAAGCCTATACGCCGACATCGCAGCAAGTCCGCTACGGCAACCCGATCGCGTTCCGCACGCTGATCCCGTCAGCGCTGCTCGAACAGCTCACCGCGAGCGAATACGCGCAAATCATGCTGGCGGCCGGCGACAGCGGTCGCCTGCTGCCCGCGAACCAGCCGCGCGTGAAGCGCCTGCGCGCGATCGTCGCGAAGCTCGCGCCGTATTCGGTGAAGTGGAACGATCGCGTGAAGAGCTGGGCGTGGGAACTCAACGCGATCCGCTCGCGCGACATCCGCATCACCTGCCTGCCGGGCGGCAAGATCCTCGTGTACGGCGGGATGCTCGATCGCGTGCGCCTGAACGACGACGAATTCGGCGTGCTGCTCGCGCATGGCATCGCGCATGCGCTGCGCGAACACGCTCGCAACAATTTCAGCGCGACGTCGCAGACCTCGCTGCGCGCGGCCACGCTGCCACCGCTGTTCGGCGTCGGCGACCCGCTGGCGCAGGCGCCGGACCTCGGCGCGCGTCTGCAGACGCTGCGCTACGACCCGACCGACGAAACCGAAGCCGACGTGATCGGCGGCGACATCGCCGCACGCGCGGGCTTCGATCCGCGCGCGGCGATTACGCTGTGGGACAAACTCGCGGCCGCGACGCGTGCGAACAAGGCGACGGGCTTCATCTACCTGCACCCGTACAGCGCCACGCGGCGGCAGGATCTGCTGAACCGCCTGCCCGACCTGATGCCGCTGTACGCGAAGGCGGTCGGCAAACCCGTCGACTCGCTGCCGGACTACGCGGGTATCAGCGCGCAGCGGCGCAAGATCGTGCGGCGCTGAGCGGCGCGGATCCAGTATTTGGCGTTTGGCGTTTGGCGTTTGGCGTTTGGCGTTTGGCGTTTGGCGTTTGGCGTTTGGCGTTTGGCGTTCGGCGTCTGGCGTCTGGCGTCTGGCGTCTGGCGTCTGGCGTCTGGCGTCTGGCGTTCGGCATCTAGCGTTCGACATCCAGCGGCGCCTGGCGCCCGGCACTACGCGCGCACGACCGCTTCGACCGGCCGGCTTCCCGCGCCGCTTTCGCGCATCGCGCGCACTTCGTCGCCCGGGCTGCGGCCGAACAGCCGCTTGAACTCGCGACTGAACTGCGACGCGCTCGCATAGCCGACCCGCGCGGCAGCAGCCCCCGCCCCGACGCCGTCCTGCACCATCATCAAGCGCGCCTGATGCAGGCGTGCCGCCTTCACATACTGCATCGGCGACGTCGCCGTCACGTGCTTGAACTGCGCGTGAAACACCGCGACGCTCATCCCGGCCTCGCGCGCGAGCGTCTCGACGTCGAGATCGGCCGTCAGGTCCGCGTGGATGCGCCGCAGCGCCTTCGCGACGCGGCCGAAATGATGCTGCTGCACGAGCGCCGCGCGAATCGCGTCGCCCTGCGCGCCGGTCAGCACGCGATACGCGATCTCACGCATGATCGCGGGGCCGAGCACGCGCGTGTCGTGCGGCGATGCGAGCGCTTCGAGCAATCGCACCACCGCGTCGGCGAGCGGCGCATCGAGCGGCGTCGAGTAGACGCCGTGCGGCTCGCTGACCGCGGCGCCGAGCGTCTCGTCGAGCAGGATCGCGAGCTCGGCGATCACCGCGAGATCGACGCGGATCGAGATCGCGAGAAACGGCTCGTCCATGCTCGCGAAGGTTTCGCATTCGAACGGCAACGGCACCGACAGCACCAGATACTGCTGCGCGTCGTAGACGAACGAGCGCTCGCCGAGATAGCCGAGCTTGCGGCCCTGGCACACGACGATGATGCTCGGCTCGTACAGCACCGGCATGCGCGGCGCCGGCCGGCTCACGCGGATGAAGCGCACGCCGTCGAGCGCCGCCAGCGTGTCGCCCTCGTTCGGCGCGAGGCGCGCATGCAGCTCGATCATGCGGCGCCGCACGCGGTCGCCCGAGTCGTCGAAAAGGGGCTGGAAGCTCATCGGCGTCGTCCTGTCCTGCAAGAGAATCTGGCTCGCAATGTAGCACCCGGAAAGCGTTTTGACGGCCGTTCGCGTGCAATTCGAGAGGAATAGGCAAATCTTCGAGACCTTCGTGTATTTCGCCCGGGGCGTGCGCTCCTTACGATGGGCACCTGTCTCGCCGCGCCGCCATAGGGTGCGGCGGCAGTCTGTTTCGCCGGATTTTTTCCCGGACAAGGAGCCCCCTGCATGAGCACAACTTACGCTTACGCGGCGACCGACGCGCAGTCGCCGCTCGCCCCGTTCGAATTCCAGCGCCGCGCGCTGCGCGACCTCGACGTCCAGATCGAGGTGCTGTATTGCGGCGTCTGCCACTCCGACCTGCACCAGGCCCGCAACGAATGGCGCAACACGATCTACCCGGTCGTGCCGGGCCATGAGATCGTCGGCCGCGTGACCGCGACCGGCCCGCAGGTCTCGCGCTTCAAGGTCGGCGAGCTGGTCGGCGTCGGCTGTCTCGTCGATTCGTGCCGTACCTGCGCGAGCTGCGAAGAAGGCCTCGAGCAGTATTGCGAGAACGGCTTCGTCGGCACCTACAACGGCCAGGATCGCGTCACCGGCGACGTCACGTATGGCGGCTACTCGACGCAGCTCGTCGTCGACGAAGCATTCGTGCTGCGCGTGCCCGACACGCTTGACCCGGCCGGCGCCGCGCCGCTCTTGTGCGCGGGGATCACGACCTATTCGCCGCTGCGGCAATGGAACGTCGGGCCCGGCAAGAAGGTCGGGATCGTCGGCCTCGGTGGCCTCGGCCACATGGGCGTGAAGCTCGCGCGCGCGATGGGCGCGCACGTCGTGCTGTTCACGACGTCGCCGTCGAAGATCGAGGACGGCAAGCGGCTCGGCGCGCATGAAGTGGTGATCTCGAAGGACGAAGCGCAGATGAACGCGCATCTGAACAGCTTCGACTTCATCCTGAACACGGTCGCCGCGCAGCACGACCTGAACCCGTTCCTGCACCTGCTGAAGCGCGACGGCACGATGACGCTTGTCGGCGCACCGGAGCACGATCATCCGTCGCCGCAGGTGTTCAACCTGATCTTCAAGCGACGCCGCCTCGCCGGCTCGCTGATCGGCGGGATCGCGGAGACGCAGGAAATGCTCGATTTCTGTGCGGAGCACGGAATCACGTCGGACATCGAAACGATTCCGATGCAGCAGATCAATACCGCTTACGAACGGATGCTGAAGAGCGACGTGAAGTACCGGTTCGTGATCGACATGGCGTCGATCAAGCAGTAAGCCTGAAGGCGTGCTTGCGTGGCCTTGATTAGCCTGCAAGCACGCCGAGCCGACATCGCGATACGGCACCGCGATAGTGCCAATGACCGAATGGGTCCGTCATTCACGCTTCTGAAGCGAGAACTGAAACGGATTCTCAGGGGTGGTGAAGCTGAGCCGAAGCAAATTCCCCGTTCGAGCAAATCGGCGTCCGTCGAACGTGTAGTACTCGAGCAGCAAGCCGGTCCGCACCGTGTTCGCATCGTCGAACAGATAGCTGTTCTTCGGAAACGCCAGTTTCCCGTCATTCGTCACCGTAACGGCGCGACAGGACGACAGCAGTCCAGGCAATTGCAGAAACGCAGGCTTGCGCGACAAGGGATTCACCACCAGGAATACTTGCCTGTATCGGCTGGCCGCCTCGCCCGACGCACTGCCGGCACCTTCCACGCAGATCAGCGGCGGGTGAATATTGGTTCGCTCGGTGGTGTACACATCGGCCGAGTCCGGAAAAATGTCGGACGCGTGCTCGCCCGGAAATGCCCTCGCGCGCGCAAACCGATACGTTCGACCGTTCACCACGATGCGGTCCTGCCACAGTTCAAACGCGAGTGCCTTTCGCCCCAACTCGACATGCAGTGCAGCAAACTCGCCCGGCTTTCCCGGGTACGCATAGAGCACGCGAGCACCAGACGTGTGCGGGTCAACTTCCCGCTCGGTCGGCGTGCGAAATACCGAACCGGGCCGTGCTGCATAGAACGCATCGTAGTCGTCATACGACGCGGCCGTGGCGTCGCGCGCCAAGAGGGCCAAGGCTACCGCCAATGTCGTTACGATTTTCATCGATGCGCCTTGGCTGTCGCCGGAAGATAGTCGGGATTGTATTTCCAAAAAATCGTACTTCCATGCGCTGCGGTCGATATCCACACCGAGTCATAGCGGCCTCGTTCGGCGCCGTCGACCGTCTTTCCAGTCTTCTTGTTCACCACCCTCCATCGTTTGACGAACAACCTGAACTGATGTCGCGGCTACATCCCCCGTGACCGCATTTCCGACAGGCGATTCCTCGCTGCTCGTCAGAAAGATTCCCGGACCGGGGCCGACGAGAACCCGATTCGTTTTGCATGGACAGAGCACCAGATCGCCTTCAACGACAACATTCCGCCCTTTTTCCGACATCCCTTTGCCGGTTCCCAATATTTTGAATGTCCCGTCGCAGTTGCCGCACGTCGCTTCGTCGCCACTCAGCGCCACATGCTTTCCATCGTCGTAAATCGTCGACAAATATGCGAAAACGACTCCGCCCGTCGTCGTGGGGTCACCGTGCCGAATCGCCGCCTTACGCACCGTGCCCTCCCGTGTGAGCCGCATCGGCCGAAATCGGCGAATACGTCGAATCGAACAGTCCAGGAATGTCCTGACCATCGCGAACGGTAATGCCGAACGCGTTCTGCGCGGCCGTCACGATACGATCCCCATTACTCAAATGCGACCCGACGAGTGCAATGGGTCTGCCCTCCCGCATGGCGGCATAACCGGCACCATCTATGATCGTGGCTTCTGTACCGTCCTCGTATGCAACGATATCGCCAACCACGGCAAGCCCCAGATCGGCGAACGTCGCATTGCTGGACACCCGTGCCACCGTACCTCCGCGCTCGGTCCGCGCGCCGATAGTAGCGAAAAGATGCATCGTTTCGTTGATTGCCTGTTCGACATGCCGAGTTCTCCTGTTTAAACGGATCATCACGGCCTGCGAATGGCCGCGACGAATGCATCGCGCGCTCGAAAAGCACGCGAATGTGTGTCAAACAGTCTCCGCAAATTGAGCGGGCGCGAATATAGGATGAGTTCGAAAATGAGTCGCGCAGGCGCGCAAGTGCGTCTGCCAAATGCAGGAGGTGAATGGCGTCCGGAAGCACGCAATGATCGCCGCCCAAGCAAAACGGGCCGCATGTTCGACATGCGGCCCGTTTTGCATCCGGCGACCGGAGTATCCGACAGCGACGATTACTTCTTGTAGTCGTAATCGACCGTCAGCGGCGCGTGATCGCTGAACTTGATGTCCTTGAAGATCGACGTGCTCTTCGCGGTGCCGGCCACGCCCGGCGTCGCGATCTGGTAATCGATCCGCCACCCGACGTTCTTCGCGTACGCCTGGCCGCGGTTACTCCACCACGTGTACTGTTCGGGGCGCGGGTCGAGCGTGCGGAACACGTCGACGTAGCCCACGTCGTCGAACAGCTGCGTGAGCCACGCGCGCTCTTCCGGCAGGCAGCCCGAGTTCTTCTGGTTGCTCTTCCAGTTCTTGATGTCGATTTCCTTGTGGACGATGTTCACGTCGCCGCACAGGATCACCTCGCGCTTTTTCTTCAGCTCGGCCAGATGCGGCATGAACTCGTCCATGAACCGGTACTTCGCCTGCTGTCGCTCTTCGCCGCTCGAGCCGGACGGCACGTACACCGACACGACCGACAGCTTGCCGTAGCGCGCCTCGACGTAACGCCCCTCGGCATCGAATTCGCTGCTGCCGAAGCCGATGATCACGTCGTCGGGCTCGTGGCGGCTGTACACGCCCGCACCGCTGTAGCCCTTCTTCTCGGCGTGGTGGAAATAGCTCCTGTAGCCGTGCGGCTCGACGAATTCGGCCGGCAGGTCGTCGGCCGACACCTTGATTTCCTGCACGCACACGCAATCGGCGTTCTGTTCGCCGAGCCATTCGAAGAAGCCCTTCTTCGCGGCGGAGCGGATGCCGTTCAGGTTGGCGGTAATCACTCGCATCATGTCGGGTTCCGTTGTTCAGTTCTAGTCAGTTCGATGTGTTTGGCAGGATCGCAGCCTAGCGGATCTTCACGCCGTCGAGCTCCGGCTTCGGCGGCGGGTATGCCAGCTTCATGTCGGTCATCGTGCGCAGCAGCAGCTCGGCGATCATCACGTTGCGGTGCGTCTTCGAGTTCGCCGGAATCACGTACCACGGCGCATGCTCGGCCGACGTCGCGGCGAGCGCGTCGCGGTATGCCGACTGGTACGCGTCCCAGTGCTTGCGCGCGTCGAGATCGGCGATGTCGAATTTCCAGTGCTTGGTCGGATCGTCGATGCGCGCCTGCAGCCGCTCGCGCTGCTCGTCCTTCGAGATGTGCAGGAAGCACTTGACGATCGTCGTGCCGTTCTCGGCCAGCATCGTCTCGAAATCGCGGATCTGCCGATAGCGGCGCTCGCATTCCTTGTCGTCGATGAGATCGAGCACGCGCGGCACGAGCACGTCTTCGTAGTGGCTGCGATTGAAGATCGTGAGCTCGCCCGCTGCCGGCGCCTGTGCGTGCACGCGCCACAGGAAGTCGTGCGCGGCCTCGACCGGCGTCGGCGCCTTGAACGACACGACGCGCAGGCCGAGCGGATCGACGTCGCGGAACACCGCGCGCACGGTGCCGTCCTTGCCGCTGGTGTCCATCCCCTGCAGCACGAGCAGCACGCGCTTCTTCTGCTGCGTGTGCAGGCGCTCCTGCTGCGCGTCGAGCGCCGTCGACACCGCGGTGAGCCGCTCGCGGTCGGCGTCCTTCGAACCCGACGAGAACGGCTTCGCGCCCGGGTCGAACGCATCGAGCTTGAATGCGGCGGCTTCCTTCTCGCGCGTGCTGTACGGCACGCGGAAATCGTCGAGCGACGGTTGTTTGGCCATTCGTTCCTCCGTTGGACGGGGTATGGTGCACACGTGCACACGATAACGCATGCACCAAAGCGACGGGCCGCCCCGAACAGGTTCGGCGGCGGCCCGTCGTCAAGCGCGGTTCAGACGCGCGCGCATGCTCAGCCGAGCTTCTTCTTCAGCAGTTCGTTGACCTGCTGCGGATTGGCCTTGCCCTTGGTCGCCTTCATCGCCTGGCCGATCAGCGCGTTGAACGCCTTTTCCTTGCCCGCGCGGAATTCCTCGACCGACTTCGCGTTCGCCGCGAGCACTTCGTCGATGATCGCTTCCAGCGCGCCGGTATCGGAGATCTGCTTCAGGCCCTTCGCGTCGATGATGCGGTCGGCCGCGCCTTCGTCGGTCGCCTTCTCGTCCCAGATCGTCGCGAAGATTTCCTTCGCGATCTTGTTCGAGATCGTGCCGTCGGCGATGCGCTGCAGCACCAGCGCGAGCTGCGCGGCCGACACCGGAATCGCGTCGATCTCGATGCCGTCGCGGTTCAGCTGCGACGACACGTCGCCCATCAGCCAGTTCGCGGCGATCTTCGCATTCGCCGCGCCGGCCTTCGCGACCACCGCCTCGAAGTACGCGGCCATCGCCTTGCTCGACGTCAGCACGCCCGCGTCGTACGCGGACACGCCGTATTGCTCGACGAAGCGCTGCTGCATCGCGGCCGGCAGCTCGGGCATGCCGGACTGCACGCGCTCGACCCAGTCCCGGCCGATCACGAGCGGCATCAGGTCGGGGTCGGGGAAGTAGCGGTAATCGTGCGCGTCTTCCTTGCTGCGCATCGAGCGCGTCTCGCGCTTGTCCGGATCGTACAGGCGCGTTTCCTGCACGACTTCGCCGCCGTCCTCGATCAGCTCGATCTGACGACGCACTTCGTAGTTGATCGCTTCCTCGAGGAACCGGAACGAGTTCAGGTTCTTGATCTCGGCGCGCGTGCCGAACTTTTCCTGGCCGACCGGCCGCACCGACACGTTCGCGTCGCAGCGGAACGAGCCTTCCTGCATGTTGCCGTCGCAGATGCCGAGCCACACGACGAGCGCGTGCAGCGCCTTCGCATACGCGACGGCCTCGGCCGCGCTGCGCATTTCCGGCTCGGTGACGATCTCGAGCAGCGGCGTGCCCGCGCGGTTCAGGTCGATCCCGGTCATCCCGGCGAAGTCTTCATGCAGCGACTTGCCCGCGTCTTCCTCGAGGTGCGCGCGGGTCAGGTTGACCGTCTTCGCGTACGCAGCCTTGCCGGCCTTTTCGTTGGCCGGCACCTGGATCGTGATCTGGCCGCCCTGCACGACCGGAATCTCGTACTGGCTGATCTGATAGCCCTTCGGCAGATCGGGGTAGAAATAATTCTTGCGCGCGAAGATGCTGCGCGGCGCGATGGTCGAGCCGATCGCGAGGCCGAAGCGGATCGCCCGCTCGACCGCGCCGCGGTTCAGCACCGGCAGCACGCCCGGCAGCGCCAGGTCGACCGGGCACGCCTGCGTGTTCGGCTCCGCGCCGAACTGCGTCGATGCGCCCGAGAAAATCTTCGAGACGGTCGACAGTTGCGCGTGCGTCTCGAGACCGATAACGACTTCCCATTGAGTTGCCATGTTCATGCCTCCCGCCGAGCCGCCTCAAGGGAGGCATGCGCCCCCTCGGGGGGCAGCGAACGAAGTGAGCGTGGGGGCTCATTCCCCACCCCCGCCGGAACTTGCTTGTGCCAGTCGGTCGCGCGCTGGAACGCGTCGGCGACCTGCAGCATCCGGGCTTCGTTGAAATAGTTGCCGATGATCTGCAGGCCGACCGGGCGCTTCGCGTTCGCGCCCGCGCCGAAGCCGCACGGCACGCTCATGCCGGGCAGGCCCGCGAGGCTCACCGACAGCGTGTAGATATCCGCGAGATACATCTGCACCGGATCGTCGCCCTTCGCGCCGAGATCCCATGCGACCGTCGGCGACGCCGGGCCCATGATCACGTCGCAGGACTTGAACGCTTCCTGGAAATCGTTCGCGATGATGCGGCGGATCTTCTGCGCCTGCAGGTAGTACGCGTCGTAGTAGCCATGCGACAGCACGTACGTGCCGACCAGGATCCGGCGCTTCACTTCAGGCCCGAAGCCTTCGGCGCGCGACTTCTTGTACATGTCGAGCAGGTCGCCGTACTGCGCGGCGCGGTGGCCGAAGCGCACGCCGTCGAAACGCGACAGGTTCGACGACGCTTCCGCCGGCGCAATCACGTAGTACACGGGAATCGACAGTTCCGTCTTCGGCAGCGACACCGGCACGAGCGTCGCGCCGAGCGCTTCGTATTGCTTGAGCGCCGCGTCGATCGTCGCGCGCACGTCGTCGGCGAGGCCTTCGCCGAAATACTCGTTCGGCAAACCGATGCGCAGGCCCGCGAGCGGCTTGCCGGCATCGTTGCCGGGCGCCCACGGCTGGCCGAGGTGGCGCGTGAAGTCTTCATCGTCGCGCTCGAGGCTCGTCGAGTCGCGCTCGTCGAAGCCTGCCATCGCGTTGAGCAGCAGCGCGCAGTCGGACGCGCTCTGCGCCATCGGGCCGCCCTGGTCGAGCGACGACGCGAACGCGATCATCCCGTAGCGCGACACGCGGCCGTACGTCGGCTTGATGCCCGTCACGCCCGCGAACGACGCGGGCTGGCGGATCGAGCCGCCGGTGTCGGTGCCGGTCGCGGCGGGCGCGAGGCGCGCGGCGACGGCGGCCGAGCTGCCGCCCGAGCTGCCGCCCGGCACGGCGTTCGAGTCCCACGGGTTCTTCACCGCGCCGAACGCCGAGTTTTCGTTGGACGAGCCCATCGCGAACTCGTCCATGTTGGTCTTGCCGAGCGTGACCATGCCGGCCGCCTGCAGGCGGGCGACGACGGTCGCGTCGAACGGGCTCTCGTAATTGGCGAGCATCTTCGAGCCGGCGGTCGAGCGCCAGCCGCGCGTGACGAACACGTCCTTGTGCGCGATCGGCAGGCCGGTCAACGCGCCGCCCGCGCCGCGCGCGAGTTCGGCGTCGGCGGCTTTCGCCTGCGCGAGGGTGAGGTCGGCGTCGACGTGGACGAACGCGTTCAGGTCGCGCGCGGCGTCGATCCGTTTCAGGTAGAGCTGCGCGAGCTCGACGGCCGAGCATTCCTTGGCGGCGAGCGCGGCGCGCAGTTCGGTCAGGCTTTTTGCGTGCATTGAGTGGTTTTCCTGGGAATTCTGGGTCGCGCGCGGCGCACGGCCGGCGCGCTTGTCAGCGAATGCTTACTCGATCACCTTCGGCACGAGATAGAGGCCGTCCTGGACGGCCGGCGCCGGACGCTGGTTGTCGTTGCGATCGACGACTTCCGTCACGGCGTCGTCGCGCAGGCGCTGCGCGACTTCCTGGATCTGTTCGATCGGGTGGGCGAGCGGCGCGATGCCGGCGGTGTCGACCGCCTGCATCCGCTCGACGAGGCCGAAGAATTCGTTGAGCTGGCCGAGCGTATGCTCGGCCTCTGCGTCGGCCATTTCGAGTCGCGCCAGGTGCGCGATGCGTTTCACATCGGTCAGGGTCAGGGCCATGCGATCACCGGAAAAACAAGGCTGCGCAGCGCATCAAAACAGCGCTGCGGCGGGGGGTTGGAGAGGGGGCGCCCACTCTCAAAAATCGGGGCCGAAGCGGCAAAAATACCGCCCGTTTCGATTCAAATACCGAGAAATTATAAGGTATCATTACGCGTTCGACCCAAACCCGGCAGCCTTTTCCCGCACCGTTTCGCCCCGCTTCGGCAAGCCGTGCGTGCTTCGTGCGCCCCCGGTAGACATCACTCGCAGCTTCGTGCGCCGCGGCGGCCGCTTCCGCCACGCTCCCCGAGGCTGTTATTTTTTCCGCTGCCGCCCTCAGCGCTCGCTATGCAGGGCCGGCCCAGAGCGAAACAGGATTCTGAATGTTCGGTTTTTTGCGCAGCTATTTCTCCAACGATCTCGCGATCGACCTCGGCACCGCAAACACCCTGATCTACATGCGCGGCAAGGGCATCGTCCTCGATGAGCCGTCCGTCGTGTCGATTCGCCAGGAAGGCGGCCCCAACGGCAAGAAAACGATCCAGGCGGTCGGCAAGGAAGCCAAGCAGATGCTCGGCAAGGTACCGGGCAACATCGAGGCGATCCGCCCGATGAAAGACGGCGTGATCGCCGACTTCACCGTCACCGAGCAGATGATCAAGCAGTTCATCAAGACGGCGCACGAGTCGCGCATGTTCTCCCCGTCGCCGCGCATCATCATCTGCGTGCCGTGCGGCTCGACCCAGGTCGAGCGCCGCGCGATCAAGGAAGCGGCGCACGGCGCCGGCGCATCGCAGGTCTACCTGATCGAGGAGCCGATGGCGGCCGCGATCGGCGCGGGCCTGCCGGTGTCGGAAGCCACGGGCTCGATGGTCGTCGACATCGGCGGCGGCACGACCGAAGTCGGCGTGATCTCGCTCGGCGGCATCGTCTACAAAGGCTCGGTGCGCGTCGGCGGCGACAAGTTCGACGAAGCGATCGTCAACTACATCCGCCGCAACTACGGGATGCTGATCGGCGAACAAACCGCCGAAGCGATCAAGAAGGAAATCGGCTCCGCGTTCCCGGGCTCCGAAGTCAAGGAAATGGAAGTGAAGGGCCGTAACCTGTCGGAAGGCATTCCGCGCAGCTTCACGATCTCCAGCAACGAAATTCTCGAAGCGCTGACCGACCCGCTGAACCAGATCGTGTCGTCGGTGAAGATCGCGCTCGAGCAAACGCCGCCGGAACTCGGCGCCGACATCGCCGAGCGCGGGATGATGCTGACGGGCGGCGGCGCACTGCTGCGCGACCTCGATCGCCTGCTCGCGGAAGAAACCGGCCTGCCGGTGCTCGTCGCCGAAGACCCGCTCACCTGCGTCGTGCGCGGCTCGGGCATGGCGCTCGAGCGCATGGACAAGCTGGGCAGCATCTTCTCGTACGAGTGATCGCCTAAGCAGTCCCGTTTGATATGACGCACCCGCGGCGTGGCCGGATCGCTCGTTCAGAACGAACCGCCACGCCGTTCGCGCGTCTGAGCATTATTTAACCGATCGCCACGCGCCCGGCGCCGACCATGGAATACAGTCCGCCGCCCCTCTTCAAGCAAGGTCCGCCCGCGCTCGCGCGGCTCATCTTCTTCGTCGCCCTCGCCATCGCGCTCCTCGTGTCGGACGCGCGCTTCAGCACGCTCGAAATCCTCCGCGGCGTGCTGGGCACCGTGCTGTACCCGCTGCAACGCGCGGCGCTCGTGCCGCGCGACCTGTTCATGGGCGCGGCCGACATCGCCGTCACGGGCGCGTCGCTGCGCCACGAGAACGACGCGCTGCGCAAACGCAACCTGCAGCTGTCCACGCAGGCCAACCAGGCCGCCGTGCTCGCGCAGGAAAACGTGCATCTGCGCGCGGTGCTCGAGCTGCGCCAGCACATCGCGACGCAATCGACGCCGGTCGAGATCCAGTACGACACCAGCGACCCGTTCACGCAGAAGATCGTGATCGGTCAGGGTTCGCAGCAGGGCATCCAGGACGGCGCACCGGTCGTCAGCGAGGACGGCGTGATCGGCCAGGTCACGCGCGTATTCCCGCTGCAGGCCGAAGTCACGCTGATCACCGACCGCGACCTCGCGATTCCCGTGCAGGTGCTGCGCACCGGCCTGCGCAGCGTGATCTACGGCACGCCGAAGGGCGATTCGCTCGACCTGCGCTTCGTGCCGACCAGCTCCGACCTCCTCGTCGGCGACGAACTCGTCACGAGCGGCCTCGACGGCGTCTACCCGCCGGGCCTGCCCGTCGCGAAGGTCGTGCGCGTCGACAAGCTCGCCGACACCGCCTTCGCCCGCGTGACCTGCGCGCCCATCGCCGCCGTGCGCGGCGCGCGCCAGATGCTCGTGCTGCATTACCAGAACAATGTGCCGCCGCGCCCGGTCGATCCCGATCCGGCCGCCGACAAGAACGCGAAGGGCACGAAGAAGGGCGCGAAGGGCGCCGCGAAGAACGAGAAGGCCGAGAAGGCAGACAAGGCCGACGCAAACGCGAAGCCGGCCGTCGCGGCCGCGCCCGGCGCGACGCCCGCGCCGGCGAAGCCCGCCGCCGCACCCGCGAAGCCCGCGGCCGGGCAATCAGGAGCCCAGCGATGAATCGCCCGCAATACATCCTGCAGCCGGTCAATCCGTACTTCATCGTCTTCAGTCTCGCCGCCGCGTTCCTGCTGAACCTGATGCCGTGGGGCCGCCTGCCCGGCGTGCCCGACTTCGTCGCGCTCGTGCTGCTGTTCTGGAACATCCACCAGCCGCGCAAGGTCGGGATGGGCGTCGCGTTCGCGCTCGGCATCCTGATGGACGTGCATGACGCGGGGCTGCTCGGCGAGCATGCGCTCGCCTATACGCTGCTGTCGTACGGCGCGATCACGATCCACCGGCGCGTGCTGTGGATGCCGATCGGCGTGCAGGTGCTGTACGTGACGCCGCTGCTCGTCGCCGCGCAGCTCGTGCCGTTCGTGATCCGTCTCGTGATGGGCGCCGCGTTCCCCGGCTGGCGCTACCTGGTGGACGGCTTCGTCGAGGCCGCGCTGTGGCCGATCGCGAGCCATCTGCTGCTGATGCCGCAACGCCGCCCGGTCGATCCGGACGATACGCGCCCCATCTGAGCCGCGCCGCCGGGACCGACCTTGAATACCCGCCGCCCCCAAGCCCGCCGCGCGCCGCGCTCCGGGGCCGCCCGTCGCCCGTGCCCGCTCGCCGCGCACGGGCCAGATCCAACGTAACCGCATGACCGAATTCAACGACACCCAGCAACAGCTCTCGAGGTTCCGCCTGCGCGTCGCGGCGGCGGGCGTGTTCGTGTTCGTCTGCTTCGGGCTGCTCGCGAGCCGTTTCTTCTACCTGCAGCTGTTCCAGCACGGCAAATACGCGCTGCAGGCCGAGGAGAACCGCATCTCGGTCGCGCCGATCGTGCCGAACCGCGGGCTCATCACCGACCGCAACGGCGTCGTCCTCGCGAAGAACTATTCGGCGTATACGCTCGAAATCACGCCATCGAAGCTCGACGACACGCTCGACAACACGATCGACAAGCTGTCCGCGATCATCCCGATCGACGCGCGCGACCGCCGCCGCTTCAAGAAGCTGCAGGAAGACTCGAAGAACTTCGAGAGCCTGCCGATCCGCACGCGCCTGACCGATGCCGAAGTCGCGCGCTTCACCGCGCAGCGCTTCCGCTTCCCCGGCGTCGACGTGCGCGCGCGACTGTTCCGCCAGTACCCGCTCGGCATGACGGCCGCGCACGTGATCGGCTACATCGGCCGGATCTCGAAGCGCGACCAGGATCGCATCGACGCGATGAGCGACGACAACGACAGCGATCAGGAAAATTACGATCCGCGCCGCGACGCGAACAACTACAAGGGCACCGACTACATCGGCAAGATCGGCGTCGAGCAGAGCTACGAGACCGAGCTGCACGGCCTCACCGGCTTCGAGGAAGTCGAGGTGACGGCCGGCGGCCGGCCGGTGCGCACGCTGTCGCGCACGCAGGCGACGCCCGGCAACAACCTCGTGCTGTCGCTCGACATCGGGCTGCAGCAGGTCGCCGAGCAGGCGTTCGCCGGCAAGCGCGGCGCGCTCGTCGCGATCGAGCCGAAGACGGGCGACGTGCTCGCGTTCGTGTCGTCGCCGAGCTTCGATCCGAACTCGTTCGTCGACGGCATCGACCAGCAGACCTGGGACGAGCTGAACAACTCGCCCGACAAGCCGCTCCTGAACCGCCCGCTGCACGGCACCTACCCGCCCGGCTCGACCTACAAGCCGTTCATGGCACTGGCCGGCCTGACGCTCGGCAAGCGCACGCCGGGCTGGGGCTTCCAGGATCCCGGCTACTTCACGTTCGGCGGCCACACGTTCCGCAACGACGTGCGCTCGGGCCAGGGCTGGGTCGACATGAACAAGGCGATCATGGTGTCAAACGACACCTACTTCTACATGCTCGCGCGCGACCTCGGCGTGAATGCGATCGCGAACTTCATGAAGCCGTTCGGCTTCGGCCAGATCACCGGCATCGACATCCAGGGCGAAGCGCGCGGGATTCTGCCGTCGACCGACTGGAAGAAGAAGGCATTCAAGAAGGCCGCGCAGCAGAAGTGGTTCGACGGCGAGACGATCAGCCTCGGGATCGGCCAGGGCTACAACTCGTACACGATCCTGCAGCTTGCGCACGCGACCGCGACACTCGCGAACAACGGCGTCGTGATGAAGCCCCACCTCGTGAAGGAAGTCGAGGATCCGATCTCGCGCGCGCGCCATCTGACCGTGCCGAAGGAAAGCGAGGTGATTCCGCTCAAGCAGGCCGACATCGACGTCGTGAAGCGCGGGATGGAGAACGTGATCGAGAACCCGTCGGGCACCGCGTACAAGGTGTTCCGCGGCGCGCCGTACCTCGCGGCAGGCAAGACCGGTACCGCGCAGGTGTTCTCGCTGCAGGGCTCGAACTACAAGGGCCACCTGCTCGCCGAGCACCTGCGCGACCACGCGCTGTTCATCGCGTATGCGCCGGTCGACCACCCGCAGATCGCCGTCGCGCTGGTCGTCGAGAACGGCGGCTGGGGTGCGCAGGCCGCGGGCCCGATCGCACGCCGCGTGCTCGACTTCTACCTCGTCGACCGGCAGAACCCGCAGAACGAGTCGGCCGCCGTGGCCGCCGCCGCGTCGGCGACCGAGCCGGTGAACGCGCCGGTGATCGGCGACGCATCGAAGCCCGCCGTCGTCGCGGCCGGCTTCACCGCGCTGCCGCAGCCGGTGGCGCCGAGCACGGCCAGCGCGGCGAACGCCGCATCGGCGCCCGACGCGGCGAGCGCCGCGCAGCCGACCGAGGCCAGCG
>NZ_JAPVQY010000093.1:0-20000 GCF_027257875.1 Burkholderia sp. IMCC1007
GAGGCCGCGCGAGCGGGCAGGCACCGCGGGCGCGCTCAGCGGCCGCCGGCCACCCAGCGGGCCGTCGCTTCGGCGACGCGCCGGCCGAACGCCTTCGCGGTCTCGAGGTCGCCCGGCAACGGGCCCTCGTCGGGCGTCGCGTCCGCCGGCGACTGCGCGAGCAGGCCCGTGAAGCCGCCGACGTAGTTGATGTCGTTGCGCGTGGCCGCCTTCGAGTTGGCCGGCATCATGCCCGTGCCGACCCACACCATCCCATGTTGCATCGCCAGCGTGACGAAATACTGAATCGTCGAGAATTTGTCGCCGTTCATCGTCGCCGAGTTCGTGAAGCCCGCGGCGATCTTGTCCTTCCACTTCTGCGCGAACCACGGTTTCGACGTTGCGTCGGCAAACTGCTTGAACTGCGCGGACGGGCCGCCCATGTAAGTCGGCGCGCCGAACACGATTGCATCGGCGGCGTCGAGCGCGGCCCAGCTCGCGTCGTCGAGCTCGCCGACGGCGATCAGGCGTGCGGTGGCGCCGGCGTCCTGCGCGCCCGCGTGAACGGCGTCGGCCAGTTTCTGCGTGTGACCGTAGCCGCTGTGATAGACGATGACGATGTTCGACATGAAGCGTTCTCCGGAAAGGGACGACGACGGCAGGCGCTGCGGCCTGCCGCGTCACGCGTCGCGATCGGGCGGCGCGGCGGATGCGCGGCGGGATGCCGCGACCGGTGCAGCGAGTCTAGCAAGCCGGAATGACGGGAAAAACGCGCGCCGCGCGCGCACTGAAATTCGTCGCCGTGGGGAATCGGCCAAGTGGTCAAGCGCCCGGCGCAGTGCGGCGCATGCGATGGGCGCGCTCGGCTATTGCCCGTAAGTGACCGTGAGCCGCGCGGTGCCGATCGTGAGCGTGCCGATCTCGTGCTCGAACATCGGCGCGGGGCGACCCTGCGACACGCGCAGATCCGTTCCCTTCAGCGCGTAGACGGTGATCACGTAGCGGTGCGGTTTGCCGGGCGGCGGGCACGGGCCGCCGTAGCCGTCGGTGCCGAAGTCGTTGCGCGCCTCGCTCGCGCCGATGCGCCGCAGGAAGCCGGACGCGCTCGCATCGGCGGGCAGGCTCGTGACGGTCGCCGGAATGCCGGCGACGGCCCAGTGCCACCAGCCGTTGCCCGGTGCGTCGGGATCGAAGATCGTGACCGCGTAGCCGCGCGTGCCGGCGGGCGGATTGCGCCACGTGAGTTGCGGCGAGCGGTTTTCGCCCGTGCAGTCGCCGCGATCGAACACGTGCGCGCGGCCGACGCGGCCGCCCGGCGTGAGGTCGTCGCTCGACACGGTGAACGGGCCTTCGGCCCGCGCGGGCCGAATGGCGAATGCGCCGCAGACGGCGACGCAGAGAAGGACGGCGATGAACGCAGGCGGACGACCCGAGGGCGCAGGCGAAGTGATCCGGCGATCCACACGCATAAGGCGCTTCTCCCGTCACGTAGGCCGGCCGACGAGCCCGGCGTTTGTTGGCGTTGTGCGTAGCTCGCGCAGCTGATCGCGGCGATGGATCAAGTCTAGCATTAGGGTTCCATGAGCGACGCACGTCGCGGCGTGCGATCTCGATCGTTCCTGATGCGGATCGACGGACGAAAAAAAACCGCTCGCGACGAAGCGAGCGGCTTTGTCAGCCAGGTGCCGGCCTGCATGCCGGCGTGGCGTCATTCCTTCGGGGCCGTCGCGCCGCCGTGCGCCGCCGACCACTCGGCCGGTGCGTGCAGGAATTTCTCGACTTCGTCGAGCGTCTTCGTCTCGAAGTAGCCCGATGCCTTCGCGACGCGCAGCACGTCCCACCACGTGGCGAGCGCGTGCAGGTCGACGTCGATGTCCTTCAGGACCGACACGCTTTCCTTGAAGATGTTGTAGTGGAACAGCACGAAGCAGTGGTTCACCGTCGCGCCGGCGGTGCGCAGCGCGTTGACGAAGTTGATCTTGCTGCGGCTGTCGGTCGTCAGGTCTTCCACCAGCAGCACGCGCGAGCCTTCTTCCAGATGGCCTTCGATCTGCGCGTTGCGGCCGAAACCCTTCGGCTTCTTGCGCACGTACTGCATCGGCACCATCATGCGATCCGCGAGCCATGCCGCGAACGGGATGCCGGCCGTCTCGCCGCCCGCCACCGAGTCGATCTGCTCGAAGCCGACGTCGCGCATGATCGTCGTTTCCGCCATTTCCATCAGCGCACGGCGCACGCGCGGATACGAGATCAGCTTGCGGCAGTCGATGTAGACGGGGCTCGCCCAGCCGGACGTGAAGATGAACGGTTTTTCGGCGTTGAAGTGCACCGCCTGCACTTCGAGCAGGATTTTGGCGGTCGTATCCGAGATCGACTGACGATCGTAGCCTGTCATGGGCATTCCTTGGGTGATGAGCGAAGATCGGGCGCGGGCCCGGTGGCGCAGCAAGGGGAACCTGCCCGAAGGGCGGGGCGCGATCGGAGCGCCGATCGCATCGCTGCGCGCGTAGCCCGCTATTTTACCCGATTCAGGCCGGTTTTCGGCGGAATTCGCGCAGGTTCGGCACGCCGCTCACCACCGGCGAAACAAATGGGGCGCGACCACATCGACGGTGACGCCGCGGATGCGGCGCTGCACCAACAGCTGTCATTTAGGGGGTGTACACTAGGCGACCCTAAGAAATCGTTCAGTACTTTGTACTTTCCTCTTGCCATCCGCCAAGGTTCGATGGTGTGCCGATCCGGCGCGTCGCGGGCCGTCTCGCAGTCGACTATCCCCTCGATTCAAGCAGACGCGGCCGAAGGTGCTGTGTACTGAGTCGTCAATATTTCGCATGTCTCTCGCAGGTCAATCATGGACGAACAACTGAAGCAGGCCGCTCTCGCTTATCACCTGAACCCGAAACCCGGCAAGATTTCGGTCACCCCGACCAAGCCGCTGTCGAACCAGCTCGACCTGTCGCTCGCGTATTCGCCGGGCGTCGCCGCCGCGTGCGAGGCGATCCACGCCGATCCGCTCGACGCGCAGAAGTACACGTCGCGCGGCAACCTCGTCGGCGTCATCACGAACGGCACCGCCGTGCTCGGCCTCGGCAACATCGGGCCGCTGGCCGCGAAGCCGGTGATGGAAGGCAAGGGCTGCCTGTTCAAGAAGTTCGCGGGCATCGACGTGTTCGACATCGAATTGTCGGAGTCGGACCCCGACAAGCTCGTCGAGGCGATCGCGATGCTCGAGCCGACGCTCGGCGGCATCAACCTCGAGGACATCAAGGCGCCGGAATGCTTCTACATCGAGCAGAAGCTGCGCGAGCGCATGAAGATCCCCGTCTTCCACGACGACCAGCACGGCACCGCGATCATCGCGTCGGCCGCGATCCTGAACGGCCTGAAGGTCGTCGGCAAGAACCTCGCCGACGTGAAGCTCGTGTGTTCGGGCGCCGGCGCGGCAGCGATCGCGTGTCTGGACCTGCTGGTGAACCTCGGCCTCACGAAGTCGAACATCCTCGTCGCCGATTCGAAGGGCGTGATCTACGAAGGGCGCGGCAACCTCGATCCGTCGAAGCAGCGCTATGCGGCGACCACCGACGCACGCACGCTCGCCGACGCGATCGTCGGCGCGGACGTGTTCCTCGGCTGCTCGAGCGCGGGCGTGCTGAAGCAGGACATGGTCAAGACGATGGGCGAGCGCCCGCTGATCCTGGCGCTCGCGAACCCGGAACCGGAAATCCGCCCGGAAGACGCGAAGGCCGTGCGCCCGGACGCGATCGTCGCGACCGGCCGTTCGGACTATCCGAACCAGGTCAACAACGTGCTGTGCTTCCCGTTCATCTTCCGCGGCGCGCTCGACGTCGGCGCGACGACGATCACGGAAGAAATGAAGCTCGCGTGCGTGCGCGCGATCGCCGAGCTGGCCCAGGAAACGGACCAGAGCGAGGAAGTCGCGAAGGCGTATGAAGGCCATTCGCTCGAGTTCGGCCCGGACTACCTGATTCCGAAGCCGTTCGACCCGCGCCTGATCATCAAGATCGCGCCGGCCGTCGCTCAAGCCGCGATGGATTCGGGCGTCGCCACGCGTCCGATCCAGGACATGGACGCGTACCGCGAGCAGCTCGGCGCGACCGTCTACCGCACCGGCATGGTGATGCGCCCGGTGTTCGCGACCGCGAAGACGAAGCAGGCGCGCATCGTGTTCGCCGAAGGCGAAGACGAGCGCGTGCTGCGTGCCGCGCAGTTCGTGCTGCTGGAGAAGATCGCGAAGCCGATCATCATCGGCCGTCCGTCGGTCGTCGAGATGCGTCTGCAGAAGATCGGCTCGAAGCTGAAGGCCGGCGTCGATTTCGAGATCGTGAACCCGGAAGACGACACGCGCTATCACCGCTACTGGCAGGCCTATCACGACATCGGCGCGCGCGACGGCGTGACGCCGGAAGTCGCGAAGGCCGCGCTGCGCAAGTTCAACACGCTGATCGGCGCGATGCTCGTGCACCTGGGCGATGCGGACGGGATGATCTGCGGGATGATCGACACGTACCACACGCACCTGAAGTTCATCGAGCAGGTGCTGGGCCGTGCGAAGGGCGCCGAGCACTACGCGGCGATGAACCTGCTGATGCTGCCGGGCCGCAACCTGTTCCTGTGCGACACGTACGTGAACGAGCTGCCGAGCGCGGAACAGCTCGCCGACATGACGATCCAGGCTGCGGCCGAGATCGAGCGCTTCGGCATCACGCCGAAGGCCGCACTGCTGTCGAACTCGAACTTCGGCAGCGCGCCGTCGGCGTCGTCGCGCCGCATGGCGGAAGCTCGCAAGCTGATCAGCGAGCGTGCACCGAACCTCGAAGTCGACGGCGAAATGCACGGCGACGCGGCGCTGTCCGAAGCGGTCCGCAAGGCTGCATTCCCGGGCACGACGCTGTCGGGCGAAGCGAACCTGCTGATCATGCCGAACGTCGAAGCGGCGAACATCGCGTACAACCTGCTGAAGATGGTCGGCGGCGAAGGCGTGACGGTCGGCCCGTTCCTGCTCGGCGCAGCGAAGCCGGTTCACATCCTGACGCCGGCCGCGACCGTGCGCCGGATCATCAACATGACGGCGGTCGCCGCCGCGAACGCGAACACGAAGTAAGTTCGCGCCCGCGTGTGCCGCGCGTCGTGCGCGGCGCAATGAAAAACGCCACGGAACCCTGCGTTCCGTGGCGTTTTTTATGGGCTTTCCGTGAACCGCGGCCGCGCTCGCGCCTGCGGCAGTGCGGGCCGGGCCGGGCGGGGCGCGGGGCGGGCGTGCCGACCGCGAACGCCCGCTCCGCGTTTGCCGTTACGCGACCTGCTGGCGCGACTGGCCGCCCGTCGGCGAACGCCACTGCGTGAGCAGCGTGTTCCACTTCTGGCGCACCGCGCGCAGGTTGTTCTCCTTCACGTGGCCGTAGCCGCGAATGCCGTCCGGCAGCGCCGCGAGCTCGACTGCGAGCGGGCGGTTGGTTGCATCGAGCTTGGCCAGCACTTCGCCGATCAGCGCTTCGTACTCGCCGATCAGCGCGCGTTCGGTGCGGCGCTCCGCGGTGCGGCCGAACGGGTCGAGCCCCGTGCCGCGCAGGAACTTCGCCTTCGCGAGCAGCCGGAACGCCGACATCATCCACGGGCCGTACGCCTTCTTCACGAGATGGCCGTGGGCGTCCGTCTTCGCGAACAGCGGCGGCGCGAGGTGGAATTTCAGCTTCCACTCGCCTTCGAACTGCGCGGTCAGGCGCGCGAGGAACGCGGGATCGGACTGCAGCCGCGCGACCTCGTATTCGTCCTTGTACGCCATCAGCTTGAACAGGTTGCGCGCGACCGCTTCGGTCAGCGGCTCCTGCACCGTGTCGCCGTCCGCCAGCGCGCGCTCGGCGGCGCGCACCTTGTCGACGAATGCCGCATAGCGCGATGCATACGCGGCGTTCTGGTACGCGGTCAGGAATTCCACGCGCTTCGCGATCAGCGCGTCGACCGCCTTCTTCGTGTGCAGCGAGATCACCGTGGCGCCCTGCGCGGGTCGCGCGTCGCCGGCCGCGGCCTGCTTCACGCTCGCCAGGTCGTACGCGGCGCGGCGGCCCCAGTCGAACGCCGCGCGGTTCTTGTCGACCGACACCGCGTTCAGCTCGATCGCGCGTTCGAGCGACGCGAGCGTCAGCGGCAGCCAGCCCTTCTGCCACGCGTAGCCGAGCACGAACGGGTTCGTGTAGATCGCGTCGCCGAGCAGCGCGACCGCGAAGCGGTTCGCGTCGATGAAATCGACCGCCTCGCCGGCCGCCGCACGGATGTCGTTCTCGGCGGACAGGCCCGGGAACGCCCAGTTAGGGTTCTTGATGAACTCGGCGGTCGGCGTCTGCGCGCTGTTGACGACCACGCGCGTCGCATCGTGCCGCATCCGCGACGTGCATTCGTCGCCGGCCGTGACGATCGCGTCGCAGCCGATCACGAGGTCGGCTTCGCCCATCGCGATCCGCGTTGCATGGATGTCGGTCGGCGCGTGCGAGATCTGCACGTGGCTCATCACGGCGCCGCCCTTCTGCGCGAGGCCCGTGACGTCGAGCACGGTCACGCCCTTGTTCTCCAGGTGCGCGGCCATCCCGAGCAGCGCGCCGATCGTGACGACGCCCGTGCCGCCGACGCCGGTGACGAGCACGCCGTACGCGCGGTCGATTGCCGGCAACGTCGGTTCGGGAATCGGCGGCAGCGCACCGCCGTCGACCGCCACTGCTTTCGGCTTCTTCAGCTGGCCGCCCTCGACCGTGACGAAGCTCGGGCAGAAGCCCTTCACGCACGAAAAGTCCTTGTTGCAGCTCGACTGGTTGATCTGGCGCTTCGTGCCGAATTCGGTTTCCAGCGGCTCGACCGACAGGCAGTTCGACTGCACCGAGCAGTCGCCGCAGCCTTCGCACACCGCGTCGTTGATCACGACGCGCTTGGCCGGGTCCGGATACGTGCCGCGTTTGCGGCGGCGGCGCTTCTCGGTCGCGCAGGTCTGGTCGTAGATCAGGATCGTCGTGCCTTCGATCTCGCGCAGCTCGCGCTGCACGTCGTCGAGCTGGTCGCGGTGATGGATCGTCACGCCCGGCGCGAGCAGCGCCTTCTGGCTGTCGTACTTCTCCGGCTCGTCGGTGACGATCACGATCTTCTTCGCGCCTTCGGACGCGAGCTGATGCGTGATCTGCGGCACCGTCAGCACGCCGTCGACCGGCTGGCCGCCCGTCATCGCGACCGCGTCGTTGTAGAGGATCTTGTAGGTGATGTTCGCCTTCGACGAGATCGCCGCGCGCACCGCGAGCAGCCCCGAATGGAAATAGGTGCCGTCGCCGAGGTTCGCGAACACGTGCTTTTCTTCGGTGAACGGCGCCTGGCCGATCCACGGCACGCCTTCGCCGCCCATCTGGCTGAAGGTGCTCGTGCTGCGGTCCATCCATACGGTCATGTAGTGGCAGCCGATCCCGGCGATCGCACGCGAGCCTTCCGGCACGTTGGTCGACGTGTTGTGCGGGCAGCCCGAGCAGAACCACGGCTTGCGCTCGGTCTGCACGTGCGGCTTCGCGAGCGCCATTTCCTTCGCGTTGATCACCGCGAGCCGCGCGGCGATGCGCGCGCGCACGTCGGACGGCAATTCGAACTTCTCGAGCCGCGTCGCGATCGCTTTCGCGATGATCGCCGGCGACAACTCGTAGTGTGCGGGCAGCAGCCAGTTGCCCATCGGCACCGACCATTCGCCGCCGGCGCCGTCCTTCTCGTCGAACTTGCCGAACACGCGCGGGCGTTGCGCGTCGGGCCAGTTGTACAGCTCTTCCTTGATCGCGTATTCGAGGATCTGGCGCTTTTCCTCGACGACCAGGATTTCATCGAGGCCGCGCGCGAACGCCTGCGCGCCTTGCGCTTCGAGCGGCCACACACAACCGACCTTGTAGAGCCGGATGCCGATCCGCGCGCAGGTTTCGTCGTCGAGGCCGAGGTCGGTCAGCGCCTGGCGCACGTCGAGGTACGCCTTGCCGCCGGTCATGATCCCGAAGCGCGCGTGCGGCGAGTCGATCTCGATCCGGTCGAGCTTGTTCGCGCGCACGTAGGCGAGCGCCGCGTACCACTTGTAGTCGAGCAGCCGTGCTTCCTGCACGAGCGGCGGGTCCGGCCAGCGGATGTTCAGCCCGCCTTCCGGCAGGATGAAATCGGTCGGCAGCACGATCTCGGTGCGATGCGGGTCGATGTCGACCGATGCCGACGATTCGACCACGTCGGTCACGCACTTGAGCGCGACCCATAGGCCCGAGTAGCGGCTCATCGCCCAGCCGTGCAGGCCGAAGTCGAGATATTCCTGCACGTTCGACGGGAACAGCACCGGCAGCCCGCAGGCCTTGAAGATATGTTCGGACTGGTGCGCGAGCGTCGACGATTTCGCCGCGTGGTCGTCGCCGGCGAGCACCAGCACGCCGCCGTGCTTCGACGAGCCGGCCGAGTTCGCGTGCTTGAAGACGTCGCCGGTGCGATCGACACCCGGGCCCTTGCCGTACCACATGCCGAACACGCCGTCGTGCTTCGCGCCGGGGTACAGGTTCACCTGCTGCGAGCCCCACACGGCGGTGGCGGCGAGATCTTCGTTCAGGCCGGGCTGGAAGACGATCTGGTGGGCGGCGAGGTGCTGCTTGGCCTTCCACAGCGACAGGTCGAGGCCGCCGAGCGGAGAGCCGCGATAACCGGAGATGAAACCGGCCGTATTGAGGCCGGCGGCGCGGTCGCGTTCCTGCTGGAGCATCGGCAGGCGCACCAGCGCCTGGATGCCGCTCATGTACGCGCGGCCGCGTTCGAGCGTGTATTTGTCGTCAAGCGTGACGGACTTCAGCGCGGCTTCGAGCGACGCGCGTTGGCCTGCGTCTAGCGGGGCATTCATTAACTGTCTCCTCCACCCAGTTTGGGATCACCAAAACTTCAGTTGCTTCGACGTCTTGTGAACGTGTCGGCAGTGGCCGGCATATTGGCCGGTTTTGAGTGATGGTAGCACTGGGATAAACCCGTCGCCCACCGGCCGGCGTGCCGCGGCGCATCAGCGAAATCGCGCGGGATGCTGAGTTACATCATGTAAAAGCATGTAAAGCTGTCCCCATCATCGTACAAATGCCGTTAATCTTGTCGGCCTGCCGGAGGTGCCCGGCCGCGTCGGCCCGCTTCGACGCAACCGGGGAGGCGCCGGCAGTTTTAAAGGAGGTGCAATGAACACACGTCATATCCAGAGTTTCCTGATCGTGTCCGCCGCGTTTCTCGCGATGACCGGCCCGGTGCACGCGCAAGGCGCGAGCGCGCTGGCGGCAGCCGGCGCACAGATGCGTCAGATCGCGGCGGCGCAGGACGCCGACGCGCAGCCGGCGGCCGCACACGCCGTCGCGCCGAAGGCGAGCGTGCGTTGATCCGTTCGCGCGGCCGTCGGGCCGCGCCGGAACGACAAAAGGGCGGGAATCTTGCGATTCCCGCCCTTTTTCTTTGGGCCGCCGGTTTGCTGGCGGTTCACGCGGACGCCCGGGCTACCCCGGACACTGGCGTCAGGCCTTGTCCTGCACCACGCCGCGGCGGATCTGGTCGAGTTCGATCGATTCGAACAGCGCCTTGAAGTTGCCTTCGCCGAAGCCCTGGTTGCCCTTGCGCTGGATGATCTCGAAGAAGATCGGCCCGATCTGGTTCTCGGTGAAGATCTGCAGCAGCAGGTCGTCGCGCGCGCCGTCGATCAGGATCTTGCGCTTCTTCAGCTCGTCCAGCGATTCGCCGTGGTTCGGCACGCGGCGGTCGACCAGCTCGTAATACGTGTCGATCGTGTCGAGCAGCTTCACTTCCTTGCTGCGCAGGCCGTCGACCGCGCCGTAGATGTCGTTCGTGCCGAGCGCGATGTGCTGGATGCCTTCGCCGTGGTACGCGTCGAGGTATTCCTGGATCTGGCCGGCCGTGTCCGAGCCTTCCTCGTTGATCGGGATCCGGATCTTGCCGCACGGCGACGTCATCGCCTTCGACTTCACGCCCGTCACCTTGCCTTCGATGTCGAAGTAGCGCACTTCGCGGAAGTTGAACAGGCGCTCGTAGAACTCCGCCCATTCCTGCATGCGGCCGCGATGCACGTTGTGCGTCAGGTGGTCGATATAGGTGAGGCCGTGGCCGGCCGGATTCGGGTTCGCGCCGGCGATCGGCTCGAAGTCGACGTCATAGATGCTGATGTCGCCGATCGCGCCCGGCTGCGCGCCGTTCTTGCCGCGCCAGCGGTCGACGAAGTAGATCAGCGAATCGCCGATGCCTTTGATCGCCGGGATGTTCAGCTCCATCGGGCCCGTCTTGTTGTCGAAGCCCCATGCGCCCAGTTCGAGCGCGTGCTTGTATGCCTTCGCGGCGTCCTGTACGCGGAACGCGATCGCGCAGATCGACGGGCCGTGCAGGCGCGCGAAGCGTTGTGCGAACGAGTCGGGTTCGGCGTTGATGATGAAGTTGATGTCGCCCTGGCGGTAGACCGTCACGTCCTTGTGGCGATGGCGTGCGATCGCGGTGAAACCCATCCGTTCGAACAGTTGTCCGAGCGCTTTCGGATCCGGTGCGGTGTATTCGATGAATTCGAAGCCGTCGGTGCCGACGGGGTTTTCCCAGTTGGGGATCTGCATGCCGTGTCTCCAGTGTGCTGTGCGATTCGCCCGGGCGTGACGGGCTCGGGCCGGTTCCATGTCGAACGTGGCGCGCGCTGTGACGCGCGCAACGAATCGGTTCATGCGACAAAGTGTAGCGGGCAGGCCGGAGCGTAAACTTGCGAACTTAAGCGCGTGTGCCTACGATGGCGCAATTTCCAGTCTCGAAATAATTGGTGGAGGGCAGAAAATGGCGCAGGTCGAATTGGATGCGATCGACCGGCGGATTCTCGCGATTCTTCAGCAGAACGGCCGCCTGTCGAATCAGGAAATCGCCGAGCGGGTGAACCTGTCGCCGAGCCCGTGCCTGCGGCGCATCCGCCGGCTCGAGGAGATCGGCGTGATCACCGGCTACGTTGCGCTGCTGGATCCGCAGAAGCTCGGCCTCGATCTGCTCGCGTACGTGAGCGTGCGGCTCGAGAAGCGCGGCGGCTTGGCGCCGGTGCGGGCCGACGAGACCTCGGCGCGCGCGGGCGCGACCCACGCGGAGCTGTTCCGCGCGGCCGTGCAGACCTGGCCGGAAGTGGTCGCATGCCACGCGATGACGGGCGACATGGACTACCTGCTGCGCGTGCAGGTCGAGGACATGGCGCATTTCTCCCGCTTCGTGCAGGAGCATCTGCTGCACCATCCGTCGGTGATCGACGTGAAGACCAGCTTCTCGCTCGAATGCTTCAAGGAGACGACGGCGTTGCCGATCCGCTCGGTGCGCTAGCGCGCGGCGCCTGCAGAAAGGAAAAGGAGCAGACCGGGCGGGCGCCGTGCGGCAGCCCGGTCTGCCGACATCACGCCGTCGCTGCGGCGGGCATCAGCGATTCGATGAACTTCGACGTGCGGTGGGCCTGGCGCTTGAGCGCGTAGTCGAACACCGCGGCTTGTTCCTGCAGCATCTCGGCGATGATCGTCGAGTGGTCGGCCGGCGGCAGCGACAGGTACGCATCGGCTTCGCCGTACGCATACTCGATGCGCATCCCGGATTTCTTCGCGATGTGCATCATCGTTGCATTGCGCGACAGGCAGTGCATGTACAGCATCGTCACGCGCGTGTTGCGGCTGCGGATGGCCGCGCGCTCGAACAGCTTCGAGCCGACGCCGCGGCCGCGCGCGCTTTCGAGCACCGACACGCCGAATTCCGCCGTGCGCTTGTCGCCGTCGGCCGGCAGGTACGCCAGGTGGCCGACGCCGATCAGCGCGAGCGTGTGGTCGAACACGCCGAATACCGTGTCGCGACCGAAGTCGAGCGTACGGACATAGTTCTCGATCACGTGGTCGGGCACCATCTGGCCGAAGCGCAGCAGGCGGTCCTCTTCGTCGAGCGAGAGAAAGTGGGTGAGCATTCGCTCACGATCTTTGGAAGCCAGTTCCCTGACGAGAACCGGCGCATTGGCGGCATCGCCGACAGCATCGGCACGGCCGTTGAATTGCGTGTTCATCGTGGGTTCCTCAGTATGTGACCGCACAACGGGTTGTGCATTGCAGCAGCATTTTACCCGAGCGGGGCGACGAGATTGGGGAAAACCCGTACTTTGTCTTGAGGATGAATTCTAAATCTGCTTAGTTAATAAGCTATCTAATTGATTTTATGGCGATTTAAAATTCGTCGTATGGAATGTGCGGCGGGGTGCCGCACTGTACCCACCGCGCAACGCATGCTGCTACGCGGCAATCAGGCGGCCGGCGCCAGCCCGCGTTCCATCAGGTCGATGACCTGCTCGGCGAAGTCGCGGTAGCCGAGGCGGCCGCCCGGCTTCAGCCATGTGAACGTCCAGTTGATCATCCCGAACACCATCATCGTGACCGACGTCTGGTTTTCCTTCGAGATCCGGTCCGGATAGGCGCGCGCGAGCTGACGCGAGAAGGCCGCGACGATGTCGCGCTGGCGGTCGAGCACGATTTCGCGCTGCGCGTCCTCCAGATATTTCACGTCGTTGAGCAGCGCGACATGGCGGCTGTGCGACGTCTCGTACTCGGCGAGGAACGCGCGCACGAGTTCGGCGAACGCGTCCCGCTCGCTGAGCCCGCGCCGCTGGCTCGCGCCCTCGACCTCCGCGATGATCAGCATCAGGCGCTTCGTGTAGCGATCGAGCAGGTCGAACAGGATCGCTTCCTTGCTCTCGTAATAGTGATAGAGGCGTGCCTTCGACGTGCCGCTCGCGGTCGCGAGATCGGACATCGACGTGCTCGGGTAGCTCGTCTGCGCGAATTTCTCGGCGGCGAGATCGAGGATCTGCTCGCGCTGGGATTCGTGGTCGGGCGCTCGGGTACGGGCCATGGTCGAATGCTGAAGAGTAGCGTTAGCGATGCGCGGCTGCCGCGCGCACCTGCGTGGAAGAGAAGGCGATCGGCGCGTCGTCCTGCAGCTCGAGCCGTCCGGCCGCCGCGAGTTCGCGGCAGCGCCACCAGGCGATCGAGTCGCTGACGAACAAACCGCCGCGATCGGCCCCGGCCATGATGCCGCCGACCAGCTGTCGCGCGGGCAGCCAGCCGGGTTCCGCATGCGTGACGATCAGTGCGTCGAGGTCCGCGTACTGGCCGCTCTTGATCGTGTTGCTGACCCAGTAGCGCAGCTCGGCATTCAGGTGTTTCGCCTCCTGCCATTCGAGCGCGAGGCGGCCGATGCGCAGCACCGAGATCGGCGCGGCCACCGGCCGTTTGCGCGCCAGCGCCGCGGGCGAGAACATGCCGGTCGAACAGGCCTGGTCGCTGCGGGCCAACGCCGCGCGCTCGGGCGCGTCGAGGTCGGCCGTGGACAGCCGCACCTCGTTCAGGCGCTGCGGCACGTTGCGCAGATGATAGGCGACCCGCCGCAGCAGCAGCTTGTCGCCGACGCTCGGCGCATGCCAGACGACCACCTGCCCCGTGCCCATCGCGAGCTGGTCGAGGCGTGCGAATTCCTGTTCGATTTCCGCGTTCCAGTCGGGAACCTGATCGCCGAGCACGCGCTGCCAGAAGGCGGCGCGCGTGTCGGGCGTCTCGTCGGCGCCCTTCAGCGGCCCGACGGCGAGATCGTCGAGCAATCCGACGACATGCTCGTCGCGTCCGGCTTGGGCGAGGGCCTCGCGCAGCGACGCGGCGGCGGTGCCGCCCTGAATCACGTGAATGGTACTCATCGGCCTGTCATCAACAAAAGAAAACCGCCGGCCGGGCGGACGTTGCAACGTCCACCCGGCCGGCGGCCCCTAGTGTAAGCGAGATGTGTGACGACGAGAAACCGCCGCGGCGCGCCGGTGCGACGCCGCTCAACGCTCGTCGAAGCTCACGACGACCTTGTCGCTGATCGGGTGGCACTGGCACGTGAGCACGAAGCCGTCCTTCACTTCGTGTTCCTCGAGCGTGTAGTTCTTCTCCATCCGGACTTCGCCTTCGACCACCTTCGCGCGGCACGTGCAGCACACGCCGCCCTTGCAGGCATACGGCAGTGCGAGGCCCGCGCGCAGGCCGACGTCGAGCAGGCTCACGCCTTCGTACGGCAGGCGCAGCTTGCGCTTCTTGCCGTCGAGCACGATTTCGAGGTCCGCCGCCGGCGTCTGCTCGGTGATCTCGACGACGGGCGCGCCGGCCTGCGGCAGCGGCGTGCCGAAGCGCTCGACGTGCACCTTGGCCTGCGGCACGCCGGCCGCCTTCAGCGCGGCTTCGGCCGCGTCCATCATCGGCGCGGGGCCGCAGATGAACGCTTCGTCGATCGCGTCGGCCGGCATCAGCGTGGCGAGGAATTCCGCGCATTTCGCCTGGTCGAGCACGCCGTTGAACAGCTCGACGTCCTGCAGATCGTCCGACAGCACGTGATACAGGACGAAGCGGTTCATGTAGCGGTTCTTCAGGTCCTCGAGCTCCTCCGCGAACATGATCGCGTCGACGCTGCGGTTGCCGTAGATCAGCGTGAACGTGCTGCGCGGCTCGAGTTCGAGCGTCGTCTTCACGATCGCGAGCACCGGCGTGATGCCCGACCCGCCGGAAAACGCGACGTACTGCTTGCCGTGGTCGGCGTTCAGGTGCGTGAAGAAGCGGCCGTCCGGCGTCATCACGTCGATCGTGTGGCCCGGTTTCAGCGTGTCGAACGCGAAGTTCGAGAAGCGGCCGCCGCGCACGCGCTTGATGCCGACGCGCAGTTCGCCGTCGCGGTCGTAGTCGGTCGTGCCGACGCAGATCGAGTACGAGCGGCGCGTTTCCTCGCCGTCGATGTGGGTCTTCAGCGTGACGAACTGGCCTTGCGTGAAGCGGTACGCGTCGCGCAGCTCGGGCGGCACGTCGAAGGAGACGGTCACCGCGTCGGCGGTCTCGGGCCGCACGTCGCGGATACGCAGCGGATGAAATTGCGGGGTCGACGACGACCCCCGCCGGGCTGCTTCGCGCGACGGAGCGGCTTCCGGGGAATGGGAGGGCTGCGCCTCGCCAAGCGAACGAAGAGAGCGTGGGGGCTGGTTCATCTCAGTAAGGTTTGAAGTAGTCGAAGGGTTCGCGGCAGTCGACGCAGCGATACAGCGCCTTGCAGGCCGTGGATGCAAATTGCGCGAGACGCTCGGTATTGGCCGAGCCGCAGCGCGGGCACACGGGCGCCGCGACGGGCCGCGGCACGAAGCGCACGACGTTTTCCCGCGGCGCGGCGCTGCCGCACTGGCCGACGGGCGGCGCGATGCCGTACGCGCGCAGCTTGTCGCGCGCCTCCTGCGTGATCCAGTCCGTCGTCCACGCAGGGGCGAGCACCGTCTCGATCCGGTGCGGCGGCAGGTCGGCGGCCTGCATCGCCGCGGCGATGTCCTCGGCGATCTGCGACATCGCGGGGCAGCCGGAGTAGGTCGGCGTGATCACGACTTCGAGCAGGCCGTCGTCCGCACGACGCACGTCGCGCAGGATGCCGAGCTCGCGGATCGACACGACCGGGATTTCGGGATCGGGCACCGCTTCGAGCACGTCCCACGCGCGCGCGAGCAACGGATCGTTGCGCTGCGCGGCGGGCGCGGCGTCGGTGGGGGCGGCGGTCTGGACGGACATCGTCGGGCTCTCCGTTGGGTCGGTCGATTACCAGGTCGCGCCGGGATGCTGGCGCGCGAGGCTCTGCATTTCCGCGAGCAGGTAACCCATGTGTTCCGAGTGCTCGCCTTGCTTGCCGGTGCTCACGTGCTGCACGGGTGCCGGCAGGGTCAGCGTCGCTTCCGCGAGCGCGTCGTCGACCTGCGCGCGCCATGCGGCTTCGAGCGCGGCCGGCGCCGGGGCGATGCCCGATGCGGCGACGGCGTCGTCGATCGCGTCGGCGGCGAAGAATTCACGCGTGTACGGCATCAGATAGTCGAGCGCGGCCTGCGCGCGGCGATGCGATTCGTCGGTGCCGTCGCCGAGGCGCACCAGCCATTCGCGCGCGTGCTGCACGTGATAGCGGGTTTCCTTCACCGATTTCGCGGCGATCGCGGCGAGTTGCACGTCCGTCGACGTTTCGAGCGCGGTCCACACGTGCAGCATCAGCGTCGCGTAGAGGAAGTTGCGCACGATCGTCACCGCGTAGTCCTTGTCGGCGTGCGCGGTGCCGGCGAGCGGGCCGTAGTGCGGCAACTCGGCGAGCGTGAAGTTCGCGAACTCGCGCTCGGTGCGGAAGTATGCGTAATCGTCTTCCGTCTTCGCCGCGCCGTTGAGCTGGCGTTCGAGTTCGGCGGCGTGCGTGTACAGCATGCGCGCCTGGCCGATGAGATCGAGGCTCATGTTGGTGAGCGCGATGTCTTCCTCGAGGACGGGGCCGTGGCCGCACCATTCGGCATTCCGCTGACCGAGGATCAGCGCGTTGTCGGCAAGGCGCAGCACGTAGGAGAGGTGTTCGGGCGTGATCGTCATGGCGCGGCGTTACATGTGGTTGACTTCGTCGGGCAGCGTGTAGAACGTCGGGTGACGGTAGATCTTGTCGCCCGCCGGCTCGAACAGCTCGGCCTTCTCGGCCGGATCCGACGCGGTGATCGCCGACGACGGGACCACCCAGATGCTCACGCCTTCCTGGCGGCGCGTGTAGACGTCGCGCGCCATGCGCAGCGCCATCGTCGCGTCGGCGGCGTGCAGGCTGCCGCAATGCTTGTGGTCGAGGCCCTGCTTGCTGCGCACGAACACTTCCCAGATCGGCCATTCCTTGTTCATCACTCTCTCCTGAATCCTGTATTCGATGATTGCCGCTCAGGCGGCGTGCTGTTCGGCGCGGGCGCGGCGCTTCGCTTCGTGCGCGAGCGCGGCTTCGCGCACCCATGCGCCGTCGTCGTGCGCCTTCACGCGGGTCGCGAGGCGTTCCTTGTTGCACGGGCCGTCGCCGTTGACCACGCGCCAGAATTCATCCCAGTCGATCGTGCCGTAGTCGTGGTGGCCGCGCGCCTCGTTCCATTTCAGGTCCGGGTCGGGCAGCGTCACGCCGAGTACTTTCGCCTGGTCGGCGGTCGCGTCGACGAATTTCTGCCGCAGGTCGTCGTTCGAGATCCGCTTGATGCCCCATTTCGCGGACTGGCTGCTGTGGACCGACTCGGCGTCGCTCGGGCCGAACATCATCAGCACCGGCCACCACCAGCGGTTCACCGCTTGCTGGACCATCGCGCGTTGCGCGTCGGTGCCCTTCATCATCGACAGCAGCGCGTCGAAACCCTGGCGCTGGTGGAACGACTCTTCCTTGCACACGCGGATCATCGCGCGCGCGTACGGGCCATACGTGCAGCGGCACAGCGGGATCTGGTTCATGATCGCCGCGCCGTCGACGAGCCAGCCGATCACGCCGACGTCGGCCCAGGTCGGCGTCGGATAATTGAAGATGCTCGAATATTTCGCCTTGCCGGCATGCAGCGCGTCGATCAGCGAATCGCGCGATACGCCGAGCGTTTCCGCGGCGCTATATAGATAGAGGCCGTGGCCGGCTTCGTCCTGGACTTTCGCGAGCAGGATCGCCTTGCGCTTCAGGCTCGGCGCGCGTGAAATCCAGTTGCCTTCCGGCAGCATGCCGACGACTTCCGAGTGCGCGTGCTGCGAGATCTGGCGCACCAGCGTCTTGCGATAGGCATCGGGCATCCAGTCCTGCGGTTCGATCTTGCCGTCCGCGGCCATGATTGCGTCGAACCGCGCTTGCTCGGGCGACTCGGCTGCGGCGTCGAGTGGCGCGACGTTGCCGGGGATGTCGAGGGATTGCGTGTACATGGCGGAGTTCTCGTCCGGTTGAATGTGTGCGAAGTATAAACCAACCGACCGGTCGGTTAATAAATTTCTCGCGGATTTTCGGCGAGATTCGGGTAAACGAGGGCCATCGGGGCACGATCGCCGCGGGTGAAGGCGGCCCATCGCGTGAGACGGGTAGCTTCTGCGGCACAATGCCCGCTTTCCGATGAGGATTTCGCCGATGTCATTCCGAAGCAGTTTCGTCGCGACCGTGCTGGGCGCGTCCGTTTTCCTGTCGCCGCTCGCGGTGTCGGCCGCGCCGGCCGGGTGGGTCGCAGCGTGGGCGACCGCGTTGCAGCCGATTCCCGACCTGGCTGCACCGCCGCCGCTCTATCACGCGCCAGATGTGGCCGGGCGGACCGTCCGGCAGATCGTCTACCCGACGGTATCGGGGCGTGCTGCGCGCATTCGCGTCAGCAACGCATACGGCCGCGCGCCGCTGGTGATAGAGGGCGCCGGCGTTGCGCGTGCGGGCGACGGTGCCGCCCTGGCCGACCGTTCGGTTGCGCCGGTGCGCTTCGGCGGCAACGCGTCGGTGACGCTCGCGCCGGGCCAGGAACTCGAAAGCGATCCGGTGGCGATCGACGTGACGGCCGGGCGACCGTATGCGATCAGTCTCCGGATGGGAGCGAACCAGCGGATGACCGTCTGGCACCGCGTGTCGAATCAGTTCAACTACGTGTCGGCGCCGGGTGATCATGTGGACGATCCGGGCGCCGACGCATTCCGTACCCGTTTTACTCAATATGCATGGGTGACGGAGCTGGCGGTCGAGGCGGGTTCGGCGCGGGCGAGTGTCGCGGCGATCGGCGACTCGATTACCGACGGGCTGCGTTCGAGCCTGAACCGGAATCATCGCTGGCCGGACGCGCTGACGCGGCGGTTGACTGCGTCGGGTGCGGATTCGCTCGGCGTGGTGAACCTCGGCATCAGCGGGAACCGGCTGCTCAGCGACTCGGCGTGCTACGGCACGTCGCTGGCGTCGCGGTTCGAGCGAGATGCACTGTTGCGCTCGGGCGTGAAGGCCGTGATCGTGCTGATCGGCATCAACGACATCAACTTCGCGGCGATGCCGCCGCGCGCGGGGCTCGATTGCGACAACCCGCATACGCAGGTCACGGCCGCGTCGTTGATCGATGGCTATCGCCGGCTGATCGAGGCCGCGCATCGCCGGGGCGTGAAGGTATTCGGTGCGACGCTCACGCCGGCGGCGTTGCCGCCTGGACGCGAAGCGATCCGGCTCGAGGTCAACCGGTGGATCCGGAGCGGCGGCGGGTACGACGGTGTGGTCGACTTCGATGCGATATTGCGCGACCCGGCGCGCCCGAGCGTGCTGCAGCACCGGTACGACAGCGGCGACGGCATTCACCCGAGCGATGCCGGTTACGCGGCGATGGCCGAAGCGGTGCCGGTGGAGCAGCTGCAGGCTGCGGCCCGCAGCAAGTGATGTCGGCTTATATATAGAGGGACGCGTTACGGGCGACGTCGGATTCGCAGCCTGCGCGGTGCCCGTTGCCTCCAAAGCCTCCGTGCGCGGCAGCGCACGGAGGCTTTTTCAAAATATTTTCACAAAGGGCTTGCGGAGAAGGAGGCCGGTGCTTAGAATCACGCCTCTTTCGCGCTAACGGAAACGCAGCGCGGGAGACAAGAAGGGAAGCGGTGCGGTCGAGGTTGCTGTCGAGCCTTGGCGCACAAGGAGTTGAACCCCAACCGTCGCAACGAAGTAGTTAAAAAAGTTGTTGACGAGTTGAAAAAGACGGTTCATAATCTCGCTTCTCTGCTGCTGAAAACGCAGCGCTGCTGAGAAACGCGAAGTTCCTCGCAGACATGCTCTTTAAAAATTAACAGCCGATAAGTGTGGGCGCTTGATGAAAGCGAGCTGATCCTCGGATCAGATAGCAAAAGTATCAAGAGTCTCACGCTAAAGTAAGTCAGGTTTATGAAGTGATTCATATTCCTGTCAGCTTTGAGTGAGCGACCGGTTCTTAACCGAACCGAAAACAGTAACAGGTTTAAACTGAAGAGTTTGATCCTGGCTCAGATTGAACGCTGGCGGCATGCCTTACACATGCAAGTCGAACGGCAGCACGGGTGCTTGCACCTGGTGGCGAGTGGCGAACGGGTGAGTAATACATCGGAACATGTCCTGTAGTGGGGGATAGCCCGGCGAAAGCCGGATTA
>NZ_JAPVQY010000094.1 GCF_027257875.1 Burkholderia sp. IMCC1007
AGCTGATCGAGGATCGCCGGGTTCTCGAGCGTGGACGTGTCCTGCGTGATCGCCTCGCCCTTCGCGAGCGAGCGCAACAGGCGCCGCATGATCTTGCCCGAGCGCGTCTTCGGCAGGTTGTCGCCGAAGCGGATGTCCTTCGGCTTCGCGATCGGCCCGATCTGCTTGCCGACCCAGTCGCGCAACGACTTCGCGAGCGCAGCCGCTTCTTCGCCTTCCGGACGCGAACGCTTGAGCACCACGAACGCGACCACCGCCTCGCCCGTCGTGTCGTCCGGGCGGCCCACCACCGCCGCTTCGGCAACCAGCTCGTGCGAGACCAGCGCCGACTCGATCTCCATCGTGCCGAGCCGGTGACCGGACACGTTCAGCACGTCGTCGATCCGGCCCATGATCGTGAAGTAGCCGGTGTCCTTGTCGCGCACGGTGCCGTCGCCGGCCAGGTACAGCCGCCCGCCGAGTTCCTCGGGGTAATAGCTCTTCTTGAAGCGCTCCGGGTCGCCCCAGATCGTGCGGATCATCGCCGGCCACGGACGCTTGACGACGAGAATCCCGCCTTGCCCGTTCGGCACGTCCTGGCCCGTCTCGTCGACCACTGCGGCCATGATGCCCGGCAGCGGCAGCGTGCACGAACCCGGCACCGTCGGCGTCGCGCCCGGCAGCGGCGTGATCATGTGGCCGCCGGTTTCGGTCTGCCACCACGTGTCGACGATCGGGCAGCGCTCCTGGCCGACGTGCTTGTGGTACCACATCCATGCTTCCGGATTGATCGGCTCGCCGACCGTGCCGATGATGCGCAGGCTCGACAGGTCGTAGCTCTTCGGGTGGACCTTGTCGTCGGCTTCGGCCGCCTTGATCAGTGAACGGATCGCGGTCGGCGCGGTGTAGAACACGGTGACCTTGTGGTCGCCGATCATCTTCCAGAAGCGGCCGGCGTCCGGATAGGTCGGCACGCCCTCGAACACGACCTGCGTGCCGCCGCATGCGAGCGGCCCGTACGTGATGTACGTGTGGCCCGTGACCCAGCCGATGTCGGCCGTGCACCAGAACACGTCGTCGGGTTTCCAGTCGAAGGTCCACTTCATCGTCTGCGCGGCCCACAGCAGGTAGCCGCCCGTGCTGTGCTGCACGCCCTTCGGCTTGCCGGTCGAGCCTGACGTATACAGGATGAACAGCGGATGCTCGGCGCCGACCCATTCCGGTGCGCACGTGTCGGACTCGGCATCGGTCAGCTCGTGCATCCACAGGTCGCGCTCGCCGTGCCAGTCGATCTTGCCGCCGGTGCGGCGATAGACGATCACGCTCTTGACGGCCTCGCAGCCGCCCATCGCGATCGCTTCATCGGCGATGCTCTTGAGCGGCAGCGTCTTGCCGCCGCGCGCCTGTTCGTCGGCGGTGATCAGCGCAACGGCGCCGACGTCGACGAGCCGCTCGTTCAGCGATTTCGCGGAGAAGCCGCCGAACACGACCGAGTGCGTCGCGCCGATGCGTGCGCAGGCCTGCATCGCGACGATGCCTTCGACCGACATCGGCATGTAGATGACGACGCGATCGCCCTTCGCGATCCCGCGTTTCTTCAGCGCATTCGCGAAGCGCGACACGCGGGCGAGGAGGTCGGCATAGGTGACGCGCGTGACGGTGCCGTCGTCGGCCTCGAAGATCACCGCGACGCGCTGGCCGTTGCCGGCTTCGACGTGGCGGTCGAGGCAGTTGTACGACGCGTTGAGCTCGCCGTCGTCGAACCATTTGTAGAACGGCGCGTCGCTCTCGTCGAGCACCTTGGTGAACGGCTTGTGCCAGCTGAGGCCTTCGCGTGCGAGACGCGCCCAGAAGCCTTCGTAATCGCGCTCGGCTTCGGCGGCCAGCGCGCGGTAGGCCGGCATGCCGGAAATGGTCGCCGCCTTCTCGAGCGCCTCGGGCGGCGCAAACTGACGGGTTTCGTGAAGAACCGATTCAATCGCAGACATCGACTACCCCTTGGTGAACATGAATCCTCTGCATGGCGGCGCGATCGTGCGCGCCGCGTCTTGGCCGGCGCATGCGCGCCGCTGTCTCCCACTCACCCGCGCACGGCCCGAAGGCTGCACGCGATGCTGCGCCGCACCACATCACGAGACGGTGGACGTACGGCCCGGCGGTTTCCAAGATAAGCGCCTGAACTTACCCGTCACTTACGCGACCGCGCCGTTTCGCACACCGCGCCGCTTTACGGTCGGCCGCTTTACGGTCACCTGCTTTACGGTCACCCGCTTTACGGTCGCCTTTACGCTGTTACAACCGCGACCCTACAATCCTAACTGAACTCGCCTCCCGGATTCCAGCTTGAATCGCTACGCCCTCTTCCTCATCCTGTCGATGCTGTTCGTCGGCAGCAACGTCGGTATCGGTAAATCCATCGTCGTCTTCGTCCCGGTCGCCATCCTTGCCACGCTGCGCTTCGTGATCGCGATCGCCGTGCTGTGGCCGCTGTTCAGCCCGGTGAAGATGCGCGCGGTGCGGCGCGCGGAATGGCTGAACCTGTTCCTGCAGGCGTTCTTCGGCACCTTCATGTTCACGCTGCTGATGCTCAACGGCGTGCAGCGCACCAGCGCGGTCGCGGCCGGCGTGATCACGAGCACGATCCCGGCCATCGTCGCGCTGTTCGCGTGGCTGATCCTGCGCGAAAAGCCGAACGGCCGTGCGCTGGTGTCGATCGCACTCGCGATCGCCGGCGTCGTGACGATCAATCTCGCGAACGGTACCGCGCGCGGCGCCGGCGGCGCATCGTCCGGCTCGCTGACCGGCAACCTGCTGATCCTCGGCGCCGTGTGCTGCGAATCGATCTACGTGATCCTGTCGCGCCGTCTCACGCAGACGCTCGCGCCGATCGACATCTGTGCGTACACGCACCTGTTCGGCCTGCTGCTGATGCTGCCGCTCGGCGCGACCGCGCTGTGGCATTTCGATTACGCGAGCGTGCCGGCCGGCACCTGGGCGCTGGTGGTCTGGTACGGGCTGTCGGCGAGCATCTTCTCGTTCTGGCTGTGGATGAAGGGGATCCGCCACGTGCCGGGCAGTCTCGCCGGCGTGTTCAGCGCGGTGCTGCCGATCTCGGCGGCCGGGTATGGCATCGCGTTCCTCGGCGAGCGCCCGACGCTTGCGCACGGCATCGCGCTCGCGTGCGTCGTCGCCGGCATCGGGCTCGCCAGCCTGCGCGGCAAGCGCGCGCCGTCGGTCGCCGCCTGATCCGTCCCCGATCGTGGCGGCGCGTCGCTGCAGCCACGCCGGCCGACGCGTTACAATAGCGCGCCTTTTTGAGATCACCCCCGATACCTGCGCACCGCGCCCGCACCGCCATCATGTCCGCCCCGCATTTGCCCGGCTCCGCCCGTCGTCCGCTGCGCCCGCTGCCCGCGCTGATCTTCATGAGCCGCTGGCTTCAGGTTCCGCTTTATCTGGGCCTGATCGTCGCGCAAGCCGTCTACGTTTTCCTGTTCCTGAAGGAAGTCTGGCACCTGCTGTCGCATGCGAGCGGCCTCGACGAAGTCAGCGTGATGCTCGCGGTGCTCGGCCTGATCGACGTGGTGATGATCTCGAACCTGCTGATCATGGTGATCGTCGGCGGCTATGAAACGTTCGTGTCGCGTCTGGGCATCGACGGCCATCCCGACGAGCCCGAGTGGCTCGACCATGTGAACGCGGGCGTGCTGAAGGTCAAGCTGTCGATGGCGCTCATCAGCATATCGTCGATCCACCTGCTGAAGACCTTCATCAACCCCGACCAGCACACGACGCACGCGATCATGTGGCAGGTGATCATCCACGTGTCGTTCCTCGTGTCGGCGCTCGTGATGGCGTGGGTCGACCGCCTGACGACGCACACGCACCCGGCCCATTTCCACGAGACGCATGCGCCAGCGGCGTCCCGACCGGCGGCCTGAACGGCCGCAACGCATTCCCCACAAGTCCCCACAGAGTCTCAGCCATGACCGTCATCAAACAGGAAGACCTGATCCAGAGCATCGCGGATTCGCTGCAGTACATCAGCTACTACCATCCGCTCGACTACATCCAGGCACTCGGCCGCGCGTACGAGCTGGAAGAGAGCCCGGCCGCGAAGGACGCGATCGCGCAGATCCTCACGAACAGCCGCATGTGCGCGGAGGGCAAGCGCCCGATCTGCCAGGACACCGGCATCGTCACGATCTTCGTGAAGGTCGGCATGGACGTGCGCTGGGACGGCGCGACGATGGGCCTCACCGACATGATCAACGAAGGCGTGCGCCGCGGTTACACGCACCCGGACAACGTGCTGCGGGCATCGATCGTCAATCCGCCGGAAGGCGCTCGCAAGAACACCAAGGACAACACGCCGGCCGTGATCCACTACGAGATCGTGCCGGGCGACAAGGTCGACGTGCAGGTCGCGGCGAAGGGCGGCGGCTCGGAAAACAAGTCGAAGTTCGTGATGCTGAACCCGTCCGACTCGATCGTCGACTGGGTGCTGAAGACGGTCCCGACGATGGGCGCCGGCTGGTGCCCGCCGGGGATGCTCGGGATCGGCATCGGCGGCACCGCTGAAAAGGCGATGCTGATGGCGAAGGAATCGCTGATGGAGCCGATCGACATCCAGGAAATCATCGCGCGCGGCCCGCAGGACTGGGTCGAGGAACTGCGCGTGGAACTGCACGAGAAGGTCAACGCGCTCGGCATCGGCGCACAGGGCCTCGGCGGCCTCGCGACCGTGCTCGACGTGAAGATCATGGCTGCCCCGACGCACGCGGCGTCGAAGCCGGTCGCGCTGATCCCGAACTGCGCGGCCACGCGCCACGCGCACTTCGTGCTCGACGGTTCGGGCCCCGCGAAGCTCGAGGCGCCGTCGCTCGACGCGTGGCCGAAGGTCCAGTGGGAACCGAACACGGAAACGAGCAAGCGCGTCGACCTGAACACGCTGACGCCGGAAGAAGTCGCGAGCTGGACGCCGGGCCAGACGCTGCTGCTGTCGGGCAAGATGCTCACGGGCCGCGATGCGGCGCACAAGCGCATCGCCGACATGCTCGCGAAGGGCGAGAAGCTGCCGGTCGACTTCACGAACCGCGTGATCTACTACGTCGGCCCGGTCGATCCGGTGCGTGACGAAGTCGTCGGCCCGGCAGGCCCGACGACGGCGACGCGCATGGACAAGTTCACCGAGACGATGCTCGCGCAAACCGGCCTGATCTCGATGGTCGGCAAGGCGGAACGCGGCCCGGTCGCGATCGACGCGATCAAGAAGCACAAGGCTGCGTACCTGATGGCGGTCGGCGGCGCGGCGTACCTCGTGTCGAAGGCGATCCGCGGCGCGAAGGTGCTCGCGTTCGAAGATCTCGGCATGGAAGCGATCTACGAGTTCGACGTGCAGGACATGCCGGTGACGGTGGCCGTGGATTCGTCGGGCACGTCGGTGCACCAGACCGGCCCGAAGGAATGGCAGGCGAAGATCGGCAAGATCCCGGTCGCGACTGCTTGAACGCGATCGAACGAAAGGCCGGGCGGAAGTCCGGCCTTTTTACTTCTCATTCTCATTGTTGCGTTCGGCCGGATATCCAAGGCTGATTCTCATTACACGCAAAAGGCAGGCCCGACAAGGCTTCGAGGCTTGGCTTTTCCCGTTCGAGCGATTATCGTTCGGTTTCTGAAGCCCTACTGAACAAGGAATAGCCATGCAAGGCGACAAGAAAGTCATCGAATATCTGAACGCCCAACTGAAGAACGAACTCACGGCGATCAACCAGTACTTCCTGCATGCGCGCATGTACAAGCACTGGGGCCTCGAGAAGCTCGGCAAGCACGAATACGACGAGTCGATCGGCGAAATGAAGCACGCCGACTGGCTGATCCAGCGCGTGTTCATGCTCGACGGCCTGCCGAACCTGCAGGACCTGCACAAGCTGCTCATCGGCGAGGAAACCGAAGAGATCCTGAAATGCGACCTGAAGCTCGAGCAGATCTCGCAGTCCACCTGCAAGGAAGCGATCGCCTACTGCGAATCGGTGCGTGACTACGTGTCGCGCGAGATCTTCGAAAAGATCCTCGACGACACCGAAGAGCACATCGACTGGCTCGAAACGCAGCTCGATCTGATCGGCAAGGTCGGCCTGCAGAACTATCAGCAAACGATGATGGGCTCGGCCGAGTAATCGCGCCGTCCGCCAGCCCGCCGCCCGCCCGACGATGACGAACCCGTCCGCCGCTACCGCGCTGCACGCCGCCGCCCCTGTCGGCATCTTCGACTCGGGGCTCGGCGGCCTGTCGGTGCTGCGCGCCGTGCGCGCGCACCTGCCCGACGAGTCGTTCATCTACGTCGCCGATTCGCAGCATGCGCCATATGGGCCGCGCGACGAGGCGTTCATCACGGAACGCACGCTGGCCATCGGCGAGTGGCTCGCCCGCGAAGGCGCGAAAGCGCTCGTCATCGCATGCAACACCGCAACGGCGCGGGCGATCGCGACCATCCGCGAACGCCTGTCGATACCGCTCGTCGGCGTCGAGCCGGGCATCAAACCGGCCGCCGCGCTGTCGTCGACTGGCGTCGCGGGCGTCCTCGCCACGCAGTCGACACTGAACAGCCCGCGCTTCCAGGCGCTGCTCGACCGCTACGGCGCCGGCCGCCGCTTCATCTGCCAGCCCGGCCACGGGCTGGTCGAGGCGATCGAACGCGGCGACACCGGCTCGCCCGCTTTGCGCGCGTTGCTCGCGCGCTATCTGCAGCCGATGCTCGACGACGGCGCCGATACGCTGGTGCTCGGTTGCACGCACTACCCGTTCTTCACTGAAACAATCCGTGACATTGTTGGCGATCGGCTGACGATCGTCGACACGAGCGATGCCATCGCCCGCCAGCTCACGCGCGTGCTGGACGAACGTGGCCTGCGTGCGCCGGCCGGCACGCGTGCCGCGCCGCCACGCTTTTGCTCCACCAGCGACGGCGTGCAACTACGCGCGCTCGCGTCGACGCTGCTCGGCCTGGATGCGCCGGTCGAATCCGTCACCATCGCGTCGCCGAACGCGCGCGCCTGCGCGGCCGCCTGACGCGCGCCGGCGCGCCGCGCCGGTACGCCCTCTCTCGCCGCACCTTCCATTTCAGGGGTCTGATGACCTTAAAAAAGCCCGCGTCAGGCTTGTCAACGTCCGCAAATTTAATGATAATAATTCGCATTAACGTTAGCTATCGCAACTCATCATGATCGTCTGCGTGTGCAAGTCTGTTTCCGATCGCAAGATTCGCGCGTCCCTCGCAGAGGGCGTCAACTCTTTCGATGAACTCCAGTTCGAGCTTGGCGTGGCCACGTGCTGCGGCAAGTGCGAGGAGTCCGTACGCGACCTCATGGCCGAGCACGGGGTCTGCGCGAGCCAGTGCGGTGTCGAGCACCACGCTCACCCGATCCCGGTCACGTTCTACGACCGCAAGGCCGCCTGAGCGGCGCGGGGCGTACGCATGCGGCCCGGCCGCATTTTTGTTTCGACCGTCAGCAAGCCACCATCCGCGCGAGCCAGCGGCTTACCTGCCAAGGAGCCTGTCATGGAATTGCTGATCGGATTTGTGACCACCGTTTGCATCTCGCTGCTGATCTTTCGCAAGTGATGCCGATCCACCCGTCGCGCCCCGGGTGCGGCGTCGTTCTTTCAAGCTAACATGCAGGCTTCGCAATCCGCTCCTGCCGGCGTCTTGCCGGCTGCTCCACGTATGAATCCCCGGGTCATCGCTGTCGCGGTCGGTGTGCTGGCCGTGCACGCGATCATGCTGACGGCCGCGTGGCTGCATCGCAACGCACCGCCGCCGAAGGAGGTCGCGGTTCAGTCGATCACCGCGCAGCTCATCCCGCCGGCGCCGGCCGCCCAGCCGGTCGCGGTCCAGTCGGCCGCACAGCAGCCGGCGCCGCCCAAGCCCACGCCTCGCGTGAAGCCGAAGGTCGAGCCGAAGCCGGTGCAGCAAGCCATTCCGACACCTCGGCCGGTGGCGCAGGCTCCGTCGCCGACGCCCGCGCCGGCAGCCGCCGATCCGACACCGGCCCCCGCCGCGCCGGCTCCTGCTGCGCCGGCTGCAGCACCGGGCCCGGCGCGCGAGACGATGCAGGTCAGCGCACCGAAGAACGTATCGGCACTCACCTGCAATTTCGTGAAACCCGCCTATCCGTCGATGTCGAAGCGGCGCGGCGAAACGGGCACGGCCTATGTTCACTTCATCATCGGCGTGACGGGCAAGATCGAAAGCGTCCAGCTGCAGAAGAGCAGCGGCTACCCGCGTCTCGACGAAGCCGCGCTCGAGGCGACGCGCGCCAGCACGTGCCCGCCGTACATCGAGAACGGGCAAGCAATCCGCGCCGCCCATACGCTGCCGTTCAACTTCACGCTCGACGACTAACCCGTCCTATTCGGTAGATTCAAAGGAAACAAGAAAATGCAAAGCTACGGTATCGCGCACGTCTGGGCGCAAGGTGATTTCGTCACGCGCGCCATCGCGATCACGCTGCTCGTGATGTCGGTCCTGTCGTGGATCGTGATCATCGTCAAGGGCTGGAACGTGATTCGCCTGAACCGTCTCACGAAGAATGCCGAACAGGCGTTCTGGCATTCGGACAATTTCGACGACGGCATCAAGAAGCTCGGCCTCACCGCGTCGACGCCGAGCGACAACCCGTTTCTCGCGCTCGCGCTGTCGGGCAAGGAAGCCGCCGATCATCACCATCAGACCCAACCGCATCTGCACGACCGGATGGACGTGTCGGACTGGGTCACGCGCTGCCTGAAGGACACGATGGACGAAGGCATCTCGCGCATGCAGGCCGGCCTCGCGATTCTCGCGTCCGTCGGCAGCACGGCGCCGTTCGTCGGCCTGTTCGGCACGGTGTGGGGCATCTATCACGCGCTGCTCGCGATCGGCGCAACCGGCCAGACGTCGATCGACCAGGTCGCGGGCCCGGTCGGCGAATCGCTGATCATGACGGCCTTCGGCCTGTTCGTTGCCATCCCGGCGGTGCTCGGCTACAACGCACTGACCCGCGCGAACAAGGGTGTCGTCAGCAAGCTGCGCCGCTTCGCACACGGTCTGCACGCGTACTTCGTGACGGGCGCGAGCCTCGCGTCGTCGTCGACCCGTGACGGCCTGCGTCTCGCGACGCGCGCCAGCTGAGACGGGGTGAGCCATGGCAATGAACACCGGTTTCAGCGACGATGACGACGATGGCGTGATGAGCGAGATCAACATGACGCCGCTCGTCGACGTCATGCTCGTACTCCTGATCATTTTCCTCGTGACGATCCCGGCGATGCAGCATGCGGTGAAGATCGACCTGCCGCATGCGAGCAGTCAGCCCGTCGACGAGAAGCCGCAAACGGTCGACGTCGCGATCGAAGGCAACGGCACGCTCCTGTGGAACGACCAGACGGTCACGCGCGAACAACTGCAGGCGCACATTGCGGAAGCGGCAAAGCATCAGCCGCAACCGGAATTGCACCTGCGTGCCGACCGCAAGGTTGCGTATGAGCGCGTCGCGGAAGTGATGTCGGATGCGCAGGCCGGCGGCCTGACGAAGCTCGGCTTCGTGACGGAGCCGACCGCGAAGGCGAAGTAACGCACACGTATTTCGCGCGTCGCCGATAGCACCTGGCTGGCCATGCCTGACCGGCCGTGCCTAACCGGCCGTGCCCAACCGGCCGTGCCTAACCGGCCGTGCCTAACCGGCCGTGCCTAACCGGCCGTGCCTAACCGGCCGTGCCTAACCGGCCGTGCCCAAAGTAAAAGGCCTTCATCGCCAGATGAAGGCCTTTTTTCATGCGCACGCGGGCGCCTTCGGGCGGCGGGCTCTTCGGCGGTATCGGTTGCGCCTCGAGCAACGCAAATGCGACTACCGTGGTCTGCACGGAGTGCGCGTTCTGCCCTATCTGGCTCGCAATATATGCGGCCACCTGATTCCGCTCAGAACTTCCTTCGCGAAATGGGATTCCAATATAGGCCCGCGCGTTCGCGCATTCAAGGCCCCGCCGATTGAAACTTGCGATTGCAGACGGCGCTTCAATGACAAAACAAATTTGCCACGAAGCGCAGTTTCCATTCAGGTGGACGAAGCATCGGCCGCCGCCGCTTCCTTCTTCGCGCGCTCGGGGCACCCCGGCTCCTTGTAATCGCCATGGTCGAGCTTCTCGACCAGATAGTCGACGAACGCACGCACGGCCGGCGGCATCCCCTGCCGCGACACGAACACGGCATAGAGTTGCGGCACCGGCAGCGTCCAGCCCGGCATCACGGGCGACAGCTGACCCGCGCGCAGCGCGTTACCGTACATCATCTCGGGCAGCGCCGCGATGCCGAGCCCGTCGAGCACCGCTTCGCGGATCGTCATCAGGTCGGCCGTCACGAGGCGTGGATCGTGCTCGTGCAAATGCCGCGTGCCGTCCGGCGCGATCAGGTTGAACACGTGACGGCCGTCGACGCTCGGCGTGTCGAGCGTCTCGAAGTGCGTCAGATCGTCCGGCACCAGCGGCGGCGCATTCTGGTTCAGCAGGCTCGGCGCACCCACCAGCATCTGCTCGGTACGCCACAGCGGCCGCACGACGATGTTCGCGTTCTGCGGCGGCTCCGAGCGCACGCGCAACGCGACGTCGATCGAATCCTCGAACAGGTCGATCACGCGATTCGTCACACGGATGTGCACCTTCACCTCGGGGTAGCGGTGCAGGAATTCAGGAAGAATGCGCGACAGCATCGTCTGCGACAGCGTGACGGGCACGCTGACGCGCACCGACCCGCGCGGCGACGCGCGCAGTTGCTGCACGGCGTTCATCGCGGCCCGGGCTTCGGCGAGCATCGCCTGGCAGTGCTGGTAGAACAGTTCGCCCGCCTCGGTCAGCGCGAGCTTGCGCGTCGAGCGCTGCAGCAGCCGCACGCCGAGCGCCGCCTCGAGTTCGGTCAGGCGCCGCGACAGGCGTGATTTCGAGATACCCAGCACGCGCTCGGCTGCCGAGAAACCGCCATGCTCGACGACCTGCGAAAAGTACATGAGGTCGTTCAGGTTGTGTGCATCGATGTTCATGTCATCGTTCCAATTTCAGAACAATCCATTGCGAACCGCCGCAAATCGGACCGTAAAACGCCCAATATAATAGCGCTATGTTTCAAAAATAACGCTATTCCGATGACATCGAGGGCTTCTGCATGACGACTGCTCGCTCGCTTGACCGCACGTACCCCGCGCTTCGCACGACCGAAGGCGGCGGCTTCGTGGTTCACCGTCCGTTTCCGACCCGGCTGCTGATGGATTTCGATCCGTTCCTGCTGCTCGATGAAATGGGCCCCGTCGACTACGCGCCGGGCGAAGCCAAGGGCGCACCCGACCATCCGCATCGCGGCTTCGAGACCGTGACCTACGTGCTCGACGGCCGCTTTCGCCATCGCGACTCGGCCGGCCATGCCGGCACGCTGGGCCCCGGCGACGTGCAATGGATGACCGCCGGCGCGGGCGTCGTGCACAGCGAGATGCCGGACCCGGCGTTCACGCAGGCAGGCGGGCGCTCGCACGGCTTCCAGCTGTGGGTCAATCTGCCGCGCCGCGACAAGCTGATCGCGCCGCGCTACCAGGAGATTGCGGCCGACCGCATCCCGAGCGCCACGTCGCCGGACGGTCGAGCGCACGTCCGCGTGATCGCCGGCGAGGCATTCGGCGTGCGCGCGGCGATCGAGACGCGCACACCGATCCTCTACCAGCATTTCACGCTGCAGCCGGGCGCATCGGTCTCCCAGCCGGTGCCGGCAGGCTATCGCGTGTTCGCGTATCCACTCGATGGCGCGGGCCGTTACGGGCCCGACCGGCAGCTTGTCGACGCACGGCACATGGTGGTCTACGCCGACGACGGCGACGCGGTGACGTTCGAAGCCGGCGACACGCCGCTCGATCTGCTGCTGATCGGCGGCGTGCCGCTCAACGAGCCGATCGTCCGCTACGGGCCGTTCGTGATGAATACCGAGGAAGAGATCCGGCAAGCCGTCGTCGACTACCAGACGGGCCGCATGGGACGCATCGAAGCGTGACGCGCGAGCGGGACGCAGGTGCCGCGAAACGGCTCGTTTTGCGTCACAATGACTTCTTGAACCACGTGGCCGTCCGCCACTAGAAGGAACCCGTCCCCTTGAACTTCGAACATCTGATCCAGATCAACTCCGACGATCCGGCCGTGCCGTCCCTCACCCGCGAGCAGCTGTGGGAAGGCCTCGTGCTGCGCGCCGAACAGCCGCAGCTGTTCGTGATCGGCCTTGACAGCTGCGTCGTCCACGAACGAACGGACACGACGCTCGAACGCGAACTGCATTACGGCCATGCGACCGTGCGCGATCGCGTGACGTTCACGCCGAACCGGCAAGTGCGCTACGACGTCCACGCAGCGGGCGGCGAAATCGGCGGCTCGCTGACGATGACGATCGAAGAGCGCGACGACCACGCGCTGTTCCTGCGCTTCGAATACCGCACGACGCTGACCGTCACGGACGACAGCGAGGAAGCGCGCCAGACGCACGGCATCGTCAAGGAAGCGTATCGCACGTCGGACATCGACACGGTGCGCCTGATCCGCGAATACGCACAGGGCCGCAAGGACCCGGATCCGCTGCACTGACACCCCGGGCGGCCCATGGGCCGCTCTTTTGATTCAGCCTATCAGACTACACGTTTCGATCGATAAAGAGTTTTTGTAAATGGGAATAGTTATCATTTAGAATTCATTCCATCGTATCGACAGTCACCGATCAACCGAATGACCGACACCACGCGCCCGACTACGCTGAGCTTGCGCCGCCCGACCGGCACCGCAGGCGGTAGCCGTCAAAAGACGGCAGCGGTCACGACGCCGGCCAAGCCGGCCGCAAGCCGCGATGCAGGCACACGCGTCCTCAGCAGCGATGCGCTGCTGCAAGGCCACAGCCACATCAGCATCGCGCATAACGGAGAGACCTACCAGCTGCGTGCCACGCGGCTCGGCAAGCTGATCCTGACGAAGTAACGACAGAGTATTGTGGGGACCACCTCCCTGAGAGGTGTTGGGCAGTAGCCAGCGCAACGGCTTGCACGCGAGATCTAGACCCCTTCGTGCAAACACACTCAAGCAGCCGTTGCAGCAAGCCAAGCCACTTTTTTGGTTCTCGCACAACGAAGGAAAAAGCGACACGTCGAAGGACGTGTCGCTTTTCTATTTGGGCAGCCGGACGCAGAAAGAATGCGTATCGGCCCATCCGCCCTGCTGTTTGAGCGCTTCCTGAGCGCGTCCGCGACCGGTAACGGAACCTCCTCCACCGGGTGCGGAGCGCGACGGCCGCAACGCCGTCGATGCTGCGTCAGAAACCCCAGAACATCAGCCACCATGCACTGTCGACGACGGCAAGGCCGGCCGCGAAACACGCGAATGCAGCCAGTCGGCGCGGCCACGCCGCATAGCGGCCCGTCACCTTCCATGCGAGCCAGGCGCTCCACACATTGGCACCGACCAGAATCGCGATACGCACCTCCGTCGCCCAGCCGAGCGGCACGTGTTCGGCCCGCAGCAGCGACAGCGTCGTCGCGGACAGCCCGAGGAATACGCCCGCGCCGGCGATCGGGATCAATGCCTGGGCGAGATGATGGAGACGCACGCGATCGAAGCGGCCGAGCATCAGCGTCGCGCCGGCCAGCAGCACGAGCAGCGCCGTGCCGTACACGAGCCCCGTCCCGACGATGTAGCTGACGATCAGGCCGCCGTCGAGCCACGAAAACACGTCGTTGCGGTCCGGGTAATGCGTGAGCAGGAACCACGGTGCATTGGTCTCGAGCGGCCACGTGATGTCATGATCGATCAGCCAGCCCGCGAGCCATTGCTTGATCTGCACGAACCACGGGCTGACCGTCCAGTGGAACGCGCCGATCGCGACGCCGAGCAGGCCGTACAGGATCAGTGCCGTGTCCCACGGATTCGCCTGCTGCGCGCCGAGGTTCACGACTTCGTCGGACGGCGAGCGCAACGACAGCGAGATCGCATCGCGATGCCCGCTGCAGCGGCCGCACATGTGGCACGACGCCGCGCCCTTCATGTTGCGCAACGGCACGAGCGGCGCGCAGTTGATCGGAATCACGCGATGGCCGTGTTCGCCGTTCTTGTACGAGCGGCGCCACGCGTCCTCGTCGACCTTGTAGCGCATCGGCGCGAGCCGCGACAGCAGCCCGAACACGCCGTTGACCGGGCACAGATACTTGCACCACACGCGCTTCTCGCGGCCGTACAGCAGGCCGATCACGATCGCGCCGACGGTCGATCCACCGAGCACGAACAGTACCGCGAGCGGGTACTGGTACACGCTGACCATCTGCCCGTAGATCGTCGTGAGCCCGAACGCGACGAACGGCCAGCCGCCCCACCGCATCCAGCGCGGAATCGCGCCGCCGCAGCCGAACTTGCTCGCATATTCGGTCAGTGCGCCTTCCGGACACAGCACGCCGCACCAGACGCGGCCGAGCATCACCATCGACAGCAGCACGAACGGCCACCAGATGCCCCAGAACACGAACTGCGCGATGAGCGTGAGATTGCTCCACAGGTGCGCGGAATCGTCCGGCAGCGGCAACACCGCCGGCACGATGATCAGGAACGCATACACGCCGACGACGACCCACTGTATGCCGCGGATCACTGCGCCATGGCGCTGCATCCACTGGCCGGCCTGCGCGAGCCAGCCCGGCTTGGCTACGGCGACAACGCTCATGCCGTGCGGCCCGCGGTGACGGCCGGACGGCGGCTCGCGCGCTTCATCAGCAGCCACACGACCGCCCAGTACACCGCATACGCGATCAGGTTGGTCAGCGCCGGATGCGCGCGGTAGCCCGTCAGCGTGGCAACGAGCGAGCCGAACGTGCTCGAATCATCGAGCATCCCGGACGTGTCCCACAGCTGCGAAATGCCGAGCGGCAGGATTTCCTTGTCGATCAGCTTGTCGACGCCCGTCTGGAACAGGCCCGCGCCGAGGAACAACAGCATGACTTCGGTCACGCGGAAGAAATGCCGCCACGAGAAATACTTGCCGCCGAGCTGCAGCAAATAGAACGTGAGGAACGCGAGGCCCAGGCCGATCACGACCGCGAGCATCTGGCTGCCGTCCACATGCCCCGACTGGCCGAACCCGAGGCCGTACAGGAAGATCACCGTCTCGCTGCCTTCGCGGGCGATCGCGAGTGCGACCAGCACCCCGACGCCCCACCAGTTCGAATCGCGCGTGCTCTGCTGCAGCGAATGCTCCATGTCGCGCTTGAGCGTGCGGCCGTGCCGGCGCATCCACAGCACCATCTGCACGATCAGCACGCACGCGATCAGCACCATCGCGGTCTGGAAATAGTCCTGCGCGTCGCCGGACAGTACTTCGGTAAAGCCGACGAGCGCGGCGCCGAGGCCGACGGCCATCAGCAAGCCGACCGCGACACCGGTCCACAGATACGGCAGGCCGCGCCGCGCATCGTCGTCGCCGTTCTTCAGCCATGCATAGAGGATGCCGACGACGAGCAGCGCTTCGACGCTCTCCCGCCAGACGATGAACAAGATCTGACCCATTGAATCCTCCTGACGTACGGGGCAACACACGCGCGCGCCCGCACGCAGATAAAACGCGTTACTTCGCGACGATCACGCCCTGTGCCTGCTGGTGGAAATCGTCGAAAAACTTGTATTCGCCCGGCGACAGCGGGGCGACGACCACGAACGAATCGGCGCCCGGCGCAAGCACCTTCTCCTTGCGCAGCTGCACGCTCTCGAATTCGGCGGCGCCCTTGCCGGTATTCCTGATCTCGATCTTGAAGCGCTGGCCGGCCGGCACTTCGATGCGGGCGGGATTCAGCTTGCCGTCCGTCATCTCGAGCTTGAACGTCGGCAGATCGGCGGCATGCGCCGCGCCGGCGAGCCACAGCGCGGCGGCTGCGGCGGCGATTTTCTGGGGAAGTTTCATTCTGGGTTCTCTACGCCGACGGCGCGCCTGAGCGCGCCGTCCGTGATGTCACCGATCAGTACCCGCCCTTCTTGCCGATGCCGGCGAACGGGAAGTCGTATTCGAGGGTGATGGGCTTGAACCACGGGCCCACGCCGGTTTCCTTGTCGACGTGACGGCCGAACGCCATGTGGCCCGACTGCATCGGCGGCTTGACGGTCATCGTCAGGTGGTACTTGCCGGGGCCTGCCAGCTTCACGTTGTCGCCGTAGTGCGGGCCGTCGCTCGCGACCATGCCCATCAGGTCGCCTTCGGCCTTCCACTTCGTGTCGCCCTGCTTCGTCAGCTTGTACGTGACTTGCAGGTACGGCATCCAGTCGCCTTCCGCGAAACCCGTCGGGTTGTTCTTGACCGCGTGGATGTCGGCCTCGAGGTGGATGTCGGAATCCGACGCCTTGCGCATCATGCCTTCCGGATCCATCGTGATCGGTTGCAGGTACACCGCGCCGATTTCCATGCCGCCCTGGATCTGCTGCTTGCCGATCGGATATTCGGCAGCCGAGGCCGACATCGCGGCGAGCGCCGCCGCTACCGCAACCGACGTGCGGATGAACGAAGAACCCAACATGGACACTCCTTGTTATTTGTCTGACGACCTGCGCGCCGCCCTCCCGGACGCCGCGCTGAAAACACTAACGCAACGAAGAACGTTAATGCGAACTATTCTCAATACTTGCGGAGTTTAGCACCGAACGGCGTCCGGAACAAACGGCAACCCGCGTAAACCCCTGATGCGACAAGGCTTACAACGCCGTTACCGGACGGTTTCAGTGACGTTTGGAAAGATTTATCGGCCGCCGCTGATGTGGTCGCCCACGTTCGCGCCGAATACGCGTTCGCGCAGCAGCGCAAGCTGGTCGCGGGTCGCAGCCGCCTTCTCGAATTCGAGGTTCTTCGCGTAGTCGGCCATCTGCTTCTCGAGGCGCTTGATTTCCTTCGCGATCTGTTTTTCCGACATGTCCTCGAATTTCGCGCGCTGCTGCGCTTCCTTCAGCTCGGCGCGCGCGTCGTCGGCGTTGTAGACGCCGTCGATGATGTCCTTGATGCGCTTCACCACGCCACGCGGCGTGATACCCATCTTCTCGTTGTGCGCGATCTGCTTCGCGCGACGCCGCTCGGTCTCGCCGATCGCACGCTTCATCGATTCCGTCATGTTGTCCGCGTAGAGGATCGCCTTGCCGTTCACGTTCCGTGCGGCACGACCGATCGTCTGGATCAGCGAGCGTTCGGCGCGCAGGAAGCCTTCCTTGTCCGCATCGAGGATCGCGACCAGCGACACTTCCGGAATATCCAGCCCTTCGCGTAGCAGGTTGATCCCGACCAGCACGTCGAACGTGCCGAGCCGCAGGTCGCGAATGATCTCGACGCGCTCGACCGTATCGATGTCGCTGTGCAGGTAACGCACCTTGACGCCATGGTCGGCCAGAAACTCGGTCAGCTGTTCGGCCATGCGCTTCGTCAGCGTCGTGATCAGCACACGCTCGCCGGCCTTCACGCGCGCGTTGATCTCGGTCAGCACGTCGTCGACCTGCGAGCTGGCCGGCCGCACTTCGATTTCGGGATCGACGAGCCCGGTCGGCCGCACCACCTGCTCGGCGATCTGCCCCGTCACGCGCTGCTCGTAGTCGGCCGGCGTCGCCGAGACGAACACCACCTGGCGCATCTTGCGCTCGAACTCCGGGAACTTGAGCGGCCGGTTGTCCAGTGCGGACGGCAGCCGGAAGCCGTAGTTGACGAGGTTCTCCTTGCGCGCGCGGTCGCCGTTGTACATCCCGTTCAACTGGCCGATCAGCACGTGCGATTCGTCGAGCAGCATCAGCGCGTCGGGCGGCAGGTAATCGACAAGGGTCGGCGGCGGCTCACCCGGCGCGGCGCCGGAGAAATGCCGCGAATAGTTCTCGATGCCCTTGCAGAAGCCGAGCTCCTGCAGCATCTCGAGGTCGAAACGCGTCCGCTGTTCGAGACGCTGCGCCTCGACGAGCTTGCCGTCGCGGTGGAAAAACTCGAGGCGCTCGCGCAATTCATCCTTGATCGTTTCGATCGCGCGCATCACGGTGTCGCGCGGCGTCACGTAGTGCGACGACGGATAGACGGTGAAGCGCGGAATCTTCTGCCGCACGCGCCCCGTCAGCGGGTCGAACAGTTGCAGGGTCTCGACTTCGTCGTCGAACAGCTCGACGCGCACGGCCATCTCCGCGTGTTCGGCCGGGAAGATGTCGATCGTGTCGCCGCGCACGCGGAACGTGCCGCGCTGGAAGTCCTGTTCGTTGCGCGAGTACTGCATCGCGATCAGCCGCGCGATCACGTCGCGCTGGCCGAGCTTGTCGCCGGTGCGCAGCGTCAGGATCATCTGGTGGTACTCGGACGGATTGCCGATACCGTAGATCGCCGACACCGTCGCGACGATCACCACGTCGCGACGCTCCATCAGGCTCTTCGTCGCCGACAGCCGCATCTGCTCGATGTGCTCGTTGATCGACGAGTCCTTCTCGATGAACAGGTCGCGCTGCGGCACGTACGCTTCCGGCTGGTAATAGTCGTAGTACGAGACGAAGTATTCGACGGCGTTGCGCGGGAAGAACTCGCGGAATTCCGCGTAGAGCTGCGCCGCGAGCGTCTTGTTCGGCGCGAACACGATTGCCGGGCGGCCGAGCCGCGCGATCGTGTTGGCCATCGTGAAGGTCTTGCCCGAGCCGGTCACGCCGAGCAGCGTCTGGAAGGCAAGGCCGTCGCCGACGCCTTCGACGAGCGTTTCGATCGCGGTCGGCTGGTCGCCTGCGGGCGGATACGGCTGATACAGCTGGAAGGGCGACCCTTCGAAGGTCACGAATTTCGATTCGTCGAGCGCGTCGCCGGGTTCGGCGTGATGTTCGGACATGGAGTGCGGCCGGAGCGAGGGCAAAAAAACTATTCTAGCGCTTCGCGGCAGGTCGGACCGCTGACGGCTCCTGACGCGCGACCGTCGCCCGAAATCGTGATTTGCCGCGCAATCGCCGCCCCGGCCATCGTGAATTCGCTACAATACCAGGCTGCTGCGCTTTCCGGCGCCGTGCCGTTGGCGCGCGGTCCGCTGCGCCCGCCCCGCCGGCTGAAAGCCTGACCCTCTTTTCACTACTGCCGAATCATCATGTCGCTCTTCTCCGCTGTCCAGCTTGCTCCCCGCGACCCGATCCTGGGCCTGAACGAAGCTTTCAACGCCGATGCGCGTCCGACCAAGGTCAACCTCGGCGTCGGCGTGTACACGAACGAAGAAGGCAAGATTCCGCTGCTGCGCGCGGTTCGCGACGCCGAGAAGGCACGTGTCGACGCCGGCCTGCCGCGCGGCTACCTCCCGATCGACGGGATCGCCGCGTACGATGCAGCCGTGCAGAAACTGCTGCTCGGCAACGATTCGCCCCTGATCGCCGCAGGTCGCGTGGTCACGGCGCAGGCACTGGGCGGCACGGGCGCGCTGAAGATCGGCGCCGATTTCCTGCGCACCTTGAACCCGAACGCGAAGGTCGCGATCAGCGATCCGAGCTGGGAAAACCACCGCGCACTGTTCGAAGCGGCCGGCTTCGAAGTCGTCGCATACCCGTACTACGACGCCGCCACCAACGGCGTGAACTTCGATGGCATGCTGTCGGCGCTGAACGGCTACGCAGCCGGCACGATCGTCGTGCTGCACGCGTGCTGCCACAACCCGACCGGCGTGGACCTGACCGAAGCGCAATGGCAGCAAGTCGTCGACGTCGTGAAGGCACGCAACCTCGTGCCGTTCCTCGACATCGCCTACCAGGGCTTCGGCGAGAACATCGAGGCTGACGCCGCTGCGGTGCGTCTGTTTGCCGCGGCCGACCTGAATGCATTCGTGTCGTCGTCGTTCTCGAAGTCGTTCTCTCTGTACGGCGAACGCGTCGGCGCGCTGTCGATCATCACGTCGAGCAAGGAAGAAGCGACGCGCGTGCTGTCGCAACTGAAGCGCGTGATCCGCACGAACTACTCGAACCCGCCCACCCATGGTGGCGCAGTCGTCGCAGCGGTGCTGGCATCGCCGGAACTGCACGCTTCGTGGGTGCAGGAACTCGGCGAAATGCGCGACCGCATCCGCTCGATGCGCAACGGCCTCGTCGAGCGCCTGAAGGCGAGCGGCGTCGATCGCGACTTCAGCTTCATCAACGCGCAGCGCGGGATGTTCTCGTATTCGGGCCTGACGTCGGCGCAAGTCGATCGCCTGCGCGACGAGTTCGGCATCTACGCAGTCGGCACGGGCCGCATCTGCGTCGCTGCGCTGAACACGCGCAACCTCGACGTGGTGGCCAATGCGGTCGCGGCAGTCCTGAAGTAACTCGGCGTCAGCGGGCGGCAGCCTTCACCGGCCCGCCCTGCCGAAACAAAAAACGCGCTCGGTGGAGCGCGTTTTTTTATGCCGTTCGGGTTGCCGGCGGGCCTGCACGCATACCGCGCGCTTCGCGATCGCCCGTGCCGGACCCGTTACTGCATGAACCAGCCGTGGCTGACGACAACCGACTGGCCGGTGAGCGCGGCGCTCGGGAACGCCGACAGGAACAGCACCGTCTGCGCGACGTCCTGCACCGTCGTGAACACGCCGTCGACCGTGTTGCCGAGCATCACCTTCTTGATCACTTCCTCTTCGCTGATGCCGAGTTCCTTCGCCTGCTCCGGAATCTGCTTGTCGACGAGCGGCGTGCGCACGAAGCCCGGACACACCACGTGCGAGCGCACGTTGTGCTTCGCGCCTTCCTTCGCCAGCACGCGGGCAAGACCGAGCAGGCCGTGCTTGGCCGTCACATACGCCGACTTCAGCGGCGACGCCTCGTGTGAGTGCACCGAACCCATGTAGATCACGACGCCGCCGCGATCGTCCTTGTACATGTGCTTGAGCGCGGCCTTGGTCGTGAGGAATGCACCGTCGACGTGGATCGCCTGCATCTTCTTCCAGTCGGCGAACGAGTAGTTCTCGATCGGGTTGACGATCTGGATGCCGGCGTTCGATACAAGGATGTCGACCGAGCCGAACGCTTCGGCCACCTTGTCGATGCCGCTGTTCACGGCGTCTTCGTTGGTCACGTCCATCGCGACGCCGATTGCCTTGCCGCCTGCCTTGTTGATCTCGTCGGCCACCGCGTTTGCGCCGTCCTGGTTCAGGTCGGCGATCGCGACGGCCGCACCCGCTTTCGCGAG
>NZ_JAPVQY010000095.1 GCF_027257875.1 Burkholderia sp. IMCC1007
GCCGACCTCGGCATGAAGACCGTGCTCGTCGAACGCTACTCGACGCTCGGCGGCGTCTGCCTGAACGTCGGCTGCATCCCGTCGAAGGCACTGCTGCATACGTCGCTCGTCGTCGAGGAAGCCGCGGCGCTCGCGTCGCATGGCATCACGTTCGGTAAGCCGCAAGTCGACCTCGACAAGCTGCGCGACTTCAAGGGCGGCGTCGTCAAGAAACTGACGACGGGCCTCGCCGGCATGGCGAAGGCACGCAAGGTCGAAGTCGTGACGGGCACGGGCGCGTTCGTCGATCCGTTCCACATGGAAGTGCAGGGCGAAAACGGCAAGAAGGTCGTCAAGTTCAAGCAGGCGATCATCGCCGCCGGCTCGCAAGCGGTGAAGCTGCCGTTCATGCCGGAAGACCCGCGCGTCGTCGATTCGACGGGCGCGCTGGAGCTCCGCCAGCTGCCCAAGCGCATGCTGGTGATCGGCGGGGGCATCATCGGCCTCGAAATGGCCACGGTGTACTCGACGCTCGGCGCCGAGATCGACGTGGTCGAAATGATGGACGGCCTGATGATGGGTGCGGACCGCGATCTCGTGAAGGTCTGGGAAAAGTACAACGCGAAGCGCTTCGGCAACGTGATGCTGAAGACCAGGACGGTCGGCGCGGAAGCGAAGGAAGACGGCATCTACGTGAAGTTCGAGGGCGAAAAGGCCCCGGCGGAAGCGCAGCGCTACGACCTCGTGCTGGTCGCAGTGGGCCGCAGCCCGAACGGCAAGAATATCGGCGCCGACAAGGCCGGCGTGGCCGTGACCGATCGCGGCTTCATCGACGTCGACAAGCAGATGCGCACGAACGTGCCGCACATCTTCGCGATCGGCGACGTCGTCGGCCAGCCGATGCTCGCGCACAAGGCCGTGCATGAAGGCCACGTCGCAGCGGAAGCCGCACACGGCGAGAAGGCGTACTTCGACGCACTGCAGATCCCGTCGGTGGCGTACACGGATCCGGAAGTGGCGTGGGCCGGCAAGACGGAAGACCAGTGCACGGCCGAAGGCATCAAGTACGGCAAGGCGGTGTTCCCGTGGGCCGCATCGGGCCGCGCGATCGCGAACGGCCGCGACGAAGGCTTCACGAAGCTGATCTTCGACGAGGAAACCCATCGCGTGATCGGCGGCGGGATCGTCGGCCTGAACGCAGGCGACCTGATCAGCGAAGTGTGCCTCGCCGTCGAGATGGGCGCGGACGCGGAGGACATCGGCAAGACGATCCATCCGCACCCGACGCTCGGCGAATCGGTCGGGATGGCTGCCGAGTTGTACGAAGGTGTCTGTACGGACCTGCCGCCGCAACGCAAGAAGTAACGCGACCGGCATGGCCGGCTTCGCGCCGGCCAAAAAAACGCCACGTCCTGAAAGGAGCGTGGCGTTTTTTTATCGGTGCGCAACCGGAGCCGGGGGAGGGGGGCGATGCTGACGCCCGTACAGTGCATGCGCGAACTTCAACGAGGTACTTCCCCGCGGAAACGAATGTCGGAACGGCGCAGAACGATATCGATGAATTCGCGCCGGTGCTCCGTTTCCCGCGCCACAAAAGAAAAAGCCGCGCAGTGCGCGGCTTTTTCGGCAGCAGGGACGCTTACGCGGCCGGCTTGGTCGGGCGGCGCGATGCAGCAGCGCTCGCAGCCTTCGTCGCGACAGCGGCAGCCGCGTTGAAGTTCGTTTCAGCGATCTCGACGGCTTGCTTCGCAGCCTTCTGGACCGTTTCGTACGTCGTGTTCGCGGCGTTCAGTGCCGACTTCAGCGCGGCAACAGCCGTTTCCGAACCGGCCGGGGCGTTCTTCGCGACGTTGTCGACGAGGGCCTGGACCTTCTTGTTCTGCTCTTCGAATTGCGCTTCAGCAACCTTCGCGAACTCGGCTTGCGTCGACGAAGCGATTTCATACAGGTGACGGCTGTACGACAGAACCTTTTCCGCAACCGGTTGCGACAGGCTGGCCTGCAGCGCGATCAGCTCTTGCGCGTCCTTCACCGACAGCAGGCGCTGTGCGTTTTCCTGGCTCTCCGTCAGCGTCGACTTCACGACCTGCAGGTTCAGTTCGATCAGCTTTTCGACGCCTTCGAACGCCTTGGTCGTCAGACCGAACAGGCTTTCGAGGTTGGCTTTCTGGGCGGCGGCGATTTGCTCGGGGGTCAGCAAGGACATGTCAAGCTCTCCTGAAAAGCGATCGCGTCGATCGCAGGGATAAAGGGCACTACGCTGGGGAACCTCGGATGCGCGTGCTTTGTGCAACGCAGCAATGAGTCATATTTTAGGGCAGAGAAAAGTCTTGTCAAGTATTTTTTGTGCGTTGCACAATCGCGACAAATTATCGATAAAACAACAAGTTATCGCGGTCATACGGAATCGGTTTCACGCGCGATCCCACATGGTGCGCACCGGACCGGCGCAGGCGCGCGGCACCATGATCATGCACAGGTAAACCTGACAGGCATGTGGAACGTTATGCTTCTGTTTCGGTCGAAAAGCGCGTCGTTTTCAACGCGCGTGCCGTGGCGACGTGCCACCGCCGCAGCCAAGATCGGTGCCAGGGCACGCCCCGCGCCGGATACGTACTTTCCCCGCTTTAATTCGTCGCCAAAGTGACGTTATCTCAATTAACCGTGCGGTAATCGGGAAACGGGTACTGTCGGGCAGCGCATCCCATGGATTTTTTCAATGGGAGCGGGAGGGTCGATCGATCACGGTCGAATGACTCTTACATTCCGGTTTAACGACGATCGGTAAGTGCCTAATATTGCTCTTTTTTTCAGCTTTAACTACACTTGCGGGAACCTCCCGCCCGTCCAGACCCCAATGAAAGCCGAATCGTTTTCACCGCGCAGATTGTTGCAGAGCATGACGCTCGGCACGGCTGTGTCGGTCGCCGTCGCCTTGCTGGCGACCGCCGCGTCCGTCGCGCCTGCTGACGCCTTTGCCGCCACTGCGAGCACCCACCACGCCGCGAAAAAGACTGCGTCCGCTTCGTCCGCGAAGAAGAAGTCGGTCAAGGCCGCGCCCGAATCCGCCAAGGTCGCGTCGGCCGATGCGCCGCGTGCAAAGGCGTCGCGCAAGCGCATGACGCTCGCGTCGAACATGCACGGCCATCGTGGCGCGGTCCGCCAGATCGCGTTCCAGCCGCGCCGGCCCACCGTCGGTCAGGCGTTCGGCCTGCACGACACGCCGGACGCGCTCGCGCTGCGCTCGAGCGTCGCGTACGTCGTCGACCAGAACACCGGCGAGCCGCTGTTCGACAAGAACTCGCACGCGGTCGTGCCGATCGCGTCGATCTCGAAGCTGATGACGGCGATGGTCGTCCTCGACTCGAAGTCGCCGATGACCGAGCAGATCGAAGTCACCGACGAAGATCGCGACTACGAGAAGAACACGGGCTCGCGCCTGTCGGTCGGCTCGGTGCTGTCGCGCGAAGACATGCTGCACATCGCGCTGATGGCGTCGGAAAACCGTGCGGCGGCCGCGCTGTCGCGCTACTACCCGGGCGGCCGTCCGGCATTCATCGCCGCGATGAACGCGAAGGCCAAGGCGCTCGGGATGAACGACACGCATTTCGAGAATTCGACCGGTCTGTCGAGCTCGAACGTGTCGAGCGCGCGCGATCTCGTGAAGATGGTCAACGCCGCGTACCAGTATCCGATGATTCGTCAGTTCTCGACTGATCGTACGTACGACGTGTATACAGGCAAGCGCAATCTGGTCTACAACAGCACGAACGCGCTGATCCGCGGCAATGGCTCGTGGGACATCGGCCTGCAGAAGACGGGCTTCATCAACGAAGCGGGCGAATGTCTCGTGATGCAGGCGACGATCCATGGCCGGCCGATGGTGATGGTGCTGCTCGATTCGTTCGGCAAGTACTCGCGCTTTGCCGACGCGGCGCGCCTGCGCAACTGGCTCGATGCCGGCGGCGGCGAGCGCCTGACGGCGGCCAACACGGCAGCGGGCGGCACCTGATCCGGCTTCGGCGGTTCGCCGCCGTCTGCCGGGTTCGCCACAACGAAAAGCCCCGCAATCGCGGGGCTTTTCTTCGTTCGGCTGCGGCGCAGCGGGTGGCGGGCGCTTATCCGTGCCGCTGCAGCCCGTCCGCGTCCTTCACGGGCGCGGGCCGGTAGCCGAGCGCTTCCGAGATGGTGAGCGCAGTGCGGCTCAACTGGCCGAGCCAGGCGTCCTGCAGGCGGTCGGCCGGCGCCGACAGCGACAGCCCGGCGACGAGCTTGCCCGAATCGTCGTAGATGCCGGCCGCGATGCAGCGCACGCCGAGCTCCAGCTCCTCGTTGTCGCGTGCGCACGATTGCTGGCGAACGAGCGTCAGCTCGCGCTCGAGCTTCGCGATGTCGGTAATGCTGTTCTGCGTGTGGCCGGACAGCCCCGTGCGCGTTGCATAGGCGCGCACGCGCGAGGTTTCGTCGACCGCGAGGAACAGCTTGCCGACCGACGTGAGGTGCAGCGGCGCACGGCCGCCGATCGCGCGGACGACCTGCATCCCCGAGCGCTCCGAATACGCGCGCTCGATATAGACGATCTCGTCGCCCTGACGCACCGACAGGTTCACGGTCTGGCCGGTGAGGCGGTGCAGCTCGCGCATCGGCATCAGCGCCGCGTCGCGTACCGACAGGCGCGCCTTCACGAGGTTGCCGAGCTCGAGCAGCCGCATGCCGAGCCGGTACGTACCGGGATCGGAGCGGTCGACGAGGCGGCAGGTCACCATGTCGTTGAGGATGCGGTGCGCGGTCGACGGATGCAGATCCGTGCGCTGCGCAAGTTCCTTCAGGCTGACGGGGTCGCTGTGCGCGGCGAGCGCGTCCAGCAGCCGCATCATGCGTTCGATCACCTGGATCGACGTTTTGGAATCCGGGGTGGGTTGGCTCATGTCGGGGGAGAATCGGTTGACGCGTCAAGCGGTGTTGCGTCGATTGTATCTCGTATTGTGAAAAAAGCGAACGCCGTTCGAGGAAGTCCTCGCATCCGGCCCGGGGTACTTGCGTGTGCGCCGGCGTTGGTCTTGCCGGCCAAACGGCGGATAATGAGAGCCGTTTTCTCGAAGGAGCGCGTATGCGAGTCGGTTTGTTCGTGACCTGCCTGGTCGACCTGATGCGTCCGGAAATCGGTTTTTCGGCGCTGAAACTGATTCGCGACGCCGGCTACGAGGTGTTCGTGCCGCCCGCCCAGACGTGCTGCGGCCAGCCGGCCTACAACTCGGGCGAGCGCGCGCTCGCGCGGGATCTCGCGGAAAAGACGCTGCGCGAGTTCGAGCAGTTCGATTACGTCGTCGCGCCGTCGGGCTCGTGCGGCGGCATGATCCGCGCACACTACGGCGACCTGTTCCGCGACGACCCCGAACTGATGGGGCGCTATGCGCGGTTCCAGCAGAAAGTCTATGAACTGACCGATTTCCTCGCGAACGTCGCGAAGGTCACGCTCGCGCCCGGTGAATTCACGGGGCCCGTCACCTATCACGACTCGTGCTCGGGGCTGCGCGAACTCGGCGTGAAGGCGCAGCCGCGCGCGCTGCTCGCGCAGCGCGGCGTCGCCGTCACCGAGATGAAGGATTGCGAGCACTGTTGCGGCTTCGGCGGCACGTTCGCGGTGAAATACGGCGACATTTCGGCGGCCATCGCGGACGAGAAATGCGCGAACGTGCGCGCATCGGGCACGGGCGCCGTCGTGCTCGGCGATCTCGGCTGCATGCTGAACATCGAAGGGCGGTTGCGCCGCACCGGCGACCGCGACACGCGCGTGCTGCACGTCGCGCAGGTGCTGGCGGGCGACGTCTGACGCCCGGTTCCGCTCACTTTTCCCCGATACCGCGATGCAAGTCCAATCGATGCATTTCAAGGCGCGTGCCGGCCAGAAGCTGGCCGACCAGCGCCTGCAGCAGAACCTGAAGAAGCTGTCGACGAAGTTCGTGTCCGCGCGCGCCGACGCGATGACCGCGATCGACTTCCCGGCCACGCGCGCCGCGCTGAAGGCGCGCCGCAATCGCGCGCTGGAGAACCTCGACGTATGGCTCGAAGCGTTCGAGCGCGAGGCGACGCGGCGCGGCACGACGGTGCTGTTCGCCGACACGACCGCGGACGCCGCGCGGCTCGTGGCCGACATCGCGCGCCGGCACGACGTGAAGAAGGTCATCAAGACCAAGTCGATGGTGTCCGAGGAAATGCGGCTGAACGCGGTGCTCGCCGAGATGGGCGTGCAGTCGATCGAGACGGACCTCGGCGAATACATCCTGCAGATCAACGACAACGAGCCGCCGAGCCACATCATTGCGCCCGTCGTGCACAAGGACAAGGACGAGATCGCCGACCTGTTCGCGCGCACGCACCAGCGCGAACGGCTGACCGAGATTCCCGACATGACCCGCGAGGCGCGCGAGGTGCTGCGGCCCCATTTCATGTCGGCCGACATGGGCGTGACGGGCGGCAACTTCGTGATCGCCGAGACGGGTTCGGTCGCGGTCGTCACGAACGAAGGCAACGAAGGGATGTGCACGGTGATGCCGCGTGTGCACGTCGCGGTGACGGGCATCGAGAAGGTGCTGCCGACGCTCGAGGATCTCGCGACCGCGATGCGTCTGCTGCCGCGCTCCGCGACCGGGCAGAAGACGTCGAACTACTTCTCGTTGCTCACCGGCCCGCGCGGCCCCGGCGACGAAGACGGCCCGGAACACAATTACGTGGTGCTCGTCGACGGCGGCCGCACCGGCCTGATCGGCGGCGAGTTCCAGGAGATGCTGCGCTGCATCCGCTGCGGCGCGTGCATGAACCATTGTCCGGTCTACCAGAAGGTCGGCGGCCATGCGTACGGCTGGGTCTACCCGGGGCCGATGGGCTCGGTGCTGACGCCGAGCTACGTCGGCGTCGACCGGGCGCTGGACCTGCCGCAGGCCGCGACGCTGTGCGGCGAATGCGACAGCGTGTGCCCGGCCGGGATTCCGCTGTCGCATCTGCTGCGCACGCTGCGCGAGAAGCAGGTCGAGCGGCACCTGCGCCCGTGGCGCGAGCGCGCCGGGCTTGCCGCGTGGGGCTTTTTCGCGCGCCGGCCGATGCTTTACGCGCTGACGACCAAGCTCGCGGTGCGCATCCTCGAGCTGCTCGGCGGCAGCGGCGGAACGCTGCGGCGCCTGCCGATGATGGGCGGATGGATGGACACGCGCGACATGCCGACGCCCACCGGGCGCACGTTCCGCGAGTTGTATGCGGCTTCGCAGAGCCACCTCGGCTGACGACTGTTCATCGGGCAGCAACAGTGCGTTCGCTATTCATGTATTTATCTCGATAGGTGCGGTCTATAGAATCTTGTCTGTAGTCCCCGGAATCGGGTTTCGGGGAATGAGGCCAAGGAGCCGCATCATGAAAAAGACAATATCGATGTACTGGCCGCTCGCAATCGTCGTCCCGCTTGCGGCGGCCGCCTATCTGCACGCGATGGCCGACGCGCCGTCGCGTGGCCCGCTCGCCGTTCATCAGGCGTCGGCCGAGTTGGCGCGTGCGGTGTCGTTCGGTCTGGTCGACGACGCGACGAAGTCGTTGCCGGCCGCCTCCGGCGACGTCGCGCTCGCCGCGCCGAAGGCGCTGTAACGCATGCCGCCGTCGCTTTGCGCGACGGCGCGATTTTCGGCGCCTTTGTATAATGGCGTGCTCTTCTCCGACGCGGTTCGCCGCGGCTTTCCGATAGTGCGATGAACCGCGTTGCGATCTGTTTCGTCTGTCTTGGCAATATTTGCCGCTCGCCTACCGCAGAAGGCGTGATGCGCCACCAGGTGGACGCGGCCGGGCTGGCCGACCGGATCGCGATCGATTCGGCCGGCACCGGCGACTGGCACGTCGGCGAGCCGCCCGATACGCGCGCGCAGGCTGCCGCAAGCATGCGCGGCTACGATCTGTCGGCGCTGCGGGCGCGGCAGGTGAGTGCCACCGACTTCGAGCGTTTCGACCTGCTGCTCGCGATGGACGAGGCCAATCTCGCGGAACTCCATCGGCGTTGCCCGCCGCAGCATCGCGACAAGGTGCGTTTGCTGATGGAATTCGCGCCGGGCGCGGCCGAAACGGAAGTCGCCGATCCCTATTTCGGCGGCGCGCAGGGCTTCGAGCAGGTGCTCGATCAGGTCGAGCGCGCCTGCGCAGGCCTGCTGGACACCCTCAAGGCGCGTACCGCGCGCTGATCGCGGCAGGGAATTCAGCGGTCTACGAATACCCTGTCAAAGGCATGGATACTTGACTAAAATCGTCAAATATTTATACTTGACCAAAATCGTCAAGATTGCAGTCCCCTAGACACCATGAGACTCACCACCAAAGGCCGTTTCGCCGTCACGGCGATGATTGACTTGGCACTGCGCCAGGAGCAGGGCCCGGTGACGCTTGCAGGCATCAGCCAGCGCCAGCGGATTTCGCTCTCGTATCTCGAACAGCTGTTCGGCAAGCTGCGCAGGCATGAAATCGTCGAATCCGTGCGCGGCCCGGGCGGCGGCTACAACCTCGCGCGCCGCGCGCAGGACGTCACCGTCGCCGACATCATCATCGCGGTCGACGAACCGCTCGACGCCACGCAGTGCGGCGGCAAAGGCACGTGCGACGGCTCGAAGCAGCCCGACGGCCATTGCATGACGCACGAGCTGTGGTCGACCCTGAACCAGAAGATGGTCGAATATCTCGATTCGGTGTCGCTGCAGGATCTCGTCGATCAGCAGCGCGCACGCGAGGGCGCGCCTGCGGTGCTGCGCGATCGGCGCACGCCGGAGCCCGCCGCGGCCCCGGCCGAACCGGTGCGCACGATGCCCCTCGGCCCCAATTCGGTGTTCAACATCGCGAGTTCGTGAGCGCGCACGCGCCGCACACCCCATAACGCATACAGTCCCTGCACAGAATACCCGGAGCGACAGATGACCCAAGAGACTCTCCACCTGCCCATCTATATGGATTACAGCGCGACGACGCCGGTCGACCCGCGCGTGGTCGACAAGATGGTGCCGTACCTGCGCGAGCAGTTCGGCAACCCGGCATCGCGCAGCCACGCATACGGCTGGGATGCGGAACGCGCGGTCGAAGAAGCGCGCGAGCAGGTGGCCGCGCTCGTGAACGCGGATCCGCGCGAAATCATCTGGACGTCCGGCGCGACCGAATCGGACAACCTGGCGATCAAGGGTGCCGCGAACTTCTACAAGGGCAAGGGCAAGCACATCATCACGGTGAAGACCGAGCACAAGGCCGTGCTCGACACCTGCCGCGAGCTCGAGCGCGACGGCTTCGAAGTCACCTATCTCGACGTGAAGGACAACGGCCTGCTCGACCTCGACGTGCTCAAGGCCGCGCTGCGCTCGGACACGATCCTCGTGTCGGTGATGCACGTGAACAACGAGATCGGCGTGATCCAGGACATCGAGACGATCGGTGAACTCTGCCGCGAGAAGGGCATCGTGTTCCACGTCGACGCCGCACAGGCGACCGGCAAGGTCGAGATCGATCTCGCGAAGCTGAAGGTCGACCTGATGTCGTTCTCGGCGCACAAGACTTACGGCCCGAAGGGCATCGGCGCGCTGTACGTGCGCCGCAAGCCGCGCGTGCGCATCGAAGCGCAGATGCACGGCGGCGGTCACGAGCGCGGGATGCGTTCGGGCACGCTGCCGACGCACCAGATCGTCGGCATGGGCGAAGCGTTCCGCATCGCGCGCGAAGAAATGGCGACCGAGAACGAGCGCATCCGCATGCTGCGCGACAAGCTGCTGCGCGGCCTGTCGCAAATCGAGGAAACGTACGTGAACGGCGACCTCGAGCACCGTATCCCGCACAACCTCAACATCAGTTTCAACTTCGTCGAAGGCGAGTCGCTGATCATGGCGATCAAGGACGTCGCGGTGTCGTCGGGTTCGGCGTGCACGTCGGCGTCGCTGGAGCCGTCGTACGTGCTGCGTGCGCTCGGCCGCAACGACGAACTGGCGCACAGCTCGATCCGCTTCACGGTCGGCCGCTTCACGACGGAGCAGGAAGTCGACTTCGTGATCAACCTGCTGAACAGCAAGATCGCAAAGCTGCGCGAACTGTCGCCGCTCTGGGAAATGCACCAGGAAGGCATCGATCTGTCGACGATCGAATGGGCCGCACACTGAACGCCGCATCCAATACATTCGCGGGCGGGTTCGCGCGCGAGACGTAACGAGTCAAGGAGTCTGAGTCATGTCTTACAGCAACAAGGTTCTGGATCACTACGAAAACCCGCGTAACGTCGGTTCGTTCGCGAAAGACGACGACGCGGTCGGCACGGGCATGGTCGGCGCGCCGGCCTGCGGCGACGTGATGAAGCTGCAGATCCGCGTCGGCGCGGACGGCGTGATCGAAGACGCGAAGTTCAAGACGTACGGCTGCGGTTCGGCCATCGCATCGAGCTCGCTCGTGACCGAATGGGTGAAGGGCAAGACGCTCGACGAGGCGCTGTCGATCAAGAACACGCAGATCGCCGAAGAGCTGGCGCTGCCGCCGGTGAAGATTCACTGCTCGATTCTCGCGGAAGACGCGATCAAGGCAGCCGTGGCCGACTACAAGAAGCGCCACGACACCAAGGAAGGCGATCAGGCAGCAGCCTGAGCGGCATCGAGCGGCTTCTCGAGAAAACGCCGGGCCGCCCCAAGTTTTCTTGACCCCCTCGGGGGCCTGGCGTGAAGCGACAGGTTCAGGGGGCGCTTAGACGGAACGCGGCGGGCCCTCAGGGCGCGCCGCGGCAAGGACATCATGGCAATTACACTGACCGAAAAAGCAGCACAGCACGTCCAGAAATACCTCGTCCGTCGCGGCAAGGGTGTGGGCCTGCGGCTTGGCGTTCGCACGACCGGGTGCTCGGGGCTCGCGTACAAGCTCGAGTATGTCGACGAGCTGGCCCCCGAGGATCAGGTGTTCGAGAGCCATGGCGTGAAGGTCGTCGTCGACCCGAAAAGCCTCGCGTACATCGACGGCACCGAGCTGGACTTCGCGCGCGAAGGCCTGAACGAAGGGTTCAAGTTCAACAACCCGAACGTGAAGGACGAATGCGGCTGCGGCGAATCGTTCCGCGTGTGACGCGGGTTTCCGCGCACTGCGGGCAAGAGGCGGCACGGGCCGCCTTTTTAATGTGCGGCGTTTGCCGCGCGACGAACCGGAATTGAACGCGACGATGGTTTCGCTGAAAGACAGCCACTTCGATCTGTTTCACCTGCCCGCGCAATTCGCGCTCGACGAGGCGGCGCTCGACAGCGCCTATCGCACGGTGCAGACGCAGGTGCACCCGGACCGCTTCGCGGCGGCCGGCGACGCGCAAAAGCGCATCGCGATGCAATGGGCGACCCGTGCGAACGAGGCGTACCGCACGCTGCGCGATCCGCTGAAGCGCGCGACCTATCTGCTGTCGCTGCGCGGCGTCGACATCGGTGCCGAGAACAACACCGCGATGGAGCCCGCGTTCCTGATGCAGCAGATGGAGTGGCGCGAAGGCATCGAGGATGCCGCGGCCGCTCGCAACGTCGACGCGCTCGATGCGCTGCTCGCCGAACTGCGTGGCGAAAAGCGCGTGCGTCTCGAACGCCTCGGCACGCTGCTCGACAGCGGTGCCGATCAGGCGGCCGCGGAAGCCGTGCGTCAGCTGATGTTCATCGAGCGGGTCGCGTCGGAAGTGGGCGCACAGATCGAGCGTCTCGAAACTTAACCGCGTGCCTTGCGGCATGCGCAGCAAACGGGCCGAGCGCCCGAACGAACCAAGATGGCTTTACTGCAAATTTCCGAACCGGGCATGGCGCCGGCGCCGCATCAGCGGCGACTCGCTGTCGGGATCGATCTCGGCACGACGAACTCCCTCGTCGCCGCGGTGCGCAGCGGCGTGCCCGAAGTGCTGCCGGACGAAGCGGGCCGCGTGCTGCTGCCGTCGGTGGTCCGTTATCTGGAGAAGGGCGGCCGCCGCATCGGCCACGAAGCGAAGGAGCAGGCCGCCACCGATCCGCGCAACACGATCGTGTCGGTCAAGCGCTTCATGGGCCGCGGCAAGGCCGAGGTCGAAGGCGCGGCGAATGCGCCTTACGAATTCGTCGATGCGCCGGGCATGGTGCAGATCCGCACGATCGACGGCGTGAAGAGCCCGGTCGAAGTGTCCGCCGAGATTCTCGCGACGCTGCGTTACCGCGCGGAAGATACGCTCGGCGACGAGCTGGTCGGCGCCGTCATCACGGTGCCCGCGTACTTCGACGACGCGCAGCGCCAGGCGACCAAGGACGCCGCGCGCCTCGCGGGCCTGAACGTGCTGCGCCTGCTGAACGAACCGACCGCGGCGGCGATCGCCTACGGCCTGGATAACGGCGCCGAAGGCCTGTACGCGGTATACGATCTCGGCGGCGGCACGTTCGACCTGTCGATCCTGAAACTCACGAAGGGCGTGTTCGAAGTGCTGGCCGCAGGCGGCGATTCCGCGCTCGGCGGCGACGATTTCGACCATGCGCTGTTCGGCCACGTGCTCGCGCAGGCCGGCATCGACGCGCAGACGCTCGCGCCCGAGGACGTACGCTTGCTGCTCGACCGCGTGCGCGTGCTGAAGGAAGCGCTGTCGTCCGCGCCGCAGGCGTCGCTCGACGTCACGCTGTCGAGCGGTGCGCATCTCGTGCAGACGATCTCGCACGACACGTTTGCCGCGCTCGTCGAGCCGCTCGTCCAGCGCACGCTCGCGCCGACCCGCAAGGCCCTGCGCGACGCGCAGGTGAGCCCGGCCGACATCAAGGGTGTCGTGCTCGTCGGCGGCGCGACGCGCATGCCGGTGATCCGCGACGCTGTCGCGAAGCATTTCGGCCAGCCGCCGCTCGTCAATCTCGATCCGGACCAGGTCGTCGCGCTCGGTGCAGCGATCCAGGCCGACCTGCTCGCCGGCAATCGCGGCAGCGGCGACGACTGGCTGCTGCTCGACGTGATCCCGCTGTCGCTCGGTGTCGAGACGATGGGCGGCCTCGTCGAGAAGATCATTCCGCGCAACTCGACGATCCCGATCGCGCGTGCGCAGGAATTCACGACCTTCAAGGACGGCCAGACCGCGATGGCGATCCACGTCGTGCAGGGCGAGCGCGAGCTCGTCGCCGACTGCCGGTCGCTCGCGCGCTTCGAGTTGCGCGGCATCCCGCCGATGACGGCCGGTGCGGCGCGTATCCGCGTGACCTATCAGGTCGATGCGGACGGGCTGCTGTCGGTGTTCGCGCGCGAGCAGCACTCGGGCGTCGAGGCATCGGTCGTCGTGAAGCCGTCGTACGGCCTGGCCGACGATGACATCGCGAAGATGCTCGAGGACAGCTTCAAGACCGCCGAGATCGACATGCGCGCCCGCGCGCTGCGCGAAGCACAGGTCGAGGCGCAGCGGATGATCGAGGCGACGCAGGCGGCGCTCGCGGCCGACGGCGAACTGCTCGACCCGGCCGAACGGACGCAGGTCGATGCGCTCGTCGCAGCGCTGGGCACGATCGCGCAGGGCGATGACGCGAGCGCGATCGAAACCGCGACCAAGGCGCTGGCCGACGGCACCGACGAATTCGCGGCGCGCCGGATGGACAAGAGCATCAAGCGCGCACTGTCGGGCCGACGGCTCGACGAGATCTGAGCGAACCCACTCCATGCGGGCCGGCGACGGCCGGCACGATATTGAACCGTGCGGCGCCAGCCGCCGCACCCTGACTGACGGAACGGACATGCCTCAACTGGTGGTGCTGCCTCACGTCGAACTGTGCCCGGACGGCGCAGTGATCGACGCGACGCCCGGCAAGAGTATTTGCGACAACCTGCTCGACAACGGGATCGAGATCGAGCATGCGTGCGAGAAGTCGTGCGCGTGCACGACCTGCCACGTGGTGATCCGCGAGGGCTTCAACGATCTCGAGCCGTCCGAAGAGGACGAGGACGACCTGCTCGACAAGGCGTGGGGCCTCGAGCCGACGTCGCGCCTGTCGTGCCAGGCGATCGTGACGGAAGAGTCGGACCTGGTGGTCGAGATTCCGAAGTATTCGATCAACCACGCGAAGGAAAATCACTGATGGAACGGCGGGTCGGGCGGCGCGCGGCATGGTCGCCGCGCCCGGCGGACCCGCCACCGACACGGGAGAGCAGGCCATGAAATGGACCGATTCGCGCGAAATCGCCATCGCGCTTGCAGACAAGCATCCGGATATCGATCCGCAGCGCGTCAATTTTGTCGACCTGCGCCAATGGGTGATCGAACTCGACGGCTTCGACGACGATCCTGCCCACTCGGGCGAGAAGATTCTCGAAGCGATCCAGGCTCACTGGATCGACGAATCCGACTTCGACGACGAAGACTGAGATTCGCGCCGGCGCCCGCCGGGCTCCCGCACAAAGAAAAGGCTCGTGATGCGTCACGAGCCTTTTTCATTTCGGCCGGCGCGGTGCAGGGACCGCCCGGCGATTCGTCATGCGTGGTTACGCGCCGACCAGTGTGCCGTTCTCGATCCGCACGCGCTGGCCCTGGCCGAACGGCGGTGCGTTGTGGTACGTGAACGTGCGCATCGCACCGCTTTCCATCTGTACCTGCACCTGATAGTCGGTTTCCGCGCGCACCTGCTTTTCGACCTGGTTGCCGGCCAGACCGCCGCCCAGTGCGCCGATGATCGTCATCGCGGTGCGGCCGTTACCGTGCCCGAACTGGTTGCCGAGCAGGCCGCCGGCCGCTGCGCCGCCGACCGCTCCGATCCCCGAGCTCTGGCCCGGCGTACGCGTCTGGGTGATCGCGACGATCGTGCCGCAGCTCTGGCAATAGGACGGCTGCGCGGGCGCCGACGGCTGTTGAGCATATTGCGGAGGCTGCGGCGCCGGCGTATGGCGGTGGTGCACCGGGCGCGGCGCGGGCTTCGGTTCGGCCTGCGCGGCAGCCGCCTTCTCGGCCGCCAGTTTCTGCTGCGCGGCCTGTTCTGCCGCCTGCTGCTGCGCTTGCGCGGCGCGCGCGGCGCTGGCCGCTGCGGCGGTATCGACGGCCGGCTGCGATGCGATCAGCGCGGCCTGGGTCTGGCCGTTCTGCGCATCGGTGCTGCTGGCCTTCGGGAAGATACCCGTGATCGCGGCTGTAGCGGCGAGGCTCGCGACGATGACGGCGCCTGCTGCGGTGGCGATCAGCGGATGGAGGCGTTGCTTTTGCGGCGTGGTCTGATTCGGGTTGTCCATTTTCTTCTCCGGTGTCGATCCGGTAGCGCCGGTTGGCGCGGGCCGGATCCCACGCTCGGGAGCGAGCAGACTTGGCGTTGCTGCGCCGCGTTCTGGTCCCGTGGTCATGCGTGGTGACGCAACAGGAGTGTCGTCCACGGACGAGCGCGGTGCCGTATCAAGGTGTAACGAATTGCAGCGCGGGATCGGCGCTTGCTATCGGGAAAACCCGGGGAAGGCCGTCGCGACGAGGGAATAAAACGGGGAAAGATCGAAAGCCGGCGAGCGCCGGCAGGCGGGATTTACGCGCGGTTACAAAGCCGCCGCGTGCGCGCCACGGGGCGCGGCGCACACGCGGGCCAGGCCGTCAGTCTTCGCGGCGCAGGTGCGGGAACAGCAGCACGTCGCGGATCGTCGGGCTGTCGGTCAGCAGCATCACGAGGCGGTCGATGCCGATCCCGCAGCCGCCCGTCGGCGGCATCCCGTGTTCGAGCGCGCGGATGTAGTCGGCGTCGAAGAACATCGCTTCCTCGTCGCCGGCATCCTTCTGCTCGACCTGCTTCTTGAAGCGCGCGGCCTGGTCTTCCGGATCGTTCAGCTCCGAGAAGCCGTTCGCGATCTCGCGGCCGGTCATGAACAGTTCGAAACGCTCGGTGATGCCCGGCACCGTGTCCGATGCGCGCGCGAGCGGCGACACTTCGACCGGGTAGTCGATGATGTAGGTCGGCTCCCACAGCTGCGCTTCGGCGGTTTCCTCGAACAGCGCGAGCTGCAGTGCGCCGATGCCGGCGTTCAGGAAGGCCGGCTGCGACACGTCGACGCCCAGGCGCTTCAGTTCGCTACGCAGGAACGCGTCGTCCGACAGCTGGCCGTCGGTGTACTGCGGCGCGTACTTCTGGATCGCCTGCGTGATCGTCAGGCGGTGGAACGGCTTCGCGAGGTCGAGCTCGCGGCCCTGGTACTGGATCGTCGCGGTGCCGAGCGCATCGATCGCCGCCTGGCGGATCAGTTGCTCGGTGAAGTCCATCAGCCAGCGGTAATCGGTGTACGCGGCGTAGAACTCCATCATCGTGAATTCCGGATTGTGGCGCGGCGACACGCCTTCATTCCGGAAGTTGCGGTTGATCTCGAACACGCGTTCGAAACCGCCGACGATCAGGCGCTTCAGGTACAGCTCCGGCGCGATGCGCAGGAACATCTGCATGTCGAGCGCGTTGTGATGCGTGACGAACGGCTTGGCCGCCGCGCCGCCCGGGATCGGGTGCAGCATCGGCGTTTCGACTTCCATGAAGTCGGCGTTGTCCATGAACTTGCGGATCGACGCGATCGTCTTGGTACGCGCGCGGAACGTGTCGCGCGTTTCCGGCGTCACGATCAGGTCGACGTAGCGCTGGCGGTAGCGCAGTTCCTGGTCGGAGAGGCCGTGGAACTTGTCCGGCAGCGGACGCAGCGCCTTCGACAGCAGGCGCAACTCCTTGCACTGGACCGACAACTCGCCCTTGTTCGTGCGGAACAGCACGCCGCGCGCGGCGACGATGTCGCCGAGGTCCCACTTCTTGAATGCGTCGTAGGTTTCCGCGCCGACATCGTTCGGCGTCACGAAGAACTGGATCTGGCCCGAGCCGTCCTGCACCGTCGCGAAGCTCGCCTTGCCCATCACGCGCTTGAGCATCATGCGGCCGGCGACCGCCACCTCGACCTGGCTCGCTTCGAGCGCGGCCTTGTCCGAGTCGGCGAATTTCACCTGGAGATCGGCGGCGTGATGCGTCGGCCGGAAATCGTTCGGATAGGCGACGCCTTGCTCGCGCAATGCGCGCAGCTTCTCGCGGCGCTCGGCAATGATCTGGTTTTCGTCCGCCGCGACGGCGGGCTGCGTTTGAGTCGGTTCGGTCATGATGGTCGGAATTCGGAGTGGGTGCGGCAACGCCAACGGGCAGGGTGACGACGGCGCGGCCTGGACGGGCCGCGCCGCGGCGCTTACACGCCCTGTTTGAGGCTCGCGCTGATGAAGTCGTCGAGATCGCCGTCGAGGACAGCGCGCGTGTTGCTCATTTCGACGTTCGTGCGCAGGTCCTTCACGCGGCTCTGGTCGAGCACGTACGAGCGGATCTGATGGCCCCAGCCCACATCGGTCTTGCTCGATTCGAGCTTGTCCTGCTCGGCCTGGCGCTTGCGCATCTCGGCTTCGTACAGACGCGATTTCAGCATCGCCATCGCTTCGGCGCGGTTGCGGTGCTGCGAGCGGTCGTTCTGGCACTGCACGACGATGCCGGTCGGCATGTGCGTGATCCGCACGGCCGAGTCGGTCTTGTTGATGTGCTGGCCGCCCGCGCCCGATGCGCGGTACGTGTCGATGCGCAGGTCGGCCGGGTTGACCTCGACTTCGATCGAGTCGTCGATTTCCGGATACACGAACACCGACGAGAACGACGTGTGGCGGCCGCCCGACGAGTCGAACGGCGACTTGCGCACGAGGCGGTGGATGCCCGTTTCGGTGCGCAGGAAGCCGTACGCGTATTCGCCCGTGACCTTGACCGTCGCGTTCTTGATGCCGGCGACGTCGCCGTCGGACTCTTCGAGCACTTCGGCCTTGAAGCCCTTGCGTTCGCAGTAGCGCAGGTACTGGCGCAGCAGCATCGACGCCCAGTCGCACGCCTCGGTGCCGCCGGCGCCTGCCTGGATGTCGATGAAGCAGTTGTTCGGGTCGGCCGGGTTCGAGAACATCCGGCGGAATTCGATGTCGCCGACGCGCGCTTCGAGCTTCTTCGCGTCGTCTTCGGATGCGATGAGGGTGTCTTCGTCGCCTTCCTCGCGGGCCAGCTCGAACAGGTCGAGCGCATCTCGCAGGTCGCTATCGAGCACCGTCAGCGTCGACACGACGCCTTCGAGCAGCTTCTTCTCGCGGCCGAGTGCCTGGGCGTTCTTCGAATCGTTCCAGACGTTCGGGTCTTCGAGCTCCTTGTTGACTTCGGTCAGACGCGCAGCTTTGGCGTCGTAGTCAAAGATACCCCCGAAGCTCGCCCGCGCGATTGCGCAGGTCGAGCAGGGAGCTTTCGATCGCGTTGAGACGTTCCGCTTCCATGATCGTTCGCTTTTCTTGCTTCGTAAAAAAGCGGAATTATAGCCGATCGGCGGGGTTTCCCGGTGACGCGGACTGTGCTGGCATGCACGCCGCGGCCCCGTCCGGCGCGGCGCGCATGTGCTTCGCGCGGGGCCGCGGGCCGCCGCGCGGGCGTTCAGCCGGCCGCGTGCTCGACGATCAGCTGGACGCGCGTCACGCCGTTCCACGTGTCGGCCACGAGGCGGTACGCGATCAATGCGCTCGCCGGCAGCGGCTCGGTGTGGTTGAACCAGATCGCGTTGAAGCGCTGGCGCCCGCGCGCCAGTTGTAGCTTGAGGTGCTTTTCCTTCACGAGCGATTGCGACACGACGTCGAATTCACCGGAGAAAAGCGGGGCCGGAAAGCCCTGGCCCCACACGGCTTCGTCGAGCAGGCCGACGAACTGCGGCGTGAAATACGCTTCCTCGAGTTCGCCGTCGGTCTCGATCACGCGCGCGAGCGCGTCGTCGGACAGCCACTCGCGCGCGACGGCCTCGAACGCGGCCGCGAAGCGCGGCACGTTATCGGTGTCGAGCGTGAGGCCGGCCGCCATCGCGTGGCCGCCGAACGCGACGATCAGGTCGGGTTCGCGCTTCGACACGAGGTCGAGCGCATCGCGCAGGTGGAACCCGGGTATCGACCGGCCCGATCCCTTGACCCGCCGGCCTTCGTCGTCCGCGTGCGCGAACGTGAACGACGGGCGGTGGAATTTCTCCTTGAGCCGGCCCGCGACGATCCCGATCACGCCCTGGTGCCATTCGGGATTGAACAGCGTGATCGTGCACGCGTCGGCCGGATCGACGTCGGCGAGATCGGCGAGCGCCTGCTGCTGCATGCCGGCCTCGATCTCGCGGCGTTCGCGGTTCATCACGTCGAGCTGCTGCGCGAGGTCCCACGCGCGGCCGATGTCGTCGGTAATCAGGCACTCGATGCCGAGCGACATGTCGGACAGCCGCCCGGCGGCGTTCAGGCGCGGGCCGAGGCCGAAGCCGAGGTCGAAACCCGACGCGGTGCGCGCTTCGCGGCCGGCCGCGCGGAACAGCGCGGCGATGCCCGGCTGCATGCGGCCGTTGCGGATGCGCTGCAGCCCTTGCGCGACGAGCACGCGATTGTTGCCGTCGAGCCGCACGACATCGGCGACGGTGCCGAGCGCGACGAGGTCGAGCAGCCCGTCCAGGCGCGGCTCGGCCTCCTTGCTCGCGAATACGCCGCGACGGCGCAGTTCGGCGCGCAGCGCGAGCAGCACGTAGAACATCACGCCGACCCCGGCCAGGTGCTTGCTCGGGAACCCGCAGCCGGGCTGGTTCGGGTTGACGATCGCGCGCGCGGCGGGCAGCGCGTCGCCGGGCAGATGGTGGTCGGTCACGAGCACGTCGATGCCGCGCGCATTCGCGGCTTCGACGCCCGTGACGCTCGCGATTCCGTTGTCGACGGTGATCAGCAGGTCGGGCTTGCGGGCGGCCGCGAGCTCGACGATCTCGGGCGTGAGCCCGTAGCCGTACTCGAAGCGGTTCGGCACGAGATAGTCGATCTGCGCGCCGAACATCCGCAGGCCGCGCACCGCGACCGCGCAGGCGGTTGCGCCGTCGCAGTCGTAGTCGGCGACGACGAGCAGGCGCCGCTGGTCGGCGATCGCGTCGGCGAGCAGCGATGCGGCATCCGCGCAGCCTTTCAGTTCGGTGGGCGGGACGAGGCGCGCGAGCGCCGTCTCGATGTCGGTGGGCGACTGCACGCCGCGCGACGCGTACAGGCGCGCGAGGACGGGGTGCAGGCCGTGGCGCGCGAGCGCTTCTGCGTCGGCGGGTGCGACGGGGCGGGTAACGATCCGGGTCATACAGGTCGGGTTATTCGAACAGGGACGCCAGCGCGCGGCGGCGCCAGAACTTGCGCAGGTCGCCGCGCGTCGCGTGCAGGGTCACGGAGCTCGTGTCGCCGCACAGCGTGAAATCGACGTTCGCCAGCTCGCCGTGCTGCAGCGCGGTCAGCGCCGGCGCGAACCAGTCGCGCTCGAACGTGGCGAGCGTGTCGTGCCAGCGTGCCCAGTCCTGTTCGATGAACGGAGTGGTCAGCGCCGGCAGTTCGACGAGCGTCGTGCCGGCGGCGGCCGGCAGCGCGCCGAACGCGGCCGGCGGCGCATCC
>NZ_JAPVQY010000096.1 GCF_027257875.1 Burkholderia sp. IMCC1007
GGCGGCCGGCTGCGCGAGCCGCCCGTCGGCGCCGCGCTTCGGGGCGGCACGACGCGGTGCGGCACTGCGCGGCTCCGCACGCTCCGCGGAGCCGCGCTCCCCCGCGCTTCGCGCGGGTAGCGCGGCATCCTCCGCGTCGAACGGATCGGCGGAATCGGCAACGGCGGCAATGGAACGGCGTGGTGACACAGGCATCGGATCGTCTGGGTGCTTCGCAAGGCAAGTACAATAGCGGCTTTCACGTCGTCCGAACCAACGACGCCGGCCAGGCCGCGCATCCCGCCATCATAGCGGCTCGCGCGCCCCATTTACGCGTTTCCGCCCTGTCGGCGGCGCCCGCCGGCCGTTTCGAACCAGCCCGCATGTTCACGCTTTCCGATTTCGATTTCAATCTGCCGCCCGAGCTGATTGCGCAAACCGCGCTGCCCGATCGCACCGCGAGCCGCCTGCTCGAGGTGGATCGCACCCTCGAGCCCGCACGCCTCGTCGACCGCCGTTTCGCCGAGCTGCCGTCGTGCATCGCGCCCGGCGACCTGCTCGTGTTCAACGATACCAAAGTGCTGAAGGCCCGCTTCTTCGGCCAGAAGGCCAGCGGCGGCAAGATCGAGGTGCTGATCGAGCGCGTGACCGGCACGCACACGGCGCTCGCGCAGATCCGCGCGAGCAAGTCGCCCGGCGCCGGCACGACGCTGCGCCTGGCCGATGCGTTCGACGTGACGGTTGGCGAGCGCGTCGAGCCGTTCTTCACGCTGCACTTCCCCGCGCCGTGCCTCGACCTGATCGAGCAGCACGGCCGCCTGCCGCTGCCGCCGTACATCGAGCACGATGCCGACGCGACCGACGAGACGCGCTACCAGACGGTCTATGCGAGCAACCCGGGCGCGGTCGCCGCGCCCACGGCCGGGCTCCATTTCGACCAGCCGCTGCTGCAGAAGCTCGACGCGATGGGCGTCGAGCGCGCGACGCTCACGCTGCACGTCGGCGCGGGCACGTTCCAGCCGGTGCGCGTCGAGAACATCGCCGAGCACAAGATGCACAGCGAGTGGTACGACCTGCCGCAGTCGCTGGTCGACAAGATCGCCGCGACCCGCGCGCGCGGCGGCAACGTGATCGCGGTCGGCACGACGTCGATGCGCGCGCTCGAAGCCGCCGCGCGCGCCGCCGACGAAGCGGGCCGCCCGCTCGCGGCGACGCAGGCCGAGACCGACATCTTCATCACGCCCGGCTACCGTTTCCGCGTGGTCGACCGGCTCGTCACGAACTTCCACCTGCCGAAGTCGACGCTGCTGATGCTGGTGTCCGCGTTCGCGGGCGTCGAGACGATCCGCGCCGCGTACCGGCACGCGATCGATGAGCGCTACCGCTTCTTCAGCTACGGCGACGCGATGCTGCTCACGCGGCGTGACACGCCGGAGGCGCCGGGCGCGTAAAGCACAGCGGGCGCGGCGGGTGCGCGCGCCACGCACCGCGCGCCCACCATTGATCGCAGGCCCGTTTTCCCGTTGTGCGGGCGACGTTTTTGCGCGCACCCGCTTTCCCCGCTGCCGGTTTCCCGGCGGCGTTTCCAACATGCGCCGGACTTGCGATCCAGAGTTAGCGCTTTAGCGGTTACTCTGGTCCCATGCAAAGCAGCCCGGTAGCAAGGAGCACAACACGATGACCGAAGGTTCATCCCACGATACGCACGCCCCCGTGCAGGACCGCCCGGCGAACGGGCTCGAATTCGAACTGCTGACGACCGACGGCCACGCGCGCCGCGGCCGCGTGAAGCTCAACCACGGCGTGGTCGAAACGCCGATCTTCATGCCGGTCGGCACGTACGGCACCGTGAAGGCGATTCAGCCGCGCGAGCTGCACGAGATCAAGGCCCAGATCATTCTCGGCAACACGTTCCACCTGTGGCTGCGCCCGGGCCTCGACACGATCGACGCGCACGGCGGCCTGCACGGCTTCATGGGCTGGAACAAGCCGATCCTGACCGATTCGGGCGGCTTCCAGGTCTTCTCGCTCGGCGACCTGCGCAAGATCACCGAGGACGGCGTCACGTTCGCGTCGCCGATCAACGGCGACAAGCTGTTCCTGTCGCCGGAAGTGTCGATGCAGATCCAGAAGGTGCTGAATTCCGACATCGTGATGCAGTTCGACGAATGCACGCCGTACGCGACCAACGGCGTGCCGACGACGCACAAGGAAGCGGCCGACTCGATGCGCATGTCGCTGCGCTGGGCGAAGCGCTCGCTCGACGAGTTCGACCGGCTCGGCAACCCGAATGCACTGTTCGGGATCGTCCAGGGCGGGATGTTCGAGGACCTGCGCGACGAATCGCTCGCGGGCCTCGCGGAACTCGGTTTCCACGGCCTCGCGATCGGCGGGCTGTCGGTGGGCGAGCCGAAGGAAGACATGATGCGCGTGCTGCGCCACGTCGGCCCGAAGCTGCCGGCCAACAAGCCGCACTACCTGATGGGCGTCGGCACGCCGGAGGATCTGGTCGAAGGCGTCGCGAACGGCATCGACATGTTCGACTGCGTGATGCCGACCCGCAACGCGCGCAACGGCTGGCTCTTCACGCGCTTCGGCGACGTGAAGATCCGCAACGCGACGCACAAGAACTCGCTGAAGCCGCTCGATTCCACGTGCTCGTGCTACACGTGCCAGAACTTCTCGCGCGGCTACCTGCACCACCTGCATCGTGTGGGCGAGATCCTGGGCGCGCAGCTCAACACGATCCACAACCTGCACTACTACCTGCAGCTGATGAGCGAGATTCGCGACGCGATCGAAACGCATACGTTCGACGCATTCCGGCAGCGCTTCGCGGAGGATCGGGCCAGAGGGGTCGACTGACGGGCCGGCTGCCCGCGCCGCGCACGGCGGTCGCCCCATAGGACACGTACTAAATAACGCGGTCGATGCGCTGGCCACGACCGCCAAATATTACAATCGCCTTTCCAAACCCATCGCAGCGGTGCCGGTTCGCGCTTTAACAGCTTGATCCGAAAGCGCATTTGCCGCGCCGTTTGCACATGGGGCCGGTGGTAGAATAACCGGCTTATTTTTCGATCTTCCCCTACGGAGAGACCAACGTGCCGTTCATTTCCAATGCCTTCGCGCAGGGTGCCGGTGGCGCCGAATCGAGCCTGATGAGCTTCCTGCCGCTCATCCTGATGTTCGCGGTGCTGTACTTCATCATGATCCGCCCGCAGATGAAGCGCCAGAAGGAACACCGCAACATGCTCGCGGCCATGGCGAAGGGCGACGAAGTCGTCACGAGCGGCGGCCTCGTCGGCAAGGTGACGAAGGTCAGCGAAGGCTACATCGGCGTCGAAATCGCCCAAGGCACCGAAATCACCGTGCAGAAGGCTGCTGTCACGACCATTCTGCCGAAGGGCACGATCAAGTCGCTGTAAGGCTTTCACCGAGCGTCCGGCTCCCCGCGCCGTGCCTGCCTGAGAGAGCAGGCCGTCGCGGCGCCGGACGCGACGCTTTCACGCCAACCACCCGTTCGGCCCCCTCATGAATCGTTATCCACTCTGGAAATATGTCGTGATGGTCGTGGCGCTCGCCATCGGCTTTCTGTACACATTGCCCAACTTCTTCGGCGAAGCGCCGGCGGTGCAGGTGTCGAGCGGCAAGGCCACGGTCAAGCTCGACTCGACCACGCTGACCCAGGTCGAATCCGCGCTCGCGTCCGCGCAGATCAAGCCGGACGACGTCACGTTCGAGAACACCGCGTCCAACGCGAACATCCGCGTGCGCGTGAAGGACACCGATACGCAGATGCGCGTCAAGGATCTGCTGCAGAAGTCGCTGAACGCCGACCCGAACGATCCGCAGTACGTCGTCGCACTGAACCTGCAGAGCGCGTCGCCGCGCTGGCTGACCGCACTGCACGCGCTGCCGATGTATCTCGGCCTCGACCTGCGCGGCGGTGTGCACTTCCTGCTCCAGGTCGACATGACGGGCGCGCTCACGAAGAAGCTCGACTCCGACGCGTCCGACGCCCGCACGCTGCTGCGTGACAAGAACATCCGCGACGGCGGCGTGAGCCGCGTCGATCAGTCCGTCGTCGTGAACTTCAGCGACCCGCAAACGGCGGAAGACGCCCGCAAGGTGCTCGCCGCATCGGTCACCGAACTCCAATGGGCGACGCAGCCCGGCGGCGGCGGCATGCAAGTCGTCGGCACGTTCACGCCGGCCGTGCAGAAGGCCGTCGAGGACGCCGCGCTCAAGCAGAACCTGACGACGCTCCACAACCGCGTGAACGAACTCGGCGTGTCCGAGCCGATCCTGCAGCAGCAAGGCAGCGACCGTATCGTCGTCGAACTGCCGGGCGTGCAGGACACCGCGAAGGCGAAGGACATCATCGGCCGCACGGCAACGCTCGAAGCGCGCCTCGCCGACCCGCTCAACACGCACCCGAACCCGAACGACCCGGTGCCGCCGGGCGACGAGCTGTTCACGCAGGGCAACCAGGCGCCCGTGCTGCTGAGGAAGGACGTGATCTTCACCGGCGACCGCATCATCGATGCGTCGGCCGGCTTCGACGAACATCAGCGTCCGTCGGTCAACATCCGCCTCGACTCGGCCGGTGGCCGCGCGGTGCGCTCGGTGTCGCGCGACAACATCGGCAAGCCGATGGCGATGGTGCTGTTCGAGAAGGGCAAGGGCGAAGTGCTGACGGTCGCGACGATCCAGTCGGAGCTCGGCGACCGCTTCCAGATCACCGGCCAGCCGACGCCGCAGGCCGCGGCCGACCTCGCGCTGCTGCTGCGCGCCGGTTCGCTCGCCGCCCCGATGGACATCATCGAGGAACGCACGATCGGCCCGAGCCTCGGCGCGGACAACATCAAGATGGGCGTCCACTCGGTGATCTGGGGTTTCTGCGCGATCGCCGTGTTCATGATCGCGTACTACATGCTGTTCGGCGTCATCTCGGTGATCGGCCTGTCGGTGAACCTGCTGCTGCTCGTCGCGGTGCTGTCGCTGATGCAGGCCACGCTGACGCTGCCCGGTATCGCGGCCATCGCGCTCGCGCTCGGCATGGCGATCGACTCGAACGTGCTGATCAACGAGCGCGTGCGTGAAGAACTGCGCGCCGGCCAGCCGCCGCAGCTCGCGATCCAGGCCGGCTACGCGCATGCGTGGGCGACGATTCTCGACTCGAACGTCACGACGCTGATCGCCGGCCTCGCGCTGCTCGCGTTCGGCTCGGGCCCGGTTCGCGCGTTCGCGATCGTGCACTGCCTCGGCATCCTGACGTCGATGTTCTCCGCCGTGTTCTTCTCGCGCGGGATCGTCAACCTCTGGTACGGCGGCCGCAAGAAGCTGAAGTCGCTCGCGATCGGCCAGGTGTGGAAGCCGGAAGGCGCCACGGCCGGCGCGTCGTTCGCCGCGGCGGACGAATCGACCGACACGGCACGCGCCGCGAAGCTCGCCGCGCCCGCGAAGGGCAACGCGCCGCGCGCCGGCAAGCCGCAGCTGCGCAATCGCGCGCAGCAGGGCGTGTCGCCGAAGAAACCGGGCTCGACCCAATAAGGCCCCGGAGACGAAGCCATGGAATTTTTCCGCATCCGTAAAGACATTCCGTTCATGCGGCACGCGCTGGTGTTCAACGTGATCTCGCTGGTCACGTTCCTCGCCGCCGTGTTCTTCCTGTTCCACCGCGGGCTGCATCTGTCCGTCGAATTCACCGGTGGTACGGTGATCGAGGTGCAGTATCCGCAGGCCGCGCAGCTCGAACCCGTGCGCGATACGCTCGGCAAGCTCGGCTACGCCGATGCGCAGGTGCAGAGCTTCGGCACGTCGCGCAACGTGCTGATCCGCCTGCAGCTGAAGCAGGGCCTCACGTCCGCGCAGCAGAGCGACCAGGTGATGGGCGCACTGAAGGCGCAGACCCCGGACGTCACGCTGCAGCGCGTCGAATTCGTCGGCCCGCAGGTCGGCCGGGAGCTCGCGACCGACGGCCTGCTCGCGCTCGCGTGCGTCGTGATCGGCATCGTGATCTACCTGTCGTTCCGCTTCGAATGGAAGTACGCGGTCGCCGGCGTGATCGCCAACCTGCACGACGTCGTGATCATTCTCGGCTTCTTCGCGTTCTTCCAGTGGGAGTTCTCGCTGGCGGTGCTCGCGGCGGTGCTCGCGGTGCTCGGCTACTCGGTCAACGAGTCGGTCGTCATCTTCGACCGGATCCGCGAAACGTTCCGCCGTGAACGCAAGATGAGCGTGCAGGAAGTGATCAACCACGCGATCACGACCACGATGTCGCGTACGATCATCACGCACACGTCGACGGAAATGATGGTGCTGTCGATGTTCTTCTTCGGCGGCCCGACGCTGCACTACTTCGCGCTCGCGCTGACGGTCGGCATCATGTTCGGTATCTACTCGTCGGTGTTCGTCGCGGGCTCGCTCGCGATGTGGCTCGGCATCAAGCGCGAAGATCTTCTGAAGGACAAGAAGACCGCGCACGATCCGGACGATCCGAACGCGGGCGCGCAGGTTTAAGCGCCGCGCCGTTTCGACGGATACGCAAAGGCCGGCCCCTCGTGGGCCGGCCTTTTTTCATGCGGGCGCCGCGGCCGCATTCGTTGCATGCGCATCGACTGCCCGCGCGCAAACCGTGCCCGCGCCGCCCGTTGCCTCCGCTGCCCCCCATGGTTGATGCCGGCGAAGCCGGTCTGCGAGCCGGAAGGCTGACCCATCTAGACGACTCCAGATTCCAACTCAATCCGGCCCGGTCATCAAGCACGACAATATTTGCCTTTCTGGTAATGGCGAATTGCTCCATTCCGGAAAATCCCTTTTCTGAAATCCTTCCAAAGACTGGTAGCCGCTCACATTCCAGTTGTAGCCGCTTGCTCGCTCAACTTCGACGACGGAATAACGGCATCGACTACTGGGATTTTTCAAACGAAAGACCATTCGCTCGCGATCGCCATCGATTTTTTTCTCCAGCACTTCGTAAGGTGACGACTTGCAGATGCTGTACGTTGAATTCCACTCGATTGTCTTGGCGCGCACATGGAGCGCACCGGAACAGGCTCTACCAGTTCCTTGGAAGGCGCCTGTAAAAGCGCCGTCGGCAGCGGCCACCGCACTTGACAAGGTTCCGACGGACATACACAGCACCAAGACCACTAGTACCCGCATATCGCTGTTTCTCCGTTCCGGATCAGAGCCAACGCATAGTCGAGCTTCTTGGCATACATTGGATCGCCAACGTTATAGCTTGTTGCAATGCTCGACGTTGTGGTTATTTTCCAGCCAGCGATAACTTTCCCCAACGATGCCTTTCGATATTTCAATGTCTGGTCGGTTCTGAATATATGCGCAGCAGGATTGAGCTTTTGCATGACTTCCGCAGTACCGCATCGCCCGCGTCACCGGCGCTTCACCGGAACCCGAACCGCCGCCGCAACACCACCAGCGCGGCGAGGCTCAGCACGGCCGCGAACATCAGGTAGAAGCTCGGCGCGGTCTTCATCCCGGTCGCGCGGATCAGCCACGCGATGATGAACGGCCCGAAGCCGCCGAAGATCGTCACCGCGACGTTATAGGCGAGCGACATCCCGGTCGTGCGCGTCTGCACCGGAAATACCTCGGACAACAAGCCGGGCAGCGCCGCGAAATAGCCGGTCATCAGGAACGCGAGCAGCACCTGCAGCGCGATCAGCGTGCCGAAGCCCGGATGCGCGACGAGATACGCGAACGCCGGATAGATCAGCACGAGGATGCCGACGGCCGGCGCGATCATCACGCGCACGCGGCCGTAGCGGTCCGACCAGTGGCCGACGAGCGGCGCGAACACCATCTGGATCACGCCGACGACGAGAATCGCCGCGAACGCGGCGGACGGCGCGAGGCCGAGCTGCTTCACGCCGTAGGTCGGCATGAACAGCACGAGATAGGTCGCGACGGTGCCGAGCACCACCACGCCCATCGCGGCGACGAGCCGCGCCTTGTGCGACGCGAACGTGTCGCGCAACGGGCTCGCGGTACTGTCGGCCGCGAGGAATTCGGGCGTCTCGTCGACCTTCGAGCGGATGTAGTATGCGACCGGCCCGAGCAGCAGCCCGAAGAAGAACGGCACGCGCCAGCCCCACGCGGCCATCTGATCGGCCGTGAGCTGCGCGTTCAGCACGGTGCCGAAGCCGGCCGCGAGCAGCGTCGTGAGCCCCTGGCTCGCGACCTGCCAGCTCGCGAAGAAGCCGCGCCGGCCCGGTACGTGCTCGGCGAGGAACGCGGTCGCGCTGCCGAACTCGCCGCCGGCCGAGAAGCCCTGCATCAGCCGCGCGGCGACGAGGATCAGCGGCGCCGCGACGCCGATCGTCCCGTAGGTCGGCAGCACCGCGATGACGAGCGTGCCGGCCATCATCAGCAGGATCGACAGCGTGAGCGCGGCCTTGCGGCCCGCGCGGTCGGCGTACGCGCCGAGCACGATCGCGCCGAGCGGCCGCATGAAGAACGACACGCCGAACGTGCCGAGCGTGAGCAGCAGCGACACGGTGTCGTTGCCGGACGGGAAGAACAGCTTCGAGATCGTGACCGCGAAGAAGCCGTAGACGACGAGATCAAACCACTCGAGCGCGTTGCCGATCGACGCGGCGACCACCGCGCGCCACACGCGCGGCGATGCGGCAATGGAGCTGGATTGCGTGACGGCGTGCATCGGCGATCTCCTAGTCGTTGTAAGTTGTACGTTGTTCGTTCCGTGCGACGCGCCCATTGCCGCGCCGCGAACTGTGCCGACGATTATAGGCGCGCAAAAGAAAACCGCCGCGCCCCCCTGCAAGGGAGCGCGGCGGCTGGCACGCAACGGGCCGGCGAACCGAAGCAGCAACGCAACGGCCGGCCGGGCCGTGTGCGTTACTGCTGCTTGACCGCTTCGGCCGTGATCAGCAGCTTCGTCTGCATCTTGAAGCCGTACTGCTTGCCGTAGTCGAGGCCGAAATCGTCGCGGCTGAATTCGCCGACCGCGTCGACGCCGCACACTTCACGCTTGAGCATCGGATGCGGCATGCACTTGAGCGCATCGATCTTCAGCGTCAGCGGCTTCGTGACGCCGTGCATCGTCAGGTTGCCGACCACCGCCACCGGCTTGTCGCCGTCGAACTTGATCGTGCCCTTGTAGTTCGCCTGCGGGAACTTCGCCGCATCGAAGAACTCGGCGGTCTGCAGGTGCTCGTCGAGCTTCGCGCTGCCGGTGTGGATCGACGCGATGTCGGTCGTCACTTCCACCGTGCCGGTCTTCGCCGCGCGGTCGAGCGTCACGGTGCCGCTCGACTTGTCGAACTTGCCGCGCCAGACCGACAGGCCGCCGAAGTGGTCGGCCTCGAAGCTCGGGTACGTGTGGCTCGGATCGAACTGGTACGTCGCGGTATCGGCGAAGGCCGAGAACGACAGCGAAGCAGCCAGTGCGCCCGCGGCGATGATCAGATGCTTTTTCAACTCTTTCTCCTTGGAACGGTGCCGCGCCCTCGCGCGGCATTCGGGTCATGCGACACCCGTCGCTTACTTCGTGGCGACGAGATGGAACTTGATCTGCACTTCGTCCGCGACGATCGACGTGTCCTTCCACTCGCCGGTGCCGACGTTGAACGTCGAACGCCTGATCGGCAGCACGCCGTCGAAGGTCTGCGTCGCGCCGTTCTGCGTGACGGTGACGGGCACCGTGACGGTCTCGGCCTTGCCCTTGATCGTCAGCTTGCCGGTCACGTTGTACTTGTTGCCGCCGGCCGGCGCGATCGCCGACGACGTGAAGATGGCCTGCGGATACGTCTTCGCGTCGAACCAGTCCTTGCCCGCGACCTGGTCGTTGTACATCTTGTCGCCGAGGTCGTAGCTGGCCACGTCGATCGTCATCTGCGCGCTGCCCTGGGCGGCCTTGGCCGGGTCGAACTTCACCTGCGCGGAGAACTTCCTGAACGCGCCTTCGGTCGGCACGTTCATCTGCTTCGACACGGCGGACACCTTGCTCTTCGCGAGATCGACGTCGGCGTGCGCCGCGGCCGACGCGACAAGTGACACCGCGGCGAATGCGGTCAGCATGGAGCGGGAGAAAGACACTTTCATGAGATCCTTCATTTGGCAAAGGGAAGCATTCGCGACAGCAGGCCGTCGCGGTCCAACACCTGGTGCTTGATCGCCGCGAGCAGGTGCAGCGACACGAGCGCAAGCAAAATGTAATTCAAAAACACGTGAAGCGTCTTGAAGGTTTCCTTCAGCACCGGATCGGGATCGATCAGGCGCGGCAGCGGCACGATGCCGAGGTAGACGACCGGGATGTTCGCCGCCGAGCTGTACAGGTAGCCGGTGACCGGAATCACGAGCATCAGCACGTACAGCAGCATGTGGGCGCCGTGCGACGCCGCGCGTTGCCACGCCGGCGTATTGCCCGGCAGCGGCGGCGCCGCGTGCGTCGCGCGCCACAGCACGCGCACGACGGCCAGCGCGAACACCGTCACGCCGATCCACTTGTGCCACGAGAAGTACTTCAGCTTCGTCGGCGTGAAGCCGGGGATGTCGGTCATCACCCAGCCGAGCGCGAAGCCGCAGACGATCAGCAGCGCGATCAGCCAGTGCAGCGCGATCGCGGTCTGCGTATAACGTGTCGGCCGGGCCGACAGCGGTTTCGATGCCATCATGGATTCCTCAGTTGAGCGAACGGCTGCGCCAGAACACGCGCCGACGCTTGTCAAGGGCGCCATGCTACCGCAACCTTTTGAACGGCGCGGACTCCGAGGACGGGCATGTCAGCACGCTGCCATGTTCGCGCCATGTTACCGACCGGTCACCCGATAGCCGAACGTTGACACGCCGAAAAAGGCGTTTTGGTAAGATTGGCGCGGGTTCCGGCCCCGTCGACGCGCGTTCCCACCCGTCGCACAACCGCTTTTCCCATGCAACGATACGACCTGATTGCCTGTCACGAATGCGACGCACTGTTGCATAAACCGCGCCTCAGCGGCCGCGAGATCGCGCGCTGCCCGCGCTGCGACGCGCTGCTCTATCGCAACAGCACCACGCAGATCGAGCGCATCACGGCACTCGCGGTGGCCGCGCTCGTCACGTTCGTCATCGCGCAGACGTTCCCGATCCTGGAAATGGACCTGAACGGCACGCGCGTGCAGACCACGCTGATCGGCGCGATCGACGCACTGTGGCATCAGGGCATGGAGATCGTCGGCGTGATGGTGTTCTGCGCGACCGTGCTGTTTCCGCTCGTCGAGATGGCTGCGCTGCTCTACGTACTGCTGCCGATACGGCGCGGCGTCGTGCCGCCCGGCCTGAACCTCGTGCTGCGCACGATCCAGCTCGTGCGGCCGTGGGGCATGATCGAGGTGTTCATGCTCGGCATCGTCGTCACGATCGTGAAGATGGTGAGCCTCGCGCGCGTCGTGCCGGACGCGGCGCTGTTCGCGTTCGGCGCGCTCACGCTGATGACCGCCGTCGTGCTGATGTTCGATCCGCGCACGCTGTGGGACATCGCCGACGACCTGCGCGCCGGCCGCCCGCCTGCCGCACCCGCTGCGCCCACCGCACCCGCTGCACCGGACGATGCCGCGCCGCTGCCGGACGCGCCCCGCCGATGACGATGCCCACCGCCGCCCGCGCGGGCTACGCCAGCTGCCACGCGTGCGGGCTCGTGCAGACGATCGACCAGCCGCACGCACATTGCGCGCGCTGCGGCAGCGCGCTGCACCTGCGCACGCCGAACAGCATCATGCGCACCTGGGCGCTGCTGCTCGCGGCCGCGATCCTCTACATTCCGGCGAACCTGCTGCCGATCATGCGCACATCGTCGATCGTCGGCTCGCAGCAGGACACGATCATGAGCGGCGTCATCTATTTCTGGACGTCCGGCGACTGGCCGCTCGCCGTCGTCGTGTTCGTCGCCAGCATTCTCGTGCCGATGCTCAAGCTCGGCGTGCTGACGATCCTCGCGATCAGCGCGCAGCGGCGTACCGCATGGCGACCGCTGCAGCGCACGCGCCTGTACCGGATCGTCGAGCGTATCGGCCGCTGGTCGATGCTCGACATCTTCGTCGTGACGCTCACCGTCGCGCTCGTCCATTTCCGTTCGCTCGCCGTCATCACGGCCGGCCCCGGCGCGCTCGCGTTCGGCTCGGTCGTGATCCTGACGATGCTCGCGTCGATGCAGTTCGATCCCCGCCTGATCTGGGATCCAGTCGAAACTTCAGGGAAACACCATGAATAGTCCGCAAGGCCCGCAGAACGACGCGTCCCGGCCGCCCGACCCGATGATCTCGACGAAAAGCGGCTGGCTGCCGTCGCTCGTCTGGCTCGTGCCGCTGATCGCCGCGCTGATCGGCATCGGCCTCGTGATCAAGTCCGTGCGCGAGCGCGGCCCGGAAATCTCGATCAGCTTCCACAGTGCGGAAGGCCTCGAGCCGGGCAAGACGCAGGTCAAGTACAAGGACGTCGAGATCGGCACGGTCAAGTCGACCAAGCTGTCGAAAGACCTGTCGCGCGTGCTCGTCCAGGTGCAGCTGAAGAAGGAAGCCGAGGACTTCGCGGTCAAGGGTTCGCGTTTCTGGATCGTGCGTCCGCGCGTCGGCGCGACCGGCGTGTCGGGGCTCGGCACGCTGCTGTCGGGCGCCTACATCGGCGTCGACGCCGGCCACGGGCAGGACTCGCAGACCGACTTCATCGGCCTCGAGTCGCCGCCGGCCGTCACGGGCGACCAGAAGGGCACGCAGTACGTGCTGCGCGGCGATTCACTGGGCTCGGTCGACATCGGCTCGCCGATCTACTACCGCCGCGTGCCGGTCGGCCAGGTGGTCGGCTTCTCGCTCGACAAGGACGGCACGGGCGTCACGTTCAACGTGTTCGTCAACGCGCCGTACGACCAGTACGTCGGCGTGAACTCGCGCTGGTGGCAGGCGAGCGGCGTCGACCTGCGGCTCGATTCGAGCGGGCTGAAACTGAACACGCAGTCGCTCGCGACGGTGATCCTCGGCGGCATCGCATTCCAGACGCCGCCGAACCAGGACACCGGCGCGACCGCGCCGAACAACACGACGTTCCGCCTCGGCTCCGACGAGGCCGATGCGATGCGCGACCCGGACGGCCATCCGCTGCAGGTCGTGATGAACTTCAACCAGTCGCTGCGCGGGCTGGGCGTCGGTGCGCCGGTCGACTTCCGCGGCATCGTGCTCGGCGAAGTCACGAACATCGGGATCGACTACGATCCGAAGACGAAGAACTTCCTGATGCCGGTCACGATGAACGTGTATCCGGAGCGGCTCGGCCGACGCTTCCGCGAAACGATCGAGAGCAAGGGCGAACCGGCCCGCCGCGAGATCGTCGAGCGGCTCGTCCAGCACGGGCTGCGCGGCCAGCTGCGCACCGGCAACCTGCTGACGAGCCAGTTGTACGTCGCGCTCGACTTCTTCCCGAAGGCGCCGCCCGTGAAGATCGACGCGGCGCGCCAGCCGCTCGAGCTGCCGACCGTGCCGAACACGCTCGACGAGCTGCAGCTGCAGGTCGCCGACATCGCGAAGAAGCTCGACAAGGTGCCGTTCGACCAGATCGGCGCGAACCTGAACAGCGCGCTGTCGAACGCCGACAAGCTGTTCAAGCAGCTCGACACGCAGGTCGCGCCGGAAGCGCGCGACACGCTGTCGGCCGCGAAGCAGACCTTCTCGTCCGCCCAGGCGACGCTGCAGCAGGATTCGCCGCTGCAGTCCGACGTGCGCGGCGCGCTGAAGGAGCTCACGCGCACGCTGCAATCGCTGAACGCGCTCGCCGACTATCTGGAGCGCCATCCCGAATCGCTGCTCAAGGGCAAGCCAGGAGATCAACAATGACGACGACACGCGTGAACGCGCTCGCGAGCGGCGCGGCGGCAATCTGCGCCGCGCTCGCGCTCGCCGCCTGCAGCTCGCCGCCCGCGCGGTTCTATACGCTGAGCCCCGCCGACGCCGCGGCGCCCGTGCGCACCGCGCCCGCCAATCCGGCGTACCTGATCGAGGTGCCGGCCGTCGGCGTGCCCGAACAGGTCGCGAAGAACCAGCTCGTCGTGCAGAAGAACGCCGCGCAGGTCGACGTGCTCGAACAGGAGCGCTGGGCCGCGCCGCCCGCCGACGAGATCCGCCGCGCGCTGTCCGACGATCTCGCTGCGCAGCTCGGCACGATCGACGTCGCGAACTCCGCGTATCCGCCCGGCGTGCCCGTCTATCGGATCAGCGTGAACGTGCAGCGCTTCGAGTCGTGGCCCGGCAAGCGGGCGGCGATCGATGCGGTGTGGAGCGTGCGTTCGCTCGCCACGCAGGCGGTGATGACGTGCCGCACGAGCGTCGCGGAACGCGTCGCCGGCGGTTACGACGCGCTTGTCGCCGGCCACCGGCGCGCGCTCGACGTGATCGCATCGCAGGCCGCGGCCGGCGTGCGCGCAATGGCGGCACGGGGCGGTACGACGACCGCCTCCGGCAGCACGGCGGCGACCGCCCCCGTCGTGCCGTGCCCGGCCAACCCGACGGCCGGCGGCAACGCGGACGCGACGGGGAAGTCCGGCGCGTAAGCGCGAGCCGCACGGGCGAACGTGCGATGCGTTTGCCGCGCGTTTGCCGCGCGTTTGCCGCGCGTTTGTCCGTGTCGCGCGCTCGATAGCACGCGTCGGCATCGATCGGCGCCGATCGGCATCCGCGCGCGGCCGCACCCGCGAGCGCGCGGCACCCGTCGATCCGACCGGCGTCGACGCGCACGCATCGGCCGAACGGCCGCTTTGCATTGTTTGTCAAAATCCGCCGGAACCGGCGCCACGCAACGCGGTCGGCTTGCGTTTTCGTGCCCGATTGACGATCCTACGCACTTTCAGGCTCGCGCCGCCCGTCCGTCGTTCGCGTCAGCCAGCGGCAATCGGGCCGCGTCCGGCCCGATCGTCGGGTCTCCCGTGGCTCGCACGCGGGTCCGCGTGCACCGCATCGGGGCAGCCGCATCGCGGGTCGCCGCGCATCGCCCCGGCAACCCGACCAGCCTCATCCGTTCTCCCCGGCGCCGCGCCGCATTCCCGGCCGGCATCCCGAACCCGCCCGTCCAGGGCTTTCGCTATTCCGTTTATGTTTCGTTCCCTGACGACCCTGATCAAGAAGTGGCGCGCGTCGCGCAATGCGGGCCACCAGCTCGACGCGCTGCTCGCGCACGCCGACGCGGATGCGTCGTACGCCGAGCGCAGCGAATGGCTGATCGAGCTCGCGCACTGGCTGCGCCGCAGCGGTGCGATGCAGGCCGCGCAGGACGCGCCAGCCGAGCGCGACGTCGACGCACGCGCGTATCCGGCGCACGCGCGGCTGCGCTACCTGTTCCACGTGCTCGACCGCAATCCCGCGTGGAAATCGCACGCCGCGCGCATCGTGCGCGGCGTGCTGCGCGAATGCGACGGCATCTCGCTGCTGTGCGACGCCGGCATGCCGGTGCACGCCGGTTTCTTCGGCGCGCTGTTCGAGCGGATCGACTCGTCGCTGATCCCGCCCGCGCCGAACCGCCGCGAACTGACGGCGCTGTTCACGCTGATGTTCCCGACGCCGCAAGACGCGCAATGGATCGACGCGCTGCCCGACGACCTGCTGGCCCGCCTCGTGGCGCTGATCTCGTTCGACGTCACCGACGAAGAACGCCACGAGCCCGGCTCGTTCGCGCGCGACCTGCTGGCCGCGCTGCACAACCTGACCTGCCAGATCAGCTCGACCGGCCTGTCGCAGACGGTGCGCAGCCGCCTGTCCGACGACGACGCGCGCAAGCCGCTCGAAACGCAGCCGTTCTACCGCCTCACGCGTGCGATGCTCGCGGTCGAGACCGCGCACGCGGCCGTCGAGGATGGCGGCGACCCGAACAAGCTGCTGCACGAGGTGAACTACCTGCGCATGCTGCTCGACGAATGCCGGATCGCGGTCGACGACGTGTTCGCGCACCTGTACCGCAACGGCGTGTCGGTCGACATCGTGTTCCAGGTCGAGCGCATGCGCATGCGGATCCTGCGCGCCGAGATGCTGCTCAACGCCTGGATGGCCCGCGACGACCTGCGCGGCATGGCGCACCTGACCGCCGAGCTCGTCGACGCGAACCAGAACAGCCAGAGCGTGTCGCACCTCGTGCGCAGCAACTTCTCGCTGTTCGCGCGCAAGCTCGTCGAGACCAACGCGGACACCGGCGAGCACTATATCTCCCGCGGCCGCGCCGAGTATCTGAAGATGCTGCGAATGGCCGCGGGCGGCGGCCTCGTCACCGTCGTGACCGTGTGCGTGAAGTTCGCGATCACGGGCGCGCACCTGCAGTCGATGCTCGAAGGGCTGCTCGCCGGCGTCAACTATGCGGCGAGCTTCATGCTGATGCACTTCCTGCATTTCACGCTCGCGACCAAGCAGCCGGCGATGACTGCCCCGACGCTCGCGCGCGAACTCGACGACACCGGCCACGAGGAAGGCGTGAAGGCGTTCGTCGCGTCGGTGATCGCGCTGATCCGCACGCAGGCCGCGGCGATCTCCGGCAACGTGCTCGTGGTGCTGCCCGTGTGCCTGCTCGTGCAGCTGTTCGCGGGCAACGTGCTGCACACGAACGTGATCTCGCCGCAGAAGGCGCACGCGACGCTGCACTCGTTCTCGCTGGTGGGCCCGACGCCGTTCTATGCGGCGCTCACGGGCGTGCTGCTGTGGGCGTCGAGCCTGCTCGCGGGCTGGGCCGACAACTGGTTCGTGCTGCATCGGGTCGGCGACGCGCTCGCGTACAACCGCCGGCTGCGCCTGACGCTCGGCGCGGCCGGCGCCGCGAGGCTCGCGCACTTCTGCCGCTCGAACGTCGCGGGCGTGGTCGCGAACGTCGGCCTCGGCCTGATGCTCGGCCTGATCCCGGCGATCGTCACGGTGTTCCTGTTCCCGTTCGAAGTGCGGCACGTGACGCTGTCGGCCGGCTCGATCGGCGTCGCGCTCGGCGTACTCGGCAAGGACGCGCTGAGCACGCCCGAGCTGTGGTGGGCCTGCGCCGGCGTGCTCAGCATGGCGATCCTCAACGTGCTCGTGAGCTTCGCGCTCGCATTCACGATGGCCGTGCGCTCGCGCAGCCTGCGCCGCACCAAGGTGCGCGCGCTGGTCGCCGCGATCGCCCGCACCGTGCTGTCGAAGCCGTCCGCGCTGTTCTGGCCGGCCGGCGGCCCCGCGGTGCGAGCCGGCCAGCCCGGCTCGCACTGAGCCGCCCGACGCCCGCGCGGCGGCCTGCCGGACA
>NZ_JAPVQY010000097.1 GCF_027257875.1 Burkholderia sp. IMCC1007
CGGCGCCGTCGCGCCACCCACCGCTGCCGCGCCCGCCGCACCGGCCGCGCCGGCTGCCGCCGGTGCCGCGCCCTCTTCCGGCAGGTCGTACTTCGGCAGCGCGTCGTTGCTCGACGTCGCGGCGGCCTCGCCGCGCGCGTTGCTGATCAGCATCTGGCGGCGCTGCAGGTACGCGTTGCGCACGAACGAATACTTGTCGAGCGCCGCGGCATCCAGCACGTCGCCCGCGCCGAGCAGGTTCGCGCGCGTGTTGACGAGGTTCACGCCGAACAGGCCCCAGCTCAGGCCGTCCGGCTTCACGTACGTGAGCGGGTTGCCGACGTAGTCGACGCCAAGGCCGGCCGTGTCGCGCAGCGTGCTCGGGCCGAGCAGCGGCAGCACGAGATACGGGCCCGACGGCATGCCGTAGCGGCCCATCGTGATCCCGAAGTCGGCCGTATGTTTCGGCAGCTTCGCGACCGTCGCGACGTCGAACAGGCCGCCGACGCCGAACACGGTGTTGATCACGACGCGCATGATGTCGCCGACGCCGTCCGCGATCCGCAGCTGCACGATGTTGTTCGCCGCGATGTAGACGTCGCCGATGTTCGAGAAGAAGTTCGTCACGCTGTCGCGCACCGGCTGCGGCACCACGTACTGGTAGCCCTTCGCGACCGGCTTCAGCGCGTACGTATCGACCGTGTCGTTGAACTTGTACATCGTCCGGTTGAAGCCTTCGAGCGGATCGCCCTTGGTCGGCGTCTGCACGGTCGCGCAGCCGCTCAACGCGGCGACCGCCGCTACCGCCAGCGCGGCGTGCCTGATGCGGATCGTGTGCATGGTCATTCCCTCTTGTTTTCTCTCGTGTGGTTATTGGGCCGCCGAGCCGGCCGCGGCGGACACCGCCGATGCCGGTATCGCCACCGGTGCCGGAGCGGCCGGAGCCGCCGCGGCCGCCGGCGCACCCGATGCGCCGGCTGCGGGCTTCGCACCGCCCGCGTCGGCGGCCTTGCTGTACAGGAACTGGCCGATCAGGTTCTCGAGCACGATCGCCGATTGCGTCATCGTGATCGTATCGCCCGCCTTCAGCATTTCGGTGTCGCCGCCCGGATCGAGGCCGATATATTGCTCGCCGAGCAGACCCGACGTCAGGATCTTCGCCGACGAATCCTTCGGAAACTGGTACTGGCCGTCGACATCGATCGTGACGAGCGCCTGGTACGTGTTCGTGTCGAAGCCGATCGACTTCACGCGGCCGACCACGACACCGGCGCTCTTCACGGCCGCGCGCGGCTTGAGCCCGCCGATGTTGTCGAACTTCATCCTCACCGAGTAGGTCGGCTGAAACGACAGCGAGCTCATGTTGCCGACCTTCAGCGCCAGGAACAGCACCGCGAGGAAGCCCACCACCACGAACAGGCCGACCCAGAAGTCGAGAGCAGTCTTTTTCATCTTCATCCCAGAATTTGGCTTGGCTGAGGCTTAGCTGAACATCAGCGCGGTCAGCAGGAAATCGAGGCCGAGTACGGCGAGCGACGCGAACACGACCGTCTTGGTCGTCGCGCGCGACACGCCTTCGGGCGTGGGCTTCGCTTCATACCCTTGAAACAGTGCAATGAAGGTCACGGCGAAGCCGAACACGATGCTCTTGATCACGCCGTTGCCGACGTCGGCCCAGACCTGGACCCCGCTCTGCATCTGCGACCAGAACGCGCCCGGATCGACACCGATCAGCACGACGCCGACGAAGTAACCGCCGAGCACGCCGACCGCATTGAAGATCGCGGCCAGCAGCGGCATCGCGATGATGCCGGCCCACAGGCGCGGCGCGATCACCGTCTTGATCGGGTCCACCGCCATCATCTCGAGCGCGGTAAGCTGCTCGCCGGCCTTCATCAGGCCGATCTCGGCCGTGAGCGACGTGCCCGCGCGGCCCGCGAACAGCAGCGCGGTGACGACGGGGCCGAGCTCGCGCACGAGCGACAGCGCGACCAGCAGGCCGAGCGCCTGCTCGGAACCGTAGCGATTCAGCGTGTAGTAGCCCTGAAGGCCGAGCACGAAGCCGACGAACAGCCCCGACACGGCGATGATCACGAACGAATAGTTGCCGAGGAAGTGGATCTGCTTCGTGACGAGCCGCGGCCGGCGCAGCAGCGGGAAGAATTCCAGCACGAGGCGCACGAACAGGCGCGTGCCGTAGCCCGCGCGCTCGAGGCCGCCGATGACGTAACGTCCGATCGCGCTGATCATGCGCGCCCTCCGCCGAGCCCGAAATCCGCCGCCAGCGGCGGGCTCGTGTAGTGAAATTTGAACGGGCCGTCCGGCGCGCCGTCGATGAACTGGCGCACGCTCGGCTCGGTCGATGCGCGCAGCTCGTCAGGCGTGCCCTGCGCGAGCACGCCGCCGTTGGCGAGAAAGTACACGTAATCGGCGATTGCGAACGACTCCGGCACGTCGTGCGTGACGAGGATCGACGTCGCGCCGAGCGCCTCGTTCAGCGTGCGGATCAGGTTCGCGGTGATGCCGAGCGAAATCGGGTCGAGGCCGGCGAACGGCTCGTCGTACATGATGAGCTGCGGATCCAGCGCGATCGCGCGGGCGAGCGCGATGCGCCGCGCCATCCCGCCCGACACCTCGGACGGCATCAGGTCGCGCGCGCCGCGCAGCCCGACCGCGTTCAGCTTCATCAGCACGAGGTCGCGGATCAGGTCTTCGGGCAGATCGGTGTGTTCGCGCAGCGCGAACGCGACGTTCTCGTACACCGACATGTCGGTAAACAGCGCACCGAACTGGAACAGCATGCCCATCTTGCGGCGCAGCGCGTACAGGCCGTCGCGGGTCTGCGCGCCGACGTCGGCGCCGTCGAACAGCACGTTGCCGCGGCGCGCACGCACGAGGCCGCCGATCAGGCGCAGCACGGTCGTCTTGCCGCAACCCGACCCGCCCATGACAGCGACGACCTGGCCGCGCCCGAAGCGCAGGTTCAGGTTCGACAGGACGAGGCGGTCGCCGTAGCCAAAGTCGACGTCGCGAAGTTCCAGCAGTGTGTCGGTAGGAGTGGGGCTCACGGAGCTGACAGTCCTTTTACGCAGAACGCCGAATTATAGGGCCTGCCTTGGAATGATGTCGTGACGCCGTTCCGAGCCCCGCGGTCAATGATTGTCAAATTGTCGGGCAAAACATTGCTGCAACGCAACAATCGCTGCCCGATAATCGCTGGCGCGCGTGACCGCACTGACCACCGCCACGCTGCCCACGCCCGTCGCGAGGACGTCCGGCAACGCGTCGAGCCCGACGCCACCGATCGCGACGAGCGGCGCCCGTGCGCCCGCGAAGCGCGCGTAGCGGGCAATCCGCGCGAGGCCCTGCGGCGGTGCGGCGACCGCCTTGGTCGCGGTCGCGTACACCGGGCCGAGCGCGAGATAGCTCGGACGCTCGTGCAGGGCCCGCAATATTTCGTAATACCCATGGCTCGACAGCCCGAGCCGCAGGCCGGCGCGCGCGATCGCGGCGAGATCGGCCGTTTCGAGGTCTTCCTGACCCAGATGGACGCCGTACGCGCCCTCTTCTACCGCGATCTGCCAGCGATCGTTGATGAACACGCGCGCATCGGGATAGCGGCGCCCCGCAGCGACCGCGCGCGCGATCTCCTCGCGCAGCACATCGCCGTCCGCGTCCTTCACGCGCAGCTGCACGGTCCGCGCGCCGCAATCGAGCACGCGCTCGACCCATTCGGCGTCCGGCACGACCGGATAGAGGCCGAGTTGCGGCGGGCACGGCGGGAACGCCGGCTCCGGCGCGGCGGCCAGCCCGGCGACGCGCGGGAACCGCGCGGCGTCGACCGGCCACGCGTCCGCGCCGCGCGTCTCGTCGCCGTCGCGCCATGCGAGCGCGAGCACGAGCGCGTCGATCGGCGCAAAACCGCAATCGAGGAACGCGGCGAGCGCCGCGATCCAGTCGTCCGCGAGCGGATGCGCGGCTTCGAGCGCGTGGCGCACGCCCGCGGCATGCAGCGCCGCGCCGTGTTGGTCGAATTCGATCGCCACCGCGTCCGGCGACGCCGGGCGCGACGCGGCCGACGCGCGCGACTGCGCGGTGCGGTCGCCTGCCGACACGATCAGCACGTCGCCATCGGCCGGCACGTCGGGCGTCGCCACGCACAGCCGCCACGGCGCCGCGGCGCCCGGCCATTCGCCGAGGTGCGCGCGAATCCGTTCGGCCGCTTCGGCCAGTTCGTCGGCCGGCGGCCAGAACGCATCGGCGAAGCGCGCGCTCATGCGCCGCCTCCGTCCTGGTGCCAGAACGGCATCCCGACGACCGGCGTGCTCGCGTGCGCGGTCTCGCGCGCATCCATCGGGCCGGCCAGGTAAGCGGCACGGCCGGCCTCGACGCCCTGCGCGAACGCGCGCGCCATGATTTCCGGGTGCGTGGCCTGCGACACCGCCGTGTTCAGCAGCACGCCGTCGAAGCCCCACTCCATCACCTGGCACGCGTGCGACGGCACGCCGAGCCCCGCGTCGACGATCAGCGGCACGTCAGGCAGCCGCTCGCGCAGCACGCGCAGCCCGTACGGGTTCACGACGCCCTTGCCGGTGCCGATCGGCGCGCCCCACGGCATCAGCGCCTCGCAGCCGACGTCGAGCAGGCGCCGGCCGATCACGAGATCCTCGGTGCAGTACGGCAGCACCTTGAAACCGTCCTTGACCAGTTGCGCGGCTGCCTCGATCAGCCCGACCGGGTCGGGCTGCAGCGTGTAGTCGTCGCCGATCAGCTCGAGCTTGATCCAGTCGGTTTCGAACACCTCGCGCGCCATGTGCGCGGTCGTCACCGCCTCGGCGACGGTCTGGCAGCCGGCCGTGTTCGGCAACAGCGGCACCGCGTGGCGCTTGAGCAGGTCGAAGAAGCCGGCCTCGGCCGTGCCGCCCGTCATCTGGCGGCGCAGCGCGACCGTCACCATCCCGGGCCGCGACGCGGCGATCGAATCGGACAGCGACTGCAGCGACGGATAGCGCGACGTGCCGAGCAGCACGCGGCTTGCGAAGGTTTCGCCGTACAGCGTGAGCGCGTCGGCGGAAGTGAGGGACGTCATGTCGTTTTCCTGGAAGAGCGGGGGGCGAACCGGCGGCGCTCAGCCGCCCGCGACGGGATGCACCACGTCGAGCTTGTCGCCCGCCGCGAGCGCGCGCGCCGCATGCTGCGTGCGCGCGACGAAATTGCCGTTCAGCGCGACCGCGTACGGCGGACGTGCGCCGAACGCGGCGAGCGCGTCGGCCACCGTCGCACCGTCGGGCAGCGTCAGGGTCTGTTGGTTGATCTGGATATCCATGAGACTCGGTCGAATTCGGTGAGCGATGCGCGTCAGGCCGGCTGGCGCGCGTCGTCGCGGTGATGAAGGAGCGTCGGCCAGCGCGCGGCATCGCGCCACGCGGCGAACGCGTCGGCATCGCCGAACGCGCCGCCCAGCGCGGCTTGCGCGAACCCGACGGCCGCGTGCGCGACTTCCGGCGCGATCATGAAGCCGTGCCGGTACAGGCCGTTGACGGCGAGCGTCGTCGCGCCGTCCCAGATCACCGCCGGACGGTGATCGGGCAGCGTCGGGCGGCACTGCGCATTCAGTTCGAGGATGCGCGCTTCGCCGAACGCCGGGTGCACGGAGAATGCGGCGCTCAGCAGCTCGAGCGCGGAGCGCACGCTGACGGGCGACATGTCCTCGCCCTCCACTTCGGTCGCGCCGATCACGTACAGGTCGTCCTGCTTCGGCGCGATATACAGCGGATAACGCGGGTGCAAGAGCCGCACCGGCCGCGTGAGCCCGATGCCGGGCGCGCGCACGCGCGCGACTTCGCCGCGGATGCCGCGCAGCGCGGGCAGCACCGGCTTCGCGCCGAGCCCGCGGCAATCGATCGTGAAATGCGCGTCGGGCCGGTTCGCGTCGTCGATCGCGACGTGCCAGTGCAGCTCGACGCCGCGCTGCGCGAGGCCCGCCGCCAGCGCGCGCAGCGCCTGCCGGTTGTCGAGCTGCCCTTCGCGCGGCAGCATCAGCCCGCGCGCGAAGCGGCCCGCCAGCGCGGGTTCGGCCGTGTCCACCTGCGCCCCCGCCAGCGCGACGAAGCCGCCGTCGAACAGCTCGGCCGGCGCATTCGCGCGCACGCGCCGCTCGAACAGCGGCGCCTCCGCGCGATCCGCGTGGTGCCAGACGACGAGCGTGCCGTGCTGCTGGAAGAACACGGGTTCCGGCAGTTCCGCGAGCCACTGCGGCCAGCGCGCGAGCGACGCGGCGCCGAGCTCGGTGATCAGCAGTTCGGCGCTCGCCGCCTCGGCGAGCGGCGCGAGCATCGCGGCCGCGATCCACGCGGCCGACTGCTCGCCGTCCGGGCCGCCGCGCTCGTACAGCGCAACGCGATGCCCGTCGCCGGCGAGCCGCCATGCGATCAGGCGGCCGACCAGGCCGCCGCCGAGCACCGCGAAATCCGGCCGGCGAGCGTGAACGTTGGACGCGTGGATGTTCATCGTGCGCCCTCCGCGCGGCCGCGCGAGACGCGCGCCGATGCGCGCGCACCGTCCTGTGCCAACGCACACGGCGGTGAATCAGGAACAGCGCAAAAGACTGAAGATTGAGCGGTCATCATTCCTTCCGTAACGCGCGATGCGCGTACCCAAAAGGACGAAACCGGCAGCAAAGGCCGGCCGGGCGGGACTCGGGCGCTGACCATGTGGGATGGCGGCCAGCGCGGCCCGGCGGGATCAGAAACTTCCCTCGCCGGTATTACCCGGATCGGGTGCGAAGGGTCTTTCTCAGCCTCGCCGCGTCGCCCGGAACTACCCGTCGGCCGCGCTCGAAGCACCCCTGTTTCGTCGTCGGCCATTAGACCATAAAAGCGGAAAGCGCCGCAAACTGTCCCCCTTGCGGCAAATTCGCCGTCGCGCCGGGCCGCTCTGGCACAATGCCTGCAGGCCGGCCGCGCGAGCGGCCGGTTGCCGCGTCACCGCCGGCCTTAAGTGCCGTTTAAGACGCGCGGGCGACCATCCGAGCGCCCGCCGTCAGTCGGCATCGCGTCCGGCATGCCTTATCGCGGCGCGCGCCCGGCTTCGCCCGGTGCGTGCGCCGGCTACTCATCAGGAAGCACATGACCCAATCGATCGATCCCGTCCGCTCCGCCCCGGCCGCGCCGCAGGACGAGCGCGCGATATCCGCGTGGAGCCTCATCAAGCCCTACTGGGTGTCATCCGAATGGAAGCGCGCGTGGGGCTTGCTGATCACGATCATCGCGATCAACCTCTGCGTGGTCTGGATCAACGTCAAGCTGAACAAGTGGAACGCGCAGTTCTACAACGCGCTGCAGTCGAAGAACGTCCACGACTTCCCGAACCTGCTGATGCAGTTCTCGGCACTCGCGTTCGGCTTCATCATCCTCGCGGTGTACGGCCGCTACCTGCGGCAGATGCTCGGCTTCCGCTGGCGCCAGTGGCTCACCGACCGCTTCCTCGGCCAGTGGCTCGGCGACCGCGCGTTCTACCGGATCGAACGCGACCGCCTCGCCGACAACCCCGACCAGCGGATCACCGACGACCTCCAGTCGTTCGCGACGACGACGCTCGCGCTGTCGCTCGACCTGCTGTCGACGGTCGTCACGCTCGTGTCGTTCATCACGATCCTGTGGTCGCTCGCCGGTGCGCTGACGTTCTCGCTCGGCGCGACGCCGATCACGATTCCCGGCTACATGGTGTGGGCGGCCGCGCTGTACGCGGTGGTCGGCTCGCTGATCATCCAGAAGGTCGGCCATCCGCTCGTGTCGATCAACTACCAGCAGCAGCGCGTCGAGGCGGACTTCCGCTTCGGGCTGATTCGCGTGCGCGAGAACGCCGAGCAGATCGCGTTCTACGACGGCGAGAAAACCGAGACGCGCAACGCGCAGAGCCTCTTCATGCGCATCCGCGACAACTGGTGGCGCGTGATGAAATACACGAAGCGCCTCACGTTCGTGCTGAGCTTCTACGGGCAGATCGCGATCATCTTCCCGCTCGTCGTCGCCGCGCCGCGCTATTTCGCGGGCGCGTTCTCGTTCGGCGTGCTGATGCAGATCTCGTCCGCGTTCGGCACCGTCAGCGATTCGTTCTCGTGGTTCATCAACAGTTACTCGACCCTCGTCGAATGGCGTGCAACCGTCAATCGTCTGCGCGAATTCAAGCGCGTGATGGGCACGTCGCACCTGAAGGAAAGCCTGTCGCCCGCGACCGAGCACGGCGGCATCAACCTGCACTACGTCGATGCCGCGAAGCTGTCGACGTCGTCGCTGAAGCTCGCGCTGCCGAACGGCAACGCGCTCGCGAACATCGGCAACGTGACCATCGAGCCGGGCTCGCGCTGGCTCGTGATCGGCAAGTCGGGTTCCGGCAAGAGCACGTTCATGCGCGCGCTCGCCGGCCTGTGGCCGTTCGGCGACGGCGCGATCGACGCGCCGGTCGGCGCGCGGATGATGTTCGTGCCGCAAACGAGCTACTTGCCGATCGGCACGCTGAAGGCCGCGCTCACGTATCCCGCCGCACCCGACGCGTTCACCGACGACGCATGCCGCGACGCACTGCGCGCGTGCCGACTCGAAGACTACGCCGAGCACCTCGACGAAAGCGGGCACTGGACGCGCGTGCTGTCGCCGGGCGAACAGCAGCGTCTGGCCGGCGCGCGCGTGCTGCTGCACAAGCCGGACTTCCTGTTCCTCGACGAAGCCACGAGCGCGCTCGATGCCGACAACGAAGCGCGGCTCTATCACCTGTTCGCCGAACGGTTGCCGAAGGCCGCGATCGTCAGCATCGCGCACCGCGAGTCGCTGGCCGCGTTCCACGTCGGCACGATCAACGTCGAACGCGTGAACGACGACGACAAGGTCGCCGCATGAGCGCACGCGCCGCGCACGTCGCCCGGATCGCGCTGATCACCGGCGCGGGTTCCGGGATCGGCGCGGCGCTGGCGCGGCGGCTCGCGGCGCCGGGCATCGCGCTCGCGCTGCATGCGCGCGGCGCCGACGAAGCAGCGCGTGCGCGGCTTGCCGACGTCGCCGCCGGCTGCACCGCGGCCGGCGCCGAATGCGTGACGCTCACCGGCGATCTCGCCGAGCCGGGCATCGCTACGGCGCTCGTCGATGCGACCGTCGCGCGTTTCGGCGGGCTCGATCAGCTGGTCGCGAACGCCGGGTTCGCCGCACGGCAGGCGTTTTCCGATCTCTCGCCAAACGCGCTCGCGTCCGCCTTCGCGGCGATGCCCGGCGCGTTCTCCGCGCTCGCGGGCCGCGCGCGGCCGCTGCTCGAAGCGTCGGCCGCGCCGCGCATCGTCGCGGTCAGCTCGTTCGTCGCGCACCGTTACCGCGCCGATGCGCCGTTCGCGGCGACCGCCGCCGCGAAGGCCGCGCTCGAATCGCTCGTGCGCACGGCCGCGGCTGAATTCGCCGCGCACGGCATCACCGTCAACGCGGTCGCGCCGGGCTTCACGCGCAAGGATCACGGCCCGAGCGCGGGCAACGCCGCCGCATGGGCGCAGGCCGAACAGGCCACGCCGCTCGGCCGAATCGCCGAACCCGACGACGTCGCCGCGCTGATCGCATTCCTGCTGTCGGACGCGGCGCGCCAGATCACCGGTCAGGTCGTTCATATCGACGGCGGCTTGACGCTCTGACGCGGCGACACATCCTTCCCGTCGCGACCCAGCCTCACACATCGCGACGCGCTTTCCTCGTCGACGACACACCGTTCCCGTCGCCCCGTCACCTTCCACATCGCGACCCGCTTTCGTCGTCGACAACACATCCTCCCCCTCGCGCGTCACCTTCCACATCGCGACGCACTTTCATCGTCGATCACCGCGCTCGGCCGCCCGAGCCTGCGTCGACGTTTTTGGCGTCCCCTATCGCGCCCGTAAAATAGCCGCCACACTGCCGCACAACGAGAGCACAACGAGCAGCACGCGACGAATCGACACGGAGACGGCGAGATGCAGGCAATCCAGTGGTTTCACGAACTGTCTGCGCGCGAGCGCAGGACGCTGTACGCGGGCTTCGGCGGTTATGCGGTCGATGCGTTCGACTTCATGATCTACTCGTTCCTGATCCCGACGCTGATCGCCACCTGGGGCATGACGAAAAGCGAGGCCGGGATGATCGCGACGAGTTCGCTGATCTCGTCGGCGATCGGCGGCTGGGTCGCCGGCATCCTCGCCGATCGCTACGGCCGCGTGCGCGTGCTGCAGTGGACGATCGCGACGTTCGCGCTGTTCACGTGCCTGTCCGGCTTCACGCATTCGTTCTGGCAGCTGCTCGCGACGCGCACGTTGCAGGGCTTCGGCTTCGGCGGCGAATGGTCGGTCGTGACGATCATGATGGCCGAGACGATCCGCTCGCCCGAGCACCGCGCGAAGGCGGTCGGCACCGTGCAGAGCAGCTGGTCGTTCGGCTGGGCCGCGGCCGCGATCCTCTACTGGGCGTTCTTCGCGCTGCTGCCCGAGCAAGTCGCATGGCGCGCGTGCTTCTGGATCGGCATCGTGCCCGCGCTGTGGATCCTCTATATCCGACGTAACGTCAGCGATCCCGACATCTATACGGCCACGCGCCGCGCCCGCGACGAAGGCCGCGTGTCGGGCCACTTCCTCGAGATCTTCTCGCCGCCCCACCTGCGCGCGACGCTGTTCGGCAGCGCGCTGTGCACCGGCATGCTCGGCGGCTACTACGCGATCACGACGTGGCTGCCCACCTACCTGAAAACCGTGCGTCACCTGTCCGTGTTCAACACGAGCGGCTATCTGGTCGTGCTGATCGTCGGCTCGTTCGTCGGCTACGTGGTCGGTGCGATCCTGTCCGACCGGCTCGGCCGCCGCGCGTCGTTCATCCTGTTCGCGGTCGGCTCGTTCGCGCTCGGCATGGCATACACGATGCTGCCGATCACCGACAGCGCGATGCTGATCCTCGGCTTCCCGCTCGGGATCGTCGTGCAAGGCATCTTCGCGGGCGTCGGCGCGTACCTGTCCGAGCTGTACCCGGGCGCGATCCGCGGCTCGGGCCAGGGCTTCTGCTACAACGTCGGCCGCGGGCTCGGGTCGTTCTTCCCGATTCTCGTCGGCTCGCTGTCGCAGACGATGTCGCTCGTGAAGGCGATCGGCCTCGTCGCGGGTGCGGGCTACCTGCTCGTGATCGTCGCCGCGCTCGTGCTGCCGGAAACGCGCGGCAAGTCGCTCGTCGACGATCCGGCCGTCGCGTCGTAACTCCACTCGCACCGGAAACCGCATGCACGTGACCGTTCTCGGCGCCGGCGTGATCGGCGTCGCCACCGCCTGGCACCTGCGCGAAGCAGGCTGCGACGTCACCGTGATCGAACGCGAGGCCGACGTCGCGCAGGCGACGAGCCTCGGCAACGCGGGCGTGATCGCGCCCGGCTACGTGACGCCGTGGGCGGCGCCCGGGATGCCCGGCAAGATCCTCAAGTACCTGTTCAAGCCGGCGTCGCCGCTGATTTTCCGGCCGACGCTCGATGCCGCGCAGTGGCGCTGGATGGCGCGCTGGCTGCGCGAATGCGAGTTCGAACGGTTCCGCGTGAACAAGCAGCGGATGCAGCGCATCGCGTACTACAGCCGCGCATGCCTGCATGCGTTTCGCGAGCGCCATCCGTTCGACTATGGCGCGAGCCGCGGCTATCTGCAGTTGCTGCGCGGCGCGTTCGACGTCGAGATGGCGCAGCCCGCGCTGAAGGTGCTGCGCGATGCCGGCATCGCGTTTCGCGAACTGGACGCGGCCGGCTGCACGACGATCGAACCGGGCCTGCGCTGGGCACGGCAGGCGCCCGTCGGCGGCATCTACCTGCCCGACGACGAAGCCGGCGACTGCGCACGCTTCACGCGCGAATTGCGGGCGCTGTGCGAAGCGAACGGCGTGACGTTCCGCTTTCGCACCGAGATTCGTGCGCTCGATGTCGCGGGCGGCCAGGTACGCGGCGTGCGGATTGCAGCGACGGATGAGCGTGCCGCAAGCGGCGCCACACCACCGGAAGCGACGCTTGCCGCCAACGCGATCGTCGTCGCGCTCGGCGTCGACAGCGCCGGCCTGCTGCAGCCGCACGGCATCGACGTGCCGCTGTATCCGGTGAAGGGTTATTCGGCGACCCTCGCCGTCGTGGATGACGAAAAGGCGCCCCGCGCGGCGCTGATGGACGAATCGCTGAAGACGGCGATCACGCGCTTCGGCCCGACGCTGCGCGTCGCGGGCACCGCCGAACTCGGCGACCGGCATGCGACGCTGCGCCAGCAGGCGCTCGATACGCTGATGAAGGTGCTCGACGACTGGTTCCCGCACGCGGCCGATGCCGCATCCGTGCGCTTCTGGGTCGGCCGCCGGCCGATGACGCCCGACGGGCCGCCGCTCCTCGGCGCGAGCGGGATCGACGGCTTGTGGCTGAACGTCGGGCACGGCTCGACGGGATGGGCGATGTCGATGGGTTCGGGAAAGGTGCTGGCCGATCTCGTCACCGGACACGCGCCGGAGATCGATCTGTCGGGCCTGACGCTCGCGCGCTACGGTCGCTAGGCGTCCACGTCGACGTCGCCCGGCGCCGGCATGATCGGCGCCGATACGATCGGCACGTGCGACACCCCTTCGTGCGACAACCGGCTTTCGAACAGCGTCAGCGCGACGAAGCGCAACGCGACTGGCCGGCCGGTCGCGCCGCCGCGCGCGGGCTGCCCGTCCGCATCGCGCGGCAAGCGCGCGAGCGTCACGTGCGGCCGGAACGGCCGGCGGTCGGCCGGCACGCCCAGTTCGCGCAGCAGCGCGCACAACTCGGCATTGAGCGCCGCACAGGCCGGATCGGCCGCGAGTTCCGCAACGATCAGCCTCGCGCGCGGCAGGCTCGGCCACCACGCGATCCGCTCGACCGGCTGCAACGGCAGCGCATGCCGGGCGGCAAGCGCCGGCAGCCGCTCGGCCAGCGTCTCGCAACGCGCGCGCTCGATCGCGCCGATGAACGCGAGCGTCACGTGCAACTGTCCTGGCAGCGTGCGCCGCGCGCCGCGAGTGACCGGCAACGCGTACAGCGCGTCGCGCGATGCCGTGTCGGGCATCAGCGCGACGAACGCACGGAGCCGGTCGCCGTTCATGATGCGCGCACCGCCCCGCGCGTTCCGCGCATTGCATCGGCAGGCGCCGGACGCCGCGGCAGCGCACCATGCTCGCCCCACACGCCGGCAGGCAGCACGCGTGCGAGCGCGGGAATCGTGTTGCACGTGACTACCGGATCGGCAATGCGTTGCGCGCGCTGACGGCGGTCGTCGCGCCACGCAGCATGCACATACTTGCCGGGCGCGAGGATCGCGACCAGGCTGATGATCGCCATCAGTCTCATGCTGGTAGCGGCCATCGCCCACACGAGCAGCAGCGCGATCGACACGTCGCTCCGTAGCACGCCGTTGACGGCGACGATCAGCCCATGCACGAATGCTTCCATCCAGAGTCCTTGCAGATGCAGTCGGTCACTTGCAGCCGCCGCGCCAACGCGGGCGCAGCGGCGAGCGGATATGGCAGTCCTCAACGATCGTTACAAAACGAAAGGAAGCGGGATCACTGAAAACCAACCCCTGATATGAACAGGTTAGGCGACGCTCGGCGGAAATGACGGGGGCTGCGCCAGCACGCAGCCGCGCCGGGCAGAATCGGCATAGGGGACGGCCATGAGGCCGTACCCCTGCCACACCACCCGGCATGCGGGTCCGCACCGGGCGGTTCGAGAAGTTGAGGTTATGAGAGACGAGGTACGCCGAGCCGGTCGAAGTATGCGATGGTCAGGGCGCTGTTGAGCAACTGGGCGCTGTTACGCCACCAACGGCGGCTGCTCGCCGCCGTCTGTCGCGCAACGTCGACCGACGCCCCCAACGCACGAAGTTCCCGGTAGATGGTCGGGCCCCGGCGCCAATGTTTAAGCTGGATAGCCCGCAGCCGGTGACGCAACCACTCGTCCAGTGCCAACCACACACCGGGCGTTTGCGCCAACCGGAAGTACGCCCTCCATCCCAACACATAAGCCCGTAGCCGTTCCACCACTTCGGGCATGCCGCGCCCGCCAGAGCGGCGGGTCAGTTCTCGAATGCGGTGTTTGAACGCCAGCAGCGGTTTGGCCGCCACCTTGCGTTTGACCACACCGCCCGCAGCTACCCACAGGCTGTAGCCCAGAAACTTGCGACCAAACACACTCGCCACGGCGCTTTTGGTCTCATTGACCTTCAGGCGCAGCCGACCATACAGGCGTCGCAACAGCGCCATCACCCGCTCGCCCGCACGACGGCTGCGAACATACACATTCGCATCGTCAGCGTAGCGGGCGAAGCAGTGGCCCCGCCGCTCCAGTTCCTTGTCCACCTCATCAAGCAGAACATTAGCCAGCAACGGGGATAACGGTCCGCCCTGCGGCGTGCCCTGATCCCGTTGCTGGACCACCCCGTCAGCCATGATGCCGCTGTTCAGATACGCCCGGATCAGCCCGATCACTCCGGCGTCCCCAATGCGTTTCTGCAAACGGTCGATCAGGATGTCGTGGTTGACCCGGTCGAAGAACTTCTCCAGATCAACGTCAACCACGGTTCGCCGTCCCGACTGCACGTACGATTGCGCGGCAAGCACCGCATCGTGCGCACGCCGTCCGGGCCGGAAGCCGTAGCTGTGCTCGCTGAAGGTAGGGTCCAGAACTGGCTGCAGCACCTGCAGCAGTGCCTGCTGGATCAGCCGGTCCGTCACCGTCGGGATGCCAAGCTCACGCTCGCCTCCGTCCGGTTTCGGGATCGCCACCCGTCGTACCGGACTGGGCCGGTACGTGCCCTTCAGCAATTGTTCACGGATCGCAGGCCACGCCGTCACCAGATGACGCGACGTCTGGTCAATGTCCAGACCGTCCACGCCAGCGGCTCCCTTGTTAGCCCGTACCCGCTTGAACGCCTGCTTCAGATTCTCTCTCGTCAGAGCCGCTTCCAGCAGCGCTGACCCTGTGTCCCCGGATTCATGTCGCGGGCAGCAGGCTTCGTCGCTAGCAGGTACGCGCGCAGCTTCACCGCGCGCTTCCCTCGCTCGCCCCGTTTGCACGGGCATCTGACGCACTGCCTGCCGCATCGACATAACGCTGGACACTCCTTTCCGTTCGGCCCTTCGTCACCAGCTTCCACCTCACCGGCTTATCCTGTGACTACTACGGCCTCTGCTGACTTCCCGCTCCGGCTCGACGCCGTTGCCCTTTCAGGCATGAGGCGGGATCTCCCCAGGTAAGAACGCACTCCTTCACTGCACAGCCGCCGGATCTACGCCGCCGCCCCTTGATCACGAGAGCTTCGCGGCTTTTTGCCCGCTCGCCCTGGACGGCACCGCCTTCTATCCGGTTCTTGTTCATCGGCTCGCAGTTTCGCTCCACGCTTCCTCCCCACACTCGGTCGCCCTCATGCAGTTGCGCTTCGCTTCGCTCGCTGTGATCAACTTGCGGTGGGACTTGCACCCACTAGAGTGCGCCCATGCTGGGCGCACAAAAAAA
>NZ_JAPVQY010000098.1 GCF_027257875.1 Burkholderia sp. IMCC1007
GGCTGCGTGCGTCGCCTGGGGCGTGGCAGCCGGCGCTGGACGCGGAACCGCCGCACGCGGCTTCGGCGGGGTCGGCGCCTGCTTCAACGGCTTCGGCGGCACGACGGGTGGTGGCGGACGCACGGCCTGCGGCAGCGGTTCGGGCGGCCGCGTCAACTCGACCGTCATCGGCACTGGCCGCGGCGGCTGCACGGGCGGTGCGGCGGCAGGCACGCGTGCAGCCAGCAGCGCGACGCCCGCATGCAGCGCCGCGACGGCCAACGCGATCGTGGCCGCGCCGCGCCATCCGTTCGCGGGCGCCGTCCGTGCGTCCACCTGCGCGGATGGCGCCACCGAAGTCGGTCGCGCAACCACCGCCACCGCTTGCGGCGCCGCACGTGCCGCATGCCGGCGTGCGGGCGGCACGCCGTATTCGATCGTCAGCCCTGTCATGTTCGACTCCTTGCAATGACACGCCTCGGCGCGCTACGCGACCCACGCATGGCGATGCCGGTCGATCTGCGTGAACGGCGCCGGATCGATCCACGCGCGCGCGTCGAAATCGCGTTCAAGAAAGCCCCACTGGACGAGGAAATCCTTGAACGCGACGAGTCCATCGATCGACGTCGGCGCGAGCCCGGTCTCCAGATGGCGATGCACATCCGCGCCATACGCGTAGCGCACCCACTCGTCGGATGCACGCGTTTCGCGGCCGATATACGCGACCGTCTCCGCCGGATGGCGCGCGGCCCAGTCGCCCGCGCCGACCACGACCGACAGGAAGCGGCTCACGAGATCGGGACGCGCGTCGATCAGCGCGCGATCGACGGTCAGCGTGCGCGGCGTGCCGTTGCCGATCCGCACCAGCGGATCGGGATGCGCGCCGAGATCGATGACGACCTGCGCGTCGATCAGATGCACGGTTTCCAGCCCGGCCACGCCCTTCACGAACACCGCGTCGACGTCGCCGCGCACGAGCGCCGCGATTTCGAGCCCGTATTCGTGCGGGCCGCGTGTGAACGACGCGGGCCCGGTGCGGCGCTCGTGCGTGTCGGGCAGGTCGACCCATTCGGCGTCGCCATGGCCGAGCCCTTCGAGTGCGAGCGCGCTCAGGAAGCCCTTCAGCGCGGCCGCGCGCCAGAAGTCGATGCTGATCGGATGGCGCGGCAAGCCGAGCCGCCGGCCGCGCAGGTCGCGCGCGGTGCGGATGCCGCGCTCGGGCAGCGTGACGATCGCCTGGAATTCGTTGGTCCACGACAGCCCGATCACGCGCGTATCGGCGCCGCGGGCCCGCGCCCACAGCGCGGGAATGTTGCCGCCCTGCCGGAACGAGTGCGGCAGGCTGTGATCGAAGTGCGATTCGCGCTTGTCGGCGTCGGCCGTCTCCTGCAGCGAACGCAGCGCGATGCCGTCCGGCCCGAACTCTTCGTCGAACCAGCCGCGATGCACGGCGATGCCGAGTGCGGTCGGCACCGGGCAGCGCGTGTACCAGAGTGCGTCGCAGGCCGTGGCCTGCGCAGCGAGTGTCGTCATGGTGAGTATCCTTGTCGTTGTCGTTGATGCGAGACGGCGTGCCGCCGCGCTCAGGCGCCGGCCACGCGCAGCGCCGCCTGCGTGCCGCGCGCGTTCAGCGCGCCGTCGACCAGCGGCAGCACTTCCTCGCCCACGCGGTACGCCTCTTCGAGATGCGGATTGCTCGCGAGGATGAACGTCGACACGCCGATCTCGACGTATTCCGCGAGCCGCTCGGCCACCTGCTCGTGGCTGCCGACGATCACGCAGCCGGGGCCGCCGCGGATCTGCGACATCCCGGCCCACAGGTTCGGGCCGACGATCAGGTCGTCGAAGTGTTGCGTGTTGCCCTGGTGCAGCGCGAACTGGCGTTTCGCGCCGACCGATTCCGACGCTTCGCCGCGCCCGCCGAAACCGTTGCGTGTGGTGTCGCCCACCGTCGCGAACATCTGCCGCAGCTCGGCCCACGCCTGTTCCTCGGTCTCGCGCGCCAGGATGTCGATGCGCATGCCGAAGCGCAGGTCGCGCTCCGCGTTCTGCCGATCGAGCGCGCGGCGCGCCGCATCGATCACTTCCTTCTGCTTCGCGAGCGGCTCGCCCCAGCTCAGGTGCACGTCGCCGTGCTTCGCGGCGACCGCGAGCGCCGCGTCGCTCGCGCCGGCCAGATAGATCCGCGGCGGCTTCTGGCCGCTCAGCGGCGGCAGCAATCCGCCCTCCTCGACGCGATAGAAGCGGCCGTCGAACGTGAACGGCGCGCCGGCCGCGACGCCCTTCACGACGTCGAGGAATTCGTCGGTGCGCGCATAGCGGCTGTCGTGATCGATGAAGTCGCCGTACGCGCGCTGGTCGGGACCGCCGCCGCCCGTGACGACGTTCCACTCGACGCGCCCGCGGCTGATCCGCTGCAGGCTCGCGGCCATTTGCGCCGCATAGACCGGATGCACGAAATGCGGCTGCAGCGCGATCAGCAGCCGCAGCCGGCGCGTCTCGCGCGCCAGCGCGGCCGCCACGACCCACGGCTCCTCGGTGAAGCGGAAGATCGGAATCAGCGCGCCGTGAAAGCCGGCGATGTCGGCCGCGCGCGCGACCTGCGACAGATAGTCGATGTAGCCGAACGCGTCGTCGTCGACTTTCGGCGCGACGCGCGACGTGCGCTGGCGATTCCATTCGCCGCGCGTATGCAGATCGTGTGCGCGCCGCCCGTCGCCGTGCATCGGCAGGCGCCACAGAAATTCAACAGCCATCGGGATTCTCCTTGTCGGCCCGTTCGGATTGCGTGCGGCACCGGCGTGCCGCGCGTAGGCAGCGCTGTAAAGCACGCGGTGTGCCAACGGGCTCGTTCCGACGCTCGCGGGGCTGCCGGTGAACGCGCGCGGCACCTTGCGGGCCGGGCATGCGCGGCGATCAAATCACGTCCGCCGGTTGCCGCTCGACGTGTCGCGACACGCACACGCGCCGCTGCTGCATCTGCCGCACCGGTGCTGCGCGCGCAACAGCACCCGACGCGACTGTTGCTCACGCAACAGTCCGCGTGCCGGCCGCCGTGCCGCGCATCACCCGTGAGGCCCGCGCCGCCGGCCACACGGCGGTTGCCGTTCACTGGCCCGGAACTTGCAACGTGGAACGGCCCGCGCGTGCGATATCGCGCATCGATCACGCTTACCCAGACAGGGGAATCTCACACATGACAGACAGGCCCGATTCGTCATCGGACAAGCAGCAAACGTTCTGGTACGCCCGATCGCCGGTGCCGACGCCGCTCGGCATCGCCGTGCATCTCGGCTGGCTCAACGGCGAGACGTCCGCCGACGGCGTCGCGATTCGCTCGCCGCGCGGCGCCACGCGGCACGACGTATCGTCGATCAGCGATCACACGCTCGCGCAATCGTTTCGCCAGGGCGGCAGCATCCCCGCGATGTGGGCGCGCTCGAACGACGCGAACACGCGCGTGATCGGGCTGTCGTGGGTCGACGAATCGCAACTGATCCTCGCGCGGCCCGAATCGGGCATCCGCTCCGTGAAGGCGTTGCGCGGGCGCCGGATCGCGATCCCGAGCCGACCCAACGACCGCATCGACATCTTCCGCGCGTCGGCGCTGCGCGGCTTCGTCAACGCGCTGAGCCTCGACGGGCTGACGCTAGGCGACGTCGAACGCGTCGACGTGCGCGCCCGCACGCTGCAGGCCGTCGGGCCCGCGCGCGCGGCGAATCTGTTCGCATCGCCGCACGGGTTTTCGAGCCGTGCGCTGTATGCCGCCGAAGCCGGCGCGCTGCTGCGCGGCGAAGTCGACGCGATCTACGTGAAGGGGTCGACGGGCCTCGAGATCGCGCAACTGATCGGCGCGCACGTCGTGATCGACATCGGCTTTCATCCGGAGCGCTCGATCCGCAACAACAACGGCACGCCACGCCCGCTGACCGTCAACGCGGACGTGCTCGCGAACCATCCCGACATCGTCGCCGGCTTCCTGAAACTCGTCGTCGCCGCCGGCGAGTGGGCCGGCACGCATCCCGACGAAACCGCGCACTACGTGGCCGGCGAAACCGCGTCGTCGATCGACTGGGTGCGCGCGGCGTACGGCAACCAGTTGCACCGGCACCTCGGCGTCAATCTCGACGACGAATCGGTCGCCGCGCTCGACGAGTTCAAGACGTTCCTGCACGAACACGGTTTTCTGGAAGCCGATTTCGACGTCGCCGACTGGATCGATCCGCGCCCGCTCGCCGACGTGCTGCGGCCGTCGTTGCAAAAACGTGCGTGAGCCCCTTTACCGTTCACTGTTCCGGACCATCATGAAACCCGCCCTCTCCCTCGCGTCGCTGCGCCGCCCGCTGCGCGCGCTGCTCGCCGCGCTGCCGTTGGCCGTCGCGTCGCTCGCCACTTCCGCCGCCCACGCGCAAGACGCGCCCAAGGTCGTGCGAATCGCCGTCGTCGCGTATTCGAGCGGCGGCAAGACGCAATACGCGGGCGCCTCCGCGCTGATCGACACCGACAAGTCGCTCGAAAAAGCACTCGCCGCGCGACATGTGACGCTGCAATGGGTGCCGGTATCGACCGCCGCGGTCGGCACGCTCGTCAACGAGGCATTCACGAACGGCAGCATCGATTTCGCCGGCTACGGCGACCTGCCGTCGGTCGTCGTCAACGCGTCGGGCACGCACACGCGCCTGATCGTGCCGGGCGGCGTCGGCAGCAATACGTATCTGGTCGTGCCGGCCGGCTCGAGCGCGAAGTCGATCGTCGACCTCAAGGGCAAGCGCATCGCGCTCAATCGCGGCCGGCCGTGGGAAGTCCCGTTCAGCAAGCTGCTCGCCGAGAACGGGCTGAAGCTGTCCGACTTCAAGATCTACAACCTCGATCCGCAGGCCGGCGCGGCGGCCGTCGCGGCCGGCCGCGTCGATGGCTTCTTCACGCTGTCGGACGCGTATTCGCTCGTCGACAAGAACGTCGGCAAGATCATCTGGTCGACCAAGAGCGCGCCCGACGACTGGAAGATGCGCGCGGAACTGTGGGCGTCGGACGATTTCGTGCGGCGCTACCCCGACATCACGCAGCTCGTCGCGACGGCCTACGTGCGCGCCGCGCACTGGATCTCGCAGCCGCAGAGCCGCGACGCGTACGTGAAGATCCTGAGCGCGTCCGGCCAGCCGGAAAGCGTCGTGCGCCGCGAATACGCGGACGAAGCGACGCCGTGGAAGGAGCAATGGACGCCGCTGTTCACGCCCGCGCTGACCGGTCACTACCGCGACGTCATCGCGTACAGCCGCCAGGCCGGGCTGACGTCCGCGCCGGTCGACGTGAATGCGCTGCTCGCGCCGACCTTCGTGTCGACCGCGCTCAAGCAGCTCGGCCTCGACGGCTACTGGCGCGCCGACGCCTCGCGCGTCGCGAGCCGCTGATGCCGATGCGCGCCCTCCCGCCGAACGGCTTGCGCGCGGCGGTTCGCCTGCCGGGCGTCGCGCGGCTCGGCGACCATGCGCTGTGGTGGATCACGCCCGTCGCATTCGCCGCGCTGTGGTGGCTCGCGAGTGCGCAGCGCTGGTTCCCGCCGCAGCTCGTCGTGCCGCCCGAACGCCTCGCGGCGACGCTGCGCACGCTGCTCGACACCGGCGAACTGAGCGACAACCTGTCGATCACGCTGCATCGCCTCGCGCTCGGTTTCGCGATCGGCGCGACCGGCGGCGCTGCATTCGGGATCCTGCTCGCGCGCAGCCGGCTGTTCGCCGACTATCTGCGGCCGACGTTCGACCTGTTGCGGCAATTGCCCACGCTCACGCTGATTCCGCTGCTGATCCTGCTGATCGGCGTCGACGAGCCGTTGAAGCTCGTCGTCGTCGGCAAGGCCGTGTTCTTCCCGGTCGCGCTGGCCGCGTACACGGGCGTGCACGACGCGCCGCGCGATCTCGTCGAGATGGCGCGCCACTACGGGCTCGGACGCTTCGCACTGCTTCGCGACGTGCTGCTGCCGGCCGCGCTGCCGCCGCTGCTGACCGGCGTGCGGATCGCGCTCGCGCGTGCGTGGCTCGCGCTCGTCGCGGTCGAGCTGCTCAGTGCGGACAGCGGCATCGGCCAGATGATGGAACTCGCGCGGCAGATGCTGCGGCTCGACGTGGTGCTCGTCGACGTCGCGGCGATCGGTTTGATCGGCTTCGCGCTCGATCGCTCGATCGCGCTCGTCCAACGTTACGCGCTGCGCTGGCAGACGCCCGCGCGCTGACCCTGACTGGAACCGCTTCGGCATGACCTTCGTTACCCGCACTTTCCCGCTCGCCCCGCTGCGCCGCCGCGCGCGCGGCCTCGTCGTACCGGCGTTGCTGCTGGCCGCCTGGCAAACCGCGTCGTCCGGCGACGCGGCCCATCAATATGCGTTCGTGCCGCTGCAGCAGGTCGGCGCCGCGCTCGTCGAACTCGCGCGCAGCGGCGAACTCGCGACCGATCTCGGCGCGAGCCTGCGCCGCACGACGCTCGGGCTCGGCTTCGGCGTCGCGTTCGGGCTCGTGTTCGGCGCGGCGATGGCGCGTTCGCCGCTCGCGCGCAAGCTCGGCGAGCCGGCGTTCCAGGCGTTGCGCTACGTGCCGCTGCTCGGGCTGATTCCGCTGCTGAGCCTGTGGGCCGGCACCGGCGAATTCGCGAAGGTGTTCATCATCGCGCTCGCCGCGTTCTACCCGATGACCACCGCCAGCTTCGACGGGCTGCGCCGCGTCGATCCGCGCTATGTCGAACTCGCGCAGTCGTATCGCCTGACGCGCATCGGCCTGTGGCGCGACGTGCTGATCCCGGGCGCGTTGCCCGACCTGTTCGCGGGCGTGCTGCAGGCCGTGCCGTTCGCATGGATCACCGCGACGAGCAGCGAGCTGCTGTTCAACACGGGCGCCGGCGTCGGCAGCCTGATGCAGAACGCGCAGGCCGGCGCGCGCGCCGACGTGCTGCTGGTGTGCGTACTGGGCGTGACGGCGCTGGCCGTCGGCATGAGTGCGTTATGCGAGCGGATCGCGCAGCGCGCGCTGCGCTGGCGCGATCACGCCTGACGGCGCAGCCGCGTGTCGGTGTCGGCGTCGCCGCCGTCGCCTGCGTCGCGCGGCTTCAGGATGCCGAGCTGGGCGAGCCGCGCGCGCACGATGTTGCGCGACTGGTCGAGCAGGCGCGACATCCGCAACTGGTTGTGCTCGCTGTAGTCGAACACGCTGCGGTACACGGTGTCCTCGATGTGCTGCCACAGCGCCGGCGTGCCGAGATCAAGCAGTTCGATCACCGCATGGCGCAGCGCGTCGGTCGCTTCGGCCACGTCGCGCGAGCGACGCGGCGGCGCGGCAGCCGCGCCCGGTGCGTCGGCCGGATCGGGCGCGAGCGACAGCGCGGAAAATTGCAGGTCGCCAACGTCGATCGCGCCGCCTGCGCAGATCAGCACCGCGTGGTGGATCACGTTCTCCAGTTCGCGGATGTTGCCGGGCCATGCGTGTGCATGCAGCCGCGCGCGCGCGGCGTCGGTCAGCGTCGGCGCGGCCACGCGCAGCCGCTTCGCGTAGGTGTCGATGAAGTGCTCGATCAGCGGCGCGATGTCGCCCGGCCGCTCGCGCAGCGGCAATAGGCTCAGCTTCACGACGTTGAGCCGGTAGTACAGATCCTCGCGGAAATTGCCCGCGCGCACCGCGGCTTCGAGATTCACGTTGGTCGCCGCGACGAGTCGCACGTCGATCTTCACGGTCTTGCGCGAGCCGACCGGCGTCACCTCGCGCTCCTGCAGCACGCGCAGCAGCTTGACCTGCGCGGACAGCGGCAGGTCGCCCACTTCATCGAGGAACAGCGTGCCGCGATTCGCGGATTCGAACCAGCCGGGCTGGCTGTTGATCGCGCCGGTGAACGCGCCGCGCTCGTGGCCGAACAGCTCGCTTTCGATCAGCGTTTCCGAAAACGCGCCGCAGTTGACCGCGACGAACGGCCCGTCGTGGCGCTCGCTCAGCGAATGCACGAGGCGCGCGATCAGCTCCTTGCCGGTGCCGCTCTCGCCGGTGACGAGCACCGTCGCATCGCTCGGTGCGACGAGCTGGATGCGTTCGAGCAGCACCCGCGATTTGGGATCGTCGAACGTCAGTGCCTTCGCGCGAATCGTGATCGCGTGCGAAGTCGGGTCCGGCAAGCTGAAGATGGCCATGGCACGACCGGCGTGTTGAACGGGGAAGGCTCGACGATAGCAAGGCGCACGCCGGCCACGAACCAATTCATCGAGCTATCGGTATGACGGCGGCCGGATTGCGCCGGCCGCCGCGCGGCATCATGCGAGGCCGGTCATCTTCCACTGCTGTTCGAGCGCGCCCGGCCCGAATTCGAGCGAGCCGCCGAGCGGTTCCGCGAGCGCCTGGAAATACGCGGCTTCCTCGAGGATCAGGATGTACTTCGACACGTCGAGGATCGACTTGCCCCAGAACGTCGCGCCGCCGTTCGCCTCGATGATCGCCGGCACGTCGGGATCGCGCCGGATCGTGTCGACGATGAAGCGCGGCTCGCCGGGGCGGCGATCGACGTACACGGGGATTTCGCGCGCTCGCGTGTAGCGTGCGGCCGGCGCGTAACGGATCGGCAGCGGACGATGCGCGCTCGCCCATGCGCCGAGATACGGGCCGTGCACATGGATCACAACGTCGACTTCCGGCGCCTCGCGGAACACGCCCGCGTAGCGCGGGCCGTGGCCGCCCGCGCGCGCATCGCCGTGCAGCACGTCGCCGTCGAGCGTCACGACGACCGGCTGGATCTCCTGCGACGCGGCCCACGGGCTCGGCGCCGACAGCGCGACGACGAGCTCCGTGCCCGGCACGCGCTGGAACGCCTGGAACGTGTTGGTCGCGGACAGCGTGCGCGTTTCCTTCAGCACGCGCGCGGCCTGCGCGAATTCGCGCGTGGCGCGTTCGACGAATGCCACGAGTTCGCCGCTGTCGATGGCTTGGGTGACGGACATGAGGAAGTTTCCTTGATCGGTTGAACGGATGGGCTCGCGTCGCAACGTCGCGATGCACGGTCAACGAATCAGCAGCAATCGTGCCAGCGCTGCGATCCGCGCATCGAAGACCGTCGCGACCGTGCTCGCACGCGCCATGCGATTCGCGCGGTGCGGCCGGTATGCCTGTGTCTGTTGCGTGAGCAACAACATGCGGGCCGGGACTGCTGCACGATACGCAGCCGGTGCATGGGCGCGATGCATGCGGCACGGAGTGCGTGCCCGCCGTGCCGCGCGTTGCGTACCCAACGCCCGCGTTGGTTCGAAACTTGCGTCGCAGTCGGCCCGCGCCGGCATCGGCCGGCACATCCGCTCTCATCGACCTCCATCCGACCATGACGCTTGTTTCCCTGCGCGGCCTCGCCGCGCGCACGCTGCTCGTATCGGCACTTGCCGTGTCTCCCGTCGTCTCGCTCGCGGCTTCGCCCGGCCGTGTCCCCACCCCCGACCCGTTGCAGGGCGACGGCCGCGTATCCGCGTTCTACACGTGGGACCGCGATATTCCGGCCACGCCAGGCGCGCTGCTGCGCACCGAGCCGCTGCCCGCGACGCTCGGGCTCGCGAGCGCCGGCCGGCAACTGCGCATCCTGTACGCATCGACCGACGGCGTCGGCGGCCGCACGCCGATCGCCGTGTCGGGCGCGCTGTTCGTGCCGCGCGGCACGCCGCCGGCCGGCGGCTGGCCGATCGTCGCGTGGGCGCACGGCACGTTCGGGATGGCCGACATCTGCGCGCCGTCGTGGTTCGGCCGCTCGTATCGCGACGTGCGCTACCTGAACGCGTGGCTCCAGCAAGGGTTCGCGGTGGTCGCCACCGACTATCAGGGGCTCGGCACGCCCGGCCCGAATCCGCAGCTCAACAACCGCTCGAACAGCTACACGCTGCTCGACAGCGTGCGCGCGGTGCTGGGCGGCGTGCCGGGCCTCGCGAACGAAGTCGTGCTCGTCGGCCAGTCGCAAGGCGGCTCGGCCGTGATCGCGGCGGCCGGCTATGCGCCGGTCTATGCGCCCGAACTGGCGATCCGCGCGACCGTCGCGACCGGCACGATCTACAACGCGTCACGCGCCACGCTCGCATCGCTGCCGAAGTTCGAGACGGCCTATCGGCGTGATCCCGAGCGCGTCGATCCGACGCTCGCGTACCAGTTCTACTCGGTGCTGTCCGCGCAGCAGATCGACCCATCGCTACGCGCCGAGGAGGTGCTGACCGACACTGCGTTGCCGATTCTCGAACAGTCGCGCATCAGCTGCCTCGCATCGCTCGAGGACGATGCAGCACTCGCACACCTCACGCACGCGAACACCGTGAAGCCGGGCGCCGATGCGCGGCTGAAGGCATGGTGGGACGACTACCTGAAGTATCCGACGCTGAAGATCGCGACGCCCGTGTTCATCGGTGCGGGTGCGAACGACGGGCTGGCGCCGCTCGAACTCGCGCTCGCCAAGGACGCGTGCGCGGCGGGGACGACGATCGAGGCACACCTGTATGCAGGCCGCGAGCACAACGGCACCGTGAACGCATCGCTCGCCGATTCGATTCCGTTCGTGAAGCGCGTGCTGGCCGGCGAGACGATCCACTCGGCCTGTTCGCCGGTCGCGCAGCCAGCCGTGTCGCAATAGCCGCTTCACGTCGCTTTGCACGACGACGCGAATGCTTGTGCAAATCCGTTATTGGATCGCGCCGCCGCGCATTTTTATACTCGTCAGCACTCTCTGCTAAAGAGTGCCAGCCAATTCCGACAGAACCGTACAGGACGAAAAAATGAGCCTACGCCCCTTGCACGATCGCGTGATCGTGAAGCGACTCGATCAGGAAACCACCACCGCGTCGGGCATCGTGATTCCCGACAGCGCCGCCGAAAAGCCCGACCAGGGCGAAGTGATTGCCGTCGGCCCCGGCCGCAAGGACACCGACGGCCAGCGCATCGTACCCGACCTGCAGGTCGGCGAGCGCGTGCTGTTCGGCAAGTACGCAGGCCAAGCCGTCAAGGTGGACGGCAACGAATTCCTGGTGCTGCGCGAAGAAGACATCGTCGCGGTCGTCAATCAATAACGGAGTGCAATCATGGCAGCGAAGGAAATCATTTTCAGCGACATCGCACGGTCAAAGCTGACCGAAGGCGTGAACATTCTCGCGAACGCGGTGAAGGTCACGCTCGGGCCGAAGGGCCGCAACGTCGTGCTCGAACGCAGCTTCGGCGCGCCCGTCGTCACGAAGGACGGCGTGTCGGTCGCGAAGGAAATCGAGCTCGCGGACAAGCTCCAGAACATCGGCGCGCAGCTCGTGAAGGAAGTTGCGTCGCGCACCAGCGATGCCGCCGGCGACGGCACGACGACGGCCACCGTGCTTGCCCAGGCGATCGTGCGAGAAGGCCAGAAATACGTCGCGGCCGGGCTCAACCCGCTCGACCTGAAGCGCGGGATCGACAAGGCGGTCACGGCGGCTGTCGACGAGCTGAAAAAGATCAGCAAGCCGACCACCACGAGCAAGGAAATCGCGCAGGTCGCGACGATCTCCGCGAACGGCGAGGAATCGATCGGCCAGCGCATCGCCGAAGCGATCGACCGCGTCGGCAAGGAAGGCGTGATCACCGTCGAAGACGGCAAGTCGCTCGCCGACGAACTCGACGTCGTCGAAGGCTTGCAGTTCGATCGCGGTTATCTGTCGCCGTACTTCATCAACAACCCCGACAAGCAGATCGCCGAGCTCGAGAACCCGTACATCCTGCTGCACGACAAGAAGGTCTCGAATATCCGCGACCTGCTGCCGGTGCTCGAGCAGGTCGCGAAGTCGGGCCGTCCGCTGCTGATCATCGCGGAAGACGTCGAAGGCGAAGCGCTCGCGACGCTCGTTGTGAACAACATTCGCGGCATCCTGAAGACCGTCGCGGTCAAGGCGCCGGGCTTCGGCGATCGCCGCAAGGCGCTGCTCGAGGACATCGCGATCCTGACCGGCGGCCAAGTCGTCGCCGAGGAAACGGGCCTCACGCTCGAGAAGGCGACGCTCGCCGAACTCGGCCAGGCGAAGCGCATCGAGGTCGGCAAGGAAAACACGACCGTGATCGACGGCGCGGGCGACGCGAAGAACATCGAAGCGCGCGTGAAGCAGATTCGCGTGCAGATCGAAGAGGCGACGTCCGACTACGACCGTGAAAAGCTGCAGGAACGCGTCGCGAAACTCGCGGGCGGCGTCGCGGTGATCAAGGTCGGCGGTGCGACCGAGATCGAGGTCAAGGAGAAGAAGGATCGCGTCGACGACGCGCTGCACGCGACGCGCGCGGCCGTCGAGGAAGGCATCGTGCCGGGCGGCGGCGTCGCGCTGATCCGCGTGCGGCAGGCGATCCGCGAACTCAACGGCGCGAATGCCGACCAGAACGCGGGCATCAAGATCGTGCTGCGCGCGCTCGAGGAACCGCTGCGCCAGATCGTCACGAATGCGGGCGAGGAAGCGAGCGTGGTCGTCGCGAGGGTCGCCGAAGGATCGGGCAACTTCGGTTACAACGCGCAGACCGGCGAGTACGGCGACCTCGTCGAATCGGGCGTGCTGGATCCGACCAAGGTCACGCGCACGGCACTGCAGAACGCGGCGTCGGTGGCCGGGCTGCTGCTGACGACCGATGCGACCGTGCACGAAGCGCCGAAGGATGCGGCGCCGGCCGCCGCGCCGGGCGGCCCGGGCGCGGGCGGGCCCGGGTTCGATTTCTGACGATGCAGTGTGCGCGCCGGTTCGCCGGCGTGCGCGCGGTCCGGCAGCACCCTGCAACGCGTGACGATGAAAGTCGTCACGCGTTGCTTGCTTTGGCGTGCTGCAATACCGGGACGGACCGGCCGACTGTCGCGCTCGGGTAAGATGAAGACCCGTTCCGCCGCGCCGCTTCCACGCCATGTCGCTCATCGCCAATACCCTGCTGCCGCTCGCCGGCGTCCTGCTGCTGAGCGTCGCCAGCCCCGGCCCGAATTTCGTGATCGTCACGTCGACTGCTGTCATGTCACGCCGCGCTGGCGTGATGACGGGGCTCGGCCTCTCCGCGGCCTCCGGCACCTGGGCCGCTATCGCAATCGCCGGGCTGAGCCTGCTCGTCACCCACGTCGCGTGGGTGCACACCGCGCTGCGGCTGGCCGGCGCCGCGTACCTGATCTGGCTCGGCCTGAAAATGGTGCTGACCGCGCGCAAGCCGTTGCCTGCGTCCGCACCGCTCGTGTCCTCCGACTGGAGCGCCGCGAAGAAGGGCTATGTCGTCAGCATGACGAACCCGAAATCCGTCGCGTTCTACGGCAGTATCTTCGCGTTGATGGTGCCGGCGCACGCGTCGGCGTGGCTCGATCTCGCGGTCGTCGTGCTGTCGATCGGAATCTCGGGCGCATGGTATTGCACGATGGCGCTGCTCGCGTCGCACCCGTCGGTGCGCGGGCTGCTGATTCGGCGCAAGGCCGTGCTCGATACGACGGCCGGGCTGCTGCTGATGGGGCTCGGCGGGAGGATGCTCGCGGGGCGTTGATGCAGGCAGTAGCGCCGTTACTGCGGATAGCGGACCACGAGCCGCGTCGCGTCGTCCAAAGCGCGTCTCCACGATCGAGCTCGGCGGTGTGCGTCGGACCGCATCGGACGCGCGCCATGAAAAGGGCCGCTTGCGGGCGTCATCGACGACACCCGCAAGCGGCCTTGTCGCTCGCAGCGCGACTCAACGCCGCGTCGCCAGCCTCTTCACGACACGCACGAGCGCATCGACTTCATCGCACGTGTTGTAGAACGCCAGCGACGGCCGCACCGTCGCTTCGAGCCCGAAACGCCGCAGGATCGGTTGCGCGCAGTGATGCCCCGAACGCACCGCGATACCCTCTTCGTTCAGCGCCTGCCCGACTTCCTCGGTCTCATAGCCCTTCAACACGAACGACAGCACGCTCGCCTTGTCGCGCGCGGTGCCGACGAGCCGCACGCCCGGCACCGGCGCGAGCACGCTCGTTGCATACGCAAGCAGATCGTGTTCGTAGCGCGCGATGTTCTCGATGCCGACGCGGTTCACGTAATCGAGCGCCGCACCCAACCCCACCGCGTCCGCGATGTTGCCGGTGCCGGCCTCGAAGCGGTTCGGCGGCGGCTGGAACACCGTGCGCTCGAACGTCACGTCCGCGATCATGTTGCCGCCGCCCTGCCATGGCGGCATGTCGTCGAGAATCGCGCGCTTGCCGTACACGACGCCGATCCCGGTCGGCCCGTAGATCTTGTGCCCCGAGAACACGAAGAAATCCGCATCGAGCGTCTGCACGTCGACGCGCATGTGCGAGATCGACTGCGCGCCGTCGACGAGCGCCTTCGCGCCCGCGCGATGCGCGAGCTCGACGATCTCCTTCACCGGCACGACCGTCCCGAGCGCATTCGACACCTGCGTGACGGACACGATCTTCGTGCGATCGTTGAGCAGCTTCCGGTATTCGTCGAGCAGCACCTGCCCCGAATCGTCGACCGGAATCACGCGCAGCTTCGCGCCCTTCTGCGCGGCGAGCTGCTGCCACGGCACGATGTTCGCGTGATGCTCGAGATGCGACACGACGATCTCGTCGCCTTCGCCAACGTTCTGCACACCCCACGTCTTCGCGATCAGGTTGATCGCCTCGGTCGTGCCGCGCACAAACACGATCTCGTCCGGCGACGATGCGCCGATGAAGCGCCGCACGGTGTCGCGCGCATGTTCGTACGCGTCCGTCGCGCGGCCGGCCAGCGCATGCGCGGCGCGGTGAATGTTCGAGTTCTCGTGCGCGTAGAAATACGCGAGACGGTCGATCACGGCCTGCGGCTTGTGCGTCGTCGCCGCGTTGTCGAACCAGACGAGCTGCTTGCCGTTCACGCGTTCCTGCAGGATCGGGAAATCGCGGCGAACCGCGTTCACGTCGAACGGCGGATGCGCGCCGCGATGCAGGTTGCCGTGCGGCTCGGCCGCATGCGCATCGTCGATGAAATAGCGCGGGACGTCCGCACCCGTTGCACGCGCAACCGGTGCGTCGCGATGCACGGCCAGCAGCTCGCGCAGCGCGTCGTCGCCCGGCAGCCCGAACGCTTCGGGCGACGCGAGGCCGTTCGACGGCACGACGAAGTCCCGCGGCGTCGCATGCCAGCCCTGCAGCGAACCGTCGGTGAAGTAGTAAGGCGACGCAGTCGGCGCAGTTTTCACCGCGCCTTCCGATACGGCCGCATTCGCCTGCGGCACGCCGAGCGCCGCGCCGCCGACGCGCGGCTCGAACGCGGGCGCGATCGACACCGCGTTGTCCGGCAGCCCGTTCTGCGCGGCCGCATGCGGCGCGAGCGCCGGCACGCGGTTGCCGAGCGACAGCACGTGCGTCGGCGCGGACGGCGCGAGGTTCGCGCCGGGCGCCTTGCCTTGCGGCAGCGCGAAGCCCGGCACGCCGGTGCCCGTG
>NZ_JAPVQY010000099.1 GCF_027257875.1 Burkholderia sp. IMCC1007
GCGGTTCGCCGGCGCGTCAGCGTTGCGCGGCCGGCGCGGCGGCGCCCGCCGGCGGCATGTCGGTGACGAAGCCGATCCGCGTGAGCCCTGCGGCCTGCGCGTCGCCCATCACCTGCGCGATCACGTCGTAGCGGGTCGCGCGCGACGCGCGCAGCCGCAGCTCGGGCGGCGTGGCGCCCGCGGCGGCGGCCTTGAACCGCGCGGGCAGCGCGTCGAGCGCCACGGGCGCATCGTCCCAGTACAGCTTGCCCGCGTCGTCGATCGACAGCGTGACGGATTGCGGCGTGTCGCGCGCGACGCTCGCCGCGACCTTCGGCAGGTCGAGCCGGATCGCGTGCGTCATCAGCGGCGCGGTGATGATGAAGATGACGAGCAGCACGAGCATCACGTCGATCAGCGGCGTCATGTTGATCTCCGCCATCGGCGCGGACGTCTTGTGGTGCTCGAGCCCGCCGAATGCCATGGTCGTTCCTCCGGAGCCGGCGCGTCAGGCGCCCTGCGCGCACACGAATACGTGCAGGTCGCGTGCGAAGCCGTCGAGTTCCTCGGCGAGTTGCCGGACGAGCCGGCCGAGGATGTTGTACGCGAGCACCGCGGGAATCGCGACGACCAGCCCGAACGCGGTCATGATCAGCGCCTCGCCGACCGGCCCCGCGACGTTCTCGATCTGCGCCTGCCCGCTCGCGGCGATGCTGCCGAGCGCGTGATAGATGCCCCACACCGTGCCGAGCAGCCCGACGAACGGCGCGGTGCTGCCGATCGACGCGAGCAGCACCTGGCCGAATTCGAGGCGCCGCTGCGAGCGCAGCATCGCATGACGCAGCGCGCGCAGCACGCGTTCGCTGCGCTCGACGCGGGCGGCCAGCGCGGCCGGATCGTGCTCGTCGGCCGCGTCGCGCGCGGCTTCGGCGAGCGGCACGAACACGCGTTCGCGATCGGTGCCGACGAGCGCGGCGATGCCCGCGTCAAGCGACGGCGCGCGCCAGAACGCGGCGAGCGCGCGCGGCCCCTGCCGCTTCGCGCGGACCAGGAGCCAGGCTTTCATGAGGAGGAAGCACCAGCTGGCGACGGACATCGCCAGCAGCACGTACGCGACGCCGTGCGTGATCGCATCGCCGCTTTCGAGGTAGTGGACAACGCCGGTGGGAATGGCCATCGGAGTTTCCCCGTGGGGCTCAGCGCAGGCCGAGCACGTCCTGCATGTCGAACAGGCCGGCGCCGCGCGCCGACAGGAAGCGGACCGCGCGCAACGCGCCCTGCGCGTACGACACGCGGCTCGACGACTTGTGCGTGATCTCGATGCGCTCGCCGATCCCGGCGAACAGCACGGTGTGGTCGCCGACGATGTCGCCGCCGCGCACCGCCGCGAAGCCGATCGTCGACGGATCGCGTTCGCCCGTCACGCCGTGGCGGCCGTACACCGCGCAGTCGTCGAGCGAGCGCCCGAGCGCACCGGCGACGGCCTCGCCCATCATCAGCGCGGTGCCCGACGGCGCATCGACCTTGTGGCGGTGATGCGCTTCGATGATCTCGATGTCGTAGCCGTGCGAGAAATGCTTCGCCGCGAATTCGAGCAGCTTCAGCGTGACGTTCACGCCGACGCTCATGTTCGCCGCGAACACGATGCCGATCTTGCCTGCCGCCGCCTGCAACGCCGCCTTCTGCTCGGCGGTGAAGCCGGTCGTGCCGATCACGAGCTTCACGTCGTGGCGCAGCGCGGCGTCGACGTGCGCCATCGTGCCCTCCGGACGCGTGAAATCGATCAGGTAGTCGGCCTGCGCGAACACGGCGTCGAGGTCGTCGGTCAGCTTGATCCCGGTTTCCTTGCCGAGGAACGCGCCCGCGTCCTGGCCGAGGAACGGCGAATCGGCGCGGTCGAGCGCGCCGACGAGCTGCGCGTCGGCATCGTTGAGAACGGCTTCGATCAGCATCCGGCCCATACGGCCCGATGCACCGGCAATCGCAATCTTCATGGCTTTCTACACGACAGGTCTAGAGGCGGGCGGCGCATGCCGCCCCGTTTCCGCACGCCGGCCCCTTACTGCGCCGGCGCGGTGAGCGGCTGGTTCTGCAGCGTGTCCGAGCCCTGCGGGCCGACGGGCTGCGCGGTCTCGTTCGACACGTTCGGCGGCGGCGGACGATGGAACTGGAACTGCGGCTGGATCGCCGGCGCGGCGCCCGGCGGCTGGCCGCCCGGCACCGGCGCACCGCTCGAAGCCTGCGCGGACGGCGTGAAGCGGCGCGCGGCCGTGCCCTGCCCCGATACCTGGTTGGTCGCGCGGTTCGCCGCGCGTGCGGCCTGCGCGTTCGCGTCCTGGTCGAGCACCGCACCGGATGCCGGCTCGGCGGCCGGGCTCGCGGCCGCGGTGGCCTGCGCGGCGCTCGCGGCAGCGGCTTCGGACGCCTTCTTCGCCGCGGCTGCGGCCTTCGCCTTCTTGCCGCCGCGATCGCCGTCGATATCGGCCAGCAGGTCGAGCTCGGAAGGCAGGTTCTCGGCACCCGACCAGCTCGCGAGCCGGTCGCCCGAGAACGTCAGCACGAGGTCGCGCTGCTGGACGACCGCCGTCGAGCCGCGCTTGAAGTAAAAGAGGTAATCCCAGCGGTCGGCATGGAACATGTCGGCCAGCAGCGGCGTGCCGAGCAACGCGCGCACCTGCTCGCGCGACATCCCGGCCTGCAGCTGCGCGGCCTTTTCCTGCGACACGAAGTTGCCTTGCACGACAGTGATCCGATAGGGCGTGATGCTCTGCGCGATGCGCTGCGTCACGCTGTCGTACGACGAACAACCAGCCAGCGCGGCAACGGCGGCGGCAGCGATGATGGCACTCCGCATGCGACTCCTCTGAAAGTGCGAAAGAGATTCCGGGAACATTTCCGTCACCGTGCTGGCCCGCGTCGCGAGCCGCGCGTGTTTCTGGAACGGCGAAAAGCCGGTAACATTGAAGCCCTGCATTGTACTCTAGGGATGCCTAGCCATGACCAATCCGACGGATCTCAAGAATATCGGGCTAAAGGCCACCCTACCGCGCCTCAAGATTCTCGAGATCTTCCAGCAGACCCCCGTGCGTCACCTGACGGCCGAAGACGTCTACCGGAACCTGCTCAACGAACAACTCGACATCGGGCTCGCCACGGTTTACCGCGTGCTGACGCAGTTCGAGCAGGCAGGCCTGCTCACGCGCAGCAACTTCGAATCCGGCAAGGCCGTGTTCGAACTGAACGAAGGTTCGCACCACGATCACCTCGTGTGCCTCGATTGCGGCCGCGTCGAGGAATTCTTCGACGCCGAGATCGAAGGCCGCCAGCAAGCGATCGCAAAGGAACGCGGCTTCCGGCTCCAGGAGCACTCGCTCGCGATGTACGGTTCCTGCACGACCGAGAACTGCCCGCACCGCAAGCACTGATCCGCACCCATCGCGCAAGCGCGACGGCCCGGCCGGCATCTCGCCGTCCGGGCCGCGTTGTTTTCAGCGACAGAACCCATGCGACGAGGCCCGCGTGACACGCGGGCCCGTACGGAAACGTATTCGGTCGTCCGGCTGCACGCGGGTTGCCGCATGGCACCCGCTGCCGGGCGCGCCGATGCTGGCCGCGCCTATGCCGGCCGCGCCGTGCGTCAGGCCGTGCTCGCGCAGGCCGGTTCGAACTCGAGCGCCCACGCGTCGTCGAGCGGGATCTCGTCGCAGTTCGGCTGCGGGCCGCCGCGATCGACGATCACGAAATCACTGACCGCGTCGAGCGCGAGCAGCGGGTGGTGCCACACGCCCTTCGCATAATTGACGCCCTGCCAGCCTTCGGCCAGGAACGCGCGCATCGCGTCGGGCCGGAATTCGCCGGCCGGCGCGACGACGATCGCGTAGCGCGACACGGCCGCCAGCGGGATGAACGCCTGGCTGCCGTGCGGGTGGCGCTCCATCAGCGTGATCGCGACCGGCAGCGCGCGCGGCTGCGCACGAAACACGCTGACGAGCGGCCGGCCGCCGTCCGCGCACACGTCGATCGTCGCAAGATCGTGGAAACGCTCGGTCGTGCCGCCGTTGATCGGGAAATGCCGCGCGCCTTCGAGCGCGATCACGTCGCCGAACGGCGCGAACGCTTCGCGGGTCAGGCGCTCGACGCGCAGGATATGGGGTCCGCTCATGCCTTCGCCCTCCGTCAAGCCGGCTCGCCCCACAGACGCAGCCGCGACACGCCGCCGTCCGGGAAGATGTTGAAGCGCACGTGCGTGACGGGGCCGAGCGCCGCGAGCTGGTCGAACGTGTGCACGTGATCCATCTGCAGCTTCTGCTCGCCGAGCAGTTCGGCCCAGAACATCGCCTGCGTGACGAGCGAATCGTCGGTGCCGCCCGTGACGTGCGCGGCCTGCAGCGAGCAGCGGTCGGGGAAATTGCCCTTGAAGAACGCCGTATCGACCTCGACGCGCCGGATGATGCCCGGGCGCGCCAGCGCGACGATCGCCCAGTCGTTGCCGGGCTCGCGGCGGCGCCGCGTTTCCCAGCCGTCGCCCATGTTCGCGCCGCGCCCCGGCATCAGCATCTGCGAGGCCGGCCCGAAGTGTTGGTTGTTCGCCGCCACCAGGTAGCCGCCGTTCTCGATCGCCGCGAGATCGATGAGCTCGCCGGCCGGCACATGGCGCCAGTCGCGCTGCGGCTGGCCGTACACGCGCAGCCGCGCGAGGCCGCCGTCCGGATACAGGTTCACGCGCAGGTGCGTATAGGGCTGCGCATCGTCGACGCTCACGTAGTGGTGCGAATTGCCCTGCAGCGTCGTCGCGGGGACGATCGTGCGCCATGCGGCGTCGTCCGGCGGCGTGTCGCCGTCCGCCGCGCAGGCCTCGATCGACGCGGCCGGCGGGAAGTTGCCGGTGAAGTGGCTCGTGTCGAGATCGACGCCGTAAATCACGCCCGGCCGCGCGAGCCTCACCACGCAGAAGTCGTGGCCGGTGGTGCGCTTGCGGCGCGTCTCCCATCCGTCCATCCACTTGCCGTGATCGTCGTACTTGCCGGGAATGAACACGGCCGGCTCGGGATTGAGCATGCGCTCCTTCGGCGCGAAGAACTCGTCGCTGGCGAAGAGCGCCTGCGCGCCCAGGCGCGGGTCGGCGAGGTTCATGTAACGCCGCGTGAAGGCCGGCGCGTTCGGATCGAGGATGGGGGCTGCCATGTCGTCTCCACTATTTGGGGTAGGCGCCGGCGCGTCGGTGCGCCGGTCGCATGAGTGCATTTGTGCGGTTCGGCCACGAAGCGCCGCGCCGCGCGAGCGTCGCGCTCAGAGCGCGTGAGCCTGGTCGCCTGCCACCGGTGCGGCGCTGCCCGGCGCGTCGGGCACGTAGCGCAGTTCGCGGTTCAGCACGCGCTTCGCACGGGCCCGGTCGATGTCGTGCTCCCACACCGCGACGACCACCGTCGCGACGCAGTTGCCGATCAGGTTGGTCAGCGCGCGGGCGATGCCGACGAACCAGTCGACCGGCAGGATCAGCACGAGGCCGAGCACTGGAATCGCTGGGATCGCCGACAGCGTCGCGGCGAGGATCACGATCGCCGAGCCGGGAATCCCGTGCGCGCCCTTCGACGTGACGAGCGACACGAGCAGCACGACGATCAGGTCATGCGTGGACAGCGGCGTGTTGGTGGCCTGCGCGATGAACAGCACGGCGAGCGTCAGGTAGATCGAGAAGCCGTCGAGGTTGAACGAATAGCCGGTCGGGATCACGAGGCCGACCGTCGAATCCTTGATGCCCATGTATTCGAGCTTGCTCATCACCTGCGGCAGCACCGCATCCGACGACGCCGTGCCGAGCACGATCGACAGTTCCTCGCGCAGGTAGCGGATCAGCTTGAACACCGAGAAGCCCGCGAGCCGCATCACCGTGCCGAGCACGACCGTGACGAACACGAAGCAGCTCAGGTAGAACACCGCGACGAGATAGCCGAGCTGCTTGAGCGACGCGACGCCGTACTTGCCGGTCGTGAACGCGATCGCGCCGAGCACGCCGAGCGGCGCGAGCTTGATGATGAAGCCAATGATGCGGAAGAACACGTGCGACAGTTCCTCGATCAGCGAGTTGACGCGCTGCGCCTTGTCGCCGAGCAGCGACAGCGCGGAGCCGAACAGCACCGCGAACACGAGGATCTGCAGGATGTCGCCCTTCGCGAACGCGTCGATCGCGGTCTCGGGGATGATCTTCATCAGGTAGCCGGCCGTGTCCTTCAGGCTTTCGGCGTTCTTCGCGTACGTCGACAGCGACGCCGCGTCGAGCGAGCGCAGGTCGATGTTCATCCCGACGCCCGGGCGCGTGAGCCACGCGAGCACGAGCCCGATGCCGAGCGCGAGCGTCGTCATCACCTCGAAGTAGACGACCGCCTTCAGGCCGACCCGGCCGACCTTCTTCAGGTCGCCCGCATTGGCCATCCCGCTGACCACGACGCAGAACACGATCGGGCCGATGACCATCTTGATGAGCTTCAGGAAGCCGTCGCCGAGTGGCCGCAGCGACTCGGCGAAATGCGGGAAGAACGCGCCGAGCGCGACCCCTAGTATCAGTGCGACGACTACTCGGCCAAACAGCGAATTGAGGAATTTCGACACGGCGCTCTCCCGATCCAACGGTTGCAGTTTCGTCTGTTCATACTGGTAAGACCAGTGATGTTATGGTGGATAGTAGGAAGCCGATATAGTCGCGTCAAGGACGAATAAAATAGGGATTTCCCGCCCCTCGGCCGCGGTCGGAACGCGTTGAATCGGGCCGGATCGTGGCTTACCCGTAGGCCGCTCGTGCACCGCCCGCGTGCGGATTACAATGCTGGTCAGACCGGCCATCGCTCACATCATGAAGAACGTTCCACACACCGTGACCGACGCTGCCATCGCGACGATCCGCGACCGGATCGAGGCAGGCGTGTATCCGGTCGGCAGCCTGCTGCCGGCCCAGCGCCAGCTCTCCGAGGAGCTCGAAATCAGCCGCGCGTCGCTGCGCGAGGCGTTGTCGACGCTCGAGGCGCTCGGGATGCTGCGGATCCGCGCCGGCAAGGGCGTCTATGTCGAAAGCGCGCAGGCGACGGCCGCGCATGCGTGGCAATTCGCCGAGCAGTCGTCGCCGCCCGATACCTACCAGATGCGCTATGCGCTCGAGGGGTTTGCCGCGCGCATGGCGGCACACGTCGTCACCGACGACGACATCGCATGGTTCGAGAACAACCTCGCCGACCTGCACGTCGCGCTGACCGAGAGCGCGCTCGACGAGGCGTCGCAGCTCGACTTCGACTTCCACATGCGGATCATCCATGTCGCGGGCAACGCGGCGATCGAATCGGTGCTGCGCAGCAGCGCGGACATCATGAAGGAAAGCCAGCGCATGCCGTTCTACCGGCGCGAGCTGTTGCTGACGACGTGGCACGAGCACCGCGCGATCGTCGATGCATTCATCGCGCGCGACGCGGCTGCCGCGGGCACCGCGATCGAGACGCACATCGCCAACGCCGCGCAGCGCGCGGGCATCTTCTTCCCGACGCCGCGCGTTTGAGCGTTTGAGCGTTTGAGCGTTTGAGCGTTTGAGCGCAGAGCACCAGCGCGCGCTGCCCGGTATCGAGCTCCTGCAGCGCCGCGCGCGCGTGGCGCGCATAGACTTCGCCGAACTCGGTGAGCCGCACCGTGCGGCCCGAGCGGTCGAACAGCTGCACGCCCAGCATGTCCTCGAACTGGCGCACCTGCTGCGACAGCGTCCGCGGCGACACGTGCAGCGCGTCGGCCGCGCGCCTGAAGCTGCGCTGCTCGGCGACGGCCAGGAAAGAGCGGATATGGCGAAGGAGCATGTGCGGCCCAGGCATTGGCTGCGCCACACGCAGTAACCGGCTTTCGCGCCGCCCGAGAAAAAGGCACGCGCCGCGCATCGCGGGCGTGCCTTTTCCCCATGCGCGCGGCGCGCGCCGTCAGCGAGCGGTCATGCCGTCGCATCCGCGAAATCGATCAGCACCTTCATCGCGCGCTGCCGGTCGCCGGCCAGCTCGAACGCATCGTTCGCGTCGCGCATCGGAAACACGCGCGTCACGGCCGGCGCGAGATCGACGCGCCCCGCATTGATCAACTGCACGGCGAGCGCGAACTCCGCGTGGAAGCGGAACGAGCCGCAGATCGACAGCTCCTTCGCGACCACCACGTTCTGCGGCAGGCTGACGTCGCCGCCGAGCCCGAGCTGCACGACGACGCCGCGCGGCCGCATCACGTCGAGGCCGTCGCGCAGCGCGCGCGCATTGCCGGAACACTCGATCATCACGTCGAACGTCCCCTTGTCGGCGCCGTAGCGCGCGACCCAGCCGCTGTCGGTCGCCGCGTTGATCGTCTGATCGGCGCCGAGCGCGCGCGCCACGTCGAGCGGCACATCGACCACGTCGGTCGCGACGATCTCCGCCGCGCCGTGCACGCGCGCCGCCGCGACCGCCAGCACGCCGATCGGCCCGCACCCAGACACCAGCACACGCCGGCCGATCAGCGGCCCCGCGCGCGACACCGCGTGCAGCCCGACCGCGAACGGCTCGGCGAGCGCCGCCAGCGACAGCGGCACGTGATCGGCCACTTTCACGCACTGCGCGGCGTCGCACACGAGCGCGTTGCGAAACGCGCCCTGCACGTGCGGCATGCGCATCGCGCTGCCGTAGAAGCGCATGTCGAGACACTGATTCGGCAACCCTTCGAGACAGTAGCGGCACGCGCCGCAAGGCCGGCTCGGATTGACCGCGACGCGATCACCGACCTTCACCGCCGTCACGTCCGGCGCGACCGCCGCCACCGTGCCGGCCACTTCATGGCCGAGCACCATCGGCTGCTGCAACCGGATCGCGCCGAAGCCGCCGTGTCGGAAATAATGCAGGTCGGAGCCGCAGATGCCGCCCATCGCGACATCGACGCGCACCTGGCCCGGGCCGATCTCGCCGGCGTCCTGCTCTTCGAGCCGCAGATCGTTCGGCCCGTGGATCACCACACACATGCAACGCATCCGCATGACTCCCCTCCTCAGACGACCGGCGTGAGCAGCGGCTCGCCGGCGAAGTGCGCGGCGAGGTTGTCGCGCACGAGCCAGCCCATCGCCCGACGCGTCTCGACGGTGCCGCTCGCGTGATGCGGCTGCAGCAGCACGTTCTGCAGCGCGAGAAAACGCGGGTCGATGTTCGGTTCGTTCCAGAACACGTCGAGCGCCGCGCCGGCGATCGCCCCGCGCTCGAGCGCGTCGAGCAGCGCGGGCTCGTCGACGGTCGTGCCGCGCGACACGTTCACCAGATAGCCGCACGGGCCGAGTGCGTCGAGCACGGCCGCGTCGACGAGATGGCGCGTCGACGCGCCGCCCGCGAGCGTGACGATCAGCACGTCGCACCAGCCGGCCAGCTCGGTCAGTTGCCCGAAGAAACGATGCAGGCTGCCCGCGCGCGGCGCGACGTCGAAATAGCCGAGGTCGACGTCGAAGCCGGACAGCCGGCGCGCGAGCGTCGTGCCGATCCGGCCGAAGCCGACGATGCCGACGCGCTTGCCGTACAGGCGCGTGACGAGCGGCATGTCGCCGTCGCGCCACGCGCCGGCGCGCACGTGCGCGTCACCGGCGCCGATCCGGCGCAGCAGCGCGAGCGTCAGCCCGACGCCGAGATCGGCGACGTCGCCGGTCAGCACGTCCGGTGTATTGGTCACGCGGATGCCGCGCTCGCGTGCCGCCGCGAGATCGATCGCGTCGGTGCCCACGCCGTAGCACGAGATGATCTCGAGCTGCGGCAGTGCGGCGATCAGCGCCGCATCGGCGCCGAGGTCGCCGCGCGTCGCGATCGCGCGCACGCCGGCGCCGTGTTCGGCGACAAACGTCGCGCGGTCGGCTGCCTCCCACAGCCGGTGGACGTGGTAGCCGGTGGACAGCCATGCGTCGTCCCACGGCTGATAGGGGCCCGTCATCAGCAGCTCGGGCCGCCGGGTCGAATCGCGCGCCATCTGCGCTTGCTCCTGTCGAAATGAGGTGAAATCGGAATGCGTGCCGGGCCGCGTCCGCCGCCCGGCGCGCTCATGCATGCCGCGCGAGCGGCTCGGCGGCCGCGGCCGGCTGCGCCTGCGCTGCGTCGAGCGGATCGTCGAGATCGCGATTCAGCGTCTCCGGCATCCGCGCGGTGGTGTACAGCGTGACCAGCGTGAGCAGCACCAGGTACGCGGCGATCGGCACCCACGCATGCACGCCGGCCGCGCGATCGCCGCCGTGCAGCGCGATCACGGTCGCGATCAGCGTCGCGCCGATCAGCGGCGCGATGCCGCCGGCGAGCACGGCCGACACTTCGCGCGCAAACGACACGCCCATGTAGCGATGCCGCGCGCCGAACAATTCCGGCAGCAACGCGGCCTGCGCGCCGAGCATCCCCCAGTTCGCGAAGCCTTGCGCGACGGAGATCGCGATCACGCTCGCCACCACGTTCCCCTGGCTGAAGATCCACCACACCGGGAATGCGAGCGCGAGCTGCAGCCATGCGAACGTGCGGTACACGCGCACGCGGCCGAAGCGGTCGCTCAGTCGCCCCGCGATCGGTACCGTGCATGCGCCGACGGTGGCCGCACATACCAGCGCGAGCGCGCCGATCGGCCCCTTCATCCCGATCACGCCGGCGAGATAGCTGACCGCGAGCGCCTGGTAGATCGACGAGCCCCCGTTCTCGGCCATCCGCAGCCCGATGCCGATCAAGAGCGTGCGCTTCGAATGCCGGACGGCGCTCTTCAGCGGATTCGCGCACACCTGCGCGCGCTTTTCGAGCCGGACGAAGGTCGGCGATTCGTGCAGCCGCGCCCGCATGTAGACCCCGACCGCGACGATCACCGCGCTGAACAGGAACGGCACGCGCCAGCCCCAGCCGTCCGTGACGTGCTCGAGGTTCGCGAGCAACAGGAAATAGACGGCCGCCGCGAGCACCGTGCCGAGCTGGATCCCGAGAAACGGCAGCGACGCGTAGAAGCCGCGCTTGCCCGGCGGTGCGTATTCGGTCATCAGCACCGCCGCGCCGGCCTGCTCCGCGCCGGCGCCGAGGCCCTGCAGGATGCGCAGCAGCACAAGCAGCGCGGGCGCCCAGTAGCCGGCGCTCGCATAGGTCGGCAGTACGCCGATCAGCGTGCTGGCGATGCCCATCAGCAGCACCGTCGCGGTCAGCACGAACTTGCGGCCGATCCGGTCGCCGAGCACGCCGAACACGACGCCGCCGAGCGGGCGCACCGCGAAGCCGACGAAATACGTGCCGAAGCTCGCGATCAGCCGCGTCTCGACGGTTTGCGACGGAAAGAACAGTGGTCCGAAGACCAGCGCCGACGCGAGCGTGTACAGCGCGAAATCGTAGTATTCGAGCGCGCTGCCGAGCGAGCAGGTCCATGCCGCACGGTTGAGCTGCTTCCGGTCGACACCGTGTCGCTCGGCGCTGTCGGCCGGTGCGGCGGCCATTGCATCGCGCCGCGCAAGCGGCGGGGAATTGCGGTCCATCGTTGTCTCCTGTCTGCTGCCTTCCGTTCCGGAACCCGGCGCAGGATGCGCCGGACATCGGCCCGCTCGTGCGGCGGGCTCTACTGGGAATTCGGATGCCGGCCCGAACCGGCTCGACGAGGCTGCGCACACGGCGCAAGCACCGCCGCTCAGACGGCGCTGGTCAGGCCGCCGTCGACGAACAGCGTCTGGCCGTTCACGAAATCGGACGCCGCCGACGCGAGGAAAATCGCCGCGCCGCACAGCTCGTCGACTTTGCCCCAGCGGCCGGCCGGCGTGCGCTTGCACAGCCAGTCCGAGAACGCCGCGTCGTCGACCAGCGCGCGATTCAGTTCGGTTTCGAAATACCCGGGCGCGAGCCCGTTCGCCTGGATGCCGTGGCGCGCCCAGTCGGCGCACATCCCTTTCGTCAGCATCCGCACCGCGCCCTTCGTCGCCGCATACGGCGCGATCGTCGGCCGCGCGAGCTCGCTCTGCACCGAACAGAGGTTGATGATCTTGCCGCGGCCGCGCGCGATCATGTGGCGCGCCACCGCCTGCGACGTATTGAACACGCCGTCGAGATTCACGCGCATCAGCGCGTGCCAGTCGTCCGGCTCGAATGCGTCGAGCGGCGCGCGGCGCTGGATGCCCGCGTTGTTCACGAGGATGTCGATCGCGCCGACGCGCGCCTCGAAATCGTCGATCGCCGCGCGCACCTGCGCGTGCTCGGCAACGTCGAACACCGCGTGATCGGCGGCGAAGCCTTCCTCGCGGAAGTGGCGCGCGAGCGCCGCGGCCTTCTGCTCATTGCGATCGTTGATTACGATCGCCGCGCCGGCTTCGGCGAGCCCGCGAGCGAGCGTCAGTCCGATCCCGCGTCCGGAACCGGTGATCAGTGCGCGGCGGCCGTCAAGGCGGAACCGGTCAAGCGCGTGGGTCATGCAGGTCTCCTCATACCGGACGAGCCGACCGCCCATCGCGGCCGGTCTCGCGTTGAGACTATCTTCGGCGCTCGGCCGGGGATCGCGCCAATGGTCTTTTTTGATCCGGTTATCATGAAATCCGATCACCGTCCCCAGCCGGCCGCCGACCATGGAACTCAAGCAATTGCGCGCCTTCGTCACGCTCGCGGAAGAGCTGCATTTCGGGCGCGCCGCGCAGCGCCTGTTCATCGTCCAGTCCGCGCTGAGCATGCAGATCAAGGCGCTCGAGGACGAACTGGGCGCGCGCCTGTTCGAGCGCGACCGCCACAAGGTCGAACTCAGCGACACCGGGCGCGTGTTCCTGCCCGAAGCGCGGGCGACGCTGCAGCAGGCGGCGCGCGCGGAGCAGATGGCGCGGCTGTCGAGCCGCGGCGAGATCGGCACGCTGCGCATCGCGTTCGTGTCGTCGGTGCTGCCCGCGCTGCTGCCGGACGTGCTGCGCACGATGCGCGAGCGCTACCCGCTGATCACGCTCGAACTGAAGGACATGCCGACACCCGACCAGATCGCGGCGCTGCGCGACCGGCGCATGGACTTCGGGATGATCCGGCTGCCGGCCGCGTATGCGGGCATCGACACGCGCGTGGTGCTGGAGGAAGGCTTCGTGGTCGCGCTGCCGCTCGACCATCCGCTCGCCGCGCATGCAGCGATCGCGCCGGCCGCGTTGCGCGGCCAGCCCGCATTCGCGCTCGCGCGCCGTTACGCGCCCGGCTTTCACGACGACATGCTGCTCGCGCTGAGCCGCGCGGGGACGACGCTCGAGATCGCGCAGGAATTCGGCGAATTCACGACGATGCTCGCGCTCGTCGCGGCGGGGATGGGGATCGGGCTGATTCCGGCGGAAGCCGCGAGCGCGCTGCCGCCGAACGTGCTCGCGCGGCCGCTCGACCTCGCGGGCCACCGCACCGGCATCGGCCTCGCGTGGACCGACCTCGACAGCGCGATCAAGCGCGCGTTCGTCGATGCCGTCGAGCACGTGACGGCCAACGCCGCGCCATGACGCGGGGCGATCGGCATAGGGGACGGCCATGAGGCCGTACCCCTGCCACACCACCCGGCATGCGGGTCCGCACCGGGCGGTTCGAGAAGTTGAGGTTATGAGAGACGAGGTACGCCGAGCCGGTCGAAGTATGCGATGGTCAGGGCGCTGTTGAGCAACTGGGCGCTGTTACGCCACCAACGGCGGCTGCTCGCCGCCGTCTGTCGCGCAACGTCGACCGACGCCCCCAACGCACGAAGTTCCCGGTAGATGGTCGGGCCCCGGCGCCAATGTTTAAGCTGGATAGCCCGCAGCCGGTGACGCAACCACTCGTCCAGTGCCAACCACACACCGGGCGTTTGCGCCAACCGGAAGTACGCCCTCCATCCCAACACATAAGCCCGTAGCCGTTCCACCACTTCGGGCATGCCGCGCCCGCCAGAGCGGCGGGTCAGTTCTCGAATGCGGTGTTTGAACGCCAGCAGCGGTTTGGCCGCCACCTTGCGTTTGACCACACCGCCCGCAGCTACCCACAGGCTGTAGCCCAGAAACTTGCGACCAAACACACTCGCCACGGCGCTTTTGGTCTCATTGACCTTCAGGCGCAGCCGACCATACAGGCGTCGCAACAGCGCCATCACCCGCTCGCCCGCACGACGGCTGCGAACATACACATTCGCATCGTCAGCGTAGCGGGCGAAGCAGTGGCCCCGCCGCTCCAGTTCCTTGTCCACCTCATCAAGCAGAACATTAGCCAGCAACGGGGATAACGGTCCGCCCTGCGGCGTGCCCTGATCCCGTTGCTGGACCACCCCGTCAGCCATGATGCCGCTGTTCAGATACGCCCGGATCAGCCCGATCACTCCGGCGTCCCCAATGCGTTTCTGCAAACGGTCGATCAGGATGTCGTGGTTGACCCGGTCGAAGAACTTCTCCAGATCAACGTCAACCACGGTTCGCCGTCCCGACTGCACGTACGATTGCGCGGCAAGCACCGCATCGTGCGCACGCCGTCCGGGCCGGAAGCCGTAGCTGTGCTCGCTGAAGGTAGGGTCCAGAACTGGCTGCAGCACCTGCAGCAGTGCCTGCTGGATCAGCCGGTCCGTCACCGTCGGGATGCCAAGCTCACGCTCGCCTCCGTCCGGTTTCGGGATCGCCACCCGTCGTACCGGACTGGGCCGGTACGTGCCCTTCAGCAATTGTTCACGGATCGCAGGCCACGCCGTCACCAGATGACGCGACGTCTGGTCAATGTCCAGACCGTCCACGCCAGCGGCTCCCTTGTTAGCCCGTACCCGCTTGAACGCCTGCTTCAGATTCTCTCTCGTCAGAGCCGCTTCCAGCAGCGCTGACCCTGTGTCCCCGGATTCATGTCGCGGGCAGCAGGCTTCGTCGCTAGCAGGTACGCGCGCAGCTTCACCGCGCGCTTCCCTCGCTCGCCCCGTTTGCACGGGCATCTGACGCACTGCCTGCCGCATCGACATAACGCTGGACACTCCTTTCCGTTCGGCCCTTCGTCACCAGCTTCCACCTCACCGGCTTATCCTGTGACTACTACGGCCTCTGCTGACTTCCCGCTCCGGCTCGACGCCGTTGCCCTTTCAGGCATGAGGCGGGATCTCCCCAGGTAAGAACGCACTCCTTCACTGCACAGCCGCCGGATCTACGCCGCCGCCCCTTGATCACGAGAGCTTCGCGGCTTTTTGCCCGCTCGCCCTGGACGGCACCGCCTTCTATCCGGTTCTTGTTCATCGGCTCGCAGTTTCGCTCCACGCTTCCTCCCCACACTCGGTCGCCCTCATGCAGTTGCGCTTCGCTTCGCTCGCTGTGATCAACTTGCGGTGGGACTTGCACCCACTAGAGTGCGCCCATGCTGGGCGCACAAAAAAA